>NZ_JAMZDZ010000001.1:1266344-2532688 GCF_024172085.1 Hamadaea flava | reverse complement strand
CGCTGCCCGGCCGATCTATCGACAACTGTCGTAGTACCGTTCAGGCGTCACGGGAGGGGTGCCATGGCTGACGAAGTGCATGTGCATGGTGGCGACATGTTGGAGTGGGTGCAGGACTTCACGAAGTTCGAGAAGCGCTTCAGCGAGGATGCCGGCGACATCGTCTCCGGCGCGGGCAAGCACGTCCGGTTCGGGACGAACGACAAGCTCACCGACTATCTCCTGCAGGCCAGGAACGGGTACACCGGTGGCGCCGATCTTCCGGAGCTCACCTTCCTCCTCCAGACGGCGACGGCATACCTCGGCAGTCCCGATGCCGGCGTGATCGGTTACTTGAACGTGATCGCCGACGGGCTCGCCTCGCATCGGAAGATGGTCGAGGTCGCCGCCGCGGAGTACGGAAACAATGAGGTATACGGCCAGAAGGAGTTCGACAAGATCGACGACCGGATCTTCCAGAAGACCGGCGTCGAGTTGCAGCACCCTGGGATGTACGTGGACACGACTGTCAGCGTCGCGGCCGAGGACGACGTCGCCGGGCGCAGTACGCTGCCCACCGCGGATCCGCCGCCGGCCAGCGATTGGGAGCACATCGAGTATCCGCAGGTGCTGTGGACGATCTTCAGCGTCGTCCCGGGGCCGCTGACCCATCTCGCCACCGGGTTCGGCGTGATCGGCACGCATCTGCTCGTCTACTCGTCGCGGTTGCAAGATCGGGTCGGCTTGGTCACCAAACCGAAGACCTGGTCGGGGGACGCCGCCAAGGCATTCGACCTCGCGTCGGACAAGGCGGTCGCCTCGATGGCGGACTGGAGCGCGAAACTCCAGAATCTGTCCCAGACGCTCGGCCGGGCGGCGTACGCGATCAGCAGTGCTCAGGAGACTGCCGAGGGTGAACTCACGAAGTTCCGTACTGACGTCGACAACCTGACGGCCACCTACAACGCACGGATCGCCCAGGCGAACCAGTACGGCGTCTGGTACGACGACGACGGCAACGTCTACACGGCGGACGATCTGGTCATCGGTTATCACTACTTCGTGGATCGTCTGCAGCACGACTTCACGAAGCGGCTCCGGGAGATCGGCCGAGGCATGAGCGACGGGATCGTCGCGAACTCGGTGTGGCGGCCGCTGCCCCAGTCGTACTCGGGCATCATGCTGGAAGCCGTGCTCAAGCCGCACAGGCCGGCGCAGGAAAAGCGCAAGCCGACCGGGCCGGGTGCGGGACCCGGGGCAGGCCCGGGCGCCGGGCCTGGAGCCGGCCCCAGCGTCAAACCGCCGAACACCAACCAGAAGCCGCCGAAAATCGAGTGGGAACCCGGCGACGGCTGGTTGCCGGGGCCGCCGATCGATCCGAACGAGGTCGCGAACGCGCTCGCCGCGGCACTTGCCGCAGCGGCGGCCGCCGCCGCGAAGGATCCCAAGAAGCACAACGAGAGCATGCCGAACGACCTGGATGTCGGCGTCCAGCGTGACACGAACTTCGGTGGACTCCCCGGCACCAACGGCTTGCCCAATACCGGTGGCTCGAACAACGGGAACACCAACAACGGCAATTCGAACAACGGGAACGCGAACAACGGGCCCGTGGGCGGGGTGACCTCTCCGTCGATTCCCGAGATCGGTGGCGGATCGAACCCCGGGGGGGCTGGCAACACGGGCGGAATCGTCGTTCCCACGATCCCGGCCATCCCGTCCACCCCGGGAACCGGCAACGGTTCCACCAACGGCGGTGGTGGCGGAGGTGGCGTCACTCCCCCGACGGTGCCCGGCACCGGGAGCGGGTCGACGCCGAACTCTGGTGGCGGAGGTGGCGGCAAGCCGAGCGTTACGGTGCCCATTACGCCGGGCGCAGGCAATCCGACCCCCACCGCCAACGGGAATCGGCCGGACTGGTGGGACGACAACCCCTGGGACAACCCGAGTTCGCCGGTGTCGCTGGACGGCCGGAACTCGGCCAACCCGGGCGGCGGTGGTGGCGGAGGGGGCGGTACGCCGGTCACTCCGATCCCACCGGGCGATGGCGTTCCGGCCGCCCCGCCCGCGGCGTCGCCGATCGCGTCGAACGCCACGAGCGCCGCCGGAGAGTCCCAGCCCTATCTTCCGCCGATGATGCCCCCGACGGGCGGCGGTGGCGGAGGCGGGGGCGGCGGACCTCGCGCGGTCCGCAGGGGTGGTCCCAAGTTGCTGGATCCCGGGGTCGGGAACGGCCCGGCGGCGCTCAGCGGCCGTGGCAGTGACCAAGCGGCGAGCAAGCCACAGGTCGTGTCGACCGGCTCCGACGGGTGGACAGCCGAGCCGAAGCCGGAGGCCGAACAGCCGGTCGTCCGAGTCCTCGGCTCAGCCTGATGGGGCGAGTATCGATGCCCGGAGGAGGAGGTCGCCATGGCTGACGAGGTGCACGTCCACGGCGGCGAGATGCTGGAGTGGACGCACGATTTCGGCAAGCTCGAGAAGCAGTTCGGGGACGACTCCGGCGACATCCTCGACGGCAGCGGCAAGCACGTTCGATACGGGACGAACAGCAAGATCACGGAGTATGTCGATCAGATTCACGATGCGTCGATGGGTGGTGCCGACCTTCCGGAGGTCACGTATCTCGTCCAGACAGCGCGGGCGTACCTGGGCAATCCCAGGGCCGGGGTCGTCGGATACCTGAACGTGGTACGCGACGGCCTGGCGTCGCATCGCAAGATGGTCGAGATCGCGGCGGCCGAGTACGGCAACAACGAGGTATACGGGCAGAAAGAGTTCGACAAGGTCGACGAGTCGATCCTGAAGAAGACAGGAGTCGGCTTCGACCATCCGGGCTACTACGTCAGCACGGTGATCGTGGTGAAGGCGGAGCCGGATGTCGCCGGTCGGAGCACCTTGCCTACCACCGATCCGCCGCCGGCCAGCGATTGGGACCACATCGAGTATCCGCAGGTGCTATGGACCATCTGGGGCGTCAAGGATGAGCCGCTGACTCACCTCGCCACCGGATTCGGGGTGATCGGCACGCATCTGCTGACCTACTCGTCCCGGCTTCAGGATCGGGTGGGTCAGGTGACTCGGCCGAAGGTCTGGGCCGGAGATGCCGCGAAGGCATTCGACGGCGCGTCGGACGAGGCGGCCGCCTCGATGTCGGAGTGGAGCGTCAAGCTTCAGAATCTGACGCAGATGCTGGGCCGGGCGGCCCACTCCATCAGGACGGCCCGGGAGCTGGCCGAACAGGAATTGACCCGGTACCGGAACGACATCGACGATCTGACGAAGATGTGGAACGCGCATATCGAGTACGCGCAGGTGAACGGCTCCTGGATGGGCAAGACCGCACAACAGCTCATGGACAAGTACCGCGATAAGGCACAGGATCGCGAGGACGAGTTCGCGAAGCGGCTTCGGGCGATCGGCAAGGAGATGAGCGAGGGAATCGTCGCCAATTCGTCCTGGCGACCGCTTCCTCAGCCGTACAAGGGATTGATGCTGGAGGCAGTGCTCAAGCCGACCAAGCCGAAGCCGGAGGTGGACGACGAGCGGAAGCCAGGAGCCGGCCCTGGGGCGGGCCCGAACACTCAGCAGAAGCCGAAGAACGGGTTCCAGGAACGCAGCGCCCCCTGGCCGGGCGGCGGCCTGCCGGACGACAAGGAGAACAAGCCGGGCGACAACAAGAACAAGCCCGGTGACAACAAGAACAAGCCGGGCGACGACAAGAACAAGCCGGGCAACAACAAAGGTGGAAAGACTCACGGGGCGAACACCCAGGACCCGAATCCGAACCCGAACGGCAACACCGGTGCCGACACCACCAAGCCGACCGACACTCCCGGGACGACGCCAGGCACCACTCCGGGAGCCACCTCAGGTGCGACTCCCGGTAACTCCGGCGTGACGGGAGTGACCCCGCCGGTGATTCCGACCCTTCCCGGTACCGGGACGACGACCCCCGGCACCGGTACCGGCGTGGTCGTTCCCACGATCCCCACCGTTCCCACGACCGGGGGAGGCACGACGACTCCGAACAACGGCGGCGGCACCCCGGGTACGACGATTCCGATCACGCCGGGCAGCGGCAACGGCACCGATCCGGGGTCCTCGGCCCGGCCAGACTGGTGGGACGACAACCCGTGGAACAACCCCCGTTCCCCGGTGTCCCTCGACGGCCGGAACACGGCCGGCCCCAACGGCGGTGGCGGCGGAGGCGGTGGCAAGAGCACGCCTGTCACGCCCATCGAGCCCATCGAGCCCGGCCCGACTCCGACCACCGACACGCCGATCAACGGCGGCGCCGGTACGCCGATGGAGTCCACTCCGTACCTTCCGCCGATGGGCGGCATGGGGGGTGGGGCCAGTGGTGGCGGCGGAGGCGGCGGCCCGCGTCCGGTACGCCGAGGCGGCCCCAAACTCGTGGACCCCGGAGTCGGCAACGGACCGGCCGCTCTCACCGGGCGTGGCAAGGACGCCAACGCCGACAAGCCCAAGGTCGTGGCGTCCGAGACGGTTGGCTGGACGCAACCGCCGACGCCAGAGGTGACCGAGCAGGAGCCGGCACCCCGCGTTTACGGAACCGCCTGAGGAGTCCGCAGCGCCCGCGCTCAAGTTTCGAGAGCGCGGGCGTAAGCGTAGTCAAGCCAGCACGGTGGCCAGGTCGTCGAAGACGAGCAACTGGAGTTCCTCTGCTGTCGGCACCCGGCGCAACTGCCGCAGCCGCTGGGCCTGCGCCTTGCGCATCCCGTCGAACAGTTTGCGCGCTTCCCGGGCGTTGCCGAAGTTGCGGTCGCGGGTCAGTGCGGAGAAGTAACCGCCGATCGCGGCGAGCAGCTGGGGGTCCAACGTGTACTCGTTGGCCTCGGCCATCGTGTTGAGGATGGCGACCAGCTCGTCCGCCTCGTAGTCCTCGAAGACGATCGTCTTGTTGAACCGGGAGGCCAGACCGGGGTTGGCGTCGAGGAAGTCGTTCATCTCGCCGGTGTATCCGGCGGCGATCACGGCGATCTCGTGCCGGTGGTCCTCCATCAGCTTGACCAGGGTGTCGATCGCCTCCTGGCCGAAGTCGCCACCCGACCCGAAGGTACGCGACAAGGTGTACGCCTCGTCGATGAACAGCACCCCGCCGAGAGCCTTCTCGAACGCGGCCGACGTCTTCTCGGCGGTGTGCCCGAGGTACTGCCCGACGAGGTCGCGCCGGGACACCTCGACGAAGTCACCCCGGGGCAGGATGCCGAGGGCGGCCAGCAACTGGCCGTAGATCCGGGCGACCGTCGTCTTACCGGTACCCGGCGATCCGGCGAAGATCAGGTGGTTGGTGGACTGCGCGACGGACAGGCCGCCGCTGCGCCGCCACTCGTTGACCTGGAGTTCGTCGATGATCCCGTGCACCTCGGCCTTGACGCCGGGCAGCCCGACCAGGGCGTCCAGCTGGCCGAGCAGGTCTTCGGAGCGGGCGACGTCCTGTCGGCCGGCTGCCGCGACGGGCTCGATCTTCGCCGCCGGCGGCCGACCGGCCTCGACGACCTCGACTGTGCTGCCCGGCGCGATCAGGATGCCCGGCGCGGCCGTCTGCTCGGCGACACACCCGGAGATCTGCCCGCCGCAGCCGGCGGCGACGCTGATCCCGACGCCGCCCGTCTCGGTGATCCGGCAGCGGCGCATGATCGGGTTGCTCTGCTGGGCGACGGCGATCCCGATGTCGCCCGTACGCGAGACGCCGCAGTTCTCCAGGGTGGGCCGGGAGTAGTCGTAGATGTAGACGCCGCGGTAACCGGCGTCGCTGACCACACAGTTGCGCAGCACCGGGTCGGCCGAGCGGATCAGGATGCCGTCTGAGACGATCTCCGAGATCGTGCAGTTCGTCATCGTCCCGGCGCACCCGTCGAGCTGTACGCCCAACTGCGCGCCGACGACGCGGCACCGGTCCAGTTCGAACTGGCAGCCGGAGCCGAGGTGCACACCCGTGCCGGAGGCGGCCGACATCTCGCAGTCGAGGATCTTCAGGTCCGTCTGCGTGGCCGCCACCGCGGCGCCCTCCGCGCTGACGATGCGCAGGTGCCGCAGTTCGATCAGACTGCCCCGGGCCTCGATGACCGGCCACAGTGGATCAGCGGCGTAGAGGGTCACGGTGCCCGGCTCGGCCGCGCTGATCAGGACGGTCCGGTTGTCGAGCCGGATGTTCTCGGCGTATTCACCGGGGCTGACGACGATCTGATCACCTGGGCGCGCCATCGACAGGGCGTCCTGGACCCGTGGGTACGCACCCGGCAGGTCCGGCGAGACGTGCAGCGTTTCACTCATGACTTCTTCGTTCCGAATCGGTTCGTGCACACCTGCGCGGACGGGGCGAACTCATCGACGGACAACACCGCGACGACGACGAAACAGTACTCGACCTCGGGATTGAGGGCGTTGACCCGGATCGTGGCCGCGCCCTTCTGCCCATCGGCCAATGTGGTCGGTTCACCGCCGACCGGGCCGCCCACCACGTAGAAGGCCGCCTTGCCCTCGCTGTGGTCGGTGATGGCCAGGGTCACCGCGACCCGTTCGTCCTTGACGGAGGTCACCTGGGGCGCCATCGCCGCGACCTCCGACGCCCGGGGCAGTGCCTCCGGGGAGATCTCGGGGGTCGGCCGGGTGGTGCCTCGGCTGAACGCCACGGCGAGCGCGAAGAGGATGACCGCCGCGCCCAACCCCAGCAGCCAGCGGCGGGCGCTGGAGACGGCCGCGACCGCGGACTTGCGGCGTACGGGGCGGTGCGGGGGCAGTGGGGGAGCGGCGACCGGCGGCTGCTCGATCGAGGCAGCCGGCTCATCGATAAGGGGCGGAGCCGGATCATCCACAACGGACGCCGGCTCTGCGGCCCGCTCGACCAGCGGCTCCGGTGACTCGGCAACTGGTGAGTCCACAGCCGACGTGTCGATGATGTCCACTTGCGACTGCGTACGCACCGCGGTCGGCAATAGCTCGCCACACGTCGGATTCATGCAGTAAGAGCTGTCGCCGTGCTCGGTATGCCCACACTCGACGCAGGTGACTTTGGACATGCGCCTGATTCTGTCACGTCGACCCGGTTCGCGGCGAGGCGCGACAAGATCGCGGGATCACAGTTGGGCGGCGACGAACCAGCCGGTCAGGGCGAGCCAGATGCCCGCGACCGCAGCTCCGGCGACGAGGACGACGACGCCGCCGAGGATGAGGGCGAATCCGATCGCGCGGCCGGTCCGCGCCGCACCCCGCGTCGCCCGGCGAGGGTCGCCGGTCGTCCGCCAGATCCAGGCCCGCAGCAGCCGTCCGCCGTCTGACGACGCCCCGGGGAGCAGCGTTCCGGCGGCCAGCACGAGATTGGCCAAGCCGATGTAGGCGGCCACCGACACGGTCAGGCCGCCCGCGCCCGACAGAGCCAACGCCGCCGTCGCGACGCCGCAGAGACCGCCGAGCCCGAGGCTCGCGAGCGGCCCGGCCGCCGCCGCCACCAACTCCGCCGACGCCGACCCCGATGCCGGAGCTATCGCGTGAGCAAGCTCATGCGCTGCCGCGCACAGCCCGAAGACGGCTAACGTGATCAGCCCGGCGATCAGGTACGCACCCGTTGACCTGCCCGGATGTGCGGCGGGCAGGCGTACGGCGGCGAGCCCGGCGACCAGGATCGCGACGATCAGCAGGACGCCGCTCTCGTCGGCGAACTGCGCGAAGGTGGACCGATGACGCATAACGTCAACCTTCCCTTCGGTGATTTGGTCAAACCCCCTATCGTGATCGGGTGCCGCGCGAGACCAAGAAGAAGAACCAGCCCACTACCGAGCCCACTGCTGGGCCCGGCAAGCCGCAGTACGCCGTCCCCGCGGTCGTCGAGACGCCCGGTCCCCGGTCCGGCCCGCCCGGTCCGCTGGGTCGATGGCTGTTGCAGCACCGGGTGCAGGGCGTCGTCGGGCCGGAGGCGCAGGAGGGGCACGCGGAACCACAGCCGTGGTGGAAGGTCATGTGCCTGACCGGCGTCGACTACTTCTCCACGTTGGCCTATCTGCCCGCCATCGCCGCGCTCGCCGCGGGTGCGCTGTCTCCGCTGGCGACGTTGCTGATCGTGGCGCTGACGCTGCTTGGCATGCTGCCCATGTATCGGCGGGTGGCCAAGGAGAGCCCGCACGGGCAGGGCTCGGTGGCGATGCTGGAAGACCTGCTGCCGTTCTGGCGCGGCAAGGTGTTCGTCCTGGTGCTGCTCGGGTTCGTGGCCACGTCGTGGATCGTCACCATCACGTTGTCGGCCGCCGACGCCTCGGTCCACCTGCTGGAGAACCCGCACGCGCCGAGTTTCCTGCACGGCCACGCCGTCCTGATCACGGTGGTCCTGCTGCTCATCCTCGGTGGCGTGTTCCTGCTCGGGTTCAGCGAGGCGGTCGGGGTGGCCATCCCGCTCGTGGCCGTCTTCCTGGGGCTGAACGCGGTCGTGGTCGTCGTCGGGTTCGCCGAGATCTTCACGACCGGCGGCGCCTGGGCGAACTGGACCGACGCGCTCACCTCCGGTCAGGGCGGCTGGACCGGCGTGATCGGCCCCGCTGTGGTTGCGTTCCCGCTGCTGGTGCTGGGCCTGTCCGGATTCGAGACGGGCGTGAGCATGATGCCGCTGATCGCCGCCACCGGCGAGGACCCCAAGACCCGTCTGCGGTCGCGGATCAAGAACACCCGCAAGCTGCTCACGACGGCCGCGCTGATCATGTCGGTCTATTTGATCGCGACCAGCCTCGTCACCACCATCCTCATCCCGGCGGAGCAGTTCCAGCCCGGCGGGGAGGCCAACGGCCGTGCGCTCGCGTACTTGGCGCACGAGTATCTCGGCGAGGGCTTCGGGACCGTCTACGACATCTCCACGATCCTCATCCTGTGGTTCGCCGGGGCCTCGGCGATGGCCGGGCTCATCAACATCGTGCCGCGCTAC
Source organism: Hamadaea flava (assembly GCF_024172085.1). Classification (NCBI taxonomy): domain Bacteria; kingdom Bacillati; phylum Actinomycetota; class Actinomycetes; order Micromonosporales; family Micromonosporaceae; genus Hamadaea; species Hamadaea flava. The sequence goes on along the minus strand of NZ_JAMZDZ010000001.1, from coordinate 2,523,777 downwards.
CTGCCCTCCTACGGGATGGCGCCGGAGTGGGGGCGTGCGGTCCGCCCGGTGGTCATGGTCTACACCGTCATCTCCGTGGTCATCACCATCGCGTTCGGCGCGGACGTGAACGCGCAGGCCGGCGCCTACGCCACCGGCATCTTGGCCATGATGGTCTCGGGCGCGGTCGCGGTCACCATCTCCGCCGTGCGCTACCGGCAGAAGTGGGCCGCCGCCGGCTTCGCGGTCCTCACGCTCATCCTCTTGTACGCGTTGGGCGAGAACATCCGCCAGAAGCCGGACGGCATCGCCATCTCCGCCCTGTTCATCGCCGGAATCATCGCGGTGTCCCTGATCTCGCGGGTGAGCCGGACGACGGAGTTGCGGGCGGACCGTATCGAGTTCGACGACCGCGCGCGGCGGTTCGTCACCGAGTCGCTGGAGCACGACGGGGCGCTGAACCTGATCGCCAACCGCCGCCAGGCGGGCGACGTCGCCGAGTACGACGAGAAGGAGTCCGAGCAGCGGGGGATGAACCCGGTGCCGGGCCGGGCCGACGTGCTCTTCCTGGAGATCGACATCGTGGACCCGTCGAAGTTCAGCGACGTCCTGCGGGTGCACGGTGTCGAGATCGGCGGCCACCGGATCCTGCGGGCGCAGAGCCCGGCCGCGCCCAACGCGATCGCGGCGATCCTGCTGGCCCTGCGCGATCAGACCGGCGTACGCCCGCACTGCTATTTCGAGTGGTCGGAGGGCGCTCCGCTGGCGCACCTGTTCCGATACCTCATCCTGGGCCGGGGCGACACCCCGCCGGTGGTCCGCGAGATCATCCGTCGGCTCGAGCCCGATCCGGCCCAACGTCCGGGCATCCACGTCGGCGGCTAATCTGGCGATCATGATCGAACGCAGCATGACCGACCGCAGCACCGCCCGCCGGTTGGCCGCCGAATCGGTGGCCGCCGGGGAGCCGACTGCCTGGTTCGAGACGCTGTACGCCGCCGCCGAGCAGGGCGAGGCTGTCGTGCCGTGGGCCGACCTGGAGCCGAACCCGCTGTTGGTCCGCTGGGCGGCCGGTCGGGCGACGGCGACGGGCCGTGCGGTCGTCATCGGCTGCGGGCTGGGCGACGACGCGGAGTTCCTCGCCGGGCTGGGCTACGACGTGGTCGCCTTCGACGTGGCCCCGACCGCCGTCGCGGCGGCCCGCCGCCGATTCCCGTCGTCCAGGGTGGACTATCGGGTCGCGGACCTGCTCGACCTGCCGCCGGACTGGCTCGGCGGATTCGACGTGGTGCTCGAGGTCTACACCGTGCAGGTGCTGCTGGGCGAGGCTCGGCGTACGGCGATCGCGAACAGCGCCGCCCTCACCGGTGCGGGCGGCACACTGCTCGTGCTGGCCCGCGCCCGCGACGACGACGGCGACCCCGGCCAGATGCCCTGGCCGCTGACCCGGGCAGAGGTCGCCGCCTTCGCGACGGGCGGCCTGGTCGCGTCCGCCGTCGACGAGGTGCTGGACGACGAGGACCCACCCGTACGCCGCTGGGTCGCCGAGTTCCACCGCCCCTAGAGGTGACGGGTGAACCAGTCGGCGGCGAGTTCGGCGACCTGGTGGAGGGCGCCGGGCTCCTCGAACAGGTGCGTCGCGCCGGGCACGATCGCCAGTCGCGACTGCGGTAGCAGCCCGGCCGCCTGCCGGTTGAGGTCGAGTACCTGCGGATCGTCGCCGCCCACGATGAGCAGCGTCGGCGACGGCACGAGCGGCAGATAGGGCCCGGCCAGGTCGGGCCGCCCGCCCCGGGAGACCACGGCGGCCACCTCCATCCCGGGTTCCGCCGCCGTGATGAGAGCGGCGGCCGCCCCGGTGCTGGCCCCGAACAGGCCCAGCCGCACGGGTGCCAGTGCGGGCTCTTCGCGTACCCATAGGCAAGCGGTCTGGAGCCTCGCGGCCAGCAACGGGATGTCGAAGCGGGACCGCTCCTCGATCTCCTCCGCCACGGTGAGCAGGTCGAGCAGCAGCGTGGCGTGGCCGCGGTCCTGGAGCAGGTCCGCGACCTGGCGATTGCGCGGGCTGTGCCGGGAGCTGCCGCTGCCGTGCGCGAACACGACCAGGCCCCGGGGGTCGTCCGGGACGGTGAGGGTGGCGGCCACCTCGCCCTGCCCGGTGGGCAGAGGGATCGCGACATCTTCGGTCATCTCGTCCCCTTTCCCCGGGGATCGGTATCGCAATCGATTAGTTGACTCTAATTAGTCAGGACTGAATAATAGGTTCATGGCGAAGAGGCGGAAGGTCGGCAACCTGCTGGCGCTGGCGGTGCTGTCCTACCTGACGCAGGGTCCGACGCATCCCTACGACCTGGGGCGGACGCTGCGCGCGCACGGCGACGACCGGAGCATCAAATTCACCCACGGCTCGCTCTACATGGTGTTTCAGCAGCTGGAGAAGGCCGGTTTCGTGGCGCCGGTGGAGACCGGCCGGGCGGGACTGCGCCCCGAACGCACCGTGTACGCGATGACCGACGCCGGTCGGCGCGAGCTGCGCGACTGGCTGCGGGAGCTGGTGGCCGAGCCGGAGCACGAGTACCCGCGCTTCGTGACGGCGCTGTCGCTGATCGGCGCGCTGCCGCCGGACGAGGTCGCCGCGTTGCTGCGTACGCGGCTCGACCGGCTGACGGCGCACCACGCTTCGTCGCGCCAGGAGATCGACAAAGCGCTCGCGGGGGACGTGCATCCGCTGTTCCTCGTCGAGGAGGAGTACCGCCTCGCCCTGCTCGACACCGAGATCCGCTTCGTCCGCGACCTCCTCGGCAAGATCGCCGAGTGGCACTCCGCCTGGTCAGCGGCGGTTTCTGGAGGGCAATCATGATCACGCGCACGACCACCGCGCCCGACGGCGCGACGCTCGGCTGGTACTCCGTGGGCACCGGCCCGGGGCTGCTCATCCTGCACGGCGCGATGGAGTCCGCGGTCAGCCACCGGGAGCTGGCCGAGGCGTTGAGCGACCGGTTCACCGTGCACCTGCTCGACCGGCGAGGCCGGGGGCTGAGCGGCGCGTACGGTTCGTCGCCGGAGGTGGAGGACGTCCGCGCGGTGCTGTCGGCGACGGGGGCGCAGAACGTCTTCGGCGTCAGTTCCGGCGCGATCCTCACCCTGCAGGCTGCCTCATCCATCAAGAAAGCGGCGATCTTCGAGCCGCCGCTGTTCGCCTCGTCCGCCCGTCCGGTGGCGGCGCTGGGCCAGCTGGATGCCTCGCTGGCGGCGGGCGACGTCCTCGACGCGCTCGTGACGGGCATGATCTTCGCCGAGATGGGGCCTGCCTTCCTGCGACGTCTGCCGCGACCGGTGCTGCGCCGGCTCACCGCGTTGGGCCTCCGTGCGGATGCTCGCCGGACGGGTGTCGACGGCTACGTGCCGATGGGTGAACTGGGCCCGTTGCTGCATTACGACTTCACCCTGTCCGCCGAGGCCAGCGGCCCGTTCGACCAGTACGCCGGGATCACCGCCGACGTGCTCCTGCTGAACGGGACGCGGAGTCCGGCGTACCTGCGGGAGTCGGTCGTCTCGCTGGCCCAGGTGCTGCCGTCGGCTCGGCACGTCCAGATGGACGGGCTCGATCATGGGGCTGCCGGGAACGCTTCTCAGCGCGGCAAGCCCGCAGTGGTCGCGTCCATCTTGCGCGATTTCTTCGCTTAGTCCGTTGTGGTCTGGGTGATCTTGAATGGTTTCCGTCGCCCGGGCGACGTTTTCCGTTCAAGATCACCAGCGCACTTGTTGATCTAGTCGGTAAAGGGTGGCCAGGACCGCCCGTTCTCGCCTAGATCAACAAGGGGGAGGTGGGGCGAGCCCACACCTCGGCCGCCGCCGGAGTGGCGGGTCGAGCCACTGTTAACGACGCCGGGCGGGGGCGAGCATGGCTGACATGTTGGTCTCCGCCCACGGCATCGAGCAGAACCTCCTGGTACGCGGCCCGCTCGACGGCCTGCCCGTCCTGTTGGTGCACGGCAACTGCTCGTCGGCGGCGTACTGGGCGCCGCTGTTGCGGCATCTTCCGGAGGAGTGGCGGATCGTCGCCCCGGATCTGCGTGGCTACGGCGACACCGAGACCGCCCCGGTGGACGCCACCAGGGGACTCCGTGACTTCTCCGACGATCTGGCGGCGCTGCTCGACGCGCTCGGCATGGGCCCCGCGGTGGTGGTGGGTCACTCGATGGGCGGTGGCATCGCCACTCAGCTTCTGATCGATCACCCCGAGCGGGTCACGGCGCTCGTCCTGGAGTCGCCGCTGTCGCCGTACGGGTTCGGCGCGGGCGGGGCGGGCGCGGTGAACCCCGCCTTCGTCGCCGCGCTGGCGGCCGGCGACCGGTCCGGCGACACCCCGACCAGCCCCCGGGCGGTGTTGCGTACCTGCTATGTGGCCGACCCGGCGTCCCTCGGCGACGACGAGGAGGCGTTGCTCGACACGGTGCTGTCGACGGCGGTCGGCGAGGACAACTATCCGGGCGACTCCGTGCCCGCCGAGGGGTGGCCGGGCGTACGCGCCGGGACCAGGGGCGTGGCGAACGCGATGGACCCCGGGCACCACAACGTCGCCGACGCCTTGGTCGCCCTCGAAGCCAAGCCCCCGATCGCCTGGGTACGCGGCGACAAGGACGTGATCGTGTCGGACACGTCCGCTTTCGATCTCGCGTACCTGGGGAAACTCGGCGTGGTGCCCGGCTGGCCGGGCGAGCGGGACGCGCCCCCACAGCCGATGGTGAGCCAGACGCGGGAGGTGCTGGACCGCTACGCGGCTGCCGGCGGCCAATACCGGGAGATCACGTTCGCCGGTGTGGGACACAGCCCGCACATCGAGCGGCCGGAGGAATTCGCGGCGATCCTCCGGGAGCACGTCCGCTGACGCGGCGCGAAGTGTGATCATGTCCGGGTGGGGTTCGTCCGGGTAAGGGGAGCGCGCGAGCACAACCTGCGCGGTGTCGACGTCGAGTTCCCGCGTGACGAGCTGGTCGTCGTCACCGGAGTCTCCGGCTCGGGCAAGTCGTCGCTGGCGTTCGGCACCGTCTACGCCGAGGCCCAGCGTCGCTACCTGGAGTCGGTCTCGCCGTACGCCCGCCGCCTGCTCAACCAGGTGGGCGCGCCGAAGGTGGACGAGATCACCGGGTTGCCTCCGGCGGTCGCGCTCGGCCAGCAGCGGGCGGTGCCGGGGTCGCGGTCGTCGGTCGGCACGGTCACCACCCTGTCGAACCTGTTGCGCATGCTCTATTCCCGCGCCGGCGACTATCCGCCCGAAGCGCCGCGCGTCGACTCGGACGCGTTCTCGCCGAACACCCCGGCCGGAGCCTGCCCCGAATGTCAGGGCCAGGGCCTGCTGCACCGGGTCACCGAGGAATCGCTCGTGCCCGACCCCTCGCTGTCCATTCGCGACCGGGCCATCGCCGCATGGCCGGGAGCGTGGCTGGGCAAGAACTTCCGCGACATCCTCGTCACCCTCGGGTACGACGTGGACCGTCCGTGGTCGCAACTGTCACAACAGGACCGCGACTGGATCCTGTTCACCGACGAGCAACCGGTCGTCACCGTCCACCCGGAACGCGAGGTGGGCCGGATCCAGCGGCCGTACCAGGGGCGCTATCAGAGCGCCGAACGCTATGTGCTGCACACCTTCGCGACGTCGAAGAGCCTGCCGATCCGGCAGCGGATGCGGCGCTTTCTGCGTACGTCGCCGTGCCCGGTCTGCCAGGGCCGCCGGTTGCGGCCCTCGTCACTCGCGGTCGCGTACGCCGGACTGTCCATAGCCGACATGGCAGCGCTACCGCTGCGGGACCTCGGCGGCGTGCTGCGCGACCGACCGCCGACCGAGGGACCCGCCGCGACGATCGTCCCCGACCTGCTCGCCCGGATCGACCTCCTCGTCGAACTCGGCCTCGGCTACCTCAGCGTCGACCGCGCCACGCCCACCCTCTCGGCCGGCGAACTGCAACGCCTCCGGCTCGCGACTCAGCTGCGCTCGGGCCTGTTCGGCGTGGTCTACGTGCTGGACGAACCGTCCGCCGGACTGCACCCGGCCGACACCGAACCCCTGCTCACACTGCTCGCGCGGCTCCGGGCCGCGGGCAACTCGCTCCTGCTCGTCGAACACGATCTCCAAGTGATACGCACAGCGGCGTGGCTGATCGACGTCGGTCCCGGCGCCGGAGGCCACGGCGGCGAGGTTCTCTACAGCGGTCCCGTCGACGGGCTGGCTGCGGTCGAGGGGTCGGCCACGGCCCGGTTCCTCTTCGGCAGTCAGTCGGTCGTGGATACTCCACCCCGGAAGCCGAGCGGCTGGCTGGAACTTTCCGGCGTCGACCGGCACAACCTGCGCGACCTGACCGCGGCGTTCCCGCTCGGCGTGTTCACCGCCGTCACCGGGGTTTCCGGCTCCGGCAAGTCCACGTTGGTCAGTCAGGTGCTCGCCGACGTCGTCGCCGCGTCGCTGCGCTCGGACACCGACGAGGCAGACGTTGCCGAGGACGACGACTCGCTGGAAGAGTCGGTCGACGCGTCCGTCGGCGTCACCGCGGCCGGCGTCGAGCAGCTCGACCGGCTCGTCCGGGTCGACCAGCGGCCGATCGGGCGTACGCCCCGGTCGAACCTGGCCACCTACACCGGCCTGTTCGACGCCGTACGCAAAGTGTTCGCCGGTACGCCGCTGGCCAAGGAACGCGGCTACACCGCCGGCCGGTTCTCCTTCAACGTCGCCGGGGGCCGGTGCGAGACCTGCCAGGGCGAGGGCTTCGTCGCCGTCGAGCTGCTCTTCCTGCCCGGGACCTATCAGCCGTGCCCGACCTGCCGTGGCGCCCGATACAACGCGGAGACGCTGGAGGTCACCTACCGCGACCGGACCATCGCCGACGTCCTCGACCTCACCGTGGACGACGCGGCGGAGTTCTTGGCCGACGTGCCCGCCGCGGCGCGGAGTCTTCGCGTACTCCGGGATGTGGGGCTGGGCTATCTCCACTTGGGGCAGCCCGCGACGGAGTTGTCCGGCGGCGAGGCCCAGCGGATCAAACTCGCCGCCGAACTCCAGCGCGGCCGTCGTGGCCGGACGCTGTACCTGCTCGACGAGCCCACGACCGGACTGCACCCGGCCGACGTCGAAGTCCTCACGCGACAGCTGCACGGTCTGGTCGACCAGGGCCACACGGTGATCGTCGTCGAGCACGACCTCGCCGTGATCGCCGGCGCGGACTGGGTTCTCGACCTCGGCCCCGGTGGCGGCTCCGACGGCGGCCGCATCGTCGCCGCCGGTCCACCGGCCGAGGTCGCCACCGCACCCGGCAGCCGCACCGCCCCCTACCTCGCCGCCTACCTCGCCGCCCGCTGACCCATCTCCGCTCTCGCGTCCGCTCACCCCTTCCGCCCGTTGATCATGGAGTTTCCGGTGGTGACACACCGTCGAAACCACTGTTGACTCCATGATCAACGGGGAGAGGGTGGGGTCAGCCGACTTCGAGGTAGTCGAGGTTCGCCGGGCCGGTCGAGGTCGTCCCGGCCACCCGGATGGTGTTCGCGCCCGCCACGAGGGTCACCGTCAGTGAGACGTCGGCCCAGGTATCCCAGTCGGTCGTGACCGGGAACGCCCGCCCGGCCGCGACCACCGTTCCGTTGACCGAGACGTCGGCCGGCCGGTTGGCGGTGGTGCCGTTCGAGTAGCGCACCGAGACGGTGTAGCTGCCTGCCGCAGGCACGCTGATCGTCCACTGGGTGTAGCTGCCGACCACGTTGTCGCAGTTCACGAAGCCGGTGCCGGAGTAGTTGAGGTGGTTGGCCTCGACGACCCCCTGGGAGATCGTCGCGTTCTCCGCCTCGTAGCGCGTCTTCGGGGCCAGCGGTGTCACGTCCAGATAGTCGGCGTTCGGTCCGCCGTTGGCCGTGGTCGCCGTCGCACGTACCTTGTGGATGCCGGGCGCGAGGCTGACCGTGAACGACTTCGTCGCCCACGTGTCCCAGTTCCCCGTCGCCGCGAACGACGTGCCGGCGGCCACCGTGGCTCCGTCGACCGTGATCGTCATCGGCCGGTCCGTGGTGGTGCCGTTGGCGTACCGCAGATCCAGGCGTGCGGAGGTCGCCGTCGCGGCGCTGACGGTCCACTCCACGTAGCTGCCGGTGAGGTTGTCGTAGTTCACGAACCCGGTGCCGGAGTAGTTGAGATGGTTGGCCTCGACGACGCCCTGGGAGATCGTCGCGCTCTCCGCCTCGTAGCGCGTCGGACCTGACGGGGCCGCCGGCGTCGTCACGCTGATCGCGGTGCTCGTCGCCGAACTCAACCCGGCCGCGTCGTACGCCTTCACCGTGTACGCGTACGTGGTCTCCGGTTGCAGCGGGGCGTCGGTGAAGCACGTCGTCGGCGGCGTCACCGAGCCGGCCTTCACCCCGTCGCGGAAGACGTCGTATCGCACCACGCCCACGTTGTCGGTGCTGGCGTCCCAGCACACGGTCACGCTGCTCGCCGAGACCGCCGTCGTCCGGAGGTTGCCCGGAACGGTCGGGGGACTGGTGTCGGGCTCGCCCGAGCCGGCCGGGACAGTCTGCGTACCGGTGTTCCACCCGGTGACACGCACGCTCGGCGCGCTGCCGCGCAGGTCGGCGGTGCGGTAGGCGGCGGTCAGGGTGGTGGATTCGCCGGGCCATAGGCTGACGGCGTTGTCGTTCCACCGGATCGGCAGCACCGGCGTGCCCGCCGCGTCGACGACGTGCGCGTCGAGGTAGAACGCCGGGATCAGCCCGGTGCCGGTGTTCCGTAGGGTGACCGTCGTGGTGGAGGTGCCGTCACCGGCGGCGACGGTCGACGCCGAGGCGGACACGGTCGTGCTCGCCAGCGAGGTCAGCCCCTTGAGGTTGGCGTAGCTCGACGTCGGCACGTAGTACCAGTCGTTGCCCGCCCAGTCGATCACGTCGTCCGAGGTGGACAGCCAGTACACGTTCCGGCTGACCTCGGTTCCACTCCCGTCCCGCAGTGTCAGTTTCACGAGGTAGGTGCCGGAAAGACCGCTGATCGCCGGGATGGTGAGCGCGGTGGTCCGGCCGCCGTCTCCAGCGACCGTTATCGATGTCGCGGTCTGGGTGAACTTCTGAGTGCCGTCGAGGTTGTAGACCGCGGCGGTGACGCTCAGCCCGCTCGCGGCGGCGACGCGGGAGTTCACCACCACGACCGACTTGGTGTCGTAGGAGTACTGCACATGCAGGGGTTCGTTGGCCTTCTTCGCCCCGTAGTACGCGCCGTTCTGGTCGAAGTAGCGGTCGAACAACTGCCAGTGCAGGGAGGTCCAGCCGCTATTGAGCATCCAGTACACGACACCGGTCGAGGGGTTCGAGGAATCCTTGAAGTTCCGCCCGTACGCCTCGAACTGCGCCCGGACGTTCTCGTACTGCTGAAGCTGGGCCTTACGGACGTAGTCGTCCAGGCTGGTCGGCGTACCGTAGCGACCGATCATGGCGTTGTTGAAGATGCCGAGGTCGTCGAAGGTGCTCGACGGCGACCGGTGGTATTGGGTCGCGGTCGGGTTCTGCCAGAGGGTCGCCAGCTCCGAAGCCGACATCATGCGGCGTAACGTGTCCAGTGTGGGCACGTCCGGACCGGCGCTGGTCTCGGAATTGAACCCGAACGCACCGCCCTCCCGCTTGTTGTACCAGTAGTTCGGCGGCACCCACTCGTACGGGCCGGGCATCTTCATCCCCGAGGCGCCGGTGATCGGCGACGACCGATCGGCGGCGGCGGCGATGATCGGAGTCGGCCAGTCCGCCGCCCGCAACGCGTCCACGTAGGGCGTCTCCTTGGCGGCCGGGGGCGCGGCGTCGCTGCCGATCAGGAACGAGATGACGCTCGGGTGATCACGCAGCCGGATCGCCTCGGCGCTCATCGACGCCTTGGCGACGGCGTAGTCGGCTGACGTCCAGGACCCGGCCTCCCACTTGTTGCAGCACTCCCATCCCGGCAGCACGAGCATGCCCATCTCGTCGGCCAGGTCGAAGAACTCGTCCGGTTCGAGGTGCCCCTCGAGGCGGATCGTGTTCAGGCCGAGGTCGAGCGCGTACCGGATCTTGTCCTGAACGAAGACCGGGTCCCAGCGCAGGAAGACGTCGGGCGACCAGCCACCGCCCCGGATGAGCAGCGGATGACCGTTGATCTTGTACGCCCGATGCCCGCCGGCGTCCAGCGTCCCGCTTACCGTGCGCACGCCGAATCGGGAGGTGGCGGTGTCGGTGACCGCCCCGCCGGCCGACGCCGACACGGTCAGGTCGTAAAGCGGTTGTGCGCCCATGCCGGCGGGCCACCAGATGCGCGGTGACGTCAGTGTGACCGGGCTGAACGTGACCGTCTTGGACTCGTGGGCCGCCAACGCGACCGAGCTGCCGACCGTCATCCCGGCCACGGTCGCCGAGAGGGTGGCGGTCACCGCGGCGCCGGTGTCGTTGCGGGCGTCCACCTTGGCGGTCAGCGTCGCCGCGTCCAGCCCGCTGGTCACGCTGGTCAGTACGTGTGCGCCGCGCAACGACACCGAGCCCGCGCGCTTGATCCGGACGTCCCGGAAGATGCCCATGTTGCGGTCGGGCGGGTTCTGCAGCCAGTCGATCCACCCCGTCGTGAGGTCGTTCGACGCGTTGTTCGGCGAGATCCGGAAGGCGACGGCGTTGGCGCCCGCGCGGGCCTGGGCCGTCACGTCCAGTTCGAAGCGTGGGTATGCCCCGGCGACCTGACTGTTCGTGGCGACCTGGACGCCGTTGACGAAGACGTCGGCCCGCGACATGACGCCGGAGAAGTCCAGATAGGTGCGTACGCCCGGCTCGTCGGCCAGGGTGAACTCCGAGCGGAACCACCACGGCACGGTGAAGTCGGTGGCGGGGATGTTCTTCATGTTCGTCGAGTAGAAGGGGTCGGCGTAGATCCCGCTCTGGAGCAGTGCGCCGAGCACGGTCGACCTCGGCGCGGCGGCGTACCACCCGGATGCCGGGTAGCCGGGCTGGGAGACGGTCGCGCCGGTGTCCGAGGTCTTGGCGGTGGACTGTATGCGATAGCCGGTCAGCACGGTGCTCGTCCCGATGCTGAACGGGGTGATGACCGCCACGGCCGGTGGTGCCACGATCGCTGGGGTCGCGGCGGCCAGGGTGAGCGCCATGGCCGCCGCGGTGGCTCGGAGGAGCTGCAGGGCCTTCATCGTGCCTCCCGAGGAGGAATCGGTTAGTTAGATTGCCTAACAGATTCGCCATCCCCTTGGACGCCTGTCAACCATTTGGATGTGCCGATCGGATACGGCGATGTCGGGGAGCGGGGGCGACGGTAGGGTGCCCAGTGTGGATCTTCTTCTCGTGGAGGAGCGGCGGGCGGTCGTCGCGTACTGCCGACGGATGGTGGCCGACGGGCTCGTGGTGGGCACCTCGGGCAACATCTCGGCCCGGCGGGGCGAGCTGATCGCGGTGACCCCGAGCGGGCTGGCGTACGAGGAACTGACGCCGGAACTGGTCGGCGTGCACCGCCTCGACGGCACCCCGGTCGACGCCCCGCTGCCGCCGACCACGGAACTGCCGACGCATCTGGCGGCGTACCGGGCCACGGGCGGCAACGCCGTGGTGCACACCCATTCGACGGCCGCAACGGCCGTCGCGACGCTGGTCGACGAGCTGCCGTCGGTGCACTACCTCGTGGCCCTGTTCGGCGGGCCGATCCGGGTCGCCCGGTACGCCACCTACGGCACCGACGACCTGGCCGACTCGGTGACCGAGGCGCTGACCGGGCGGACCGGCTGCCTGCTGGGCAACCACGGGACCATCGCGGTCGGCGACACCCTGGCCAAGGCGTACGCCAAAGCGCAGTATCTCGAATGGCTCTGCGACGTGTGGCTGCGCGCCAAGGCCGCCGGCGAGCCCCGGGTGCTGGACGCGGCCGAGATCGACCGCGTCAGCCGGAAACTCGCGTCCTACGGGGCGACCGTCCCGGACGCCAGGGGAGACGTCACGGGAGCGGACACCAGGGGAGACGTCACGGAAGCGGACGCCAGGGGAGACGTCACGGAAGCGGACGCCACACCCGATCCTCGGTGACGATCGCCGTCACCAGGTCGGCCGGGGTCACGTCGAAGGCCGGGTTGAACGCGCCCGCTCCGGGCGGAGCGATCGGCACTCCGGCGTAGTGCGTGACCTCCGCCGGATCGCGCTGTTCGATCGGGATGGCCGAGCCGTCGGCGATCGCCTCGTCGACGGTGGACTCCGGCGCGACGACGATGAACGGAACGCCGTGCCGGGCGGCGGCCAGCGCGACGGCGTACGTGCCGATCTTGTTGGCGACGTCGCCGTTGGCGGCGATCCGGTCGGCCCCGACGACGACGCAGTCCACCAGGCCCTGGGCCATCGCGGTCGCGGCGGCGGAGTCCGGGCAGATCCGATAGGGCACGTTCATCTCGGCCAGCTCGTACGCGGTCAGCCGCGCCCCCTGCAGCAGCGGCCGGGTCTCGTCGGCGAGCACCTCGCCGACCTCGCCCGCGGCGGCCAGGTGGCGCACGACGCCCAGCGCCGAACCCCAGCCGACGGTGGCGAGCCGACCGGCGTTGCAGTGCGTCAGCAGCCGCAGCGGCCGCCGCTCGCACACCTCTCGCACCAGTTCAGCGGCGCGTCCGGAAGCGTCGTGATTGGCCTTGATGTCCGCTTCCAGCACGGCGAGCGCTTCGGCGAGGACGGCGTCGGGTCCCTCGGCCAAGCGGCTCAGCGCCCGATTCACGCCCCATCGGAGGTTCACCGCGGTCGGCCGAGCGGAGGCGAGGCGTTCGGCCTCTAGGCGTACGACTTGGGCGTCGTGATCCCGCGCGAGCAGCGCGACGCCGAGGGCGCCCGCGCCACCGAGAGCCGGCGCGCCCCTGATCGCGAGCCGGGAGATGGCGTCGATGAGCGAGTCCACGTCGCGCAGCCGGAGCACCCGGTACGCCTGCGGCAGCGCGGTCTGGTCCACGGTGACGACGGCTTCGCCGTCCCAGTCGATGGTGCGGTCCACAGGGGTAAACCTAGCCGATTCGCAAATCGCCGGTAGCGTGCCAAAACGGTACGTAAGCTTCTTACTAACAGAGTCCTCGGGTCGGAGGGGGGATCCGTGACGCCTCGACTCAGTGTCGTCGTGCCGTACTACAACGTCGCCGATTACATCGCCGAATGCCTTGACTCGCTGCGCCGCCAGACCTTCGGCGACTTCGAGGTGATCCTGGTCGACGACGGCTCGCTCGACGCCACCGGGCTGATCGCCGAGGACTACTGCCGGACGGATCCCCGTTTTCGGCTGGTGGTCCAGGAGAACCAGGGCCTCGGCCCGGCCCGCAACACCGGGGTCCGCTACAGCGAAGGCGAGTACCTCACCTTCGTGGACAGCGACGACCTCGTGCCCCGGCACGCCTTCGAGGTGATGGTCCAGTCCCTGGACGAGACCGGATCGTCGTTCGCGGCGGCCGGCGCGCGGCGGTTCGACGACTACGGCTCGTGGGGTTCGTGGCTGCACGGCAAGATCTTCGCCGCCAACCGGCCGGCCACCCACGTCGTGGAGTACTACCAGGCGGCCATCGACCGGATGGTGTGGAACAAGGTCTTCCGGCGCAGCTTCTGGGACGAGTTCGGCTACGAGTTCCCGGCCATCCGCTACGAGGACTACCCGGTGACGCTCAAGGCGTACCTGGACGCGGTCACCGTCGACATCGTGGCCCAGCCGAACTACTACTGGCGCGAGCGCACGACCAACGACTCCATCACCCAGCGGCGGGCCGAGTTCGCCAACCTCTGCGACCGGATCCGCTCAGCCGACCTCGTGCTCGACCTCGTCGAGGAGCTGCCCGCGTACCTGCGGGACACGGTGCACATGCACCTGGCTCAGGTGGACATGGTCACGCTCGTGGACGCCTTCGGGGAACTGTCCGACGAGGACTGCGTACGCCTGGCTCGGGTCGCCCAGCGGTTCGCCGAGCGCATCGACAAGGGGCCGGCCGCCCGCTCGTCGTACCTGGGCCGCGTGCAGCACCAGGCGTTGCGTACCGGCGACATCGAGATGCTGCGTGCCGTGGCGGAGATCCGCCGGGACGGCACGCTCAACGCGGTCCGGGCCGAGCGCTCCCAAATGCCCTGGCGGCGGCACGAACTCGTGCCGCCGAACCGCGGCGGGCAGGCCAAGTCGCTGTTCCGCATTCCTGGGCGCGCGCCCTACGCGGCCAGCACGACGGTCACCGACCTCGACTGGGAGACCGACGCGGGTGGCGAGACCGACCTCGTCGTACGCGGCACCGCCGAGATCCGCCACCTGCAGATCGACGCCACCTCCAAACTGCGCATGGTGCTGGAGGCCAACGGCGTCGAAGTCCCGTTGCCGGTCGAGCGGTTCCCGGCGTACGACAGCCACGGCGATCGGAACCTCGTCGGGTACTCGGTACGCGTACCGCACTCGACGCTGGCGGGCATTCCGGCGCGCAACGAACCGGCGACGCTGCGAGCCACCATCAGCCAAGGGCACGTCAAGCGCACTACCGTGCTGCGCAACGTCGGACCGGGCAACCCGAGCATGCCACCGGGCGCCTGGATCAACGGCGGCTCGTGGCTTCAGCCCTTGCCTGCGGCCGACAACCGGCTGCTGCTGCGGCACATCACCGACCCGGCCCGGCTCACCTCGGCCGCCCTTCAGGACGGCTGCATCTTCCTCGAAGGCGCGCTGCCACCCGAGTCCGACGTCCTCCAGCTGATCCGGACCTGGGCGCGGACCGAGCTGACCGACTGCGAGGTCGTGCCCGGCGACACCGAGGACCGGTTCACCGCCCGCGTACCGGTGTCCGAGTTGCTGCCGGAAGACGATCCGGACGACCCGGTCACCGGGCGTACGGTGTGGCGGCTGGAGACCGCGACCCCCGGCAACCCGGTGCTCGCCCTCGGTCTCACCCACGCGGTCAGCCAGGTCTTCGACGGCCGCCTCGTGCAGATCAGCCGGGCCGCCGACAACTGCGTGATCGTCACCGACGGACCGGTCCGGCCGATCGCCGACGAGATCGGGCTCGCCGAGGACGTCGGTCTCGTGACCGTCTCCGGCCAGTCCTGGGCGGCGCTGGACTTCCCGCTGGTCTGGCGGCGGGTCGGCGACGGCACCGGCGACGACGACGTGACCTGCTCCGTGGGCGCGGTTCCCGGTGGTCTCGCGGAGGCGGACGCCGTCGCGGAGGCGGACTTCGCGGACGTCGGCGTGCGCTGGACGGCGCTGACCGATGTGGAGCGTCTCGTCGCCGCGTCGCCGCAGCCGCTGCACTCCTCGGCGACGATCTGGCAGCTGGTCGCCCTGCCGGCCACCGGCCGCCCGTACGCCGTGCAGCCCGACGCCTTCCTCGCCGCAGACGCGTCGATCACCCTCGCCGTCGGGGAGCATCAGCTGACGCTGCGCCCGCACGCCGACCGCGTCACCGTCGAGGTGCGATAGCCATGCATCACCACAACCACTACTACGGGCAGTCGCACATCCTCGCCCGGTACGCCGGCCTCGACGACGAGTTCCCGCCGCGTCTGCGGGGATACCTGCAACACGGCTGGAACATCGGCTGTGGCTGGAATCCCGCCCACGAGTTCTTCGACGGCGCCTGGCGGTTCGTCTGGAGCGACTGGCCCCGCCGGCGCGGGCACTACCTCGGCCGCCGCAACTACCACGTGGTCGGCGCGCCCTGGCTCTACCTGCTGGAGTTGGAGCCGGAGCTGGGCGCGGTCCCGGAGGACGAGCGCGAAGGCACTCTCTGGTTCCTGTTCCACGGCTGGGAAGGGGGCAAGATCTCCGGCAACCACCGGCGGCTGATCGACGAGATCAAGGAGACCGAGCGTGGCCCGGTCACGATCAGCCTCTACTACACCGAGTTCGAGCGCCGGGAGATCCGCCAGCACTACGAGAAGGCGGGCTTCGACGTCATCTGCTTCGGCCAGCGCGGCTGGAACTACGAGGGCACCGACCGGCGCTTCCTCTACAAGCAGCTGGAGGCGTTCCGGCGGCACAAGCGGGTGGCCTCGAACCGGCTCGCCACCGCGATCTTCTACGGCGTCTCGGTGGGCTGCGAACCGGCCGTCTACGGTGACCCGATGGATCTGGCGGGGGAGAACCCGCTGTTCGGCGGCGTAGCGCGGATCGAGCGGCTGTGGCCGGAGATGATCGGCAAACAGGTCGATCCGGTGGCCGCCCGCGAGATCACCGACGAGGAACTGGGCCGGGCGTGGCTGCTGCCGCCCGAGGAGATGCGGATGCTCTTCGACTGGAGGGAACGTGACTGAGATCGAGAGCGCCGTGCGAGTCGTCCGGGGCGAGATGCAGCCCTGGAGCGACCAGAATCAGCCGGGCCGGCCACCGGCCGGGGGAGCGGTGGTCTGCCGTCTGCTGTCGGACCTGCTGCCCCGAGCCCGGCGTACGCTCGTCGTCGGCCCCCACGGCCAAGACGTCCTGGACCTCGTCGCCGATCGCAGCGACCAGGTCACCGTGCTGCTCCGCTCAGTCAGCGACGCCACCGACCTCGCGACCTCGCCGGCCGGTGAGATGTCCTTCCTGGACGGTCGCTTCGAGGTGGTCGCCGGGGCGCTCGACGGGCTGGCCGGGGCCACGCTCGAACCGTACGACGTGATCGTCGCGGTCGACGGACTCGACCGCGTCCTCGGCGCGGACAGCCCGGATCTGAGCTGGCCGGAACGCCTGGCCCAGCTGCTGAAGCACGCGACCGTCGACGCGGCGCTCGTCCTCGGGCTGGAGAACGGCTTCTCCCTGACCAGCCTGCTCGACCGGCGCGGGCTCGACGAACGGCACGGGGACAACGAATGGTGGCCGCTGCGGGACGACCCCGAGCGCCCGGCCTCCGTCGCGGCGTTCGCCGAGGCCGTCGAACGCGCCGGAGTCTCCGGCACCACCGCGTACGCGAACTTCAGCGAAGCGGGCATCGCGCACACCCTGATCGAGACCACGGCCGCCGCCGAGGCCCGGCCCGGCAGCCTGCTCTGCCGCTTGGGCGTACGCGGACTCGCCGCAGCCGCCGCGTCGCTGCCGCTCCTGGCCCCGATCGGGGAGCTGGCCGAAGCCGCCGCGCTCGCCGGGCAGCTCGACGCGGTTCCCGAGAGCTGGCTACTGATGCGGGGCAAGCCCACCCGGGCCGCGTACGCGGAGGGCGCGGCGAAGGGTGTCACCGTCGCGGTCGACCGGGCGGACGCCGGGTGGATCGTGGACTCCGCGGGGGCTGCCGCCGACGTGCCCGGCGGACTCCGCGTACGGGTCGGGACGCGTACGCTGCCGGACGCCCCGACGGCGGAGGACGTGCTGTTCCGGCTCGCCGCCGCCGGAGACGTCCCGGGGGTGCGCGCGTTCGCCGCCGAGGTGGGCGCCTGGGCGCGTACGCAGTCGGGGTCGGGCGTGTTCTGCTTCGACGACCTCGGCTATGACGGGACCGGGTTCACACCAGGCTTCTACGGCTGGGCCGTCGTCGAACCGGTGTCGCCGGGAGAGCTGCTCGCCGCCGCCTGGCAGCGCTGGCGCGATCGGCTCGTCAGCGGCCGCCGCCGGCATCCATGGCCGCCGTGGATGACGGGCGACGAGCTGGTGGCGACGCTGCTGCGAATGTCGGGCGACGAGGCCGAGCCGTCCACTGTGGAACGCGGCCGGAAGATCGCCGCGGCGGTATCGGCCGCAACCGACCCCGTCGTCGACGAGTCGACAGTGGACCTCCGGTCGGCGCTGGAGGACGCCGCCGCGGCGCGCCATGAACTCGCCGAGCTACGCGGGCACGTGTTCGGGCTGGAGCGCACGCTCGGGTTCCGCGACAAGCAGCTCAAGGTACGCGAGAAGCGCATCCGCGAGATGCGGGCCAGCGTCCAGCGCTACGAGGCGATCCGCAACCATCGCCTGTTCAAATACGTCCGGTACGCCGCGAAGATCCGCCATCCGAAGCAGTTCGCGCGCGCGGTGATGCGGCGACTACGGGGTTGACGGCACCCCCAACCGTCAAACGATCTAGGCGAGAAATGGTCGCCGGGGCAGCCATTTCTCGCCTAGATCAACGTCTCGGCGTTGCGGGTCAGGGACGCTCGGACGCAGTCGACCGCCAAGGCTCGGCGAGTTCCGCGTACCACTTCTTGAGGGCCTGAGCGTCATCGCCCTGACGCGCGCCCGGCCCGAGCGCCGCACCGGGCGTGATCACGCCGGGCCCACCGCGCGCTACCTGCCAGGCGGGCGTGCCCTGCGGTGGAGCCGTGGATTTCGGCAGGCCGGCCGCCCAGTCGGCGAGCTGGCCGCCGCGGCTGCCGTCGATGACCGTGCCGGTCTGCGGGGCCGGGGTGGCGCTCCAGCTCATCGTGGCCTTGCGCAGCACGCCGCCGCCGCCGACGCCTGGACCGGGCAGGACGAACGCCCCACCGCCGGGCGCCATGCCGCTGTTCATGCCCAGCGGCATCATCGACACTGGCGCGCCCGGCGTCATCGCGGTGGTCGGCGGGCCGCCGCCACCGGTCAGCGTCGGGCCGGGCCCGTCGTAGTCGGAGTAGGCACGGTCGTACACGTGCTCGCTGGCCCGCTCGCTCAGCACCTCGGCCGCGGACCGGTTGCCACCGGAGGAACTGGCGCCCAGGCCGGAGGACGTGGTCGTGGCGACCCCGGGCAGGCCGGGCGGGGGCGCGTAGCCGACCGGCGGCGCGACGACGGCGGCCGCGGTGAACAGCGCGCCGCCGATGACACCGCCGGCGCCTCCGCCACCGCGGGGGAAGTCGCGTGGGTTGTCCTTGCGGCCCGGCCCGTCCGGATCGGTACGCGGTTCCCGATGCGGCCGGTCCTTGCGTGGCTCGTCCGGCGCGATCGACACGGGCAGGATCTTCGGCGCGTACGCCTTGGGCCCCTTGATCCGCAGCGGCCCGACGGCATGGTCCAGATGGGACATCGTGCCGCGGGCACGCCGATTGAGGTCTTGGGCGGCGGCGCTCAGCGAAGCCGTCGTCGCGGTGGCCGACTCGCCGAGCCGCAGCCACTCCTCGACCAGCGGATCGATCTCGGCACGTGCGCGGTCGAGCTGATCGACGACCTTGCCGACGTCCGCCGCGATCTGGTGGTACGCGTCGGCGTCGCCCTTGAGTGACGCGGCCAGCGCGCGGGCGTACGCGTACGTCTCGGCGGCCGCCTCGGACTTGGCCGACCACGACTTCTCCAGCTTCCCGACCGCGGTCAGCAGAAGCTCGGCGGCGTGCGCCACGAGGTCGCCGACCGCGTTCGCGGCCGGGATGACGTCGCGCTCGTGCGGGTCGCGCTGGACCGCGTCGGCGATCCGAGGCACGTCGTACGCCTGCCAGTTGACCTGCCAAGGAGCCGTCATCAGCCCTCCACCACCTTTGCCGGCTCCAGGCTGTCGACCGGCTCCACCGCGGCGGTGTCGACCGTCGGCTCCACAGTGGGTTCCACAGTCGATTCCACGGTGGGTTCGACGACGGCCGGTTCGCTGGGCGGCGCGCCGGCTGACGGCGCGGCTGCGTTGTCCACGGGCGTCACATCGGCCGGCGGTGGCGTCTCCACACCGGACGGCGCGGGCCCGGCCGATGGCGCGGCCGGTGTGTTGATTCCCGGTACGACCCCGGCCGTCCGCTGCAACACCTTCTGCAGCGCGCCCTCGGAAAGGGCGTCCGACGATTGATAGCCGTCCGCGATCTTGCCGACGGCCTCGATCAGGAACTGCAACGAGGCGATCTGCCGCGACAGGTTCCCGTGTGCCTCACGGATCGCCTGCGACGTCTCAGTCCGCCGTTGGAAGAGCTCGCCGCTCGGATTGCTCTCGCCGAACGTCACCGGGTCCGTGAACAGAAACTTCTGTCGTTCCAGACCCGGCTGCAAGACATCGTTCAAGATCGACGTGAGGTCCTTAGTGAAATCCCGCAGCGCAGCGGGATCGACCCGGATCTCTCGGTCCATGCGCCGCCTCCCCAGAGCGTGACCGGCCGGCTACAACCTAGCACTACCACGCTCCACAAAGACATCGTTCGCGCGTCGTCCTCAAGTGAACTCTGGGGTGGTTTTTCCAGCGTGTAGACCAATCCACTGTGGCCTGGAGCTCGATACCGGCCAGGCCCGCGGGGCAACAGCTCCGCGACGCTCAGCTGGTACGCCGACAGTGGCGGTCGTCGATCACCGCCGTCAGGCGGGCAACCGGCGTAGCAGAGTGATCACGGCGGTGAGCAGTGCGACGACCGCGACGATCAAGAGGGCGGTCGCGACGGTCGGATTGGCGAGCAGCCACCACATCGCCCCGGCGGCGAGCACGACGGCGATCCAGGGCTGCCACCGGCGGATGAAAGTGCGTACGCCGGGCCGTGGGCCGATCGCCCGGCCGACCGGATCGATCGCCGTGTTCACGCCGCGGCGGAACAGGGTGGCGCCGCGACCCGGCCCGGCCAGGTACACCCAGATCGCGGCCAGGGCCGCCGCGACCGTCGTCGTCGCCAGCGCGATGACGAGGTACCGCAGGAGCTGGTCCCAGACCGTGAGGGCCACGTCGGTGTTGAAGCCCTTCGCGGACAGTTTCTCGGCGTACTTGTTGCGGAAGACCGCGTACGCCCCCAGCGTGAGCAGCAGCAGGACGGCGCTGATGAGCAGTCCGACGAGCAGGCCGCGCCGATGGTTGGGTGCGCACCACACGCCCAGCCCGAGCACGACCAGCGCCAGGATCGGCAGCCAGGTCCCGGCCTTGTCGAGCAGTTTCACGTACCGCTGGATCTCGGGGAGGTTGTCGATCGTGGCGACGGTGTAGGGGATCGACACGTCCGGCACCTTGCTGAGGAAGCCCCAGCCCCGGTTGACGAGGTTGTCCTTGGCGGCGGTCACCACCGGACCGAGGTTGATCACGACGTCGGCGTTCTGAGTGGAGACGATCGTTCCGTCCTCGCCAGTGAGCAACTTGTCGATCTGCGTATGCGCGGAGCGGTTGATCTCCGTCCACAGCGTCGCGAACTGCGGCGAGGTGACCAGTTCGCCGACAATCCGCTGAACCTGCCCCTTGATCCAGTTCGTGATGGCCGGCGCGGCCAGCGTCGCCGCCTGCTCGGCGCCCTTGATCCCGGTCGCCTGCGCGATCTGCTGAATCAGGGCCGGCAGATCGGCCGAGTTCATCACCGCGTCGGTGACCCGGGTGGTGATCGCCCGCTGGACGTCCGGATCGCTGGCCAAGGGAGCGACCGTCTCCACATAGCGATCGGTGTTCAGCAGTTCAGAGCGGGCGAACCGGGCCGTCACCGAGGCGACCACCAGCAGGCTGGAGATCACCAGGAGGACGACGGCCCCGGTCCACCGCAGAGTCCGCATCCGGCGCTCACTCGGCGTGCTGGAGCTTGCGTACGCGGAACGCCATGATGATGTCGGTGATGCCGCGAGCCAGGCAGATCGCCGCCACCAGCACGATCAGCGTGTAGAGCGACCGGGTGAACCGCCCGGCGGCCCAGAAGCCGAGCAGCATCTCGATGATGCCGACGATCAGGCCGAGCCACCACGCGTCGTTCTCCGCCTTGGTGAGGAACGCCAGGATGATGTCGGCGACACCCTTGAAGAGCAGATACCAGCCGACGAACGCGGCCAGCCAGAACACCGTCTTGCCGGGATTCGCCCAGCACAGGATTCCGGTGACGAGGAACAGCGCGGCCAGTACGCCGTGCAGCCATTTCCAGCCGGGGGCGGTGAACATCTGGAACAGCTCTGCGATGGCCGCGACCAGGACCACCGCGCCGGCGAGCGCGGCGATCGAGGCGACGCTCCGGCTGTTGAAGCCCAAGACGAACCAGCTCACGATGATCCAGGCGGTGCCGGTGATCAGGAACAGCCACCAGGGCATTCCACCGGAAGTCTTGGACATGCCCGCAGAACCGGGCATCTTGGGAACACTTGCCGTCGTCATGGCTCTAATATGAGGCTAATTCGGGGTGAATGTGGCTGATTTGGAGAGACGAGGGCAGGTATGGCGGAACCACCCACTGGCCGGGCGTACCTGCGGCTCATCCTGCTCGGTGCGGCCATCGGCATCCCGGCCGCGCTGGTGGCAGCCCTGTTCATCGCGTCGGTGCACGGGCTCGAACACTGGCTTTGGGGCCCCGGCGAACCACCCTGGTACGCCGTCCTCTCGCTCCCCGTCCTCGGTGCGATCATCGTCGTCCTGGCGCGCCGATTCCTGCCCGGCGACGGCGGCCACTCCCCGCTGAAAGGACTGAGCACCGCCGCCACCCCGATCTCGCACGCTCCGGGCGTCTTCCTCGCCGCCCTCGGCTCCCTGTCATACGGGGCCGTGCTGGGCCCGGAGGCCCCGGTCATCGCGCTCGGCTCGGTGGTCGGCATGGTGGCGAACCGCTACGCGAAGTTCGACACACAGGGCGCCTCGGTGATCTCCAACGCCGGCCAGTTCTCCGCGATCTCCGCGCTGTTCGGCGGCCCACTGGTCGCCGGGATGCTGCTCCTCGAGGGCGGCATCGGCCTGGGCGCCCGGCTGCTGCCAGTCCTGCTGCCCGGCCTGGTCGCCGCCGCGATCGGCTACCTGATCTTCGTCGGCTTCGGCACCTGGGGCGGACTCGACGCGCCCGGCCTCGAAGTGCCCGACCTGCCCGCGTACACCGGAGTGCACCTCGGCGACCTGCTGATCGTCGTGGTCGTCGGCGTCCTCAGCTCATTCGCCCTGGCCCGGGTGCACCGGCTGGGCACGCGAGTCTCGGAAATGAAGCTGCCGATGCCGGCCCTGCTCCTAGCCGGCGGCCTCGCCGTCGGACTGCTGGCCCTCCTGGCCCGGGCCCTCGGCGCGAACTCCCAAGACGTGCTCTTCTCCGGCCAGACCAGCGTCGGCGTCGTGGCCACCGCGGACTCGACGAAAATCGTGCTCGTACTGCTGATCGCCAAATTCCTCGCGTACGCGGTCTGCCTCGGCTGCGGCTTCCGCGGCGGCCCGATCTTCCCCGCGATCTTCCTCGGCGTCGCCATCGCCTCCCTGGGCGTGGTCTGGTTCGACCTGTCCCCGACACTCGCCCTGGCGGGCGGGGCAGCCGCGGGCATGGCGGCGCAGACACGGCTGATCTTCTCGCCGCTGCTGTTCGCGGGCCTGCTCGTGGGCGCGTCCAGCCTCGACGTCCTGCCACCCGCGGTCCTCGCCGTCGCCGCGGCCTGGCTGACGACGAAATTCCTGGACCGGCGCGCCAAGCCCACCGTAGAAACCGTCGCCCCCGCCGACTAACCGCTCGCCCCGCTCGCTCGGCTCGCTCGGCTCGCTCGGCTCGCCCCCGCTCGCCCCGCTCGCCCCTGCGGCGCTCGCGCTGCTTTCCGCGCGATCATGAACTATCGGTCGTGATCAACCGGCGTGTCGTGTCCCCAGCGCCCTGATCAACCCCGGAACTCCCTGATCAACAGGGGATGTCCGCGTCGGGCAGTGGATCAGTCCGCCGGGGGGACGATCACCTGGTTGTGGTTCAGCGACCTGCGAAAACGCAATCGATCACGGCCATAAGTTCATGATCGCGCAGAGAGCAGCGCGAGCGCCGCAGGGGCGAGCGCCGTGCGGCGAAACACAGGCGGGCGAGGTGAGGTGGGGTGAGGTGGGGTAGAGCAGGGGGCGGGCGAGGCGAGGGTCAGAGGCGGACGACCATTTTGCCCGTGTTCTCGCCACGGAGCAGCCCGAGGAACGCCTCGGGGGCGTTGTCGAGCCCGTCGACGACGGTCTCCTGGAACGAGATCTTGCCCTCGCTCAGCCAGCCGCTGATCTCGGCGACCATCTCCGGCATCCGGGCGCCGTGATCGTTGACGATGAATCCGCGCAGGGTCAGCCGCTTGCCGATGGCCAGCGCCAGGTTCCGGGGCGCGGCGGGCGGCGTGGTGTCGTTGTACGCCGCGATGGCCCCGCACAGCGCGACCCGGCCGTGCTGGTTGAGGGAGCTGATCGCGGCCTCCAGATGGTCCGCGCCCACGTTGTCGAAGTACACGTCGATGCCGTCCGGCGCGGCCTGCTTCAGCTGCTGCCCGACGGGGCCGTCCTTGTAGTTGAAGGCGGCGTCGAACCCGAGGTCCAGCAGGTGTGCCACCTTCTCGGCCGAGCCCGCGCTGCCGATGACCCGGGAGGCGCCCTTGAGTTTGGCGATCTGCCCGGCGATGCTGCCGACCGCGCCGGCGCCGGAGACGAAGACGGCGTCGCCCGGCTTGAACTCGGCGACGTCCAGGAGTCCGGCGTACGCCGTCAGGGAGGTCATCCCCAGCACGCCCAGGTACGCCGAAGGCGACAGCCCCTCGATCGGAGTGACCTTGCGGGCGTGGCGGGCGTCGAGGACCGCGATGTCACGCCAGCCCAGCCCGTGCAGCACGAGATCGCCGGGAGCGAATCCGTCGGCACGCGACTCGACGACCTCGCCGACCGCGCCCCCGTCGAGCGGCTCCCCGAGCCGGAACGGCGGGACGTACGACTTCACGTCGTTCATCCGTCCCCGCATATAGGGGTCCACCGACATGAACAGGTTGCGTACCACCAGTTGTCCCTCTGTGGGCGCCGGCGTCTCCCCCTCGACCAGCGCGAAGTTCTCCGCCGTCGGCCAGCCGGCCGGGCGGGACGCGAGGGTGATCTGGCGAGCCATCCTTGACCTCCATAAATAGTTGAACTGCCTCAACTATACTGGCGGTCATGACGGTGACGCGAGAAGTGGTGCAGCTCATGGCCGAGATCGCGGCCCGGTTCAACGCGGGTTACGAGGACGCGGCCGGGACGCACCAGCTCACGGCGATGCAGGCCAAGCTGCTCATGCTCGTGGCGGCCGAGCCGCAGCCGATGCGGCGGCTGGCCGACGAGTTCCACTGCGACCCGTCGAACGTGACCGGCATCGCCGATCGGCTCGAACGCCGGGGCCTCGTCGTCCGCGAGCCCGATCCCGGCGATCGGCGGGTAAAGAACGTCGCCCTGACCGACGCCGGCCGCCACGTCGTCGACGATCTACGCGGCTCGCTCGGGTTCGCCGCCGAACCGTTGCGTTCGTTGAGCGAACCCGAGCGCGAGCAGCTGCGTGATCTGCTCCGCAAAATGCTCGGCCGTTGATCATGCCGTCGTGGAGTCGATCAGGGTGCTAAGGACGCGACACGCCGGTTGATCACGACCGATAGTTCATGATCAACGGGATAGGGAGTGGGGGGAGGAGGAGGCGGCGAGCGAGGGGGCGTCAGCCCCCGAAGCGGCCGCCTCCGGAGCGGTAGCGCCGGGAGCGGGAGCGGGGCTGGGACGGAGGAAGACGGCCAGCACGAGCGCTCCGACCAACGCGGCAGCCATCGTCCACAGGGTGGTGACGTGAAGCGAGTGGACGAACGCGTCGTTGGCGGCCGTGGTGACGCCCGGGTCGCCCAGCGATCGGGCGTACTCGGCTGAGACCAGGGCCCGCGAGCGCAGGTCGGCCGGCAATGCGCCGAGTGAGGGTGTGACCGACGAGCGGTACACAATGGACATGATGGTGCCGCCGAGCGCGATCCCCAGCACCGCGCCGGTTTGGCGCACGGTGTTGCTCACGGCGGAGCCGGCCCCGGCCCGTTCCAGCGGCAGCGTGCCCATCACCGCCGTGGTCACCGGCGCGATGACCATGCCGATCGCGGAACCTTGGATCAGCATCAGCACTTCGAGCACGCCGATCGGCGTGGTCAGCCCGACCAGGCTCCACGATCCCATCGCGAGCCCGGCGACGGTGAGGGCGGTGGCCGTCACCGCTCGCACCGACGTTCGGCGTACCAGTTGATTGGCGAGAGGGGCCGCGATCATGACGCCGACCGCGGCCGGGAGGGCCAGCAGACCGGCTTCCAGCGGGCTGTAGCCGCGCGCGCCTTGCAGGTAGAACGCGGAGTAGAACGAGTTCGCGGTCATGGCGAGGAAGAGCAGGCCGAGACCCGCGGTTCCGCCGCCGAAGACGCGCCGCGCGAGCAGGCGCGGGTCGAAGCTCGGCTGCCGCGCCTTCAGTTCCACGGCCACGAACGCGGCCAGCAGGGCCAGCCCGGCCACCACGGTGCCCCAGACTTCGGGCCGGTCCCAGGCCGCGACTTGTCCCGCTCGAATCAGGCCATACGCCAAGAGCCCGAGCCCGCTCACGGAAAGCGCCAGGCCCGGCAGGTCCAGCGCCCGAGCGGCCGGCGGCTTGAACTCCGGGAGGAGGGCGATGATGCCGAGCAGCGACAGGGCGACGATGGGCAGATTGATCAGGAAGACTGAGCCCCACCAGAAGCGGCTGAGCAGCGCCCCCGACAGCACCGGGCCGATGGCGATGCCGACGCCGGCGGCCGAGGAGAGCAGGGCGAACGCCTGAGCGCGGGCCGCGCCCTGGAAGGTCCAGGTGAGCACGGCCATGGTGGCGGGCATGACGAGCGCGCTGCCGGCGCCCATGACCGCGCGGGCTGCGATGAGTTCGCCCGGACTGCTCGCGTACGCGGCCCAGAGTGAGGAGGCGCCGAAGACGGCCATGCCGACGCCGAGGACGAGCCGGTGCCCGTAGCGGTCGCCGAGCGCACCGGCGGTGAACATCAGCGTTGCGAAGACGAGGGTGTAGGAGCCGATCGCCCACTGGAGCTGGCCGGGCGACGCGGCCAGCCCGTGCGTCGGATCGGCCAGAACTTCGAGGGCGTTGCCGAGGATCGTGTTGTCGATCCAGACGAGCAGTTGGGAGCCGACGAGGACGAGAAGGATCAGCCTGCGCTTCGTGGCTGACGGTTCGGTGGTGGACATGGCGCACCCCTGGGTACATTCGACAGGTACCTGACGAAGGTGAGCCTGGCAGATTGTCAGGTCCCTGTCAATTGCGTGGCGTGGAGGATGGTGGCATGGGAACGTTCCTCTCGGAGCCGGGATCGCTGGCCTTCCAGGTCCGCACCGCGTGGCTGGGCCTACGCGGGGCGCTGAACGCCGAGCTCAAGGCGTACGGGCTCTCCACTCCGCAGTACGCCACGCTCATGATCCTCGAAGCGCATCCGGGATCGTCCAACTCCGACGTCGCCCGCGCCTGTGCGGCGACGCGGCAGGCCGCGAACGAGATGCTGACCGCGTTCGAGCGCGACGGGCTCATCGAGCGACGGCCGCACCCCACCGATCGGCGTACGCACCAGCTGTTCCTGACCGACGCGGGCCGGCGGCGGCTGGCCGAGGCCAGGGTCGCCGCCGCTCGATGGGAAGAGGAGATCGAAGCCGGGTTCTCCGCCGAAGAGCGCGCCACCGTACGCAAGTGGCTCGAAGGGGTCTCCGGCGCCTGCGCGCTCTCAGACGAGGGCTAGGTAGTCCACGACCTCTTCGTAGGTCCGCGCGGTGATCGCGACGTAGCCGTCGGGGCGTACGAGGACGAAGGGCGCTTCGCCGGCCGTCGTCCGACTGACCCGGACGTCGTCGCGAGGCGCCGGTACTTCGTGCGGCGTGAACAGGGTGAAATGTGGGCCCCTCATGACGTCGAATCGGGTCGTCGTCGTGCCGTCGGGCCGGTGGATTCTGCCGTTCGGCAGCCGATCGCCGCCGTGCTCGCCGCGCGCCAGCGGGCCACCCCGGTAGGTCAGCATGAGCTGGCTAGTCTCCGCGTCGCGCTTGAACGCCTTCGTGCTGCCGCCCCGGGCCGCCTGGTCGAGCAGGCGGGTACTGAGGCCGAGGATGCGCTCGGCGATCGGCTTGCGCTCGGCCTCATAGGTGTCCAAAAGGGACTCCGAAGCGCCCGCGAGCACCCGGGCGAGCTTCCACCCCAGGTTGTACGCGTCCTGCACGCCCGTGTTGAGGCCCTGCCCGCCGGCGGGGGAGTGCACATGCGCCGCGTCTCCGGCCAGGAAGACGCGCCCGACCCGATACCGGTCGACCATGCGGATGTTCACCCGATACACCGACGACCAGGTGACCTCCTTGAGCTCGACATCCCGGCGGCCGGTGCCCTCGGCGACGATCCGCTGGAAGTTCGCGAACGACAGATCCGGCTCGACGCCGACCGGCAGCGGCGCGGTGAGCTGGAAGGTGTCCGTGTTCGGCAACGGGCACAGGCCGACCTTCAACTGCCGCTTCAGGAGGTTGACGTAGATGCGCCAGGCGTCGCGCTCCAGCCCCTCGATCCGCACGTCGCCGAGGATCATCCGCTCCTCGTCCCGCGTCTCGCCGACGAAGCCGACGCCGAGGGTCTTGCGGACCACGCTGCGGCCGCCGTCCGCGCCCACGAGATAGCGCGCTCGGACGGTCTCGGTCTCGCCGTTTTCCTTCAGTAGCACCGCGGTCACGCCGTCGGCGTCCTGCGCGAACTCGGCCAGCTCCACCCCGGACTCGACCCGGCCGCCGAACTCGGCCAGCCGATCACGCAGAACGCGCTCGACCCGCCACTGCGGCTGCATGATCGTCATCGGGTACGGCACCGCCTCGGACGGCTCCTGCTGCTTGTGCATGTGCGCCTTCCAGATCGGCACGCGCCCGGCGTAGATCCGGATCAAGGGGTAGACCGCGCCGGTCGCGAGGATCTCGTCGATCACCCCGAGGTCGTCGAAGACCTCCAAGCTGCGTGGCTGCAACCCCTTGCCCCGCGAACCGGCCCGATACGCCTGATCGGCGTCCACGCCACGGCCGGCGGTGTCCCGCTCCACGATGCGGACGGCGACACCCCGCCGGGCCAGGTCGACGGCGAGGGTGAGCCCGGTCGGCCCGGAGCCGACGATGAGTACGTCCGTTGTCATGCCTCAAACCCTGACCCGGCCCACTGACATCCCGCTGACACCCCCTGACACCCCCGGCTCGCCCCCCGTTGTTTCCGCGCGATCATGAACTAACGGTCGTGATCAACCGGCGTGTCGTGTCCACCGCGCCCTGATCAACTCCGCGACGGACTGATCAACTCCGGCGACCGGCGACCGGCGACCGGCGACCGGCGACCGGCGAGCGGCGACCGGCGAGCGGCGAGCGGCGAGCGGCGAGCGGGGCGAGCGGGGCGAGCGGGGCGAGCGGGGCGAGCGGGGCGAGCAGGGCGAGCAGGGCGAGCAGGGCGAGCAGGGCGAGCAGGGCGAGCAGGGCGAGCAGGGTTCAGCGGGGGAGGCGCGCGGTTCGCAGCGCGGGGAGCGCGACGCAGCCGACGGCGGCGACCAGTTCGAGTGCGCCGCTCACCGTCATGGCGGGCACCAGTCCGAACAGGTCAGCGGCCCAGCCCGCGGCGGCCATCACGAGCGGCGTGAGACCCAGGTTCGCCAGCGAGTTGACGCTCGACACCCGCCCCCGGTACGCGTCATCGGTGGCGGACTGCGTCAGCGAGCCGAGCAGGATGCCGGCCGGTCCGCTGGTGAGCCCGGCGACGGCGGTCGCGGCGACGGCGAGCGGGAGGCTGTTCGTGACGGCGGGGATGACGACGGCGATTCCCTGTAGGGCGAAGCACACCGCGGCGATCGGGCCGATGTGGCGTACGGGGCGGCGGCGGAGCATGACGAGCCCGGCCAGGATGGCGCCGACGCCGAAGCCGGACAGCAGCAGCCCGACGCCGGTCGCGCCCCAGCCGGACGACTGCGACGCCAACGCCAGGCCGACGTTCATCGGGCCGACGAAACCGAGGTTGCCGAGCAGTCCGACGAGCAGTGTCGCCCGCAGTTCGCGGTGTCCGGCGATGTACCGCAACCCTTCCCGCAGAGCGCCCTTCGTCCCATCCGATGTGGACTTCGTGGCGGCCGGAGCGGGCCGGAGCGAGCGAAGGGCGAGGACGGAGATCCCGAAGGTGACCGCGTTGACCGCCAACGCCGTCGGCAGGCCGCCGGTCGCCACCAGGATGCCGCCCAGCGGTGCGCCCAACGTCAGGGCCAGCCGGTTCACCGTCGACGTCAGGGCGTTGGCTCCGGCGTACTGGGTGGGGTCGAGCAGCCGTGGTTGCAGCGCTCCGGCGGCGGGAAGGAAGACCGCGTCCGCCGCGCCGAACGCGAGGGCCACCACGACCAGCAGCAGTACGCTCGGCTGCCACACCGCGACGGCCGCGGCGGCGACGCAGATCAGTCCGCGTACGACATCGCTGTGGACCATGAGGCGACGCGGATCCCGGCGGTCCACGAGGACGCCGCCGAAGAGCATGAGCGCCAGCCGGGGCAGCGCGCTGACCGACAGCAGCACCCCGGCGACCCCGGGGGAGGCGATCTGCACGGCCGCCCAGGAGAGCGCGACGTACCAGACCTGGTCGCCGAGGACGGAGACGGCCTGGCCGGTGGCGTACCGCCGGAACTGGGCGACCCGATAGGCCGGGACGACGGTGGGGGCAGGGGTGTCGAGCACGGCGGTCATGCGGGGTCACGGCCTTTCGGGGAAGGAGTGCAGGAAGAGGAAGACGTTCTGGCGGTCGCCGCCGACCGGGAGGTCCCGCGTACGCGCGGCCCAGTCCTGCACGACGGTCAGCAGCTCGCGGTTCAGCTCGGCGAGTTCGGCGGCGGTCAGCCGGAGGAAGGAGTCGCTGCTCATCGCGGCCTGCTGCCACTCGGCCGGCCAGTCGGCACGGGACTGCTCATAGCGGCGTACGCGTTCGAACTCGTCGATCACCATCTGGGCCTTCGCCGCCGACGCCACCGCCGCGCCCTCGGGGCCGGCGAGTTCGAGGCTGGACCAGGAGACCGCGCCGGGCACCAGCCGCCACCAGCGTTCGCGACGATCCCGGGCCAGCTCCGGCACGTCCTCGACGAACCCGCGCTTGGCCAGTTCTCGCAGGTGGTAGCTGGTCTGGCCGGGGTCGGTGCCCAGCCGTTTGGACAGCTCACCACCGGTGGCCGGGCCGATCTGGGCCAGCAGCCGGTAGATCTTCTGCCGGATCGGCTGGGCCAGCCCTTTGAGGATCTCCGGATCGGTGATGTCGCGCGTCATGAGAAGACCGTAGAAAGATCCGCAGAATTGCACAAGGTTCCTACTGGATCTTATGGCGTTCGATGTCGTCAGGGTGTGAGAGGGTTGCGAGGTGGGAGAGCGAACGGTGCCGGTCGAGCTGCTGGCGCATCTGCGGCGAGCGCGCGACCACATCGACCGCCACTATCAGGAGCCGCTCGCCCTGGAGCAGATCGCGGCGGTCGCCGGGGTGTCCAAGTTCCATTTCACGCGCTGTTTCGAGGCGACCTATGGGGAGACGCCGATCCGTTACCTCACCCGCCGCCGCATCGAACGGGCGCAGGACCTGCTCCGGGTGGCCAACCTGACGGTCACCGAGATCTGCATGATCGTCGGGTTCAGCAGCCTCGGCTCGTTCAGCACCCGATTCACCCGGCTCGTGGGGGAGACGCCGACGGCGTACCGGAACCGGTGGGCCGAGCGCGGCGGGCCGCACATGCCCGGCTGCTACCTGTTCATGCGCGGAGTCTTCGACCACACGAAGACCGCCGGACCCGATCGGGCGGGCTGAGGCGCGGCGGGTCGCGCTGGGGCGCAGCCGAGCAATCTGAAAGAAGCGGCCCGACCGGGGCCCCGGCTTACGGTGAACCCATGATTACGAACATCTCGCTGGTCACGGTGTACTGCCTCGACCAGGACAAGGCTCGCGACTTCTACGTGGACGTGCTCGGCTTCGAAACGCGTACCGACGCCACCATGGCGGGCTTTCGCTGGGTGACGCTCGGCCACCCGAGCCAGCCCGAGCTGGAGGTCACGCTGATGGTTCCGGGTCCGCCGCTGAACGACGAGGCCGCCGCGTTCTATCGCCGCCAGTTGGAGAAGGGCGAGATGGGCGGGCTGGGCCTGCGCGTGGACGACTGCCGTAAGACCTATGAGGAGCTGGTGGACAAGGGCGTGACGTTCCTCCAGGAGCCAGCCGACCGTCCGTACGGCGTCGAGGCGGTCATGCGGGACAACTCCGGCAACTGGCTGGTCCTCGTCCAGCCCAAGCAGTTCGACCCGGCTGATCTCCAGTGAACCGCCGCCGACCGCCGGCGAAAATGAGCTGAGTGGCCTGGGTCACACGCGAACCCGGCGCAGGAACAGAAACGGACCGGGAGGACTTGAGCCTGTCACGCTCAACTAACGTGATGGCAGGTGCTCCCATGACGACCCTCCCGGTCCTTCCCCTGAACGACGCCGTGCTCCTGCCCGGCATGGTCATCAGCGTGACCCTCGACCCCAGTACGCAGGCCGCCGTGGACGCGGCCCGAGCGGCCGGCGACAAGACCCTCCTCGTGGTGCCGCGCCTCGACGGCGACTACGCGACGCACGGCGTCACCGCGATCATCGAGAAGTCCGGCCGGCTGGCCGGCAGTGGCGAACCCGCCGCCGTTCTCCGCGGCGTCTCCCGCGCCCGGATCGGCTCCGGCGTACCGGGGCCCGGGGCGGCGTTGTGGGTGGAAGCCGACATCCTCACCGACGCCCCCGTCACCGGCAAGACCCGTGAGCTGGCCCGCGAGTACAAGGCCCTGCTGACCTCCCTGCTTCAGCAGCGGGGTGCCTGGCAGGTCATCGACGCGGTCGACCGCATCACCGACCTTGCCGAGCTGGCCGACACCGCCGGGTACGCACCCTGGCTGACCTTGCCGCAGAAGATGGAGCTGCTGGAGTCGGCCGACGTCACCCATCGGCTGGAGCAGCTCATCGGCTGGGCCCGCGAGCACCTCGCCGAGCAGGAGATCGCCGAGCAGATCGGCAACGACGTCCGCGAGGGGATCGAGAAGTCCCAGCGCGAGTTCCTGTTGCGCCAGCAGCTCGCCGCGATCCGCAAGGAACTGGGCGAGGACGAGCCCGAAGGCTCGGCGGACTACCGCTCCCGCGTGGAGGCGGCCGACCTGCCCGAGAAGGTACGCGAGGCAGCCCTGCGCGAGGTCGACAAGCTCGAACGGGCCTCCGACGCCACGCCGGAGGCGGGCTGGATCCGGACCTGGCTCGACACCGTCCTCGACCTGCCGTGGAACACGCGTACCGAGGACAACACGGATCTGGCCGCGGCGCGGGCGGTGCTCGACGCCGACCACGCGGGGCTGTCCGACGTCAAGGACCGCATCATCGAGCACCTCGCCGTACGCAATCGCCGGGCCGCCAAGGGTCTGCAGACCGTCGGCGGACGGGGCTCCGGCGCCGTCCTTGCCCTCGCCGGGCCGCCCGGGGTCGGCAAGACCAGCCTCGGTGAGTCCGTCGCCCGGGCGCTCGGCCGGAACTTCGTCCGCGTCTCGCTCGGCGGCGTACGCGATGAGGCGGAGATCCGGGGCCACCGGCGTACCTATGTCGGCGCTCTGCCGGGCCGGTTGGTCCGGGCGCTGCGCGAAGCCGGTTCGATGAACCCGGTGATCCTGCTGGACGAGGTGGACAAGGTGTCGGCGGGGTACGCCGGCGACCCGGCCGCGGCCCTGCTGGAGGTCCTCGACCCGGCGCAGAACCACACGTTCCGCGACCACTACCTGGAGGTCGACCTCGACCTGTCGGACGTGCTGTTCCTGGCGACCGCCAACGTCGTCGAGAGCATCCCCGGCCCGCTGCTGGACCGGATGGAGCTGGTGACCCTGGACGGCTACACCGAGCAGGAGAAGGTCGCGATCGCCCGCGATCACCTGCTGCCGCGGCAACTCGACCGGGCCGGGCTCACCGCCGACGAGGTGACCGTCACGGACGAGGCACTGGGCAAGGTCGCCGCCGAGCACACCCGTGAGGCAGGCGTACGACAGCTTGAGCGTGCCCTGGCGAAGATCCTGCGTAAGGCTGCTGTGAAGCTGGCCGCCGACGCGGAGCCGATCAGTGTCGGAGCCGACGAGCTGAAGGATTACCTGGGCCGGCCGAGGTTCACCCCGGAGTCGGCGGAGCGGACCGCGACGCCCGGCGTGGCCACCGGTCTCGCGGTGACCGGAGCGGGCGGCGACGTGCTGTTCATCGAGGCGACCGCGATGGACGGGGAGCCGGGCCTGACCCTGACCGGCCAGCTCGGCGACGTCATGAAGGAGTCGGCGCACATCGCGCTGTCCTACCTGCGTTCGCACGGCCGTGAGCTGGGGCTGGACCCGAACGTGCTGGCGGGCAAGCGGATCCATCTGCACGTTCCGGCGGGCGCGGTGCCCAAGGACGGCCCGAGCGCGGGCATCACCATGGTGACCGCGTTGGCCTCGCTCGCCGCGGGCCGCCCGGTACGCCCCGAGTTCGGGATGACCGGCGAGGTCACCCTGGCGGGGCGGGTCCTGCCGATCGGCGGCGTGAAGCAGAAGCTGCTCGCCGCGCACCGTGCGGGGCTGACCGAGGTGATCATCCCGGCGCGCAACGAGCCGGACCTGGACGATCTGCCGACCGAGGTGCGTGACGTGCTCAAGGTGCACGTGCTGGCCGACGTCGCGGACGTCCTGAAGCTGGCGCTCGCGCCGGCCGCCTCGATCAACGACGATCGCGACCTCGTCACGGTCTGACCTCGGGGCGGATCAGGGTTCCCGGCCGGATCATGGAGCATGATTCGACGGGGAACCCTGATCCAGCCAGGAAGAGTCGAGCAGCCCTCCGCCACGCGTCGTATGGTGTCTCCACCATGAACCTGGGGAGGGCCGCTCATGCGCCGAATCGCGTATCTCGCCGTCGCCGTGCTGATGCTCGGCGTCGGGGCCTGCACGTCGGACGACAAGAAGCCGGAGGCCGCACCGTCGGCGTCGGCGGCGTCGCCCTCGCCGTCGGTTCAGGTGAGCCCGACGCCGCCCGCCGGGGTCGACATCAAGGGCCCGCTCAACATCCTGATCGCCGGGATCGACAACCGCGAGAGCATCCCCAACTGGATCCCGCGGTCGGACGCGCTGATGATCCTGCACGTCAACGCCGATCTGTCGAAGGCGTACCTGACGTCGCTGCCGCGGGACCTCGTCGTGAACGTCCCGGCGTTCCCGCCCGCGAAGTTCGGCGGTGAACGCACCAAGCTGACCCACGCCATGATGTACGGCTCCCGCGTGCCGGGCACGAAGAAGCCCAGCGTGCAGCAGGGCTATCAGCTCATGGCCAAGACGGTCAGCGGTTACACCGGCATCCCGAAGTTCGACGGCGGTGCGGTGCTCACCTTCCGCGGCCTGACCAAGCTGGTCGACGCGCTCGGCGGGATCGACGTCTACGTCGACCAGAAGGTCGTCTCCATTCACCGGCAGCCCGACGGCAAGGTCCGGCCCGGGTGCTCGCGGTGCGAGCACGGCTACTCGGGGCCGCGCATGACCTACAACGTCGGCAACATGCACATGGTGGGCTGGCAGGCCCTCGACTACGCCCGTCAGCGGTACACCAACGGCGGCGACTACACGCGTCAGCGGCACCAGCGCCAGATCATCGAGGCCGCCGTCGGCAAGATCCTCCAGGGCGACTTCCTCAGCAACCCGGCCTCCATCGACAAGGTGGTGGGCGCGCTCGGCGAGATGCTCACCGTCGTCGGGATGCAGCCGGTGGCCTTGGCGTACGCCTTGCGCAACCTGACACCGCAGTCGATCACGCAGGTCGGGTTGCCCGGCAGCGGGGCGTACAGCGGCAGCCGCTACATCGGGGAGAACCTGTCGAGCGCGCCGCAGAAGAGCTACTTCCAGGCGTTGCGGCAGGACAAGCTGGACGCGTGGGCGGCCGCGAACAAGAAGTACGTCAACGTGGGCTCGCCGCAGGGCTAAACCTGGTTGCGCCGCACGGGCCGGGCGTGATGTCGTTCGGCCCGTGAGTGATCTGTCCGCGGCCAACGTCGCCGCCCTGGCCCACGTCACCGGGGTCGCCCGGGCTGCCGCATCGGCTGCCCAGGAGCGGCTGCGGGACGTGCCGGACGCCGGCGACCTGATCGCGCTGATCCGGGCGTCCGGGCGGGTGACGTTGAACTTCCACCCGGATCGGATCGCCACCGGCGGGCTGACCGTCGCCGAAGCGCTCGCGGCCGACGGCCGCTACCGGAGTCAGTACGAGACCGGAATCTCCAACGGCAGCCGATCCGCGTTCCTCGGCGGCGACCGCGACGGCTGGGAGCTGACCCTGTTCGGGGCGGCGTATCACGGCGACGGAGTGCGCTCGGCCGACCGGCCCAAATACGGTGCCCTGAACCTCGGCGGGTACGCCGACGGCGCCGCGCCCCGGTTCGGCTCCTGCCATGTCCGGCTGCGGCCGGAGGTCAACGACCGCTGCACGTTCACCTTCCACGACAGCCACCTCGGCCCGGCCGACATCGGGACGACGGCCGCCTTCGAGCCGGTTCTCGCGGCGTACCTGGCGGAAGGCGGCTCGACGGAGCTGCTCCGCGGGCTTGCCGAGCGACGCTTCGACCCGGCGGCGGCCGGCCGGGTGCTCGACGACTACATCGAGGCCCAGGTGCACGGGGTGGTCGACCTCGCCACCGACGCGGAGGCGATCGTCGCCGACCCCTCGTTCCAGGGCACCGCCACGGGGTCCGCCTTGGCCAAGGCGGCTGCCGACGCCGGGATCGAGCTGTTGTGGCACCGCGGTTTCACGCTCTCGCCGTCCGATCTGGACGACGAGTTCCGAGGGCCGGAGGCGCCCCCGTTCGCTGCCCACGTGTGTGCGCTCTATGGAGTGGAGAGCTTCGATGCCGAGATCGTCGGCCGAGCCGCCCAGTCCATCGTGCGTACGCCGGGGAACTGGGCAGACTTCGGGGCCGACCTCGAGGTCCTCCAGTTGATCAAGTATCTTTGGCACACTCTGGTCGCATTCGGGCGACCGCTTGAAAGGAACGCATGACTCTCGCGTACGACGTCACCGGTGACGGTCCCGCCCTCGTTCTGCTGCACTCCTCGGTCTGTGACCGCCGGATGTGGCAGCCCTTCGAAGCCCCCGGCTTCACCCAGGTCCGCCCCGACTTCCGGGGTTTCGGCGAAAGCCCGATGCCGACCAGCGAATGGAACAACGCCGAGGACGTCGTCGCCCTCGTCGACTCGCTCGGAATCGACCGGTTCTCGCTGGTCGCCGCCTCGATGGGCGGCCGGGTCGGGCTGGAGATCGCGGCCCGGTGGCCGTCCCGGGTGTCCTCGCTCGTCCTGCTCTGTTCGGCCCTGCGCGGATTCCCCTCGACGCCGGACGCCGACGAGTTCGACGAGCAGGAGGAAGCCCTGCTGGAGAAGCGGGACCTGGACGCGGCGGTCGAGCTGAACGTGCGTACCTGGCTCGGCCCGCTGGCGACAGACGAGACGAAGGCTCTCGTCGCGACCATGCAGCGGAACGCCTTCGAGGTTCAGATCGACGCCCCCGAGGTGGGGCCGCGTCATGAGGCGTTCGACCTCAGTGCGATCACGGCGCGTACGCTCGCCGTCTCCGGCGATCACGACTTCGAGGTCTTCGCGAACATCGCCGACCACGTCGCCGAGCAGGTCCCGGGTACGCAGCGGGTGTCGCTCGACTGGGCCGGGCACCTGCCCAGCCTGGAAAGCCCCGAGCGCCTCAACCCGCTGGTGCAGGACTTCCTCCGCGCCTGACCGACCTTCCCACTGATCACCTCCGCTCGCGGCGTTGACCGGCCGCCTGCGGAGTTGATCAGGCCCCTGCGGAGTTGATCAGGGTGCTTCGGACACGACACGCCGGTCGATCATGGCGATAAGTTCATGATCGCGCAGAAAGCATCCGGGCGGGGAGCGCGTGGGGTCAGGCTTCGAGGATGACGGCTAGGCCCTGGCCTACGCCGATGCAGATCGCGGCCAGGCCGTAGCCGCCGCCCTGTCGGCGCAGCTCGTATGCCAGTTGCCCGAGGATGCGCCCGCCGGACGCGCCGAGGGGATGGCCGATGGCGATCGCGCCGCCGTTGACGTTGACGATCGCCGGGTCGAGCTGTGGCCAACTGGCCAGGCAGGCCAGCGACTGGGCGGCGAACGCCTCGTTCAGCTCGACCGCCTTGATGTCGGACCAGCCGATGCCGGCCCGGCGCAGGGCGGTCTCGGCCGCCTCGACCGGCCCGATGCCGAACACGTCGGGGTCGACGGCGGCCGCGCCGCGTCCGGCGATCCGGGCGAGCGGGGTGATCCCGAGCCGGTCAGCCGCCGCCTGGGAGCCCAGGAGCACGGCGGAGGCGCCGTCGTTGAGCGGCGAGGCGTTGCCGGCCGTCACCGTCCCGTCTGGGCGGAACACCGGCTTGAGCTTGGCCAGCGCCTCGGGTGTCGTGTCGGGGCGGATGCTCTCGTCACGGTCCAGGGTCGTGCCGGGGACGGGCACCACGTGGCCGGCGTAGAACCCGGCGGTCCAGGCGCGGTCGGCGGCCTGGTGGCTGCGCAACGCGAAGGCGTCCTGCTCGGCCCGGCCGATCTGGAACTTGCCCGCGAGCAGCTCGGTGCTCTCGCCGAGCGACACCGTCCACTGTGGCGGCATGGCCGGGTTCACCATGCGCCAGCCGAGCGTGGTCGAGTGCAGCGTCTCGTGCCCCTGCGGGAATCCCTTGCCCGGCTTGAGCATGACCCAGGGGGCACGGCTCATCGCCTCGACGCCACCGGCGACGATCAGATCGGCGTCGCCGACCGCGATCGTGCGCGACGCCTGCATCGCCGCGTCGAGCCCGGAGCCGCACAGCCGGTTGACCGTCGTCCCCGGTACGCTCGTCGGCCAGCCCGCCAGCAGCGCGGCCATCCGGGCGACGTTCCGGTTGTCCTCCCCGGCCTGGTTGGCGTCGCCGAGGTAGACCTCGTCGACGGTCGCCGGATCGAGTCCGGTGCGGTCGGCGACCGTACGCAGGACGTGCGCCGCCAGGTCGTCGGGGCGTACGCCGGACAGGGCGCCGCCGTAGCGGCCGAACGGGGTGCGGACGGCGTCGAGCAGGAAGACCTCGGTCACGCCGCCAAGCGTAAGGTCAGCCCTGGGTGGAGTGGTAGACCGCGAACACGGCTCCCTGCGGATCCCGGATGCAGGCGAACCGGCCGGTGTCCGGGATGTCGCTGGCCGGGACGATGATCGTGCCGCCGAGCTGCTCCGCCTGGGCGACCGTGGCGTCGACGTCCGGTACGCCGAAGTACAGCAGCCAGTGCGGCCCGACCTCGGGCGGATAGTGCCCGGCCATCTCCATCATGCCGCCGAAGTCCTGGCCGTCCAGGCCCCACTGGGTGTAGGTCTCGCCGCCCATGTCCCCGTCGGTCGCCGACCATCCGAAAACGGTGGAGTAGAAGTCGCGGGCGGCTTTGGCGTCCCGGGTCGCCAGCTCGGTCCACACCAGGGTGCCGTCCTCGTCGATGCGTTCCGACCCGGGGAAGGCCCGGCCCTGCCATAGTGAGAAGGCCGCGCCACTCGGATCCGTGACGAACGAGAACCGGCCGGAGTCGAAGATGTCGACCGGCTCCATGAGCACGTTCCCGCCGGCTCGGCGGACGGCCTCGGTGCTGGCGTCGACGTCGGTGACGCCGATCGACATGGTCCAGGCGACCGGCTGATCCGGCTGCATGAGCGGGGACAGTCCGCCGATCGCTTCGTCCCCGAGCTTGGTCATGCCGTAGCCGCCCGCCTCGGCGCGCGGATCGATTTCCGCGGTCCAGCCGAATAGTCCGCCGTAGAAGCGGGTGGCGGCGGCGGTGTCGGAGGTCGAGAGCTCGACGTAGCAGGGTCGGCCCACCAGGGGCTTCGTCACCTTCATGGGTCTGATTCTCGCAGCGAGGTTGGTTGATCACCGCACAACCGGGGATAATGGATCATTGGGATAAATTTCGGATTCCTGGCAGAATGAGCCGCGCATGCGTGACCGGGTGATGCTGGCGTACGCCGTCGGCATGTTCGTGCTAGGTGGGGCGTTTTACGCCCTGCCGTCCGCGCATGTCGTGATCTGGTCGCTGATCGGATTCGGCGCGGCAGCGGCCATCCTGTTCGGTGTCTGGCGCAATCGGCCCCGGCGGCGTGCGCCTTGGCTGTGGCTGGCCCTGGCGCTGACCACCTTCTGTGCCGGCGACTTCGCGTACGAGATGCTCGTCCGGTACGGCGGCCAGCAGAACCCATTCCCGTCGATCTCCGACTTCCTCTACCTGATCACCTTCGTCTTCCTGGGCATCGGAGTGTTCGGGCTGACCCGGTCGGGCTCCGGCGGGCAGAACCGCAGTGCCGCCCTCGACGCGATGATCGTCACCGTCGCCATCGGCCTGCTCGGCTGGCTCTACCTGATCGGCCCCCGGCTGACGGCCCCCGACCTGACCACCCTCCAGCGGTTCATCTCGATTGGCTATCCGCTCGGCGACCTGGTCCTGCTGCTGGTCGGCGTACGCCTGGTGACGGCGATCCGGCCGAATCCGAGTTCGGTGCTGCTCCTGGTCGGCCTGGGCGGGACGCTGACGGCCGACGTGCTCTACGGGCTGGCCCAGCTCAAGGGGGACTGGGCCACCGGTGGGCCGGTCGACATCGGCTGGATCGTCTTCTACGCGTGCTGGGGCGCGGCCGCGTTGCACCCTTCGATGGTCCAGCTGACCGAGCCCCGGGCGGTGCGCCCGAGGCAGATGGGCGTACGCCGTCAGCTGTGGCTGTCGCTGCTGGTGCTCATCCCGCTGGTGCTCCTGCTGGTCGAGACGATCACCGGGCAGAGCTCGGAGTACGACGTCGTCATCGTGGTCTTCCTGGGCGCCACCTTCGTCCTGGCCCTGGTCCGGCTGTTCGGCGTGATCAACAGCTATCGGCGCAACACCCTGCGCGGACGCGGGATCCGCGAGGCGGGCAGCGCACTGCTCTCGGCCACCTCCACCGCCGAAGTCGAGTCCGCGCTCCGGTTGGCCGCCGCGCAGTTGCTGGCCCCGGGCACGCCTCACCGCGTACACGTGGTGATGAATGACGGCAGTGCCCCCGATCTGTTCGCGCGCCAGCCCGCGGACGGCGCCCGGCTGGCCTACACGCGGACCTTGCCGCCCGACGTGGCCGCGGCGCTGGGTGACTTCGAGATCACGTTGATCTGCCCGATGGGCCTGCCGGAGCGGTTCTCCGGCGAGCCGACCATCGGCGTGCTGCTGGTGGCGGCGGACGAGATGGCCCTCGGCCAGATCCAGATCTCGATGGAGCTGGTGGCGGCGCAGGCCGCGCTGGCGATGGAGCGGATCCTGCTGGGCGCGGAGGTCGCCCGCCGGACCAGCGAGGAGTACTTCCGCACGCTGGTGCAGAACACGACGGACGTGATCCTGATCCTGGAACCGGACGGCGACCACATCCGGTACGCGAGCCCGTCCGCGCGGACCGTGTTCGGCACGGACCTGGCCGGCGTGCGCCTGAGCGAACGGCTGGCGGTGCCCGAGGCGGACCTGGCGCGCATGCTCGCCCAATGCGGCGGCGACGTGCCCGCGGACTGGACCGTACGCCGCCCGGACGGCATCGAGGTGCAGGTCGAGGCGTCCTGCCGGGATCTGCGCACAGACCCCACCGTCGGCGGCCTGGTGCTGACCATGCGCGACGTGACCGACCAGCGGCGGTTGCAGGCCGAGCTGACCTTCCTGGCCTTCCACGACGCGCTGACCGGCCTGGCGAACCGCGTGCTCTTCAACGACCGCATCCGGGCGGCCGTCGCCGCCGCGCAGGACACCGATGACATCGTCGGAGTGCTCTTCCTCGACCTCGACGACTTCAAGATCGTCAACGACACCTTCGGCCACGAGTACGGCGACCGGCTGCTGCTGGAGGTGAGCAGGCGGCTCACCATGACCCTGCGGCCGCAGGACACCGCCGCCCGCATCGGCGGCGACGAGTTCGCGGCGTTGATCGGCGACGCGCCCAGCGTCGAGGCGATCGACCAGATCGCCGAGCGCATCATCGAAGCGCTGGCCGAGCCGTTCACCATCGACGAGCGCGTCGTCTCCGGCCGGGCCAGCATCGGCGTCGCGACCAGCGCGGACAACCCGGACGGGCAGGACCTGCTGCGGCAGGCCGACCTCGCGCTGTACGTCGCCAAGAACGCCGGGAAGGGGCAGTGGCGGCGGTACGACCCGTCGTTGCACACGGCGATGGTGCGCCGGCTGGAACTGCGAGCCGCGTTGGACGAGGCCGTCGCGGCGGGTGCGCTCACCCTGGAGTACCAGCCGATCGTCGACCTGCGCTCGGGGCTGACCGCCGGCTTCGAAGCCCTCGTCCGCTGGGAGCACCCCGAACGCGGCCGGCTGCTGCCGGACAACTTCATCGAGGTCGCCGAGGAGAGCGGGCTCATCGTGCCGATGGGCACCTGGGTGCTGCGCCAGGCGCTCGCCGAGGCCGCGGCGTGGCAGCGGGCCACCCGGGACGCGCCGTACGTGAGCATCAACGTTTCCGTCCACCAGTTCCGATCGCCCGGCTTCGTCGCCGGCGTACGCCGAGCGGTGGCCGACGCCGGCGTGCCTCCCGACCGGCTCCTGTTGGAGATCACCGAGAGCCTGCTGCTGCGCGACGACGACCAGATCTGGGACGACCTCGTCGAACTGCGGCGAGCCGGCATCAGGGTGGCCATCGACGACTTCGGCACCGGCTACTCGTCCCTGAGCTACCTGCGGCACGTCCCGCTCGACGCCCTCAAGATCGACCGGCTGTTCACCAGTACGATCGCCTCGTCCGGCCAGCAGGCGGTGCTGGTCGACGGAATCATCCGGCTCGCCCAGACGCTCGGCCTGCAGGTCATCGCCGAAGGCATCGAGCGACCGTCCGAACGCGACATGCTCGCCCGGTTCGGCTGCCGCTACGGCCAAGGCTTCCTGTTCTCCCCGCCGTTGTCGGCGGAGCAGGCGCTGGAGTGGCTGACCGCCACCCCAGCGACAGTGCTGTCGGGCCGGTAGCCGTCTCTCAGGGGTGCGTTCGCGGTATCGCGAGGAGATCCAGGATCAGCGCGGCGGTCCAGCTGAACTCCGGCGTCCCGATGCCCTCGCCGGTCGTGGGATGGAAGTACTCGAAGCATCCCGAGCGGTCCACCACCGACAGCATCGCCTGGCGCAGGGCCTCGGCCTCGGCCGCGTACCCGTGCCCGGCGAAGCCGCGGCGCAGCAGCCAGTTCACGTTGATCCAGACCGGGCCGCGCCAGTAGCGCAGCGGGTCGAAGTCCGGCGCCGTGCGGTCATAGCTCGGGACCGGCACGGGGCTGAGCCCGAAGCGCGCGGAGGCGGCCTGATCGGCCAGCGACGCCGCGACCCTCGCGGGCAGTCCCGGCAGGATCAGCGGCATCAAGCCGTTGACACAGCGGGCTTTCGATCGCTTGCCGGTACGCACATCGAGCGTGTGGAACAAGCCGGTCTCGGGATCGTAGAGGCGCTCGATCATGGCCTGGGTGATGCCGGCGGCCCGTTCCCGATGGGGGCCCGGGTCGGCCCCGACGACCGCGGCGATCTCGGCCAGCGCCAGTTCCGCGTCGGCGGTCAGCGCGTTGAAGGCTGGGCACTCGACCACGAAACCGTGCCGTTCGAGCAGATCGAAGTCCTGGTAGCCGTTGTCGCGATAGGACGCCGCCAACGCGATGTACCGGGCATAGTCGGCATTCGTCGGCCGGTGGGTGGCGACCGAGACCTGCACGTCGCGGCGCTGATACCGGTCGAGCACCCGGACGTCGGCGGGCAGCTGGGCCAGGGCGTCGTCCCAGGACGGGCTGTTGTCCAGACCGGACTCCCAGGGGTGCACGATGCTGGCCAGCCCTGCTCCGCCCGCGTCGCGGTGCTTGAGCAGGTACTCCTGCTGGGCCACCAGGCGCGGATAGAGCCAGCGCAGCTCCTC
This sequence comes from Hamadaea flava, assembly GCF_024172085.1. Taxonomy (NCBI): domain Bacteria; kingdom Bacillati; phylum Actinomycetota; class Actinomycetes; order Micromonosporales; family Micromonosporaceae; genus Hamadaea; species Hamadaea flava. The sequence goes on along the minus strand of NZ_JAMZDZ010000001.1, from coordinate 2,480,254 downwards.
CGCGTCCGGAGCGACCCGGTGGATCATCCGGGCGGCGAGCGCGTGCACCGGCGGCTGGACGATGCCGGTCGTGCGGATGTGGCTCGGCCCGCCGGGTAGCGGCGGCACGTCCCAGAAGGCGGGGCCGGGGAAATAGTCCTTCTCGTTCACGCCCGGGTCGAAGACGATGTGCGGTACGCGACCGTCCGGCCACTGCGCCGTGAAGAGGCTGCGCAGGTCGCGCCAGGCTCGGTCGGGGGCGACGTGGGCGAGTCCGATGCTGATGAACGCCGCGTCCCAGCTCCATTGATGGGGGTAGAGGGTCCGGGAGGGGACCATGTGGTCGCCGGACCAGTTGCCTCGCAGAACCGTTTCAGCGGTACGCCGAAGCCGGTCGAGGTCGACGGGTTGATGATCGTGATCTTCTGTGCTGGCTTGCTCCACCCCTCTCATCGTTGTGCAGCTCAGAAGGGTCCGCCAGTGGACTCGCCGTCGATCACGCTGCCGATGCGTACCCTTTTGTCCGCCGAACCGGTGAAGCGCGGTCGGGCGCCTGTCGGCGGGCCGCCGGAATACGGGCCACCACCTGCCGCTGCGTGGCCGTCGTGATCGACCGGCCCGCCGAGGCAGGATCGGCGATCATCTAATCCGGACAGATCGCGTGATTTCGATCACCCGATCATTCGCCGCGTTCGAAGAAACAGATCTCGCTGTTGTCGGTGTCGCCCCACAGATAGACGATCTCGTCCTCCTGGGCCCGCCACGTCTGCAGATGCTCGCCGTAGGGGGCGTACTTGAGCAGGAGGTCCTGATAGGGGTCGAGGGTCTCCGGATCGCCCAGCGACCAGGTGCCCGCCCCGCCGCCGCCCGCGCTGCTTCCGCTGCCTTCCTCGCCTTCCAGGCATTTCGCGAGGCCCTCGGTCCGAAACGTCATGTCACCGTTAAGGGTGATACGTGCGCCTTCATCGCTGACCCACGTCCCGACGACGTCGGCCGCCTCGATGTCCGGAGAGGGGCCGATCGGCGCCCAGTTTCCGCAGCAACAGGCGCATCCGCCGAGCAGCGTCAGCAGTGCCGCCCAGCGCGCGACCGAGATCGGCATTCGCATGGGCGCCACTGTAGGGCGCGACATGCTTTGCGCGCTTGCCCTGCGCGTACTGCATCAAAGTGGGACAGTATTGGCATGTCGCTAGGTCAGGGTGTCCTGCGGATGACCTTCACCAGGCCCTCCTGGGCGGTCGCACGCTCCTACAAGGACACAGTTCCGGTCCTCGTCGTCGACGGCGTCCGGCGTACCGTCGTGAGCTGGGCGCCTGAGGCGGTGCCGGTCCCGGCCGGTCCCCACCGTGTCCGGGTCGCCGTCGTCCCCCGAGCCGGCACCGGCGCCCCCACCAAGGAGTACGCCCCCGCCGAAGCCGCGGTCACCGTGGGCGTCGGCGCTCAGCTGTACGTCGAGTACCGCGCTCCCCGGATGCCGGGTCAGGACGGCAGGCTGCGCGTCGTCTCCGCCAAAGCGTTCGGCGACTGACGCAGCCGGGGCCTCAGCGGAAACCGTCGCGGAAGCGGCGGAAGAAGCCGCCTTCCATCGGCAGCGGCCGGTCCGGCGGTGGCGCCTCCTTGCGCTGCCGCGCCACCGGCTGGTCGTAGTCGGTGCGGGCGATCGCGTCGACGACCTGCTCCTCGGTGAAGTCCTCGGAGCCGTCGATGTGCGGCACGAAGCCGACCAGCATCCCGTCCCGGAGCACTTGCGCCTCCAGTCCGGCGGTGCCGTCGGTGTCCCAGAGCGCCTCGCGGCCGTCCGGCAGCGCGATGCGTACGCCGACCTTGCGGAAGCCGCCGCCGAGGGACAGGTGGGCGGGGACGCCTCGATCGCGGAGCGCGTCGACGACGCGCCGGGCTCGGTTCTCGTCCATGTCGATGAAGATATCCCGACTGCCTGTGTGCGGGCTGACTGCACTCCTTGCGGCTCGCCCGAGAGAATCCCCGGCTACACTCTGCGTCCATGTCGCGCATTCCGGACAGGGCCCAGGTCGTCGTCGTGGGTGGCGGCGTCGTCGGCACCAGTATCGCGTACCACTTGGCGAAGCTCGGCTGGACCGACGTGGTGCTGGTGGAGCGCGACAAACTGACGTCCGGGACGACGTGGCACGCCGCGGGCCTGATGGTGACGTTCGGGTCGATGTCGGAGACGTCGACCCGCTGGCGGCAGTACAGCCGGGACCTCTACCGCGACCTGGAGGCGGAGACCGGGCTGGCCACGGGCCTCAAGCAGGTCGGGTTCATCGAGGTCGCGGCGGACGAGGGGCGGCTGGAGGAGTACCGCCGGGTCGCGGCCTTCAACCGCCTGCTCGGGGTCGACGTCCAGGAGATCTCGCCGCGCGAGATCCACGAGCTGTTCCCGCTCGCGCGCACGGAGGACCTGCTCGCGGGGTTCTACGTCGCCGACGACGGGCGGGTCAATCCGGTCGACGTGACCATGTCGCTCGCCAAGGGCGCGCGCCAGCGCGGAGTCAAGATCATCGAGGGACTTCCGGTCACCGGCTTTCGCACGTCCCATGGTCGAATTCAAGGGGTACGCACACCGGAAGGCGACATCGAAGCCGAGTACGTGGTGAACGCGGCCGGCATGTGGGCCCGCCAACTGGGCGAACTGGCCGGGGTGAACATCCCGCTCCAGGCGGCCGAGCACTACTACCTGATCACCGAGCCGATCGCGGAGGTGCACGGCGACCTGCCCGTGCTGGAGGACCCGTCGTCCTACGGGTACTACCGCGAGGAGGGCGCCGGCCTGATGGTCGGCCTGTTCGAGACCGAGTGCGCGCCGTGGAACGTCGGGCGCATCCCGGACGGCTTCTCCTTCGGCGAACTGCCCCCGGACTGGGAGCGGATGGGGCCGTACCTGGAGAAGGCGATGCGGCGGGTGCCGATCACCCTCGACCGGGGCGTCAAGAAGTTCTTCTGCGGGCCCGAATCGTTCACGCCCGACCTCGCGCCCATCATCGGCGAGGCCCCGGAACTGCGGAACTACTTCGTGGCCGCCGGGCTGAACTCGATCGGCATCCTGACCGGCGGCGGGCTCGGCCGGGCGGTCGCGCAGTGGATCGTCGACGGCCGCCCCGACTGGGACGTCACCGGCGTCAACATCGATCGGCTGCACCCCTACCAGCGGAACCCGGAGTACCGGGCGACGCGTACGGTCGAATCGCTGGGCATGGTGTATCAGACGCACTATCCGGGTCGCTCGATGCAGACCGCCCGGGGTGCCAAGGTGTCGCCGTTCCACTCGCGACTGGCGGCGAAGGGTGCGTACTTCAAGGACGTCAGCGGGTGGGAGAGCCCCGACTGGTACGCCCCGCCCGGCGTCGAGCCGGTCGTCGAAGAGCTGTCCTGGGGGCGGCAGAACTGGTTCCCCTATTGGGAAGCCGAGCACAAGGCGGCCCGCGAGGGCGTGATCCTCATGGACATGAGCTTCATGGCGAAGTTCCTCGTGCAGGGGCGCGACGCCGGAGCCGTGCTCGAAGAGCTGTCGGCCAACCGTGTCTCCACTGAGGACGGCCTGCTGACCTATACGCAGTGGCTCAACGAGGGCGCGACCCTCGAAGCCGACCTCACGGTGACCCGCCTCGCCGAAGACCGGTTCTGGGTGGTCGCCAGCGACACCGCGCATCGGCACGTGCTGACCCGGTTGCAGCGGTTCTGCTCCGACTCGCACGCCTTCGTCACCGACGTCACCGGGGCGTACGCGCAGATCAACATCCAGGGACCGCTGTCCCGCGCGCTGTTGGCCGACGTGACGTCGGCGGACATGTCGAACGAGGCGTTTCCCTATCGGGCCGCGCAGGAGATCGACCTCGGCTTCGCCCGGGTCCTCTGCATCCGGATCACCTACCTCGGCGAACTCGGCTACGAGCTGTACATTCCGGCCGAACAGGCGCTGCACGTCTACGACCGGCTCGTCGCGGCGGGGGAGCGGCACGGCCTCGTGCACGCGGGCCTGAAGGCGCTGTCCAGCCTGCGGATGGAGAAGGGCTACCGGGACTACGGCCACGACATCGACAACACCGACAACGTGTACGAGGCGGGACTCGGCTTCGCCGTGGCCCTGGACAAGCCCTCGTTCGTCGGCCGTTCCGCTGCGCTGGCGCTGAAGGAGGCCGGTACGCCGCACCGACGGCTCGTCCAGGTGCTCCTCAGCGACCCCAAGCCGCTGCTCTTCCACGGCGAGGTGCTGCGGCGGGACGGCGTACCGGTCGGGTATGTGCGCGCCGCCTCCTACGGGTTCACCGTCGGCGGCGCGGTCGGCCTCGCGATGGTCGAAGCCGACCGTCCGGTCACCGCCGCGTACCTGGACGACGCCGAGTGGAGCGTGGAGATCGCGGGCTCGATCCAGCCCGCCCGTGTCTCCCTCCGCCCGCTCTACGACCCCACCCACACCCGCATCCGCTCCTAACCCCCGCTTGGGCGTTGATCATGGAGTTGACCATGGTCTCGACGGTGTGTCGGGACCGGAAACTCCATGATCAACGCGGTCAGCAGCCGGCTGCGCCGCCGTTGGCGACGGACCGGATCGTCGCGCTGTCCCGGATCTGCCGGAAGTTCGCCGTGTACGCGTCGAACACCGTGGCGTCCTCCAGCTGCAGGATGGCCTCGTCGGCCTGCCGCAGGGAGTTCGTGGTCCAGTTGTGGCTGCCCGTCCACACGATCTTGCGGTCGGCCTTGCCGTAGTAGACGCCCTCGACCTCGAAGTACTTCGAGTGGATCCAGATCGAGTCGGTGTCGCAGTAGTACTTGACCGCCGGCCCGTGGTAGCCGCCCGCGGCGGCCAGCAGCTTCTTCATCGCGCTGACCTCCAGGTCGGAGCCCGGGTGGTAGGTCTCCACGACCTCGACGTAGCAGCCCGCCGCGTCCAGGTCCCAGAGCTTCTTCGCCAGGTAGTCCCGGGAGAACATGCTCATGGCGACCCGGATGATCGTCCGGTGGGTGCCGTCCTGCGTACCGACGACGGAGTTCCCGAAGCAATCCACATTGGACAGGATGGTGTAGATCGTGTCCTCGGCCGGATTCTGATAGGGGCTCGTCCCCGACTGCTCCTGACGCGGATAGAAGAAGATCTTGGAATTGCCGGCCTGGAGCGGCGTACGCGTGTCGTAGTAGTTGTTGTTGACGACCCGCCCCTTCAGGTCGTCGAAGTACGCGCTGTAGTAGTTGTACGCCGCGGTGTTGCCGACCAGGATCAGCGCGTTGTTCCAGCCGCCCAGCCCGTCACGTCCGTTGTGGAGATTCGCCGACGACTGCACGACGACGTTCGACGCCCCGCCGGTGCTGGAGAAGAGGAAGAACTTGTTGTGGTTGATGGAGTCCACGTTCCCGAGTACGCGACTGCCGATGCAGCCGCGCCCGGCCGGGCAGGCCAGCGCCCAGCTCGCCGCGCTCAGCGACACGCCCAGTTCGGCGGTCAACGAGGGCCACAGCGTTTCGGCGGTCTCCCGCCCGTCGAAGACGACCTGAACGTTCACCCCGCGCTGGTGTGCCGTGATCAAGGCGTTCGGGATGGTCGCGTCGTCGGCGTAGTACATCGCCATCCGGATCCGCGACCCGGTCGGGGCGGTGCTGATCAACTCGACGATCTTGTTCTGTAGCTGCGTCTTCTCGGCGGTGGTGCCGGTCGGATCGTTGAAGACCGCGCTCGTCACCGGTGCGGCCAGCGCGGCCGGCGGCGCGGTGAGGACGCCGGCGGTCAACGCTGTCACAGCTATCAGACTTTTCCATCTATTCATGGGCGTTAGTAGACTGCGCCGTCCGCGTTAACCGCAATCACCTGAAAATTCCCGCGTACGCTGACAGGCGAAAAGTTTGATCTCAACCATGGTTGAGGTTCAAGGCTGAACGCATGACGACACTCATCATCGGCGCGACGGGCAACGTCGGCCGGCACGTGACCGCATCCCTGGCCGGCTCCGGCCTGCCCGTCCGGGCACTGACTCGCAATCCCGACTCGGCTGGGCTTCCCGACGGTGTGCAGGTCGTCGCCGGCGACCTCACCGACACCGAATCACTGCGTACAGCACTCGACGGGGTGGACTCGGTCTTCCTGCTGTGGCCGTTCCACTCGGCAGACGGGGCCGCTCCCGCGATCGAGACGATCGCCAAGTACGCCCGCCGGGTGGTCTACCTGTCGGCCTTCTCCGTCCGCGACGACGTGAGCCCGCCGGAGAACGGCGTCTGGGGCGAGGTCGAGGACCTGATCCGCCGATCCGGCGTGGAGTGGACGTTCCTCCGGGCCGGTGGGTTCGCGACGAACACCCTGGGCTGGGCGCAGCAGATCCGCTCCGGCGACGTGGTCCGGGCGCCGTACGGCGGGGCACAGCGGTCGCTGATCCATGAGGCGGACATCGCTGCCGCCGCCGTCGCGGTGCTGACCGGGGACGGCCACGCCGGCCGGAGTCACGTGCTGACCGGGCCGGCCACGGTGAGCCAAGCCGACCAGGTACGCATCATCGGCGAGACGATCGGCCGCCCGCTGCGATTCGACGAGCAGCCGCCGGAGGAGGCCCGCGCCCAGATGGTGGCGAACTGGGGTGACGAGGCGTTCGTCGACAAGGCGCTGGGGCACTGGGCGTCGATCGTCACCGCGCCGGAACCGGTGGTCGACACGGTGGAGCGGCTCACCGGGCGTCCCGCCCGGACGTTCGCCGACTGGGCCGCCGATCACGCCGCCCACTTCCGCTCGACCCGCGACGTCGCCGACGCATACGTGGAGGCGCTCCGCCGAGGCGCGTTGGCTGAGGCCACGCCCCTGCTGTCCCCGACGATGGTCCGAGTCGCCCCCTTGGAAGGGGTAGCGGAGACCGTCGGCCTGGAAGCCATCATGGCCAACGCGCACCGGCTCACCGCCGACTACGACATCCACGAGGTGACGGCGGACGGGCCGCTGCTCGGCGACGGACAGTTCGCGGTCAAGTTCACCTTCGACCAGACCCATCGGCCTTCCGGCGTACGCCGGACCGCTCGCAAGGTGACGCTCTACACGGTCAGCGGCGGGCGGATCGTCCGCGAAGAGGTCGCGTACGTCGATCCGCCGGCCGCTTGAGAAAGCCCGGCCGGGCGCTCGACGAGGAGCACCCGGCCGGGCCGTGAGGCCGCCGCCATGGCGGAGGTCAGCGGACCTCGGTCAATCCCAGATAGAGCACCTGGGGGAAGGCGGGGTTGAAGGCGATCGCGTTGATGCCGTCGTGGCCGTTGTGGCCGACGGTCAACCGCCCGGTGCCCGCGTCGTACGCGAACAGGTCGGTGCCGTAGTTCGCGAACCACGTGCCGAACTCGAAGTACACGACGTCCGGATCGGTGGGATGCGGCGCCAGTGGCACCCCGTTCGTCAGCGTCACCGTGTCGGGGTCGTGATCCACCGCGACGGCGAACGTCCGGCCGCCGTCGGTCGACCGCCAGAGGTGGCGGCCCTGCGCGCGGGTGCCGCCCGCGTCCAGCTCGGTCGTGTCGAGCCCCTCGGCCCAGACCACGTTCTCGTCGGCGGGCGAGACCGCCACGCTGAACACGTTGATCCGATGCTTCGGCTCGGCCGACAGCCTGGACGAAGTCCAGGTGAGCCCGCCGTCGAAGGTGGTGTACACGCCGTCGGTGCTGGTGCCGAGCACGATGTGGTCGAGGTTCCGGCCGATCGAGCCTTCGTAGCCCCAGATCCACCAGCCGAGCACGGGCTGCGGGGTCACCCCGCGACGCTGGAAGGACTGGCCACCGTCCACGGAGTCCAGCACCACGCCGGTGGAGGTCACCGCGCGCAGATGCGTACCGTCGACGGCCAGCGCGAGCAGGTTGCCGACGTCGGCCACCGGAATCCGGGGCAGCTCGGTCACCGTGGTCCCGTCGACGCGGTAGAGCAGCTCGTCGTTCGCCCGCGACCAGACGTACGCGCTCGCTCCACCCGCGGCGGTGATGGCGTACGGGGGCTGGCCCGCGAGCGTGGCGATCGGCGTCCAACTGCAGCCCGCGTCCAGACTCTGCGACAGCTTGCCGAAGTCGTCCACCGCCAGCAGCGTGTTCGGCGCGGCCAGCGCCTCGATGTCGGACACCACCGAGATCGGCCGCAGCTCCGCCGCCGTCTGAGTCAGGTGGCGGCCATCGTTCCAGGTGTAGGTGAGCGCGCCGTCGCCACCGGTCACCTGCCCGCACTTCGGGGGCGTCCAGGTGGGCGCGGCCTGCGCCGGAGTACCGCCGACGACGGTGCTCATCAGGATGAGGGCGCCAACCGCGCCCGTGAGAATTGCGTTCTTTCTGCGTACCACTGGATCTTGATATCCGGTCTGGGCCTGGCGCGTAAAGGCGAACCGGTGGCAGGATCCTGCCGTGGCGGCAAGAGGCCACAGTGGGAGGTGCACGATGCTGGAGGCCCTGGGGGTTCTGGAAGAGGACGAGGCGCTCTATCGGGTGCTGCTGCGGGAGCGTGGGCTCACGCCGGCGGAGCTGACCGAACGAGCGGGGCGGGGCGCGCGGGCGGTCCGCCAATCGCTGCATCGCCTGGCGGAGTGCGGTTTGGTGAGCCGGTTGGCCGGGCGGCCGATCCGCTATGTGGCGGCCCGGCCGGACACGGCGGTGGAGGCGCTGATCGCGCGACGGCAGCAGGAGTTGGCCGCGACGCGACAAGCCGCGGAACTGCTGCTGGCCGATTTGCCCGCCGACCGGCGGCACCGGCCCGAGGAAGAACTGGAGATCGTGTTCGGCCGGGAGGCGGTGGCCACCCGATTCCAGCAGCTGCAACAGTCCACCCGGCGGGAACTGCTGGTCCTCGACCGGCCCCCGTACGCCCAGAACCCGAGCGAACCGAACCCGGGCGAGAACGACCTGCTGAGCCGAGGCGTACGCCTCCGCGGCATCTACGCGCCGGAAGCGTTGGAACTCCCTGGAGCACTGCGTTTGATACGGGCGGCGGTCGAGGCCGGCGAGGAGGCGCGCGTCTGCGACGACGTTCCGCTGAAACTAGCCATCTCCGACCGATCCGCCGCGATCCTGCCGTTCACCGCCGACCGGGACGCCATGGTCGACAGCGCCCTCGTGGTGTACGCGTCCACATTGCTCGATGCGCTCATCCGGCTGTTCGACCTGCTCTGGAACGTCGCGGTGCCCGTCTTCGACTCCGACTCCACCGACTCGTCGACTCCGGAGGGGGAACTGCTGATGCTGCTGGCCGCCGGGCTCAAGGACGAAGCCGTGGCGCGGCAGCTCGGCATCAGTGTGCGTACGGTGCATCGGCGGACCAGTGAGCTGATGGACCGGCTTGGGGCGCGTACGCGATTTCAGGCTGGGCTCGCTGCCGCTCGCCAGGGACTCATCTAGCGCGGCTCTCCGCGGCTCTCCGCGGGGCGTCGCCGGGTGCGTTGCCGGTGCGTTGCCGGTGCGTTGCCGGGTGCGTTGCCGCGATATCCGGGATATCGCGGCCTTCGCGGGAGGGCCGGGGTGATCTTGGCGAGTTTCGGTTGCTGGGGCGACACTTTCTCGCCTAGATCAACTTGCCCCTCGCTGGCGGCTGCCGGCTGGCGGCGCGGGGCGGGGCGGCGCAGGGCGCGCCGCCTACGCGTCAGGCGCGCGCCTACGCGTCGGGGGTGAGCCAGCCGAGTTCCCGCGCGCGCCAGCCCAACTGGAGCCGTGACTGTGCCCCGGCCACCGCCATCAGGTGCTGCACTCGGCGTACGACTGTGCGCCGGCTCAGGCCCAGCCGCGCTCCGGCGGCGTCGTCGGTCATTCCGGCGATCAGCAGCGAGAGGAGCCGGCGGTCTTCGTCGGTCAGTTCGCCGAGTGGCGTCACTTCGCCGGTGCCGGTAAGCGCCAGCGGGCTCGCCGCCGCCCATACCGTCTCGAAGAGGGCGACGAGCGCGTCCAGCAGCGCGCATGGATGCACGAGGACGGCCGAGTCCTGGGCGGCGTCGGTCCACACGAGCGGCAACAGGGCCAGCGAGTGGTCGGCGATGGCCAGTTTCGTCGGCACCGCCGGGGCCAGCCGGGCTTGCTCGCCGACGCGTACGTGGTCGCCGATGGCGGCCAGGAATCCGGGTTCGGACAACGCCTCCACCGTGTACACGGCCCGGTAGACCACGTCGGGTCCCCGGGTCAGCTGGACGTCGTTGACCTGGCTCGTCGCGGCGTACGGGGGTGTCACGAGCACCCGCATCTGCGTACGCGCCTGTGCCTGCACCCGTTCGAAGGCGCGCTGCACCCGCGTACGCCCTTGCACGATCTCGATCAGCTCGGCGGTGCTCTTGGACGCGGTGGCTTCGCGGGTCTGTGCGGCGAGTTGCTGGGCCGCCTCCCGAGTGCGGTCGAGTTCGGCGTGCTGCCGCTGGATGAGCTGGTCGATCGCCTCGTCCGGCGGCACCGGGACGACGAGCCCGTGTGGTGGGGGAGTCCGGTGTACCAAACCTTTGCGGTGCAAGCCGGTGACGGCCCGGGTGATCTGCGCTGTCGTGCGACCGGCTCGGGCTGCGAGCTGGTCCAGCGTGGCGCTGCCTTGCCGCAGCAACGCCAGGTACGCCGACTCCTCGGCGGCGGTGAGCCCGGCGGGTTCCAGCATGCGACCTCCTTCGTCGCGGCCGGGCCGTTGATCATGAGGTTCCGGTGCCGACGCGCCGCCGAGACCTCAGTCAACTCCATGATCAACGGGAAGGGACGGGGGGTGAGACGCGGGAAGGGGGAGGAGGGTTCCCGAGGGGACGGTGGCGCAGTTGCGCCACGGCGCGGTTGCGCCGCTGAATGATCTTTCCCCCGCGATTACGAGGTGTAACACTCACGTTCCGTTATCGCAGCCTGGGGAGGAGCGTCGTCGTGAGGTCACTACGCGCTGTAGTCGCAATCGCCGTCGCGGTGGCATCTCTCGGCTGGCCGGGCGCGGCCGCAGCCGCCGGCCAGAGTTCTGTGGGAAGCGCCACGACCGCAGGAAGCACGGCGGCGGGTCCACAGCAGACGAAGACCGTCACCCTGATCACGGGCGACCGCGTACGCCTGTCGACCGTCCAAGGCAGACCCGTGGTCGGGGTGGAGTCCGAGGGCAAGGGCTACCAGCTCACCACCCGCGACGGCGACACCTACGTCGTCCCGGTCGACGCCCTGCCGCATGTGCAAGCGGGTCGGCTGGACGAGCAGCTCTTCAACGTCACGCAGTTGATCGCGGCCGGCTACGACGACCGGTCCCGGTCGTCGCTGCCGCTGATCCTGATGCCCCCAGTGGGCGAAACGAAGCCCCCGGCGGGCGTGACGCCGGCCGTGCCGGCCAATCCGCCAGGCGCCGCCCGCCGGGCTCTCCTGCCGAGTATCAACGCCGCCGCCGTCACCGAGGACAAAGCGCGGGCCCGCGAGTTCTGGCGTGGCCTGACGGCTCGGCTCGCCCAACCCGGGACGCTGACCCGGTCCGGCGACGTCGGCCGGGTCTTCCTCGACCGGAAGGTACGCGCGGCGCTAGCCGACAGCGTCCCGCAGATCGGCGCGCCGCAGGCGTGGGCCGCCGGATACACCGGGAAGGGTGTGACCGTCGCCGTCCTCGACACGGGGTACGACCCGACGCATCCGGACCTGGCGGGCCGGGTGGCGGCGGCGCAGGACTTCACCGGCGAGGGATCCGCAGTGGACACCAACGGCCACGGCACCCACGTGGCGGCGACGGTCGGCGGCAGCGCCCGCAATCCCGGGGGCCGTCTCAACGGGGTCGCGCCGGAAACCCGGCTGATCATCGGGCGGGTCCTCGACGGCAGTGGTTCAGGCGACCTCTCCTGGGTCATCGCGGGGATGGAATGGGCCGTCGCCCAAGGCGCTCGGGTCGTGAACCTGAGCCTCGGCGCCGGGGAGAGCGACGGCACCGACCCGGTCAGCGAGGCGGTCGACAGTCTCACCGTGAAGTCCGGCACGCTCTTCGTGGTGGCGGCCGGGAACGCCGGTCCGGGCGTCGCGTCCGTGCAGGCTCCGGGCGCGGCCGCGCAGGCGCTCACGGTCGGCGCCGTGGACAAGGCCGGACAGCTCGCAGCGTTCTCCGGACGCGGTCCCCGGACCGGCGACGCCGCCGTGAAGCCCGAGGTCACCGCCCCTGGCGTCGGCATCATCGCGGCTCGGGCGGCCGGGACCTCGGCCGGTGAACTGATCGACGACAAGTACACCTCGCTGTCCGGGACGTCGATGGCGACGCCGCATGTGGCGGGTGCGGCGGCGCTGCTCGCGCAGCAGCATCCGGACTGGCGGGCCGCCCAGCTCAAGGCGGCGCTGGTGAACACCGCGCAGCCGCTTGCCGGTCCGGCGATCGCGATGGGGACGGGCCGGATCGACCTGGCGGCCGCGATCCGCCAGCCGATTGTGGTCAGCACCGGTTCGATCGTCCTCGGGCACGTCGACTGGACCGGCTCGGCCCGGTCGCCCCGGACCAGCACGGTGAGCTACCGCAACACGTCCAGCCGCCCGATCACCCTCGACCTGACCGCCGCTGCCGCCGCTGACGGAGGGAAATCGGCCGCCCTCAGCGTCAGCCCAGCACGGTTGACGATCGCGCCGACCAGCACCGCCACGGCGACGCTGCGGCTCGACCCGGATCACACGGCGGGCGGCGTCTACACCGGACAGCTCGTCGCCCGGACCAGTGGCACTGCTTTACGCGTACCAGTGGGATTCGAAGTGGCCGGCCCCACCCACAAGCTGACGCTGAGCGCGGTCGGGCGCAACGGCAAGCCGGTCGGCGCGTTCAGCCAGGCGCAGCTGTGGAACCTCGACACGGGTGACCTGATGCGCGGCATCCTCGGCGCGGAGCCCGCGACGCTCGACGTCCCGCCGGGCCGGTACGCGCTGATGGTGTTCGCCTTCACCGTGGACGACGGCGACTGGCCGCGTGAGCTGACCGTGCTGGGCCGGCCGGAGCTGACCGTCACGAAGGACACCACGCTGAGCTTCGACGCCCGGCAGGCGGTCCCGATCACCGTCCAGACCCCCGAGAACGCCCAGGTACGCGACGTGACCGTGGCCTGGCAGCGCGTCGTCGGCGAGAAGTCGATCATCACCGGGTTCGGGCTGAACCCCCGGATCACCACGAAGTTCTCGGCGACCCCGACCGCCCGGGTGACCAGCGGGACGTTCGAGTTCACCACCCACTTCGAGCTGGGCGAACCGCCGCTGACCCTCGCCACCCAGAAGAAGGAGGTGACTCCCGCACCCGTTCCCAACACGCCGACGCTCGACGGCTCCCGCACGCTGGCGATCACGTCCGAAGTGGCTCAGGCGCGTGGAAAGGCGCTGCTGCTGAAGGCGCCCATGGGCGAGCCCGTCGATCTCAGCGCGGCCGAGCGGGCCGGGGCGGCGTTGGTGCTGCTGCACTCCGGCGACTCGTCCTACTACGAGCCGTTCACCGAAGGCTCGACGGTTCCGGCCTACGCCCTGCAAGAGGAGGACGTCGCGCGGCTCGGCCGGACGCTCCGCGTCACCGGCACGCCGGAAAGCCCGTACTCGTATCAGGTGCTGCTCCCGGAACGGGGGCGCATCCCGGCGAACCTGACCTACGACACGCGCCGTCTCCTAATGGCCACCGTACGCAGCTCCTTCCACGGCGTACGGGAGAGTCAGGCCAGCGAGGGTCGCTTTGCGATCACGCCCACAGCGTTGGCGGCGTACTCGGCGTTCCGGGTGGTGCCGACGCCGTCCGAGCGCGTCGATCACCTGACCGTCGGCTCCCGGGACGCCCAGGTCACCTGGCGGCACGAGGCGTCGGCCGACATCTCCAGCTGGTACGCCCAAGGCACGGTCACCGGGCTCGCCCGCACCTACCAGGCCGGTGAGCGTACGGCGGAGGACTGGTTCGGCGCGGTGTCCCGCCCGGCCATGCCCGCCGTCGCCGCGGAGTACGCCTTCGGCGCGCCGGCCAACCGCTCGCACGACGCGCTGCGGATCGCGATGCCACAGTGGGCGAACGGCTCCGGCGACCAGTACGGCTGGCTCGAAGGCACCGACAGCGCACTGCTCACGCTGAAGCGCGACGGCGTCCCGCTGCTGTCCACCAGTGCGGCGAACGCGCAGGTCACCGTGCCGTCTGGGGTGGCCGCCTACGAGCTGGGGCTCGACGTCCGGCGCGACCAGCCATGGTGGACCACCTCGACCGCCACCAGCAGCAAGTGGACGTTCCGCTCCGGTCGCCCCGACGGGATCGCCGTGCTTCCCTTGCTGCAGGCGGCGTACTCGGTCGGCACCGACCTGCGCAACACGGTCCACGCGCGGCACGCGTACCCGCTGGTGATCCGGCCCGGCTACCAGCCCGGGGTCACGCTCCGCGGCCGGCTCGACGTCCGCGTCGCGATCTCCTCCGACGACGGCCACACCTGGCACACGCTCACCGGCCGCCGCGCGGCCGACGGCACGGTCACCCTGCTCGTGCCGGCCGTCGAAGGCTTCACGTCGGTCCAGGTCACGATCACCGACCAGGCGGGCAACCAGCTCGACCAGACGATCACGCGCGCGTGGGCGGTCACCCTCCACTAACGGGTACGCCCAGCGCAGCGCCCGGCGACGGCCAGCCGTCGTCGGGCGCATCCGACGCACGCTGCTCCATGATCAACGGAGTAAATGTGGGGCTATAACCCCGCAGAACTTCCGCTGATCATGGAATCCGGCCGGAGCCGCAGCCGGTCAGGAAGAAGGGGGGAGGGTGAGCGAGTAGGTGTCGCCGACCCGCGTGAACCCCAATCGCGTGAAGTATCCCGAGAGCGCCGGCCGAGCGGGGGCGACCACGGTGTGGAAGCCCCGATCGGTGAACATGTGGCTTTGCCGGTAGACGAATTCGCCCGGGGTGAAGTCGCGGTATCTCGGCGTGACGTAGTCGAGGTCGACGACGGCGACGCCGTTTCCGCCGTCGTGCAGGAGTACCACGCCGACGGTTTCGTCTCCGCGTACCACTAGGAACGCCGCACGGGAGCCGGGGAGCTGGAACCCGGGGTTGAAGCGGGCGATGTCCGCGCCGTGGACGGTCAGGACGTGCGCGAGGTAGTCGTCGTCCGTCGCGACCTGGACCACCGAGTAGACCTCGTCGGAGTGCCGGGTCCGCAGCAGCTTGACGAGGAAGTAGATGTTGATCACCGCGAGCGCGGTGTTGAGGCCGACCATCGGCCATACGCCGAGCGCCCAGTTGAAGCCGATCAGGACGACGCAGCCCACCAGGTTGATGGCGCGCAGGCGGAGGATGCGGGATTGCAGCAGGGACCAGACCAGCAACGCCGAACCGATCCAGCCGACGGCGTCGAGCCAGCTCACAGGGCTGAGCGTAGCGGCAGGACGGCCTACAGTGTCGGCATGCCCCTCCGACGGCGCCCGGTGGACCTGCTGTTCGTGGTCTTCTTCTTGATCAACCTGTGCTTCGTGACCTACATCGTGGACATCGAGCAGCTCATCATCGCCGATCCGGCGCACTTCACCCAGCCGCTGTGGCCCCCGGCGCCGCTGCTCGACCTGATTCACTGGTACGGCGACACCTACGACCCGCTGCTGATGGCCCGTCCGCCGTGGTGGAAGGCGACGATCTGGATCGACGTGCTGCTGTTCGGGCCGTTCTATCTCGCCGCCGTCTACGCTTTCGTCCGCCGCCGTACCTGGATCCGCGTGCCCGCGTTGGTCTGGTCCGGGATGATGTTGTCGAACGTGCTGATCATCCTGATGGAGGAGCGCTACGGTCCGCACGCGACGCCGGACTTCGGGTTCGTGCTCGCGGTGAACCTGCCGTGGCTGCTCATGCCGGTCGCGATGATCATCCGGATGCGGAAGGAGCCGTGGTGACGTTCGCCGAGAGATATGGGCCGTGGGCGCTGGTGGCGGGCGCGTCGCAGGGCATCGGGGCGGCGTTCGCCCGGGAGTTGTCGGCGCGTGGGCTGGGGGTCGTGCTGGTCGCCCGGCATCCCGCGCTCGACCTGCCCGGGCCCAAGATCGAGGTCGCCGCCGACCTGGCCACGCCGGAGGGGATCGAGACCGTCCTCGCCACGGTGTCCGGCCTGGAGATCGGCCTGCTCGTCGCGAACGCGGCGCTGTCGCCGATCGGCCCGTTCACCACGAGCGACCCCGCCGAGCTCACCCGCGCGATCGACCTCAACGTTCGCGCGCCCATGCTGCTCGCGCGGCACTTCCTGCCCGCGATGCAGGACCGCGGTCGCGGCGGATTCGTCGTGATGTCCTCGCTCGCGGGGGCGCAGGGTTCGCCCAATCTCAGCTTGTACGCCGGGACGAAGGCGTTCGGCGCAGTGTTCGCCGAGGGGCTGTGGGCCGAGTTGCGTACGTCGGGTGTGGACGCCGTCGCGTGTGTGGCCGGGGCGGTCAGCACTCCGGGGCTGGCGGCGTCGACGGCGAAGCCCGCGCCCGGGACGGTCGCTCCGGCCGAGGTGGTCACGGCAGCGCTGGAAGCGTTGGGCAAGCGGCCGCGGGTGGTGCCGGGCGCGCTGATGAAGGTGTCGTCGGCGATTCTCAGCCGGCTGCCTCGGCGTACGGCGATCTCGATCATGGGTCGCGCGTCGAAGGACGTCCTCGGCCCGTGACCAGGGTTCCACCCTTCGGTGGGGCATCGACGTCTTGCGCTGGGTCTATCTGTTAGATAGGTTACCTATCTATGACCAGGCTTGGCGCAGTACTCGCAATCGTGCTGGCGATCCCGTCGTCGCCGGTCGTCCTGACGGCCTCAGTCGTACCGGCCGCTACGGCCGCCTCCTTCGCCGCAGTGGTGCCCGTCCCGGTGAGCGCGGTTCCCGCCGCCGGCGTCACCTACCAGATCACCTCGGCGACCACGGTGTACGCCGAACCCGGATCGGCCACCGCCCAAGCGGTGGCGACCTTCCTGGCGACGCAGCTGCGCCGCTCGACCGGGTACGCCCTCCCCGTGGCCGACGCGCCCAGCTCGACTCCCGGCGACGGCATCTCGCTGCTGCTGTCCGGCGCGCCCGCGACGGTCGGCCCGGAGGGATACCAGCTCACCGTGGCCGCCAACACCGTCGCGATCCGTGCCCTGCAACCGGCCGGGCTCTTCCGTGGCCTGCAAACGCTGCGGCAACTGCTGCCGCCGGAGGCCGACGCCACGACCGTCCAGGCGGGACCATGGCCGGTGCCGGGCGGCACGATCGTCGACTATCCACGGTTCGCGTACCGGGGGATGATGCTCGACGTCGCGCGGCACTTCTTCCCCGTGGCGACCGTCCAGCGGCTCATCGACCAGATCGCGCTGTACAAGATCAATACGCTGCATCTGCACCTGTCGGACGACCAGGGCTGGCGGATCGCCATCGACTCCTGGCCGAACCTGGCGGCGTACGGGGGCAGCACGGCGGTCGGCGGCGACCCCGGCGGCTCCTACACGAAGGCCGACTACCAGGCCATCGTCGCGTACGCGGCGGCCCGGTACATCACGGTGGTGCCCGAGATCGACATGCCCGGCCACACCAACGCCGCACTCGCCTCGTACGCCCAGCTCAACTGCAACGGCGTCGCGCCCAAGCTCTACACGGGCACCAGCGTCGGATTCAGCTCGCTGTGTGTCCCGCTGGAACTGACCTACACCTTCGTCGACGACGTGATCCGGGAACTCTCGGCGATCACCCCCGGCCCGTACGCCCACATCGGCGGGGACGAGGCGGCGTCGACCCCGGCGGCCGACTACACCTACTTCATGAACCGGGCGCAGAACATCGTCGCCGCGCACGGCAAGACGGCGATCGGCTGGCACGACATCGTCAAGTCCGACGAACTGCCGTCGACCGTCGCCCAGTTCTGGGGTACGACCAGCTCCGACAGCAACGTCGCGGCGGCGGCCGCCAACGGCACCAAGGTGCTGATGTCCCCGGCGAACCTCGCATACCTGGACATGAAGTACGTCCGCAAGACCAAGCTCGGCCAGACCTGGGCCGGACTGATCGAGGTCGACAAGGCGTACAGCTGGAATCCCGGGGCATATCTCACCGGGGTGGGCGAGGCGTCGGTGCTCGGCGTCGAAGGTCCGTTGTGGACGGAGACGATCCGCACGGCCGCCGACATCGACTATATGGCCTTCCCCCGCCTGCCCGCGCTGGCCGAGCTGGGCTGGTCCCCCTGGAGTACGCACAACTGGACGGCGTTCGCCGGGCGCCTCGGCGCGCAAGGCCCGCGCTGGAAGGTGATGGGCGTGAACTACTACCACTCCCCGAAGATCACCTGGCCCACCGGATCGTGAGGAGGAAACTCATGAAGTCCGCGTTGCGAATCTTCGCCGTGGCCGTGCTGCTGATCGCGTTGGTGCCGGTCGGCCCGACGGCGGCCGACGGCGCGACGGTCGGCTCGACCGAGCTGAAGTCGGGCTGGGCCCTGCGCTCGGCGACCGGCCTGGCCGACACCGGCGCGACGATCTCCCAGGTCGGCTACTCGACCGCCGGCTGGAACCCGGTCACGCTGCCCTCGACCGTGCTGGCCGGGCTCGTGGCGAACAACGTCTACCAGAACATCTACGTCGGCCAGAATCTGAAGAACGTGCCGGCCCTGACCGGGCAGGACTGGTGGTACCGGGGCGAGTTCACCGCCGCCGCGGCCGCCGCCGACCAGGCATACTGGCTGCGCTTCGGAGGCATCACCTATCGGGCGCAGATCTGGCTCAACGGGGTGCAGCTCGACGCGAACGCGGTCGGGTCGCTGGCCGCCCACGAGTACAACGTGACCTCGACGATCCGGCCCGGCCAGGCGAACGCGCTGGCCATCCGGGTCACCCCGGCCAAACCGGGCTGCGCCGACCTGTCGTTCTGCACGGTCGACTGGAATCCCGAGGTGCCCGACATGAACGCCGGGCTCTGGGGCAAGACCAGGCTGGAGACCACCGGCCCGGTGGCGCTGCGCGACCCGTACGTGAAGACGGTGCTGCCGTTGCCCGCGACGAACGCGGCCGACCTGACCGTGTACGCCGACGCCGTCAACGCGACGAGCGCGCCCGTCACCACCACTGTCACCGGGACGATCAGCAAACCCGGCCAGCCGACCGTGACGGTCAGCCAGACGGTGACCCTGGCGGCGGGGGAGCGCCGGGAGATCGCCTTCGACCCGGCGGCGTACCCGCAGCTCCACCTGGCCAACCCCGTGCTGTGGTGGCCCTACCAGTTCGGCTCGCCCGAGCGCTACCAGCTCAGCCTGTCCGCCGCCGTCGCCGGATCCACATCGGACACCAAGAGCGTCGACTTCGGCGTACGCCAGGTGACGGACTACCGGACGACGGTCAACGGGACCGCCTTCGCCGGCTACCGGATCAACGGCCAGAACATCCTGTTCCGGGGCGGCGGCTACATGTGGGACATGCTCCAGCGCTGGGACACCAAGACGAACGCGGCCCACGTCCGCTACGTCAAGGAGATGGGGCTCAACACGATCCGCCTCGAAGGCACCCTCGGCAACGAGGAGCTGTACGACCTGGCGGACGCGGCCGGCGTACTGATCATGCCCGGTTTCACCTGTTGCAGCGCCTGGGAGAACGACTCCGGCTGGAGCACCGAGCAGACCCAGGTCGCCCAGGCGTCGCTGGAGACCCAGCTCCGATCACTGCGCGCACACCCGAGCGTCTTCGTCTGGGCGTACGGCAGCGACCAGCCGCCGACCGCGGCACACCTGACGGCGTACAAGTCGATCGCCACCCGCCTGCACTGGCAGAACCCGACGCTGGACAACGTCGCGACCTGGTCGAACGCGAACGCGGGCGTGAAGATGGACGGCCCGTACAAGTGGGCGCCGCCGGTGCTCTGGTGGGACACGACCAAGGCCGGCAGCGCCTTCGGGACCACCGGGGAGGAGGGCACCGAGGCCCCGCCGCCGCTGGAGAGCCTGCAGAAGTTCATCCCGGCCGGTGAACTGTGGCCGATCGGCGCGACCTGGAACTATCACGCGGGCAAGGCCGGCAGTGTCTTCGCGGACATCGGCATGTACTCCAACGGCCTGAACCGCCGGTACGGCACCGCCACGAGCGCGGCCGACTACGCGCTCAAGGCCGAGCTGATGAACTACGAGAACACGCGGGCGTTCTTCGAGGCGTGGAACTCCCACGAGTACAGCCAGTCCTTCGGCACCATCTTCTGGATGCTCAACAGCGCCTGGCCCTCGGTGCACTGGAACCTCTACGACTACTACTTCAAACCGGGCGGCGGCTTCTTCGGCGCCAAGAAGGCCGACGAGCCGGTGCACATCGCGTACGACTACGCCACCAAGAAGGTCTTCGTGGTGAACTCGACGCTGACCGCCCGTGCGGGGCTCACCGCCACCGCGACCCTGCACACGATCCCGAACCTGGCGACCGTGTCGACGACGACGGCCCCGGTCACCGCGGCGGCGAACGCCTCGACACAGGCGCTGACAGTGCCCACCCCGAACGGTCTGACCTCGACGTACTTCCTGCGTCTCCAACTGAAGGACGGCGCCGGCACGGTGGTGAGCAACAACCTCTACTGGTACTCGACGACACCGGACGCGCTCGGGAACAAGAGCAACTGGTACTCGACGACGACGAAGACCTTCGCCAACCTGACCGGCCTGAACAGCCTGCCGGCGAACCCGTCGGTCGCCTCGTCGGCGACGCGAACGGTGAGCGGCGGTCAGGAGACGGTCACCGTCACGCTGACCAACACCAGCACGGCCAACCTCGCGTTCTTCCTCCGCCCGGAGATCATCGCGGGCAGCGGCGGAACCGAAGTCCTGCCCGTCACCTACACCGAGAACTACGTGTCGCTGTGGCCCGGCGAGTCCACCACGATCACGGCCGCGTACGCCACGGCCGACCTCGGCGGGCAAGCGCCCTACCTGCGACTACGCGGGTACAACGTGCCGACGGCGGTGGCGCCGATCCCCTAGACCCCTAGCGGGGAATGGGAGGTCCGGGCGGGCTGCGGCGCGGCAGCCCGCCCGGTACCCTCCGGCAGTGAGCGACAAATGGGTCGACTTCCTGCGGTATCTCGCGCTGATCGGCGTCTACGTGTTCGGGGCGACGATCCTCGCGAATCTCGTGCTCCGCGTACGCCGATTGGCTCCCACGCGGCGGACGCTCGCCAAGATCCCCGAGTACGCCCTCGCCTGGCGGGCGCTGTCCCGTGGTGAGTACGCCGAAGGGCTGGACCTCGCCTGGCGGGCGTACGAGGAGTGCCGAGAACTGACGGCGGGCCGTCGCCGGAATGCGCTGGCCTGCTGCGAAGTGCTGCTCGGCACCGCGCTGCAGGAAGCCGGCCGCCACGAGGAGGCCCTCGTCTACCTGCGGCCCGCCGAGGCGACGCTCGCGAAAGCGCGAGAGTACGACGGCGGAATCGTGCGGGGCGCGTACGGGGCCGGGGTGCTCGCCCTCGCCGAATCACTATCCGAATTGGACGATCGAGCTGAGGCGCTGGCGGCGACCGAGCGCGCCCTCCACTGGCACGTACGCCACGGCCGCCGCCGTCATTCGATGCCGTCGTACCACGCCGCGCTCTACCTCCACGGCCGGGAACTGCTGCGGAGCGCGCAGGTCACCGAGGCCGCCCGGGCCGCGCGTACGGCGTTGGAAGCTCGGCGGGCCACGACCAGCGATCCGGACGTGATCGTCGCGTTGTGCCTCGCCCTCACCGCCGAGATCGCCGTCGCGAACGACCGCCCCGAACTCGCACTGCCGGTCGCCGAAGAAGCCGTCGCACACAGCCGGATGCTGTCGGCCGCCCCAGCGGCACACCGTGCCGCGCTGGCCGAGGCGCTCACGATCCACGCCCGCGTCCTCGGCGCGCTCGACCGCCCAGCCGAGGGCCTCGCCGCGATCACCGAGTCCGTCGAACTGACCCGCAAGCTCGCCGAGGAACTCCCCGACCGCTATCGATCCGCCCTCGCCGCCCGCGAGACGACGATGGCCGACCTCGCGAGCAGCGACAACGAGCGCACCCGATGATGCGCCTGTTCCGCCGCAAAGACGACATCGTCCAGCCGCCGCACGAGCTCATGAGTGCCGCGCGATCCAACGAGCGGGCCGACTACCACGTTGCTCTTGATCTGGTCGGCGAAGCGCGCGGCCGGTTCGCCGGCTTCTTCGGCACCGATGTGCGGTCTAGCGCGATCGCCGAGGCGCTGGCCGACGCGGAAGAGGGTCTCGCGCTCGCCGCGCTGGAGCGGTACGCCGAGGCCGAGCCGCTCCTGTCGGCCGCGACGGAGGAGTTGGCGGAGCGCCCTGGCGGCATCGCTCAACCGCGCCTCGTCATCTTCTTCCTTGGCCTGGCCCAGACGCGGATTCGGCTGCACCGTCCGCAGGAGAGCCTGGCGGCGACCGAGTGCGCGTCGAAGCTCCTGGAGTCCGCCGATCTGAGCGATCCGCAGCTCCGCTACGCGCGCGCGAGTTGTCTGATTCTTCGCGCCGAGATCGAGCGGATGTCGGAACGGCTGGAAGCGGCGTTGGCGTACCTTGACGCCGCGGTCGCAATCGCCGAGCCGGACGCCATCACGCTGGCGATCTGCCACTCCGACCGCGCGGGCATCCTGTATCGCCTGGGCTTGGCGCCCGAGATGGAAGCGAACGCTAGGCAGGCCGTTGACCTGCTGGGAGATGTCCGTGAATCGTCGCTGGTCGTGCTGAAGGCGTACCTGAACGCCCAGCGGCTGTATTGTCTGGCGTTGCACGCTCAACAACGTCATGCGGAGACGCTGGAGATCTGGGAACAGCTGCTCCCGGTCGCGAAGCAGACCAGCGAATACCTGGGCCGGCCACACGATCTCGCCGAGGCTTACACCGACTATGCCAACGCGCTGGACGAATGCGATGTGCGGTTGGACGAGGCGGCGGCCCTTCTGGACCAGGCGGACGCGATATTGCCGCCGGAAGACGAGAGCCGGGCGGCTCACTATCTGCGGCTGAACCTGCTGGGAGTCCGAGCCGAGAATCTGCAGAAACGTGGGCGCCCGGCGGAGGCGCTGGTCGCTGCGGAACGCAGTCTGGCCTCCCACCGGAGGTACTACGAGGTGACCTCGCCGGAGGAGCAGGCCCGGGGGATGGCGGAGATCACGCGGCTTCGGGACCGGCTCGCCGAGCAAGCCGGCACTTCCCAAAGTCTGGCAGAGTGACAGTCATGGACGCGTACGACGCCGTGGTGGCGCAGTGGCCCGTCGAAGTCGAGACGCTCGATCTGGAGTCGCGGTTCGGCACGACCCGGGTCCTGGCGGCCGGTCCTGCGGTCGGAGAGCCGTTGGTGCTGCTCCATGGGGGTGGCGCTACGTCGTCGGTGTGGTTCGCCGATGTCGAGTCGCTGGCGCGGGAGCGCCGGGTGTACGCCGTCGACCTCATCTGCGACGCCGGACGTAGCCGACCCCGGCGGGGCGCTGTGCGTACCAGAAGGGATGTCGCGGGCTGGTTCGCCACGGTGCTGGACGGATTGGGCGTGGAACGAGCCGATGTGGCCGGGCATTCCTACGGAGCGTGGGTGGCGCTCGCGGCGGCGGTGGAGACGCGGCGCGTGCGGCGGCTCGCGTTGATCGACCCGACGACCTGCTTCGCGCCGATGGCGCGTGGGTACGTGCGGCGCAGCCTGCCGGCCGTGGTCTTCGGCGGCGAGCGGCGGTGGCGGCGGTTCTTGGAATGGGAGACCGGCGGCCGCGCGCTGGACCCGGCCTGGCTGACCTTGGTGGCGACGCGGGCGCAGGGGCGCAACCGCGCGAAGGTCGTGCTGCCGAAGCGACCGTCCGATGAGGAGCTTCGTGCCCTGGACGCGCCGGTGCTGCTGGTGCTGGGCGGGCAGAGCCAGGTGCACGACGTCACCGCCGTACGCGAGCACGCCGAACACGTGCTCCGGGAGGTCAGCGTCGTGATGCTGCCCGACGCGACCCACCACACGCTGCCGCAGCAGCACGCGATCGAACTGGATCCGTTCCTGCTGGACTTCTTCGCCAAACACGACCCGATCGCTGTCACGCCCCGCTGACCGCTTGCCCGCTCGCCGCTCGGCCGCTGGCTGCTCCTCCACTGGATCAGGGATCCGTGTCGAATCTTGGTCCAAGATTCGACCCATAACCCTGATCCAGCGCCAAAAAGCGAAGCGAGCGCCAAAAGCGAAGCGAGCACCGAAAGCGAGCGCCGTCAAGCGTGTCAGGAGCGGCCGAGCAGTGTGCCGGCGGCGCCGAGCACGACGCCGAACGCGCAGACCAGCCGCCGCCACATGTCGCGCTCGCCGAGCAGTCGCGCGCCGAGGAAGACCACGAGGACCACGCTGACCTCGCGCAACGGGGCGATGACCGTCACCGGCGCGAGGGTGAGCGCGGTCAGGATGAGCATGTAGGAGGCGGGGGAGAAGATCGCCGTGCCGAGTGCGCTCTTCCAGTGGTCGCGCCAGACGTCGCGGAGTTGGGCTCGGCGGCGGACGAGTACGGGAGAAAGGGCCAGCGCACGCAGGGTGTCGGTGCCCCAGTTGACGAGGATCGGCGGGATGGCGGCGGCCGTCACCGCCTGCTTGTCCAGCAGTGTGTAGGCCGCGATGAACACGCCGACGAGCAGGCCGTATCCGATGCCGCTGCTCGCTTTGCGAAGGCCGAGCAGCGCCACGCTGACCGAGAGCGCCAGGATGCCGGCCCAGCCGAGCAGCCCGGGCTGTTCGTGCCAGGCCAGCACGGCGACGCTGCTGGCCAGCAGCGGGCCGGTGCCCCGCGCGACGGGGTAGACGACGGACAGGTCACCGACGCGGTAGCCCCGTTGCAGGGTGAGGAAGTAGCCGGTGTGCAGGACCAGGGCACCCCCGATGAACAGCGGCGTGCGCCAGTCGAGCGAGGTCCACGCGGTCCACAAGGTCCAGATGCCCAGCGGCGCCCAGAGGATGGCGGCGACCGCCGACCACAGCCCGACGAAGACCGGCCCGCTGGCGCTGCCCGCGCGCTTGGCGAGCAGGTTCCAGCTGGCGTGGCAGAGGACCGAGGCGGCGACGAGCGCGAGCGCGGTGGGCGGCATCAGCGCCGGCCGAACGGAACGCCGGCCATCGTGCTCACGTCCTGGCCGAGCACCGCCAGGACGTGCGGTGCGACGTCCGCGTGGCACACCCGCGCCGCGTCGGCTGGGACACTGGGCCCACTCGCCGCGATCCAGGCCTGCTTCTCCCAAGTGGTACGCCCACCGTGGCCGCCTTCGTCCCGATGGCCGTGATCGGTGACCACGATGACGGTCAGGTCGTCGAGGTGGGCGACGGCGTCGAGGACCTGGCCGATCTGGGCGTCCGCCCGCTCGACGGCGGCGAGGTACTCGGGGCCCGTGCCGACGGCGTGCGCGACCTCGTCGGGCGCTCCGATGTAGACGAACGCGGCGTCGTACGCGCCGGTGCTGAGCGTACGGGTGGCGTCGTCGACGACGAGCTGATCGGCCTCGGCGTGCCCGAGCGCTTCGCCGTCGGCGTACGAGAGCCGGGTCGGGTCGGTGAACAGCGGTCCGCCGGACGTGCCGGTCGCCAGCGGCGCCCAGGTCAGGGCGGCGTACGTGCGGAGTCCCGCGCGCTTGGCCAGCGTCAGGAAATCCGGGAAGACGGCCAGCCGATTCCCGGCGAACTTGTTGCCGAAGACCCCGTGCGCCTCCGGCCACATGCCGGTGGCCACCGTCGTCCAGCACGGGCCGGACAACACCGGCGCGGACGTGCTGACCTCGAAGGAGCTGAAGAACCCGGCCTCGGCGACGGCGTCGATGCGCGGGGTGTGCGCGGCGGCGAGGGTGTCGAGGCGTACGCCGTCCACCCCGAAGACGATCACGTGCGGCACTCGGCTCCTCGTCCCTTGCCCGACCGGCGACGTTCCCGTCAGCGGCGTTCCCGTCAGCGGCGTTCCCGTCAGCGGCGCTCTCGTTAGCGGCGCTCCCGTTAGCGGCGCTCCCGTTAGCGGCGCTCCCGTTAGCGGCGCTCCCGTTAGCGGCAGATCACGGATATGCATGCGATCTTGGCGGCCGGAAGCATGCGTATCCGTGATCTGCAGCAGATCGGAGGCGATGGTAATCGGTTACTGTGGGCGGGGGCAAGGGGGCGGGTGGGCAAGGGGGCGGGTGGGCAAGGGGGCAAGGGGGCAAGGGGGCGGGTGGGCAAGGGGGCGGTGGGCAAGGGGGCGGGTGGGGGGTCAGGGGTGGAGGCGGCGGTAGAGCTTGCGCATCCCGCCGAGCCAGCGATCGGTGTCGGTGACCCGGTTCAGCGAGTACTGGGCGACCTCGGGATGCGGCAGGATCAGGAACCGCCCCTCGTCGATGGCCTCCACGACCCGGTCGGCGACCTCGGCCGGCTCCAGCAGCGGGGCGGCGGC
The DNA here is from genome assembly GCF_024172085.1 of Hamadaea flava. Taxonomy (NCBI): domain Bacteria; kingdom Bacillati; phylum Actinomycetota; class Actinomycetes; order Micromonosporales; family Micromonosporaceae; genus Hamadaea; species Hamadaea flava. The sequence goes on along the minus strand of NZ_JAMZDZ010000001.1, from coordinate 2,454,016 downwards.
GAGCGTCGCGGAGTCCGCGGGCGCGCCGTCGAGCAACGGCGTACGCACGCCTTGCGGGCACAGGCAGGAGAAGGTGACGCCGGTGTCGCCGCCGTAGCGGATGGCGAGCCATTCGGCGAGCGCGACCGCGCCGTGCTTGCTGACGGCGTACGCCGCGACGTCGAGTTCGGTCAGCAGCCCGGCGGCGGAGGCGGTGACGAGGAAGTGCCCGCGGCCCCGTTCGACCATCCGCGGCAGCACGGTACGCGCGGCGTACAGGTGGGCGAGGACGTGGACGCCCCAGGCCAGTTCCCAGTCGGAGTCGGTGCCGAGCCCGGGCGGCGTGGCCACGCCCGCGTTCGAGCACCAGATCCCGATCGGTCCGAGTTCGTCCTCGATGCGGTCGACCGCGCGGGCCACGGCCTCTTCGTCGGTGACGTCGAGCCCGATCCCGCCGTGTCCCTCGCCGAGGGCGTACGCCGCCCGAGCGGCGCGAGCGCCGTCGAGGTCCGCCAGCACGACTCTGGCCCCGTCCGCGGCGAACCGCTGGGCCAGGGCCAGGCCGATGCCACTTGCTCCGCCGGTGACCACGACGATGCCGTCGGTGGGCTTGTAGTGCGCCATCGCGACATCATTCCAGGTTCAGGTAAATCCCTCCGGCGAAGGCTCCGTCGTGGAGTTCGAGCCGGTCCGGCTGCGCGCCGGCCGGGAGGCTGAACCGCAGCGCCATCACGCGTTCCAGCCCGGGCGGGACGGCGAGGGTGAAGGGGTCGCCGTAGTTGGCCGCGAGGACGGCGGCCGGATCCGGCTCGACCCAGGTTTTGTCCGATGTGTACAACCGCTGCATGGTCCGATAGAGCTGAACGGGCTGGTCACCGGCTCGGATCGACAGGGTGACATCGCACGTCGTGGTCTTGCCCTTGGTGCAGCTCGCCGAGTAGATCGTGAAGTGGGCGGTCCCGTCGGACGCCTCCTGACCCACCTCGGCCTCGGACTGCGGCCCGTTCCAAGCGTGTGCCCGCACGCCCTGCGCGTTCTCCACCGCGGCCGCCATCCGCGGCACGAACACCAGCAACGCCACCGCGCTCACCACGATCACCGCGACCGCGGCCAGGCCCACGGGCACCCACCAGGCGGGCTCTCGACTGGGCCGCTCCGGTTGCGCTTCGCGGATCGTTCGCGCTTCGTCGGCGGGCCGGGTTTCGCGGGCCGGTCGTGCCGCGCGGCGTTGCCAGGCTCGCCGGCCCAACCAGACGAGTACGCCGAGCGCGGCGACCAGGGCCACGAACGGCAGCCAACGGCGCCACCAGGGCGCTTCCGGACCCGCCACCGCGACGACGTCGGCGGCGGCGCAGTCGAGCAGGCGCCCCGACGCGGCGTCGTTGACGCAGGCAGTGGCCGGCTCGGACGCGTGTGGCACGGGCAGCGCACCAGAGCTCTGGAGCGTGGTCTGCGCCTTCGGCGCCACCTTCGCCGACCAGACCACGCGGTCACCGTCCACTTTCGCGCCGTCGGCGACCAGACTGGTCGTGCCGTCCGGCATACGCTGGATCACGGTGGTGGTCATCGGCAGCGCCGAGGTGTTGGTCAGCACGATCTGGTAGACCGTGTTCGCGCCGGCGGACTGGGTCTCCAAGGCGACCTGGACCGGCGCGTCCGGGACGGCTGCTGCGGGTGCGGAGACTGGGGCCGCGGCCGGCAGAAGCGCCTGGGCGACGGCCACCCCGAGAGTCAGGATCGTCATAGCGATGGTGACGCTGCCACCTTCAGTACGCCGAATCCCGGGTTTGTCCAATCCCACCCGCTACCGGCGGGTCTCGCTTAGGGTGGCCCGTTACCAGCGGTTGTGCACGAGTGGCCGGATCAGTTCGTCGTAGACCTCGGCGACACCCTGCTGCGCCTCGGCGCTCAGCGGCGCGAGATCGGCAGCGGCGGCGTTACCGTGGGCCTGCTCGGATGAGCGGGCTCCCGGGATGACGACGCTGACCCCGGGCTGATCGACGATCCAGCGCAAGGCGAACTGCGCCATCGTCGCACCGGCCGGCACCAGCGACCGCAGCCGGCCGACGGCTTCCAGCCCGACCTCGAACGGCACGCCGGAGAAGGTCTCGCCGACGTCGAAGGCCCCACCGTGCCGGTTGAAGTTCCGATGGTCGTTCGCGGCGAACGTCGTGTGCTCGTCGTATCGCCCGGACAGCAGCCCGCTGGCCAGTGGCACCCGGGCGATGATCCCGACCCCGGCCGCCTGAGCGGCGGGCAGTACGCGCTCCAGCGGCTTGAGCCGCAAGGCGTTGAGGATGATCTGCACGGTCGCCACGTTGGGCCGGGCGATCGCGGTCAGCGCCTCGTCGCAGGTCTCCACGCTCACCCCGTACGCCGCGATCCGCTTCTCGGCGACCAGCGTGTCCAGGGCGTCGTAGACGGCGTCGGAGGCGTACACCGGGGTCGGCGGGCAGTGCAGCTGGACCAGGTCGAGCGTGTTCGTCTGGAGGTTCTCCCGGGACCGGTCGGTCCAGCGCCGGAAGTTGTCCAATGTGTACGCCGACACCTCCTGCGGCACCCGACGGCCCATCTTGGTCGCCACGGTCAGCCCCGGGCGGTCCTGGACGAACCTCCCGACGATCTGCTCGCTGCGGCCGTCGCCGTAGACGTCGGCCGTGTCGATGAAGGTGACGCCGGAGTCGACGGCGGCCCCGAGCACCTCGGCCGCGTCGTCCTCGGCGACCTCGCCCCAGTCGGCGCCCAGCTGCCAGGCGCCGAGCCCGACCTTGCCGACGATGCGGCCGGTACGCCCCAGGATCGCGGTCTCCACGTCCCCGACTCTACCGATCACATGTTGATCATGTGGCCGGACAGGCCGTGAATCGCCTCCTTGACCGCCTCGCCGAGGGTCGGGTGGGCGTGCACGTTGCGGGCGACCTCGTGCACGGTCAGATCCCAGAGCTGGGCCAGGGTCAGCTCGGGCAGCAGCTCGGTCACCTCCGGGCCGATCAGGTGCGCGCCGAGGATCTCCCCGTGCTTGTCGTCGCTGATGACCTTGACGAAGCCGACCGTGTCGCCGAGCCCGTTGGACTTGCCGTTGGCGGAGAACGGGAACTTCGCGACCTTGACGTCGAAGCCACGCTCGCGGGCCTGCGCCTCGGTCCACCCGAAGCTGGCGATCTGCGGCTGGCAGTAGGTCGCCCGCGGGATCATGACGTAGTCCAGCTCCATCGTCTCCGCGTCGCCGATCGTCTCGGCCGCGATGATGCCCATCGCCTCGGCGGCATGCGCCAGCATGAGCTTCGCGGTCACATCCCCGATGGCGTAGATGTGGGGGACGTTCGTCCGGCACCGGCCGTCGACGTCGATCGCGCCGCGCTGCGTCAGGCGTACCCCTGCCTTCTCGAGACCGTAACCCTCGACGCGGGGCGCGAAGCCGATGGCCTGGAGCACCTTGTCGGCCTCGAGCACCTGCTGTCGCCCGTCCTTGGTGACCGTCACGCGGACCTTGGGGCCGCTGTCCTCGATCGCGTCGACCCGGGTGCCGGTGTGGATCTCGACGCCCATGCGCTTGTAGCGCTTGGCCAGCTCGGCCGAGACCTCCTCGTCCTCCAGCGGGACGAGCCGGTCGAGGAATTCGACGATGGTGACCTTGACCCCGTAGTTGTGCAGGACGTACGCGAACTCGACGCCGATCGCGCCGGCCCCGGCGATGATGATGCTCCCGGGGAGCTGGTCGGTGAGGATCTGCTCCTCGTAGGTCACGACGCGCTCGGAGAGCCGGGTGCCGGGGATCAGGCGGGTCACCGATCCGGTGGCGATGATGCAGTTGTCGAACGTGATCCGCTCGTCGCCGACCTGCAGCGTGTGGTCGTCGAGGAAGGTGCCGCGCGCGTTGTACTGCGTGATCGAGTTCTTCTTCATCAGGAAGTTGACGCCCTTGACCCGGCCGTCGGCGACCTTGCGGCTGCGCTCGAACGCCGCCGTGTAGTCGAACTTCACCGTGCCCTCGACCTGGATGCCGAACAGCTTCTGCTCGTCCCGGAAGATGTGCGCCAGCTCGGCGTTGCGGAGCAGGGCCTTCGACGGGATGCAGCCGATGTTGAGGCACACGCCGCCCCAGAAGCGTTCCTCGACGACGGCGACCTTCTTGCCCAGTTGGGCGGCGCGGACCGCCGCGGTGTATCCGCCGGGCCCGGCGCCCAGCACGACGACGTCGAAGTGCTCACTCATGATCGCCAGATTACCCCGCCGAAGGGGCGCTTTCGCCGCTAAGCGGCTGCCTCGGCCATGGTCCGGGTGTGGACGTGCTCGATCAAGGTCACCAGCAGCTCGCGGCCGGCGCGCGGGTCGCGGACGTCACACTGGACGACCGGTACGCCCGGCCGCAGCGCGAGCGCGGCCCGCACGGTCGGCAGGTCGAACGACTGACGGCCGAAGAACGGGTTGACCGCGATCATGAAGGGCGTGCCGCGCTGCTCGAAGTAGTCGATGGCGGCGAAGCAGTCGCTCAGCCGGTTGGTGTCGGCGAGCACGATCGCCCCGAGGGCGCCTAGCGCGACCTCGTCCCACAGCGGCCACAGGCCTTCCTGGCCCGGCGCGCTGAACAGGTAGAGGACGAGATCCTCGTCGAAGGTGAGCCAGCCGAAGTCCATCGTCACCGTGCTCGATCGGCGTACGCCGGTGCGCGGGTCCTTCGTGGTGTAGACCTCTTCGGTGTGCAGCGGCGTGATCTCGCTGACCGAACCGACCAGGGTGGACTTGCCGGCGCCGAGGCCGCCCGCGACGACGACCTTCAAAGAGGTCGGCACGGCGTAAGCGGGGCTGCTGCCGTCTTCGCGAAGTCCGGAGACCATCGATCACCGCCGGTAGTGGGTTGTCCTTGCGGACCTGACGTCGAACGCGGTGATATTACTCCCGCGCGACACTCGCGCCCCCGCAAGGCGGCAGGTGTCATCGCGATTCTCACAACGTTTCGAGATGTGTGAGTCCGTTGTGGACCGACCCTACCAGGGCATCTGGTTCGCGCAATGGGTAGCTGTCCGGTTTCCGCAGACCGTTACAGGGTCACGGCGGAACCTGACGCGATGCCCTCGCGATGTCCGCCGTCGAGCAGCCACGCCTGCGATCGGCCCCAGACGGTCCACTCGCGGCCGTCGCCGACCAGCGCGGTGTCCTCGTCGATCCCGACTGACCGCACTTCTGGCGGCTCACCCGAGAGGCTCCCCGGCGTCCTCATGCCCTCGCGGGGTCGCAGCAGCGGCCGCAGCATCAGATTCGGCATCCGGCCCAGGAACTTGTCGAAGTGCGGCAACACCCGCAACCCCGGCACCAGCCCCAGACCGGGCGCGCCGGCCTTGGTGGGATGCCGGATGTCGGGGACCCAGCCGCCGAAGGCCATGGCCCCCGCGCTGCACCCGGCCAGCGCGGCGCCGTTCTCCCACAACGTGACGATGGCCGCCCACAGTTTCGTGTCGCGGAAGGTCTCGGTGAGGTAGAGCGGATTACCGCCGGAGAAGTAGATCAGGCCGGGCGTCTCCCGGGTGAGCTCCTCGACGAACGCGGGATCCTCGGCGTCCTGCCGGGTACGCACGACCAGCGGCACCGGCTGGGCGTCCAGCTTCTCGGCATGCCGCTGGCCCAGCGAGATCCAGCGGTTCAGGCTGCCGTCGCCCTCGGGCGCGGCGGCCGTCGGGATCTGGACGTACCGCCGCGGACGCCCGTCGAGCAGGTGCTTGTCGACGTCGAACATGGCGTCGGTGTACTCGCCGGAGCCGACCAGGGCGATGGGTCCTGCCATGCGATTCAGCGTACTGCGCGGACTCGCATTTCCCGCGGATCACGGTTACGCATGCCTCCGAACCCATGGGAGGCATGCGTAACCGTGATCCGCAGCTATCAAGTGGGGTGGGGGAGGCGGACGGTGAAGGTGGTGCCGACGCCGACCGTGCTCGTCACGTCGATCGTGCCGCCGTGGTCGCTGACGAGTTGCCGGGCGATGGCCAGCCCGAGGCCGCTGCCGCCGCGTTTCCGGGCCGGGTCGGCCCGCCAGAGCCGGTCGAACACGTGCGGCAGATCGGCGGACGCGATCCCGCGTCCCGTGTCGCTCACCGCCACGGTTGCGGCCGAGCCGTCCGCCGTGACGGTCAGGGTGATCCGGCCGCCGGCCGGGGTCGCGGTGATCGCGTTGCGGAGGAGGTTGCCCAAGACCTGGCGAAGCCGGTCCGGGTCGGCGTACACGGTCGGTTCGCCGTCGGTGCGCACTTCCACACTCAGCCCGGCCGCCTCGGCGACGGCGGCATGGGCCGTCCGCACGGTCTCCGCCAGCTCGGCGATATCCACCGTCGTCCGGTGGTACGCGAGCACGCCGGCCTCGGCCATCGCCAAGTCCTGCAGGTCGTCCACGATGCGCTGCTGCAACAGGGCTTCCTCGTGCAGGGAGGCGAACAGCTCGCGGCTCGGCGGCATCACGCCGTCTTCGAGCGCCTCGAGATAGCCGCGCAGGTTCGCCAGGGGCGTACGCAGTTCGTGGGCCACGTCGGCGATGAGCTGTCGCTGCCGTTCCTCGCTGGCCGCCAGCGACCCGGCCATGCGGTTGAAGGCCCGCGCCAGTTCCGCCAGCTCGTCGTGGCCGGTGACCGGGACGGGGTCGGCCCGGCCCTGCGTCGCCATCGCGCGGGAGGCGGTGGTGAGCGCGCCGATGGGCCGCAGCACCCGGCGGCTCAGCAGGACGGCGCTCACCGCGGTGACCAGCACGACCGCAGCCGCTGCCAGGCCGATGGCCCGCGCCGGGATGCCCCGGGCCGGGACCTCGTCCAGCGCGCCGAGATAGACCTGGACGGGCTTTGGGGCGTACGCCGCGAGGTCCTCGTTCAGCAACCCGATCAGACAGGAGCCGTCCTCGTCGCGATTCAGGCACTCCTTGCCCCGGGTGTCCATCGGCCCCCGCGGCCGGTCGGATTCTTTGGCTCGGCGGTTGCATGCGCTGCGGGTCGCCTCCGCACCGCCGATCATCTCGAAGTACGGCGGCTTGCCCTTGGTCTCGACGACACGTACGTCGGCACCGGCTTCGGCGGCGCAGGCCGTCATGATCCAGCCGCGGTAGAAGTTGTCCGCGACGGTCATGACGAATCGGAATCGGCCGTATGCGTCCAAGCCGGACGGGAAGCCGACGACCGGGCGGGCATCCACCAGCGACGGAGCGCCGACGGTCGGCCGGGCGGTCCGGCCGGCGAGCACGTCGGAGTCGGCGAGGACGGCCCCGGAATCGGCGACCACGCGGATGCGCTGGTTGAGCCGTCCGGCCAGGGTCCGCACCGGATTCTCGACGCCGGACCAGGTCGGATGCGTACGCCCATAGGCGGCCAGCTCGGCGACCGCGTCCTCGACGTCGCGATGGCTGGCCGCGACGTAGCTCGTCAGGGCTTGGTTGGCCTGTTGCAGGGTCAACCAGGCGGTGGCGGCCGACGACGTCGCCACCAGCACCACCGTCAGCAGGAGGACCCGCAGCCGGAAACTCATGCCGCGACCTGCCCCGGCGAGCCCGGCGAGCCCGGCGAGATCCGGTAGCCACGGCCGTACACGGTCTGGACGTAGCGCGGCGCGGCCGGATCGTCCTCGATCTTCCGGCGCAGGTTCATCACGTGGGCGTCGACCGTCCGCTCCTCGACGTAGTGGTCGAACCCGAACGCCCGGTCGATGATCTGGGCGCGGGTGAAGACCCGGCCCGGTTCGGCCGCCAGCACTTGCAGGATGCCGAACTCCTTGGCGGTCACGGCGACCGGGCGGCCGGCGACGCGTACCTCGAACCGGCCGGGGTCGACGGTCAGCTCGCCGACCGTCAGCACCTCTTCCTCCGGCGACGAGATCCGCCCGGACCGGCGCAGCAGCGCGCGTACGCGGGCGGTCAGCTCCCGGGGGCTGAACGGCTTGGTCATGTAGTCGTCGGCGCCGATGTCGAGGCCGAGCAACAAGTCGTCCTCCGCGCTGCGCGCGGTCAGCAGCAGGATCGCCACGTCGGACTCGGCTCGCAGGATGCGGCACACGTCCAACCCGTCGACCAGCGGCATCATCACGTCGAGCACCACCAGGTCCGGCCGGTACGCCCGGCTCCGGTCGAGCGCGGCCCGGCCGTCGCCGACCACGAGCACGCTGTGCCCCTCCCGTTCGAGGTAGACCCGCAGCAGGTCGGCCTGCTTGCGGTCGTCCTCCGCCACCAGTACGCGCGCTCCCATGCGGGCCACCTTATGCGGGCCGTGAACATGGCCGGTAGCTGCGGCAACAGCGCCGCATGCCGCCCGCACAGGTTCTTCACAAGATCTTCATGACCGGGGCCCTAGCGTCCGTCGCCGTGAAGATCACACGAATCCTCGCGGTGGCGGCGCTCGCGACCGCGCTCGCCGGGTGCGGCCAGAGCGGTGAAGACCCGAAGGTGGCGAGCGCGGGCGGCAGCCCGACCGTCGCCCCGACCTCCGACGTCGTCGGCGCGTACGTGGAGGCAGTCCGGGTGTATGTGACGTGCCTGCGGGCCGAGGGCTTGAAAGTCACCGACCCCGACGCCAAAGGCCGGTACACGTTCGAAGGCGACCTGCGCAAACTCAAGGCGGACCCGAAGTTCCGCGCCGGTCAGCAGAAGTGCGGCGGTCTGCTGCCACCGGTGCCGGCGGAGTTGCAGGAGAAGACGGTCCTGACCGCCGAGGAGATCGAGAACGCCCGCAAGTACGCCAAGTGCATGCGGGACAACGGGATGCCAGAGTTCCCCGACCCGGGTCCGGACGGGTACTACCCCGAGGACGGGCCGTATGCCGGAAGCGGTTCGGACGCCGATCTCCGGGCGCAGGTCATCTGCTCGCCGATCATCAACGGGGGCGTGCGGACCGATCCCAGCAAGGCCCAGGGATGAGGCGCTCCGTCGTCGTGGCCGTCGCCGTCGCCGTCGTGGCGGGGGCGGCGGCCTGGGCCTCGGTCGGCTTCGGCGGCGGTACGCCCGACGCGGCCGGGACCGAGCCGAGCCGGGCCGAGAACGTGCCGGTCAAGCGGGAGACTCTGGTCAGCTGGGTGACGATGGACGGGCAGATGGGCTTCGGCCTGGCCCAGCCGATCGCGAGCACTGCGGCGGGCACGGTGACCTGGCTCGCTACGCCGGGCACGACAATCACGCGGGGCAAGCCGTTCGTCCGCGTGGACGACAAGCCCGTGGTCCTCCTCTACGGACAGCTGCCGATGTATCGGGATCTGCAGGCCGGCGTCGAAGGCGCCGACGTCGCCCAGTTCGAGACCAACCTGAAAGCGCTCGGCTACACCGGGTTCACCGTCGACAAGGAGTTCTCGGCGTCCACCACGACGGCGGTCAAACGCTGGCAGGCCGACCTCGGCCTGCCCGAGACAGGCGTCGTCGCGGCCGGTCAGGTCGTGTACGCCCCCGCCGCCGTCCGTGTCGCTCAGCAGCTCGTCCGGCTGGGCGCGGCCAGCCCGGGCGACGTGGTGTCGGCGACCGGAACAACGAAGATGATCACCGTGTCGGCGCAGACCGCCGACGCCGGTTGGGCCGTACGCGCCGCGAAGGTCACGATCGAGCTGCCCGACGGGACGACGGCCGAAGGCAAGGTCGACTCGATCGGAGACGCGCCCGAGTCGGAGGGCCACGGTCCCAGCGTGACGATTCTCGTCGCGGTCGCCGACCAGCAGGCGCTCGGCCGCCTCGACCGGGGCACGGTCACCGTCCGCCATGCCGCCCAGGAACGCAAGGACGTGCTGACCGTGCCGATCGCGGCCCTGCTCGCCCTCGCCGAAGGCGGCTACGGCGTGGAGGTCGTGGACGGCGGGAAGTCCACCGTGGTGGCGGTCCGGGTGGGCTTGTTCGCGGGCGGCCGGGTCGAGATCACCGGCAGCGGCGTAGCCGAGGGCACGACGGTCAGGGTCCCAGCATGAGCATGAGCACGCCCGCGGTCGAGCTGCGGAACGTGTCGAAGGTCTATCCGGGCGGGGTCTCCGCCCTCGCCGACGTCGACCTCACCATCGAACGGGGTGAACTGGTCGGCATCGTCGGCCGCAGCGGGTCCGGCAAGTCCACCCTGCTCAACCTGCTCGGCACCCTCGACCGCCCGACCACCGGCAGCGTACGCATCGACGGGCGCGAAGTCGGCGTACTGCCGGACAAGCAGCTGTCCCGGCTCCGGGCCGACGTCATCGGCTTCGTCTTCCAGCAGTTCCACCTGGCTTCCGGCGTACCAGTGCGGGACAACGTGGCCGACGGGCTGCTGTATGCCGGGGTCCCACAGCGAGCCCGGCGGAACCGGGCCGAGGAGGCGCTGCGGAGCGTGGGTCTTTCGCACCGGCTGGACCACCTGCCGAACCAGCTCTCGGGTGGCGAGCGGCAACGGGTCGCGATCGCGCGGGCGATCGTGGGGGAGCCGGTGCTGCTGCTGGCCGACGAGCCGACCGGCAACCTCGACAGCGCCTCCGGCACGACCGTCCTCGGGCTGCTCACCGACCTGCACGCGGCCGGCACGACGGTCGTCGTCATCACGCACGACCGCCAACTCGCCGAACAGCTGCCCCGGCGGGTCGAGCTGAGCGACGGGCGGATCGTGCACGACTCCCACCAACTGTCAGGAGCGTCATGACCAGGTTGAGCCCGGCCGACGTCGCCCGGCTCGGCGCGAGCGGCCTGCGGTCCCGGCCGCTGCGGGTGTTCCTGTCCGCGCTGGGCATCGCCATCGGCATCGGCGCGATGCTCGCGGTCGTCGGCATCTCCTCGTCCAGCCGCGCCGACCTCGACCGCACACTCAGCCGACTCGGCACGAACCTGCTCACCGTCGCGCCCGGCAGCACCCTCGGCGGCGACGACGCGAAACTCCCGGTCTCGGCCACCGCGATGGTCGGGCGGATCGCCCCGGTCGAGGCGGTCGCGGCCACCGGCCTCGTGGACACCGCCGTCTACCGCAACGATCACATCCCGCCGGGGGAGACCGGCAGCATCTCGGTCCTCGCCGTCGACAAAGACCTGCCCGGCACGGTCCGCGCCACACTCCGCACCGGCTCGTGGCTCACCGACGCCACCGCGCGGGTCCCGGCCGTCGTCCTCGGCTCCCGCGCCGCCGCGCGACTCGACATCCGGTCACCCGGCGCGCTGGTCTGGCTCTCCCAGCAGTGGTACGCCGTAGTGGGCGTCCTGAATCCGGTACCCCTCGCGCCCGAACTGGACAGCGCGGCGCTCATCGGCTGGGCCTCGGCCCAGCAGTTCGCCAGGTTCGACGGCCACCCCACCAAGATCTACGTACGCGCGGTGGAAAGCCAGATCGCGCAGGTCAGATCGGTCCTCGGGCCGACGGCGAACCCGGCGGCCCCGAACGAGGTCGCGGTCTCCCGCCCGTCCGACGCGCTCGCCGCCAAACAGGCGACCGACTCGGCGCTGACCGGACTGCTGCTCGGGCTCGGCGGCGTCGCCCTGCTCGTGGGCGGCGTCGGCGTGGCCAACACGATGGTCATCTCCGTCCTCGAACGACGCTCCGAGATCGGCCTGCGCCGCGCCCTCGGCGCCACCCGAGGCCAGGTACGCCTCCAGTTCCTCGCCGAATCGCTGCTGCTCAGCCTGCTCGGCGGCGGCGGCGGGGTGGCTCTGGGCATCCTCGTCACCGGGGTGTACGCCGCCACCCGGGACTGGCCCTCGGTCATGCCGCTCTACGCCACCTTCGGCGGACTCGGCGCGACCCTGATCATCGGCGGCATCGCCGGCCTCTACCCAGCGGTACGCGCCGCCCGAGTCACCCCCGCCACCGCCCTAGCCACCGCCTGACCCCACCCCTCCGCCCCCGCTCGCCTCCCGTGGCTTTCCGCGCGATCATGAACTAACGGTCGTGATCAACCGGCGTGTCGTGTCCGCAGCGCCCTGATCAACTCCCTCACCGGGTGATCAACTCGGCGTCGGGCGGGCCGGGATTAGCGGCTGGCGGGGGCGGGTATGGCAGCGCCATGGACGAGGTCACCACCACGGAGCTGACCGGGGCGATTCCCGCCCAGGACCTCAGCGACGGCGAGTTGTTCAAGGAGCTGGAGAGCCTGCACCGGACCCGGCATGACACGTTCCTGCACGGCTCGCCCCAGGCGCTGGCCCACCACACCGAGCGGATGGTCGAGTTGGAGAACGAATACCTCCGGCGGTTCCCGGAACGGGCGGTCGATCCCGACCGGTTACGGCCGGAGGGCTGATCCGGTGCGTGATGATCATCACTCGACATTGACCGGTTCAAATCACCTGACAAGTGTCGGGGGACGCGGTTAGGGTTCGTTCGTGGGAGGACCTACCGATCGGTACGCCGAACATGACCGCGCGAAACGCGCGCTGCTCTCGGCGTACGAGGCGTTGCCACCGGGCGCTCCGGTGAAGCTCGCCAAGAAGACGTCGAATCTGTTCCGCTTCTCCTCCTCCGGCAAGCCGTCGGCGCCGGGGCTGGATGTGAACTCCTTCAGTGAGGTGCTCAGCGTCGACCCGGTGACCCGGACCGCCGACGTGCAGGGCATGGTCACCTACGAGAAGCTCGTCGACGCGACGCTGGCGCACGGGCTCATGCCGTTCGTCGTGCCGCAGCTCAAGACGATCACCCTCGGCGGGGCGGTGGCCGGGCTCGGGATCGAGTCGACCTCGTTCCGCAACGGACTGCCGCACGAGTCGGTGCTCGAGATGGAGATCATGACCGGTGACGGCCGGATCGTGACGGCCACCGCCGACAACGAGCACGCGGAGCTGTTCCGCGCGTTCCCGAACTCCTACGGCACGCTGGGCTACTCGCTGCGGCTGAAGATCGAGCTGGAGCCGGTGCAGCCCTATGTCGAGCTGCGGCATCTCAAGTTCGACGAGGCCGAGGCGTGCTGGGCGGCGATGGCCGAGATCTGCGCCGCCGGCGAGCACGACGGCCGGCCGGTCGACTTCATCGACGGCACCGTGTTCGGGCCGGACGAGATGTATCTGACGCTCGCCCGGTTCACCGACGTCCTGCCGGACGGCACCGGCACGGTCAGCGACTACACCGGGATGTCGGTGTACTACAAGTCGCTGCGCGAACGGTCGGTCGACCACCTCACCGTGCACGACTACATCTGGCGGTGGGACACCGACTGGTTCTGGTGCTCACGTGCCTTCGGCGTACAGAATCCGAGGATTCGCAGGCTGTGGCCACAGCGCTACCGGCGGTCGGACGTCTACCGGAAGATCGTCGCGTTCGACCGGCGGCACCAGCTGACGGCGCGGCTGGCCCGGCTGCGCAAGCAGCCGGCGCAGGAGGCCGTGATCCAGGACGTCGAGGTCCCGGTGACGGCCGGGCCGAAGTTCATGGACTTCTTCCACCGGGAGATCGGCATCGAGCCGGTCTGGCTGTGCCCGCTGCGGCTGCGCTCCGGCCAGGCGTGGCCGTTGTATCCGCTCGAACCCGGTGAGCTTTACGTCAACGTCGGCTTCTGGTCGACGGTGGACCTTCAGCCCGGTCAAGCCGACGGCTTCCACAACCGGCTGATCGAGGAGGCGGTGACCGCGGCGGGCGGGCATAAGTCGCTCTACTCGACGGTTCACTACGACCAGGACGAGTTCTGGCGGCTCTACAACGGCGAGAAGTACGCGGCCGTCAAGGCGGCGTACGACGGTGAGCGCCGGCTGCCGGATCTCTATGAGAAGTGCGTGCGGATGGGGTGAAGGGGGAAACATGGGTGTAGCGAACGCGGTCGGCTCCTTCCTGGGCCGGGCGCCGGGCGTACGGATCACGGCGTTCGACGGCAGCAGCGGAGGAAACGCCGACGCGCCGGTCACCGTCGAGATCAGATCGCCGCGGGCACTGAACTACATCGCGACGGCCGCCGGGAGCCTCGGCCTGGCCCGCGCTTACATCAGCGGTGACCTGGAGGTCCAGGGCGACCTCTACACCGCCATGACCAGCCTGACCGACCTGGACTTCGACATGTCCTGGCCGGCCCGGTTCCGGGCGCTGCGGGAGCTGGGCGGGCTGAAGCTGCTCAGGCCGCCGCCGATCCCGCCGATGGAGGTCAAGCTCCGGGGCCGGCGTCACTCCAAGGCCCGCGACCAGGCCGCCATCGCCCACCACTACGACGTCTCCAACAAGTTCTACGAGTGGATCCTCGGCCCGTCGATGGCGTACACCTGCGCCGTCTATCCGACCGCGACGTCCACCTTGGAAGAGGCGCAGTGGGCCAAGCATGACCTCGTCGCGCGCAAGCTCGGCCTCGAGCCCGGCATGCGGCTGCTCGACGTCGGCTGCGGCTGGGGCGGGATGGTCATCCACGCCGCCCAGCACTACGGCGTACGCGCCGTCGGCGTGACGCTGTCGCGGCGGCAGGCCGAGTGGGGTCAGAAGGCGATCGCCGACGCCGGGCTGACCGAGCTGGCCGAGATCCGGCATCTGGACTACCGGGACGTGCGCGAGGAGCAGTTCGACGCGATCAGCTCGATCGGCCTGACCGAGCACATCGGGCGCGCCCAGCTGCCGGGCTACTTCGGCAGCCTCTACAGCCGGTTGCGGCCGGGCGGGCGGCTGCTCAACCACTGCATCACGCGGCCCAACAACCTGGAGCCGGCGATCCGGGAGCGGCAGTTCATCAACCGCTACATCTTCCCGGACGGCGAGCTGCACGGCGTCGGCCATCTCGTGTCGCAGATGCACGACGTCGGCTTCGAGGTACGCCACGAGGAGAACCTGCGCGAGCACTACGCGATGACGCTGAACGCGTGGTCGGCCAACCTCGACGAGCACTGGGACGAGGCGGTCGCCGAGGTCGGGCAGGCACGGGCGCGGACGTGGCGGCTCTATCTGGTCGGCTGCCAGATCGGGTTCGAGCGCAACAACATCCAGTTGCATCAGGTGCTGGGCGTGAAGCTGCACGCCGACCAGTCCAGCGGGATGCCGCTGCGGCCCACCTGGGGCGCCTGATCCAGTTCCTCGGCGGGGTCGCGGTCGTCCGCGGCCCCGCCGTTCCCACTCGAAGGCCGTCAGAACAGCGGGCTGCCGCCGGGCTGGCGACCGACAGCGGCCTCGATGCGGGCCAGGGCTCCCCGGATCTGGCTCAGTTCGGCCAGGACGGCGCCGTCGCCGGTGGACGGTCTCGGTGGCCCCGCGTACTCGCCGGCGGCGGCGCGCAGCCGCGCGATCTCGTCGTAGAGCGCGGTGACCGTGTGCTCGACCGCGTCGAGGAAGGTGTCGACGTCCTCCTCGTCATAGCCTCGCTTGCCGAACGCCGGCTTGCGGAAGGCGACCTGGCGGACGTCGTCCGGCGTCAATAGCTGCCCCATGAGCGCAGGCTAGTGCCGCTGCGCAAGCCTCACTCGGGTTCGCCCAGCTCTTGAAAGATCGTGAGCTGCAGGTCTCCTGGGCCGTCGAGCCGGGCGTTGAGCGAGTTCCACGGGGTCACCGTCGGCTCCGCGACGACCTCGGCACCCGCCTGCCGTAGCTCGGCCGTCACGGTGGCGGAGTCGGCGACCTCGAACGCCACCCGAATGTGTCCGGCGACGCGACGGCCGACCTCAACCTCGTCGATGTATTCGGCGTGCCGCCGGTCGGTGATCTCCAGCGTGGCCCGGCCCGCGTCCAGGATGGTGACGTGGCCGCCGTCGCTGACGAACGCCGCCTCCTGTTCCAGTCCGAGCACGTCCCGATAGAACCGCAGCGCCTCGTCATAGTCGTCGGCCGTCACGACCAGCCGCAGCTGTTTCACCTTCGCCATGGTTCCGATCATGGCACGGCGGTCATGACATGGCGGTGCGAAGGGCGTCGCGAGACAGCCGGTCGGCCTGCCGGGTCGTTTCGGGCAGCCGGTAGCCGGAGGTCAGGCTCAGCGTCACCGAGCACGCCCCGTCGAGGTCGATCAGGTGCCCGGCCGAGACGAAGACCGGCTTGACCCCCGTACGCGTCCGCAGCGCCCGCCCGACGACGTCGCCCTCGAACATGAGATCGGCGGAGGCGCCCCGGGCGTCGCCGACGGGAGCGTGGGAGCCGACGAAGGCGGTCTTGCCCACGCCGAACGTGGGTACGCCGGTCAGCAGCCCGAAATGGCAGGCCAGCCCGAACCGGCGCGGATGGGCCACGCCGTAGCCGTCGCAGACCACGACGTCCGGGCGGTGCCGCAGTCCTTCCCAGATGCTCAGGAGCGTGGGCAGTTCCCGGAAGGCGAGCAGCCCCGGCACGTACGGGAACTCCGCGCGGCCGACCAGCGAGGCGGACTCCACGACGTCGAGGGTGGCCGCGTCGAGGATCACGATCGCGCCCGCGACCAGCCCTTCGGTGTCCTCGGAGTCGGCGTACGCGACGTCCACTCCGGCCACCAAAGCCGGGTTCCCCGGCAGCGGGACATCGACGCGTACGCGATCACGCAGGCGTTCCTGAAGCGCGATCGCCTCCTCTGGGGTGGCGGGAAATGTCACCGTCAGATCTCCTTACAGTCAATATCCAGGAAATTGCCGCGACAGCCGTGATATTCCGCTCTTACCGTCGGTCTCATGGATCTGGTCAGAACCAGCAAACGCCTGTCGTACGTCTTGCGTCACCGGCCGGACAGCGTCGGCCTGACGCTCGGCGCGGGCGGCTGGGTCGGGGTGGACGAGCTGTTGCACGCCTTGGCGCGCCACGGCACCCGGATGACCCGCGACGATCTGGAGTACGTCGTCGCCCACAACGACAAGCGCCGCTTCATCATCGACGGCGACCGGATCCGGGCCAACCAGGGGCATTCGGTGGAAGTCGATCTCGGCCTCGCCCCGGTGACGCCCCCGGATCGGCTCTACCACGGCACCGCCCGGCACAACCTGGACCCGATCTTCCTGGACGGACTCGTCCGGGGTAATCGGCACCATGTGCACCTGTCGGCCGACGAGGAGACCGCGCTGAAGGTCGGCGCCCGGCACGGCTCGCCGGTGGTGCTGGCGGTCGACGCGGCCGCGATGACGGCCGAGGGCCTGCTCTTCTACCGCAGCGAGAACGGCGTATGGCTGACCGATCACGTTCCGGCCCGCCACCTGACCGTCGTGCGGACCGCCGCGCGGGTCAGCTGACCGTCACCCCGCCACGCCACGTCTGATCGTCCACGGCGGTCACCCTACGCGGCCCGCCCACTCCGGCAGCGGCTCCCGGGCCGCGAGCAACTCAGCTGGTACGCCGGAAAGCCCGGTGCGCGCGCCGACTATGCCGCCGACGATGGCGCACGTGGTGTCGACGTCGCCGCCGGCCGAGATGGTCGCCCAGAGCGCGTCGGCCAGGTCGTCGAGATGCCGCGCCGCGCACCAGATGGCGAACGGAACCGTGTCGGGAGCCGACACCTGCCAGCCCGAGCCGACGGTGGACGCTATCCACTGTGGGTGCAGGGAGAACGGCGCGTCCTCGATCCTCCGCAGCCGCGCGGCCACTTCGCCGTCCGGCGTACGCGCGAGGACGCTTTTGAGCAACGAAGGCCCGGAGACGCCGCGGACCGCCAGCGCCGCGGCCACCGCGACGGCGACCGCGCCCGCGACCGCCTCCGGATGCGCGTGGGTGACCTGAGCGGACAGCGTCGCCTGTTCCACGACGAGCGTCATGTCCTGGGCGAACCATGCGCCCAATGGTGCGACCCGCATCGCGGCGCCGTTGCCCCAGGAGCCCATCCCGTCGAACTGCCGGCCGGTCACCTCGGCCCACGACTCGCCCTCGAAGATCTCCCGCAGTACGCCGTGCATCGACGGCCCGTACTGGCGGTAGGGATCGGACTGGTAGGAGCTGGCGAACCGCTGCGCCAGCTCGTCCTGGTCGACCTGGCCCTTGTCGAGGAGCAACCGGAGCAGCACGATCGCCATCGCGGTGTCATCGGTCCACGGCCAGGGCCCGCGTTGCGGCCGCCGCTGGGCGAGCATCGCCGTGACGTCGCCCTCCGGCCGGAACCACGTCTGCCCGAAGGCGTCACCGAGGGCGAGCCCCTGCAAGGAGTCGAGCGCGGCTCTCTCCAGCGCGGCCGGCCTGAACACGGCGTCGTCGTACGCGGTCACGCACGAATAATGCCTAATACCACCGACACCGCGCGAACCGGTTCGTTCAACGGTCGAATTCGCCCTCCTGTACGCCGGCGAGGAACGCCTGCCATTCGGCGCGGGAGAAGCGCAGGACGGGACCTTGACGGTCCTTGGAATCTCGGACCAGTACCTCGTCGTCGAGGAGGGCCACCTCGACACAGGCACCGGTGTCGCAGCGAGGAGAGCTGCGCCAAGGGAGGGGGTCGGGGATCGCGGGCATGGGAGTCACCTCCGGCCAAGGCTGGACCTCAGCGTACGAAGGAGACGCCACGCTCCGGAAGCATTCATCTACGGATTGGCACGGTCGGGTCGCCGACCGTGCGGGCGAGCTACGTCATCGCCGACGAACGTGCATGATCACTGGTGCCCCGGATCGACTTGCCTTGCGGGTTCTCACCGGGGCGGTGAAACCCGCTATTCAGTTGAAGAAGTTGAATTCCTGCTGCTGTGCGCCGAGAATAAAGGCATGCCACTCGTCGTGCGTGAAGCGGAGAACGGGGCCCTCGGGGTCCTTGGAGTCACGGACCACGACACCGTCTTTTAGCGACGCGACCTCCACGCACGTACCCGAATCGCAGCGCGTGCTGCGCTTCCATGCCGGCATTTCCGTTTCCACGGGAATCCTTTCGTCTTAGCTCATGAGATGCCAGCCCGCAGTGCGTACTCGTGGGTGGAAACACGCACTGACGGTGGTGTTTCCTAGCGATCGAGACTCTCCGAGCGCTTTTCGCGTCTGAGTCTCTTTCGCAGGTGGTCAACCTGATCGCCGATCAGGCGCTCGGTCTCCTGCCCGCTGTAACTCCGGGTCCAGAGTTGATCAAATATCTCGATGTGACGGCTGACCTTCTCAGTGTCATGGATCAGCTCATCCACCAAGTAGCTTTCGCGATATAGCAATGATCCGCCGTCGGATTCGTCCAGCGACAGCACCGTGAACGGCAGGCCGACGATGAACTGGGCGGTCACCTCGAACGGTGCGATACGCAGTTGGATCCGGTCCGCGTGGGCGTCGCCGAGCAATTGCTCCAGCTGATCCGCGTAGATCCGGGGTCCACCCACGAGGCGATGCAGGACCGACTCGTCGAGCAATAGCCGATAGTCCGGCGACTCGGGGCGCTCGAAGACGTGCTGGCGGCGGGTCAATCGCGTTTCCAAGCGCAGTTCCAGCTCGCTCGGGCCGAGTTCCTCGCGCCAGAAGCCGAGGATGTGCTCGGCGAGATCTCGCGTCTGCAACACCCCCGGAACAAGGATCGTGTGGAATACGCGCATGACGCGCGCTTCGCTCTCGAACTGGAAGAGCGCCTTCGTCGGCCCGGTCAGGAAGTCGCGATAACGGGGGTCGTCCCAGGTGCTGCGCTTGCGCGCCTGGCGTGCCTCGTTCACGAGCTGGTCGACGACGGCCGCGTCGGTGACGCCGAGGATCTGGAGGAGGGCGCGTGTGTCGGTGGGGGAGACAGAATTCTCCCCGCCCTCGATTCGTTGAAGCTTACTGAGGGACCAGTCCAAAGAGGCCGCGACCTCACCCTGCGTCAGCTCTCTAACCTCGCGCGCCTTGCGAAGCGCGAGGCGAAGCCGGTGCCGGGCTACTGCCGGTGATCCCTGAACAGCCATCGGCCCTGGTCAGGCCCTTTCGCTCGAGTGCGATACGGCAGCCCGCCATATCGCCATCCGGGATAACGCAGCCACCTTAGATAGGTGACTGCGTCACCCGCTAGACGTCGTCGTCAACGCGTTGTCAAACTGTGTCCCGGTGTTCCAGCGCCCGGATAAGCGCTCTCTTGATCTGGCCGAACAGCCGTTCGTCTGTGGTCGAGAACAAGCAGATCGACCTGCCGTAGTAGACGGCGCGCAGCTCGTACACCGGCCGGCGGTGCCGGTAGACCTCCACATGCACGTCCCGCAGCTCGCTGATGACGAAGGCGGCGCCGGGGTCTCGGACGAGGAAGACCTCGTGGGTCACGTGGGCGGTCGGGCCGCGGTAGTAGGTAGGCATCCACTCCCTCCTCGGTCGGGCGACCTCAGCCGGCGCGACGGAGGGCATTGCAAGCGAGTTGCGGATGCGGGAAGATGGCATCGGATGGGTCCTCCCTCCTCGCGATGGTGAGGTCCTCAGCGACGCCCGGTGACCGCCGGGCGTTCGCTGTTTCGGTGCTTGCCTTGAGTATGAGATCTCCTCACGCTTGATCGCCATACTGCGATCTGCGGTGTAGCAGATTCTCGTGGTTCATTCACGGTGGAGAAGTAGGCCGCTGAGTAGGTAGGGTGGCGACATGTTCGCGTACTCGGCCGCCCGCAGCCACTCTCGTGCTGCCCTGCGCCCGGCGCGACGACGATTCACGGCTTGCTGACTTCTCCCAGTAACGCCGTTTCCGCACCCTTCTCTCGCCGCCATGACGGGCGGTCCGTTGTGCGTATCTTCAAGGGGTTTGCATGTCTATCGAGGAGCTTCTCGCCGCGCGGCTGAGGCCGGCTTTCGACCAGGTCGCGGGCGGTACCGCGGACCCGGCCGTGCGCCGGTCCCAGCACGCCGACTACCAGGCAGACGGCGCGTTGGCCCTGGCCCGCGGGCTGGGCCGGGCGCCGCGCGAGGTGGCGGCGGAGGTCGTGGCGCGCGCCGACCTCGCCGGGCTCGCGGACCTCGAAGTGGTCGGGCCGGGATTCATCAACATCACCGTCCACACCTCCGCGGTCCACTCACTCCTCCTCAAGTTGTACGCGGACAGCCGGCACGGCGTTCCCACGGTGGCAGCGCCGCAGACGGTGCTGGTCGACTACTCGGGGCCGAACGTGGCGAAGGAGATGCACGTCGGGCATCTGCGGTCGACGGTCATCGGCGACGCGATCGTGCGGCTGCTGGAGTTCCAGGGGCACCACGTGACCCGGGCGAACCATCTCGGCGACTGGGGCACACCGTTCGGCATGCTCATCGAGCACCTGGTGGACGTCGGCGAGCAGGAGGCCGCGCACGAGTTGTCGGTCGGCGACCTGACCGGGTTCTATCAGGCTGCGCGGCGGAAGTTCGACGGCGATCCGGACTTCAAACGGCGGGCGCAGCTGCGGGTCGTGGCGCTGCAATCCGGCGACGAGACGACCCGGCGGCTGTGGCGGCTGCTGGTCGACGAGTCCGAGAAGTACTTCCTGTCGGTGTACTCCACGCTGGACGTGACCCTGAGCGCGGCCGACTTCCAGGGCGAGAGCACGTACAACGACGAGCTGGCCGATGTGGTGGACGAGTTGTCGGCGCTCGGGCTGTTGCGGGAGAGCGATGGGGCGCTGTGCGCGTTCCCCGACGGGTTCACCGGGCGGGACGGCGCGCCGATGCCGGTGATCGTGCGGAAGGAGGACGGCGGCTACAACTACAGCGCCACCGATCTCGCCGCCTTGCGGCGGCGCTGCCGGGCGTACGAGCGGGCCGTGTATGTCGTCGGAACGCCGCAGAAACAGCATTTCGCGATGGTCTTCGCGGTGGGGGTGGCGGCCGGCTGGGTTCAGCCGGGGCAGGTCGAGCACATCGCGTTCGGCTCGATCCTCGGCCCGGACGGCAAGATGCTGAAGACCCGGGCGGGGGACTCCGTGAAACTCTCCGCACTCCTGGACGAGGCGGTGTCGCGAGCGGCGGCGCTGGCCCCGACGCCCGACGTCGCGCACTCGGTCGGCATCGGCGCGGTGAAGTACGCCGATCTGTCCTCCGACCGGGTGAAAGACTACGTCTTCGCCTGGGACCGGGCGCTGTCGCTCACCGGGGACTCCGGTGCCTACCTGCAATACGCGTACGCCCGGATCCAATCACTGCTCGCCAAGGGCGGCGCGGTCGAGCCTGCCTTCTCACTGGACGTGCCGTCCGAGCGGGCGCTGGCGTTGCAGCTGCTCGGATTCCCGTCCGCCGTCACGGCGGCGGCCACGGCGTTGCAGCCGCATCGGCTGGCGGGCTACCTGCACGGGCTGGCCACGGCGTACTCGGCGTTCTACGAGGAATGCCCGGTGCTGCGCGCGCCGACCGCCGAGATCCGGGCCGGGCGGCTCGGGCTGGCCGACCTCACCGGCCGGGTGCTCACCCTCGGCCTGTCGTTGCTGGGCATCCGCACCCCTACTCCCCTCTAGCCCATGGGCAGTGTTCGGGTGCGGATCAGGGTTGTGCATGCTTCCGGAGCCCTCCGAAGCATGCACAACCCTGATCCGCACGTGAGGTACCTCGGTCAGCCGTTGTGCTTCAGTTGGACGGTGTACTCCTGGTAGGACTCGTTGCAGAAGACGGGGCCACAGGCGTACGCGAGGGAGACCGTCGCGGTCTTGCCGCCGGCGAACTTGGTGCCGAGGGAGGGGATCGCGGTGATCGACCACGATTCGGTGGTGCCGTCACAGGCGAGTTCGGTCTCGCCGAACCCGTAGACGACGCCCCGGCCGACCTTCTGGATCACGTCGGCGAGGATGCCGCCGAAGTCGACCTGGCCGGTGCAGGTGGCGGTGCCGTGGATGATCGCGGCGCCGGTGGCCTTGTCGAACGAGCCGGTGGGGTCGACCGTCACCGAGAGGTCCGGCGGCGGCGGGGCGGTGGTCACCGACAGGTGCAGGTCGCCGCCGTTGCCGGTGCCGTCCTGCTGGTCGTCGATGATCATGAGGTGGTAGGTGGTGCCGGCAGTGACGTCGAACGCGACGGCGCCGGGTCCGCACGTGACGAACTTGAAGAAGCCGGGGTCGCCGTTGACGACGAGTACGCCGGCTCCGTAGTTCGAGGCGGAGACGTCGACGAGCGCGATGTCGTCGGCCGGGAGGGTGAGGTCGTACCAGACGCTGGCGTCGGTGGAGGGCGCTCCGCAGTCGGCCGGGTTGGCCTCGGCGTCCGACTTCTCCGTGGTCGCTTCCGTCGTGTCGAGCGTCGTGCTGAACGGCAGCGCCCCGATCGCGACCGCGCCGGCGATGGTGTCGTTCGCCGGGGCCGCGGCGTACGCGGGCACCGCTGCGACCAACGTCATCGCCGCCGCCAGGACGGCTGCGCCGCCTTGGATGAGCAGTCTTCGTGGGTTGTGCACGTTGTTCCCCTTTCGACTCCGAAGGTGCGTGCCGGCCGTTGGTAGGACGGCCTACTTCGATGACGAGCGATGCCCTGTGCGGGGTTGCCTAGCGCGCCGGAAGCCCGGGGCGGCATGATGAGCAGGTGATCAACGACGCTTACACCTCGACCAACCCGGCCCGGCTCGACGACGTGGTCGCCACCGTGCGCCCGGCCGACGAGGCCGCGATCGTGGCGGCGGCTCGCCGGGCGAAGACCGCCCAGCCGGCCTGGGCCGACGTGCCCGCCCCCGTACGCGGCCAGGTGATCGCGAACATCTCGCGGCTGGTCGAGGCGAACGCGGAGGCGCTGGCGCGACTGGTGACCCGGGAGATCGGCAAGCCTGTCGCCGAGGCGCGGGGCGAGGTGCAGGAGATCGTCGACACCTGCCAGTTCTTCCTGGGCGAGGGGCGTCGGCTGTACGGGCAGACGATTCCCTCGGAGATGCCGGACAAGCAGCTGTTCACCTTCCGTACGCCGGTCGGCGCAGCCATGATCATCACTGCGGGCAACTTCCCTGTGGCCGTGCCGAGCTGGTACCTCGTGCCGGCGCTGCTCTGCGGCAACACCGTGGTGTGGAAACCCGCCCTGTACGCGGCCGCCTGCGCCGACGCGCTGGCCGAGCTGTTCGTCCGCGGTGGGCTGCCCGACGGCGTACTGACGGTGGTGCACGCGGACGGGCCGGAGACCTTCACCGGGCTCGGCTCGGCGCTGGAGGACGGGCTGATCGACAAGGTCGGCTTCACCGGCTCGACCGAGGTCGGGCGGGCCATCGGCGAGCTGTGCGGGCGCTACCTCCAGACGCCGTGTCTCGAACTGGGCGGCAAGAACCCGATGGTGGTCACCGAGGACGCCGACCTGGACCTGGCGGTCGAGGGCGCGCTGTTCTCCGGCTTCGGCACCGCCGGGCAGCGCTGCACCTCCCTGGGCACGGTGATCGCCCACGAGGCGGTGCACGACGAGTTCCTGGCCCGGTTCACCGCGGCGGTCGCGGACGCCCGGATCGGCGACCCGACGCAGGACGTCCTCTACGGCCCGCTGCTGGACGAGAAGTTCGCGGCGGCGTACGAGAAACACCTGGGCTGGATCGCCCCGCACCACCGGGTCAGCGGCCAGATCGGCCGGATCACGGCGCAGAACCCGCGCGCCGGGTTCGTCGGCGACCCCGCGACCGGGCTGTTCTACCACCCCGTGATCGTCGACGGCGTACGCCCGGGGGACGAGCTGTTCCAGCAGGAGACGTTCGGGCCGATCGTCGGCGTGACGGCGTACCGGACGCTCGACGAGGCGATCGAGCTGGCCAACGGGCCCGGCTACGGCCTGTCCAGCTCGATCTACACGACCGATCCCACCAAGGCGTTCACCTTTCGCCGGAAGATCTCGGCCGGCATGGTCAGCGTCAACAACTCCACCTCGGGGGCTGAGGCGCACCTGCCGTTCGGCGGCAACGGCCGCTCGGGCAACGGCAGCCGGCAGTCCGGCGTCTGGGTGCTCGACCAGTTCACCCGCTGGCAGGCGATGAACTGGGACTACTCCGGTCGGCTCCAGAAAGCCCAGATGGAGGTCGCGATCCTGCCAGCCGATCTCTCGTTCCGCCTCTAGGCGGATCAGCGGCACAGCGCCTCTAGGCGGATCAGCGGCGCAGCGCCTGTAGGCGGATCAGCGGCGCAGCGCCTGTAGGCGGATCAGCGGCGCAGCGCCGTCAGGCGGACCATGATCCAGTTCGCTTGGAGTGACAACCTGATCGGGTGGCCCGCGCGTTCCTCCTCCCGTGACGAGGTGGACTCTTCTCTGGCGAGGGATGCGGCATCGAGCAGGCCGATCCCTGCTCGTGCTGCTCATGGCAGCGGTCGCGACGACAGCGGCGGCCGCGGTCCCGGCGTACGTGCGGGCGGCTCAGGAGTCGGTCGTGCGGGATCTGCTGGGGCCGGGCTCGGCGACCGACCCCACGATCACCGTCCAACTGCCCACGACGGGCGTCGGTGCCCAGGTGGGCCAGCCGCTGACGCTGGCCGAGGGGATCGGGCGGGCCGAGCTGGTCCTCGGTAGCTCGCCTTACCTCGCCGGGCTGCGCACCGGGCGGACGGCGTACGCCGAGACGAACCTGAAGCTCACCAACGTGGGCATCGCCGAGGTCGTGACCGGGCACCTCGTCTACCAGCCGGGCATCTGCGAGCTGGCCACCCTGACCGGGCGCTGCCCGGCTGCCGCGGGCGAGGTCATGGTCAGCACCAGGACCGCCGAGCACTACAAGATCGCGGTCGGGGATCGGCTGCCGATCGCGCTCGGCCCGTCCGCCGACCTCGGGCGTACGTCGAAGGGCGGTGGCGGTGGCGTTCCGCTCGCGGGGACGACCCACCGGCCACTGGTCGTGGGGCTCTTCACGCCGAAGGACGCGCTGGACTCCGCGTGGGGCTCACAGCTTCAGTACTCGCCGGTGCCGGATCCGCATCTGGGCGCCCGGTATTGGACCGTCGACGGGATCTACACCGGCACGCCGGACGACGTCGAGAAGGTCGCCGGCGCGGTCGTGCGGCGTACCGTCGTCCTCCGGCTCGATCTGACCACTGTGGACGATGCTGGCGTCGGTCGGCTCGACGTGGCCCTGCGGGACGTCACCAGCGGGCTGAGCGGGCAGCAGATGTCGGCGCGGTCGGCGATCCCCTCGGTCATCGTCGAGATCCGCAAGGACCAGGACGCCATCGCGCAGACCGTCCCGGTGGGCGCGGTGCCGTTGCTCGTGCTCGCCCTCGTCGTGCTCATGGTGCTGGTCGCCGCGCTGACCGAGGAGCGCGGCCCGGAGATCGCCCTCGCCCGCCTGCACGGGTACGCCCGGGGCCGGGTCGCCGCGTTCGGGTTGGCCGAGGTGCTGAGCCTGATCACCGTCGCGGCGCCGCTCGGGCTCCTGCTCAGCCGCCTCGTCCTGGCGACGGTGGCGGGACTGTGGCTCGCCCCGGGCACTCCGACGCCGTGGAGTTGGACGGCGTTCGTGGCGGTCGGCGCCGCCCTGCTGACGGCGTACGCCGCAGCGGCGGTGGCGTCCCGGCGAGTGTTCCGGACAAAGGTGATCAACCTGCTGCGCCGGGTTCCGCAGCGCACTACGTGGCGGGCGGGCGCGCTGGAAGGGGCCGCAGTCGCCCTGGCCGTCGCGGCGCTGGTGACGACGGTTCAGGATCAGGAGTCGGGGTTGGCCGTGCTCGCCGCTCCGCTGCTCGCCATCGTCGTAGGGGTCGCCGGGGGCCGGTTGCTGAGCCTGATCGCGGCGGCCCGCGTACGCCAGACGCGCCGCCGGGCCGATCCGGTCGGCGTCCTGACCAGCGCATCCTTGTCCCGCCGCCCCGGACGGCAGCGCATCGTCGTGGTGGTCGCCGTCGCGGCGTCGCTGATGGGGTTCTCCGCCGTCGCCTGGGACGTGGCGGCCCAGGCGCGCGCCGAGGCCGCCAACGGAGTCGTCGGCGCGCCGTCGGTCTATCGGGTCTCCGCCGCCGGTCCGCAGCAACTGCTCGAAGGCGTCACGGCGGCGGTCCCGGACGGGTCGGCCATGGGGGTGGTACGCCGCGCGGAGTTCTTCGACGGCAACGTCGTGAACGTCATCGGCGTGCAGAGCGACCGCCTGGCGAAGACGGCGACCTGGTTCGGGCATTCCGACGTGGACCTCGAAGCGATCGCCGCGAAGCTGCGTCCCACCCCGCCGGCGCCGTCCCCGGTCAGCGGGCGGTTGACGGTCTCCCTCGACGCCACCGGGCTCGACCAGGTGCCGCTGGTGGTCGCCGTCGAGGTGCGTACCGGCCAGCGGCAGCAGACCGTCGAACTCGGCAGGCTGCAGCAGGGCCTGCACGAGTACGCCGCTGAGGTGCCCGAAGGCGAACTCGCCGTGCTGAAGCTCATCCGGCCGCCGGCCCAGGCCGAGGCGGTCGTGGGGACGCTGACGATCAAACGCCTCTCGTCGGCCGCCGGCGAGGTGCCCATCGGCGGCGAGGGCGGGTGGCAACCGATCCTGCCGGCCGGAGTGAAAGTGGGCCTCACCGGGGACACGGAGCTGTCCGCCCGGATCGAGGCCGACGGCAACGGCGACATCCGGATCGCCCGCCTGCACGCCCCGAAGGCGCTGCCGGGTCTGCTGGCCGGGCCGGTTCCGGCGGTGGAGGTCGCCGACGACGGCTGGCCGTTCATGGCGTTCGCGACGCAGCCGCAGACGTTCACCACGCTGGGCACCGATCGAATCGTTCCGGGCGCGTCCGGCCACGGCATCCTGGTCGACGTCGACTACGGGCTCGCGCAGGCGCAGGATCTGACCGGTTCGGTCGACAACGGCACCTCGATCGTCTACGAGGTGTGGGCCGGCGACGGAGCACCCAAGGATCTCGTCGATCGGCTGGCGGCGCACGGCATCCAGGTCCGGTCGAGCCAGACGCTGTCGGCGTACGAGGATCGGCTTGGCCGCCGCGCACCGGCGTTGGCGCTGCGCCTCTACGGCATCGGCGCGCTGGTGGCGATCCTGCTCGCGCTGGGCATCGTGCTGCTCGCCGTACGCGTCGGCGCGGAACAACGCCGCTACGGCTCCGCCGCGCTGCTCGTCGCGGGGGTGCCCGAAACCGTCCTGCGCAAGGCGGTACGCCGGGAGTTCGTCACCTTGCTCGGCTGGCCGGCCGGGCTCGGATTCCTGTCCGGGGTGGCGGTCGCCGTCCTGCTGTTGCCCGGCATACCGCTGGTGACCACCGGGGTCACCGGCGACGCGCACTGGCAACCGGCGCCCGGAGCGCTGGCGGTCGTCGCGATCGCGTGCCTCGGGTGTCTGCTGATCGCCTTGCCGGTGGCGGTACGCCTGATCCGCCAGGCCCGGCCGGAGCTGCTGCGAGGAGAGGCCCGATGATGAACGCGGTCGGTGTGAGCTGCCGGGGACTGGTCACGATCTACCGGCTGGAGGGGTACGAGGTGGTCGCCCTGGCCGGCGTGGACCTCGACATCCGGGCGGGCGAGGCGGTGGCCTTGCTCGGCCCGTCCGGCTCCGGCAAGTCGACTTTGCTCTCCGTGCTGGCCGGACTGTTGCGGCCGTCGGCCGGTCGGGTTCACGTGGGCGGCGTCGACCTGGCCAAGGCGACCGAGGGCGAGCTCGCCCGGATGCGCGCCGGAGAAGTCGGCGTATGCCTGCAGAACGCCGACCGGGGTCTGCTGCCATATCTGACGGCCCGGCAGAACGTCTGGTTCGCCCAGCGCCCGGCGGTCGGCCGGGACCTGCTGCCGCCCGACGACGTGCTGGCCCTCGTCGGGCTGACCGATCGCAAGCGCGTCGCCGTCGAGCCGCCGAAACTCAGCCCCGGCGAACGGCAGCGGCTGGCGATCGGCGTCGCCCTGGCGCGGCGGCCAGGTCTTCTGCTGGTCGACGAGCCGACGAGCCAACTGGACGCGGACGCCCGCGACGAGGTCGTGGACGCCCTGCGGTCGGTACACGACGCGGGCACGACCGTCGTCGTGGTCACCCACGATCCGGCCGTCGGCGAGCAGATGGGCCGGACCGTGACCATCCGCGACGGCCGCGTGGGTGCGCAAGGCGTACGCGGGGAGGAGTTCGCGGTGGTGGGCCGGGACGGCTCGATCCACCTGCCGCAGGAGCTGCTCGACCGCATGCCGCCCGGCACCCACCTGCGCATCGTGGACCAGCCGGACGGCAGCGCGCTGCTCGTCCCGGCGCCCGAAATCGAGGGAGACGACCGATGACGTTCTTGAAGCTCGACGGCGTCACCGTCGCGTACGAGCCGGATCGACCGGTGCTCGCCGACTTCGTGCTTTCGGCGTACCCGGGGAGGATCATCGCGGTGACCGGGCCCTCGGGCGCGGGCAAGACGACGCTGCTGTGGACCCTCGCGGGCCTGATCCGGCCGCAGGCCGGCGAGGTGACCGCGGACGGTGAGCCGCTGCGCGGGCGGCAGGACGCGATCGCGCGCGGCGTGGCGCTGATCCCGCAGGGCAACGGGCTGGAGGCCACCCTCACGGCGAGTGAGAACGTGCTGCTGCCGCTGATCGCGGGCGGGATGCCGGGCGAGGAGGCGGAGACGCGCACCGCCGCCGCGCTCGAGCGGCTGGGCCTGTCCGGGCAGGCCGACCAGCTCGTGGAGGAGCTGTCCGGCGGGCAGCAGCAGCGCACGGCGGTCGCCCGCGGGCTGGCCGCGAACGCGAAGGTGCTGCTCGCGGACGAGATCACCAGCGAGCTGGACGCGGTCAACCGCCGGCTCGTCCTCGAACTGCTCCAAGAGGAGTGCCGCCGCGGCGTCGCCGTCGTCTTCGCCACGCACGACCCGCAAGCCGCCGAGGCCTGCGACGAGGTGGTGGCGCTGGCCTAGCCGTCGGTGTCGAGGCCGCGCTCCAGCGCGTAGCGGACCAGCTCCACTCGATTGTGGAGCTGGAGTTTGCCCAGCGTGTGCTGCACGTGGTTCTGCACGGTCCGCGGCGACAAGACCAGTCGCTCCGCGATCTGCTTGTAGGACAAGCCCTTCGCGACCAACCGCAGGATCTCGGTCTCGCGCTCGGTCAGGCGCGGCGTGTCGTCGCCGTCCGCGGGCGACGACGCCAGCCGCCGGTACTCGCCCAGCACGAGTCCGGCCAGGCCCGGCGTGAACACGGCGTCTCCTTCAGCGGTACGCGCAACGGCGGTCAGGAATTCGTCACGTCCGGCCGACTTGACGAGGTATCCGGTCGCGCCCGCCTTGACGGCGTCCAAGACGTCCTGGTGCTCGCCGCTGGCCGAGAGCACCAGGATGCGTACAGGGGTATCGCCCTTGCACAACGCGGTGATGACCTCGACGCCGGACAGGTCGGGCAGTTGCAGGTCGAGGACGACGACGTCCGGGCGCAACGACGTCCCGACGCGTACGGCCTGGGCGCCGTCGCCGACGGCCGCGATGACGTCGTAACCGGCCTCGGCGAGGTCCCGCGCCACCGACTCTCTCCACATCGGATGGTCGTCGACCACCATTACGCGCGTCGTCATCTCGGTACCCGCATCTCGACCTCGGTTCCTTCCCCCGGTGCGCTGGTGATGACGGTGGCCCCGCCGAGATCGCGTACGCGTCCCTCGATGGACTGCGCGACGCCGAGCCGGCCGGCCGCCGCGGCCTCGGCCAGGCGGCCGGGCGCGATGCCCGCCCCGTCGTCGCGTACGGTCACGATCACCTCGGAATCCTCCTCTTCCAGCAGAACCCAGGCGCGCGCGCCAGGCCCACCGTGTCGTTGGACGTTGTCCAGGGCGCTCGCGGTTGCCGCCGCGATCTCGTCGGCGATCTGCTCCGGGAGCCAGACCGGCGTCGCCGGGCCGCTCACCGTGACGCGATTCGAGGTCTGCGTGCTCAGCAGCGCCTTGAGATCCACTCCGCTGTCCGAGGTGGGCGCGTGCGGCGCGTTCCCGACGAGGGACCGCAGGACCTCCTCCTGCTCCCCGGCGAGCCGGCCCAATTCGGCCGCCTCACCGCCGATCTCCGCGCCTCGCCGCTGAACCAAGGCGAGGACCTGCAGGACGGAGTCGTGGATGCCACGGGCCAGCCGCTCCCGTTCCCGGGTCGCCGCCTCCAACTCGGCCGCGTGCTGCAACCGCAACTCGGCCTCACCGGCGAGGCGGACGAGATAGCCGATGCTGAACCCGGCCAGCAGCAACAAGACGGTCCCGTTGAGCGTCGTCGGAGTGACCCGGCCGCGGAGAGTCAGGTCCACCGCGCCGACGAGCAACGCCGCGAACAGGCCCCAGCGGCGGCCGCCCGCGATGGCCCAGGCGAGCACGGCCCCGGCGACCCACGCCATCGGCAGTGTCGCGGCGCCCTGGCTCAACCGGGCCGGGTCCACGACCCACGAACTGGCGAACAGACAGCCCAGCGTGACGAGCATGTCGGCACTGAGCAACGGCCAGCGTCGCCGGGCGGGTTCGGCGTACGCGACAGCCGCGACGACCGACCAGATGAGCATCACGACGACGACGCCCAGTCCCAACCACGGTCGGAGGTATTCGCCCCGGCCGGTGGCGAGCAGGACGACGGCGTACGCCAACGCGGCGAACCGGAAGACCGCGACCGCCCGCCAGAGCGAGACCTCCAACCCCACGCGGTCAGTCTCCCATTCCCCACTCCGCGGCCCGCTTTCCGCGGCCCGCTTTTCGGGCAGATTACGGATACGCATGGGATCTTGGCCGGTTTTGGCCTGCTTATCCGTGATCTGCTGGGAAACGTATGCCGGTCAGCGCGGCAGCGGGGACCTCGGGCGAGGCGCAGCGGCGGGGGATCAGGCGAGGCCGGCTCGGCGCAGCGCGTCGGCGAGCGCGGTATCCGTGCTGCCGCCCTGCTGACGACCGCCACCACGCTGACCGCCCTGCTGCCCACCGCGCTGCCCGCCTTGGCCGCCCTGACGCTGGCCGCCCTGGCCGCCTTGGCCCCCCTGTCCGCCTTGGCGCTGGCCGCCCGGCTGCCGGGGCCCCCGGTCGCGGGACTGCCCGCCGCCCGAGCCGGCCCCGTCGCCGGGGACGTCGTCGAGGCGCAGCGTCAGCGAGATCCGCTTACGGGGTACGTCGACGTCGAGCACCTTGACGCGTACGACGTCGCCGGACTTCACGACGTCGCGCGGGTCCTTGACGAAGGTCTTCGACAGCGCCGAGACGTGGACGAGGCCGTCCTGGTGGACGCCGACGTCGACGAAGGCCCCGAACGCGGCGACGTTGGTCACCACGCCCTCCAGGAGCATGCCGGGAACCAGGTCGGAGATCTTCTCGACGCCGTCGGCGAAGGTCGCCGTCTTGAACGCCGGTCGCGGGTCCCGGCCCGGCTTCTCCAGTTCCTTCAGGATGTCGGTGACGGTCGGCAGACCGAACGTGTCGTCCACGTACGCCGTGGGCTTGATCTTGCGCAGCGCGGTCGAGTTGCCGATGAGCGTGTCGATCGTGGCGCCCTCGCCGTCGAGCATGCGCCGCACGACCGGGTACGCCTCCGGGTGCACGCTGGAGGAGTCCAGCGGGTCGTCGCCGCCGCGGATACGCAGGAAGCCGGCGCACTGCTCGAACGCCTTCGGCCCGAGCCGGGGCACCTGCTGCAACGTCCGGCGGTTGCGGAACGGCCCGTTCTCCTCCCGGTACGCGACGATGTTCTTCGCGAGGCTCTCGGTGATCCCGGAGACCCGGGTGAGCAGGGGAGCCGACGCGGTGTTCACGTCCACGCCGACGCCGTTCACGCAGTCCTCGACCACGGCGTCCAGCGACCGGGACAGCTTGCCCTCGGCGAGATCGTGCTGGTACTGCCCGACGCCGATCGACTTCGGATCGATCTTCACGAGTTCGGCCAGCGGGTCCTGCAGGCGCCGGGCGATCGACACCGCGCCACGCAGCGACACGTCCATCCCCGGCAGCTCGGACGAGGCGTACGCCGAGGCGGAGTAGACCGACGCGCCGGCCTCGGAGACGACGATCTTCGTCAGGTTGAGCTGCGGATACAGCTTGATGAGGTCGGCGGCCAGCTTGTCGGTCTCCCGGGAGGCGGTGCCGTTGCCGATGGCGACGAGTTCCACCTGGTGCACCTGGCAGAGCCGGGCCAGGATCGCCACCGACTCGTCCCACTTGTTGTGGGGGACGTGCGGGTAGATCGTGTGGGTCGCGACGACCTTGCCGGTGGCGTCGACGACGGCCACCTTCACGCCGGTGCGGAAACCGGGGTCGAGACCGAGCGTCGCCCGCGTCCCGGCCGGGGCGGCGAGCAGCAGGTCGCGCAGGTTCGCGGCGAACACCCGAACCGCCTCCTCCTCGGCCTGCTGCCACAGCCGCATCCGCGCGTCGATGCCGAGGTGCGTCAGGATCCGCGTACGCCACGCGTACCGGACGGTGTCGGAGAGCCACTTGTCGGCCGGGCGACCCTGGTCGGAGACGCCGACGCGGCGGGCGATGAGCTGCTCGAACCGGGTCGGGCCGAACTCCGGGGCGTCCTCGGGCGCCTCGGGCTGGACCGCGATGTCGAGCATCTCCTCCTTCTCACCCCGGAACATCGCCAGTACGCGGTGCGACGGCATCTTCGTGAAGGGCTCGGAGAAGTCGAAGTAGTCGGCGAACTTCGCGCCGGCCTCCTGCTTGCCGTCGCGTACCTTCGACGCGAGCAGGCCGCGGTTCCAGACCTGCTCCCGCAGTTCGCCGATGAGGTCGGCGTCCTCGGAGAACCGTTCGATGAGGATCGCGCGGGCGCCGTCGAGCGCCGCCGCCGCGTCGGCGACCGCCTCGGTCAGATAGCCGGACGCGGTCGCGACCGGATCGAGCGTCGGGTCGCCGAGCAGCTGGTCGGCCAGCGGCTCCAGCCCCGCCTCCCGGGCGATCTGCGCCTTGGTCCGCCGCTTCGGCTTGAACGGCAGGTAGATGTCCTCCAGCCGGGCCTTGGTGTCGGCGGAGAGGATCTGCGCCTGCAGTGCGTCGTCGAGCTTGCCCTGCGACCGGATCGACTCCAGGATGGCCGCCCGGCGCTCCTCCAGCTCCCGCAGATAGCGCAGGCGCTCCTCGAGCGTACGCAGCTGGGCGTCGTCGAGCGCTCCGGTGACCTCCTTCCGGTACCGGGCGATGAACGGCACGGTGGCGCCACCGTCGAGCAGATCGACGGCCGCGGTCACCTGCCCTTCGCGTACGCCGAGCTCGGTGGCGATCTGAGCGGCGATCCGGGGCTGCGGCACGGTCGGAGCGGTGGTCTGGGCGTCGGTTGTCACCGGTGCATTCTGCCCGGTCGGTCGGCCCTCCGCCGCGCCGGGACACGCTAGGCGGGCGTTCTCGGTGCCAAGTTGCCCACCACCTCGGCGTAATAGACCGACTCGGCGACGTGGAAAGCCAGCTCCCGAGGCGACCAGCCGCCGGTGCTCTTGTCCAGTTCCTCGTCGGTCAGCGAGTCGAGCCGCAGCCGCCAGATCTCGGCCAGCCGGGTCAGCCGGCTGCGCGCCTCGGCCAGATCCTCGGCGGTGAACTCGGCCAGATCCGCCGCCGTCGTGACGGCTGAGGCATGCCAGTGATCGGGCAGCGGGTCGACGCCGGCCAGGGTCGCCTCCAGCTCGGCGAGGTGATCGACGAGGTGGTCCGCGACGCGCCGGATCGCCTTGTGCGGCGTGTAGACGCGGTCGCCGGAGGGGCGGGGCGTGCCGTCCCAGGCGGGCCAGGTCTCGGCGAGGGCGAGCACGTCGTCGACCAGGCCGGTCACGACGGACGACGGAGTGCGGTCGTCGGTGAGCGGTGAAAACACCTCACGAAAGTATCGCCGGGGTACGACACTCTTGATGTTGATCAGTCCGTCGCGGGAACGATCAGGGTGCTAGGGACGCGACACGCCGGTCGATCACGACCGATAGTTCATGATCGCGCGGAAAGCAGCGGGAAAGCAGCGGGAAAGCAGCGGGGGAACCAGCGGGGAAGCCGCGCGGAAAGCAGCGGGGAAGCAGCGGGGAAGCAGCGGGGCTACAGGGAGACGGTGGAGCCGGAGGCGGCCGACGCGCGGGCGGCGTCCAGCACCTCCATCGTGTGTACGCCGTCCCACGGGTCGACCGGCATCGGGCTGCCGCTTTCGACGGCGGCGAAGACGGCCGGGTAGTAGGAGGCCCAGTCGCCGGGGGTCGGTTCGACCGGCGTGAACTCGGCGCCTCGGCACAGTCGGCCGACCGGGGTGACCACCCGCCGCCCGGTACGCAGCGCCTCCTCTTGCCCGTCGAGGTCGTGGACGACGAACGCCCCACCGCTCCCGAGTACGCGCATCCGTGGTCCGGGCGCGCCGGCGAGGTTGCCGCAGGACAGGTGTGAGTGGACGTCGCCGAGGTGGGTCAGCGCGAGGAAGACGTCGTCGTCGGCCGCGGTGCCGCGCCGGGACGCGACTTCGGCGTACACGGAGTGGACGGGTCCGAGCAGTTGAACGGCTTGGTCGACGAGGTGGCTGCCCAGATCGAGCAGCGAGCCGCCGCCTTCGTCCGGCGGGAGGTCTTCGCGCCATCTGCCGGGCGAGGGCTCGGGCCGCCACCGTTCGAACCGAGACTCGAAGCGCAGCACCTCGCCCAGTTCGTGTTCGGCGATCAGCCGCCGCACGGTCAGGAAGTCGCTGTCCCAGCGCCGGTTCTGGAAGAGCGTGAAGGCGACGCCGGCGACTTCGGCCGCGGTGACCATCTGCTGGGCCTGTTCGGCGTCCAGCGCCATGGGCTTGTCCACCACGACCGGTACGCCCGAGGCAAAACACTCCAGAGCAAGATCGGCGTGGAATCGTGTCGGCGTCGCGAGCACGACGAGGTCGGGCCGGTCGTCGGTGAGCATCCCGGTCAGGTCGTCCCGGACGGCGGCGGCCGGGAAGTCGGCGGCGACCTCGGCCCGGCGGTCCGGGTTCCGGGTCACCACCGCGACCACTTCGGCCGCCGGTGTCTGCCGGAGCAGCCCGCCGTGGAAGATCCGCCCAGCGACGCCGTATCCGGCTATTCCTACCCGCACATGGATCATCGTGCCAGACTCAGCGCATGAAGGAACGCGTACGCGCAGCTCTGCTGGAAGGTGACAACCTGGTGGTGTTCCGGCGGCAGCGGCCGGGCGTACCGGTCTATTGGGCGTTGCCCGGCGGCGGTGTCGAGCCGGAGGACGCCGACCTCGTCGCGGCGCTGCGCCGGGAGCTGGACGAGGAGATGAAGGCGGAGATCGGCGAGCCGGTCCTGCTGACCAGCCGCGAGACCCCGTACGCCGATGGCAAGTCGCCGTTGCAGCACCTGTTCGCCGCCCGGCTGATCTCACTGGACTTCGCCAAGCGGCACGGCCCGGAGTTCAGCGACCCGTCGAAGGGCGAGTACGCCGTCGAGCGGATCCCGCTCACGAAGGAGGCGCTGACGGACTGCCGGCTGTTCCCGCCGGAGCTGGCCGATTACCTGCGCGAACACGTCGACGAGGTGTCCCGCATATTGTAGAGACTTCTTTCTAAAGCTATCTTTAGGATGTGACCGAGAAACGCTTGGACGACGCTGTCGCGCTGCGGGCGTACGCGCACCCGGTGCGCATGAGGCTCGTGGGGCTGCTGCGCCGGGAAGGGCCGCTGACGGCGACCCAGGCTGCCGACAAGCTGGGCGAGAGCGTGCCCAACTGTTCCTTCCACCTGCGGATGCTGGCCAAGTACGGGCTCGTCGAACGAGCCGAGGGCGCCGACAACCGGGAGAAGCCGTGGCGGGCCACCGCCGAGGTGACCAGTTGGCGCAGCGACGCCGAGGATGCGCCTACGCGGGAGGCGGTCGGCCACCTCGAGGCGATGATCGCCGCCCGCTACCTGGAGCGTGAGCAGGAGTTCCTGCGGCGCGCCGACGCCGAACCCGTCGAGTGGCGGCGGCTCACCGGCCCCCACGACGTCACCGTCTACGTCACGCCCGAGGAGCTCGACCAGCTCGGCCAGGCCGTCGAAGCGCTCGTCTCCGGCTACCGCGATCCCCAGCGCCCGGGCGTGCGAGCCGTCGACATCCTCCAGTTCGTCCTCACGCAGGCGCCACCCCCGACCGAGGAGTAGCCCGGCATGACCACCACCCTCGCCCCGGAAACCCCCACACCCACCCGCAAGAGCTGGCTTCCCCGGCTGCTGCGCGAGCGGCAGTTCCGTCGCTTCTGGACCGGCCAGACCATTTCGCTGTTCGGCGACCAGATCTCCGGGCTCGCCCTGCCGCTGCTCGCCGTGCTCGGCGCGGGCGCGAGCGCCGCGGAGATGGGCTACCTCACCGCCGCCGGGCTGCTGCCCAGCCTGCTCTTCTCCCTGCTCGCGGGGGCTTGGGTCGACCGCCGGCCGATCAAACGGCGCATCATGATCGCGGCCGACCTCGGTCGCGCGGCCCTCCTGCTCGCGATCCCCCTCTTGTACGCCCTAAGCCTGCTCACGATGCCCCAGCTCTATTTCGTGGCATTCGGGGTGGGCACGCTCTCCGTCCTCTTCGAGGTGTGCCGCACGACCCTGTTCGTCTCGCTGGTCGGCAAGGAGTCGTATCTGGAGGCCAATTCGCTGCTCAACGGGGCCCGCGCCATGTCCTATGTGGCCGGGCCGTCGGCGGGTGGCGTACTGGTGCAGGTGCTCACCGCGCCGGTGGCGTTGATCGCCGACGCCGTCTCCTACCTGTTCTCCGGTCTGCTGCTGGCGCGCATCCAGGCCACCGAGCCGCCGCCGAGCACCACGCCCGGTCTCGGACTCGGCGAGGGCCTGCGGTTCCTGTGGCGCTCGCGGCTGCTGCGCATGATGCTCGCGGGCAGCACGACGCTGAACCTCTTCAACTACATGTTCTCCGCGCTGATCATCCTGTACGCGGCCACCACGTTGGGCATCTCGCCGGGTGTACTGGGGCTCGTGCTGGGCATCGCGTCGATCGGCGCGCTCCTCGGCGCGGCGGTGGCGAGCCGGTTGGCCCAGCGGATCGGGGTCGGCCCGGCGCTCATCCTCGGCTACGTCCTGTTCCCCGCGCCGCTGCTGCTGATGCCGGCGGCGTCCGGCAGCCGCCTGACCGTACTGGTCATCCTGACCGCGGCCGAGTTCCTCTCCGGCGCGGGCGTGATGATCCTCGACATCTGCAGCGGGTCGATCCAGACCGCCGCCGTCCCGGACGAACTGCGGGCCCGGGTCTCCGGCGCGCACCGCACGGTCAACTACGGCATCCGGCCGATCGGGGCGGTGCTCGGCGGCACCCTCGGCACGCTGCTCGGCGTGCATACGACGTTGTGGGTCAGCGCGATCGGCGGCGTGCTCGCCGTCGGCTGGCTGTTCTTCTCCCCGCTGCCGAAGATGCGCACCCTCTGATCCGTTTCGGCAGTTACAGCCGATGTGGAGGACGAGGCGGAGCCAGGTCATCGGCTCGACCTGGTGTTGACCGTCGTGATGGCGCTCGCGGCGGTCGGCACCGCCTGGGCCGGGTTCGAGAGCACGAAGTGGGGCGGCGTCCAGGCCAACGCGTACGCCGAGGCCGGCGCGGTGCGGGCCGAAGCGGGCCGGGCCGCCAACCGAGCCGGCCAGCAGCGCATCCGCGACGCCGTCAACTTCACGTCCTGGCTGGAGGCGCTCAATCAGGACTTGCTCGCCGGAAAGATCACGCGTCCATCAGGTGACTACACGCCCACTCCGGGAACGTTGTCCGGTTTTCTCTACGAGCGGTTCCGGCCCGGCTTCGAACCCGTGATCAAGGCGTGGGTGGCGACCAAGCCGCTGGTGAACCCGAACGCCCCGGCCACCCCGTTCGACCTCGACGCGTACCAGTTGCCGGACGAGGACCGGGCCGCGGACCTGAACGCCCAGGCGGACGCGCTGGCGCACGAGGCGCAGAGCGCCAACCAACGCGGGGACAACTACGTGCTGACCGCGGTCATCTTCGCGCTGGTGTTGTTCTTCGCGGGGGTCGCCGGCCGGGCCCGAGTCGCGCGTACGCGGTTCGCGTTGGCCGGGCTCGCCGTCGTCGCGCTCGTGGCCGCGATCGTCACCCTGGCGACCTTTCCGGTGGAGATCTGATCAGGCGAGCTGGGCGCGGGCTCCGGTGGTCTGCAGGATCAGGTCGGTGACGGCGGCCGGGTCGTCGCTCATCGGGACGTGCCCGCACCCGGCGAGGCGGACGACGCGGGCGGCCGGGATCTCCGCGCGGGCGCGGTCGGCCATGTGCACGCCGAAGATCCGGTCGTGCTCGCCCCAGCCGATCGCGACCGGGATCGCACCGTCGAGTCTCGGCGCGTCGAACCGGTAGCCCTTCGACGCCCGCGCCACCGCCCGGAAACCTTTGCCGCGCCGCAGCGCCAGGGCGTCCCCGAGGGCCCGGTCGTTGTCCAGATTCCCCGGGTACGCCATCAGCGAGCCGAACGACGTGGCGCGCAACGCCGGTCGCCCGCACGTCAGACGGACCAGGGGAGTCGGGGCGAACGTCGTCACGCGGAGCGTCGTGAGAATGCGCAGCGCGCGGCGGCGCTCGGCTTCGGTGAAGAACCCGGCGGGCGAGAACGCGGTCGCTGACGCGACCGCTCCCGCCGCGGCCAGTTCCAGGCTGATCGCCCCACCGAGGCTGTATCCGGCCACGTGCGGCCGGTCCAGCCCCCATTCGTCGAACGTCGCGATCATCGCCTCGACGGTGGCGGTCATGCTCCGGGGCATGCCGCCGTCAGGGACGGGGGACGCGCCGAACCCCGGCAGGTCCAACGCGATGACGTCGTGGTGGGCGGCGAGCGCGTCGAAGACGGGTTCCCAGGCCTGGTGCCGGTGGCCGATGCCGTGCACGAGCACGAGGGTCGGCCCGGTGCCGGCCCGCTTGTGGTTGACCTTCACGCGTCCGCTCCCGCCCGCTCAGGTGCCGGTAGGGACGCCTCCGCAGGCGGCGTCCCTACCGACGTCTTGCCGAAGGCCCGGCCCAAACCCCGGACCTCTTCCTCCATCTGGCCGACCAGTCGGCCGGCGCCCCCGGCTCGGATCACGCGGTCCGCGAAGCCCGACAGCACGATCGGGCGCAGCGCCTGCACCAGCGCCATCGACCGGGGGACGTATACCTTGCGCTTACGGCGTTCGATGCCACGCACGATCGACTCCGCGCACTGCTCGACCGAGATGACGCTGTTCAGCGGCCACGGCAGCCGCTTCTGGGCGTACCGGAACGAGGCGAGGTCGTCGCGGATGTCGCGGACGAGGTCGGTGTCGATCCAGATCGGATGGCAGGTGCCGACCGTGACGCCCCGGTGGTACGCCTCCAGCCGGAGCACGTTGCCGAACTGCTCCACACCCGCCTTCGACGCGCAGTACGCCGCCATGCCGGGCATCGCCGTGAACGCCGCGGCCGACGACACGATCAGGACGTGCCCCTTCGCCTCGGCGACGTGGGGGAGAGCGGCGGCGACCGTCCGCATCGCTCCGACGAGATTCACCTCGACCGTACGCACGAGCGCGTCGATCGGGCCGGTCGCGACGGTGCCGAGGTTCGCGATCCCGGCATTGGCCACGACGACGTCGAGCCGCCCGAAGTGGTCCACCGTGGCCGCCACCGCACTGTCCAACGCGGACTGGTCGGTGACGTCGGCGGCGTACGCGAAACCGCCGACCTCCGCGGCGACGTCGCCCAACAGCGCCGGTTCGAGACCCACCAGGGCGACTTTCGCGCCCCGGGCGGCAGCGAGCCGGGCCACCTCGGCGCCGATGCCGCGGGCCGCGCCGGTGATGAGAACGGTCTTGCCCGCCAGGTCATAGCGCATCGGCGTGCTCCTTCACTGCGCTCGGTGCGACATAGTCCGCGGCCCGGAAATGCCGCGTACGCCATCGGAAGCTGGTCGCGAAGCCGGGCCAGATGGTGGTGTTGCGCCCGGTCGCGTCGAGGTACCAGCTCGAACAGCCGGTCTCCCAGACGGTGCCGCGCATCTTCTTCGCGATCGTGGCCGACCAGTCGCGCTGCGCCGCCGGGGTCGGCTCGATCGCGGTCAGGCCCCGCGCCCGCATGTGTTTGAGCGCCTTGACCACGAGGTTGAGCTGCGACTCGATCATCAGCACGACCGAGGTGTGCCCGAGTCCGGTGTTGGGGCCGAGCAGGAAGAACAAGTTCGGGAAGCCGGGCACCGTTGTCCCCCGGTACGCGTACATGCTCGGCGTCCAGGCCTCGCTCAGCGCTCGGCCGTCCGCCCCGCGGATGTGCCGCATGATCGGCGAGTCGGTGACGTGGAACCCGGTGCCCAGGATGATCGTGTCGGCCGGATGCTCCATGCCGTCCGCCGTGATCAGGCCGCTCGCCGTGATCCGGGCGATGCCCGACGTCACGACGTCGACGTTCGGCTTGGTCAGCGTCGGCCAGTAGTCATTGGATATCAGGACTCGTTTGCAGCCCATCGCGTACCGTGGCGTGATCTTGTCGCGGAGTTGCGGATCGCGGACCTGACGGCGGAGCGTGCGCAGCGAGAGGCGGGACGCGAGCCGGTTGACGCGCGGGTGCAGGAAGCCGACGCCCATCGCGTCGCGGACCGAGTAGATGCCCAGGCGCGCGAGCCGCTGCGCGCCGGGGACGTGCCGGTAGATCAGGCGCTCGACGCGGCTGATCCGGCGGGTCAGGCGCGGCATGATCCAGGCCGGCGTGCGCTGGAACAGCGACAGTTTCGCGACCTCGGGCTGGATGCGTGGGACGAACTGGATCGCCGACGCGCCGGTGCCGATGACCGCCACCCGCTTGCCGGACAGGTCGTGGTCGTGCCGCCAGCGCGCGGAGTGGAAGACCGTGCCCTCGAAGTCGCCGATCCCAGGGATGTCCGGAATGGCGGGGTCGCTGAGCGGGCCGGCCGCCGCGACCAGGACGCGCGCGGTGTACTCGCCCCGGCTCGTCGTGATCACCCAGCGCGTGCCGTCCCAGGCGGCGTCGGTCACCCGATGCCCGGTCCT
Organism: Hamadaea flava; assembly: GCF_024172085.1. NCBI lineage: Bacteria > Bacillati > Actinomycetota > Actinomycetes > Micromonosporales > Micromonosporaceae > Hamadaea > Hamadaea flava. The sequence goes on along the minus strand of NZ_JAMZDZ010000001.1, from coordinate 2,412,606 downwards.
GATGCGCTCACGAAGACCGAACCGTTCGACGCAGCCGCGCAGGTACGCCCAGATCTCGGCCTGCCCGGAGAACGTGTTCGACCAGTCCGGATTGGAGGCGAAGGAGAAGGAGTAGAGGTGCGACGGCACGTCGCAGGCACAGCCGGGATAGGTGTTGTCGCGCCAGGTGCCGCCGACGTCGTCGCCGTCGTCGAACACGAGCAGGTCGCCGAACCCGGCCTTGCTCAGGCGGATCGCCGCGCCGAGCCCGCCGAAGCCGGCCCCGACGATGGCGATGTCGACGTGCTGGGTCATTCCTCGTCCTCCCACGGGGGTGCGCCGACTCCGGTGACGCGTACGCCGCCCCAGGGGTCCACCTCGCCGAGGCGACCCGGAGCGGTCTGCTCTCCGATGTGGACCGTCACGTCCCTTCGGCCGCTCCGAACAAGCTGGGCGACCTCGGTGGACGGTGAAATCCGGCCGCCCCAATGGAAGCGGCCGTCGACCGGCTCCCACCGGCCGCTCAAGTGGACGGTCACCGGCAGGTCGCCGATGCGGCCCTCGCCCTCGTAGCTCATCGCATCGTCCGGATCTCCAGCGGAAGGTCGGCACGCCGCCGCAGCCCGTCGAACCCGCTCCACAGCAGCTCGGTGAGATAGTCGGTCAACGCCTCGCGCCGGATCGGCCGGCCGTGCTGCATCCACCAGTCGCCCACCGACTGCACGAACCCGACCAGCCCGTACGCCCACGGCTCGGCCGGACCGGCGTCGAGCCCCAGCGCCCGCAGCCGATCGCCGATGACGCGGGCGAGTTCGACCGCCACCTCCCGGCTGGCCCCGACGATGAGCTGATGCACGCCGGGAATCCCCGACTGGTGCATGACGAAGCGGTACAGATTCGGCTCGGCCTCGATGACGCCCAGGTACGCGTCGATGGTCGCCTCGATGAGCGTGCGCTCCTCGCGTACCTGCTCGACGGCGGGGGCGACCGCGTTCACGACGACCCCGGCCAGGTGCTGCCCGACCGCGATCCACAGCTGGGACTTGTCGGCGAAGTACCGGTACAACACGGGTTTGCTGACCCCGGCCGTGGCCGCCACCTGTTCCATGTCGACTTCGGGCCCGTGCTCCAGCACCGCCGCGATGGCGGCCTGGATCAGCTCGACCCGGCGCTGCTCCCGATGGGCGGCCCAGCGCTGCTTGCGTCCATTGACTTCCGTGCCCTCGCCTTGCATGCTACTACTCGTAACAGTTACGAACCGTAACGTCAATACCTTGGTGGAGGCGCGGGCATGGAGGCACGGGAGCTGACCGCCGAGAGACTCCTGGAGTCCTCGCTGCGCACGAGTTACGACCCGATCGTCGAGATCGACTGGTCCGCGCCGCCGGAGCCGGGCCGCTACTGGCTGCCGCCGGAACGCAGCAGCCTCTACGGCACGCCGCTGTGGGACGGGCTGACCGAAGAGCAGCGGATCGAGCTGACCAAGCACGAGGTGGCCAGCGCCGCCAGCGCCGGGCTCTGGTTCGAGACCATCCTGATGGAGATGCTGATCCGGCAGTACTACGACAGCGACCCGACCAGCCGCCACGCCCAGTACGCCCTGACCGAGGTGGCCGACGAATGCCGGCACTCGATCATGTTCGGCCGGCTCATCGAGGCCATGGGCTGCCCGGTCTACCCGGCGAGCCCGTTCGACCACGCGCTCGGCCGCTGGCTCAAGGCGACCGCGCGCGGCCCGCACATGTACGCCTCCATCCTGATCGCCGAGGAGATCCTCGACTCGTTCCAGCGCGAGATCATGGGTGACGACACGCTGCAACCGTTGATCCGCATGGTCTCCCGCATCCACGTCGTCGAAGAGGCCCGCCACGTCCGGTACGCCCGCGAGGAACTGGCCCGCCAGGTCGCCGCCGCCGGCCCGCTGCGCAGCGCGTACGCCCGGATCGTGATCGCGCGGGCGGCGTACTCGATCGCCGGGCGGCTCGTGCACCCCCGCGTCTACGCCGCCGTCGGCATCCGGCCCCGCGACGGCCAGGCCGCCGCCCGGGCGAACCCGCGATTCCAGGAGACCCTGCGCTGGTCCGCCTCCCGCGTCTCCAGCTACCTCGGCGACCTCGGCCTCGTACGCGGACCCGCGCGCCTGCTCTGGTCCCGCGCCGGCCTCGTCTAACCCGCTCCTCCAGGCGCTCGCTCATGATCAGCGGAAGTTTCGCGGTGCTATAACCCCACCGAACTTCCGCTGATCATGAGCGGTGCGCCGATTCCCCAAGCCAGTCATGATCATGGTCATTTCTGTGTCGTCATGGCGCGTCATGGCGACGTGGAAATGACCCTGATCATGGTGTCGACATCGTCGACAGCGCCCGAGCCGTGTTCCATCGGCGTGAGACTATGACACTCATGAGCGATTTCACGGCGTACGCCGTGGCGACGGTGTCGTCGCCGCTGACGTCGCTGGCGGACGCGCCCCGGCAGGGCGACGAAGGCGCGCCCGACGCCTGGCTCGTCGTCGACCCGCGGTACGCCGAGGCCGCCCGCGATATGCGCCCGGGAGCGGACATTCTGCTGCTCACCTGGCTCGACCGCGCCGATCGAACCGTTCAGGTGGTGCACCCGCGCGGCGACCTCGCCCGTCCGGAACAGGGCGTGTTCAGCACGCGGTCGCCGGATCGCCCGAACCCGATCGGCCTGCACCGGGTGACCGTGCGCGAGGTCGACGGCCTGCGTCTGCGCGTCAGTGGCCTGGAAGCGATCGACGGCACGCCGGTCCTCGATGTCAAACCTGTCCTCGACCCGATCTCAGACCGCTGAGTCGCTCGTCGATGAAGGTGACCCGATCCGCGGGACGCTTACGGGCTTCCAGCAACGAGTCCGTCAGCTCGCTCGTCGGGACCGGCAGCCGGGCGCCGGGCGCGAAATACTCGGGATCGAGCCACATCCGGATCTTCGTGCCCTCTTCCGTAGCCGGACCCAGCTCCCGGAGCGGGGTAACAGTGCGGTCGGCGGCCATCTCGGTCGCGTAGGCCACGCCTTCCCAGTGTGTCCACACCTCCACCCGCCGACACAAGGTGGCCGCAGGACCGATCTCGCCGGCCCGATCATCGTGACCGGCATGGATCGTGGTCAGCATCGCCTCCGGGTCTGGTCGCTGAGCCGGGTGCCCGGTGTGCGGGGACATTCCGCCGCCGTTGTCGTGGACGCTGAAGACCAGATCGCCGCTGATCGTCACCACGATCTCCAGCGACTCCCGAGCCGGCGGCACGTGGAGGACGCCCTGCACGACGCTCCGCAGCACCGCCCCGGGGAGGGCGGGGTCGTCCTGGTCGACGCCGTAGTACATGCGTGGCCGCTTGCGGACGACATCCGCGCCGGTGAGAACGACCAGGTCTTTCGCCGCGAATACTCGAGGCTGCTCGGAGGGCATCGCGACAGCGTACGGGAAGAGTCGCTGCCTGATATGCGTTGCCGGGGCTGGGATCATGGAGCCATGACCAAGCAGAAGCCGCTGATCACCGTGCTGACCGGGGCCGGGATCTCCACCGACTCCGGCATTCCCGACTTCCGCGGCCCCAACGGCGTCTGGACCCGCGACCCGGCCAAGGAGAAGCTGTTCACGCTGCAGAACTACCTGGCCGACGAGGAGGTGCGGAAGGCGTCCTGGCTGGCGCGCAAGGACAGTCCAGCGTGGACAGCCCGGCCGAACGCGGCCCATGAGGCGCTGGCCGACCTGGAGCGCAACGGTTTCCCGCTGCGCGTCGTCACGCAGAACATCGACGGGCTGCATCAGAAAGCCGGAATCGCCGATCGCAAGGTCATCGAGTTGCACGGCACCATGTTCACCGTGCGGTGCGTGGACTGCGGTGCGCGTACGACGATGCGCGAGGCACTCGACCGCGTCGAGGAGGGCGAGCCCGATCCCAGCTGCACCGAGTGCGGCGGCATCCTCAAGTCCGGGACGATCATGTTCGGCGAGATGCTCGATCCGGACACCATCGACCGGGCCGCGCAGGTCGCGGCGGCCTGCGACCTCTTCTGGGCCGTCGGCACGTCGCTCACCGTCGAACCGGCGGCGTCGCTGTGCGCGATCGCCGCGCAGGCCGGCGCACGCATCACCATCGTGAACGCGCAGGCCACGCCGTACGACCCGCTCGCGAGCACCATCGTGCGCGAGCCTATCGGCGAGGCACTCCCGAAGCTGGTCCAGACGCTTGTCCAGGAGTACGCGTAATGCGGCGCTCCTATGTCGTCACGGGCGGTGGGCGCGGGATCGGCCGGGCGATCGCCGAGCGGTTGAGCCAGGACGGCACGGTCATCGTGGTCGACCAGGATGCGACCGTGTCCGCCGATGTCGTGGGGGACGCCGCCGATGAAGCGGTGGCGGAACGCGCGGCCGACCTCGCCGAGGCGGCCGGACGGCTGGTGGGCTGGGTGAACAACGCTGCAGTGTTCCGGGACGCGGCCATCCACGACACCCCGCCGGCTCAGGTGCTGGAGCTGATCGCGGCCAACCTCGCGCCGGCGGTGACCGGCTGCTCGACGGCGGTACGCCGGATGCTGGCGACCGGTCAGGGCGGCGCGATCGTCAACGTGTCGTCGCACCAGGCGCAGCGAGCCGTGCCCGGCGCCCTCCCGTACGCCACCGCGAAGGCCGCGATCGAGGGCCTGACCCGGGCCTTGGCTGTCGATTATGGACGTCAGGGCATCCGGGTCAACTCGGTCGCGCTGGGCTCCATCGCGACGGGGCGACTGGACGACGCTCCGGAACGGGTTCGGCGCGAACTGAACCGCCTTCATCCGGTCGGCCGCGTGGGGCGTACCAGTGAGGTGGCCGATGTGGTCGCGTTCCTGTTGTCACCCGCGGCGAGCTTCGTCCACGGTGCTGTGGTGCCTGTGGACGGTGGGCGAGCCGTGCTGGGTCTGGACCCGGAGGCGCGTTAGCTGGTCGCGCGGCCCGAGGGGTCGATCGGCGCCCAGATCTGGATGTGGCTGAAGGCGGCCGAGTACTGGGTCGGCTGATCCGCCGGATCCCGTTGCAGGACACCGATGTTGATCCGGCCCTTGGGATAGGTGGTCTCGTCCCGGTGGTCCAGCACGAAGCCGTCGCGGCCGAAGGTGAAGGTGTCGCCGACGGCGAGGATAGTGAACCGTGCGGACTGGCCGACCGCGAGCGGCTCGTCGAACGCCATGGCGAGCCGAGTGGGATTGCTCCAGTCGCCGTTGGCGTCCTTCTCGTGGCGCACGAAGTACGCGCCGTCCTGGCAGATCTGCAGGGCGTCGCCGACGCTGCCGTTGTAGCGGAACCAGATCCCGGCGCAGGTGCCCTCGGCGACCAGTGTGACGGTGACGCTCACGGCGAAGTCGCGGTAGTTGTTCCCGGAGGGGCCCTGGCAGCGGTAGACCGGGCCGGTCACCTCGGTGACGAAGCCGCGCGCGTCGTAGAAGCACCGCGCGTCCAGTTCCTTCTCGGTCCGCTGGATCCAGTTGTCGGACTTCGTCAGCGGGTCGTCGAGGACGAGCTGGAAGTTGTCCGGAATGTTCAACGGCGTCGGCGGCGAAGTCTGCACCGACGGTGAGGCGGTCGGGTCGCCGGCGAGGCTGCGGGCGTTCGGCCACACGCCGTACGCGAAGATGCCGGCGGCGACCAGGGCGATCACGGCGGCGAGGACGATACCGAGAGTGCGTACGCGGCGGCGCGGTTTGCGGACCGGGACGCGGGTGCTGACCGTCGTCTCGTCGTCCGCGGTCGCCTCGTAGGCGGCCTGTGCCGGGATCATGACGTCCTGCGGCACCTTGCGGGTCGAGCCGACCGACATGAGCAGGTCGAGCAGTTCCCGGGCGGCCGGTCGTTCGGCCGGGTCCTTCGACAGCGCCTGGGCGACGACGTCGCGGAGCGGCCCGCTGACGCCGGTCAGGTTGGGCGCCTCGGTGAGGATGCGGATCGCCGTCGTCGCCGGAGTGTCCCCCGCGAACGGGGTGTGCCCGGTCGCGGCGTAGCACATGACCGCGCCCCAGGCGAAGACGTCGGCCTTGGCGTTCACCGCCTTCAGGCCGCCGCTGAGCCGCTCGGGCGCGATGTACGGGACGGTGCCCATGACCTGGTCGGCCTGGGTGATGCCGGTCGGGGTGTCGGAGTCGCGGGCGAGTCCGAAGTCGATCACCTTGACGCCCCCACGAGGGAGCAGCACGTTGCCCGGCTTGAGGTCGCGGTGGATGATGCCGGCGCCGTGGATCGCGGTCAGCGCGGTGGCGACGCCGATGCCGAGCGACTGCAGCGCCGCGCCGCTCAGCGGCCCCGACTCCTTGACGATGTCGGCCAAGGTCGGCCCGTCGACGTACTCGGCGACCAGGTAGGGCGGATCGTGATCGGGATCTGCCTCGATGACCTCGGCGGTGCAGAACGGCGGGACGGTCTTCGCACGGGCGACCTCGCCCCGGAACCGCTCGCGAAATTCCCCGCGATCGAGCAGATGATCCCGGATGACCTTGAGGGCGACCTGCGAGCCGTCCGGCGACTGTGCCAGGTAGACGGTGCCCATGCCGCCTTCACCAAGGCGTCCCAGCAGCTGATAGCCACCGATCTGGAGCTGGTCGCTCGGCCGCAGCGCCTGTACTCCCGCCATCCACCCCTCCCCGCGAACGTGGGCAAGCATGCCATCTTGCGGGTGTCGGCGTAAACCGACCTTCGGCTGCCGGTGGTGACCCGGAGTTTGCGTCGTTAAGGAGTATTGCCAACCGGGAAGAAATGGTGAAACTTTAACAGCGAGCACCCCCTTGAATGAGCAGCCCCTGGAGGAACAACGATGTCCCCATCCCTGCCTCGCCGTACGTTCACGGCTCTGGCACTGGCGGCTCCGCTGACCGCCGCCCTCCCCGGCGTGGCGTTCGCCGAGGAGCCCTCGACCCTGGCGGGCACGCCGAACCCGTTCCCGGTCCCGGACACGTCCAGCTGCGAGGTCGACCCCGCGACGCCGAAGCGTGAGTTCCGCGCGATGTGGATCGCCAGCGTCGTCAACATCGACTGGCCGCGGGCGGCCGGGCTGGACGAGCAGACCCTCAAGGCCGACTACCGGGCCTGGCTCGACCTCGCCGAACAGCTCAACCACAACGCCGTGGTCGTGCAGATCCGGCCCACCGCCGACGCGTTCTGGCCCTCGGCGTACGAGCCGTGGTCGGAGTGGCTGACCGGCAAGCGGGACGGCGTCGGCCCCGGCTGGGACCCGGTCGCCTGGATGGTCGCCGAGACCCACGCCCGCAACCTCGAGTTCCATGCCTGGTTCAACCCCTACCGCGTCTCCATGCCCGCCCCCGGCGGCGCGGCTGGCGACATCACCAAACTCGCCCCCAACCACCCGGTCCGGCAGCACCCCGACTGGGCGGTGGCCTACCCGGTCGGCAACGCGGCGACCCGGCTCTACTACAACCCGGGCATCCCCGAGGTACGCGCGTTCGTGCAGGACGCCATCATGGACGCCGTCACCAAGTACGACCTCGACGGCGTGCACTTCGACGACTACTTCTACCCGTACCCGGCCTCGAACCAGGACTTCGGCGACGAGGCGACGTTCGCCGAACACGGCGCGGGCTGGGCGACCAAGGCGGACTGGCGGCGCAACAACATCGACCTGCTGATCCAGGAGATGTCGCAGAAGGTCCGCGAGGCCAAGCCGTGGGTGAAGTTCGGGGTCAGCCCGTTCGGCATCTGGCGCAACAAGGCGGCCGACCCGCTGGGCTCGGACACCGGCGGCACGCAGTCCTACGACGCCAACTTCGCCGACACCCGCAAGTGGGTCAAGGAAGGCTGGCTGGACTACATCGTTCCGCAGGTCTACTGGAACATCGGCCTCGCGGTGGCCGACTACGCCAAGCTCGTGCCGTGGTGGAACGACGTCGTCGCGGGCACCCAGTGCCAGCTGTACATCGGCCAGGCCGACTACAAGATCTCCGCGGCCGGGCAGCCGGCGGCCTGGTTCGACCCGAACGAGATGGGCAAGCACATCGCGCTCAACCGGTCGCTGCCCGAGGTCGACGGCAGCATCCACTTCTCGGCCAAGGACGTGAAGGCCAACCGCCTCGGGGCGACCGACCTGTACGCGGCCGCGTACTACTCGCGTCCGTCGCTGCCCCCGGCGCTGCAGCGGGTGGCCGCGAAGCCGATGATCCCGCCGGTCATCACCCACCTGCGCCGCGAGGCCGAGGGCGTACGCCTGCAGTGGCTGGCTCCCGGAACGCACGGGCGCCCGTTCGAGGACCCGACGTCGTTCGCGATCTACCGCTACGAGGGCCGCGACCCGCTGCCCGAGCCGTGCGACCTGGCCGACGCCGGCCAGCTCATCGGCACGGTCCGTGGCCTGTCCTACCTGGACACCACGGCGGTCGCGGGGACGGCCTACACGTATGTCGTGACGGCGCTCGACCGCGTGTGGCACGAGAGCGCGCCGGGCATCGGCCGCTTCACCGTCAACTAGCGCTCACCCGGCGCGGCGGGCTTCCCACCGTTCGAGGAGGCCCGCCATCTCGTCCTGGATGAACGCGTAGAAGTCCGCCATCTCGGCGATCCGGCCGCCGGCGACGGTTCCCCGTCCGCCGGCGGCCGCTACTCCTTCGGCCGCCAGTTTCCCGACGGTGGCGAAGATGCCCCCCTTGACCATCGCGCCCTGATACCAGGCGTCGTCCGGCAGCCGGTAGACGTCGCGGCGCGAGCCCGGCACCGGCTCCTTCACCACCAGTCCCAGCTGTTGCAGATAGCGGACCGAGCCGGAGACCGCGGCGGGGCTGATCGCCAGCCCGTCGGCGATCTCGGCAGCGGTGAGCGTGGACTCCTCCGCGGCCATCAGGAGCATCAGCACCCGGGCCGCCATCCGCGGCATCCCGTAGTTGGCGAAGGTCAGCGCCGTGTGCTCGACGAAGCGGCGTACGCCGTCCTCGTCTCGGCCCGGCGGTCCGTTCGTCGTCGGCTTCTGCGCCATCTCTGCTCCCTGCGTCACAACACGATTTTGACACGGCACAAGCTTCACAAGTTTGTGAAGCAAGTGTAGCGTCCGAATCATGGAAAACATCATCGAGGCGTCGGGCCTGCGCAAGAGCTTCGGGCCGACGCAGGCGCTGGACGGGCTCGACCTGGTCGTCCGCCGCGGCGAAGTCCACGGCTTCCTCGGCCCCAACGGCGCCGGCAAGTCGACCACCATCCGGGTGCTGCTCGGCCTCCTCAAAGCCGACGGAGGCAGCGCCACCCTGTTCGGCGGCGACCCGTGGAAGGACGCGGTGACCCTGCACAAGCGGCTCGCGTACGTCCCGGGCGACGTCACCCTGTGGCCCACGCTGACCGGCGGCGAAGTCATCGACCTGCTCGCGCGGCTGCGCGGCGGCGGCGACAAGGGCAAGCGCGACGAACTGATCCAGCGCTTCGAACTGGACCCGCGCAAGAAGGGCCGGACCTACTCCAAGGGCAACCGGCAGAAGGTGGCCCTCGTCGCAGCCCTCGCCAGCGACGCCGAACTGTTGATCCTCGACGAGCCGACCTCCGGGCTCGACCCCCTGATGGAATCCGTCTTCCAGGACTGCATCAACTCTGAGCGCCAGAACGGGCGGACCGTCCTGCTCTCCAGCCACATCCTGGCCGAGGCCGAAGCCCTCTGCGACCGCGTGAGCATCATCCGCGCCGGGAAGACCGTCGAGACCGGCACCCTCACCGAGCTGCGCCACCTGACGCGTACGTCGATCGCGGCCGACCTGGCGTCGCCGCCGGACGGGCTCACCACCATGCCCGGCGTCCACGACCTCGTCGTGGAGGGCAGCCGGGTCAAGTTCCAGGTCGACACCGCCGTCCTCGACGAGACCCTGCGGCACCTGGCCTCCCTGGGCGTACGCGGGCTGACCAGCCAGCCGCCGACGCTGGAGGAGCTGTTCCTGCGGCACTACCAGAGCGACGCCGACGTCGAGGGCGACTCCGCAAGCGTCGGAGCGAAGTCGTGAGCGCGCTCGCGGGCACCGGGCAGCTGCTGCGGCTGGCCCTGCGCCGGGACCGGATCATCCTGCCGCTCTGGGTCGTCCTGCTGGCCCTGTTCCCGGCCAGCGTGGCCGGCAGCTTCAAGGCGCTCTACCCAGATCCGGTGGAGCTGGCCAAATTCGCGAAGTCCATGATCGCTTCGCCGTCGATCACCGGCTTCTACGGCCCGATCTTCGCCCCGAACCTCGGGCAGTTGTCCGCCTGGCGATCCGGCATCCTCGTCATCATCGCGGCGCTGGCCGTCGGGCTGACCGTCATCCGGCATACGCGCAACGAGGAGGAGCAGGGTCGCCGGGAACTGCTCGGCGCGACCGTCGTCGGCCGGCCGGCCCAACTGGCGGCAGCGCTGCTGCTCGCCTTCGGCGCGAGCGCGGTCATCGGAGTGCTCGCCGCGCTGGGGCTCGCCTCGGCCGCCCCCGGCGTCGGTGCTTGGGCCTTCGGCCTCGAGTACGCCGTCCTCTGCGCCTTCTTCGGCGCGGTGGCCGGACTGGCGGCCCAGCTGACCCAGAGCGCCCGGACGGCGCGGTGGATCTTCGGCGCGGTCCTCGGCGGATCGTTCCTGCTCCGGGCGGCCGGCGACGCCGACGGCGACGAGAACTCCGTGCTGTCGTGGATCTCGCCGATCGGGTTCGCCCAGCGCATCCGTCCGTACGCCGGGGAACGCTGGTGGATCGGGGTGGTGCTGATCGGAGTGACCGTCGCGCTCGGGCTTTGGGCGTACCAGTTGGCCGGCAGCCGCGACATCGACGCGGGCCTCGTCGCCCCGCGGCCCGGACCGCCGCGGGCCGGGCGGAGCCTTTCCTCGCCCCTGGGCCTGGCCTGGCGCTTGCAGCGGGGCGGCCTGATCGGCTGGCTGATCGGGTTCGCCGTGATCAGCGGGGTGCTCGGCTCGGCCGCGACCACGGCCTCGGACGCGCTGAAGGACAGCCCGGAACTGGCGGAGATGTTCCAGCGGCTCGGCGGCGCGACCGCGCTGGGCGACCTGTTCATGGTCACGCTGATCTCGATCACCGCCATCGCCGCCGCTGGGCAGGGCATCCAAGCGGCGGTACGCGCCCGGACCGAGGAGACCACCGGGCGGCTGGAACCGATCCTGGCCACCGCGGTCGGCCGGTCGCGCTGGAACGCCGGCTACGTGCTGTTCGCGCTGGCTGGGCCGGCGGTGAGCATGCTGGTCGTCGGGCTCGTCGGCGGACTGTCCTATGGGGGCAGTGCGGGCGACGTCGCCGGTCAGCTGCCCCGGATCGTCGGCGCCGCACTGGTCGCGCTGCCCGCGATCTGGCTGACCGTCGCGATCGTGCTGGCACTGTTCGGGTTCGCGCCCAAACTCGTCGGCGCGGGCTGGGTGCTGCTGGCGGCGTTCCTGCTGCTCGGGCAGCTCGGCGCGGTCCTGCGACTCAGCCAATGGGCGCTCGACCTGTCCCCGTTCACGCACGTCCCGCACCTGCCGGGTGGGGCTCTGACGTGGCCGCCGCTGATCTGGCTGTTCGTGCTGTCCGTCGCCCTGACGGTGGCCGGCTTCGCCGGCTTCCGCCGCCGCGACATCGGCTGACCCTCGACATTTGTCCGCGTGCTCTCTCCGCGCGATCATGAACTTATGTTCGTGATCGCGCGGCGTGTCGTGTCCACAGCACCCTGATCAACTCCCGGCGAGCATGATCAACGCGGTGGCGCAGACAGGCGCGGGGTTTTCGATTACATTCGATAAGGCACCAACCGGCCCGCCCAGGCCGGCACAACCCTCCATTCTCCACGGACGGAGTGCACGATGTCCCCCAGAAGACGCTGGGGCGCGGCCTTGTCCGCGCTCGCCGTCAGCGCCGCCACGTTCGTCGTGGCCACCCTGCTCACCACCGCCACCCCCGCGCAGGCCGCCGGCACCGGAGTCGGCTACCTGCACACCAACGGCAACAAGCTCGTCGACAGCACGGGCGCCACGGTCCGGCTCACCGGGATCAACTGGTTCGGCATGGAGACCGACAACCGGACCTTCCACGGTCTGTGGTCCAACCAGACCTGGAAGTCCCAGATCGACCACATGGCGCAGCTCGGCTACAACACGATCCGCGTCCCCTACTCCGGGGACGCGCTCAAGTCGGGCGCCACGGCCACGGGCATCAACGACTACGTGAATCCGGACCTCGTGGGCAACTCGCCCCTCCAGATCCTCGACAAGGTCATCGCGTACGCCGGGCAGAAGGGCATGCGCATCCTCCTTGATCGGCACCGCCCGAGCGCGGCCGGTCAGACGCCGTTGTGGTACACCGCCGCGGTGTCCGAGGCGAGCATGATCGCCGACTGGCAGATGCTCGCCCAGCGGTACGCCGGCAACTCGACCGTCATCGGCGGCGACCTGTTCAACGAGCCGCACGCCGAGGGCACCGATCCCAGTGGCACCGGCGCGTGCTGGGGCTGTGGCGACACCGCCCGCGACTGGCGGCTGGCAGCGCAGCGCATCGGCAACGCGATCCTGTCGGTCAACTCCAACTGGCTCATCGTGGTCGAAGGCGTCAGCTGCCCATCCGGCGGTTCGCCGAACGTCTGGGACTCCGTTCCGGACGACCCGATGACCTGTGACTGGTGGGGCGGCAACCTGGCCGGCGCCGCGCAGTACCCGGTGCAGCTGAACACGGCCAACCGGCTGGTCTACTCCGCGCACGACTACGGAATCTCCGTCTACGACCGGCAGCCGTGGTTCAAGGACGCGTCGTTCCCCGAGAACCTGCCCGCCGTCTGGGACCACTTCTGGGGCTACCTCTACAAGAACAACACCGCTCCGGTGCTCGTCGGCGAGTTCGGCAGTACGCTCGCCAACCCGCTGGACGTCCAGTGGCTGACCAAGCTGATGTCCTACATGGGCACCGGGGTCAACGGGATCTCGTTCACCTACTGGGCGTGGAACCCCAACTCCGGCGACACCGGAGGCATCGTCTCCGACGACTGGGTCACGGTGAACACCCAGAAGCAGAACATCGTCGGGCCGTACCTGATCGCTCCCGTGGGATCGGGGGCCACCTCGTCGCCCACCTCCTCGGCCTCCACCTCGCCGTCGTCCTCCACCTCACCCTCGGCCTCCACCTCGCCTACGGGCGGGAGCGGCACTGGCTCGTGTTCGGTGACGTACAAGGTAGACAGTTCGTGGCCGCAGGGCTTCAACGCCACCGTGACCGTCAGGAACACCGGAACGGCGACGGTCAACAACTGGGTCGCCACGCTGACCCTGCCGAGCGGCGTCAGCCTCGTGAACGGGTGGAACGCGACGGTCACGGCCAGCGGCCAGACGCTGACCGCGGCCGCACCCACCTGGGCGCCGAACCTGGCGGCCGGAGCCTCGGTCAGCTTCAACTTCCAGGCGAACGGGCCGTCCTCGCCGACACCCAGCGGGTACAAGCTCAACGGGGTGGCCTGCTCGGTCTGACCCCCGGTCAGACCCGTTCATTGTGACGCTGCGCAGGTTTCTGCGCAGCGTCACAGTCGTGCGTGGGCGGGTCCGGTGTGGATGCTGGCGATCTCCGGACGGTCACGTACCTATCCCGGGAGCTGATAGGTGCGCCAGCCTCCGGAAGTCACGGTGACCGCCCCGCGTGGCGCGGAGCGCGCCCGGTTGCGCGCTCGGTGGGGCGCGGCTGCGCACCGGGCTGCGCGCTCGGCGGAGCGCTCGGCGGGGCGCGGTTGCGCGCGATGGGCCGTTCTTGCGGACTTACAACCCCGCGACCTGCGCTTGACGTAACACGGCTGAAAAGTCTTGCAGCAAGTTATTGACGTATCTGAAACATTCGAGCACCCTCTCCTTCAACGGATGCAAGCCCCTCTCCACCCAGGCGCTCGCAGAAGGAAGTCCGTGCCCATGAAATTCCGAAAAGCGGCCGTGATCGCGACGATCGCGGCCGGCCTCGCGACCACCGCACTGCCCAGCCTGACCGCGAACGCGGCAGTGACGCTCAACGACAGCGACGTCACGGCGAACCTCTGGGAGTGGAACTGGAACTCGGTGGCTGCCGCCTGCACCAACCATCTCGGCCCGGCCGGGTACGGCGCGGTCCAGGTGGCTCCGCCGGCGGAGTCGGTCAGCCTGGCCACCAGTGATGCCGGCGTACACCCGTGGTGGGAGGTGTATCAGCCGGTCTCCTACAAACTGACCAGCCGCTTCGGCACCCGGTCGCAGTTCGCCGCGATGGTCACCGCCTGCCACACCGCGGGCGTACGCGTCTATGCCGACGCGGTCGTCAACCACACGGCCGGCGCGAACAACACGCTGACGACGACGTACGGCGGTTCGACGTTCAGCCCCACCGGCTACACGTATCCGGCCGTCCCGTACGCGTACGACGACTTCCATCACCCGAACGACGGCTACTGCGGCGATGACGACGGAGTCATCGACGACTGGAACAACACCGCCGAGGTCCAGAACTGCATGCTGCTGTCGTTGTCGGACCTGAAGACGCAGAGCAGCACGGTGCGGGCGAAGATCGCGGCGTACCTGAACGACTTGATCGGCCTCGGCGTCGACGGTTTCCGCGTCGACGCGGCCAAGCACGTCTCGGTGGCCGACTTCGCGGCGATCCGGGCGCTGCTCAACAACACGACGGCCGAGAACAAGGCGCCCTACATCGCGCAGGAGGTCTTCACCGGCGCGTCGAACAGCGAGCTGAAGCCGGCGGCGTTCACCTCCAACGGCGACGTCCTCGGCTTCTCGTACGCGATGGGCCTCAAGACGCAGTTCACCAACGGCACGCTCGCGAACCTGTCGACCATCCCGTCCTGGTCCCTGGACGCGACCAGCGATCAGACGTACGCCATGGTCACCAACCACGACCTCGAGCGGGACGGCACGACCCTGCGGTACCAGGACGGCACGAAGTACACCTTGGCCAACTATTTCCTGCTGGCCTACCCGTACGGCCAACCGTCCGTCTACGACGGATTCACGTTCTCGACGTCGAGCACGGGGCAGTCGCCGCCTGCCGACGCCAACGGGTTCGTGACGGACGCGAGCTGCACCTCCGGCGCCTGGCAGTGCATCACGCAGTCGACCGGCGTCAAGGGCATGGTCGGCTGGCACAACGCGACCGCGACCGTGACGACGGTCAGCGACTTCACCGCGACCGCGAGCAACATCATCGGGTTCCACCGGGGGTCGCTCGGCTGGGTCGGCATCAACGCCTCGGCCGGCCCGTCGACTGCCACCTACACCACCGGCCTCGCCAACGGAACCTACTGCGACGTGATCACGGGCGGTGCGACCACCAGCGGTTGCGCCGGCACGGCTGTCACAGTGTCGGGCGGCACCGCGTCGGTGACGATCCCGGCGAACGGCGCGGTCGCGATCCACGTCAACGCCCGGTCCGGCGGTGGGACGGCCTCGCCCAGCACCTCGGCCTCGGCTTCCCCCTCCCCGAGTGCCTCCCCGAGTGCCTCCCCGAGTGTCTCGCCGAGTGCGTCGGCAAGCGCGTCACCCACCGCTTCGCCGACGGGCACGACCGTCTCCGACACGTTCAACGTGTACGCGACCACGACGACCGGGACGGACGTCTACGTCGTCGGCAGCATCCCCGCCTTGGGATCGTGGAATACGGCGTCGGCCGTCAAGTTGTCGAGCACCGGATATCCAGTGTGGATGGGATCGATCGCGTTGCCGGTCGGCACCGCGGTCGAGTACAAGTACATCAAGAAGGACGCCGCCGGGAACGTCACCTGGGAGAGCAACGCCAACCGCACGTTCACCACCGGGACGGCGGCGCAGGCGCTCAACAACGCCTGGAGTGTGGCCGACGCGGACGCCACCGACCTGACGTTCGCCGAGTACGCGACCACGACGTCCGGCACCAACGTCTACGTCGTCGGCTCGATCGCCGCCCTGGGGTCGTGGGATCCCGTCAACGCGATCCCGCTGTCGTCCGCGGCGTACCCGACGTGGCGGCGGCTGGTGATCCTGCCGAAGAACACGTCCTTCGAGTACAAGTACATCAAGAAGGACGCCGCCGGGAACGTGACGTGGGAGAGCGGCGCGAACCGCACCTACACCACCGGCTCGTCGACCGGGTACGCGGTGAGCGACACCTGGAAGTGATCTAGAGACTGGTTGCCCGCCGCCTTTACCCTCAGCGCATGCGTGGAGTCATGGCGGCGGGCATCACCGGTTTCCTTCTCGGCGTGGCGGTATGGCTGGACACTCTCCGCCCGGGTGGGCCGCTCTTGAACGGCCAGGTCGAGCAGCTGCTTCCGGTGCCGTTCGCCGTCGTGAGCCTGGGTGTGGTCCTCTACACGATCAACGACCGGAAATGGGGCCGGGTCCCCTGGAGCAAGGTCAAACCGGTCCTCCGCGCGCTGCCGTTCGCCGTATGGGCAGTCATGCTTCCCCTCTTCGCTGCGACTCTGATCAACCTCGCTGTGTCCTACCGTTCCGGGCTGGCCGACCAGTCGGTGATGGCGCGTGGCGTCATCGGCAACCTGGCCTGGGTCTGTGCCGGAGCTGCTGCGCTGGGCTATGGCGTGCTCCGCCAGCGGCGTGCCGCCGAAGTGCCCTGATCTGCGGGAACTCCGAGCGATCAGCGGGGCGGGGCGAGGCGGTGCAGGAGCAGGGTTTCGGCCAGGCAGGCCCGCCGGAACTCGCCCAGGTGCAGGCTCTCGTCGATCCCGTGTGCCCGGCTGTCGGGGTCCTCGACGCCGTTGAGGACGATCGTCGTGTCGGGGAGGACCTCGGCCAGGTCGAGCAGCAGCGGGATCGATCCGCCGGAGCCGATCTCGACCGGGTCGACGCCGTCCCACGCGTCCCGTAGCGCGGCGCGGACCTGGTCGTAGACCGGGCCGGTCGAGTCGACCGCCAAGCCTGGTGCCGCTCCGCGACGGGTCAGCGTGACCGTTGCGCCCCACGGAATGTTGCGGCGTACATGCGCCTCCAGCAAGGCGAAGGCCCGGGACGGATCCTCCGTCGGCGCGATGCGGAGGCTGACCAGGGCTCGGGCGACCGGTGTCAGGGTGCTGGTCGCGCCTTCGATGGGCGGCACCTCCATGCCGAGGATGCTCACCGACGGGCGGCTCCACATGCGCGCGGTGGCGCTGCCGGTGCCGAACGGCGTACCGCCGGCCTCGGCGTACAGGCGGTCGGCCGGGTAGTCGATCGCCGGGTCGGGTGTGGTGGCGAGCCCGGCGATCGCGAGGTCTCCGGCGTCGTCGTGGAACGTCGCGATCAGGCGCGACAGCGCGATCACCGCGTCCGGCACGGCTCCGCCGTACATTCCACTATGGACGGCATGGGACAGGGTGCGGACCTCCAGAGTCGCCGTCACATGGCCCCGCAAGGACGTCGTCACAGCCGGTACGCCGACCGCCCAGTTCCCGACGTCGGTCACCAACGCGACGTCGGCCTGAAGGTCGGACCGCAACTGGTGGAGGAGACGCGGGGTCGCACCGGTGCCGTACTCCTCCTCGCCTTCGACGAAGACGACCACGCCGACGCCGAGGTCGTCGCCGAGTGCGCGCAGGGCCGCGACGTGCACCATGATCCCGGCCTTGTC
Organism: Hamadaea flava; assembly: GCF_024172085.1. Taxonomy (NCBI): domain Bacteria; kingdom Bacillati; phylum Actinomycetota; class Actinomycetes; order Micromonosporales; family Micromonosporaceae; genus Hamadaea; species Hamadaea flava. The sequence continues at coordinate 2,395,101 of NZ_JAMZDZ010000001.1, read as the reverse complement.
GTCGGCCGCGCCGCGACCGTAGAGGCGGCCGTCGCGCTCCACCGGCTCGAACGGGTCGCTGGTCCAGAGCGCCGGATCGCCGGCGGGCTGGACGTCGTGGTGGGCGTACAGCAGGACGGTCGGACGGCCCGGCAGCCGCCGGGTGGCGAGGACGGCCGGTCGGCCGCCCGCGGCCACGAGGCGGGTCGCGAGTCCGCACTCGGTCAGCAGCGACGCCACCAGGTCGGCGGACCGGTCGATGGGGGAGAAGTCGAAGCCGGGCGCGGAGACGCTCGGGATGCGGACCAGCCGCTCCAGATCCGCCCGTACGCCCGGCATGACCGCGTCGAGCCGGGCGGCCGGCTGCGATTCCCCGCCGCCGCCTCGTGGGGAGGCGGCGGCAGCGCGCGAGGAGGGCGACTGCTCAGCTGCCATCGCGCAGATCGCTCGGCGCGGACGGGGCGTACTCGATGTGGTCGAAGACGACGTTGCAGCCCGACCCGGTCGGGGCCTGCGCGACGAAGCCCACCTGCGCGGGTCCGGAGCCGATGGCGAAGTTGCGCACGAACTCCCAGCGCTGCCCGTCGACGCCGGCGTGGAACGCGTACGCCCCACCGTGCCGGGCGATCCGCAGCCAGACGCCCTCGTGCGGATCGGCTACCGGCCAGGCATTCGCGTCGTCGGCCACGCCGTCGCAGACCACGCTCACGACGCCGGGCACGCCGCTCGGGGAGACCTCGAAGCAGAGCTTGGCCCAGTGCGTGTCGTCGATCCACACCAGCAGGGTTCCGGCGTCGAACGCGTCGCGGAACGTCACGCGTACTCGGGCGGACAGTCGCCAGTCGCCGTCCGGCGCGGCGGCCAGCGCGCGAGGCGCCGTCAGCTTGGTCTCGCCGCTGGAAGGGTCGATGAACAGGTCGGTGGTGGCGGGGGCGGACGCGCTCAGCACGCCGTCGTTCAGGCCGCACTCGGTCGGGGGGACGATCCACTCGAACTCGAGCGGCACCGCGGGCAGGGTGAACTCCATCGCAGAAGCGTGCCCGCTACTCATAGGTTCTTCAAGGCTTCGCGTCGTGACAACCCCGACAGCTCGGTCGCGGTCACGAACTCGCGGACCGCGCCCGGGTCGGTCTTCGCGTACTCGCGCAAGGCCCACCCGATGGCTTTGCGAATGAAGAAGTCCGGGTGTCCGGCCTGCGCCGCGCAGTAGCGGAACAACCGGTCGGCGTCGGTCTCCCCCTGGTAGCGCAATTGATGCAGGATCGCCGTGCGGGTCAGCCACATCTCGCTCCCTGGCGCCGCCCACTGGTCCATCACGCTTTCCAGCGACGGGTACGCCGAGACGAGTGGCCCGACGACGTGCGCCGCAAGGGCGTCCACGGTGTCCCACCACGGTTTGACGACGATCAGCTCGCGGGCGATCCCGATGAAGTCCTCGTCCAGCACTTTGGCGTACTTGCGCAGGTAACCGCAGGCGACGTATTGGTACTCGCGTTCGTCGAACGACCAGCACCCGAGGGCGATCTCGGCGGCGTCGGCCGACTCCGGCCGGGGCAGACCCGTGGCCACCTCCCGCTGGAGGGCGGCCAGCGGTGTGCTGGGGATGCCGAGGAACGGGAACTGGTCGCGCATGTACTTCCCCATCGCGGCGGCCCGTTCGGGATCCGCGTGGCGGGGCAGCGTCTCCCGCAACCGCGTCAGGAAGGTGGTCGCGAGTTCCGCCATGCCGACCTCATGCCACCCTTCCCGAATTGGCCGTGATCACGCTGCGTTCAGACTGCCATACTCAGGTCGTGGACACTGCGACTTGGACTCCGCCGGCGCTGTGGCAACCCGAGCCCGGGTGGCTCAACACCGCCAGCTACGGGCTTCCGCCGGAACCGGCTTGGCAGGCGATGCAGGCGGCCCAGGCCGACTGGCGCACCGGGCGTACCTCATGGGAGGGCTGGGACGCCGCCACCCAGCGAGCGCGGGAGGTCTTCGCCCGGCTCATCGGTGTCGACGCGGCGGACGTGGCCGTCGGCGCGCAGGTGTCGCAGCTGCTCGCGCCGGTCGCGGCCGCGCTGCCCGACGGCGCGACGGTGCTCGTCCCGGACATCGAGTTCACCTCCAACGTCTTCCCGTGGGCCGTGCACGCCGACCGTGGCGTCACCGTGCGTACGGCATCGCTGGACGGCTACCTGGACGCCATCGTCCCGGGCGTCGACGTCGTCGCGTTCGCGCTGGTCCAGTCGGCGAACGGCCGGGTCGCCGACCTCGCCGCGATCTCGGCCGCCGCCCGGGCGGTCGGCGCGCTCGTGGTGGTCGACGCCACGCAGGCCACCGGGTGGCTGCCCTATGACGGCTCGCTCGCCGACGTCGTCGCCGTCGGTGCGTACAAGTGGTTGATGTCCCCGAGAGGGAGTGGCTTCGCCTATCTGGCGCCGCGCGTGCGCGAGCGGGTGCGGCCGATCCTGGCCGGCTGGTACGCGGGAGACGACCCGCACGGGTCCTACTACGGCATGCCGTTGCGGCTGGCCAAGGACGCGCGGGCGTTCGACCTGTCCCCGGCGTGGTTCCCGTGGGTCGGGACCGCCCCGGCGCTGGAGGTGATCGAGGACATCGGCGTCGAGCGCATCCACGCGCACAACCTGCGTCTGGCGAACCGGTTCTTGCGAGAGCTGGGCCAGGAGCCGGGCGACTCGGCGATCGTCACTGTGGACGTGCCCGACGCCCAGCAGAAATTGGAACGAGCCGGCATCCGCGCCGCCGTCCGTGCGGGCGGCGTGCGGGCGTCGTTCCACGTCTACAGCACCGACGCCGACGTGGACGCGGCGGTCGCGGCCCTGCTCGGATGAGTTCCCGTCCCGCTGCCGGCGGTGGCCGCTGGGTCGACGTCGACCCGGAGCGGCTCTCGAAGTGGATCTCCGGCTTCCGTACGCGCCACGGCTCGGTCACCGTGGCCCCCGTCGCCTCCGCCGATCAGGGCTGGATCCGCCTCGCCGGCGCGGACGGCTCGACCGCGACGTTCCATCTCGCACCTGGGATGACGCTGCCGGTGGTCGAGGCGCCCAGCCTGCTCGACCTGGACCGGTTCGTCGCCGCCGCCCAGGAGCCCCGCGTCCTCGGCCTGCTCCTGGCCCGGCGCAACGCGGCCGCGATCGGCGTCGCGGACGGCCCCGACCTGGTCGCCTCGAAGGTCGAGACGTTCTACGTCCAAGCGCGTACCGCCGCTGGCGGCTGGTCGCAGCAGCGCTACGCGCGGCGGCGCGGCAACCAGGCGGCGGCCGGCGTACGCGAGGCCGCCGACGTCGCCGCCCGCATCCTCCTCCCGTATGCCGGGAAGATGGCCGCCCTGGTCTGCGGCGGCGACCGCCCGACGGTGGAGGCGATCCTCGCCGACAAGCGTCTGACCGTGCTCGCCGACCTCCGCCAAGGCCGGCTACTCGACGTCGCCGAACCGCGCCACGTCGTACTCCTTGACACCATCCCGCTCGCCCGCGCCGTCCCCGTCCACGTCGTCGACCCAGCGCCGGAGTAATCCAGCCCCCGGAGTGATCCACGCCACTGGGGGAATCCGATCCGGGTCCCTATGGTTGTGGATGCTGGTGCCGCGACAGTGTCCCCGGGCCTCACCTAACGCCATTACGGAATACCGTCCGGCTGGAGCCGTACTGCGCCACGCGCCGAGAGGCGACCGGCGGCACCGCCAACGTGAACGGGCCCCGACTCACCCGAGTCGGGGCCCGTTTCGTTTTCCGCCAGATCACGGTTACGCATGTCAAGGCCGCCCAAGATCGCATGCTTATCCGTGATCTGGCGGAAAACGCGGTGGGGTGGTCGGCCGCGTGAGTTCGGTGTAGCGCTCGGACTCCAGGAACATCGGCACGAGCATCGCCGCCGAAGCGGAGAGATCCCGGTCGAGCGCCTGCTCGCGGGGGATGAAGACCATCGCGAGGCCCTCGCCGAGCACCACGTCCTCCTGCTTGGCGTCGGTGTGGCCGGCGAAGAAATGGAAGGTCACCTGGTGCGGGAAACCTTCCTCGTAGGGGCGCGGCCCGGACCAGAAATGCTCGATGTCGGCGACCAGACCGGTCTCCTCGAGCAGTTCGCGGTGTGCCGCTTCGATCGGGGACTCACCGGGTTCGATGCGGCCGCCGGGCAGCGCCCATTGGTTGGGCGAGACGGGGGCGTACTCGTCCCGCAACTGCATCAAGAGCGCGCCGTCCGCGTCCACCAGCAGGACCGCTGCTACTTCGTAGGTCGCCATGCAGCGATCATTCCACCGATCTTGGCCGCGGACCGGCCCGTGGGCGGGTCAGGCGGGTTGGGTCAGGATCGCGGCGACCTCGTCGTCGGTCGTCGCGGAGAAGTCGTCGTACCAGGCGCCGACGGCGTGGAACACGTCCGGTGTGACGACGGCGATCACCTCGTCGGCCAGCGGCGCCAGGTCGGCGATCGCGCCCGGCGGCGCGACCGGGGCCGCGACGATCACGCTGGTCGCGCCGCGTGCGCGGGCGACTTGGCAGGCCACTGCGGCGGTCGCGCCGGTGGCGATGCCGTCGTCGACGATGAGCGCGGTCCGGCCCTGGAGCGGCACCGGCGGACGATCGCCGCGCAGCCGCCGGACCCGGCGGTCCAGCTCGGCGGATTCGACCGCGCTGATGTGGGCGACGGCGGATTCGGGCAGACCCCGCGCGCCGGCGGTCAGGATTCGGGCGTTCTCCTCACCGATCGCGCCGACGGCGAATTCGGGCTGCTCGGGATGGCCGAGTTTGCGGACGACAATGACGTCGAGCGGGGCGCCCAGGACGGCGGCGATCTCGGCGGCCACCGGTACGCCGCCCCGCGGCAGCCCGAGGACGACCACCTCACCGCGTTCGGCGCGAGCTGGAACACTCCCGGCTTCGACGAGCCGGGCGGCCAGCCGGCGACCGGCGTCGGCACGATCCCGGAACGCGTTCACCCTGCCATTCTCCTCCTGGGATCCCCGCGCGGCACCCCTGATCGTCCGCGATCAGCCGGCCGAGGTCTCGCCGGTTCGCCCTGCGTACGCAGCCCGTTCCGGCAGGATGCCGGAAAATGACCGGCAGCACGCCCGAAAATGAGTTGCACAAGATCGGCGAGGGGCTGTTACGCTCGCTGACATGTACATCGCGTGAGGTCTCGCCGCCGCCGTTGGGAGCCTGGGTTCGCCGAACCCGGAGTTCGCGGCCTGCGGCACCGCCAGCAGTCATCGGTCCGTTCCGGGCGCCGAGCTGCGCGCCCGATCCAATGCGAGGAGACACGTCATGCGAGAAGAACTTCCCGAGAACGAGGCCACCGAGCCGGACCAGGACCCGGACGCCGGCTTGACGCGGGCGGAACGCCGGGCGAAGGGCAAGAAGGGCGGCCAGGCGCAGCAGGCGCACGGCAAGCCGCACTTCGTCCCGAAGAACTCGCAGGGCCAGGCCCAGCGGATCTGGTCCAACCGCCGCGCCGGCTGATCTGATGTCGCACCCGCGCCCGTACCCGGTCCGCTATGTGGTCCTGGGTGCGGGCGCGGTCGGCGGTGTGGTCGGCGGGCTGCTCGCGGTAGCCGGCCATGAGGTCGCGCTGCTGGCTCGGGGCGACCATCTGGCGGCGATCCGCCGGGACGGGCTGCAGGTCCAGACGCCCGGCGCAGTGCACCAGCTCAAACTGGACGCCGCCGTCGATCCTGCGGAGTTGGGGCTGCGCGACGGCGATGTGGTGCTGCTGGCGGTCAAGGGCAACGACACCGAGGCCGCGTTGCAGAGCGTCACCCGGACCGGCGTACGCGGCCTCACCGTGGTCTGCCTGCAGAACGGCGTCGCCAACGAGCGCCTGGCGCTGCGCTACTTCGCCGACGTCTACGGCATCTGCGTGATGCTGCCCGCGACCCATCTGGAACCCGGGGTCGTCCGGGCGGACTGCGCGCCGGTGCCCGGCATCCTCGACATCGGACGAATCCCGTCGGGCCTGGACGACCGAGCCGCTCGGATCTCCGCTGACCTGCGCAGCGCCGGGTTCGTCAGCGAACTCCGCGAGCACATCATGCCGTGGAAGTACTGCAAACTCCTGGTCAACCTCGGCAACGGCATCCGGGCGGTGTGCGTACCCGCCGAGCGGGTCGAGGAGCTGGTCGCCGAGGCGCGTGCCGAGGCGGCCGCCGTCCTCGACGCCGCCGGGATCGCGTACGTGTCCGAGGCGGAGGACCGCCGCCGTCGCGGCGACATCCTCCAGCTCAAGGGTTCCCGCTCGGGCAGCTCGTCCTGGCAGAGCCTCGAGCGCGGCACCGGCAGCATCGAGACCGACTACCTCAACGGCGAGATCGTGCAGCTGGCGCGGCAGCTCGGCCGCCCCGCCCCGCTCAACGAACGCACACAGCGGTGGGCGACCCGTTTCGCCGCCGAGCGCCGCCCGCCGGGCACCCTCACCGTCGAGGAATGGCTCAGCTGATCGGCCGCCGGCTCGGCCCCGCGGGCCGCTCCATCGCTGTGGTCGACCCGAACCCGAACTTCTCGTACAGACCGTGCGCGTCGCTGGTGTGCAGCATCCACCGGAACTCGCGGCCCGGCCCATCCTCGATCATCTTGTGCACCAGCGCCACGCCCAGCCCGTGCCCGCGGTGAGCGTCGTCCACATAGACATCCGCCAGATACGCGATGGCCAGCCCGTCGGACACGGCCCGCGCGAACCCCACCAGCTTGCCGTCGGAGTCGAAGGCTCCGACGACCCGCCACGCGGTCCGCACCTGCTCCGCGAAGTCTTCACGGGTACGCCATCGGCCCCAATAGGCCTCCGTCGACAGGAACGCGTACGCCGTGTCGACGTCGATCCGAGCCGGGTCGTCGTCGACTTCGTACCCTGGTGTCACTGGGGTTTGCGCCATAGCGTCCATTGTTCCGGTCCGGCCGACACGGGCAGGTTCCCGGTCACCTCGAACCCGTGTCGCTCGTAGAACGGCAGGTTCCGCGGATTCGACGACTCCAGATACACCGGTACGCCGTCCGCGTCGAACCGGTCGAGCCCGGCCTGCAGCAGCGCCGATCCCAGCCCGCTGCCCTGCGCCGCCGACGCGGTCGCGATGAACTCCAGATACCAGTGCCCCGGCGGCTGCTTGTCGTGATGCTTCTCGACGTCCCCGAGCCGGCCGAGCAACCTCGGCAGGCGTACGCCCGCCGCCCGGGCGATCGAGGGAGCGGCCCGCACCATGGCCGGGGTCGGCAGCTTCCAGTCGCCGGGCGGCGACCAGATCGTCAGCGCCTGCCGGTCGCCGGTGGTGAACACCCGTTCCTTCGGCACGGAATGCCGCAGCAGCGCGCCGAACAGCAACGCGAGCCGCTGCCGTCGCCTGGCCGGGCTGTCGGAGTCGTGGTGCAGCATCCACGACCACACGGGGTCGCCGTCAAACGCGTCGGCCATCGTCGCCGCCAGAGCCGGAAGGTCGGCGGGAATCGCGATGCGGATCTCGATCACCGGAGTATTCGAAAGGCTTTCGCGTTCCCTGTCAACCTCCCGGCCTCCTCACTGCGGCGGCAGCTGGATCGTCCGAACGAACGGCCACTGCTTGTAGAGCTCAGGGTTGGCGGTGACGACGTGTGCGCCCTCGGGCGCATCTGGGCTCGGCAGTGCGACGGCAGCGGTGTGTGCTACATCGAGTTCGGACCACTCCCAGGCGTCGCTCGCCAACACGTGGTGGTAGCGCAGCGCGACGACGGAGATGGCCGGCAGCATCCCGACGTGCTTGACGAGGTGTGGCTGGTGCCGTCCGGCTGTGGCGAGGCAGGCGGCCGGAGTGAGGACGACCCGGTCGAGCCGTTCCTCCGTGGCCTGGAGGAAATCGGCGAGCCACACGCTGCGACCGAGCGCGAGCAGGCTTGAGGTGTCGAGGAGGAGGGTCTTCGGAGTCATGGTCACAGCTCGTCCAGCCACTTGTGGGCGGCGGCGACGCCCTCGTCGGTCGTGACGATGCCGAAGGTGTCACGGAAGTACTCGTGGACGACATGTCCGCGAGCCTTCAGCTCGTCGGGGGTCAAGGTCTTCTCGGCGAACTCCATCAAGAGCTTGCCGAGGCTGATGCCGCGCTGGTCGGCGATCAGTGCGAGCCGGTCCCTGACCTCGGTGGTGACGCGGATGGACGTGTACGCCATCGGACGAGCATACGTCGTGTATGCACTCGGCGCGGCGACCAGCCGGGGTGGAGCGAGGGTTGTCATGCATCCATTCGATCGCAAGGCGTTACCGCATTACGACGGCATTTCGAAGAAAGATTCTTCGATCTTGTCGGTGCGGTCGACTACGTTCGGCGGCGTGACGAAAGCTTCGCAGCCTGCGCCGCCGAACCTGCCTGCCGAGTGGTCGACCGGGACGCCGGTCCTCGACGACGAGGAGGAGTGGTGGCAGCTCGACCTCGCCGGTGAGACGTTCGAGGGGGAGGCCGCCGGGCTGGAGGTGGAGCAGAGCCGGCTCACCCGCGTCCGGCTCGGGGGCGTACGCCTGGAGAGGGCCACCTTCGTCGACTGCGCGCTGCATCACTGCGACCTGGCGAACCTGAACGCCGACCGGTGTGGCCTGCGGCGGGTGGAGCTGGTCGAGTGCCGGGGCACCGGGATGGTCTACATCGGTGGTGCGCTGCGGGATGTCACCCTGCGCGACTGCCGGCTCGATCTGACGACGTGGCGCGCGACGACCTTCACCAAGTCGGCGTTCGTCGGCTGCGATCTGCGGCGGGCCGATTTCGTCGGGGCGGATCTGCGTGGGGTGCTCTTCGAGCGCTGCGATCTGACCGCCGCTCAGTTCAGCAACGCCAAGCTTGAGGGCGCCCGGTTCGTCGACTGCGACTTGAGCGGGCTCGGCGGGGTGGCGAGCCTGGCCGGGGCGACCGTTCGCGCGGACGATCTGGTCGTGCTGACCGAGCTGCTCGCCGGCGCGCTCGGCATCACCGTAGAGCGCTGAGGCCGCGGCCTTGTAGCCTCGGCCGATGATCTCTCTCGTCGCGCGTCCGGTGGCGATCAACCCGCTGTCCACCGGCGGCTATCCGGTGCTGGGCCTGGTTCTTCTCGCGATCGGCGGCTGGCTGCTCTGGCGGTCTCGGCGGGCGGGGAACCCGTCCCGCCGGGAGGAGCGGCTCGGTGGGATCGCCTTCGCGGTGCTGGGGTTCGTGATCGCGATCGGGGGACTCATCGCGGTCTCGGTGGATTGACGGCCTCGGCGGATTGAGCTGGGGATTCGGCGCGTTCCGATTGACATGCAGCCGATAGGCTGCCTATCGTTAAAGGCAGCCAAGAGGCTGCATATCTGAGGTGGGTATGGACGACGTCTTCCGGGCGCTGGCCGATCCGAGCCGGCGGCAACTGCTCGACAGTCTCAACGAGCGCAACGGGCAGACCTTGCGGGAGCTGTGCGCCGGGCTGCGGATGGCGCGGCAGTCGGTGAGCAAGCACCTGGCCGTGCTGGAGGCGGCCAACCTGGTCACGACCGTGTGGCGGGGCCGGGAGAAGTACCACTACCTCAACGCCGAACCGATCAACTCGATCGCCGACCGGTGGATCGGGCAGTACGGCCGGGCGCGTGCGCAGGCCCTGGCCGACCTGAAGCGGGCATTGGAGGGAGAACCCATGAGCGACACCGAGTTCGTGTACACGACGTACATCCGGACCACGCCGGAGAAGCTGTGGCAGGCGCTGACCGATCCGGCGTTCACCAGCCGCTACTGGGGAACCGAGTTCGAGACCGATTGGCAGAAGGGCTCGACGATCACCTGGATCTACAAGGGGCTGCGGATGGCCGATCCGGAGCAGGTGATCCTGGAGTCGCAGCCGTATCGGCGGCTGTCGTACACGTGGCACACCTTCACGCCCGAGTTCCAGGAGATGGTGGGCGGCATGCCGCCGGAGATGGCCGCCGAGCCGCGGTCGCGGTTGACGTTCGAGCTGGAACCGCAGGGCGACGTCGTCAAGCTGACCGTGATCCAGGACGGCTTCCAGCCGGGCAGCCAGGTGCTCGAAGGCATCCGCGGCGGCTGGCCGCCGCTGCTGTCCAGCCTCAAGTCGCTGCTGGAGACCGGCGAGCCGCTGGCAGTGTGAGACGAAGCCGCCCCGGCGATCGGCCGGGGCGGCTCCGTGCTGCCGTGAGGGGGAGTCAGGCAGCGGTGATGCGTACGGCGTCCGCGATGACGTAGCCGGTCCCGGTCGTCCACCGGCTGACGCCGACCACGTTGTGGTCGCCCGCCGCCAGTGTGAACGTACCGAGGTTCACCCAGGTCCCGCCGGTCGACCGTTGATCGACCGAGACCGTCACGTTGCCGGTGGTGGTGGCGACGACGAACGGGGTGGCGCTGTTGTATCCGCTGTTGGCGGGATACCAGACCGCGACCTTGTAGCTGCCGGCCGCCGGGATGTCCGCCTTCCACCAGGCGGCGTCGGAGACCGACTGCGGATTGGCGAACCGGTAGTCGGCGCCGTACCGCTGCGTCGAGTACGCCGAGCTGCCCCAGTTGGCGCTGGCGGTGAACCGGCCGCTGTCGGTGTTGTCCACGATGACGCTGAACGGGCCGCCGCTCACCGTACGCCCGGTGCTCGGCGCGCTCTGGGTCTGCAGGCGGTCCAAGGCGGTCACGTAGTAGGTGTAGGTCTGCCCGGCGACCGCCGACTTATCCAGGTACGCCGTTCCGCGTACGGTGGTCAGCAGGTTCGTCGCGTCGGTGAAGGCGCAGGCGTCGGCCGGTCCGGCCCCGGCGATCCGGTAGACGGCGTACGACGTGCCCGATCCGGTCCAGTTCAGCTGGACGCCGGTGCTCACTCGCGTACCGGTCGGAGTCGCGGGTGCGGCCGGCGGCGTGCCGGTGACCGACAGAGGCAGGAGCGCGGGCCGGGTGTAGTGGTCGGCCGTGAGCCGGGTGACGCCGCCGAGCCGGTCGGCGAGGATGTCGTTGGCACTGAAGTGGATGTCGCCGTCCACTTCGGGGTAATTGCGGTTGAGCATGAGGTGGTTGGTCAGCTCGGTCGTCGTCTGCCACTGCGCGGACTGGCCGGACGCCCCGACCCGGTACGTCGCCTGGCCGATGTAGAGCTGCGTGTTCGTGCCCGCCACCACGTCGGCCCACCAGGGCATCAGGACGGCGTAGTCGGCCGTGGTGAAGCCGATGTGCCAGTAGATCTGCGGGGCGATGTAGTCCAGCCAGCCGGACTTCACCCACTTGCGGGAGTCGGCGTAGATCGCGTCGTACGACTGGAGCCCGCTGGTCTGCGAACCGAGGGCGTCGGTGCTCGCGTTGCGCCAGATGCCGAACGGGCTGACCCCGAACTTGACCCAGGGCTTGGCGGCGTGGATGCGCTGGGACATCTCCTGCACGAGCAGGTCGACGTTGTTGCGCCGCCAGTCGGCGATGTCGGCGAAGCCGCCGCCGTACTGCGCGTAGGTCGCCGCGTCCGGGAGGGCCACCCCGGAGACGGGGTACGGGTAGAAGTAGTCGTCCCAATGGACGCCGTCGACGTCGTACTTGGTGACCGCGTCCATCATCGCGTCCTCGACGAACGTCCGCACCGCCGGAATGCCCGGGTTGTAGTAGCGCCGGCCGTCGTAGGCGAAGGTCCAGTCAGGATGCGTACGCGCCGGGTGGGTCGCCGTGAGCGTCGTCAGGTCGGTGGTCAACGCGACCCGATACGGGTTGAACCAGGCGTGGAACTCCAGGTTGCGGGCGTGCGCCTCGCTCACCATGAAGGCCAGCGGGTCATAGCCGGGGCTGACGCCCTGCGTACCGGTGAGGTAGCGGGACCAGGGCTCGTAGGCCGAGGGCCAGAACGCGTCGGCCGTCGGGCGGATCTGCACGACGACGGCGTTCATGTTGTGCTGCACGGCCAGATCGAGCCACGACTTGAACTGGGCCTGCTGCGTGGCCGCGCTCAGCCCCGTCGCGCTGGGCCAGTCGATGTTGGTGACGCTGGCGATCCACATCGCGCGCAGCTGGCGCAACGGGGTCGCGGGGTTGGGGGTGCACGCGACGGCGGCCGTGACGCCGTCCGACTGCCCGCCGCCGACCCGAGGCTGCGCGGGATTGGCGGTGGCGGGCAGTGCGGACGTCACCAGAGCGACCACCGCGGCCAGCAGGACCGAGACCGTGAGACGGCGCATAGGGGGGATCCTCTCGATCGATGCTGGTGCGGTCGTCGATGTGGTGTGAATGATTTACCACAGCGCGCATCACTTTGTGAAGACGTGACTGGCCCTCTTGACATCGACGGCGAAGCGCGGATGATGCTCTCACCGCCCACGCGTCTCCAAGGAGGAACGCAGTGCACAGACCCAACATCCCACGTCCTATGTCCGGGCTGGTCGCGGTCTTGATCGCGGCCGCCGCCTGCCTGACGACCGCCGCCCCGGTTCAGGCCGCGACCGCGATCCACACCGAGAAGCTTCTCTTCGACGGCGGTGGCAGCGAGGTCCTCAACGGGATCACCTACCACTCGTTCCGGATCCCGTCGCTGATCCGCACCACGCAGAACACGCTTCTCGCCTTCGTCGAAGGCCGCGCCTCAGCCAACGTCGACTACGGCAACATCAACCTCGTCTACAAGCGCTCCACCGACAACGGCGCCACCTGGTCGTCGCTGCGCGAAGTGGTCGGCGCGGGCCAGGGCACCTGGGGCAACCCCACCGCCGTGGTCGACCGCACCACCGGCACGATCTTCCTGTTCCTGAGCTGGAACCCCGAAGGCGTCAGCGAGAACGGCGCCACCGGCACCACCAAGATGAACGCCTGGGAGCACCGCAAGGTCTACCTCTCCAAGAGCACTGACGACGGGCTGACCTGGACGACGCCGCAGGACCTCACCGAGTCGCTGAAGCCGAAGACCCTCAACGGCAAGACCTGGGTCTGGGACGCGATGGGCCCGGGCGCCGGCGTACAGCTGACCGTCGGCGCGCACGCCGGACGCCTGGTCATCCCCGCGCTGCACCGCAACATCTACAGCGACGACCACGGCGCGACCTGGAAGTACGCCCTGATCACCGATCCCGCCGACGGCACCGTCCAGGACGGCACCAACGAAGGCACCATCCTGGAGCTGACCGACGGCCGCCTCTACCGCAACGACCGGGCCTCCGACGGACTGTGGAACATCGCCAAGCGACGCTGGGTCACCCGGGGCACCATCGAAGGCGGCTTCGGCGCGTACGCCGCCGACTCGACGCTGCTCGACCCGCGCTGCGAAGGTTCGATCATCCGGTACAACCTCGACGACCCGACCCGGATCGTGTTCCTGAACCCGCCCAGCACCGTCACGCGTACCGACATGGAGTTCCGGATCAGCTACGACGAAGGGGTGACCTGGCCGATCTGGCGCAAGACCAGCGACGCCCCGCTGCCCGCCTGGTCGGAGCTGGGCACGGCGAACGTGCAGGAGGGCGGCTACAGCAGCATGGCCAAGACCGCCGACTACTACGTGGGCGCGCTGATCGAGGTCAACGAGAACGCCGACGCCAACAGCACGTCGCACCGCTCGATCGTGTTCCGCAAGGTCAACCTGCCTTGGCTCCTCAACGGCCAGACCGAACCGTGACCGTCGGCCGGGTCCGGTGGGTTCGCCTGTCGGACCCGGCTCATAGAATCTCCTGGCAGCGGCGCGTTGGGGGGTTGTCAGGATGCTCGTGGTGCACGGGGTGTGGCGCGCCTCCGGCGGACTCGCCCTCTGGGCTGAGGACTCGACGCTGCCCGCCGTCGGCAAGAGCCGCCGAATCCACCCGTACGCCGTCGCCCCCGACGTGTACGGCAAGCCCGGCGAGGCCACGTTTCTGCTGCCCAGCGCCGGTGGACGACCGCTGGAGTCGCCGGAACTCTTCCGGGAGGACGCGCCGAAGCATCGGGTGCCGAAGCTCGCCCCCTGGCAGGTCTCCACCGTCGAGCTGGACGCCGACGAAGCGCTGGAGTTCCTGCTGACCCCGCCCGACGGAGCCGGCGGGACGATCCGCCACCTGGCCGAGGTCGCCCGCTACGCCGTCGACCTGGTCGCGCGCGGTCGCGTCGTGCCCACCGTCGGCGGCACCGACGACGTCCCACTCGCCCTGTGGCGGCCGGTGCTCACCGGCGAGGACCGCCCGTGGGTGCAGACGTTGCTCCACGCGATGCCACCCGTCGGGCGTACGTCGGAGACCGGGGAACTGCGGCACGCCGAAGAAGTCTTCGCCCAAGCCCTGGACGCGCTGGTCGACGCGGCCGCCCGGACGGCCCTGCCGGCCGAGGACGCCGACACCTGGCCGGGCGCGCTCGCCGGGACCCGTCGCGCGTTCACCGCCACCCCCGAACAGCTCGCCAAGCTTCGCCACGACCTCGACCAATGGGCACGCGACGCGGCCGCCGGATCGGTCCGCGCCTTCTTCCGGCTGGTCGAGCCGCTCGACCCGGAGTCCGACGACCCGTGGCGCGTCGAACTGTCCCTGCAAGCCGCCGACGAACCCAGCCTTGTGGTCCCGGCCGGCGACATCTGGGAGTCCCAGCGCGGCCACACCGCCCTCGCCCGCTACCTCGACGCTCCACAAGAGACCTTTCTCGCCGAACTCGGCCGGGCCGCCCGCCTCTGGCCGTACCTCGACCGAGCGCTCGCCGCCGCCCGACCCGCCGACCTTCCGCTCGACACCGCCGAGGCGCACGCGTTCCTCCGCGACGCCGCGCCCCTGCTCGCCGGGGCTGGGTTCGGCGTACTGCTGCCCAGTTGGTGGGGCAAGACCGCGGCCCGCATCGGGGCGAGGCTCACCGCGAAATCTCCGACCGCGCCCGCGACCGTCGCCAACAGTACGAGCCTCGGTCTCGACGCGATGATCGACTACGAATGGCAACTCGCCCTCGGCGACCACACCCTCACCGAGGCCGAACTCAAACGGCTGGCCAAGGTCAAGGCTCCGCTGGTGCGCGTACGAGGGCAATGGGTCGAACTCGACGCCAAACGGCTCGCCGCCGGCCTCGCGCTCATGGCGACCAAGGGCCAGATGAGCGTGCTCGACCTGCTCACGGGCGCTCCGGCGGCGGCAGCCGGGCTGCCGGTGGTCGACGTCCAGGCCTCCGGATGGGTACGCGGACTGCTGGACGGCGAGAAGATAGCGGCCGTCGAGCCGTCCGGGCAGTTCACCGGCGTACTGCGGCCCTACCAGCAACGGGGCCTGTCCTGGCTGGCCTTCCTGGAACGGCTCGGCCTCGGCGCAGTCCTCGCGGATTCGATGGGCTTGGGCAAATGTCTGAGCGCCGATATGAGGGTCATGGTCAATGGCGCGCTGGTTCGCGCGGACGACATCTGGCACCGCTACGCGGGCGTGGATCGATTGCATGATGGCGAAGGGGAGTGGGCGGAGCCGACCGAGAGCCTGATGGTCAATTCGATCGACTCCGACGGCGTGATCGTCGAGGCACCGATCCGGCGGCTCTACCGGCAGCATGTCAGTGAGCACATGCGGCGGGTCCGGCTGGACGACGGTAGCGAAGTTCTCATCACCAAGCGCCACAAGCTCTTGAAGGTCGACGACTGGACGACTGACGTCAAGGTCGGCGACCGGCTATGCGTACCGAGTCGGATCGTCTGGAAGGGCGCGCCCGTCGATCCGGACCTCGTACGTCTGCTGGCGTGGCAGATCGCCGAAGGCCACGAACGGGGTCCAGGACTGCTCCGCATTACGCAGAAGGACAGGTCTGTTCTGGACAAGCTCCTCGAAGCGGTGCCCGGACTCGGCACCCGATTGGACATCCAGTTCAACAAGCCCTCCATCGTCGCCCAACGGAACGTGAACGTGCTCAGGATCAACAGCGTCGAGTACGCCAGAATGCTCGCGCTCATGGGCTATGAGTGGGGTCGGCGGTCGGCGGCGAAAACAATCCCCGACTTCGTCGTCTCGGCGGACGACGAGACCATCCGGTTGTTTCTGCGCGAGTACTTCACCGCTGAGGGCTCGGTTCTGAGAACCGGGGTGGTGGAGATCGCTTCGGCGTCTCCTATCCTCATGCAACAGCTGTCCATGATGCTCAGGCGCCTCGGCATCTGGCTACGCGTTCGTACGAAGATGAAACGCGCGACAAATGGAAGCGGCATTCTTCGGCCGTATCAGGTCGGGCTTGTCGGTGGGCCGTCGTTACGTCGGTTCGTCGAGCTTGTCGGGTTCTCCGACTCGGTGAAGTCCAGCAAGGCGGAATGGTTGTGCGGCGTCGCGGCCAACACCAATGTCGAGGGCGTGCCTGGGACCGACCTGCTCCAAGCGGCGTTGGAGGTGACCCGCCTGCCGCAGCGGCACTTCGGCCTCGGCGCGGTGTATTTCGCAGGGACGCAAGAGCTTTCCCGGACTACCGCTCTCGTAGCGGTTCGAGCGATGGACCGCATGCTGTCCGGTGAAGCAGCAGATGAGTACTGCCACCAGCCGCGAACCAAATGGACCACTGCAGTGCTTGGGGCCTACGACCACCTCGATCGTCAGACAGTGCGTCGGATTCGGGATGTGCTGGCGCACCGGGCGGCGAGTGAAGTGCATTACGCGCGCGTCGTGGAGATCGAGGAGGTGGAGTACACCGGCTGGGTCTACGACTTCGAGGTCGAAGAGCATCACAACTTCGTGGCCGGTGGCATGCTCTGCCACAATACGGTGCAGCTTCTAGCGCTTCTGAGCAGAGAAAACGTCGGCCCTACGTTGTTGGTGTGTCCGATGTCGCTGGTCGGGAACTGGGAACGGGAAGCCGCCAAATTCGCCCCTGCTCTGCGCGTACACGTGCATCACGGGGCTGAACGGGCGCAGGGCGAGAGCTTCCTGGAGGCTGTGCGGGGTGCGGACCTGGTCGTGACGACCTATGCCCTCGCGGCCCGGGACGCGGAGGCGCTGAGCAAGATCCAGTGGCATCGCGTGGTGGTCGACGAGGCGCAGGCGATCAAGAACGCGGCGACGCGGCAGGCGGTGGCGATCCGGTCGCTGCCCGCGCGGCACAAGATCGCGGTCACCGGTACGCCGGTGGAGAACCGGCTCGCGGACCTGTGGGCGATCATGGAGTTCGCGAATCCGGGGCTGCTCGGGCCGGCCTCGGAGTTCAAGCGAGCCTATGCCGAGCCGATTCAGCGGCAGGGCGATCAGGCGGCGGCCGAGCGGTTGCGGCGGTTGACCCAGCCGTTCGTGCTGCGGCGGTTGAAGACCGACAAGTCGATCATCTCGGATCTGCCGGAGAAGCTGGAGATGGAGGTGGTCTGCAACCTGACGGCGGAGCAGGCCACCCTATATCAGGCCATTGTGGACGATGCGTTGGCGGCGATCGAGGGCGCCGAGGGCATCGAGCGCAAGGGTCTGGTGCTGGCCACGATGACCAAGCTCAAGCAGGTGTGCAACCACCCGGCGCAGTTGCTGCGCGACGGTTCGCGGCTGGCCGGGCGGTCCGGGAAGCTGGCGCGGCTGGAGGAGATCCTCGAAGAGGTCCTCGAAGCGGGGGAGAAGGCGCTCCTGTTCTCCCAGTACGCCGAGTTCGGCGGCGCGTTGCAGGCGTACCTGACCGGGCGGTTCGGGCGTGAGGTGCTGTTCCTGCACGGCGGCGTGGCGAAGTCCGGCCGCGACGAGATGGTTCAACGCTTTCAGTCGGACGACGGCCCGCCGATCTTCGTGCTGTCGTTGAAGGCGGGCGGCACCGGTCTGACGCTGACGGCGGCCAACCATGTCATCCACGTGGACCGCTGGTGGAATCCGGCGGTCGAGGACCAGGCGACCGACCGCGCGTTCCGCATCGGGCAGAAGCGCGACGTGCAGGTGCGCAAGTTCGTCTGCGCGGGCACGGTCGAGGAGCGCATCTCGGCGATGCTGGCCGAGAAGCGGGAGCTGGCCGATCGGATCGTCGGCACGGGCGAGGGCTGGATCACCGAGTTGAGCACCGACGACCTGCGTGACCTGTTCACTCTCGACCGATCGGCGGTGGTCGAGTGACGACCCCGCAGTGGCGTGAGTTCGGCCGTCCCCGCAAGGTGGCGGGCGGTATCAAGGCCCGGTCGGCGCGGGGTTCGATCGGCGACACCTGGTGGTCGAAGGCGTTCATCGGCGCGCTGGAATCGTTCGCGGACAAGGGAAGGTTGACTCGGGGGAGGTCGTACGCCCGAGCCGGGCAGGTGCTCTCGCTGGACATCCAGCCCGGTCAGGTCAGCGCGGCCGTGCAGGGGTCGCGGGCCACTCCGTACGCGGTGCGGCTCGGGTTCCCGCCGCTCGGCGAGGCGACCTGGGCGGGGCTGGAGCGGCAGCTCGCCGCGCAGGCCCTGTTCGCGGCGCATCTGCTGGCCGGTCAGGTGCCGCACGAACTCGTCGACCTGTTCGCCGCCGAGGGTGTGCCGCTGTTCCCGACGCGTGCCACCGACGTGTCGCTGGACTGTTCCTGCCCGGACTGGGGCTGGCCGTGCAAGCACATCGCCGCCGCGTGCTACCTGCTGGCCGAGCGGTTCGACGAGGATCCGTTCACGCTGCTGCTCTGGCGCGGGCGTACGCGGTCTGATCTGCTCGACGCGTTGCAGGTGCAGCGGGGTTCCGGCGTCGTCACGCCGGTCGTGGGCACGGCGGCGGCGCTCGGCGAGCCCGGGGAGGAGCCGCCGGTGTCGCGGTGGTGGTCGTCGCCGACCCCGCTTCCGCCGACTCCACCCGTCGGGCTGCCGGATGTCCCGTTGTCGCGCCAGCTCGGCACGCCGCCGCCGTCCGTCGGCGGAGCCGAGGTGGGCCTGCTGATCACCGGCGTCTCCGCCGGGTCAGGGCCCGCTGCTCAGGAAAGCGCGCCGAGCAGCCAGGACAGCTGAAGCTCCTGCGCGGTGACCAGCGCCGCCGCCCGCAGATGCCGCCGCTCATCCCCATCGGGGAGCGCGTCGGCCAGCGCTACCATCGCGGCTGCGGTCTGCGGCCGGTAGCCGAGCGTGGCCCGCAGGTAGAGCGAGTGGCGCAGGTGGTCGAGGGCCCGCTCGGGTTCGTGCACCGACAGATGACGCACCACATAGGACTGCAACAGCGGGTCGCCGTCCTTGGCCGCCTGGTCGAAGTGGGCCTTCGCCGCGCTCGGGTCTTCCAGGATGTTGTCGGCGAAGACGCCCAGGTGGAACTCGCCCCAGCCGGCCAGCTGCGGATCCGCGGCGGCCGCCTCGTAGCCCACGCGCACCACGGCCTGGTCGTCCGGCCGGACCTCGTGCTCGAACAACAAGCGGCTGTACGCGTGCCGGGCGGCCAGGTATCGGCCGGTGGTCGACGCCGGGTCGAGGGCGTCGACCGCGTACTGCGCCGCGTCGTGGTCCTCGCCCTGCCAGAAGAACCGGTCGATGAGCAGCTCGGCCCGGATCTCGGGGGTATCCGCCCGGTCGAGCGCCGACTGGAAGTGGCCGAGCCGGTGCAGTGCTGCTGTGTAGGGGTCTTTTGCTAGCATGGGGCCTACGATATGGATCGCGAATGTAGGTGGTCAAGTGGAATACGTCGACTACTTGGGCAACGTCACGCGGTTCGCGGTCGAGCTGGTGAACTCGCCCGCGTCCGCGTCCGACGGGCACCAGATGTTCACCGAACACGAGGTCACCCCGCCCGGCCCGGCCGAGCTGGCACCGCTGCTGAAAGTGATCCGGGCGGCGCTCGGCCAGATCGTCGACGGCGTACCGGTGGACGCGGTCGACACGTTGCTGCGGCGATATCCACCGCGGATGCACCTGTCCGATCACGACGGGGAGGACCATCCGCACATCCACTTCGCGCGCAACGGCGAGGAGCCGGTCCGCTGGATCGGGCAGACCGTCGGCGCGGCCCTCGCACACGTCGCCACCGGTGACCCCGGCCTGACCCTGGGGCGCTGTGCGGCCGACGGCTGCGAAGACTTCTTCGTCGACCAGTCCAAGAACCGCACTCGACGGTTCTGTTCCAACACCTGCGCCAGCCGGACGACGGTCGCGGCCTATCGGGCCCGGAACCGGGTGTAGTAGTTTCGCTGACGTGAACGACGTTCAGCTGGGCGGAACACGGATCATCCCCGTCGTGGCACTGCCCGACGCCGGGCTCGCGCTCGACCTCGGGCAGGCGCTGTGGGCGGGCGGCATCCGGACCATCGAGATCACCCTGCGTACGCCGGCTGCCCTGGCGGCCATCGCGACGCTGGCGGAGCAGAGCGACCTGCTCGTCGGGGCCGGCACCGTGCTCACCGCCGAGCAGGTGGAGCTGGCCGTCGAGGCCGGCGCGAAATACATCCTCAGCCCAGGGTTCTCCTCGACCGTGGTGCGGCGCTGCCAGGAGGTGGGCGTACCGGTGATCCCGGGGATCGCTACCGCGACGGAACTGCAGGCCGCCCTGGAAGCCGGGGTCACGACCGTCAAGTTCTTCCCGGCCGAACAGCTCGGCGGCCCGGCCGGCATCCGCGCGCTGTCCGGTCCGTTCGGCCAGGTCAAGTTCGTGCCGACGGGCGGCGTCTCGCTGGCGAACCTCGCCGGCTACCTCGCCGAGCCCGCCGTGCTCGCGGTCGGCGCTTCCTGGCTGGCCGCCCCGGACCTGCTGGCGAGCGGCGACTTCGCCGAGATCACCCGACGGTCGACCGCGGCCGTCGAGGTGGCCGCGCGATGACCGCGGTCGACCTGGTCGCGCTCGGCGAGGTGATGCTGCGGCTCGACCCCGGCGAGGGACGCGTACGCACGGCGCGCAGCTTCTCCGTCTGGGAAGGCGGCGGCGAGTACAACGTCTCGCGGGCGCTTCGACGGTGTTTCGGGCTGCGTACGGCGATCGTCACGGCGCTGGCCGACAACGAGGTGGGCCGCCTGGTCGAGGACCTCATGCTCGCCGGCGGCGTCGACACGTCGCACGTCACGTGGCTGCCCTACGACGGCATCGGGCGCGAGGTGCGCAACGGGCTCAACTTCGTCGAACGTGGCTTCGGCGTACGCGCGCCGCTGGGGGTGTCCGACCGCGGGAACACCGCGATCGCCCAGCTCCGTCCGTCCGATGTGGATTGGGATGCGCTCTTCGGCGGCGGCGTACGCTGGCTGCACACCGGCGGCATCCTCGCCGGGCTGTCCGACACCACGCCCGACCTGATCGAGGCGGCGATCGACGCGGCCCATCGGCACGGTGCGACCGTCTCATACGACCTCAACTATCGGGCCAGCCTCTGGCACGGCCGGGGCGGCCGCGAACGGGCCCAGGAGGTCAACCGCCGGCTGCTGTCCGGAGTGGACGTGCTCTTCGGGGTGCCCACCGAGGCGCCGGTCTCGGCGGCGACCTTCGCCGGGCACGTGGACGACCTGGTCAAGGAGTTCCCGCGACTCCGCGTCGTCGCCACGACGCTGCGCCGAGTGCACTCCACCAATGTGCACGACTGGGGTGCGATCGTCTGGCGCGACGGTGAGATCGCCGAATCCCGGATGCGGGAAGGACTGGCGGTGCTCGACCGGATCGGCGGCGGCGACGGCTTCGCCTCCGGCCTCATCTACGGACTGCTGACCGGACTCGACCTGAGCCTCGCCGTGGAGTACGGCGTGGCCCACGGGGCGTTGGCGATGACCACCCCAGGCGACACCTCGATGGCGACGCTGGCCGAGGTCGCTGCGCTCGCGACGACGGCGGTCGCCGACGTCAGCCGGTAGACCGATGGGCTGTCAGGCGGTCGCGGTGACGATCACGTAGCCCTTCGGGTCGCGTACGGGGCCGCCGTCGGCGAACAGGGTGGCCGCGTTCTCGCTGAGTGTCGCGATCACGTCGTCGCGCCGCGGGTCGTCGTCGGCCACACCCCAGCCGACCAGACACGAGACCGCGTAGTCGATCATCGGCGCGGGTGCTGGGAAGACCAGCGCGTTGTCGTGGCGGTGCGTTTGTGCGTACCCGAAGATCTGCTCGACCAGCGCGGGAAGATTGCCGTCGTGAACGCTGGCCATGCGCGGACCCCGGCCGACCTCGCCGTGGGGCCGCAGGCGGGCGAAGCCGTGCGTGCCGGCCGAGGTGGCGAGCAGCCCCATCAGGATGGGCATCGTGGTCTCGACGTTGACCACCGCCGCGAAGCGCCCGCCGGGGCGCAACACACGGCGGGCCTCGCGCACGGCGAGCAGTGGATCGGGTACGTGGTAGAGCATGTGACGCGCGGTGACCACATCGAACGCGGCGTCGTCGAAGGGCAGGCGCTGGGCGTCGCCCTCGATCGCGGTGAGGCCCGGCGTCGCCGCGAGCGTGGTCACCGCGGCGGGCGACATGTCGAGCCCGGTGAGCTGGCCGAGGTGTCCCTCCCCGGCCAGCGTCTGGAGGAAGGCGCCCGTGCCGCAGCCGACGTCGAGGAGGTCGTCAGCGGCGCTGAGCCCGACCGCCGCCCGGACCGCCGCGTCGACGTCGTCCGGTTGGGCGCTGTAGAGCCGATGCGTCCGGATGCGCACCCCGAGCGGGTCGAGGGTCGCGTATTGCCGGCGGGCGAGAGAGGCGAGGTCGGTCATGGAGTGGCGCTCCTTTTCAGCACAGGCTAGTCGGGCCCGATCGGCATCGTGGCCACCCAGAACCGGTCGAACGCGTCGGTCACCAGGTCGAACAGGCCGCCCTCGGTCTCCCGCCGCAGGTGCATCAGCGGGCTGAGGAAGTTCTGCACACCGAAGAGATGCTGATTAAGCAGGAGGTCGTCGTCGAACCGGAAGATCGACGAGTACGCCGTGAGGCTGTGCGTCCGCAGTTGCGCCCCGGGTATCGCGCCGATCGGCTCGAAGTAGGAGATCGCCGCCCGTGCGCGGGCGGCGAGTGCTCCGACGAGCCGTTGTTCGGCGGCGCGACGACGCAGGGCCGGGCTGGCCGGATGCGCCATCGCGAGCCGTATCGGCACCCCGTCCTCGGCTTTGCGGGCCAACAGGTCGTCGACGCTGGGGTTGTCCTCCGCCAGGAAGAGCCCCGTGACGCACAGTATGTCGATGCTCGACTTCGCCCCGCGCATCAGCTCGTGCCAGAGCTGCCGAGGCGCTTCGCCACGGTGCGCGTAGAGCCGCACGAAGTCGCGCGGTTGGTTGTCGGGACCCGCGTCGGGTCCGGTGATGGTCGGCCACAGCCAGTCGACCGGTACGCCCAGCCGCCGCGAGACCCGGTCGGCAGTCTTGCGGCGGGGTGTGCGTCCTTCGTAGACCCACCGCTGTGCCGTCTTGCCGTTGACTCCGACGGCGCCGCCGAGCTCCGTTATCGCCAGTCCACTGGCGCGGATGGCTTCGCGCAGCCGTTCGTTTCGCATGGGTCCTCCCCGCGATCCGTTCAATTCCACCACGCGGTTATATCAACGAGCAATCGGGCACGGCAACAAAAACTCCATCGAGGTTCAAAACGCATGGATCCGAACCAGCACAACGCATATTTTCGTGCACCCTACCTGGTTCGATGCCTTGTTGATCTTCGTGCAATGGTGGGACATCGGGGTGCCTTCAATGCGGTAGTGGACGCTATTCGAGCGCGCCTTTTCGAATTGTGCGCGCGCGCACGCAAGGGGATGCGGTAGTGAATTGCGGTACGGCCATATTCTTTATTCGGGATAACGCTGTCAAAAGGGGCGGGGTTGGAGTGGCGCCCGGCCCCGTCATGGGTGGCGCCCGGCCCCCGTCATGGGCGGCGCCTGGTCACTGCGGTCGACAGCGCGCGTCATCGGGACGACGATCCATCTATGGGACTCAATGACAGCGCGCCGACTCGGCGTACGTTCCTGTCCGTATCCGCTGCCGCCACCGCGGCGGCCGCCGTCCTGCCCGCCGCCGCTGCCTCGGCCGGCCCGGCCGGAATCGAACTGGCCGGCGAACCGGCCGACCTGGGCGGCCCGGGCCGGCCGATCACTCCGCAGCGGCCCGACGCCCAGCTCCGCAGCCTGCTGCGGGACATCGACCCGGCGCGGGTGGAGGCCACCGTCCGCCGGCTCGCCGCGTTCGGCACCCGGCATACCTTGTCCACTCAGGATGATCCGGTCCGCGGGATCGGCGCCGCCCGCGACTGGATCTTCGCGCAACTGTCGGCGTACGCCGCCGAGTCGGGCGGCCGGATGACCGTGGAGGTGCAGTCCTACCTCCAGCCGGTCGCCTCCCGGATCCCGGTGCCGACCGTGATCAGCAATATCGTGGCCACGGTGCACGGGCAGATCAGCCCGGACCGGGTCTACGTGATCACCGGGCACTACGACTCCCGCGTCACCGACGTCATGAACGCCACCGGCGACGCGCCCGGCGCGGACGACGACGCGTCCGGGGTCGCCGTCGTCCTGGAACTGGCCCGGGTGATGGCGACCCGGCCGAGCGCGGCGACGATCGTCCTCGCCGCCGTCGCCGGTGAGGAACAGGGTTTGTACGGGTCGGCGTACCTGGCCCAGCAGTTGAAGGCGAACGGCGCCGACGTCCAGGGCATGGTCAGCAACGACATCGTCGGCAGCCCGGTCGGCGACGACGGCGTACGCCACGACCGGCTCGTCCGGATGTTCGCCGAGGGCGTGCCCACCGCCGAGACCGCGGCCGAGGCGGCGACCCGCCGATCCATCGGGGGTGAGAACGATTCGGTCTCCCGTCAGCTCGCCCGATACGCCCTGGCGACCGCCCAGAACGAGCACACCGGCATGAACATCCGTCTCGTCTACCGTCGCGACCGGTACCTGCGCGGCAGCGACCACATCTCGTTCCTCAACCTGGGCTACCCAGGCTGCCGGTTCTCCGAGCCCCGGGAGGACTTCGCCCACCAGCACCAGGACGTACGCGTGGAGAACGGCGTGCAGTATGGGGACCTGCCCGAGTTCTGCGACTTCCGGTACATCGCACGGGTCGCGAAGGTCAACGCCGCCCTGTTCTGGTCGCTCGCCCAAGCCCCCGGTACGCCCAAAGCCGTCAAGATCGACACGTCCGCCCTGACGAACAAGTCGACGCTGCGGTGGACCCGGGGCTCCGAACCGGACCTCGCCGGCTACGAGATCGTGTGGCGGGAGTCGTCGGCTCCGGACTGGACACATGTCGTCGAGGTCGGCGATGTGACGACGGCGACCATCGATCTGTCGAAGGACAACGTGCAGTTCGGCGTACGCGCCGTCGACCAGGCCGGACACCGAAGCCCGGCGGCCGCCCCCACCCCCGGCTGACCGCCCGCGGGCTCACGGGACGCCGGTGATCCCTGCTGGATCAGGGATCCGGGTCGAATCACGCCCAAGATTCGACCGAGATCCCTGATCCAGCCCGATGCCGGGTGTGGGAGCGCCCGATGCCGGGTGTGGGAGCGCCCGAAGGAAGGCTGTGAGCGGGCTGGATATGACCACCGATTCGGTCAGGCGACTATCCGCCGTCCGGCCAGTAAGATCCGCAACCCGTCACGAAGGCATCCCCGGGGTGTCGCGAAGCGTCTTTCCTTGAGTACCCTCACCGCGGGAGGAACGAACCGACATGCGCCGTCGCACGATTTTCGCCACCGCCGCGACTGCCGCGGCGGGCACCTTGCTTGCTGCCTGCAAGGACGACCCCAAGGAGGTCGCGTGGAGCGGCCCCAGCGGTTCGCCGAGCACGAGCACGTCGCCTGCTGACGACGACCCGAACGCGCCGACGCTGACGATCGCGCCCGCGCCTGGGGCCAGTGTCGCCCCGAACGAGCCGGTCGTGGTGACCGCCGTCAACGCGACTCTGCAGACGGTGACGGTGACGACCGGGGGCAAGACGGTCGCCGGTGAGCTGGACGCCGAGAAGACCACCTGGCGCAGCACGTCGTCGTTGCAGTTCGGCAAGACCTACCAGGTGAAGGCGTCCGGCGTGGACTCGGCCGGCAAGCCGCTGGAGCAGACGGCGACGTTCACGACGTTGAAGCCGTCCGGCACGGCGAGCATCACCTTCCAGGCCAACGCGATGACCGGCCTGAAGAACGGCGGCACCTACGGTGTCGGCCAGGTCGTCATCGTGAAGTTCAGCAAGACCCCGACCGACAAGAAGGCGGCGCTCGCGGCGATCAAGGTCACCAGCGAGCCGCAGGTCGAGGGCCGGTGGTACTGGGTCGACAACCGCACGGTGCACTACCGGCCGGAGAAGTTCTGGGCCAAGGGCACCAAGGTCTCGGTCGCGGCCAAGCTGCACGGCGTGCACCTGGGGAAGAACGTCTACGGCGCGGAGAACGAGTCGATCTCCTTCACCATCGGGCCGGCTCGGATCGCGATCGCCGACAACGCCACGCACTACATGCGGGTGACCGTCGACGGCGTACAGGTCAAGAACATCCCGATCAGCATGGGCAAGAACGGCTACGTGACCACGGCCGACGGCGGCCGGGTGCTGTTCCCGACCCGGTCAGGCACGCACGTGGTGATGTCGCGCGAGCTGGAGCACCGGATGACGTCGGCCAGCTACGGCGTCACCGATCCCAAGAATCCCAACTACTACGACGACTTGATCAAGCTCTGCTGCCGCATCTCCTACAGCGGCGAGTTCGTGCACGCCGCGCCGTGGAGTGTCTGGGCGCAGGGCAAGCAGAACGTCTCGCACGGCTGCATCAACATCGCCACGAGCAACGCCCAGTGGTTCTACGACAACTTCCGGCTCGGCGACCCGGTCATCGTCAAGGGCACCGGCCGGCCCCAGCTCATCGGGGACAGCGCGGGCGCCGTCTGGGACGTCGCCTGGTCCAAGATGACGCCGGAGTCCTGAGCCGTTCCGCTACCGTCGTCGCATGACGAGCGACGACAGCGCGCGCCGCGCGGAACTGCTGGCCAAGCTGGTGGACTACTCGCGTGCCCACGGCCTGGCCGACATGTCGCTGCGCCCCCTGGCCGCCGCGGTCGGCTCCAGTCCGCGGGTCCTGCTCTACTTCTTCACCAGCAAAGAGCAACTTGTACGCGAAGTGGTGGCGCACAGTCGCCGTGAACAGGTCGACCTGGTTCAGGCGGAGCTGACCGATCCCTCGTCGGGGGATCCGGTGGGGGAGTCGGCGGTCGATCGGCTCTGGCAGTGGCTGACCGATCCGGACAACGCCCATGTCGAGCGGCTGTTCTTCGAGAGCTACGCGTTGTCGTTGCGGGCCGAACCCGGGCCGTGGGAGGGCTACGGCGCGGCCAGTGTGGCCGAATGGCTGCCGCAGCTGCGCCCGGTCGCCGAACGCCTGATGCCCGGCGCCGATCCGGACGTCGCGGCGACCCTGCTGCTGGCGACGGTACGCGGGCTGCTGCTGGATCGGCTGGCGACGGCCGACTCTCGGCGTACCGATATGGCGCTGGAGATGTTTCTGCGCGGCCTGGACGGGACAGCGTTGACAGCCGACTGAAACGAGTGTTTCACTCGAAGTATGAGTGAAGTGATCCGCGGTCTGGACCAGCCCGGCGACCTGGGCTGGGTCGTGCAGCGTCACGGCGAGATCTACGCCGCCGAGTTCGGCTGGGACACCAGCTTCGAGGCGCTGGTCGCGCGCATCGTGGCCGACTACGCCGAGAAGCGCGATCCCGCGCGGGAACACGCGTGGATCGCCGAGGTCGACGGGCAGCGCGTGGGATGCGTGTTCTGCGTACGCAAGGACGAGCAGACCGCGCAGCTGCGCATCCTGCTGGTCGACCCGATCGCACGCGGGCGCGGCGTGGGGCAGCGGCTGGTCCGCACCTGCCTGGAGTTCGCCCGCGACGTCGGGTACGCGCGGATGATGTTGTGGACCAACGACCCGCTGGCTTCCGCCCGCAAGATCTACCTCGCCGAGGGATTCAAGCTGATCGAATCCGAGGAGCACGACTCGTTCGGCCACCACCTCACCGGCCAGATCTACACCCTCCCCCTGGCGCGCTGACCCCTCTCCTCGTTGAGCATGGAGTCGACCGTGGTCTCGCCGGTGTGTCGAGGGTGACAACTCCATGATCAACGGTGGTGGGTCTGTCTTCACGCGTATCGATCCGGCAGGATGACCCCATGATCCTGGCGGTGACCCTCAACCCGGCGCTCGACATCACCTACCGCGTGGAGGCGATGCGGCCGCACACCTCGCACCGCGTAACCGAGGTCGCCGAACGCCCCGGCGGCAAGGGTCTCAACGTCGCCCGCGTCCTGGCGCAGCTGGGCCAGCCGGTGCTCGCCACCGGGCTGCTCGGCGGGGCGACCGGCGCCCGGATCACCGAACTGCTCGACGGGGTGGAGCACTCGTTCTGGCCGGTCGCGGGGGAGACCCGGCGGACGGTGGCGATCGTCGACGGCCAGGACGCCACGGGCTTTTGGGAACCCGGTCCCGAGGTACGCCCAGCCGAATGGGAGCAGTTCCGTACGCACTTCGCCACGTTGCTGCCCGGGGTCAAGGTCGTCACGCTGTCCGGCTCGCTGCCGCAGGGTGTTCCTGCCGACGCGTACGCGCAGCTCATCGCGCTCGCCCGCGAGGCCGGAGTGATCAGCCTCCTCGACGCCGACGGGGAGGCGCTGACCTTGGGCATCGCAGCCGGACCGGATGTCGTCAAGCCCAACCGCGACGAACTCGGCGACAACACGCCCCGGGAACTGCTCGCGCAGGGAGCGAAGGCTGTCGTGGCCTCGCGAGGCGAGGAGGGCATGGAGGCCGTGACCCCGCACGGCACTTGGCGGGCGATGCCGCCGGAACGGGTGTTCGGCAACCCGACCGGAGCCGGCGACTCCTGTGTGGCCGCGTTGGCCCGTGGTCTGGCGCTCGGAACCGGTTGGCGCGAACTGATCTCGGACGCGGTCGCCGTCTCCGCCGCAGCCGTGGCTTCACCGGTCGCCGGCCACTTCGACGAGCCGTCCTACGAACGCTTCCGCGAGTCCGTACGCGTAGAGGAACTGGCGCACCGTGAGGCGGTCCGGATCATCTGCCTCGACGACGGCGGCCGCATCCTGTTGCAGCACTGGCGTGACCCGGTCACCGGCGACCACCTGTGGGAGCCGCCCGGCGGCGGAGTCGAGGAGGGCGAGGAGCCGTACGCCGCGGCCCGACGCGAACTCGTCGAGGAGACCGGACTCGACCCGGAGCTGATCCGCCCCGACAACGTCGCGGTCCACCGGGACACCCAGTGGAAAGGCCGCCGCTGGGTCGGCGTCGAACCCTTCTACCTGGCCCGATTCCCGGGTTCGCAACCCCCGGTGAAGCCCGTCAAGCTGACGCCGAACGAGCAGACCTCGCTCGTCGAGCAGGCTTGGGTGCACTGGTCGGAGCTGGGGTCGCTGAGCGGCCGGCTCGAACCGCCGCAGCTGCTCTACGTGGTACGCCGGCTCGCCCCGAACGAGCTGCGTCCGCCGTCCTGACCTGAGCGCCGGGCCCTGGCCTCCTGCTACGACAGGGGAACGGCGCTCGGCAGCGGCCGGTCCCCGGCGAGCCGCCGCTTGATCTCGGAGCACAGCGCGGCCGCCTCCGGGTGGCCGACGGTGCGCGCCTGCGCCGCCCAGTGCAACGCGGGCCGGTACGCCCCGACCGCGGCCAGCTCGGCCGCCAAGTCGAACGTGGTCGCCGGGTCCTGGGCGAGGATGCGCCGCCAGTAGTCTGCCTGTTGCTCGACCCCGTACTCGTCCAGCGTCATGATCATCATCCAGATCGCCGCCGAACTCGTCCCCGAAGCAGCCTGCCAGAAGAGAGCGCCGACCCCGAGAGTCTGGGCGAAGCACCGCTGGAGGCGCAAAGACATGCCGGTCCTCTTCTCGGGGAGGGAGATTGTGGACCGGCCGTCAAGGCCGGTGAGGGCACCGGACGGCCGGCACGAGAAGCATGCCATTGCCAACGTGCAAATTGCAGAGCCGTGCGATCACCAATAGTGGACTGAGTGATCGTCGGAACGCGGTCGCGTAGGGTCAGCTCGGCCGCTGAGTATGCAGGGCCTTGTAGAGCCGCAGCCGCGCTGGTAGCTCGGTGCGGCCGGCGATGCCGAGTTTCGCGTACACCTTGAACAAATGATTGTCCGGAGTGCGGTGCGAGACCACGAGCTGGTCGGCGATCGCGCGGCTGGACATTCCCGTGGCCGCCATGTCCGCGATCTCCAGCTCGCGCTCGGTGAGTGCAGTCATGCCCAGATTCAGCGCGGGTGTCTGGACGCCTTCGATCTGCCCCAGCAGGTCCGCGAGGCGGAAGGCGATCGCGTCGCTCGGCTTGATCTGGTACGCCTGCGCGGCCGCCTCGGTGGCGAAGAGCGTGAGGCGCAGCCGGCCGTATTCCTCCACGATCGACTTGAGCTCGGTGACGTCGCCGGTGAGCAGGGCGTGGGTGTGGCGCGCGGCGGCCTGAGCCAACGGTCCTTCCACCTTGGACGCCAGCTCGGCCATCCGGTCGCCGGTCTCGGCGTCGGCGAGCCCGGCGCGAGTGAGGGTGTGGTGCGCGAGCACTTCCAGCGCGGAGAACCCGTTACGGCGCAGAATTCCGATCAGATCGTCGGCGGCCGCCCGGGCCGCCTCCATCCGACCGGCGCTCGCGTCGACCTGGATGCGGGCCAGACCCACCCACGGCAGGTGGTTCTGCCGCGCCCGGGTCAACGTCCGCTCGGCCTCCACGAGGTAGTCCTCGGCCGCGCCGTCGCCGTTGACCGCCGCGCACTGCGCCAGTTCGGCGTAGACGGCCGGCAGGAAGATCCGGCCACCCGTGTGGAGATGACCGAGCGCGCCCTGGGCGAGCCGCTGCGCCTGGCGGGTGCTGCCGAGCATACGCAGCGCCTGTGCGCGGTTGAGCACCTGCTGGCCTTCGAGCACCGGGAAGAACTCCGGCTGGTCCGGCGCGCCCTGGATGTGGATGACGTCGCCGGCGAGCAGTGAGGCCTGGCCCAGCGTGTAGTGGATCGAGTTGCTCAGGTACGGCATCTCCGGGATCAGGGAGAGGCTGCTGCGTTCCATCGGCACGATCGCGCGCAGCGCCGCCATCGGCTCACCGCGCCACGCACGCATCGCGAGCTGGAGGGTCACCGCGAACTGCTTGGCCGCCTCCGACGAGTACGGGTCGGCGTTGATGTCGGCGAGCAGCTTGTCGAGGTCTTCGTAGAAGGCGTAGAACATCCGCTCGGGCGCGATGTGCGCCCGGATCCACGCCCGCGTGGTCGGATCGGTGACCCGCCCGATGGCGTCGTCGAGCACCGCGAGCGGATCGGAGTCGTCGATCGCGGTCATCTGCTGGACGCTGCGGGCGACCGCGATCCGGGCCACCTCCCAGTCGCTGGTGTGCTCGCGCGCGGCCTCGTCGAGCAGTTCGAGCGCCTTCTGCGGATCGCCGTTGAGCCCGACGGCGGTGGCGAACAGCTCCTGCGCCGGGAAGCCGGCCCCGGCGTTGTTGGCCGCCTCGGCCAGCCGGGCGGCGAGCCGCGTATCCAGATCGGCGAAGGCGAGCCCCGCCGCGCGCAGTAGCTGACTCGGGTCGGTCGCGGTCCGGCTGTCGAGCCGCAGGACGGCCACCCGCAGCAGATCCTGCCGCCGGCGGGCGCCGGTGGACTCGATCAGCTCGGCGAGCTGCGCCCGCCGCTTGTGCGCCCGGGTGACGCTGATGCTGTGCCGCAGCACTTCGCCGTAGATCGGATGGGTGAGGCGGACGTTCTGCCGCTTGCCGTCCTCCACGACGCGGATCAACAGCGAGTCCTCGGCCTGCGCGACCGGGCCCTCGCCGCACTCGCGCTGAATCAGGTTCAGGCCGATCGGCTCGCCGAGCGCCACCAGTTCCAGCACCTTGCGGACGGGGTCTTCGAGGCGGCCGATGCGCTCGTCCACGAGCTGGTTCAGCGCCGGGTCGGTGGGCAGCTTGCCGCTCCACGTCCAGCTGCCGTGCTCCAGCGTCAGCTCGGGGGTGCCCTCCAGGCTGGTCAGCACCTCGCGCAGCAACAGCGCGTTGCCCTCGGTGATCTGCCACAGCCGGGTCGCGCTCGCCTGCTGGACCGGCGCCTGCAGCACCTTGCCGAGCAGCTCGGTCGTCTGCTGTTCGTCGAGCGCCTTGACCTCGGTCCGTTCGACGAGGTCGTCCTTCCAGAGGGTGCTGATCGCGTCGGGTACCGGCGTCTCGGAGCGGTGCGTGGCGATCAGCGTCGCCGCACCGCTGCGGCACGCGTACAGCACGACGGTGGCGCCGAGCGGGTCGAGCAGATGGATGTCGTCGACCACGAGGATCGTCGGAAGCTCGCCGCCGTGCGCGCGGATGGCGTCGAGCGCCCAGCGCAGCAGCAAAGTGGGGTTCGCGCCCATCGGCGGGGTCGGTGGCAGGATCTCCGCGAACGCGCCCAGCGGCAGGTTCGCCGTCGCGGCCGTCGCCGCTGCCGCCAGGTAGGGGAAGCGGGTACGGTCCAGTTTGGTCAGCACCTCGCGCAGTAGCCGGCTCTTGCCGACACCGGCGGCTCCACTCAGGACCACGCCACGCGGAGTCGATGCGGTAACCGATTTCAGTACCGAGTCACGCTCAGCGTGACGACCGACAAATTGCCACGGTTCGCCCACCGGTGCAGAGTACCGACATTAGAGATCCATCGGGTCGTCCGTTCGTATGGACATTCCGGTCAGTTCTAGTGCGGTAACACGGCGTGTCGACCTTGACTCATAATCTCCACCATGCCGGTACGCCGTCAGATCGTCGTCGCACTTGCTCTCGTTCTCTGCGGTATCGGGATTCTGGCGCTGCCGGCCGGGCTCGAAGGCCCACGAGTGATCCGCTTCGGACCCGGGCACGGCCCGTCCCTGCTGGACCTTGTCGGCATCGCCCTGGTGACACCCGGCGGCCTCTGGCTCCTGTACGTGATCTTCAGCCGGCTCGCGGCCGTACGATTGCCCAGCGGAGCGCTCTTCGGGTTAGGCGCGGGCTTCGGCCTCGGCCTCGGGCTGACGGTCGCCTCCGTCTTCGCCGACTTCTCCGCCTGGTGGATCCTCGGGCTGTCGCTCGTAACCTTGATCGAGATCTTCCTGATCGCCGGAACCTGGAGGCGCGCGTGAGCACACAGTTCGGCGAGGTCGCCGACCTCTACGACGAAGTACGCCCGGATCTCCCGGCCGAACTGGCCGACCAGATCCTCGGCTACGCCGCCCACATCGGACCCGTGACCAGCGCCGTCGAGGTGGGCGCCGGGACCG
This sequence comes from Hamadaea flava, assembly GCF_024172085.1. Classification (NCBI taxonomy): domain Bacteria; kingdom Bacillati; phylum Actinomycetota; class Actinomycetes; order Micromonosporales; family Micromonosporaceae; genus Hamadaea; species Hamadaea flava. The sequence continues at coordinate 2,362,183 of NZ_JAMZDZ010000001.1, read as the reverse complement.
GCAAAGCGACGATCCTGTTCGCCGGCCATGGCTTCCCGATCACCTGCGTCGAGCCCGATCCGCGGATGGCCGCCGTGCTGCGCCAGCGCGTGCCGGACGTCGCGATCGAAGTGTCGAAGTTCGAAGACTGGACGCCCCCGGCCGGCGGAGTCACGCTGATCTACGCCGCGCTCTCCTGGCACTGGGTGACCCCGGTCGCCCGCGCGCAGCACGCCGAACGTGCCCTCGCTCCCGGTGGCACGCTCGCGCTCGTCAGCGCGCGTTCGTCCTACGCCGACCCCGAGGTCAAAGCCGCGATGGAGCCCCTTTTCGGCCCCGACAAGCCCCGCCCGCCGATCGCCGACTGGGGCGTCGCCGAACTTCGCGACCACACCGCTCTGACCGACATCGAGGTGCGCCTCCTCGACCGTGTTCTCCCGTACGAGCCCGAGCAGTTCATCGCGCTGCACCAGACGACTTCGTGGTACCGGATGCTGCCGCCCGAGGAGCAGACGGCCAAACTGACGGCGATGCGCGAGGTTACGACGGCGTACGCCGACCGGCTCGACATGACGATCGGCAACACGCTGATCCTCGCCCGCCGCGTTTGACACGTCGTCCGCGCGGCGACTAGGCCGCGACGGTGCGGAAAGTCGCCCGGTACGCCTGAGGCGTAGTCCCCAGCCGCTTGCTGAAGTGGTGGCGCATCGCGGCGGCGTCGCCGAAGCCGCAGCGGACTGCGACCACATCGATCCCGAGGTCGGTCTCCTCGAGGACCTGACGGGCGAGCAGGACCCGCTGGGTCGTGAGCCAGTCGTGCGGGGTCGCCCCGGTCTCCGCCTTGAAGCGGCGGGCGAACGTACGCGGCGCCATGTAGACGCTGGCGGCCAGCGAGTCCACGCTGTGCGGGCGGTCGAGGTTCTCGGAGATCCAGAGGAGCAGCGGGCTGAGCGTCGGCGCGTCCGGTTCCTCGGGCAGGGGGATGTCGACGAACTGGGCTTGGCAGCCGTCGCGGTGCGGCGGGACGACCATGCGGCGGGCGAGTTTGGTGGCCAGCGCCGCGCCTTGCTCTCGGCGTACCAGGTGGAGGCAGAGGTCGATGCCGGCCGCGGTTCCGGCGCTCGTCAGCAGGTTGCCGTCGTCGACGTAGAGGACTCGGGGGTCCACTTCGGCCAGCGGGAAGCGGCGTTGCAGTTCGTCGGCGAACTTCCAGTGGGTGGTGCATTCGCGTCCGTCGAGCAGGCCGGCTTCGCCGAGCAGGAAGGCACCCGAGCACACGGACAGGACGATCGCGCCCCGTTCGTGGGCGTCGCGCAGAGCTACGGCGGCGGCTTCGGGGACGACGGAGTCGATGGGGTGGGCCGGGACGGCGACGAGATCGGCGTACGCGAGCGGGGCCAGATCAGCGTGCGGCGTCAGGTCGAATCCCGACCGTGTACGCACCGGTCCGCCGTCCACGCTGCACACCTGGAACTCGTACGGCGGGAAGCCGTCGTCGGTCCGATCGGTGCCGAAGACCTCGCACAGGGTGCCGAGTTCGAAGGGGGCGATCTGGTCGAGGGCCAGCACGGCGACCTTCTGGAGGGGCATGTGACCCAGGCTACCGCGATACTGGCAGGATTTCGAGGTCGACGGTCAATCCGGCCACTTTCTGCGGAAGCATCTACGCGCGAGAATTGTTCCTACAAGGGTTCCCACCTCACCGAACGGACGGTTTTCGCCATGTTGTTCGTCCTGATCACGACGGTCGTCGTCACCATCGCCGGGCTCGCCGGCTGGACGGCCGACAGCCGGGACGGCGCGCGCTGGTACCCGGTCTCCCGCTGACCCAGCGGGCACCGAGCCGGCGACCACCGCAGCACCGAAGCACCACCGAAGCAGCACCACCGCTGGAGCAATGACGCTCGCGGACGCACCACCCCGCTGATCCACCACTGAGCCGGTCCCGCGCGACGAATGCGCGCGGTCGACCCACACCGGACTGACGGCCCGAAGCGCGACGAGCGCATCGGGCCGTTACGCCATCCGGCCTAGTCCATGGTTATTCGACGCTCGGCGCCTGGTAGCCGGCCGACGCACAGGCCTCGTCGCGTTCGGCCCGGGTCGCCTCCTCCCGCGCGAGCAGCGTGATGAACTCGGTGAGCTGAGCGTCGTCCGGCCCGGCGGGCGCGGTCTCCAGGAACTCCGCGAGCCGGCGGGCGGCCTTGGCCGACTCCTTCGCGGCCTCGCGGGCGCGATGCAACTGGCCGATCTGTTCGACGGTCATGCCCTCACGGTCCCACGGCCGCGCGGCGTTCCGCGCCGGAATGGCATCATCGTCCGATGCGGCCGACCATGATCCTGGACGACATCGAGATCATCATGCTCGAAGACGGGTCCGGCCCGTTCTTCTCGCCGCGCGAGGAGGTGTTCCCGGCGACGCCCGAGCAGTGGGCCGACGCCGACGCCTTCGACCCGGGGGCGCGTACCGAGGACGGGGAGTGGCTGCTGCGCTTCCGGTGCTTCGCCCTGCGCCGCCCGAACGGCCGGGTGGTCCTCGTCGACGCCGGAATCGGCCCGGCCGACGCGCCGTCGGCGTCCTGGGCCCCGGTCCCCGGACGACTCCCCGAGGAACTGGCGGACGCCGGCATCGAGCGGGACGACGTCGAGACCGTCGTGCTGACGCACGTGCACACCGACCACATCGGGTGGGCGGTCACCGGCGGCACGCCCTACTTCCGCAACGCGCGCTACCTGCTGCAATCAGCCGACCTGCCGACCTTCGCGTTCACCGGCCCACTCACCGCCACCGGCCAGCTCGACCTGCTCGACGGCGACGCCCGGCTCGCGCCCGGCATCGAGATCCTCGCGACGCCCGGGCACACGCCCGGCCACCAGTCCGTCCTTGTTCACGACCGGCTCCTGGTCACCGGGGACCTGCTGGTCCACGCGCTCCAACTGCTCCATCCGACCATCGAGTACGCGCATGAGGTGGACCCGGCGCTGGCGCGTACGTCCCGGCTGGCCGCCTTGGGCGCGCTCGGCGGCGACGGAATCCTCGCCACCCCGCACCTGACCGAACCGTTCCTACGAATGCCCGCGACTTCGGCGCTGTAGTAGCGTCGCGGGGTGCCTGAAGGTCATACGATTCACCGGCTCGCCGCCCGTCACGCGGAGCTGTTCGGTGGGCGGCCGGTACGCGTGAGCAGCCCGCAGGGGCGGTTCGAAGCGGGCGCCGAGCTGATCTCGGGGAGCGTGCTGCGCCGGACGGAGGCGTACGGCAAGCATCTGCTGCATCACTATGACGGACACAGCTTGCACGTGCATCTCGGCTTGTACGGCGTCTTCAGCGACGGCGAGGGCGCTGCGCCGGAACCGATCGGGCAGGTACGCCTTCGGCTGGAGTCGTCGGCGTACTGGCTGGATCTGCGGGGACCGGCCGCGTGCGAGCTCCTGGATCCGCCCGAGGTCGAGGCGCTCAAGGGCCGGCTGGGCGCCGATCCGCTTCGCGACGACGGCGACCCCGACATGGCGTACAAGCGGATCCACCGCAGCTCGCTGGCGGTGGCCACGTTGCTGATGGACCAGAAGATCGTGGCCGGCTGTGGTCTGGTGTACGCGTGTGAGGTGCTGTTCCGTGCGGGCATCGAGCCGACCCGCCCCGGTACGCGAATCACGCCGGACGAGTGGGCGTTGCTCTGGAAGGATCTTCAGGAGCTGATGCGCGAGGGCGTCCGCCGGGGCCGGATCGACACAGTTCATGCCAGTCATACGCCCGAGGTGATGGGCCGGGCGCCGCGTGTCGACCGGCATGGCGGCGAGGTCTACGTTTATCGTCGGGCCGGTCAGCCCTGTCTGCTGTGCGGCACGGAGATCCGGCGCGGGACGCTCGCCGCGCGCAACTCTTATTGGTGTCCGCGCTGTCAGGCGGGAACCGCCGCCGGGTCTTGACCGTCCCAGGCTCATGAACGGAACTCGCTTGCTCCTTCCGCTGCTCGCGGCGGTGCTCCTGACGGGCGCCGCCTGCGCGAAGGCCGACTCCGGTACGCCCGGCGACACCGGCTCCACGGGGTCCTACGCCGCTGACGCGGCCGTCGTCCAAGTCTCTTATGTCGGCGGGTTCGTCTCGCCCGACATGCTCGTCACACGGCTGCCGTTGATCAGCGTGTACGGCGACGGCCGGGTGGTGACGGAGGGGCCGGTGATCGCGATCTATCCCGGTCCGGCGTTGCCGAACGTCCAGGTGCAGCAGATCTCGGTGGCCGATGTGGACAAGCTCGTCAAGCTCGGCGTGGACGCCGGGGTCGGGGCGAGCACCGACTACGGGCAGCCGGGCGTCACCGACGCGCCGGACACGAAGTTCGCGGTGCTCACCACGTCAGGACTGAAGACCAGCCAGGTCTACGCCCTCGGCGAGGCCAACGGCAGTGGCTTGACCGATGCTCAGGTGCAGGCGCGGGCGAAGCTCAAGGCGTACCTGGCTCAGCTGACCGATCTGCCGAAGACGCTCGGCCAGGACGCGGTCTCGGCCTCGAAGCCGTACGAGGCGAAGGGGCTCGCCGCGGTCTCCCGGACCTGGAACGCCGACTCCAGCGGAGTCGGTCAGCAGCCCGAGATCGCCTGGCCGGGTCCGGCCCTGCCGGGTGAGCCCGTCCGGACCGGCTTCGAGCTGGGCTGCGTGACGGTCACCGGCGACCAGTTGACGGCGACGCTGGACGCGGCGAAGAAGGCGAACACGGCCACGCCGTGGACCTCGGGTGGCAAGCGCTGGTCGGTGACGTTCCGGCCGCTGCTGCCCGACGAGGCGAGCTGCGCCGACCTCAAGGACTGAGAAGCTCTCTGCGGATCACGGTTACGCATGCCTCCCGCGACCGAGGTGGCATGGGTAACCGTGATCCGCAGGTAAAGGCAGGGTCACGCCGGGGTGGCGAGGCGTGTCCGTAGGGCGGGCATGAGGCGGGCGAGCAGCAGAGCCCCGATGACCCCGGTGAGCGCTGCGGTCCACCACACCGCCCCCGGTCCCGCGTACGCGAAGAGGAACGTCGTGAGGGCGGGTCCGGCGAGCCGGGCGAGCGACCCGGCCCAGATCATCGCGCCCTGGTAGCGACCTTGGGCGTGGGCCGGGGCCAGGTCGGCGGCGATGCCACCGGCGACGATGCCGGCGGCGACTTCGCCGACGGACCAGATCGCCGCGCTGAGGGCATAGCCGACGGGGGTGTGGACGAGGCCGGTCGTCCCGATGCCGACGCCCACGACGATCCAGGCCCCGGCGAGCACCTGCAGCCGGCCGAATCGGGCGAGCCGCGGATACAGCACCGGCTGGAGCAGGACGACCAGGACGGCGTTGACGACGGCGACCGCGCCGAAGACTGCCGGGCTGAGGTTGTCGAGGCGGATCGACAGCGGGATGGCGTACTCGGTGAGGCTGTAGACGATCTCCTGGGCCAGGTCGAGTCCGATGAAGGCCAGCATGAGCCGGTCGGCGAACAGGACGCCGTAGCCGCCGCGTTCGTTCGCGCGCCGGGCGGTGGCGACCCGGGGCAGGAACATGGCCGCGATCACCGCGAAGATGAGGCAGGTGATCCCGTCGATCGCGAAGAGCAGGGCGTACCCGTGGGCGGCCAGGAACCCGGCCATCGCGGCCGCGCCGGCGGCGCCGATGTTGAACGCCCAGTGCATGAGACTGAAGGCCCGCGTACGCCGTTCGCCGGTCACCGAAGCGGCGACGAGGGCGTTGGCGGCGGGCGGATACAGCTTGCCGGTGAGCCCGACCAGGACGGCGGCCACCGTCATGAGCGCGATCGTGGGCGCGACGTAGAGCGCGCCGAGCGCCGCCGGGGCGGCGACCAGGCCCACGATCAGGGCCGATCGGGGTCCGATCCGGTCGGCGAGCCACCCGCCCGCGACCGATCCGGCGGCGCCGCCGAAGCCGAGCGCCACCACGATCGTGCCGGTGGCGGAGGTCGAGACGCCCTGGGCGCCGAGGAAGAAGACGAGGAACGGCACCACCATGGTGCCGATTCGGTTGGCGAGCGTACCGGCGGCGACGATCCAGAAGGTGCGGGGCAGGTCGCTGAACAGCCCGGTGCGGGGTGCGGCGATTGTGCTGGTGGCCATGATCGTAGCCTCAGGTCTCCGCCGAGCCCGGAGTACTGTTTTAGTCGGAGCTGAATGTTGAGGAGGCATCGTGCTGACGCTCGAGTTCACGGCCGGGGACGTCGCCCGGATCCGGTTCGCGTTGTCCTGTCTCTGGGAGGCCGCCTCCAGCTACCACGTGCTCCAGGCGCCGGAGCGCCACGTCATCCAACGGCCCTGGGTCGACCGGGTCCAGGCCCGCGTCGAGGCGGCGGGTCTCGGCCGCGGCAGCCTGCTGTCCGCGCTCATCCCGCCAGGCACGCGCTACATGCCCGACTTCCTGACCCCGCCCTCGGACTCGCTCGCCCCCAGCCTCGCCGACGAGCTGCAGATCCTGCTCGCCACTCCCCATGAAGTCGTACGCGCAGAGCTGGACCTGGTCGACTGGCCCCGCAACGCAGCGGCCCAAGCCCTGTATGACGACCCGGCGTCCGGGCTGCCCCGGCTGGCCGCCGAGCTGACGGTGTACTGGGACATCGCTCTGGCGGAGCACTGGCCCCGGATGAAGGCGCTCCTGGAGGCGGAGGTCTTCTACCGGGCCCGGCTGCTGGTCGAGGAGGGCGCAGCCGGGCTGCTCAACGGACTGCACGAGGCGGTCGGCTGGCAGGACGACACGCTGTCGGTCGCCCACAAGCTGTGCGGCGGCGAACTACCGCTGACCGGCAACGGTCTGCTCATCGTCCCGGCCGTCTTCGTCTGGCCCGCCGTGCGTACCGTCACGCCGTCCGAGAGCCCGCAGTTGGCGTACCCGGCGCGGGGGATCGCGACGCTGTGGGAGAGCGCCGCCCCGGCCCCGGCCGCGCTCGCCGCCGTCATCGGCCGCAGTCGCGCGCAACTGCTCGTGGAACTGGCCGCGCCACTGTCCACAACCGACTTAGCGCGGCGGACGGGCATGTCCGCCGGCGGTGTCTCCCAGCATCTCAGCGCGCTGCGAGCGGCCGGGCTCATCACCGCCCACCGTGCCGGTCACGCCGTCCTGAACATGCGTACGCCCGCAGCCGACACACTGCTGGCCGCGGGCGTCGCCTGACGACGTGTCAGTCGCAGTGGGCGTACCCACTGCTGGGGAGGCGATCGCGGTAGATCTCCTGCTCGTCGGCGGTGAACCCGGCGACCGCCAGGCTGAGGCAGCGATCGCCGTTGACAGCGGCGACGGCCTGATAGCGATACTGGTCCCAGTCGTTGCCGCACTCACCGGCGGCAGTGCAGATGTCCAGGTGCAGCGTCGTCGGCAACCCGCGATACTTGACCTTGACCAGCCGCGCGCAGGTGTCGGTGCCATCCCAGTACACGTAGGAGCGTGCGGCCAACTCCCCGTCGCGGGTGTCGTAGTGGCTGAACGAGTGAACGAGCCGGCCCGTGCAGCCGTAGCCCGCCGCGGCGGGATGGGCGTACGCCAGCAGCCCAGCGGCGGACAGAACGGCGGTCGCGGCGATGGCGGCGGTCCTCCGCAAGCGTCGCATGCGGTTTCCTCCTGATCGGTGGTCGATGAGTCGCCTCGATCCTTCCACCCGATTAGTCCGGAATGCGGCGGTTTGTGAAATCCTGCCGAACGGGGGAGTTCAGCAGCGTCGGTGAAGGGTGTTCCGGACTGGTCTTCGTTGTGGGTCGACGAAGGCGGGCGGGAGGAATTCGGGGAATCCGTCCGGTCGCATGCGGACTTCCCAGTACCCGTGGTGGATTTCGCGGTGATGAAAACCGCAGAGCATGACGGAGTTGGCCAGGCAGGTGGTTCCGCCGTCGGCCCAGGCTCGGATGTGGTGGCCGTGGCACCACTGGGGTGGCCGGTCACATCCCGGGAATGCGCATCCCTTGTCCCGCAGCACAAGTGCACGGCGCAGTGGCCCGTCGATGAGCCGCCGGGCACGGCCGACGTCGAGGACCTGTCCGTCGCCGCCGAGGACGGCGGGGATGATCATCGCGTCGCAGGCCAGCCGCCGCACCGTCTCCGGGGTGAGCAGGTCACCGGTGTCCAGCAAGCCTGCGCCGACCTTCGCCTGGAGGGCGTCCCAGGGCAGGGTGATCGTCAGGTGGGGTTTCTCGCCGCCGTTGTCCGGCAGCTCCCCGGCGTTCATGATCCGCTGGCACACCTCGACCAGCGCGTCGGCTCGTCGGGCGCCGGCCGAACGCAGATCCGGCTCACCCGCCAGCACCCGAGCTGCGATGTGATCGCCCTCGACCGCATCCGCTCCGCCCGCATGCACGCAGCCTCCGCCCGCGCAGCCCGCAACACCGCCACCGGCGCAGCCCGCGCCGCCACTAGCGCAGCCCGCACAGCCGCCAGCGCAGCCGGCACTGCCGCCAGCGGCTGGGCAATCGTTAGGGCAGCATGCGACACAGCCGCCCGAGGCGTCGGGCAGTGCGGCAGCCGCAGCCGTGGGCGCAGGCTTGCGTGGCCCGGACAACGGATCCAACGCGGTTCGCACGATCGCGGCCATCTCGGTATCGAGGACGCCGCGCACCCGGTATTCGCCTTCGCCATAGGGGATGAGGGTGAAGTCGCGCCGGTCGTAAGCCGACCGCTCAGCGCGTTCCAAGTCTTTGCGCAGGCGTTCTTCGGCGATCTCCGGCGCGACCAGCTCCAGGATCTGCGACCGATGGTTCTCCAACGTCTCCGGCCGCAACCGATCCTCAACCGCCAGCTGGGTCAGCGCCTGGTCGGCTTTCGCCTTGCCCACCTCGCCCACAGCGGACGGCAGGTCGTGCACGGTCTTGGCGATCACCCGGGCCTGCTCGACGTTGACCCGCCCCGCAGCAAGCGCCTCCTCCACGGCAGGCGTCTCAGGCAGCAACTGCGCGAGTTTGGTCCAGGCGACGGCGTCCCGATGCCGCATCGCCAGCAGATAGGTCAGCCAGTTCGCGGTGCCGGTCGCCCCTGCGGTGTACGGGATCTCGCGACTGTCCGCCGCGCCGATCAACGTCAGCAGCCGGGCCGACAACTGCTGGATCAGCACGTGAACCCGGCGGACTTCGTCGGTGACCTCGGCGTCCGAAAGTGTCCACAGGGGACCGGCGACCAGCTCGGCGACATCCGCCTCGACCTGCGCCAACACCCCGCCCATGGGATCAACGTTAGAACGAAGGTACGACACCTTCCAGGGGTCAAGGTCACGAGAATGTGCCACGATCCGCCGGGGACGCGGCGTCCACAACCGATGGCTGATCGGAGCCTATCCTCCTAGGAAGCCTTAGCGATGGAGGTCGCTCCGGCACTAGCCAAGCCGACGGCGCGAACGCGGCGGCGCCCGCGACCCGAAGGCCGCGGGCACCGCACTTATTCAGTTGGGTAGAGCTCGGACGGGGTCAGACGCCGCTGGGGCACGGCGGGTCGGACTGCAGCAGGAAGTCCTGCGTACGCACGATGCCGGCCTCGACCTTCACCGTGATCGCCTGCGGGATCCAGCCGTCCTTGGCGACGATCACCTGGTAGGTGCCCTTCGGCAGCCACCACGCGTATGCGCCCGAGGCGTCGGCGTGCAACGTGTAGCCGACGGTCGGGTCGCTGTTGAGGTTGAGCCGGATGACCGCCTTCACGCCGACGTGCGCGCCGGAGCACGACAGGCCGGCGACGGTGCCCGTGACCTTGCCCCAGGACGCCAACGGCGAGACGTTCATCTCGACGTCCACCGGCGAGATCGGGTAGGGCGTCTCCGCCCGCAGCCCGAACTGCGCGGTGTACTTGCCCGGCTGGTCCACGCCCGCCGCAGCGGTCGCCGTCAGGGTGACGGTGATGACGCGGGACTTACCCGCGGCCAGCGTGAAGGTGCTCGGCGTCTCGCTCAGCCACGGAACGTCCGAGGCCTCGTCACAGTCGCCGAGACCCGGCAGGGTCTCCGAGGTCTTGGAGCCCACGAAGGACGACGGCGAGCCGCCGATCTTGTAGAAGCCGCAGGCGCCGGCGCCACGGTAGACGGTGAACTGGGTGTTCGGGCCGTCCGACCAGGTGTTGGTGGCCGGGTCGTAGGTGACCGTCCGGTTGGTGATGGCGGTCGAACCGGCCGTCACACCACCGGCGAGCACGAACAGGCCGCCAGCGGCGGACCCGGCCGAGCCCCACAGGTCCAGCGGAGCGTCCGCGATCGGCGACCATCCGGTAGCCGGGTCGAGGGCGAAGCCGTTGGACCAGTCCGAGTCACCGGAACCACCGGCGCAGTAGATCTTCCCGCTGATGCCGCCGCAGGAGAGCCACGAGGCGTCCTGCGGGTACGCCGGACCGGCGCTGAAGGTGCCCGCCGCGGGGTCGAAGACCACCACGTTGTCGGTCGCGGTGCAGGAGCTGTCGCCGCAGCCGCCGACGACGTAGATCTTGCCGTTGGCGACGCCGACGCCGGCCGTGGCCCGCGCCGCCGGGTTGACGGCGCCAGAGACGGTGGACCAGGCCCCCGTCGCCGGGTCGAAGACGTCCACGGTGCTCACCGGGTCGCCGTCAGCCGTCCAGCCGCCGAGGACGTAGATCTTCCCGCCGGTCGCGGCGACCTGCGGCTTGGTCCGGCCGGTCGGCATGTTCGGCAGTGCCGTCCACGCGTTGGCGTCCGGGTCGTAGACGAAGGCCTTGTTCTCCAGGCCCGAGTCGACGCCGCCGCCGATCGAGTAGACCTTGCCGTTCAGCGTGGCCGCCGAGTTGTCGAAGACCTCGTCCGGGTAGTCGGCGATGGTCGACCAGGCCGCGTTCGGCGCGCTCGCGCGGGCCGGGGTGGCGGTCGACTTGACGCCGCGGAGCGAGGTGCTCGCCTTCTCGGTCAGCTTGATCGTCTGCAGGGCGGCACCCTGCTTGCTGAGGATCTGGAAGGTTCCCGACCGTTCGACGAGGTCGACCGTGGCCGTCGCCGATCCGGTGTTGGTCACCGTCACGCTGGTCTTGCGGACCGTGCCGTACGGCTGGAACGCCTGGATCGTGGTCGGCGTGACGGCCAGCCTCGGCGACTTCAGGGCGAAGTCGGCCTTCTTGTTGGCGTTGGCCACCACGGTCACCGACTTGTTGAGCGTGTTGTACGGGCTCTTCGAGGCGGTGAACGTGTGCGCTCCGGTGACGCTGGAGAACAGCCAGTAGTAGCCGTCGCCGACGGCCGGGTCGTCCGCCGTGGCCACCGAGGTCGCGGTCTCACCGGGAACGTCGTCGGAGACGACCTTCGCCCCGACCAGTCCGGCCGTGGTGTTGGCGTCGCTGACGAAGCCCGAGATCAGGCCACCGTCGGCCGCGGCGCAGCCACGGTCGACCAGCTGCACGTTGTCGACCGCCCACCACCAGGCGAAGGTGCCCTTGTAGTGGAACCGGATCTGCGCGGTGGCCGATCCGGCCAGGCCGGCCAGGGCCAGCTGCTCCACGCGCGGTCCGCGGGCCGCGGTGGTGGACTGGTGCAGGACGGTGGTCCAGGTGGCCCCGCCGTCGGTGCTGATGTCGACGTCGCCGAACGAGTTGCTGAACGCCCGGTAGTCGTTGTTGAACCGCAGGTAGGGCAGGTTGGTGCCGGACAGGTCCAGCAGCGGGGTCACCAGCGAGGTGTCCTCGGTCTTGCCCGAGCCCGCCTTGTCGCTGTCCATGATCGCGAAACCGCCGGTGCCACCGGTCAGGTTGCCGCGCTTGCCCGGGTCGTCGAACGCCCAGACCGGGTTGGTGCCCTGGTGGTTCACCACGGTCCAGCCGTCCGGGGTGGTGAAGTTGTCGAAGGACTCGCCCAGGATCGGGTCGCTGAAGTTGACCTTGTATCCGGGTGCGGTGCAGTCGCGGGCGACCGGCAGCGCGAGGTTGACGGTCTTCCCGGCGGCTCCCAGCGTCACCGCGGTGGTGGTCGCCTGGTAGCCCGGGATCTTCGACGTGGTGGTCAGCGAGTGGGTGGTGTTGCCCGGCAGGGTCACCGAGTACGCGCCCGTCGCCGGGTTGGTGAAGACCGGGTCGCGGCCGGGGATGTCGATCCGGGCGTACAGCGGCCAGCCGTGGCCCGAACCGTCGGTCACCTTGCCGCTGACGGTCACCATCGGCGCGGAGACGAGGGCGAAGTCCTGCGTCGCCGTGCCGTTCTCGGGCACGGCCACGGTGACCGTGCTGTCGTGGTAGCCGTACTTGGCGGCCGTCACCGACTGGTCGCCGGCCGCCAGGGTCAGCGAGTAGGAGCCGTCGGCCACCGTGGTGGCGGACCGGCCGCCCGACGAGACCGTGGCCGCTGCGAGGGGCGTACCAGAATCGTCGCGGACGACGCCCTTCACGACGCCGGACGGTCCGCGCGGAGCCAGGGTGACCGCCTGGTACGCGTCGAGCCGGCCTTCGCCGTAGACGTTGTTGTCGGCGGTGGTGCCGCCGCAACTGGTGTCGTTGACGTCCCGGCCGGACTGGTCGAGCAGCGTCCGGGTGGCTGCGACGTCACCGCGTAGGGCGGGGGAGGCGGACCACATGAGGGCCACCGTGCCCGAGACGTGCGGTGAGGCCATGGACGTGCCGCTGCCGGAGCCGTAGCCGCCGGGTACCGAGGAGCGGACGTTCACGCCGGGAGCGGCGATGTTGGGCTTGACCCCGCCGTCGATCGCGGACGCGCCGCGGCCGGAGAACGAGGCGATGGTGCCGCTGCTGTCGTACGCGCCGGCCGAGTAGACCTGCGGGTTGTCGCCGGGGGAGCCGGCGCTGCCGCAGGAGGGGCCGTCGTTGCCGTTGGAGAACGCCGGGAAGATGCCGGCTGCGATCCACGCGTCGACGGTCGGCCCGTACCACGGGTCGCCCGGGTCGCCGCCCCACGAGTTGTTGACGACGTCCGGGTGGAGGTCGGGCCGGGGGTTGGCGCCGTTGAGGTCGGTCGGGGCGAGCACCCACTGACCGGCCGCCAGCAGCGACGAGTCGGAGCAGGTGTTGACCTCGCAGCCCTTGGCGGCGATCCACTTGGCGTCGGGGGCGACGCCGATGATGTTGGCGCCCTCGCCGCCCACCATGGTGCCCATGGTGTGCGTGCCGTGGTTGTTGTTGTCGCAGGGGGCCGGGGTGGAGCAGATGCCCGCCGGGTCGAACCAGTTGTAGTTGTGGTCGAACGTGCCGCCGCCCAGGTTGCCGCGGTACTTGTCGACCAGCGCCGGGTGGGTGTACTGCACGCCGCTGTCGATGTTGGCCACGACGATGCCCGCACCGCGGTCGGCGTACGCGCTCCAGACCTCGTTGGCCCGGATGTTGGCGATGTTCCATTCGACGGCGTCCACGGTGGCTTCGACCTGTCCGGCGGTCGGCTTCTCCAGCGTGTGGGCGCGGTTGGGTTCGATCGACGCGACGCCGTCGACCTTCGCGAGTTCCTCGGCGAGCGCCTTGTCGCCGTGGACGTAGATCGCGTTGACGATCCAGTACGGCTTGTAGGCGATCTTCCGCTCGTCGAGCAGTGCCCGGACGTCCTTCTGCGAGTCGTCGGCGGTCGCCTTCAACTCGGTGTAGACCTGCTCGGCCCGCTGGGTGCGGGGCAGCGACTTGGCCGGGCTCAGGTCGGCCTTGTCACGCAGGTAGACGAGGAAGTCGGTGGACTCCGAGGTGATCTCGCCGCTGATCGACGCACTGGGTGCGGCGGCCGCGGGAGTGGCCAGGACCGGTATCAGCCCGACCGTTAAAAGGGTTCCAGCCAGCGCCGCGAGCAGCGCCTTAGGCCGGAACCTTCTGGGTGATGACATGAATCCTCCCCGATCAAGCGCAGGCCGGGTTCTCCGGCCGCCGGTCGGGCTCGAGCCCGGCGGGCGCGCGCATGGGTCTAATGATCTTTGTGGACGATGGCGGCCATCAATGCCTTCTGTCGGTCAACTCTCTGGCGGCTTTCCGGCGAAAGGCGGACTTACCGTCGGGTTGGGGTTGACATCATCGCCACATTGGACTTGCCTGAAAGCTTCTCGACTGCCGCCTGGGGAGGAATCACATGGTCGTCGGGGATAGGGCATTGATCGTCTGCGTTTCCGCGGACGTCGCGGTCCGGGAGCGCCTGATGAGGCAGCTCGATCCGGGCGGCGTCGTGCTGCTGTGCGCGGACTTGGACGAGTTGCGGGAGATCCTGTTCCCGGTGAACGACCTGATGCTGTCCGGCGGGCCGCCGGACGGGCTCCTGGTCGACCAGGTCGGCTTCAAAGCGACATGGCGCGGCCGGACGCTGCCGCTGACGCGGCTCGAACTGCGGATGCTGGGCTGCCTCGCGGAGCGCTCGCAGGAGGTGTGGACCTATCAGGCGCTGTTCACCGCGGTGTGGGACAGCGTCTATTTAGGAGACAGCGCCATTCTGCACTCGGCGATGAAACGGCTGCGGGGCAAGCTTCGCGCGACGGCGGACGGTCTGGAGGTCGAGACGGTGCGCGGAATCGGCTACCGCCTCGCAGTGCGCGCGTGATCATCGCGCCGGCGATGCTGTTTCGACGGACAATTCGCAGCGGGAGGCAGCATGGCCGGCGCGATCATGTCAGGGTCCAGAGCTGGATCTCGGTGCCGTCGGGGGTCGAGGTGAGCCATTGGCCTGCCCCCGCCGGGCGGGGCGGGCCGGCGATCGGGACCGGGTACGCGACCTGATCGCGTACGGACATCGTGGCGGGGTCGATGAGCCAGTGCCGGGGCTCGGGCGATTCCGCCTCGGTGCCGACGATCGCGGTGTCGTCGAAGGGGAATGCGCCGTCGTAGTCCCAGCGGACGCGGTCGCCGTCGACGCTGCGTACGGCGTCGTCGGCGGCCAGCCGGCCGAGTTCGGCCGTGTCGGCGGTGCGGCGAAGGTAGAGCGACCACTGCCCGGGATCGGTGGCGAGCAGCCGGTCGCCGGCCGGGCTGGCCGAGAGCAGGACTTCCTCGTCGAGCCGGACGACGGTGAGGTGGCGGCCGTCCCAGTGGCCCCAGAACGCGGGCGATTCCTCGTCGCCCTCGCCGACGGTCAAGCCCATGTACGCCGGGTCCGGCGGAGGAGTGTGGAACGAGGAGCCGACGGTGTCGGTGGCGTATCGGGCGAGGACGGCGCCGTCGGCGGGGTCGAGGACGAGCCACTCCTCCTGCGCCTCGTCGCCGGGATGGTTGCGGATGTGCGCCCACAGCGTCGACCCGTCGGCGGCGTACGCGGCGGAGCCTTTGTCGGCATGGCGGTGATCGTGGTCGTCGGCGTACTCGGAATATGAGGTGTGGTTCTGCGCGCACTCGGCGGCCGACCAGCACCCGTGCCGCAGTTCCCAGCGCACCGCGCCGGTCGCGTCCACCGCCCGCAGCGCGTGCACGCCCGAGAAGACCACGACGTCGCCGTCGGGGGACAGGGTCAGAGTGCCGAAGTCCCGGGGCCACGGCGCGGGGAACCGGGTCTCCAGGCCGGACCGGAGATCGCGTACGCCGACCTCGGTGTCCCCGCGCTCGACCAGCCACCGATCCCGCACAAAGGGCGCGTCGCCGAGCGGGGTCGGGACGGTCGCGACAGCCACTGCGTTGATCACCCGACCGACCTTACCCAGCGCAGACGGCGTCGATCCATCGAGGCGTGCCAGATTTGATTAACTCTATTTACCAATCTGTCAACATACTTTAAAGTGCCACGCAAGCGGAGGCCCGGCGGGCCTCCTGGACAGCGAGGAGAGCAACGTGCGAAGACTCATCGTCCTCCCGCTCCTGGCGGTGGGGGCTCTCATCGGCTCCCTGGTCGTGGCGGTGAGCCCGGCCAACGCCCACGGTTACGTCTCGTCGCCGCTGAGCCGCCAGGCGATGTGCGCGCAGGGCCGGGTTTCGGCGTCCACCTGTGGCGACATCATCTACGAGCCGCAGAGCGTCGAGGCTCCCAAGGGCTCGCTCCAGTGCAACGGCGGCGGCACCCGGTTCGCCGTCCTGAACGACAACAGCGTCAACTGGCCCACCACGTCGGTCGGCGGCACGGTGACGTTCACCTGGACGTTCACCGCGTTCCACCGCACCACCGACTTCGAGTACTTCGTGGGCAACACCCGGATCGCGGTGTTCAGCGGCAACAACTCCGCACCTCCGCAGGGGCTGACCCACTCGTTCAGCCTCGGTGGGCGTACCGGACGGGTCACCGTGCTCGCCCGGTGGAACATCGCCGACACGATCAACGCGTTCTACTCCTGTGTGGACCTTCAGGTCGGCGGTGGCGGCACGTCCAGCCCGTCCCCGTCGCCGAGCGTGACGCGCACGTCGTCGCCGTCGCCGTCGCCCACCACCGCCTCGCCGAGCCCGACCGCCACGTCGGGCAGCACCACGTGGGCGGCCGGGAAGGCGTACAAGATCGGTGACGTCGTGACCTACAACGGCGTCAGCTACCGCTGCATCCAGGCCCACACCGCCCTCGTCGGCTGGGAACCCCCGAGCACCCCCGCCCTCTGGAGCAAGGTGTAGTGAACGCACGCACCCTCGGTCGCAGTCTCGGCATGCTTGCCGGGGCTGCGACCGCCCTCGTCCTGGCGCTGTCCGGCTGTGGCAGCGCCCCGTCGGCCCCGGCCGCGAACACCTCGTTCAACGACGCCGACGTGATGTTCCTGCAGATGATGGTCGCTTACCACACGCCCGCCGAGAAGCTGACCGCGCTGGCCGCCCAGCGGGCGAGCCGGTCGGAGGTCAAGCAGCTCGCCGCGGCGATCTCGGTCACCGAGGCGGATGAGCAGAAGAAGGTCATGGCCTGGCTGCAGGAGTGGAACCAGCCCACCGAACCGGCCACCGACAAGGTCCTGCACGCCGACCACGGCGGGCTGCCCGGCGACGGCAAGACCGAGGTGGCGACGCTGACGAAGGCGCCGGCCGACAAGTTCGACAAGGAGTTCCTCACGATGCTGATCGGCCAGCAGCACGGCGTCGTCGAAGCCGCGCGGGCGGAGACCGCCGGCGGGGTCAACACGGAGGTGAAAGCACTCGCCCAAAGGGTCACCGACTCCCGGCGCGCGCAGGTGGCGTACATGCTGACGCTGGCGCAATGACGTGACGCGGGCGACGCCCACCTGGTGGGCTGATCCAACTGGTGAGACAGCGACTGCCGATCTTCGGGACGACCTCGGTAGGCTGTCTGCCATGAAGATCGGCATCGTGGGCGCGACCGGCCAGGTGGGCGGCGTCATGCGCCGCATCCTCGCGGAGCGCAAGTTCCCCGTCGACCAGCTCCGGCTCTTCGCCTCCGCCCGCTCGGCCGGCAAGAAGCTGCCCTGGGCCGACGGCGAGATCGTCGTCGAGGACGCCGCGACCGCCGACTACACCGGTCTGGACATCGTCCTGTTCTCGGCCGGCAAGACCACCTCGCTCGCGCTGGCGCCCAAGGTCGCCGAGGTCGGCGCCGTAGTCATCGACAACTCGTCCGGCTGGCGCATGGACCCGCAGGTCCCGCTGGTCGTCTCCGAGGTCAACCCGCACGCGGCCCTCGACCGGCCCAAGGGCATCATCGCCAACCCCAACTGCACCACCATGGCCGCCATGCCCGTGCTCAAGCCGCTCCACGTCGAGGCCGGGCTGATCAGCCTGGTCACCGCGACCTACCAGGCCGTGTCCGGCTCCGGCTTGGAGGGGGTCGCCGAGCTCGACCAACAGGTACGCGCAGTGGCCGAACGCGCGACGGAACTGGCCCACGACGGCGCGGCCGTGCAGTTCCCGGCGCCGCAGAAGTATGTGCGGCCGATCGCCTTCAACGTGCTGCCCTACGCCGGCGCGCTCGTCGACGACGGGCTGAACGAGACCGACGAGGAACAGAAGCTGCGCAACGAGAGCCGCAAGATCCTGGAGATCCCGGACCTGTTGGTCTCCGGCACCTGCGTACGCGTGCCGGTGTTCACCGGGCACTCGCTGCAGGTGCACGCCCGGTTCGCCCGGCCGCTGTCGCCCCAGCGGGCGCAGGAGCTGCTGGCCGACGCCCCCGGCGTGGTGCTCACCGACGTGCCGACCCCGTTGCAGGCCGCCGGCCAGGACCCGACCTTCGTCGGCCGGATCCGCGCCGACGAGACCGTCCCGCACGGGCTGGCCCTCTTCTGCTCCAGCGACAACCTGCGCAAGGGCGCGGCGCTCAACGCCGTGCAGATCGCCGAGCTGGTCGCGGCCGAGTCCCGCTGACGATGCGGGTCGTCATCGACCGCGGCGAGGTACGCGAACTGCTGACCCGGCATCCGGGCCGGCACCTGCTGGCGATCGGTGACCTCGACGACGCGTTCTGGCCGCACACGCGGTTCATCCACGGGTGGGGCCAGACGCTGTTGCTCTACAGCGGATTGCAGACCCCGGTCGTGCTCGCCGTCGCCGATCCGCCGACGGAATCGATGGGGTCGCTCGTCACGTCGTTCCTGAGGGAACTGCCCGACCGGTTCTACGGCCATCTGTCCGAGGAGGCCGCCGAGGCGCTGCGTCCGCACTTCACTCTCGACGTGCACGGCGTCCTCGCGTACATGTCGGTGAAACCGGCGACGGTGCCCGAACCGCGAGAGCCGATCGTGACGATCGGGACCGCGGACCTGGCGGAGATCCAAGCCTTGCAGCAGGCCGCGAACCCCGACGGCGGGTTCTTCGAGCCGCAGATGCTGCACGCCGGACCCTACCTGGGGATCCGGCGTGACGGCGAGCTGGTCGCGATGGCCGGTACGCACACCTGGTCGGCCGCGGAGAAGGTCGCGGTGCTGGGCAACATCGCCACGCACCCGGCGCACCGGCGGCGGGGCCTGGCCGGCGCCGTCACCGCAGCCCTGTGCGCGCGACTCAGCGGGGCGGTCGACGTCGTCGGGCTGACCGTGGACGTCGACAACACCCCGGCGATCCGTTGCTACACCAGGCTGGGGTTCACCGAGGACGTACGCGTCATCGGTGCCCGCTGCGCGCGGAACTAGCCGCAGCAGCCTCCGCCACAGCAACCCCCGCCGCCGCCAGCCCGCTGGGGCGAGCCGACCTTGACCACGTTGGCGGTGGTGAGCAGCTTGACCGTGTCCTCGTGCCCCTCCGGGCAGGCGGCGGGTTGCGACGCCTCGCTCATCGGGCGCTCGACCTCGAACGTGTCGCCGCAGGCGCGGCAGCGGAATTCATACCGGGGCATGCCGGCAGTCTACTGCCGCCTTCGCCCCACCCTGCCCGTCCCTTTCCCGTCCCTTTCCGCGCGATCATGAACTAGTGGTCGTGATCGACCGGCGTGTCGTGTCCACGGCACCCTGATCGTTTCCCGCCGGGACTGATCACCTTGCCGAGCCGGACGCGGCACGTGATCACGTCGCGGTGATCAGGGGCGACGGGCCAGGAGGCAGGAGCGGTGGCTCTGGTGCTCGGTGCCCGGGTGCGGGGCCCGGTCGAACCGGCCGACCAGCTCGAACCCGGCCTGCGTCAGCGCGGCCGTCTCCGCGGCCGGGTCGAGATAGTGGAAGGTCAGCTCGACCTCGTGGTCCCACCAGTCGGTGACGGTCTTGCGGCCGCCCATCCGGGTGCTCGCGTCCTCGACGTGGAAGGCGACCATCGCCAGCCCACCGGGCTGCAGCACCCGGGCGAACTCGGCGTACGCCGCGGCGCGGGCCGCCGGGTCGAGATGGATGACGGCGTAGAGGCAGACGACGCCGGCGATCGCGCCGGAGCGGATCGGCAGCGCCGTCATGTCGGCCGTCGCGAAGGGGAGCGACGTGGTCCGCCGAGCGACCGCGCCCATGCCGGTCGACAGGTCCAGCCCGAAGACGTCGAGCCCCCACCCGGCCAAGTACGCCGTCACGTGCCCCGGCCCGCAGCCGACGTCGAGCACCGGCCCGCCGGCGGCCTGCTCGGCGAACGCGCCCAGGAGCGCCCGATCCCACGGCTTGGCCAGCAACTCGTCGTCGATCTCGGCGGCGTACCGGTCCGCGACGATGTCGTAGCTGCGGCGGGTGTTCATCGGATCATGCTCCCAGACGCGCGTGCCGGGTCATGCGGCGCTGCCGAGGCGTGGGAACGGCTCCAGGGAGAACACGACCTCGACCGGCACCTCGAAGTACTGCGCGATCCGCAGTGCCAGGTGCAGGCTGGGCCGGAACTCGCCGCGTTCCAGGTAGCCGACCGTCTGATAGTGGATGCCGAGCGCGTCGGCCAGTTCCCGCCGCGTGATGCCCCGCTCGGCGCGCAGCATCGCGATGCGGTCGTAGACGACCTCGCTCGGCTTGTCTGCATTGGTCATGAACTCACCGCGTACGCTGCATCGCCCGGGTCCGGCGGGCCTCGACGGCCGAGCCGGATTCGCGGCGGGCCATGCGGCGCAGCACGATCGGGGCCACGATCAGCCCGAACGCCGCCCAGGCGCCGAGTACGCCGACCGTCTCCAGATGCCGCCACGAACCGCCGAACTCCACCGCCGCCATGCTGTCGGGCAGCAGTGCCGAGCGCATGCCCAGGCCCAGCCAATAGATCGGGAAGACCTGCGCGATCCACTGCAGCCACGTCGGGAAGTTGGTGATCGGGTAGAAGATCCCGGAGGTCGCGATCAGCCCCATGATCGGCAGCATGATCAGTCCCATGTTCTGCGGGTTGGACAACATCGAGCCGAAGATCGCGCCGATGGGCATCGTCGCCACCAGGCCCAGGAGCACCACCCAGAGCAGGGTGAACCAGGTGTGCCAGCCCGACAGGGACAGCCCGTCGAGCAGGAACGCCGCCGGGATCAGCTGGATCGCCAGGCTCAGCAGGGTGATGCCGGTGACCGTGACGATCTTGCCGACCAGGTAGCCGAACATGCCGTTCGGCACCGCCTTCGCCCGCAGCAGCGTGCCGTCCTCACGTTCGATCGTCAGCGCCGCGGCGATCGTCACCAGACCGCCGAACGCGATGCCCATGCCGAGCGCGCTGGGCAGCGTACGCGAGCCGAGCGAGAAACTCGTGCCGGGCACGGTCGCGTCACGCATGAAGAACATCGTGATGAGCAGCGCGAACGCCGGGAAGAAGTAGGTCCACAGATCCTGCGGAGTCATGAAGGTGTGCTTCAGCTCGATCCGGCCGCGGGCCACCCCGGCCTTCACGGCGCTCAACAACGTGGTGTTCATGCGGCGACCTTCTCGAAGGCGGAGGGGACGGTGACGGCCTGCCCCGACTCTTGCGCCAGGACCAGTGCCATGTAGGTGTCTTCCAGGCTGGCCCGGCGTACCTCGAGGTGGGTGACGGCCGCGCCGTGCTGGTCCAGCAGCTTGTGCACGAACGCGGTCGCGTCCTCGGCCGAGTGGACGAACCGCTCGCCGTCGACGCTCCAGCGGATCTCGGCGGCGCTCGGGATGCGGCGGGCCAGCTCGTCAGCCGATCCGTCGGCGATGATCGTGCCGCCCGCCAGGATCAGGATCCGGTCGGCGAGCTTCTCGGCTTCGTCCAGGTCGTGGGTGGTCAGTAGGATCGTGGTCTGATCGATGTCGGCCAGCCGGTGCACCAGCTCGTGGAACTCGCGGCGCGCCTGCGGGTCGAAACCGGCCGTCGGCTCGTCGAGGAACAGCAACTCGGGCCGGCCGACGATGCCGATCGCCACGTCGAGGCGGCGGCGCTGCCCGCCGGACAGCTGCGAGACCTTCTTGTGCGCGTGCTCGGTCAGGCCGACGGTCGCGATCAGCTCGTCGGTGTCCCAGGCCCGGCGATTCGCCGTCGCGTACGCGGTGTAGTACATCCGCAGGTGCGCAAGGAGTTCTCGCACCTTCCACTTGCCGTGATCGCGCCAGCTTTGCAGCACGATGCCGAGCCGGGCGCGCCAGTCCTCGTCGCCCCGGGCCGGGTCGACGCCGAGGATGCTGACGTCGCCGGCGGACCGCATCCGGAAGCCTTCGAGGATCTCGATCGTGGTGGTCTTGCCCGCGCCGTTCGGCCCGAGCAGGGCGATGACCTCGCCGGGCTGGGCGGTGAAGGTCACCCCCCGCAGGACGTCGGTCGTCCCGTAACGCATCCGGAGGTCGGTGACCTCCAGGGCGTACTGCGAATCGGTCACAGTTCCGCCTCCCCATCTGATGTCTGCGACCGAAGATAGCACTTATGCTACATCTGGCGGCAAGACTGTTATGAGCCCGACAGTCGCGTGTGCTCCGTGCTCAGCAGGGGTTGCTGACGGAGCCCGACTTGGTCAGCGTTCCGCCGCCGCTGAGGCGTACGGTCACGGACCAGGACACGACCGAATCGGTCAGCTCAGGATTGTCACCGAGGTTGGGCGGCAACTCGCCGGAGAAGGACGTGCCGCTGCCCGACAGCGAATAGCTGCCGCTACCGCCGACGTGGGAGTCGTAGCCGTGCGTGCCGGTGGCGGAGGTGCCGCTGCCGTTGGCCACGGTCACGGAGACGGCGATCGTCCAGCCATGTCCCTCCTGCCAGACGCACTTGCCCCGGGCATACACGCTGATGCTCGGCTTGGGCGTCGTGGTCGTGGGCTTCGTGCTGGCTTTCGTGGGCCGAGGGCTGGTCGGCGGCGTCGGCTTGCGGGTCGAGGAAGGTCGGACCGTGGGCGACGGAATGGGGCTCGCGGACGTCGCCACGGCCGTCGGCGACGGCGACGCTTGGCTGGGCGTCGTCGACGGGCTCGCGACCGGCACCGGCTCGATCGGCGGCTCCGTGTTGCGCGTGGTCTTGTCCTGCGACGCGGCCAGGACCCCGGCGGCGACCGCGGTCGCCAGGAGGGCGATCCCGACGGCCGGCATCCAGCGGCGGCGCTCCGGCGGCGACCACGAGCCGGCGATCCGCCGCGGAACGGCACCGATTTTTCGCGGGACGCCAGTGAGCTTCTGCGGGACGGCGCCGATCTTTCGCGGGACCGCACTGAGCTTTTGCGGCACGGCGCTCAGGCGCTGGCCGGCGGCAGTGGCGAGGGCGGCGGTCGCTGCCACGGCCCGACGGGGTTTCCCGTCGGAAGCCGCATCCTCGGCGGCGACCGGCGTCTCGGCGGCAGTCTCCGTCGGCTTTGCGCTGGGCTCGGCTGCGGCGTGCCGTCCGGTATCGGCTGCGCCTGGTGGCTTGGCAGGCGACGTCGGCTTCTGGCGCGGCTTGGCCGTAGGGTCGGCCGACGCAGCGGGCTGCCGCCCGACGATGGGCCCGGCGGCTACGGCGGGCGCTTGGGGCGCGGCAGTCTCCGCCGGCTTGGCGCTGGGCTCCGATGGCGCGCTGGGCGGCGGCTCGGCGGACGGCGCCGCGGCCTTCACGGGCGCCGCGTCGTCCGGTGCAGAATCGGCTGCGGCGGGTTCGGCGGCCGCCGGGTTGACTGCTGCGGCGTCGGCCGTGGCGCGGTTGCGGCGAGCAGCGGCGATCTTGCGGCCTGCTCCGGTGAAGAGCCCGGCCATCCACCGGCCGAAGGTCTCCATCGGCGTGAGCCGGGGCGCGGCCGGTGCGGGCGGCGGCTCGGGGGCCACCGGCGGCGCGGGCCGGGCGGGTTGGGGCAGTAGGGCTCCGCAGGACGGGTTGACGCAGTAGGAGCCGCCTGTCGGGTCCGGCATCCCGCAGGCTTCACAGACGATCATGTGCACCCTCTCAGTACGCGTGACTCCGCGACGTCAGGCGGTCCGCCCAAGCGCCTGCCCCGACTCGGTCTCCGGCGCCTTGCGCGTACGCGCGACGGTCGCGGCCCGGTCGTCGGTGCTGCGGGAGTGGGCGCGCGCGCCGCCGGACGGGCGCACCTCGGTGGTGCCGTCGCCGTCGGGGTCGACGATGCGCGGCTTGGCTTGTGGCTTCTTCTTCTCCTCGGGCAGCACCGGGCGTCCCTTGCGGCCGGCGAGCGCTCCGCCACCGCCGCCGGTCGCCGGTGCTCCACCGCCCATGGGCGGCATGATCGGGGTCCCGCCGGGGTTCGCGGCAGCCGCCGACCGGCCGGACAGGGCGGAGGTGCCGAGTCCTGTGGTGGCCGTCCCGCTCACGCCGCTGCGGCCGAGCATGTCGACGGAACCCCCAGTGGACAGTGCGGATCCTGTGCCGCTGCTGCCGAACGCGCCGGAGCCGCCACCGCTTCCGCCGCCGAGGCTGCCCAGCGAGCCGACGTTGCCCAGCGAACCGATCACGGACGGAATGGACCCCAGCCCTGCGACTGCGGCCGACCCAGCTGCGGCAGCGTCCTGGAGTTGTTTCTGCATCGCCTCGATCTGCTGCTGGGCATCCTGTTGGCTCTGGCTGATCGACTCCTGAGCCTTGTCGAGCTGATCCTGAGCCTGCTGCTGGGTCTGCTGCAGGGCGTCCTGGGCCTGCTTCTGCTGATCCTGCATCTGTTTCTGCAATGTGTCGATCTGGCGTTGCGCCTGCTCCTGCAGCTTCTTGATCTGCTTGTCGTACGCATCCCGCAGATCCTGGTTCTGCTGCTGAAGCTGCTTGATGGCCGCCTCGTACTGCTTGCGTGGGTCCCCGCCGCCGGTCTTCACCCCGGTGCTGGTCGGTACGCCGCCGCCGGTGCGCCGTACGGGTACGTCGGTCTTGGTCTCGACGAACGGCGTCTCGACTTTCGCTCCAGTCGCGGGGATACCCGGGTACATCGTCGGGGCCTGCCAGTTGGCGGCCTGGACGAGGCTGACCGCCAGCGGCAGGACCACGTTGAGCGCGCGAGTGTCGAACTCCAGGAGGAGTGCTGCTCGCTGGAGATTGTCGACCTGGATCCAGGGGACCACCATGTGCCCGTTCTCGCTGTCGGCTTCCAGATCGACGGTCTCCGGCAGTGCCTTGGCCTTGAGGTAGTCCGGGTACGACAGCCGGATGGCTCCTTGAGCTGTCTCCAGCTGGTCGGCCTTCTGCGCGATCTGTTCGGCCCGATGCAGCGCGGAGATGTGCCAGGTATTGATCGATCGCATCGACTCCAGCACCCGGGTGTGGAAGCCTTTGCTGGCCGGTCCGGTCCAGCCGCCGAGGTTCTTCTCCGTGCCGTTGCGCAGATCGTGGCTGGCGGTGATGAGCAGGTCCCGGATGTGGTGCCAGAGCCGAGCGACCTGGTGAAGATAGTCCGGGCTCTCGGCGTTCAGGATGGTGTAAACGCGCTGGAATACATCGCCGGGCTCGTCGCCGTCGTGGGTCCACTGAGTCGGCGTGACGCCGTCGGTCGGCGGGATGCTGTAGTAGTCGGTGTCGTCGGTGCCGCTGCGCTTCAAATCCCAGCCCCGGGTGTCGTACGGCAGGCCGGAGGCGGTGGTGGCCATCGCCTTGGCGGCGTCGTGGTCGGCCGCCCGGACATCCTTGGGTGCTTGGAGGATCTTCGACGAGGTGGCGTCCGCTGTCCGGTACTCGGCGTACACCTTGATGGCGGTCTCGCCGAATCCGGTCAGTCCGCTCGCGGCCTCACCAGCGAACTTTCCGAGGTCGCCGCTTTGGATGCGAACGCGACTCCGGAAGAACTCCAGCTCGCTGAAGGCCACTCCGTCCTTGGCCGGGGCCGCCTTGGCGCTCGCGAACGCGGCGACGGCCTTGGCCAGTTCGTTGGCGCTGGCCGGCAGCATCGTCGTGGCCCGGCTCGACGTCAGCTTCTTCTGGAACTCGCCGAAGCCGGCCATGTTCTCGACCCGGATGTCTTTGTGGGTGAGACCCCAATGATCGGTCATGACCGCTCCTCCCCGCTGCGGACGACACCCAGAGTAGCGAATGGACGGTCGAGCGTCACTCCACCTCCGACAGAGCACATTGGATCAACCGGGCGCCTTCGCGCCGCGTGACCAGCCAGCCTCGGCCGGGCGGCAGCGGGCCGAGTTTGACGTTGCCCAGCAGCGGGCCGTCGTCCCGGTTGCCCGACAGCACCACGCCGGGCGAGGCCAGGTCGCGTATCCGGCTGAGCACCGGATCGTAGAACGCGCGCTGGGCGCCGCCGCTGCGCCGGGCGACGATGACGTGCAGGCCGACCTCGCGCGCCTGGCTGAGGTACTCGTGCAGGACATGGACCGGGTTGCGGTCGGTGGCGACCAGGTCGTAGTCGTCGATCAGCAGGTAGAGGTCGCTGCCGCGCCACCAGTCGCGGGCGCGTAGCTGCTCCGGGGTGACATCGGGACCGGGCAGCCGCTCCTTCATCACCCCGGCGGCGTCGGCCAGGATGCCGCGGGTGAGGTCCGCCGAGGTCCCGTACGCGAGAAGGTGGCTCTCGGGCAGCCGGCCGAGCAGCGAACGCCGGTAGTCGACGGCGATGATCTTCGCCTCGTCGGGCCGGTGCCGTCGGGCGATGGCGTGTGCGATGGTCACCAGCAGGTTGGACTTGCCGGACTCGGTGTCGCCGAAGATCAGCATGTGCGAGTCGCCGCCGGTGAGGTCCACGTACGCGGGGAGCAGGTCCCGTTCGGCCACGCCGAGCGCGATGCCTGGCAGTTCGGGGCCCTGGGCGAGGTCGGTCGCGGGGAACCGGTCGGGCAGCAGGCGTACCGGGGGCGCGGCCGGGCCGGTCCAGGCTTGGCGTACCGCGTCGACGAGGTTCTGGGTGCCGTCGGCGAGGTCGTCGGCGGTCGGCCGGCCGTCGATGCGGGGCAACGCCGTCAGGCACTGGTACGCGTCCGGCGTGATGCCCCGGCCCGGTGACCGTTCGGGGACGTTGGCCGCCGAGCGCCGGTTCACCCCGGAGTCGCCGGGATCGGCGAGCCGCAGTTCGAGCTTGGTCCCGAAGCTGTCGCGTACGCCGCCGCGCACGTCGAACCAGCGGGCCGCCGACGCGACGACGTGCACGCCGTACGACAGGCCGCGGTTGGCGATGTCGACGACCTGCTGCTCCACGTCCTCGAACTCGTTGCGCAGGGTCAGCCAGCCGTCGACGACGAGGAAGACGTCGCCGTGCTCCTGGTCGGCGAAGTCCCCGGCGGCACGGCGGCGGCGGAAGGTCGCCATCGAGTCGATCTCGTGCTCCAGGAAGTACTTCTCCCGCTGGTTGAGCACGCCGAGCACCTCGGCGACCGTCCGGCGTACCTGGTTGACGTCCTGGCGCGGGGCGACCCCGCCCACGTGCGGCAGTCGTCGGATCGCGGCGAGTGTGCCGCCGCCGAAGTCGAGGCAGTAGAGCTGCGCCTCGCGGGGCGTGTGGGTGAGCGCGATCGCGGCGATCAGCGTACGCAGCAGGGTGCTCTTGCCCGACTGGGGACCGCCGATGACGATCACGTGGCCGTAGCCGCCGGACAGGTCCAGCTGCAGCAGATCCCGGCGCTGCTCGAACGGTTTGTCCACGAGCGACAGTGGAATCACGAGGTTGCCGTGCAGCCCGGGATCGGCGACCGTGAGCCCCCGTTCGGGATCCGTACGCAGATCGCCGAGCAGCTGATCCAGCGACGGTGACTCGTCCAGCGGCGGCAGCCACACCTGATGGGCGGGCGAGCCCCGGCCGTGCAGGCGTTGGGTGAGCACGTCGAGCAGGGTCGGGCCGGTGGGCGCGGCGTCGAACTCGTCGGCCGGTGAGGCTTCCGGCCTGGTCTCCGTGTCGTCGGCGGCGTCGGCCGGAGCCACGTACATCGAGCTGAACACGTGCACCCGGGCGTCGCCTTCGACCGCGGTGAGCTGGTCGGCCGAGCGATACTGCCCGGACACGTACGCCGCGCGGAAGCGGCTCAGCGGATCGGTGCCGTACTTGAGATAGCCGTGCCCGGGCGCCCGGGGCAGCTCGTAAGCGTCGGTGACGCCGAGGACCGCCCGGCTTTCGGCCGGGGAGAAGGTCCGCAGCCCGACCCGGTAGGACAGATGCGTGTCGAGGCCACGCAGCCGGCCTTCTTCGAGCCGTTGGCTGGCCAGCAGCAGGTGGATGCCGAGCGACCGGCCGACGCGTCCGATCTGGACGAACATGTCGATGAAGTCGGGCTTGGCCGACAGCAGCTCGGAGAACTCGTCGCAGACGACGAACAGGCTCGGCAGGGGATCGAGCGGCGCGCCCGCGAGCCGGGCGCGTTCGTAGTCGCGCTGGGAGACGTAGTTCCCGGCGGCCCGCAGCAGCTCCTGGCGGCGTACGAGTTCACCGTTGATCGCGTCGGTCATCCGGTCGACCAGCGGAAGCTCGTCGGCCAGGTTCGTGATCACGGCGCTGGTGTGCGGCAGGAGATCGAGCTTGGTGAAGGTCGCGCCGCCCTTGTAGTCCACCAGGACGAAGTTCAGGATCTCCGGCGGGTGCATGACGGCGAGCGCGAGGACCAGCGTACGCAGCAGCTCGGACTTGCCGGAACCGGTCGCGCCGATGAGCAGCCCGTGCGGTCCCATGCCGTCCTGCGCCGACTCCTTGAGGTCCAGCTCCAGCCGTTCGCCGTCCGGGCCGATGCCGATCGGCACCCGCAGCCGCTCCCGGGTGGGCCGGGGCGCCCAGGTGACCTGCGGATCGAACGCCGCCGGGTCGCCGATCCCGAGCAGGTCGGCCAGGCCGTGCTCGGCGTTCATGGCCCGATCCGACGCCGCCGAGGTCGCCGGGCGCATCGCCGACAGCTGCTGGGCCAGCGCCTCAGCCGCCATCAGGCCCAGCTCGTCGACCTGGCCGAGCGGGCGCTCGCCGTCGAAGGTGCGCGCGGACAGCGCGCCGTCCTCGTCGATCTGGACGACCAGGGTGGCGCGGTCGAGGTTGCGCGGCGGCTCGGTGGACAGGTCGAGCACCGTGACGCCCTCGACGCCGGCCTCGGCGGTCAGGTGGTCCGACCCGGCCGTGTCGCCGCCGTCCACCACGAAGAGCAGGTGCGGGCCGTCGTGCTGCGAGTCACCGGCGTTGGGGTCGAAGCGCGGGCGACCGGTCAGGTGCTCCTCCAGCATCGCCTCCAGCGCGACGATGCTGGGCGCCATGAGACGGAGCGAACCCAGCGCGTCCACGGAGGTCGGATGCTGGGCGTGCGGCAGCCACTTCGCCCACTCCCACTGCGGCCGCGCCGAGCCGCCGACGCACACGCTTACGAGCAGGTCGTCGGGGGAGTGGAAGGTGACCGCCTGGGCCAGCATCGCCCTTACCATCGCCCGGCCCCGGGCGGCGTCGCCGCGCACGTAGACCCGGCCGAACCCGTTCAGCGCCAGCACGACCGGCAGATCGGGCAGCTCGGTGTAGGTGCGCAGGAAGCGGCGCAGCGCGGCGGCGGCCACCGGCTCGGCCTTCTCCGGCGGCGTCTCCGGGCTGGGGATCAGCTTGGTCGCCAGCTCGCGCGGCCCGAGTCCGATGCGGACCAGGCAGTAGTCCAGGTCGACCCGGCGGCGTTCCCAGAGCCGGGCGGAGTCCGCGAGCGTCCACAGTCCACCGGGTGCCGGATGCCGGTAGTACTCGGCCGATCGCTGTCTGCGCGCGGTGACCCGCACCGAGCGGCGGCAGGCGTCCAGATTCCACAGATACTCGCGCCGGGCGGCGTGCATCTGTTGCTTGGTCTGCCCGCTGCCGTACAGCGACACCTGCATCAGCACCATGCCGA
The DNA here is from genome assembly GCF_024172085.1 of Hamadaea flava. Classification (NCBI taxonomy): domain Bacteria; kingdom Bacillati; phylum Actinomycetota; class Actinomycetes; order Micromonosporales; family Micromonosporaceae; genus Hamadaea; species Hamadaea flava. The sequence goes on along the minus strand of NZ_JAMZDZ010000001.1, from coordinate 2,332,885 downwards.
GCGCCGAGACGCCGAACAATCCGCCGGTCAGGTAGGCCAGCGGGCGGTTGCTCTGACCGGCGAAGATCAGCGCGACCGCCGCCGACCCGGCGAGCATCGGCAGCACCATCAGCGCGCGCGTCCAGCCGCCGCCGGTCGGCGCCGGAACCGCCGGCACCTCCTCCAGCACGATCTCCCCGCTCGGATACGCCGGCGCGGGCCGACGCGCCGGGCGCCGTCGTACAACCGTCGTCATAGGACCTCCCCGTGGCGAAGCTTGCCCTACGATGATTCGCCATGGTGCAGGCGGCGAGTCTCGGGCTGACGCGGATCGTACTTCTGAGCCCGCAGCGCCGGGTAGATCTCGCGATCCCGGATTACCTTCCCCTGGTCGGTTTGCAGGCCACGTTGCTGCGACACGGCGGCCTCGACCTGGCCGACGAGGGTATCGCGCATCACGGCTGGGTGTTGCGCAAAATGGACGGAACTTTGCTCGACCCGGCCAAGTCGCTGGCCGCGCAGAGCATTGTGGATGGTGACACGCTGCTGCTTTCGCCGCAGGATCAGCAGTGGCCGGAGCCGGAGTTCGACGACCTCGCCGACGCCGCGGCGCACGAGGCGCGGTCGCTCGGCGCGAGCTGGTCGGCCCGGCATACGACGGCCACCGGCACGGCCGCGATGGGCCTGCTGATCGGACTGGCGCTGATCGGCGTGCTGCGGTCCGGCCCGCCTTGGCCCACGCCCGGCGCGTGCCTGCTCGGGTCCGCGGTCCTGCTGCTCGGCGGCGCGATCCTCGCGAACCGGGTCTCCGCCGGCCGCTCACCGTCCATGGTGCTCGTGCTGTCCGCCTATGTGTACGCCGTGAGCGGCTCGACGGTGCTGGTGACCGACTCGACGACCCCCGGGCGAGCGCAGTTGCTCGTCGCGTCGTCGACGGTGGCGCTGACGGCCGTCCTGGGCCTGCTCCTGCTGCGGAACCTGCAGACGGTGCACGTGGCGCTGCTGACCGCCGGGCTCGCCGGAGCGGCCGGAGCCCTGCTCGCGATGGCGAGCACCCCCGCGACGGGTGCGGCCGTCGTGACCGCGGTCGGGTTGCTCGTGTCGCCGTGGCTGCCCCGGCTCGCGGCCGGGCAGGCGGGTCTGCCCGGCCCGATGGTGCCCCGGCCGTCCACAGAGACGCCGGTCGACGAGCCGCTGCCGAACCCGGCCGAGATCGCCCGGCTGGTCCGGCGCAGCGACCGGCTGCTGACCGGGCTGCTGTGGGGGTTCGCGGCGGCGGTGATCGGCGGCGCGGCGATCCTGGCGACTCGGGACGACCTGTCGGCGCGGCTGCTCGCCGGGGCGGCCGTCGTGGTGATCGCGCTGCGGGCGCGGGCGTTCGCCGCCGTACGCCATCGGCTGCCTCTGCTGCTGGGCGCGGCGACGGGGACGGCCGTCCTGGCCTGGCTGCTGTGGCACGGCGTGCTCGCCGAGACGCGTACGCGCATCGTGGCGCCGGTGTTGATCGGGATGCTGCTGGGGGCGGCCGGGGCGGTCGGGCTCGCCCGGACGGTCGCCCGGAAACCCGCCCCGCCGGGGGTGAGCCGGCTGGGCGACATCGCCGAGACCGTGCTGATCATCGCCGGTGCGGTGCTCGCCGCCGCGGTGGCCGGGGTCTTCGGATTCGCGCGAGGCATCGGTGGCTGACCGCACCCCGGACCGTCCGGTGAACGTCCAGGCTGAGCGGGGGCCGGCATGCTGACCCGCCGCGATCAGATCCACGCCCGGCAGTTCCTGCGCAAGCGCCTGCACACCGCGCTGACCGCGCAGAAGCCGGATCCGCTGGAGTGGTCGGGGACACGGCTGCCCGGGGTGACCTTGGCGGCGGTCATGATCCTGGTCATCTGCGTCGCGGCCGTCGGCGTCTTCGGACTGCTCAACCCGCTCGGGGCGAAGAGCTGGACGAGTTGCGACCGGATCATCGTCGAGAAGGAGACCGGGGCGGCGTACGTGTGTGACGGGGTGAAGCTCTATCCCACGGCCAACTTCACCTCCGCGGCTCTGCTGCGCGGTGTGCAGGACCCGGTCCGGGTCGCCCGCGCCTCGCTGACCTGGCCACGTGGGGCAGCGGTCGGAATCATCGACGCCCCGCCGACCCTGCCCGCCGCGGCCGACCTGCTCGGCGGGGCCTGGTCGTTCTGCGCCGCCGCCGACGGGGCCGCGACGAGATCGGTTCTGCTGCCGGGGACGGCGGTCGCCGGGGACGATCTCGGCGACAGCGCGGTGGTGGTGACCGACGGCACGGCGTACCACTTGATCTTCGGCGGGCAGCGGCACGAGTTGCGTGACCCCGACGTGGTCCGCAGCGCGCTGGCGGTCGACGCCACGGATGTGGTGCGGGTAGACGCGGCCTGGCTGGCGACGCTGCCGGCGGGGCCGGCGCTGACGAAGATCGTGATCGATGGGCGGGGCGGAGCGGTCGCGAGCCTGGCCGGCGTGAAGGTCGGGCAGCTGTTCGTCGCGACCGACGGCACGGCGTCGCAGCGCTTCGTGGCTCGGCGCGGCGGGTTGCAGCCGATCAGCGCGGTGCAGGAGACGCTGATCCGGGCCACTGCCGGGGACACCACGCCGTCGCGCCCGATCGATCAGGTGCAGCTGGCGGGCGTGCCGAAGGTGGCGGCGATGGACCTGCCGAATCTCGGGGACGGTTCGGTGCCGCCGATGATCCCGGCAGCCCGGTCCGGCGGCGTGGTCTGCCAGATCGTCGCCGACGCCACCGACGCGCGGGCGATCGTGGTGGGCGCCGAGGTGCCGGACTCGGGGGTGGCCACGGTGGGCGACGGCGTGGCAGTCTCGGGGACGTTGCTCGCCGACGAGGTCGCGATGGAACCTGGCCGAGGCGTGCTGGTGATGGCATTGGCCAGCCCGCAGGCGACCGCCGGGCCGGTCTACCTGGTCACCGAGACGGGCCGCCGCTACGCGGTGGACTCGGCCGACGCGCTGACCCTGCTCGGGTACGCCGGCGCCGGAGTGGTGCGGCGGCCGAGCACGCTGGTCGACCGGCTGCCGCAGGGGCCGGTGTTGTCCAGGATGGAACTGGCGATCGCCGCTCCGTGACGGCTATGATCGGGCCCAACTGGTTCCCGGCGGAGCTGGCCACAATGGAGGATCGTCATGATCCCTCACGAGAACGCGTCTGCGGCACAGATCGCGGAGACGACCATCGCCACCTCGAAAGAGGTGATGACTGACGCTGCCCAGACCCTGGTCGGCGAGCCGGGAGCATACGGCGGGATGGGCGGCGAGTTCGCCGTCTTCGAGTCCGACGCCGTGAACGGCGCGGTGGCCGACGCCTCGGCGAACGTGCCGGCCGGGAATCCGAAGATCCTGGAGAGCCTGTTCTTCGGCCAGTCCGCCAAGACGCAGACCGCGGCACTGTCCGCGCTGGCCGACGACGTCCTGCACGGCGTGTACGCGCTCGGGAACTCGGTCGGCGTGTCGGCCGATACCTACGACGAGGCGGACCGGGGCGCCGACCACACCATGGACGGCGTCGAGACGTCCCTGACGACCACGGCCCGGGACGGGCTCTTTCCGTGAGCCAGCCCAATGGGGGGCGGGACTACTTCGGGTTCGACGAGACGGCCGCTGCGCAGCAGCTCGAAGTGCCGGACCAGCAGACGACGGACTGGGACGGCATCGAAAGCTTCGAGGTCATGGTCGACATGATCCTCAGCGAAGACCCGAACGGCCCCCGGCGACTGGCCGACGCGTACGGGCGGGTGCTGAGCCAGTTCTCGCGGCACGTGGAGATCGTCGACGGCCGGGCTCGATACGTCCGCGTGGCCTGGAACTCCGGCCTGGCCCAGGAGCGCTACTTCTGGTTCGCCGGGGCGCACTCGTTCGCCCTCGACACCTGGATCGACGGGCTGCAGATGCGGATCGAGGTCCTGGAGAAGCTGGCCGACGACGTCCAGGAGGCACGGGACCGGGCAGAGGAACTGCTCGCCGCGTTCCGCAAGGAGCTGAAGGAAGCGCTCCAGAAGATCAAGGCCGACACCAAGGCGGAATACGAGCAGCAGGCCGCCGAGATCTACGCCCGGCTCAACAAGAAGTACGCCAAGAAGATCCGGCCGGTCGGCAAGAAACTGTCGGCCGATCTGATCAGCGGATCCCGATGGCTGGGCGACCCCGGCACGGTGCCGCCCCGCTATCGGGGCGCGGACGCGGCCAAGCCGTGGCGGGCGTACTCGCCGGAGCAGCTCGGCAGCCGATCGCCGACCGACTCCCAACCCCCAGGGCTGATCGAGCCGCTCGCCGAACTGCCGCAAGGCCCGGTCCTCGATCCGGCGCCCGACCTGTTGTCCGCGGCCGACTTCCGGGGGCTGAACGGGCTGCCGACGGGCTGGGCCCCGGCCGATCAGACCAGCCTGCTGCCGACCGCGTACCAGCCGACGCTGACGGGGCTGCCGTCCGCGTACGGTCCGCAGCAGACGCTGCTGGGACGGCTTCCGGCCGGGCCGATCCTGGCCGCCCCACCGCAGGTGCCCGCGCTCAGCAGCCGGCGGACGCCGCCGCAGCTCGCCCGCCCGGTGATCGCGCGGCGGGCCGCCACGGAGGCCCTGGAACGCAAGCTGGCCGTGCTGGAAGGACGGTTCGCCCCGGCTGCGTTGACGCCACCGGCGACGGTGGACGTCGCGGCCCTGTCGGCCCGGGGCGGCCTGGAACAGGTGCTCACCGCCGGACCAGCGGCGGCGGTGTCCACCCCGGCCCCGGCGATGACCCCGCAGGCAGCCATGAGTGCCCAGCAGACGCTGACCGGCCGGGGCGTGCCGGCGTCAGCGCCCGTGGTCGCCGCGGCGGCCCGGGCCGGACCGATCCCGCTCGGCGCACGGCGACGGGTCGTTGGCGTACCCCGAGCCGAGCCCGCGTCGCCCCGATCGACGGCACTGGCCGCCACCCCGGAAACCGAACCGGAACGCGGCCCGACACCGCCGACCCTGGCCCAACGACTCGCCGCCGGCTGAGGCGGCACCCGCAAGGTAAGCAAGCCACCCAAGAGAAAGGCAGCGGCAGATGTCTGGTGACATCGTCAAAGTTCATTTCAACGACATGCAGGACGCCGCCCAGTTCGCGGCCAAGACCAAGCAGGAACTCGACGACCTGGCAGCGCAGATCCTCAAGCGGCTGACCATCGACTGGCAGGGCCTGTCCGGCGACACCTTCGCCAACGAGCGCACCAAGTTCATCAACGCGATGCACCACATCGACGCCGCGCTCGGCGGCCTGGCCGATCTGATCAACAACCAGATCTCCAGCGACCTCAAGGGCACCGACGGCAGCACCGTCGGCGTCCTCGACGGCGTCGCCTCCGTGCCGTCGGGCATGGCCGGCTCGTCGTTCAGCTACGTCAGCGCCGGCCTCACCAACCAGTAAGGAGACGACCATGACGAACAACGTGCTCAACGTGCCCATCGCGGAGCTGATCGCGGCGTCGAACCAGTTCCAGGCGATGCTCGACGAGATGCGCGGCCGGCTGTCCGGGCTGGAGGACTACATGGCCGACCGGATCAAGACCTGGGACGGTGCGTCGAAGACCGCGTACGCGCAGCTCCAAACCGAGTGGCAGGCCGGTGCGCAGCAGCTGCACGGGGTCGGTCAGGACTTCGCCGGGGCGATCCTGCACTCCGGGCAGAAGTTCACCCAGGCCGAGGAACGCAACCTGGAGGCCATCGCGCGTACGCGCAGCTCGTTCAGCTGAGCCGGTCCGGGCGGCGCCGGCGCATGACCGGCGCCGCCGCGCCGAGCACCGCGAACACGACGAGGAGCACGCCGACGCCGGCGGCCCAGGCGAGCGCCCGGCGCCACCCGTCCGGCCACTGGGGCTGCGGCGGGGCGTGGCCCAGGGCCGCCGGGGCAGGCGTCCAATACGGACTCGCGCCGGTGGTGGCGGCCTGTTCGGTCAACGCCCGATAGGGATTGACCGTGCCGAAGCCGTACGCGGCGCTGTGGCCGCCACCGAAACCGCCGTCGGCCGTCGCCGTCAACCGCTGGGCGACCTGCGCGGCCGTCCAGGTCGGACGGTACGCCCGCAGCAGTGCGGCCGCGCCGCCCACGACGGCTGCGGCGACCGGCGTACCGGACAGGGTGAGGTGCCCGGACCGGCGCGCCGCCGCGACGACGTTCTCGGCCGGAGCAACGAGATCGACTTTGGAATCGACCGCCGAACCGGACAGGAGCAGCCCGCCCGTGCCGATCGCGCCCACGCCCACGACTCCGTCGTACGCCGCCGGGAACGTCAGCTTCGGCAGGTTGTCGCCGACCGCCGCCACGACCAGGACGTCCTTGCGGACGGCGTCGGCCACGGCGGTTCGTACGCCGGCGTCGTCGCTGCCCAAGGCGTACCCGATGATGATCACGCGGGCCTTGAGCGTCACCGCCTGGCGGATTCCGGCGGCGAGCCGGGCCGGGGTCACCTGGCGCTCGGCGCTGGGGGGCGCGTCGGCGACCCGGACGGGGACGAGGGTCGCGGCCGGCGCGACACCGACGAGACTGGAGCCGCCCTTGGCCCGCGCGGCCACGATGCTCGCGAGGGCGGTGCCGTGACCGTTGCAGTCGAAGCGCGCGCCGGGCTTGTTCGTGGTGACGTCCCAGCCGGTGGCGACCGCAGCGCCGAGTTGGGGATGGCTGGCGTCGATGCCGGTGCCGACGATCGCGACGCGCACGCCGCCGCCGGTGGAGAACGCGTGCGCGCGGCCGAGATCGAGCCAGCGCTGCTCCCAGGACGGGGCGCTGACGACCGGGCCGGGGCTCGGCGGCGCCTGGTAGCCGCACGGTCCCGCGCCGGTTGCGGGATCGGCGGCGAAGACCGGAATCGCCAGCAGAACAGCCGGAACGAGCAGTCGCCGCAAAACCATCTATCTACAATAGACTTCCGGGTGCGCCGGGGAGGGACCCGCCGTGGCCGTTGAGCCGCCGTCAGACGGATTCCTGCGCTGGGTCTGGGACCTGGTCTGCCTGGTCGGCGGCGGATCCACCTGGCCACGGACCAATGAGGACGCGCTACGCGCCTACGGGAAGGCTCGGCAAGACCTGGCCGACCTGCTGGAGCGGTCCGGACACCAGTTCTCCGGCTCGGTCAGCGACATCGAGGCGCTGTGGCGCGGCGCGTCCGGCGAGGAGTTCGTCCGGCGGTGGCGCTACAAGCTCGACGTCGTGGTCCCCGACATCGTCCAGCGGCACCGGTCCGTCGCCGAGCAGATGGACAAGGCCGCGCAGGCGGTCGGCGCGGAGAAGCTGTCGCTGCTCCTCTGTGTCCTGTGGTGCGCGGTCGAATTGATGATCATCCTGATCTCGGCGATCTTCACCGGCGGCGTCAGCTCACTGGCCAGCGCCGGGCCGATCGCCGTGGCGCGAGCCATCGGCGCCCGCCTGTTCGAGACGCTCATGCGCGACCTCGCCGGCATCCGGGGCATCGTGAAGGAGATCCTGGAAGAGGCGGTCCAGGAGGTCATCCCCGACTTCCTCGCCCAGGGCATCCAGAACGTCAACGGCACTCGGCAAGGCTTCGACTGGCGCAGCCTCGGCGTCTCGGCCCTCGGCGGCGGCGTGGGCGGACTCGTCGGACGCGGCCTGAACCGGCCGTTCAGCCCGCTGTTCCACTGGGCGGCCACCCGAGGCCCGGTCGCCGATCGGATGCGCGACTGGAGCGTCTCACGCTGGGTCGCCGAAAGCGGCGTACGCGGACTGCACTTCCAGACCGTCAACCAGGTCACGAACTACGCCGTCAACGGGGCGGTCAACGGCGACTGGTCGGTGGACCTCTCGCTGTCCGGGCTGACCCGGTTCGGCGTCGGGGCCCTGACCGGCGGGCCACGGATGCTCATCGGGAACGCCGCGCACGGGGTGTACGGGCGGCTCGCCGAATCTGTTCCGCTGGCGTCCGCACCCGTTGCGCCTGCGCCTTCCGCGCCTGTTGCCGCTGCCCCGGCCGTGCCCGCAGCGTCGGCGCCGGTTGCGTCCGGGCCCGTCTCGGCCGGGTCGCCGACGGCCGCGCCGACCACGACGAGCACCGGTGTTCCGGCGCCCGGAGCCGTTCCGTCAGGAACGGCGGGTGCTGGGACGTCGGCCGGGCGGGGCGCGACGCCGCTGGGTACGACGACACCGCTGGGTACGACGACACCGGGGACGTCGGCGACGCTGGGTACGACCGGTTCGAGTACGACCGCCCCGGGGACCGGTTCCTCGGTGGACGCTAATGCGGCAGGCCCCAGCTCGGCGGCTGGCCCGGGTTTGACAGCGGGTGGCCCAGCCTCGACGGCCTCGGGTTCCACGACGACCAGCCCCGCGTCGACGCCGGCTGGCCCGGCATCGGCGGCAGCGGCTGCGACGCAACCGGCGGCTAGTCCATCGGCTGCGGCAAACCCGGGTTCGACGGCGGCTGCACATTCGGGCGGTCCAAGCGCGATTTCGGGAGCCAGCTCGGCTGCGGGGTCGAGCGCGGCAGCCACTGGCCCGGCCGGGCCACGTTCTGCGGGACCGGACGCGGCGGAACTGGCCCCGGCCGCGCCGCGTGCTGCGGGACCGGACGCGGCGGGACTGGGCCCGGCCGGGTCGCGTGCGGCCGGGCTGGGCGCGGCAACGCGGGGTTCGTCGGTTCCAGCGGCGGCAACCGGCCCGAGCGCTGTGGGCGTAAGCCCGGCAGGCACGAGCGCCGCGATGAAGACGGGTTGGACGGGCACAGGACGGACGACGGCCGCGCCGGGACCGGACGTGTCAGCGAGCGCTGTGGCTCGCGGGCTTCGCGAGCAGGGGCCCAGTGCCGATCGCGTTACCCGGGAGAACGCCCCCTCTCAGGGGCAGGAACCCCGTGTCACCCCGGAAAACGCGGCGAGCCCGACCACGGCCGCGAGCCCGAGCGCGACCGCGAGCCCGACCGCGGATCCGAACTCGACTCCGACCACGGCGCAAGGCGCAAACCCAAGCTCGACTCTGACTCTGACTCTGACTCCGACTCCGACTCCGAACTCGGCTCCGACTCCGGCTCCGGCTCCGACTCCGACTCCGGACCCGGACCCGGCCACGAGTCCGAACCCGGCCACGAGTCCGAACCTGGGTTCGACGCCGGTGCAGATGGAGGTGCGTGCGGAGCCTGGCACGCCGCATGATTCAGGTGCGGCGCTGCGGTTGGGGGACGGCGTACCGGTGCAAGACGTGCGGACAGTGGACGAGGTCGCGGCGAGCCCCGCCGACGAGCAGTATCTGCGGCAGGCGCTGCCTCGGGACGACGCCGGGCGGTCGCAGCGGTACCCGGATCCGCTCGGCGTCTGGGTCGGATATGTCAACGACGGCGGCCCGACGGTCACCGGCCGGTCGCTGAACTGCGATGACGCTGGCAACTCGGGACTGTCTACATGGTATGGACGCCCGGTGGTCGCGGCCGTGAACACTGGCCGGGTCGGCGTCCCGGTGGGACGGACCGAGGCGTGGGCGGGGTCGGCGTACGCGCCGATGACGGGACTGGCCGAGGTCGAAGCCCGGTTGGCGGCGGTCGCCGACGAGAACGGGGTCGTCACCGGACCGGCCGCCGCAGTCCTCATCCGCCCCGACGGCAGTGCGGTGGCCCACCGTTACAACGTCTACCTGCACGAGGGTCGGGCGTACTACGCCGACCATCAGAACGCGGCGACCGGAACGGCGGAGCGCCCAGCGATCCCGCCCGGCGCGGAGATCCATGCGATCGTGCTCGACCATCTGGGTCAGCCCGCGGCCGCGGTGGCCGTCGAGTCATCGGCCGCGCCCCGCCAGGCGCTTGACTACGTCCTCGTTGCGGGCCGCTCCTTCGGGGCATCCGATCTCGACCTTCGGATCGAACAGCTCCTGGCACTGCCCGGCCCGGACCCAACCGCGACGGCAGCGGCGTTGGACGAGGTCGAGGCGGTCCTGGCCGGAATGGGTCTGACCCCCGAGAGCACGGCGATCAGGTGGGCCCGGCTGCTGCGTACGCCGGCCTCGTCGCCTATGGCCGGCGCCTTCCGGCGGCTGCTTCGGCGGCCGGGGTGGCGGAGCGCGTACGAGCGGGCACTGGCCGCCTCTGATGACGTGGCGCGCGAGTTCACGCAGCAGACGGCATCGGTAGCGCGAACAATCGCGCTGGCCGAGGTGTTCGCTGAGACCCCGGCGCCTAGGTGGCCACACCGGAGCGGCACCGGCGTGATGGACGTTGGTCATGAGCTCGCGGAAAAGTGGTTCGGCGCGACAGGCACGGCGGACAGGTCGCGGATCGTGATCCGCTCCGACCCGGGCGCATCCCGGACCATCGTCGAGTACGCCGTCCTCCCGCCCGGCGAAATGGTGCGTCTGGAGCAGATCAAGGGAGGATTCCGGATCGCGGTCCGGCACGATGCCGATCCCACCGAGGCGGTCACCAGGGTCGCCTTGGCGCGGGAGTTGGCTCGGGTCCGGCTCGGCAGCGAGCGATTCCGCCCCGACAACCCCGGTACGCATGACAGTTACCTGGAGGTGCTTCAGGCGTACAGCAATTTCGGCGTTTCGGATGTGGCGCAGACCTTGCGGATGAATCGTGAGCCAGGCGGGACCGGGTTCCGCAGCGACCGAGACGCGGCGGCGAGCCTGGTGCAGCGGGGTCTGGCGGACGCCGAGCGGGTGCGGCGGGCGTTGGCGGAGGCCGTCTCCGTGGTTCCCGCCGCTGCGGGCGCCCTGATCCGCCTGTACGCGGCCGAGGCCGAGGCCGACTACCAGCCGGGGGAGCGCCTCGGCGGGTTGATCTCGCATGGTTCGCCAGCTCTCACCGCGGCGGTGCTCATGGCGGCGGCACGTGACCTGAGGGGGCAGCCGGCCGTCTCGGATCCGTCCGAGCAGCCCACGATTCTGCTCGACGCGGTGGATCGCGCCAGGGTGATGCGGGCGGCGGCCGAGCGTGCGTCGATCGTGAACCGGCAGGGCCTCGTCGACAGCCGTACGCACCGATTCGCGCCGAGCTTCGTCAGGGCGGTCCGGCGGCAGCAGGCCGAGGTCGAGGCCGAGATCCAGCGTCGGGACCCTCCACCGGCGCCGACCGCGGCGAAGCGACCGGCACAGCGTACGGCCGCGCCCGACAACGTCGGGAAGACGCGAGAGATCGCGTTGCCGCCGCTCAGCGGCTCAGCCGAACGGCTGGACGCTTCGCTGCGGTCGGCGTTGCAGACCGCGGCTGGGCGGCTGCGACTGCTCACCGCCACCCAGGAGGCCGCGGTGGTGGCCAGATGGGGCGGCGATCTTCTCGCCATCGGCAGCGGCCGACGCCCACAGGGGACGATCGATGATCAGCTTGGCGCAGCCCGGGACCTGATCGGGCGGACGATCAGCGGACCGGACGCGGCGTACCTGCGCGACAACGGCGGCGGCGACGCAGATGTGCTGTTCCAGCGGCGATTCACGGATGCTCGCGGACGGGAGCGAGTCGTCGAGGCCGTCGTCCACGTGTTCCGGTACGGCGACTTGCGGATGGCGTACGTGGCCGATGTGGCGCTCCGATCCGATCCACGGACCGGCTTCGGCCGTCCGATGGCCGGCCCCCCGCCCCGTCATGTCACCGTCGTCGGCCACCGCACCAGGAAGGCACTGCCGGGCCCGGCCGTCCCCGTCCCTCCGCGGCAGCGGACGGCGTCCATTGTGGCTGCCCTGCAAGGGGTTGCGAACGATTTCGAGGCCGCTAGGACGCGTACGTCGCGCGGTACCGACCTCGTCACCCTGAAGACGGCGTCGGAGCCGTTCGAGCTGCGAATCCAAGTGGCCCGTACGCGCGGCGGGGCGGCTGCGGAGGTCCGGCCGCCCCGGACCGGCCACGCGGTGTGGGAGATCAGGCTCGATCCGCGCCGGATGGATCGGCTGAGCCTGCGGCTCGATCTGGCCGAGGCGGTGGCAGCGGTGCGGGCGACCATCCTCGCGCAGACCGGTGAACGCATCGGCCTAGGGGCGGACCGGTTGGCGAGGGCAGCTCGGCTGGCGGCGATCGGCGTCGCGACAGCCGCTCAGCCGGCGGGTGTAGGCGGCTCGCGGCCAGTTCCGTCGCGGTGGATCGCCGAGGCTCACGCCTTGATCGAGGAACTGGGATTGCGGCGTGACCTGTCCGCCTACGAGGAGCGCGTGGACGAGATCGGACAGGCGCTTGAACGTACGCTGGGACCTGCTGCCAAGACTGCCTTCGAAACGGTGACGGCGCGCCTCGGGGAGCCCGTCGCAGCGATCACCGAGCCTGCTCAGCGCTCGCAGGCCGAGCACGCCCGGCAGGCCGAGGCGAAGCGGGCGCTGGCGAACGCAGCAACCGACATCCTGCTCGGTCAACACCTTCCGGGCCTGGCGGCTGACCTTCCGGTGATCTCCGACCTCACCTCGTTCGGATCGACTCTGACCGGCTCGGCGCTGTCGCGGCACATCGCCCGGATCCTGCCGGACATGCTTGCGGCGCGCGGGCTCACCGCCACCGCGGTACGCCATACGGCCGACACGGTCACCGCGACCGCCGCCCATCGGGGGCTGGGGGTGCCGGTGACGGTTCGGGTGCGGACCGGTGAGCTTTCGGCCGAAACAGCGGCACGTCTGGGGATCGACCTGGCCGACCGGGTCGTCTCGATCACCGTGCCGAGCACGATTCGGTCGGGGGACGCCGCGCTGGCCGTCGTGGGGGCGCTCGTGCAGGGTCTGGAGACGGTCAGCCGGGCCGACCGTGGTCGGTCGACCCGGCCGGCCGACTTGCTCGGACAGCATGCGCTGACTCGTCGGATGCGACCGGAACTGGACGGACCGAGTCCGGCTGACGTCGGGCTGGCCGCACAGATCCAGTGGCAGGCCGATCACCTCCGGCCTCGGGATCGGGGGCTGTCGCTGAGAAACCTGCAGGTCCTGCTCGACCGGGCGGGCGCTTGGGGCAGCCGTCCCCAGGCGGAGCTTCGGCGGCAGATCCTCGAGAAGCTGGTTCCGGGCCGGGTCGACGACCTACTGCGATTCGCTCCGCTGATTGAGGCGACCGTGCGGTCGATATCCGCTGAAGGCCCGCGGCTTACGGTTGCCCGGGGTCGCCGGCGGCTGACGGTTCAGCTGCCGATCGGCCTCGAATCCGCGGGTTCGCTGACCGCGCCGCCGCATCAGCCACTACATCCGGGCGTACGTTCATTGGCTGGCCGGCGGGCCGACTGGCTGGAGCGCAAGATCGCCTCCACGCGGTTCCGGATCGACCGCTTCGGCTCCGACGCCGGCGCGCGTACGCGGAGTCGGGCGTTGGCGGCGGCCCTGCGGACTCTGCTGTGGGCTCCGAAGTTCGTCGCTAAGCGACCATTGGCGTTGCTCACCGGCAAGCTTCGCTATCAGCGCATGTGGCGGGTGGCCGCGATGTCCGTCAAGCCCGGCGTCAGCCTTGTCCGGTTGCCGGACGGCAGTCATCGGTTCCTGACCTATGTGACGACGTCCACCAAACGCTCGGTGAACCGACTCGGCGCGATCCGGTTCTCGACCTTCACGACGTGGCAGGACAACAACACGACGGCGGTCGGGCCGCCGGGAACGCCGCCGTTGTGGCTGTTCCCGCTCAGTGGCCGGGTCGGGTTGGACGTGCTCCAGACGGTCGCCGCGTTCCTCGCCCACATTCCGCTCATGCGGTTGTCGGTGAAGGACGGCAGCGGCATCGGCACGCCGATCCCGTTCGGCAACACCGACGCCGAAGCCGGGCGCGCCACTGTTCGCGCGTACAGCTTCCAAGACGGCGTGTTGTCCGGGCAGACGGATCCCGCGTACGCCGCGACCCGACGGCACTCCCTCACGTTCTACACCTTCACCGGCACCTTCATCGACGTCCAGATCGGACCCGCGACCGGCTTCTACATCTGGATCGGCGGTCAGGGGTCCCCGGTGTCGGGCAGCCAGGATTATCAGGAGATGGTGGAACGGCTCCAGCAGATCGTCGACGATGCGCGGAAGCGCGCGGCGGAGGGACATCCGGTCCGAGCAATCCAGGAGCTTCGGAAGTCCATATCGGCCTACTTGAAGGGCTTCAAGGACGCGGCCGACTGGGAGTTCCAGCCGATCATGTTCGAGGTCGGCTACTCCCACCGTTACATACCGGCGTTCGACGGACCGGACCGCGCCGGGTGGGACGCACCCCTACACAGTCCGTTCACCCAGGCCAATGACCATGTCGGGCTCCAGACCAATCCCAACGCGTCGGTGTCGGTCGGCGCCTTCAGCCTCAAACCGCTGCGGCGCCTGGTGACCGGCCGGAAGGCCGCCGACGGCCGCCGGCTGCGAAAGACGGCGTTCACCAGTTGGCTGACCCAGGAGAGCGTCGGCGACCATCTCGATCTGGCGGGCCTCACCCCGATGCTGAGCCCGGAGAATCCGGCGTACTCCGTCGAGGTCCATCTGCCGGAGGCGACCCGGGAGAAGCTGGCGGAGCATCATAGACTCCTGGCGGGCAAGCCACGGAAGCTTGCCGATGTCGCTGAGAAGGAGGCGTTGGAGCGGCTACACGATGCCGGGCCGGGTCTGTGGTGAGCTGCTTCGGCGAGGTTCAAGCGACGTCGAGGTAGGCGGCGCCGCCCTGGATCAGTTCGCGTCCGTGGAGGAGGAAGTGGGCCAGGACGCGTTCCGGCGCGTCCGGGTGCAGCTTGCGGCATAGCGTCCACAGTGTTCTTGTCGCGCCGCACCACCGCCAGATCTCCCGCAGGACCGGGTCGACCAGTGCGGTCGCGGTGGCTCCGACGCCGATGGCGAAGCGAGGTTCGGCGTCGCCGAGCGGGTGGCCGATCGCGCTCAACTGTGGGCGCAGCCGGTGCCGATCGGCGAAGGCCACACTGGACTCGATGGCGACGACGGCGATCAGGCCGCGGGCTTTGAGGAGCGGATCGGCCGGGTCGTGCTCGGTGCCCGCGGCAGCCGACCAGGCGGCGATCTCCGCCGTACTCAGCACGATCGTCCGAGAGCCGAGCCGCACGTGGTGGCCGCCGTCCATGGTCCCGTCCGCCGGGTATTCGCCCAGGTAGTGACCGATCGGCCAGACAGTCGTCGTCATCGGCTCGCCTTGTCGAGGTAGGCCGCGCCGGCCGCCAGCAGCGGGCCCAGGCCGTCGAGCAGTCCCGGCAGGAGGGCGGCGGGCTCGGCCGCGGTTTCGGCGGCCAGCCGCAGGCAGACCGACCAGAGGTCCGGCTCGGCGGCGGCCGCGGCCCACGCCGTGAACATCGGACCGGACACCGAGACCACCGGCGTACCAGGCAGGCCCAGCACGAACTGATCGCCGTCGACACCCAGGCCCATGAGCAGCGGTTCGAGGCGGTGCCGGTGTGCGAAGCCGATCTCGTCGTCCGGCTCGATCCTCGCCGCCAGACCCTCGCTCAGCAGCGCGTCCAGCTCCGCGCCGGTCCAGCTTTCGTCCCCTGATACGCCGTGCGCCCGAGCCCACAGCGTGAAGAGGTCGGCGTCCACTTCGATCATCCGATCGGCGATCCGGATCGGGTAGCGGGTGGCCGGGTCGCCTGGCGGGCCTGAGACGCCGCAGAATTGCCCGATCGGCAGCAGCAGCAGTGCCTGAGCCGTCGTCATCCACTGTAGAATACACAGCCATGAGCATCAGCGAGGAGATGCTGGAGTCCATGCGGGCTCAGGCCCGGCGGCTCGACGACCGGCTCTCGCAGATGTCGGGGGCGCTGGACGGGCTACAGGAGCGAATCCAGGCGGTCGAGGTGACCGCGGAGTCCCGCGACGGGCTGGTCCGAGCTACCGTCGGCAGCGACGGTCACCTGCGTGACCTGGTGCTGGACGCGCGGATCTATCACACCGCGGATTCGGCACGGCTGGCCCGGACCATCGTCGAGACGACTGAGGTGGCGTCCCGGGAGGCGCGCGAGCGGGTCAAGGAGATCTGTGCTCCGTATGTGGATGGTGAGACGCTCGACGACTACGCGTCCGGCGATTTCGACGCCGCGATGCGGCGTTTCCGGCAGCGGATGCCCTTCCTGGCCGAGTGAATCTGTGGATATGGGGAGTGCCTGATGACTGTTTCGACCACCGCCAAGGAGCTGGGCGCGGACGCCGCAGTGGCGGCCTTCACCGCCGAGGTCGGCAGGGCGGGAGCCGCAGCCGCGGCGTACATCGCCGAGGCGGCCGCCGCGGCCGCGAACATCGGCGACGCCGACGCGCCGGTGCTCGAACTGGTGGAGACGGCTGCGGAAGCCGACGGCCGGATCATGGAGATGCTCGACGCCGACCGCGTACTGGCAGACATGGGTCCGGTGGCCACCGGTGAACTCAACACGACCGACGCGTGGGTCGGCACCCGGCTGAAGATCAACTAGCCCCGGCGGGCTCAGCCGACGGCGGCCGATTCGCGCTGGTGCTGGACGTGTTCCTCGATGGTCGCCATGAGGCCGGCCAGGCTCAGCGGCCGCAGCATGGTGACCGCGCCGGACAGCTGCTCGGTGACGGCGTCGGCCGCGTCGGGCATCGGCGCGATGACGATCGTCATCGAGGACTTGGGCAGCAGCCGCCGGATCGCCGCCTCCTGGCCGGGGATCAGGTCGGCCTCGGCGACGAGCACGTCCGGCTGGGTGGACAGCATGCTGCGCAGCTTCGCGGGGTTGCTCGTGGAGATCGTCTCGTAGCCGGCGTTGCGCAGGATCCGGCGCAGCGTGACCAGCAGCCGCCGATTGCGTTCGGCGATCAGGACGCGGGGCGCCTCAGTCGTGGGATGCATGGCCGATCAAGCCTCCGGTCGGGATGGACGGCAGTGGACTCATGCGGGAATACGTACCGACGGCTCCCTCGGGTCACGGCAGGTTCATGCCAAGTCGCCGCCGGATCACTCGGGAAGATCAATGCGGGCGACGGCTCCGCCCTCGGGATCGGTGGCCACGCTCAGCCGGCCCCGGTGCAGGCGTACCGCCCAGTCGGCGATGCTCAGGCCCAGCCCGGAGCTGCCGGGGGCGGTGCTGGTGAACCGGTCGAACGCGGGTGCGCCGGAGGTCAGGCCCGGGCCGTGATCGCGGATGACGACCTCGCCTTCGCGTACGCGGACCAGCACGTCCGCGCCGTGCCCGTCGACGGCGCCGTGGCGTACCGCGTTCTCGACGAGATTGCGCACCGCCATGCGCAGGATGGCCGGGTCGCCGTGGCTGACGACGGCCTCCACGTCGAGATCGACGGACCGCGCGCCGGCGGCGGTGTCCTCGACGACCTCGGCGACGAGCTGGTCGAGCCGGAACTTCTCCAGGCGCAGCTCGCGCGTTCCGGCGATCATGCGGGCCCGGGTGAGCAGGGTCTCGACCGAGTTGGTCATGCGGTCGGCGGAGCGGATGACCTTGCGCAGCGCCCCGGATTGATGGTCGGCGTCGACGAGGGCGGCCTCGGCGGTGACCCGGATCGTCGTCAGCGGTGTACGCAGTTCGTGGGCGGCGTCGGCGAGGAAGCGTTCCTGCTGGTCGAGGGCGGCTCCGGCGATGCGGGTGCTGCGCCGCGCCAGCAGGTACGCGCCGGCGCTGGCGAGCAGCACGAAGCCGATGCCGCCGCCGATGAGGGTCAGCGCGAGCCGGGCGTGGGCGGCCTCGGAGTCCTGCGCGTCGATGGTGACGACGACCGATCCGGTCGGCCGGCCCGCGCTCTCGACGGCGAAGGCCACCGCGAGCAGCTGCTGGGTGGTGCCGTCGGTCGCGGTCGCCTTGGCGACCACGCTCTGGTTGCCGGAGATGCTCGACCACGCGGCCGGTTCGAGGCGGCGCAGCGGCACGAGCTGGGTGCGGCCGGGCCGGGCCAGCGCCGGGCCGAGCGCGTCGCCGCGGCGTTCGAAGACGTAGACGCCGGTGGCCCGGTCGCCGATGGCGTCGGCCACGCCGGTCAGCCGCAGTGTTCCGGCCTCGCGGTAGATCAGGGAGAGCACGGCGCTGCTCGTGATCCGCAGATCGGCCAGCAACGCCTGCTCACGCTGGTGGCCGTCGACCTGGATGCCGGCGAACGCCATGCCGGTGACCCCGGTCAGGGTGATCGCGGTGAACACGGCGATCAGCCGGATACGAAGGGAGCGCAGCCGGTCGGCTGTGGTCAGCCGATGACGGCGGCTATTCATCGCCGATCCGATATCCGGACCCGCGCACCGTGTGGATGAGGATGGGTGGACCGAGCTTGCGCCGGAGCTGAGTGATCACCACGTCCACCACATTGGACAGCGGATCGGCCAGCTCGTCCCAGCAGTGCTCGCGAAGGTCGGCTCGGGTGACGGTGGCGGGCGCGCGGCTCATCAACTGCTCCAGGACCGCGAACTCCTTCGGCGTGAGCAGTTGCAGCACGCCGGCTCGGCGTACTTCATGGCGGGCGCAGTCCAGCTCCAGATCGGACACACGCAGCACGGGCGGCAGCATCGCGGTGCTGCGCCGGCACAGCGCCCGCACCCGCATCACGAGTTCGGCGGCGGCGAACGGTTTGGCCAGGTAGTCGTCGGCCCCGGCCTCGAAGCCGCGTACCCGTTCCTCGATCTCGCTCAGCGCGGTGAGCATCAGCGCGGGCACCCGGATGCCGCGCTCGCGCAGGCGGTGCAGGTGCCGGGCGGAGTCGCCGTCTGGCAACATTCTGTCCAGCACCACACAGTCGTATGCGTTGACGCTGAGCGCCAAGTCCGCCTGTGGCCAGTCGCCGGCGTGGTCCACGGCGAGGCCACCGGCGCGCAGGGCGGCCACGGCCGCCTCGCGAAGGTCGCGATCATCCTCGACGACGAGTACGCGCATGAGGCTGAAGTATTCCGATAGAACTGCGGGTGTGCCAGATCCGTATTCGTTGAGGCATTCGTAACCGGCCCGGGAGGATCGATGAGGGCAGCGCGGCGTACCGCCGTGGCGGCACTGCTGGCGATGGGGTTGCTGGGCTCCGGCGGGTGTACGCAGCCGCCGTCGCGCCTGGTCGAGGACGCCGGCGGCTGCGGTTACAAGATCGCCTTCTTCGGCGCGCTGTCGGGGGGCAACGCCAATCTCGGCCGCCACCCCTATGACGGCGTACGCATGGCGGTGGATCAGTACAACGCGGCCAACGCGGCGTGTCCCGTCGAACTGTCCGAATTCGACTCACAGGGTGACGAGAAGCTCGCGCCCGAGGTGGCGCAGCGGGTCGTCGACGATCCCCGGATCCTGGGTGTCGTCGGACCCCAGTTCTCCGGGGAGTCGGAGGCGGCGGTGCCGATCCTCGACCAGTACGGCGTCACCGCGATCACCGCCAGCGCGACCCGTCCGGCGCTGGCCGAGCAGGGCTGGAAGGTGTTCCACCGGGCGGTGGGCAGCGACGCCGAACAGGGTCCGGCGGCCGGGCGGTACATCAAACGAGTGCTCAACTCGCGCCGGGTGATCGTCATCGACGATTCGTCGGCGTACGGGAAGGGGCTGGCCGACGAGGTGCGCCGGGTGCTCGCCGGGGTGATCGTGAAGAGCCTGTCGGTACGCGTGAAGCAGACCGACTTCAGTCACGAGGTGGCCGACGTCGCGGCCAATCAGGCCGACGCGGTGTTCTACGGCGGCTACTACGCCGAGGCCGCGCCGTTGCTTCGGCAGCTGCGCCAGGGCGGCGTACGCGCGGCGTTCGTGGCCGCCGACGGGGTCAAGGATCCGGGGCTGGTCGAGGGGGCGGGCGTGGCCGCTGCCGAGGGGGCGATCCTCACCTGCCCCTGCGTGCCGCCCGACCGGATCAAGGGCAGCTTCCTGACCGACTTCCGGGCCAAGTTCCACCGGGAACCCGGCACGTACGCCGCCGAGGCGTACGACGCGGCCAACATCCTGCTGGCCGGCATCAACGCGGGCAACCACACCCGGCCCTCGCTATTGGCTTATGTGGACTCCTACGTCGGCACCGGCGTCACGAAGTCGTTCAAGTTCGACAACCGGGGCGAGATCTCCTCGGCGTCGGTCGCCATCTGGGCGTACCGGGTGGTCGACGGCCGCATCGTCCCTGATCAGATGGTGCAGGAAGATCCCTAGGTAGTGATGCTTGTCGCTTCATGAAATCCTCATCCGGACTGTCGCAGGATTTCGGGCATGGAGGAGACACGGGCTGCCACGATCCTCGACCACCTGTATGACGCGCACGGCACCGTGCTGATCGGCTACCTCGTCGGCCAGCTCGGCGGCGACCGCGGCAAGGCCGAGGACATCGCACAGGAGACGCTGCTGCGGGCCTGGCGTCACGCCGGCCAGCTGGACCTGGAACGCGGACTCGCCCGGGGCTGGCTGTTCCGGGTGGCGCGCAATCTGGTCATCGACGCCCGGCGGGCGCAGTCGGCCAGGCCGACGGAGGTCGGGGCGACCGGGCTGGCGACCGAAGGCGTCGACACCACCGAGGAGATGGTCACCGCGATGGCCGTTCGCGCCGCCGTCCGGGAATTGAGCCGCGATCAGCGGGCCGTGATCGTCCACCTCTACCTTCGCGGGTTCACCGCGGTGGAGACCGCCCGCGCGCTGGGCATCCCGCTCGGGACGGTGAAGTCGCGGGCGCACCACGCGCTGCGCAAACTGCGCCGGGTGCTGGAGGATCGCGGCGCGGACACGGCTTCCCGGCTGGCGACGGCTGGGGTGTAGACGCGCGGGACCCGGCGTAATGCTTCCGCCGAGCAGCCGGGTCCCGCGCTCCTTCGATCTGCCCGGGAAGGCTTTGCGCGGATGAGACGTCGGCGCGCCGGAGGGGGGATTCCGACGCGCCGACGCCGCTGTCAGCAACCGCAGGTGTAGTAGAGGATGTCCCAGTGGTTGCCCTCGTCGGTGTAGAGGTTTCCGGACGGGGCGCGGTACTGGTAGCCCCAGCCGGAGATGTAGCCGACGTACGTGTAGGTCGACGTGATGTAGTTGTTGATGCAGCTGTACTTGCTGATGTCGACCTTGTAGCCGTTCCAGTGGCTGTAGGTGCCGGACGAGTGCCCGGTTTCGGTGCCGGCCGTGACGTTGATGGCGCAGCCGGTGTAGTTGCGCAAGGTCACCACGCCGCTGATGGTCGACTGGCGGATCTGGTCGAACGACGTGCACGTCGCGACGTTGCGGTTGGAGCAGTTGCCGCTGGAGGACCAGGTGATTCCGGCCGCGCTGAGCTGCGCGGTGGCCTGGGAGTGCGTGAGGAAGGTCGCGGCGTGCGCCGGTTGGGCGAGCGCGAGTGAGAGGACCGTGGCCGTGGCGAGGGCGCCGAGCAGGGTGACTGCCCGGCGGAGGACCCGGAGCATGGTGACTCCTTCACGATACGAGTCGATGTTGTGAAAATTTCACACGTGGCCACGTGGACGAATTCTTACCACGGCGTAGGTGGATCTAGGGCTGTCGTAACCAATGCGATATAGAAATTTGAGGATGCGCCTATGGAACCTCAAGACATCGATGGTTGGCTCTCCCTTTCGTGGGTTCCGGTCGCCCGGACCGGGGCCGCAGTGAAGGAGGAGACCTCATGTACGAGGACAACGACGCGTACGTGCGCGCCGTGCACGACAAGGGTCTGCAGTTCGACCTGGCCACGATGTCCCGCCGCCGAATGCTCGCCACGATCGGCGGCGTCGGGCTGACCGCGGCCGTCGGCGGCTCGCTCGTCGTGCCCGGCGACGAGGCCACCGCTGCCTGCGTGGCCGAGGTCGAGTCGGAGACTGCCGGGCCCTACCCGGCCGACGGCAGCAACGGCCCGAACGTCCGGGTCCTGTCCGGCGTGGTCCGCAACGACATCCGCTCGTCCTTCGGCACCGCGTCCGGCAACGCCGCCGGCATCCCGCTGAGGTTCTCGCTCACCGTGCAGAACCTCAGCTGCGTACCGTTGGTCGGCGCGGCCGTCTACGCCTGGCACTGCGACCGGGAAGGCCGCTACTCGCTCTACTCCAGCGGCGTCACCAACCAGAACTACCTGCGCGGCATCCAGGCCACCGACTCGTCCGGCACGGTGACCTTCACCAGCATCTACCCCGGCTGCTACGCGGGGCGCTGGCCGCACATCCACTTCGAGGTCTACCGGTCGCTGGCCGCCGCGACCACCGCCTCCGGGCAGATCGTCAAGACCTCGCAGATCGCCCTGCCCCAGAGCGTCTCGCAGGCCGTGTACGCCACCACCGGCTACAGCCAGAGCGTGACGAACCTGAGCCGGATCAGCCTCGCCACCGACATGGTCTTCCGCGACGACCTCGCCGCCCGGGAGACGGCCACCGTCACCGGCAGCGTCACCAGCGGCTTCGTCGCCAACCTGACGATCACCGTCCCCGCGTGACGCGTGCGCCCCGGGTCGCGCACCCCGGGGCGTCGATAGAGTCGGCCGATGACCACACCGCCACCGCTCGACGCCTGGGCGCCTTGGCAGCCCGGCGAACTCGCCCAACGCCTGCGACCGTTCCCATCGCCCTGGTGGATCGCCGGCGGCTGGGCGATCGACCTGTTCCTCGGCGAACAGACCCGCGAACACGGCGACATCGAATTCGGCGTCGCCCGGCAGCATTTCCCGCAACTCTGGGCCCTGCTCGACGGACTCACGTGCTGCGGCGCCGACGGCGCGGTCCACCCGCTGCCGCCCGGGTCGACGCCACCCGAGAGGTTCCGGCAGATCTGGGTCTACGAACCCGGGCCCGACTCCTGGCGTACCGACATCTTCCTGGAGAATGTGGACGGTCCGCTGTGGCGCAGCCATCGCGATCCGCGCGTGACCCTGCCGATCGAGCACGTGTACGCGCGGACGCCGGACGGCATCCCGTTCCTGCGCCCGGAGCTGGCCTTGTTCTATAAGGCCAGGCGGCCACGGCCGAAGGATGAGGCGGACTTCGCCGTCGCCGCGCCCAGATTGGACGACGCGGCCCGAGCCCAGCTGATCGGCTGGCTCCGTCTCGTCCACGACGGCCACCCCTGGCTGAACCGCCTCACCAGGGCGTGAAACGGTCGGTCTGGGACCGGGATCGGCCATCGGCGTGCTTCGGCGCGCAAGCCGGATGGACTAAGTCGCGAGGGCAAAATGTGTACACAATCGGGTACACTTTTGAGGTGCTGATTGAGACTCTCTCCGTGCGCGAGGCGCGCGACCTGCTGCCCTCGGTACTGGAGCGCTTCCGGCGCGGCGACAGGACGCCGGTCGGGGTCGGTTCCCACCGCAAGACGGAAGCGGTCATGGTGCCGGTAGAAGTGTTCGACGAATTGACCGCCGAGCGTTCGCGATCTCTGGCACAGGCCGCTGGATCGCTCCGCGCCGAGGGCCTGACCGTGAGCGCGGCGGTGGAGGCCATTACAGAGCGGTGGACACGCGGCGAGATCAGCACGGTGGAGATGCGGGCCGAAATTCGTCGTCTCTACGGTGCGTCGTGACGGTCGATCCGTACATCGACCCTGAGAGTGGCGTTCTTCGTAATCGGCTTGGCATCGTCCAGGAATCATTGCTTCAGGAAGCTGAGGCCGGCCTGAGTATTGCTGCATTGGCCGATCTCGGCATTCGGCCACTGGCCGGAGCCTACGACCTAACGCATCTTCAGGCGTTTCACCGTGAGATCTTCGGTGACATCTACCCCTGGGCTGGGCAGATCCGGACCGTTGGAATCGCACGCACGGAGCCGTTCTGCCTGCCTCAGCACATCGAGGCATACGCCGAAGAAGTGTTTGGCGGACTCGCCAAGGAACGCTTCCTGCGCGGTGCGGATCGGACGACCTTCCTTGACCGGGTTACCCACTATCTGGCCGAGGTGAATGCATTGCATCCGTTCCGCGAAGGCAATGGGCGGACGCAGCGGGCCTTCTTCCGACAGCTCAGCCGCGATGCAGGTTGGTTGATCGACTGGTCGCGCCTCGATCCGCAGGAGAATATCGAGGCGTCGAGGGCCGCGCTGCGCGGTAACAACGAGCCCTTGCGTCGCCTGCTCGACGAACTGATGGAGCGGTGACGCCTAGTCGTGGTCGGGGCGGCGGTTCTGCTTGATGTTCGAGCGGCGCTTCTTGGCCGAGATGCGGCGTTCCACCGAGCCCTTAGTCGGCCGGGTCGCGCGCCGGGCCTTCGGCGGGGGCGCGATCGCCTCGCGGATGAGTGCGGCGAGGCGGGTCTGTGCGGCCATGCGATTGCGCAGTTGAGCGCGATGTTCGGAGGCCGCGACGGTCAGTACGCCGTCGACGAGGCGGCCGGCGAGCCGATTAAGCGCCCGCGCCTTGAGTGCGTCGGGCAGCGCGTCCGAGGTGGCGAGGTCCCACGACAGCTCGACCCGGGAGTCGGCGGTGTTCACGCCCTGCCCACCCGGCCCGCTCGAACGGGAGAAGCGCCAGCTCAGCTCGGCCTCGGGGATCTCGACGCCGGGTTGGACGATCAGCGTACCGGCCATGATGCCAGCATCTCATCCCCGTGAGCCTGGCTAGGCTGGGGATCATGCCCATCGTCGACCGTCTCACTGACGTCCCCGGTAACTCGCCTGGCTTCGGGTTCGCCCACGCCGTCACGACCACCGGCCAGCTCGCCTTCGTCTCCGGCCAGATCGCCCTCGACGCCGCCGGTCAGCTCGTCGGACCAGGGGATCTCGCGGCCCAGACCGAGCAGTCGCTGGCCAACCTCGGCCGCCTCCTGGCGTCGCTGGGCGCGGACTGGCCGGACGTCGTCAAGCTCACCTGGTTCCTCGTCGACGTGTCGGAGATCCAGGTCGTCCGGGACGTCCGGGATCGGATCATCCGTCCCTCGCTGGGCGACCGGCCCAACCCCGCCAGCTCGCTGGTGCAGGTCGCGGGGTTGTTCCGGCCGGAGTTCCTTGTCGAGGTCGAAGCAGTCGTCGCCCTGCCGAGCTGATACTCGATTCGGGAATGCGATCCGCCGCGACAACGTCGTCTACCGCGAGGAGATCGCGCGTGGTGCGAAATCGATTGCCGCCGCCAAGCTAGTGGCGCAGCGCAAAGTTGGCGAACGCGCGATGCCGACAGGGATAGATGGCAATGGACATGAGAAATCGATTGCTCTATGCTCCAAGCCACCAACGCCTGCGCTCTACGGAGATTGGACGGACCATGAAACGCAGAACGATGATCGGCGCGGCCGCCGGCGCCGGCCTCGCGGCCCTGGTGATTCCCGAGGTCGTCGCGCCGCGAGCCGCACAGGCCGCGACGTTTCGCAAACGGCTCACCGGCGGTGATCTGGACACCGCCTGGCGCTGGCAGGTGGCCGGCACCGACCTGGGCATCCCGTACGTCCTCGAGAACGGCTCCATCGGCTACCTGTTCGGCGACACCTTCAGCACCCCCTGGCCCGAGACCGGGCAGGACTGGCGTTCCCCGGTGATGCTGCGGTCCAACATCCATCCGGGTGCGGCTGGGGGCGTCGTGTTCGACAGCGCGGCCCGGGTGGCCGGCGACGGACGCGCGCCCGACCTGATGTACAACGGGCACAACGGCTCCGACCCGTTCGGCTCGTTCGAGGTGAGCGTGATCCCCAACGACGGAATCGGTTTCCCGGAGACCGGCCGCCAGCTCATCTCCTACATGAGCATCGAGAACTGGAACGCCGGGCCGCGCAACTCGATGTGGAAGTCGCGGTACGCCGGGCTCGCGTACTCCGACAACGGCAACGACTTCATCCGTACGGATCTGCGCTGGTGGAACAACGGCGACAACTCCGACCCGTTCCAGATGTGGACTATGCAGCGCGACGGTGACTACGTCTATGTGTTCTCCGTCCCGGCGGGGCGGCAGGACGGCGGGATGATGCTGCGCCGGGTGCGCTGGGACCGGATGTTCTGGCCCGGAGAGTACGAGGGCTGGGGCTGGAACGGCAGCAACTGGGACTGGGGCCGCCCGCCGACGCCGATTCTCACCGGCCGGTTCGGTGAGCCGTCGGTGCGCCGCCTCGCCGACGGCACCTGGGTCATGGCCTACCTGAACGCGGCCACCGGCAACATCGTCACCCGCCGGGCCACCGGGCCCGACCGGGTTTGGACTGCCGAGAAGGTTCAGGTGTCCTGGCTGCAGGAGTCGAACCTCTACGGCGGGTTCATCCATCCGTGGTCGACGACCCAGTCGGGCGGGCTGCACCTGATGGTGTCGACCTGGAAGCGCAACGCCAACGGCCAGACGACCGCCTATCACATGAGCCAGTACGCCGGAACGGTCTGAGTGCCCGTTGAGGAACCGGGTTGGTGTGGTCGGATCTGGTTGATGGCGACGGAATCCGAGCTGCGTCGGTGTGTCGCGCGGACACGAGGTAGGGCCTTCAGGTACGGCTGTGGTTGTCGAAGCCATGCCGTCCCCGAAGGCCCTACCGTGTCTTTCTACGTGGTCTGCGGCCAGCACAACAGTTGCGTCTGGCGCGCGCTGCCAGTGGACTTCTCGATCTTGAGTAGAAGACATCGCTCTGACGACGGCTCTGCTCAAGATCGAGTGCGGTGACGATCGGATTCGGACGCAGCCGTCGCACAGGCGGCCCTGGCGGAACGTCGAGCGCTGCGTACTACGACGGAGGAACGCTTTCACGACGCGCGGGGCGCTATCGGCGTTTCATCGCAAAAGGGCGTTCTGTCGGATTTAGAGTCCAGGGGTGCGCCGCTGTTGGCGGCCTTCGACTGTGCCCGGCGGGACGAATCTGACCAGCGCGTAGGGAACCGCAAGACGAGATGCACCACGCCAACCAGTTTTATGGCCATACGTATGTGCTGGCTCGGTACTGCGACATGCCGGACCCGGACCATCCACAGCGCGTCGACGGCTATCTCCAGCACGGCTGGAACATCGGCGACGGGCTGGCTCCCGGCGTACCGTTCGTGCACGGCAGCACGCTGTTCGTGTGGTCGGAGCGGACGCGCCGCCGAGCGTGGTCGCAGGGCCGCCGCGATGTCGTGGTGATCGGCGCGCCGTTCGCGTACCTCCTGCAGATGGAGCGCCCGACGCCCGAGCCGCGGGCCGGGACGATCTTCTACCCGTTCCACGGCTGGGAGGGTCAGCAGATCCTGGGCGATCATCAGCGCCTCGCGCGCGAGATCGCCGAGACCGAGTCCGGCCCGGTCACGGTCTGCCTGTATTGGAACGAGCACCATCAGCCGGAGATCCGCGCGGTCTACGAGCAGGCCGGGTTCCGGGTCATCTGCCACGGCAGGCGGGGCTTCTGGTGGCGCGGCCAGGACCGTGAGTTCCTCGTACGCCAACTCGCCGAGCTGCGACGGCATCGCCGGGTCGCGTCCAACCGGTTGACCAGCGCGATCTGGTACGGGCTGCTCGCCGGGTGCGAGGCGGCCGTCTACGGCGACCCCATGGTCCTGGAGAACGCCGACCCGACCTTCGGCGGCTACCCGCGTATCCGTGATCAATGGGCGGCGCTGCACGGCCGCGAGACCGATCTGGCCGAGTGCCGGTCGCTGGCCCGGGCGGAGCTGGGTGCGGACCTGCTGGCCGGTCCGGCCGAGCTGCGGGTGCTGTTCGGCTGGCAGGAGACCTGGACCGACGCCCGAGCCGCCGTGGCCCGCGCCCGCGCCGCCGTCGAAGACACGAGCGCTGGGGCCGCCAGTGAGGATGCGAGCGCTGGGGCCGCCGCCGAGGACAAGCAAGCCGGGGCCGCCAGTGGGGGCAGGGGTGCCGGGGTCGCCGACGGGGACACGAGAGGAGCCGTTCATGTCTGAGGTGGCTGCCACGCAGAAACCCGGGAAGGGCACCGGCATGTGGTCGTGGACCGATTGGCGGGATCCGGCGTCGATCGTCGCGAGCGGCTCGGTGTCGGCGATCGTGGCAGAGCTGGTCGTCGCGGACAGCCACGTGTTGTTCGCCGGACCGCACGACGCCGATCTGGTCAAGGCCACGCAGGAGACCGGCGCAGCGGTCACCTGGCTGATCCGATCGGTCGACGACGCCGGCCGGCTCACCCATGAGCTGCCCGAGGTCGAGGTCGTGTGCGGATCGCTGGACGCCCTGGCCGATCGGTTCGACCTGGTGATCGCGCTGGACGGGCTCGGGCGGCTGACTTCGGCCGAGGACGACGACGCCGGACGCGATCCCGTCGCGCTGCTCACGGCGTTGGTCGCGGACGGCGGCGTACTGGTGGTGCTGCACGAGAACCCGCTCGGTTTGCATCGCACGGTGGAACTCGCGCCGGGGCGGGAGTACACGGCCGACGAAGCGTGGTACCTGGCAGAGGCGTACGAGCCTCGGCTGCCCGCGTCGATGAGCGCGCTCACTGCCGCGTTCGAAGGGCACGGAATGACCACCCACGCCGGGTACGCCGTCTTCCCGACCCCGAAAAGGCCGCACGTCCTGGTCGGCAGTCCCGTCCTCGCTGACCCCGCGTCCGAAGTGCGCGCCGCGTTGCGTCCCCTGCTGACGCAGGCGTTCACCGAGGCGTACCGGGGGCGGGAGGTGCTCGACGATCCCCGTGACCTCGTCACGCGGATGGCGTACGCCGCCGCCGAGGAGACTCTCGCCGCAGGCTGGCTGCTGATCACCAGCCGCGCCCACGCCGCGATCACGCAGGACGATCAGGCCGAGGTCCCGGCGGCGCGGGACGATGAGGCCGAGGTCGCGGTGACGCAGCATGAGCTGGTCGTCTCCAGCGACGGCGGTCGGCTGGTGTCCACCCTCGACGGCGTACGCGGAGAGCCCCGCACGGTCGGCGTTCTCCGGGAGGTGACGCAGTGGCGGTTGCCGTCCGGGCCGACGTTGGAGGAGCGGCTGCTGCGGCTGTGCGCTGCCGCCGACCTGCCCGGTCTGCGCGCACAGTTGCGCCGGTACGCCCAATGGCTGAAGGACAACGCCGACAACGGCCTTCTGACCGGCCCGATCGCGTTGGCCACCTTCGGCGGTGTCTGCGATGACGGCGAACAGTTGCGGCCCGATCTGGTCCGCTGGGAGCCGATCGCACCGGTGACGGTGAGGGTCGCCCTGCATCGGGCACTGTGGGATTTCGCGGCGACGCTGATCACCCGCAACCGGCCGCATCCGTACCCGGTCACCTTCGACGCCGCCGAGTTGACCGAGGTGCTCGGCGCGGCCGTCGACGCCGTTCCCGGTCCGGGCGACCTGGACGCCGCCGTCGAGTTGGAGGTCGCGATCCGCGCCGCGCACGGCGACCCCGACTCCGTACGCACCCGGCAGGAGCTGGGCGCGGACCTGCGGCCGATGCCTGACGTGGCCGGATACCGGGCGTTGGTCGACGTCCTGTGGCGGCAGAACTACCTGTTGCAGCACGCGCGCGAGAACGCGGCCTGGCTGGAGAAGATCCTGCTCTCCCGGGACACCACGCTGAGCAAGCTCGACCTGCAGCTTCAGCGGCATCAGCTGACCGGGCCGGAGCACATGGTGGAGATCGCGCGCAAGGCGTACAAGAAGGTGCGCGGCAAGGTGGCGCAGCGGCGTCGGGTCGAGGAGAAGCCGCCCGCGCCGAAGCTGTGTTCGGCGTGCCGCATGGAGGAGCTGGGCGCGGCTACGCCCTACCGCCGGCTGCGGGTGCGTGTGGAGCACATCGACTTCGAGGCGACCCCGCCCCGCCCCCGAACGACGCGCTCCGAAGAGACGGTGCGTGCCGAAGAGACGGTGCGTGCCGAAGAGACGGTGCGTGCCGAAGAGACTGCGCGCCCCGATGGGACTGCGCGGGCCGACGAGAGCGAAGGTGCCATCGTCGCGGAGGGGTGATTCGCGGCGGCCGTCTCGCGGGTAAGGGCCGGGGCGTGCTGGACGAGCCGTGGCAGAATCGACAGGTGCCGCCGGACGCGCCGCTTGATCCACTCGACCCGCTGACCTCGACAGATCAGCCGGGGGAGTCGCCTCGTGCCCGGCGGATCCGGTTGACCGCCCGCCGCTGGGCGGATTCGCTGATCGACATGTCCGGTGCGAACCGGCTGATCTATTACCGCGATCTCAAGTCCGGCACGCTCAACCTGGCGCAGGCCGACTCGGCGGCGGTGACCGCCCTGCTCAGCGGGCAGGGGCGGACGGTCGGGGACCTGTTCCGGGAACCGGATGCGCGGGCCGACGCGATGCGTCGCGTACGCACCATCCGCACGAAGATGCGTGAATTGTCGGAAGAGCGGGGTCTGGACGCCGGATACCTCGCAGTCGGGATGGCCACCTGGCGCGAGGCCGACCGCGCGCCGCGTTCGCCGGTGCTGCTGTACCCGCTGCGGGTCACCGCGACCTCGGCGATCGAGGCCGACTTCACCCTCCGCGTGACCGGCGAGGCCGAGGTCAATCCGGTGTTGCTGCACCGGCTCGGGCACGACTTCGGCGTACAGGTGTCCGCGGACGAGGTGCTGATCGGCGCCGAAGGCGCGTCGCCGGAGCAGGAAGCCGAGCAGGCCCTCGAAACGCTGGCGAAACTGGCTTCGCGCGTACCGGGGTTCGCGGTCTCGCCCGATCGCGTCGTCGGCACCTTCGTCTACGAGAAGCTGCCGATGGTGCAGGACATCCAGCAGTCGGCCGGGCTGCTCGCCGTCAGCGACGTGGTCGCCGCGCTGGCGGGGGACACCTCGGCCGCGCGGGAGCTGGCCGGCGGCGACCGGGTCGAGGTCACCGCGCCGGACACCATGCCGCTGCGCGACGAGTTCCTCGTGCTCGACGCCGACTCGTCGCAGAGCCGCGCGATCAATGCCGTGGTGGCCGGGCAGCATCTGGTGGTCAAAGGCCCGCCGGGCACCGGCAAGTCCCAGACCATCGCCAACCTCATCGCCACGCTCGCCGCGCGCGGCCAGACCGCGCTGTTCGTCGCCGAGAAACGGGCCGCGATCGACGCCGTGGTCGACCGTCTGCGGGCTGTCGGCCTCGACGATCTGGTGCAGAACCTGCACGGCGGCACGACGAGCCGTCGGGACCTGGCCGAGTCGCTGCACGCGCGGCTGCTGCGGCTCACCGAGGAGCACCAGCCCCAGCTCGCCGACCTCGGCGCCACGCTCGTCGCGCGGCGCGATCAGATGGTCGCGCACAACACCGCGATGCACCGCCGGCACGCTCCGTGGGACGTCTCGGTCTTCGAGGCCCAGGCCCGGCTGCTCGGTCTCGGTCCGGAGGCGGTCACTCCCACCAGGTGGTACGCAGAAGGGTTGCTGGCCTTGGACCGGCAACAAGCCGACCGGTTGCGCGACGGCGTCGCCGAGGCGGCGCGCTTGGGGTTGTTCGACCCGGCGCTGCGGACCGGCGCCTGGGATGCCGTCACGACGACGGATCCCACGCAGGCCCGGGCGGCGATGCACGCGGTGACCGAACTGGCCCAGCGGCGGCTGCCCGAACTGCGTCGCCTGGTCGCGCAGGCGGCCGCCGAGTGCGGGCTGCGTCCACCATCCACTCTCGACGAGGCGCGGACGATGCTGGGCACGCTCGCCGACACCGAGTCGGTGCTCGCCCGGCTGCGTCCCGAGGTGTTCTCCGGGCCGGTCGACACCTGGTGGGCAGCCAGCGGCGACCGCGCCTTCCGGCGTACTCATGAGGTGAGCTTGAGCTGGTCGCAACGCCGCGCCGCCCGCAAGGACGCGAGCGCGCTGTGGCTGCGGGGCAAGCCTTCCAAGCGTGACCTGCACCAGGCGATGGCCGACGTGATCGAGGTGAGCCGGCGCTGGCGTGAGGCGAGTGTGGACGGACGCGCGCCGCGCGGGTCCACCGTGACCCAGGCCGCGCTGTCCGCCTTGGAGGACACGGCGCGGGATGTGGCCGCGGTGCCGGTGATGCGCCCGGACACCCCGCTTGACCAGCTGCACTGGCAGGCCGACGCGCTCGCGGCCGACTCCCACGGCCTCGACCGGGCGGTACGCCGTAACGGCCTGGCCGCGGAGCTGCGGCAGTGGCGCGCCGATCGGCTGCTCGACGAGCTGACGGCCCGGCAGGCGGGGCCGGAGCTGGCCGTGCGCGCCTTCGATCACGCCTGGCTGACCAGCGTCCTGGACCACATCCGGGCCGGTGATCCCCGGCTGCGGGGGTTCGACGGCGATCAGCTGCACGCCGCGGCCGAGCAGTTCCAGGCGGCCGACGCCGAGCACATCACCACCACCCCGGCCCGCGTACGCCGCGCCGCCGCCGCGCACCTGGTCGCCGTCCTGGACGGACACAAGGACGAGCAAGACCTGGTCCGTCGCGAGGCGGTGAAGAAGGCGCGGCACCTGCCGATCCGGCACCTGTTCGAGAAGGCGCCGCACGCGTTGCTGGCGATCAAACCGGTCTGGGCGATGAGCCCGCTGCTGGTCAGCCAGGTCCTGCCGGCTCAGCGGCTGTTCGACGTGGTGATCTTCGACGAGGCGAGCCAGGTGCTGCCGGTCGACGGGATCACCGCCGTCATGCGGGGGCGGCAGCTCGTCGTCGCCGGCGACGAGCACCAGCTGCCGCCGACCGCCTTCTTCGACAAGGTGGACAGCGAGACCGAGCTGTCCGATCAGGACGAGGAGGCGTACACCGACGACGTGGAGTCGTTGCTGCAGGCGTTCTCCAGCGTGCTGCCGCTGCCGCAGGTGACCCACCTGGCGTGGCACTACCGCAGTCGCGACGAGCGCCTGATCGCCTTCTCCAACGCCCAGATCTACGCCCCGCACGGCAACGAGCTGGTGACCTTCCCCGGCGGGGTGGCGGGGCCGACGCTGCGCCACATCCTCGTGCCGCCCGTGCACACCAGCCGGACCTCCGAAGTCGCGCTGGAGAGCGCGTCGGCCGAGGTGGACAGAGTCGTCGAGCTGATCCTCGAGCACTTCGAGACCCGGCCCGAGGAGTCCCTCGGCGTCATTACGATGGGCATCAAGCACGCCGACCGCATCGACGCGGCGTTGCGGCGCGCCCTGGCCAGCCGCTCGTACCTGCACCGGTTCTTCACCGAGAAGGGCGCCGAGCCGTTCTTCATCAAGAACATCGAACGGGTGCAGGGCGACGAGCGTGACGCCGTCATCCTGTCCGTCGGCTACGGCCCCGGCCCCGACGGGCGCATGCTCTACCGGTTCGGCCCGCTGAACATGCAGGGCGGGCAGCGGCGGCTCAACGTCGCCATCACCCGGGCGAAGCGGCGCATGACGGTGGTCTCCTCGTTCTCGGCGCACGACCTGGATCCGCAGCGGCTGCGCGCCGACGGGGCTCGTCTCCTGCGCGCCTACCTCCAGTACGCCGAAGGCATCGGCGCGGCGCCGGGCGTGACCGGTGGCGTACCGGCGAATCCGTTCGAGGCCGACGTCCTGGCCCGGCTGACCGAGGCCGGCATCCCGCTCGTCCCCCAGTACGGCGTGGGCGGGCACCGGATCGACTTCGCCGCCACCCACCCCGACGACCCGAACCGCATGGTGCTGGCGATCGAGGCCGACGGCGCGACCTACCACTCGTCGCCGACCGCCCGCGACCGCGACCGGCTGCGGTCGGACCACCTGGAACGGCTCGGCTGGCGGTTCCACCGGATCTGGTCGACCGACTGGTTCCACCGGCGCGACGCCGAGATCGCCCGCGCCGTCGAGGCGTACCGGGACGCGCTGGCCGGCATCGAGGACCCGTCGCTGGCCCCGCTGGTGCAGCCGATCGCCGTCCCGACCCGGGCGGGGGAGCCGCCAGAGGTCACCCCGGGCCTGCCCATCACCGAGTACACCCAGACCACGCTGGTGGGCCTCATGCGGTGGATCGAGAGCGACGGGCGGCTGCGTACCGAGGACGACGTGCTCAACGAGGCCATGGTGCGGCTGGGCTTCACCCGGCGCGGGCCACGCATCGTCGAGGCGCTCAGCCGGGCGATCGCCACCGCCCGCGCCTGAGCCCGCCCGTCAGTGTGGGTGTTCGGTGCGGGTGTGCGCCGGACCGTGCGCGTCCTCACAGTGATCGGTACGCGGTTCGATCTGCAACAGCGCGTCCGTGACGTGGTCGACCTGCAACGTCGTGTGCGTCAGGTCATAGCGGTCGCGCAGGAGCCCTTCGAGGTCCAGGCGTACCTGGTGGCAGTCGAGTTCGCGGTCGACGAGCACGTGCGCCGACAGCGCCGGCTGGCCGGAGGTGATGGTCCACACGTGCAGGTCGTGGACCTCGGTGACGCCGTTCTGGTTCGCCAGCAGGTCGCCGATCTGATCGGGGTGCAGGCCGGCCGGTGCGGCTTCGAGCAGGATGCGACCCGAGTCACGTAGCAGGCCGACGCCGGCCTTGAGCATCAGGGCGACCACGATGAGGGAGGCGATGGCGTCGGCGCGGTCGAACCCGGTGAACACCATGATCAGACCGGCGATGGCGGTCGCGATGAAGGCGTACAAGTCGTTGAGGATGTGCTGGAACGCGCCCTCGACGTTGAGGCTGGAGCGGTTGGCCTTGCTGATGGCCCACGAGGCCGCGATGTTGATCGCGACCCCGGCCAGTGCGGTGACCACGACGAGCCAGCCGTGGACCTCGGGCGGGTTGATCAGTCGCCGGATGGCCTCGTAGGCCAGCCACGCGGCCAGCAGTAGCAGGGTGAGCCCGTTGGCTTGCGCGGACAGGATCTCGGCGCGCTTGAGGCCGTACGTGTAGTGGCCTTTGGCCGGGCGTGCGGCGAGGCGGATCGCGATCAGCGCGAGGACGATCGACACCGCGTCGGTCAGCATGTGCGCGGCGTCGGAGATCAACGCCAGGGACTGGGCGATGACGCCGATGACGACCTCGACGGCCATGAAACCGCCGATGAGGGCGAGCGCGATCGTCAGCCAGCGTCGGTCGGCGTCGACGGAGACACCGTGGCTGTGGCTGTGGCCGTCCGTATCGTGGTCGTGCCGGTTCGTCACGACACCAACGGTACATCAGAACGTGTACTGTTGCCGTGCAGGCCAGGGGTGTCGGCCGGTGGCGATATCGTCGGATCATGGCATCGCGTGCCGTGGCCGCCACGGCCGCCGTGCTCGGGGCGATCAGCGGACTGCTGCTCGTCCGGGCGGTAGCACCCGGAGCCTTGGACGACTATGTGAGCGCTTCGGGCGTCCCGGGGCAGCCGCACCCGGCGTCGTATCGGCTGGGCATCTACGGCCTGGCCCTGACCGCCGGGCTGCTCGCCTGGGTGACCAGGTCGATCGTTGCGCTGCCGCTGGCCGTCGCCGTGCCGATGATCGCGCTGTCCGGCTCGGTCACCTGTACGCCCGGCTGCCCGCTACCGCCCTACGAGCAGAGCACGGCACAAGACCTCCTGCACGCCACGACCAGCATCCTCGGCGTCGGACTCTGCGCGTTGGCCATGCTCGCCGCAGCTTGGCGGGGCAGCCGCTTCTCCAGGATCGCCGTCTTCGTGACCTGGCCGCTGCTCGCCGCGACCGCCATCGGAATCGTCGCGGTCGGGCGCGGGGCGATGACCGGTGTGCTGGAACGGCTGGGGCTGGTCGCCTGCGTGGTGTGGCTCGTCGGCTTCGCCGTCCACCTGACGCGGCGCCCGCCCTCGCATGGATAGCGTCCGGCTCGGCCGCGGCCGAGCCGGACACCCCCCGATCAGTGGTTGTTGTTGAGCCAGATGCACGAGTTGTTACTGCCGGTCCACCGCCAGCAGATGTGGTCGCGGCTCTGCGGCCCGTACTCGCCGTCGACCCCGATGCCGAGAGCCGACTGGACGTTGCGCAGCGCCGTCTGCGTGTAGCCGCCGAAGTCGTTGTCGACTCCGTTCGGGCCGAGGTTCTGCCCGTAGATGCCCGACAGCGTGCGCTGCAGCTCGCCGACTCCCGAGTTGTGGTCGCCCCGGATGAGCAGGCAGTTGAAGTTGAACGTGCTGGTGACGTACGCCGGAATCCAGGCCGTCGCGCCGGGAGCGCCGGACCAGGTCGAGGTGTAGACGCCCGCGCCGTTGCAGTGCGGCAGGGCGGCCTCGGCCGGCTGGGCGACCGCGACCGTGCCGGTGGCGGCGATCAGACCGGCGACGGTCAGGCGGAGGAGACGTTGCAGCAAGGAGAACCCCCAGGGGTCGGTGCGGAGTGCGCGCGCGACGCTGCGGCGCGGGCTTGCCTCACCATCGTTTCGTCCATAGATCATCGTGGACAGGAGGTCGACCGGAGATTGACCGGCACTTTCCACCGGCCGCCTGGGTTCGCCCGGTTCAGGGCGAGCTGGTCCTCTTCGGGGAGGCTCAGTTCGCGGCGGCGAGCTTCGCCTGGATCTTGCCGGTGTCGGCACCGAGGGACACCAGGATGTCCAGCGCCTGCCGCCAGGCGGCCTGGGCCGACGCGGGATCACCGGCGGCCGCGTGGGCGTCGCCGAGCAGCCCGAGGGCCTCCGCCTCCAGCTGCCGGTCACCGATCTCCCGGCGGAGGCGTACGGCGTGTTCGTAGGAGCGGACGGCTTCCGTCGTGGCCCCGAGTTCGAGGTGGGCGTGACCGGTGCTGCCCCAGGTGATCGCCTGCCCCAGCAGATTGTCGGCGGAGACGAACAGGGCCAGTGCCTGTTCGCAGCTGGCGAGCGCGGCTTGGTGATCGCCCAGTTGAGCGTGGGACCAGCCGATGGCGTTGAGCGCGAAGGCCTGGCCGGTCACGTGCCCGGCCGCCCGATGCAGTCGCAACGCCTCCTGGGCGTGGCCGAGGGCGCCCTCGGGCTGGTTGTTCTGGTCGCAGATCCAGCCGAGGTTCAGTTCTACCCGGGCCTGCCCGGCCAGGTCGCCGAGCAGCCGATACCGATCGAACGCCTGCTCGAGGTGGCGCTGCGCGTCGGCGTACCGGCTGAGCGAGATGTCGGCGAAGGCGAGCACATTGTGGGCGTACGCCTCGGCCCGGTGATCGCCGAGCCGGACGGTCGCCGCCAACGCCGCCTGAAGGCTGCTGGTCCAGTCCTGCCAGTAGCCACGTCGAAGCAGGTACGTCGTGACGGCCCAGGCCAGATGACACGTGTGCTGGTCGAACCCGTGATCGGCCGTCCCTTGCAGCACTGACAGCAGCACCGGGTGCTCGTCGCCGAACCAGCCGATCGCGTGATCACGGTCAGCCAGGGTCACCGTGGCGACCCCGGGTCCGGGCGGATCGATCGGCAGCCGGTCGCGTTGCGGATACAGCAGCTTGTCGGCGGCGTACGCGGCAGCCAGGTAGTGATCGAACACCCGGGAACGGGCGGCGTGCTGATCGGCCGCGGTGTCCAGTTCCGACGCCAGCTCGGCGGCGTACGCCCGCAGCAGATCGTGGCACGTGTACCGGCCGGGCCGGTGCTCGGTGAGCAGATGCGCCCTGGTCAACTCGGTCAGCCGGCGGCGCGCCTGCGAAGGGGCGATGCCGGCGAGGCTGGCCGCCGCGGCGACCGAGAAGTCCGGTCCCGGATGTACGCTCAGCAGCCGGAACAGCCGGGCGGTCGGCTCGTCGAGGGTCCGATACGACCACGACATGACCAGCCGCAGGTCGGTGACCGGCTCGCCGCCGTCGAAAGCGTCCAGCCGAGCAGAATCCAGGTGGTCGGCCGCCGGACGCAGGTCGGCCGCCAGCTCCGTCAGTGCGAATCCACTATGGATGGCCGCCCGCGCGGCGACCACGGACAGCGCCAGCGGCAACCCGGCCGAAGCGCCGACGATGGCGTCGACCGCGGCCGGCTCGGCGGTCACCCGGTCCGCGCCGAGCCGTCGCGTCAGCAGTTCGCGGGACTCGTCCGGCGTCAGGAGATTGAGCGTGATCGGATGCGCGCCGTCCACGCTGACCAGTCCGGGGAGCTGATCGCGGCTGGTGACGAGGACGACGCACCCCGGCGCGCCCGGCAGGAGCGGGCGTACCTGGCCGGCGTCTCCGGCGTTGTCCAGCAGCACCAGCACCCGTCGCCCGTTCAGCAGGCTCCGGTAGCGGGCGATCTGCTCGTCCATAGTGGTCGGCATCCGGTCGCCCGGGCCGGTGAGCGCGTTGACGAACCCGGCCAGCGCCGTGCTCGGGCTCACCGGCGTACCGGTCGGGTCGAAGCCGCGCAGATTGACGTAGAGCTGACCGTCGGGGAAGTGCCGGGCGACTCGATGCGCCCAGTGCACCGCAAGCGTGGTCTTGCCCACGCCAGCGGTGCCGGACACGGTCGCGAGGACCATCGCGGTGGGCTGATCCGCCGACCGCGCCAGGATCTCGTCCAGCCGGGCCAGCGAGTCGGCACGGCCGACGAAACCGTAGCCGTCGGCCGGCAGTTGCGCCGGTACGCCCGACGAGGGAACCGGAGCCGGCGCCCCGGTGAGGAACCGGTCGCGCTCGGCACCGTACAGGCCGAAGGCGTCGGCCAGTAGCAGCATCGTCGCCGGCCGGGGCCGCGCGATGCGGCCCGCCTCCAGATCCCGGATGTGCCGGACCGACAGCCCCGTCTTGGCGGCCAGATCCTCTTGGGTCAGCGCGCTGCGCCGCCGATGTTCCCGTGCTGCCTCCCCGAACACCCGATCACGGTAACGACAGTGTCCGGCGTGGACAATCGGCGGATTCGACGGTGATCGCCGGGTGATCGACCGGTGACGAGGCGGCGTCCGGCCCGGCCGCGACCGAGCCGGACGCGCGGTCGAGCCGAGCCGGACGTCCAGCCGGCTCAGACCCGTTCGGCGACGATCATGAGGTACTGGAACGAGCCGTCGCGGTAGGCGGACAGGAACGGCTGCTCGATGCCGCTGCGGACGGAGGACTGCATGCGCAGTTCCCAGTACGGGATGGTCAACGGGGTCAGGTCGACCACCTTGACCGGCACCAGTCCGTTGGCCGCGAGCGCCTTGAAGTAGGTGCTGCGGGCGTGCACGTTGCACAGATAGTGGCTGTCGATGGTGCGTACGGCGGCGGACTTGTCGCCCAGCACGTCGTTGTAGCAGCCGGTGATGTTGACGTAGCGGCCGCCGGGGCGCAGGATCCGGGCGAATTCGCGGTACAGGTCGAACACGTCGACGTACATGGTGGTCTCGTTCGTCCACACCGCACTGATCGAGCCGTCGTCGATCCCGGTGTGCAGCATGTCGTGCAGGTGGAACCGGACGTGGCTGTCGATGCCGCGTTCGACGGCCTGCTGGTTGGCGAAGTCGGCCTGCACCTCGGAGATCGTCATGCCGTCGACGTGGCAGCCGAAACGGGCGTGCGCCATGATGCTCGTGCCGCCCCGGCCGCAGCCGCCGTCGAAGAGCCGGTCTTCGGGCTTGATCGGGCCGAACTGATCCAGGAGCAGATCGGCCTGGGCCGTCTCCAGCCGGTGCAGCTCGTTGATGATCTCCTGGTTCCGGATCGCCCAGGGCGCCCTGGACACCGCCGGATCGGGCGTGCCGATGCCGTAGTGGTGATGGTAGAGGCCGTCGACCTTGCCCAGTTCCTCGTTGACCGGGTCGGTGGTGTGCACCCGCCAGTACGCGGCCACGCCCTTCTGATAGTCGCTGAGCGCCAGTTCTTGAGTGATGGGGGCCATCGCGGTACTCCTTACTCGGTGCGGTGGTCGGCGTCGCGGAACCGGACGCTGCTGCGGTGCCATTCCCGGCTGCCGGCCGCCCAGTTGCGGATGCCGGCCAGGAAGAAGTGGAGCTCCACGGAGCCGATCTTGGTCAGCTCGCGGCACTCGTCGTCGAAGGCGGCCATCACCTCGTTGTGGATGTCGACGCTGATCGCGGCGGCCTCCGCCAGGCTGCAGCCGCGTTCGGCGGACACCACGAGCGGCAGACCGCCGTCGGGGCTGTCCTGGGCGCTCTCCTTGGCCATCGAGTACAGGTCGTTGACGATCACCGTCGTCAGGCCGAGCAGTTTGGTGGCCCGCCGCAGCCGGGGTTCGAAGTACAGCTCGGCCGGCAGTTGGTACCCGGTGACCAGATCGGTGGTGGTGATGCAGGGCAGGAAGCTGTTGACCTGGCGGGCCGCCAGATATCGCCACACCGGCGGCATCTCGCCCGTGACACGCCAGCTCATCTCGCCGGTGGTGCCGATGAAGAAGTGGTCGTTCTCCAGGATCGCCCGGCCGAGCTGGGCCGGCGTGCCGAACCGGCTCAGTTCCTCCACACTGGACTGCAGCGCGGCCAGGATCGGGTCGGCCGCGATGGCGGCGTCGAGCTGGGCCTGATAGCCGCCGACGAGCTGACCGCGGTCGATCGCGGCCAGGGCCAGGGTGAGCCGGGAGCCCAGCAGTGCCGGTTCGGCGCCCAACGCCTCGTCGTCGCAGTAGTAGTCGTCCATCACGGTCAGCGCCGCCGTCCACGACGCGGTGGCGAACAACCGGTCGACGTCGTCGCTGTCGGGGTGGGCGAGCATCGCGAACCGGCCGAAGTCGGCCACCCGCAGCATCGTCATCACCGACGGCGGGAACCCGAGCGCCTCGGCCCAGCCGAGGACCCTGTTGTTGACCTGCTCGCCGAGCGGCTCGTCGATGCGTACCGGTTCGGGGCAGTGCAGGCCCGGGAACGGGTCCGTCGCCCGGGACGGTGATGCTGACTGTGCGGTGATCGGAGCGGCGAGCGGTTCGGCGGCGAGCAGCGCCCGGAACGCGGAGGTGCCCAGCCCGGTCGGATTCGGCGGTGACCAATACGTCATGACTCGCTCCGGGAAGGTCGGGAAGGTCGGGGAGGTCGGGGTGGCGACGGATCCGGTCAACCGTCATCGCCGAGTATGAGGGACCTCATGTGCTTTGTCCATTATTGAGTAGTTCCACCAGATCTAGGTATAGTTGCGCGCAATGCAGGCTTAGGGCACTGATAGGTGGATGCGCGATGACGAGCACAGTGGAGCCTCAGACCGACGACTCCCCGCCGGCGCAGCTGAGTCTGAGCACCGCGGCGGCCCGCAACCTCGCGACGACGACGAAGTCCGTCCCGCAGATGCAGGAGATCTCCTCCCGCTGGCTGCTACGCAGACTCCCCTGGGTGTCCATCGACGGTGGCACCTATCGGGTGAACCGGCGGCTCAGCTACACCCTCGGCGACGGCCTGCTGACCTTCACCAACGTGGGTGCGGCGATGCGGGTCGTCCCGGCCGAGCTGACCGAGCTGCCGGTCCTGCGCGGCTTCGGCGACGAGGAGGTCCTCACCGCACTGGCCGACCGGTTCGTCCAGCGCGAATACCGGGCGGGCGAGGTGATCGCCGAGTTCGGCTCCGTCGTCGACGAGGTGCTGCTCGTGGCGCACGGCAAGATCGACAAGGTCGGCGTCGGGGCGTACGACGCCGCGGTACGCCTCGGCGTACTCGCCGACGGCCAGTTCCTCGGCGAGCAGGCTCTCGCCGGACCGGACGGGATCTGGGACCACACCGCCCGCGCGATCACGCCCGTGACCGTGCTCGCGCTGTCCGCGGCGGAGTTCGGCCGGTTCCTCGACCTGGCCGAGCCGCTGCGGGCCCACCTCGAGCAGGCGCGTACCGCCGGCCGGCGACCCCAGAACAAGTACGGCGAGGCCGAGATCGCGTTGGCCGCCGGGCACATCGGCGAGCAGACCCTGCCCGGCACGTACGTCGACTACGAGCTGAGCCCCCGCGAGTACCAGCTCAGCGTCGCCCAGACCGTGCTCCGGGTGCACACACGCGTGGCCGACCTCTACAACGAGCCGATGAACCAGACCGAGCAGCAGCTCCGGCTCACCGTCGAAGCGCTGCGCGAGCGGCAGGAATTCGAACTCGTCAACAACCGGGACTTCGGCCTGCTGCACAACGCCGACCTCAAGCAGCGCATCCACACCCGCACCGGCCCGCCGACCCCGGACGACCTCGACGAGCTGCTGTCGATGCGGCGCGGCACCAACCTGATCTTCGCCCACCCCAAGGCGATCTCCGCGTTCTTCCGCGAGTGCACCCACCGCGGCATCTACCCCGACACCCCCATC
Organism: Hamadaea flava; assembly: GCF_024172085.1. NCBI lineage: Bacteria > Bacillati > Actinomycetota > Actinomycetes > Micromonosporales > Micromonosporaceae > Hamadaea > Hamadaea flava. Next base: position 2,291,317 of record NZ_JAMZDZ010000001.1, on the reverse strand, counting down.
GTCGACGGGCACAAGGTGCTCGCCTGGCGCGGCGTGCCGATCTACGCCTGCGGCAAGATCCCCGTCAGCGACAGCCACACCACCGCCATCATCGCCATGCGTACGGGGGAGGAGGAGCAGGGCGTGATCGGCCTACGCCCCACGGCGCTGCCGGACCAGTACGCCGACGGGCTCAACGTGCGCTTCATGGGCATCAACGAACAGGCCGTGATGTCCTACCTGGTGAGCGCGTACTACTCCGCCGCGATCCTCACCCCCGACGCGCTCGGCGTATTGGAGCACGTCCAGGTCGCCCACTACTACGACTGATCACAATGGACGAATGAGCCGACGTCTGGCCCCAGGTCAGGTGGGCCGGACGTCGTCCATCGTGAACGCGGGGAAGTCGCTCGGATCGGGTTCGGCCGTGCGCGCGGCCGCCCGCATCGCCTGCGCGCGGCCGATCGCTCGCATCATCTGGATCGCCAGCGCACCGGCCGCGATGAACAGGCACCAGCACAGCAGCTGACCGAGGACGACCCAGGCCAGCCGGTCGACCGTGATGGTCGCCTGCCTCCGCATGATCGACAAGAGGGAGCTGCCCAACGACTGCGTGCCGTAACAGGCCCACCACACCCAGACGAGCCGCCGCAGCTGCCTGCGTACGGTCTCGTCCGCGGTGCTCCAGCGCGCGACGTCGGCCACGACCAGTCCAGGCATGATGAGGTTCGCGATCGGGATCAGCCACGCCCCGACCGTCCACCCCGGCGAGTAGGTGGGACGGGCGTCGAACTCCGCCAGATGCCGCCGGGCCCGTCCCAGCCACAGCATGAACAGCACCCCGCTGACGAGCAGCGCCGCCGACGCGGCGGTTGACGGGCCTGCGGCGTCGTGGAGCGCGGTGGCGTCCGCGAGACCCAGCATGTGCCGCAGCCAGAGCAGTTCGGCCAGGGCGGGCAGCATGGTCGCCCAGGCGCTGACCAGACACGTGGCGACGATGCCGGTCGCCGCGACGACGGAGAGCCGATGCAATGCGGTGCCGCTGTACATGGCGCGGCACGATACGCGATCGAACCGCCCCGCGATGCCCCTCAGACTCGCTGGAACACCAGGTCCGCGATCGGTCGGCCGGCGTCGATCCCGCGCTGCTCGAACTTGGTCACCGGACGCCGGTCGGGGCGTTGTGCGTATCCCTGGGTCGTATTGACCAGGCCGCGGTCCGCGGTCAGGACCTCCAGCATGACCTCCGCGTATTCGGGCCAGTCGGTAGCACAGTGGAGGGTGCCGCCGACGCGCAGCGCGGCCCGCAGGACCGCGACGTTCTCCGGGCGGATGAGGCGGCGCTTGTGGTGCCGGGCCTTGGGCCACGGGTCCGGGAAGAAGATGTGGATCGCATCGACGCTGCCCGGTTCGAGCATGCGCGTGAGCAGGGTGATCGCGTCGCCGCGGGCGACGCGGACGTTGCCGAGTCCCGCGGAGCCGATCAGGCCGAGCAGGTGCGCGATGCCCGCGTAATGCACCTCGACCGCGAGATAGTCGCGCTCCGGGTCCGCGGCGGCCATGATCGCGGTCGCCTCACCCATCCCGGACCCGATCTCGACGACCAGGGGTGCGCGGCGCCCGAAGATCGCCGCCGGATCCGTGCTTCGCTCTTCGACTTGTACGCCGAAAGCCGGCCACAGGTCCTGGAAGTCGGCCTCGCGCTGCGGGCTGACCCGGCCACGGCGCGGGTGGAAGCTGCGGATGCGGTGGGGTGTGGAGATCGTTTCGCTCATGACGCTCACCAGGATACCGGCGACCGCCGACCAGAAAATTCTTAACGAGTACACGTTAAGTCTTGAAAAGATTTGCCAACCGGGGTTCTACTGCATGGCATGTTCCCCCCTCGACGTTTCCCCCCGAGACGGCTTCTCGCCCTTTCGCTCGCGGTGACGACCGCGTTCGCGTTCGGCGGCGTGGCGGTCGCCCAGGCTGCAGAGACGCAGGCCACGCCCGCGATCGAGACCGCGCGGACCACCCGGCCCGTGGCGCCCGGTGTGACCTTGACCTCCTTCGACACCGTCGACGCCGGCGGCTGGCTGCGAGCCGACGCGCTGACCACCGACCTCGGCGGCGGCATCACCGTCGACTACCTGAGCCCCGGGACGGTCGCCGCTGACGAGACCGTACGCCAGATGACCACTCACGACGGCAAGGCGACCCGGCCGGTCGCGGCGGTCAACGGCGACTTCTTCGACATCAACAACTCCGGCGCCGCCCTCGGCATCGGTGTCCACGGCGGACAGCTCGTGCAGTCGCCGACCGCCGGCTGGTCGAACGCCGTCGGCTTCAGCGCCGAAGGCATCGGCCGCATCCTGCAGGTCGGCTTCGACGGCAGCGCCACCTGGGACGGCGAGCCGTCAGGAGCGCAGTCAGTCGCGCTGACCCAGTTCAACAACCGCGTGCAGAACGGCGGCATCGGCCTGATCACGCCGCTGTGGGGCAGCTACACCCGCCAGCGCGCGGTCGACGGGGCGTCCGACGTCACCGAGGTCACCCTCGTCGACGGCGTCGTCACCGCCATCGGCTCAGCCGCCGGCACCGGGACCATCCCAGCCGGGACGACCATCCTGCTCGGCCGCGAAGCCGGCGCGGTCGCGCTGCGCAACCTGGCCGTCGGAACCCACGTGACCGTGGCGTACCAGCCCAAGACGTCCGACGGCAGCCCCCTGTACGCCGCGGTCGGCGGCAACTACCTGCTCGTCAAGGACGGCGTACCGCAGGACTTCGACGACGTCGCCCTGGCGGCCCGCAGCGCGGTCGGCTTCAACCGCGAGGGCACCAAGATGTACCTGCTCACCATCGACGGCAAGCAGGCCAACAGTGCCGGCGTCACGCTGGGCAAGTGGGCCCAGATCGTCGCCGACTTCGGGGCGTACAACGCGCTCAACATCGACGGCGGCGGCTCCTCGACGCTGCTCGCCCGCAAGCCCGGCGAGGCCGACCTCACCCTGGAGAACAGCCCGTCCGACGGCAGCGAGCGAGCGGTGGCCAACGGCCTCGGCCTGTACGCCCCGGTCGGCAGCGGCAAGCTCACCGGCTACTGGGTCGCGCCGACCGCCGACCCGGCCGCCGCGCCCGGCTCCGACCAGGTCACCCTGGCCCGGCCGGACCGCGTGTTCCCGGGGCTGACCCGCAAGCTGACCGCCAACGGCTACGACGAGACCTACGGCCCGGCCACGGGTACGCCACTGTGGCGGTCCAGCATGGTGCCGGTCGGCTGGGTGACCTCCGACAACGTCTTCCACGCCGGGTTCCCCGGCCAGACGACGGTGACCGCGTTCCGTGGCAAGGCCACCGGCTCGGCCACGCTGACCGTGCTCGGCGCGCTCGACCGCATCCGGCCCACCGTCGAACGGCTCGGCCTGTCGTCCGGCTCCACCGGAGCGTTCGGCCTCGTCGGCTACGACGACGCCGGAGCCACCGCGCCGATCGAGCCCGGCGACGCCAAGCTCGACTACGACCACGACCTGTTCGAGGTGACCGCGACCCCCAACGGCACCTTCACCGTCAAGCCGCTGGTGGCGACCGGCGCCGGCCTGATCACCGCGACGGTGCAGGGCCACACGGCCAGCGTCGCCATCACCGTCGGCCTCACCGACGTCTCGGCCGCCACGTTCGACGACGCAGCTAAGTGGACGGTATCCACGGCCCGGGCGGCGGCCACCATCGCGCCTACGGCCGACGGCCACACCGGGCAGGGCATCAAGCTCAGCTACGACTTCACCCAGTCGACCGCCACCCGGGCGGCGTACGTGAACCCGCCGACGCAGTTCACGATCGACGGCCAGCCACAGGGCTTCGGGCTGTGGATCTACGGCAACGGCAAGGGGGAGTGGCCCGCCCTCGAGTTCTACGACGGCCTCGGCCAGGCGCAGATCCTGCGCAGCGACTACATCACGTGGACCGGCTGGAAGTACGTCGAGTTCAAGGTCCCGGTCGGCGTCGCGTACCCGCTGAAGCTGCGGCGCTTCTACGTCGTGGAGACCAAGGCGGCCGCCCAGTACAAGGGTGAAGTGATCATCGACGACCTGGTGGCGAAGGTGCCCCCGACCGTCGTCTCACCCGCCGTCCCCAAGGTGGTCGACCCGATCGTCGGCTCCTACGGCGCGGTGAACTCCAAGGACTGGCGCTTCGCCGTCATGTCCGACTCCCAGTTCGTCGCCCGGTCGCCCGACAGCGACATCGTCCGCAACGCCCGGCGTACGCTGCAGGAGATCAAGGCGGCCAAGCCGGACTTCCTGATCATCGACGGCGACTTCGTCGACGAGGCGTCCCCAGCCGACATCGCGTTCGCCAAGCAGATCCTGGACGAAGAACTCGGCGGCGAACTGCCCTACTACTACGTCCCGGGCAACCACGAGGTCATGGGCGGCCCGATCGCCAACTTCCAGGCGGTGTTCGGCGACACCCACCGAGTGTTCGACCACAACGGCACCCGGTTCGTCACCCTCGACACCTCGGCCCTGTCCATCCGCGGCTCCGGCTACGACCAGTACGCGATGCTCCGGTCGGCATTGGACACCGCCGCGACCGACCCGGCCATCGGCTCGGTGGTCCTCGTCGAGCACGTCCCGCCGCAGGACCCGACCCCGGGCAAGGGCAGCCAGCTCAACGACCGCAAGGAAGCCGGCCTGATCGAGAAGTGGCTGGCCGACTTCCAGACCAAGACCGGCAAGGGCGCGGCCTTCCTCGGCGGCCACGTCGGCACCTTCCACGCGTCCCGAGTGGACGGAGTGCCGTACTTCATCAACGGCAACTCCGGCAAGAACCCGGCCACCCCCGCCGCCGACGGCGGATTCACCGGCTGGACGATGTGGGGCGTCGACAAGGTCACCCACCCGCGCCCCTACACCGGCCTGCCGCTGATCCCCTGCGGACCGGGTAACTGGCTCACCGCCCAGGTGAACCCGCACGTCGACTCGCTTGCGGTGAACGTGCCCGCCGTTCCGGTCGGCTCGACGGTCGACGTGGCGGCCAGTCTGGTGCAGCCGGGTGGACGGATCGTGCCCGTCGCGTACCCGGTGAGCTTCGCCTGGACGGGCGGCGACGGACTCCACATCGGACCGCGACGCACCGCGAACCGCGGCGACATCGCGGCCTTCGACCCCGCGACCGGGCAACTGACCGGGCTGCGTGCGGGCACGGCGACCCTCGCGGTCACCGTCAACGGCATCACCCAGGAGGTCGTCGTCACGGTTTCGTGACGACGACACACGGGGGCCGGACCGCAGGTCAGGGCGGTCCGGCCCCCCTTTTCGTGCCTCCCCGCGCGACCGCTTTCTCCGCACGATCTTTCGGCGCGATTTTTCCGCGCGATCTTTCGGCGCGATTTTTCCGCGCGATCATGAACTTATGGTCGTCGTCGCGCGGTGTGTCGTGTCCCTTGCGGCCTGATCAACTTCCCGGCGCCTGGTTCGCCCGAGCCGCCGGTTCGGCTGGGCCAGGCGCTCCGGCCCGTTCGCTGGAGTCGGGCGTCAGGCGGCCTTGGGCCCGTGCGCTGAGGTGCGGGCGTCAGGCGGCTCCGGCCCGTTCGCGGGAGTCGGCGCGTCAGGCGGCCTTGGGCCCGTGCGCTGAGGTGCGGGCGTCAGGCGGCTCCGGCCCGTTCGCGGGAGTCGGCGCGTCAGGCGGCCTTGGGCCCGTGCGCTGAGGTGCGGGCGTCAGGTCCGGCCGTTCGCTGGAGTCGGGGCGTCAGGCGGCCTTGGGCAACGGGCCCCACATCGCGGTGAACCCTGCGGCCTCGCCGGTCAGCCAGCTGTCGACGTCGTCGAACGCGCCCTGGACCTCGTCGAGCCGATGCGGCACCCCGCGCCGGACGTCGACGAGCACCGGTACGCCGTTCGGCAGGATCTGATCCATGTAGCGCCGCATGAGGTGCAGTGACGCCGTGACCGTCTCCGCCGTCGGCGGCTGCTCGTCGAAGTGCAGCCGGACAGCCTCCTTGCGGCCGTCGTCGTACCGCAGGCCGAAATGCGCGCTCACCTTCACCGGCAGATCGCCGAGCATGCCCAGCGCCTCCCGCGTCGGCGTCAGCCCGAACTCGCCGGGCTCGCCGAGCGTCTCCAGGTACTCCGCGGCACCAGTCGTCAGCGCCGTGTAGAGCCGACGCCACCGGGGCGCGACCGACTGCGCGATGTCGGCCAGGTGCAACCCGCCGGTCCGAAACTGGATGTCGGCCTTGAGCGCCTTGAGAAACTGGCCGTGCGGATTGAAGCCGCCACCCGTCTCACGGCGCCGGCGAAGTCCACCGACGTACGCCGCCTTCGTCGGGCCGGTCTGATCGACATAGCGGGTGAACGCGAGCAACGTGGCGTAAGGCAGCGAACGGGTAGCGGAAGGGGTGGGCATGTCGGCTCCCTCGTGTTCGGCGCATCTCAGCGCAGCAGGTCAGCGACCCTGTTTCGTACACACATTCTAAACCGGACCACCGACATGTACCACTGTCCGCTACCTGGTCGTCACTCGCGGCTCAGCCCGTGACCTGCGCGGACTCTCGGCCTCCTATTTCCCCGCCAACGTGGCACATTTTCGGGGTGTGGCGTCGCTCACCCTCCTCGAACACCTGTCCTCACCCCGCCCCGTTGATCATGGAGTTAACCGTTGTCTCGACGGCGTGTCGAAGGGGCAAAGTCCATGATCAACAGTTCGGCGGACTGCTCGTTTCGTGAATGTCGGCGGGCGTTGGTTGACCGCTACGCGGAGATATTGTTAAGTATCTCAATGAGTTTTCGTTTCACCCGCCGAGCGGCCCTCATCTGCGTCGCCGTCGCGGCCATGACAGCCCTGCCCGCCGCACCAGCGTTGGCCACTGCCGCGCCCGTCGTAGACGTCGACCTCGTCACCATCCACGAGGACGCCGCCGACGTGCTGACCAGCGATCAGTTCTCCACCCAGTCGCCCAACGAGTTGCTCGTCGCGATGTTCTCCGCCGACGGTCCCAGCAGCGGCAACGGAACCCAGGTCGTCTCCGGCGTGACCGGCTGCGGCCTGACCTGGACCGAAGTGGGCACTGCCAACGACTATCCCGGCATCGCGGCCGTCTTCAGCGCGTACGCCACCTCGACGGTCACTGACTGCCAGGTCTCCGGAGATCTCGACTACGCCTTCGACGGCATGGTCCACATCCTCTCCTTCACCGGTGCGGCGTCGCAGATCACCGAGGTCCACGCGCTGTCGACCTACTACGGCGACGCCGGCTTCGCAGCGGTACGCGTACCAGCTGACAACTCTCGCGTCTACCAGGTCGGCCACAACTGGGGCGCGGCCGAGGTCCCGACGCCGGTCGGCGGCGACACGCAGCGGCCGCAGCAGGAGGTCCCAGCCTCCGTGCTCAGCGTCTACCTCAGCGACTACGGCGACACCAGCTACGTGGCCCAGATCGACGACCCACTGGCCGCGACGCCGACCGGAACCGACCAGTACAGCGGCCTGGCCCTGTGGTTCCCCAGCGAGGCAGACGGTGGAATCAACTCGGTCGGCTTCGCGGTGGCCCCCGCGAGCTGACGGCTCACAGATCCGGCTCCCGACGAGACCGGAACGGGGCTCCACGCGGACGGAAGATCGCGTGCGGGCCCCGTTCCGCCTCATCCCGCGACTGATCGCGACGGCGCGCGGCAGTGACTCTCATCTCTCGTACAGCTCTGGCCAGTCCCTACAACGACGACTTACTTGGTTGGTGCGTTTCTCGGACGGCGTAGCGGGTCAACGCGCGTCTAGACGGCGTAGCGGTCGACCAGGCCGGCCAGGATGTCGCGAGTGCGCTGCAGGGAGCTGAGCTGCCCGTCGACCCGGTCCAGCTCGGTACGCAGCCGCTTGGCCAGCCACGGCGTCCTGATCGCCTGCTCCGTGATGCACGGCAGCACGTCATAAATTGTGGCGCTGGACAGCCCAGCCCCCAGCAACGACTGAATCAGTGCCACCCGCTCGACCGCATGGTCGGGATAATGCCGCTGCCCACTCGGGCTACGTTCGCTGGACAGCAACCCCTGCTCCTCGTAGTAGCGCAACGATCGGGCGCTCGCCCCGGTCGCGGCGGCCAGGTCGCCGATACGCATCCTGTCGCTCCCGTCACAACACTTGCCCCTGACGTCAATGTCAGGTTTTAGCGTACCGGCCATGGAGACGATGACGAATCTGCTGGGCCCCCTGCTTCAGCCGACGACACTGGCCGGACTCCCGCTGAGCAGCCGCCTGGCGATGGCGCCGATGACCCGATTCCGCGCACCCAACGGCGTGCCGACCCCCGAGGTCGCGGCCTATTACCGGCGCCGTGCTGAGAACGGCATCGGTTTGATCATCACCGAAGGGGTGCTTGTCGACCATCCCAGCGCCGGCCACGAGACGACCGTGCCTCGGATGACCGCAGGCTCGGCAGAGCACGGCTGGCGGCAGGTCACCGGCGCCGTGCACGCCGTCGGAGGCCGGATCGCCGCGCAACTGTGGCACCTCGGCAGCGCACGCGAACCCGTAGACGGCGTCGCCGCGTGGACCCCGTCGGGCGTCCCTGCAGACAGCCACGCCATCACCCTCTCGGACATCGACAGCCTGCTTTCCGCGTACGCCGACGCGGCCACGGTGGCAGTCCGAGCCGGCTTCGACGCCGTGGAGATCCACGCCGCCCACGGCTACCTGCTGGACGAGTTCCTCTGGCCGCACACCAACCGCCGCACCGACCGCTTCGGCGGATCACCCGCCGCCCGCGCCGCATTCCCGGCCGCGGTGGTCGCCGCCGTCCGCGCCGCTATCCCGTCGCATATGCCACTCATCGTGCGGTTCTCCCAGTTCAAAGAACGCGACTACACGGCTCGGATCGCCGAGTCGCCCGCCGAGCTGGGAATGATCCTCGAAGCCTTCACAGCAGCCGGCGCAGACGTCCTGCACGCCTCACAGCGCCGCTTCGCCGACCCCGTCTTCCCCGGCTCACCGCGCAACCTTGCCGGCTGGGCCAAGCACCTCACGGGCCTGCCCGCGATCACCGTCGGCTCGATCGGACTGACCCGCGACTTCCTCAACTCCGGCCGCCAGAACGAACTGATCGCCCGCCATGAAGCTGGCGAGTTCGACCTCGTCGCGCTCGGACGCATCCTGCTCGGCAACCCAGCTTGGGCCACACTGGCCGCGGCGGGACGCCTCGGCGAGATCAACGACTATCGCAAAACGGATGAGGACACTTACTTCTGACTTCCGTGAAGGTCGAGCGGAGACTCGTGCGTCGATCGAGTCTCGCCCAGGGCGATGAGCCGGTTTCCTCCGCCGGCACCACAGCCCGAGGATTCAACCCCACGAGCGCCGCTGAGCAGTCTCGACGCGCCAAGGGATACCCCCTGTGCATGATCATGGAGGGCCGTGTAGAGTTGTGGCTCGTGCGGCTAAGCCGGACACCAAGGGCCTGGTGCCTACGGTGCGGGCGAAGTCGGACCACCTGTCCGGGTGGCGGAATGGCAGACGCGCTAGCTTGAGGTGCTAGTGCCCGTATAGGGCGTGGGGGTTCAAGTCCCCCCTCGGACACCAACAAACGGGATGCACGCCGGTTTTAAGAACCGCGTGTCCGAGCGTACTCGGACACGCAAGACCAGTGTCTGGCACCGCATTTGCGGAGCGAAAGCCACTATCGGATGGCTCCCATGAGCCGTCCAACTCCCTTGCTTGCGCCGCCGCGTCTACCGCTGGGCAATGCCCGCAGCGAGACCAGCTCACGGAGCTGTGAACAGCCCGAGCGTGTGGCGGGAACAGCACCTGCGATGGTCCAGCTGATTCGCACTCGAACGAGCGTGGCTCGCTACGACCTCGCGCACTGTGACCGAGACGGACGCCTGGCAATCCGGACAGCGGCCGCCGCGCTGGGCTGGCCAGCCGAAACCCCACTGTTGGCATCGCCCCGCGACCTTGGCATTGTCGTAGCGGCCAGCCTCACGGGACGCCTCAGACTATGCGCCGGGATGCGGCTCCGACTACCGATCGCCCTACGCCGGAGAAGCGGACTGACCGTCGGAGCGTCGGCCCTTCTCGTCGCCGACACCACCACCGGCGAGCTAATCATCTACTCCGCGACCGCGCTCGATGCCATGATCACCTCCTGCAGAACGACCAAGCCCGGTGATGTCTCGTGACTACACCTAGCGCTTCGGACATCGCCGCGGCTCTCCTGCTTTTGGAGCGGCTGAACGTCAGTCTGGAGGACCTTCAGACAGGTCACATGGCCGATTCAATCGATCTGAAGCCAGTGCCTACCTTCGCCGAGTTCGTCCCCGAGGCGAGGGCGGCGACCAGTGCGGGATCGCTCAAGGCGTACGACACCTATTGGAAACGGCTGGTGGAAAGGTGGCCGAATCGAAGGCTGAACGAGCCGTCGACCATGGAGTTCATTCAGCTGGGCGAGTGGCTTAAGGCCAACCGCACGGTGCGGCGGACCGACCGCGGGGGAGACGGGACAGTCGAGAATTTCGTCGGAGCGGTACGCAGGCTGTACAGCCTCGCTCGCGCCGCGGGTCACATCGATGAGAGGCGTGACCCTTCATCGGCGCTTCGCAAGCCTGATCGCCCCGCGTCTCTGCGGCGCCCGTTGGTGCACGAGCGACTCACGGCATTGGGCGAGTTCGCCGGCTCGACCGGCGATGACCCCGAACTGGACGTCCTGATCATCCGACTGCACAGCGAGACCGCATGCCGGCGTGGTGGCGCTCTTGCGTTGCGGCCAATGGATCTGGACGCCGAGCAGGGTCTCGTTCTGTTGCGGGAGAAGGGCAAGTCTGATCGATGGCAGCCGGTCTCCAGGTCGCTGATGGACGGACTGGTGCATCATGCGGCAACACGGCACGCGCCCATGAACGGGCGTTTACTGCGGTACAAGGACGGAACGGCGATCACTCACCGCCGGTGGGATGGTTTGTTCGTGCGACTCGGCAAGCACCTTCCTTGGGTGCTTCGCGAGAATGTCAGCGCGCACTGGATCCGCCATACGATCCTGCAGTGGGTGGAGCGCAACTTCGGTTACGCCATCGCCCGCCGGTATGGGGGCCACGATCGGCGCACAAGCAGCGATCGATCGAGCGTCGGCAGCACAATCGTGTACGTGAAAGCGACGCTGGAGGAGGTCGCCGTAGCCCTGTCGGTCCTCACGGGTGAAGATCATCCACTGGCTGATCGTCGGCTGCTTGATCGGCATCGGGGAGGGGATCAGCGCCCCGCAGCAGCGTAGAGCGACGTGCGGCGGCCTCGCGGCCGCCGCACGTGCGTGTCAACCAGCGTCGATCGGCTGTAGATCGATCACGTCGTTTCGGGTCTCGACGATCGCCATAACCATGGATCGGGCGCGTTGGCCTCCAGGAGCGGATGACGCTCCTTCGTGATGGCCGAGAGCGCGGCGGCGACTTCATAGATGTCGGCACGAACATAGGTGGTGGTGGTACCGGCGTTGCTGCGACGGTCATTGTGTCCGGCGTACGCCCGTGCCACCGCGTAGCCGAAGTTGCGCTCGACCCAGGTCAACGTAGTTGTTCTCAACCAGTGGGAGCTGACGCCCAGCGCCCGCACCCAAGGGACCTCCTTACCGAGCCGGCTCCAGAGATAGTCGTATCGCCGGCGCGTGATGGGTGTGCCCTTGCGTGTACGCAGAACCTGACCCTGTTCATCGCCGTCTCCGCGCTGTTCGACATGGCGAAGAAGAGCCGCCATGAGCGTGGGCGACACAGGTTGATCCCGTTCCGTTTCGCCTTTCTCTCGCAATCTGATCAAGCAGAGTTGCCGGTTCAGATCGACTGGACGCAGCGCCAGGGCGCCACCGCGTCGGCAGGCGGTCTCCTCGTGCAGCCGGAGCAGGAGGCTGTCCAAGTGTGGGTCGTCGCCCGAGTGGGCCGCTGTTCGATTGATCTCGCCGAGCTGAACCGGCGTGAGCGCATATCTGTTGCTAGGCAGACGCCGCGGCTTTTCGACGGTTGCCGCCGGGTTGTCGCCCATGACGATGTAGCCATCCTCGATGGCGAAGCTGTATAGGCACCGGAAGGCCGCGACCATGTGTTCCATGGCCGTCCGTCCTCCCCGGGCGTTGCGGCGCACAACGACCTGACCCTTGATGTCGAGGACGAACTGCTTGACTTCGGTGGGAGATGGCTCGTCGATAGTCCTGTGGCCCCATGCTGCCTTGAGCTTGCGCCAATATGTTCCGTAGACCCGCAGGGTGCTTGCCGGCACGGCAGCAGAGACACGGTCCACGTACTCGGCGAAGGTCGGCATTGTGGGCGTTGCCCGCTTCGACAGAAGCTGCTCGGGGCGGAGATTCAGGCGTTCTAGAAGGGCTTGTATCGCTTCGAGATCAGAGGGCGCCCTTCCGCTGCTGTTCGCCATCAGGTGCCGCCGTCATCTTGCACATTGGCGCCGCATATCCGCCGGCGAACCGCGTAGGACGTGAAGAGTAGAAGACCATCGCAGTCCGGTGAGACGATCAGGAGCACGTGCGCGCCCGCGGCAAGGTCGCAGGCGCGCCGCATCGCCACCGGTAGCCGCAACATCGCCTTTGCAGTGACGACGTGCCGGCCGCCAGCAGTCACAAGCAGGGATCCAGCTCGAGGATTTGCCGTCAAAGTGACGGGGCCAATGGGCCAGCCGAGCACTCGCAGCGCGGAACGCACAGCGATCCGGCCATCGTTATCGACCGTCGCCGTAGACATCCAGATGGGGTTGTCGTCAGCTCGCGGAGCTACGTCCGCAATCGGCAACGTTGCCGTGATCTCGCTAAGCCGAGGCCGCGACAATTCATCAGTCGGCGACGACATCAGCGCATCCAACGGAAGGCCAGGCACAGGTTCCAACGTCGGTTCGGTTGCATCCACGGAGACTTCACCGCTAGGTGTCCATGGTGTTGTCATGGTGTCCTCCTCGGGGGATTGCCGGGTGGGAGGCCGAGCCGTTGCAGGGCTTGGCGGTGGTGGTCGGGGTGGATGTCGATGCCGATGTAGGTGCGGCCGAGTTACGCGGCGGCCAGGCCGGTGGTGGCGGTGCCGGAGTAGGGGTCGCAGACGACTCCAGCTGGTGGGCAGCCGGCGGCGATGGCCCGCAGCGGCAGGTCGATGGGGAACGGGGCGACGTGTGCGCCGTGGTAGGGACGGGTTGGCAAGGTCCACACGTCGCCGGGGTTGCGCCCGAGTGGGTGGCTGGCGTTATGCCGGGTTCCGGTGGGACGCAGGTTGGCGGCGGTCGCAGCCGCGTGAAGGTGCGGGTGGTCGTGCTTGCTGGCGCCGTAGACACTGGCGCCGCGGGTACGGGTGGTCGCGTCGATGCCGCCCGTGCGGCCCTTATGCGAGCCGCCGATGACGCGGGTGCCGTCGAGAGCCTCTGGGCGGGTGAGCGGTACGCGGATCGAGTCGAGGTCGAACCAGTACTTTGCCGCCCGGGTGAGCAGGAAGAGGTGTTCGTAGGTGGTGGTGAACCGGTCTTTGACCGATGAGGGCATGGGGTTGGGTTTGGCCCAGACGATGGCGTTGCGCAGGATCCATCCGCGTTCTTGCAGCCGCAGCGCTGCCCGCCACGGCACGCCGAGCGGCTGTTTGCCGGCGGGTGTAGCGGTGGTGAGTAGCTGCCGGCGGCGGGAGGTATAGGCGTCGGCGAGGTTGAGCCAGACCGTTCCCTGCGGTGTGAGGACGCGGGCGATCTCGTCGAACACCGACAGGAGCCGGACGAGGTAGGTGTCGTGGGTGGGTTCGAGGCCCTGCTGTGGGTCGTGCCAGCGGGCGGCGCATTGGGTGCAGGCCGGTGGGGTGGTGTGTGGACAGGTGGAGTCACCGCCGGTCCAGGTGCCGTGCCGTAGTCGCGCAGCGCCCAGTAGGGCGGTGAGGTGACCATGCAGTCGACGCTGGCGGCAGGCATCGCCGCGAGGACCTGCCGCGCGTCGCCGAGGTACAGAGTGACCCGGTCGCACTGGTGACAGAGGTAGGTATCGAGGCTGGTCATGGCCGGGCCGGCCAGCGGTGTAGGCACAGCAGCAGCCGCAGTGCCATGGCGGCTTGGTGTGGTACGACGCCGTTGCCGAGGACCCGCAGTGCGGCGGTGCGGGCCAGGCCGATCTGGGGGTCGGTGACCCAGCCTGCGGGCAGGCCCATGAGCCATTGCACGAACGGCGGTGCGAGCACTGGTGAGCCGGAACGCCCGGGTTCGGTTGGGGCGGGCGCGGGCTGGTCGAGGATTGTTTCCCAGCGCAGGATCGCCGTGCTGTAGAGGCCCCAGGTCGCAAGAGCGGATGTGGGGTCTGTGTGTTCGGGGTTGTCGGTGGGGGTGGGGACGAGGTGGCTGATCGAGTCCAGCCCTGGTCGGATGGCGGCGCCGGCTGAGGTGGATTTGTTGCGGCCGTATCGGGCGGCGGTCGGGGTGGGCAGCAGTTGCACGGCTGCGGAGGGCAGGGTCAGGTCGCCGGCGGAGCCGCGTTGTGCCGGTGAGCCTTTCGTGCCGTCGGTGGCCTTGGGTGTGGGTAGCAAGGTTTGCGCAGTTAGGGGTATGAGGACTTGGGAGAGTGGCGGCCGGAACCCGGGTCCGGCGGCGCGGCCGCCGGTGCCGGTGTCGCTGGCGCGTGGTGTCGGCAACAGCGGCTGGGATCGGCCCTGGGGCCCGATCGGGATGGTGATGTCGTGCTGGCTGGTGCCGGGGCTGTCTCCGGCCCCGGGTGCCGGTGGGAGGTGGTCCAGGTTGGGTGTGGTGTGCACGAGGTTGGGCAGGCTGGCGGTCTGGTGGCCGACGCCTTTGCCGTCGCGGGCACACGGGGTGGGTATGAGTGGGGTGGCTGGGTCACTGTCGGAGGTGGGCCAGCAGGAACAGGCGGTCGCGGTGGTGGGGCGCGCCGATGTCGGATGCGCGTAGGCATAGCCAGCGTGTGTCGTACCCGATCGTGGCCAGGTCACCGATGACGGTGTCGAGTCCGCGGCTGCGGAGCGCGGCCACGTTTTCCACGTACGCGAGCGCCGGTTGTAGCGTGCGAATGGCGTGGGCGACGGCGTTCCACAGGCTGGAGCGGCTGCCGGTGATGCCGGCGCGGCGTCCGGCGTTGGAGATGTCCTGGCAGGGAAATCCTGCGGTGATGACGTCGACCGGCGTGACCTTCGTCCAGTCGACTCCGGTGATGTCGCCGAGGTTGGGCAGGTCGGGGTATCGGTGGGTGAGGACCCGGCTGGCGGCGGGGTCGTTGTCGGCGTACCAGACGAGCCGGGCGTCGAGGACCTGCTCGACCGCGAGGTCGAGACCGCCGTATCCGGTGCACAGGCTGCCGATGGTGAGCCGATGGCGTGGCGGGGTTGCGGCATTCACGCTCCCCGCCTGTCGCCAGAAGCACGACCGCGGTACGCGGTCCGCGGCGAACGTCGGGCGGTCATCGGCGGCCCCGCAGTTGCGGCACCGCCGCGCTGTCGGCCGCATTGTTGCTGGTCAAGGCACTTAGGACGATGACGTCTTCGTGCACCAGCAGCTGCATCGGGGTGCCGGCTGCGCGGGCTTTGCGCACGAGGTGGGTTTGGAAGAAGCTGGCCCGGCTGATCAGACGGCCGCTACGAACGGCTGCCAGCAGCGCGACGCAGCGTTCCACCGGTTGCAGGCCGGCGGCGATGCCGGCTTGCAGGACCTGGGAGGGAAGGTCGATGAGGGTGCCGTTGCGGCGGAACGGGCGGGCGGTGACCGCGACGATCCCGCCGGGCCGCAGCACCGTGGCGCATTCGGACAGGATCTGGGTGAACCCGTCGATGAGGTCACGGCCGGCGTGGGCGAGGTTGACCCGGTCGTGGGGGTCGCCGTAGGCGTGATGGGTTTTGGCGATGCCGTGTCCGTGTTCGGGCCGCACCTGCCCGTGGGTGGCCGGCCCATAGGGTGGGGAGGTCAGCACCAGCGCCACCTTCCCGACTGCGGCGGGGGGGACGAGGCTGGTGAGGGTGGTGGCGTCGCCGGTGTGGACGACAGCTGTGCCGGTGGCTCCCTGGCCGGCGGCGTGAGCGATGTTGCGGGTGGCTAGCTCGGCCCAGGCGGGTTCGTATTCGACGCCGATGGCGTCGCGGCCTAGGTGTGTGGCTTCGACGAGGGTGGTGCCGATGCCGCACATCGGATCGAGGACGAGTTCGCCTGGCTGGGTGTAGGCGGCGATGGCATGGGCGGCGATGGCGGGCAGCATCCGGGCGGGGTGGCGTACGGAGGCGGGCAGGTAGCGGCCGTGGCGCTGCCAGCGTGATGTCTTCTGGGCGGTCAGCCACACCGACAGTGGCAGTTGCGGGGTGGGGACGCTCATCGCATACCCCGGCTGTCGCCGTCGCGGACGAACACGAGCACGTCGCGGTGTGCGCGGGCGTGACGGGCCGGTGCAACGACCTCAGCGGTGTCGGTCTGGAGGTGGTCGCCGATGATGTCGGCGTCGATGGCGATGACGTGCTGCAGGTAACGCACCCCGGTGGCGGTGGCGGCGCCGATGATCGTGGCGAGGTTGGCCGGGCCGGCTTGCGGGTCGGCGAGCACCGCGAGGCAGCCGCCGGGGCGCAGCAGCAGCGCCGCGCCGCTGGTCACCCGGTCGACGGTCGCGGTGGCGGGCGTGGGGTTGGCGGGTGGCCAGCGCAGCAGCACCAGTGCGGTGATCGGCTGTGCGACTGCGAGGAGGTGGGCAAGGTCGTAGATGGTGGCGGGGATGTGGTGGCGGCCGTAGGCGGCCGCGGCGGCTGCTACGGCCGGTTCGCCGATCGCGTCGACGATCGGCTCGCCGGGGCGGCTGTAGGCCGCGCACAGGCGGGCGGCCAGGGCCGCGGGAACCTGGTGCGGTCCCGCGGCGGGGTCGCGGGGCGTGCGCCATGTGGCCAGGGGCACGGGCGGATCGCCGGCGGTGACGTCGAAGTCGCCACCGAGGGGCAAGGGTGTGGTCATAATGGTGTGGCCCTCGCGGGCTGGCCTTGAACGCGCTGACGTTCTCTAATGGCATTTCTGTCAGCGCCAGCGAACGGATACTCCCGCTGACAATCGACTCTGCTGGGTTGTCAGCACGGGCAGCGAGGCGACATCGAACGGCCGTTGACCTGTGCCTTTCCCGCTTTGCCGCATTGTCGGCGAGTGGCGAACTTGCTGCATCGGCCGAAGCGCTCCACCACGGCGGTGGCGCCGCGACGAGGCGAGTGTCCGCGGGCGCCGATCCGAGGTATGGGGCGGTTTTCACCCAACCACCGGGCGCTGTCAGGCGTTGCCGCGGTGCGGCCCGCACACCGCGGATGCTGTGACGATGGCAGTTTGTGCGGGCGGTCAGGAGAATCGGCGCGCTGACGTCAATGGAGGCGATGACGGTGGAGCAGATTTTGCGAGCACAGGCGGCTGCGGCCAACCGTGGGATCGACGCGTTGCTGATCTCGCCCGGTGCTGATCTTCGCTATCTGACCGGCTACGACGCCCTGCCGCTGGAGCGGTTGACCTGCTTGGTCATCCCGGTCGGGGCTGAGCCGTTCCTGGTCGTGCCTGAGCTGGAGGAGCCGGCGGCGCGGGCCGGTATTGCCCTCGCCCCGGATGTCGAATTGGTCGTCTGGAAGGAGACAGCCGATCCGTTCGACGTCATCTGCCGCCGGTTGCCGTCCGGGCTGGCGCGGATCGCCGTGGACGACCATATGTGGGCTGACCGGGTGCTGACCTTCGCCCGGCTACTGGCCGACGTTCGCCTTATCGCCGCCGGGCCTGTGATGACCGAGCTGCGGATGCGTAAGACCAGCCGCGAAGTTGACGCTTTGCGGGCAGCGGGCGCGGCGATCGACTCCGTGCACCGGCAGATGGGTCTGTGGCTGCGTGCTGGGCGCACCGAACGTGAGGTCGCCCGCGATGTCGCCGATGCCATCGCGTCGGCCGGTCACACCCGCGCCGATTTCGTCATCATCGGCTCCGGCCCCAACAGCGCCAGCCCGCACCACGAGGCATCAGACCGGGTCATCAGCGCAGGCGAGCCGATCGTGGTCGACATCAGCGGCACGATGCCCGACGGCTACCGCTCCGACTGCACCCGCACCTACAGCATCGGTGAGCCACCCGCCGATCACGCCGCCTACTTCGCGGTTCTCCACGCGGCACAGACCGCGCAGGTGAACGCGGTCCGGCCGGGGATCACCGCCGGTGACTTGGACGCCGTCGGCTGCGACATCATCTCCGCCGCGGGCTACGGCCCGAACTTCGTCCACCGCACCGGGCACGGCATTGGCCTTGACGTGCACGAGCCGCCGTACATCATGGCCGGGTCTGACCTCGTCATCGAACCTGGCATGGCGTTTTCCATCGAACCGGGCATCTACCTACCCGGCCGGCACGGCGCCCGCATCGAAGACATCGTCATCTGCACGACGACGGGTGGACTGCCCGTCAACGCCGTCACCCACGACCTGCAGATCCTCTAACACGCACGCTCCGGCAAAGGCGCGGCGCACACCGCCGGCGGCCTGGAGCCCGCGTCCGCGGGGCACCCCAGCGAGGCAGGAACACCCAGATGAGGAATCGTGTTCAACCGGCGTCCTCGCGCAGTATCCGCTCGTAGCCTCGACGGGGGTGAGTCAGCTCGATCCACGCGTCCCGTAACTCCACGACGGCGCCGATCTGCTCACGCGACCACGGCATAGCCATCAGTGCGAGATCGGTGCTCAGCGGGATCCCAGCAGCGTGGTAACCGGTCATGGCGCGCTGCACTCGTCCGACCGCCGCCGTGTACGCCCGCCGTGCCGCTGCCACGTCGTGCCGAGAAGGCTGCCGTCCCACGACCGCACATGGTACTCGAACGTGAGTTCGATCCTGTGTGGGACTGGCGTGTACTGCGGTGAGCGATGGATTTCGATGGTCAGCGTTCGCCGAGCGGCCGAAGCTCCGCGTCGTTGTCCTTGTTCCAGTAGAACGGACTGTGCCGGCAGCCTTTGGTGCACCACAGGTTGCGGGGTGCGCCCTGTTGGGGCCGAAGGACGTGCCGGCGTTCGCGCCGCAGCACAGGCCGTCATCGGGGCTGGATTCGGTCGGGGAGTGTCCGGCCACGCGCCGATCCTAGGGGCGGGTCCGACAGTCCCGAACTCCTCGTAGCCCCGCATCAACCTGCGGGGCTACGACGCGAGCGGCACGGTGTGCACGGTCGCGCCCGCCTGTGTGGCGGCTCGGGTCGGGTCCGTGCAGGCGGGCGGCCGGCGTGGCAGGCTGTGATCTATGTGTGGCCGTTACGCCAATGCCCGGACCAAGACGCAGATCGCTCTCGATTTTCAGGTCGCCGAGGAGTACGTCGAGGTCAAGGATGTGCCCGACTACAACGTCACGCCGCAGAAGCGGGCGCCGATCGTGCTGACGGCCGCGCCGCCGGGGGATCGGTCGGCGGATGCGATCCGTCAGGTCCGGCTGGCGTTGTGGGGGCTACGGCCTGGGTTCCTCAAGCCCGAGCAGCGCGGTTTCGCCAACGCCCGCGTCGAGGGGCTGGCGGAGAAACGCAGCTTCGCCAAACCGCTGCGCGAGAGCCGGATCCTGGTTCCGATGGACGGGTTCTTCGAATGGTGGGAGGAACAGGATGAGTCCGGTAAGTCGTACAAACAGCCGTACTATTTCACGCCCAAGGACGGTGAGGTTCTGGCGCTGGCAGGGCTGATGCGCTGGGCCAAGGACCCCCGCAATCCCGACGAGCACATCATGACGTACACGATCATCACCACTGAAGCGACCGACGACGTCGGGCTCATCCACGACCGGATGCCGATGATCATCCGGCCGTCGAACTGGTCGGCGTGGCTCGACCCGGCCATGACCGACGCCGACACCGCACAGGCGCTGATGGCGCCGCCGGGCGAGGGCGCGCTCAACATCTTCAAGGTGCCCACCGCCGTCAACAACGCCCGTAACAACGGGCCGCAGCTGATCGAACCCATCGAGCAACTGGTGTGACCGGCATCGTCGTCTCTCACCCCACGCACCCTTGCTGAGCAGTGCAAACGTGGGCAAGATAGTCCTGTGCCGGACGACTGCATGCTGCGATGCACATGCTGTCAGCAGTGGGAGGTGGAGGCGATCATCCTCCACCGGCCACCAGCACGCCCGGAGTCGCTGCTGCGGGTGCAGCACCACGGCTACGTCGAACGCGAATTCCGCCACTTCGACGACGCCGAGGAGTTCCTGAAACGCAAGGGCCTGCTCGATCGCCTGGAAGAAGTCCCCCGTGAAGTTCGCCTGATCCTCGACCCGAGCATGCATCCGTCGGCCAACCCGAGGCCAGGCATCACCGGCCCTGGCACACCCAGCACACGAATGCCCTGACCGGCGCGTCTCGTGGCATCACCGACGACCTGCGGGCCGAGGTGCGGGTAGCTGCGAACGGTCTCCAACCGAGTACAGGCGACCCGGCCGCTGCGCCGATGAGCGGGCACGCCTGCGGCAACGTCGGGCTCTGCGATCACCGGAAGCCGGCTCGCGCGGACCATCGCCACCTCTGGCAGCGCACCCTGGGCGGCCTGCCGTGGAGCGGCACGCTGTCCAGGCGGTATCCAATGGCCGCAGCCACGCGGAGCGATTGTCGGCACCCGCCCCACACGGGCTGCCCGGCGAGGCGGACAATGCGTCGGTCGCGCAGGGCACCCTGCGATGTGGACTCAGGGAAAGGTCACATCCCCGTGGCTGAGCACGCGCCCTGGCGGGCGGTTGTCGGCGCCGTCGGTTCGCACTATCCGATCACGCGCCGCCGGTGGTGGACGCGATTCGCGATGCTCGGCCTGACGTTCGCGCTCGTGCGGCTAACGATGATCGTCGTCCAAGGCGCCGTCGGCGTCGACTTGGCTACCGGCACGGGATACCAGGGCCACGGCGAGCGCGTTCTGATCCACAGCGGCACTGACACCACCTGCCGCAACAGCGCGCAGGCGTGGCGGGTCGACAACGCTGAGGCCGGCCGGACGGTCGAGTTCTTCGGGGAGTTGCGCTGCGACCAGCCGGTAACCGTGTTCACCGGCGCCGCCCGGACCCTGTACGCCGCGTTGTGGTCGTGGTGGACATGGGTCACGGTGGCCGCCTGTCTCGTCACTGCCTGGCTGTGGCGGGATCGGTCCGCGATGCCCGCGTCGGCGTTCAGCGGCACCAGCGCGAGCCAACGCCCCCGCAGGCTCCGCCGGGCCTGACTCCGTCGGCGGTACAAACCATCACCCGCTACGTCGCATGCCGAAGCAGCCGGTGGTCGGCCCGGCCGTTCACGCCCGTGTGGTCAGACGACCGTCCTGGATCGCCCGCACCAGCTTGGTCTCGGCTCGCAGGCGGCGCATGCGCAACATGTCCAGGCTCAGGCCACGCTGCCGGGCAGCGATCTGTGACGGCACCTTGTCCAGCCGGGTGACCGAGATCAGCTCAGCCTGCTCCCGGGTCAGGACTCCGGTGGCCACCGCCCGGCCGAGGATCAGATCCTCGTGCCCGTAGGGTGGCGGCGGCATCACCGCGCCCGCGTCCAGGGGCCGGCTGATGCGTTGATGTTCCGCCTCCCAATGCCGGGCACGGATACCGGCTCGGCGTGCTGCCCGCAGCAGCGGCATCGGCAGGCGATCGGTCGCCGGATCGGCGCAGCGCAGCGCGGTCAGAAATCCTTCCAGCACGGCTGAGTCGATGTCAGCGGAGTCGCCGCTGAAGCCTCGCGCCAGCCCTTGAGCGATGGCGACCAGCGCGGGCCGGGCCATGGCGACGGCTCCGATCACCCAGGCCGGGCCCCCGGTTTGTGCATGGCCCACGAGCAGCGACCACGCGGCGTCCCGGGCCTGCGGTGCGACGGCACGGTCGAGCAACCGTTTGCGTAGTTCGTCCAGCGGCAGGTGCCGGCTCGGCAACTGCGGATGCAGGCCGCGGCAATCCAACGCCAGCGGCGACGGGCGGCTCACCAAGGCACGGAACGTTCGCTCGGCAGCTTCGAGAGCCGACGCCGGCCAGATCTCACTACTCATGATCGACCTCCATAGGGTTTCGGTTCGAACCCCATGGCACCTGGCTGCGCTGACAATCATTGACGCACACGGCCCTCGATGACTGGGGGGTGTCTGACGTGCGCCGATATGCGGCTGTCAGCCGGACTCGGCCGGGCCGGCCAGCTTGCTGACAGGTACCAGGCACATCTGCCGCCCCCCGCTCGCGCCGAGTGTCAGCCTGACACCGGGCACGATCGTCGGAGCACGTCCCGGCGTGGTCCGTGCCCGTCTTGGTCGGCGTGCATGGCTGGACACGACAACGCCCGTCGGAGTCCGGTATGAACACCTGCCGCGGCAGTGACGACTGTCGCGGGCCGTCACGATCGGGCGAAGCTTGACGTCGCAAGCCCGGCCCTTGCTATCTTCGAACATACGTACGCTTGAAGCGTGTGGGTGGTCGGCGAGCGAAGGGAGCGGGCGATGACGTCATCGGCGGCGGTGCCTGCACCCGGGAAAGGTGCGCGGATCATTAGCGCGGCCGATGTCGCGCGTGCGTTGTCGGTCGTGCGCGAGCAGGCCGGTGAACGTGCGAACACCGCGCAGATGGCCCGGGGTCTCGGCCGAGCCGGGCAGCTCGACGAGTTGCGGCCAGAGCCGGAGCTGCCGGTCGCCGGCCAACTGCGGGACCTGTTGCCGTGGGCGGGTCTGCGCCGCGGCGCGGTGGTCGCCGTGCACAGCTCGGCGCTGGCGTTGCTGGCGCTTCTCGGTGAGGCCAGTAAGAACGGGGCGTGGATCAGTTTCGTCGGTTTTCCTCAGCTGAGCATCGCCGCCGCCGATGAGGCGGGCATCGTCCTGGAAAGAGTCATCCTCGTACCCCACCCGGGCGCGAAATGGGCCGAGGTCATGGGGATCATGATCGATGGGACGCAGATCGTCGTCGCGCCGACACCGGCGGGCGGGATCGCTGACACGCAAGCCCGCACTCTGGCGGCACGGGCACGGCAGCGGGGTGCGGTGATCGTGCCGTTCGGACCTGGCTGGCCCGGCGCCGACCTGATGATCGAACGCGCCACGGCCCGCTGGCACGGTCTCGGGATGGGTCATGGCCGGCTGCGGTGGATGGAAGCGGACTATGTGGCGCGTGGCCGGGGTAGCGCGATGCGTCCGCGCCGGTGCACCATCTCCCTGCCGCTGGGTGCGCAGGACCGCTGGGAGCGGTGGAGCGGCCGCACGCCGGCACCACGCGCCACGACCGGGCGCACTCTGCGCGCGGTGCCCAGCCTGCCGGGCGACGGCGATACGGTGGCGATGTGATCACGCCTGGCCGGACTCATGAGCGGGAGCTCATGAGTCCGGCCAGGACGTGTTCGGCACGAAGGTCCTGATCGCTCATCTGAACCGGCTCGCCGACCGGGAACAGCATGCCGGCCACCGCGACCGATATCTGACCTTGGAATCGGCCAGCGGCCGGTATATATGTACTTCTGCGGTGCCTGCTGTACCCCGATCGCCTACCTGATGGTGACCCCGGAACCCCAATAGGTACCGGCATCAGACACCGGCGCGGTCCGATTCAGATCCCGCTCCCAGCACCGAGCCGGGGGCGTGGACAGCGGGCCGGGATGCCCGTCCCGATCTTGAGTCAGGCCACCTGTCGCAGGCCGCACAGGAGCTCGTGCCAGGAGCCGCCGCGCTGGCGATGTTAGAGGACTACGGTCCGTTGGCGATCGCGACACAGCCAGCACGCCTTCGATGTCGTGCGTGCGTCGCGGTCCCGGATCGGCCCCGAGCCCGCTGACACAGGCCCATCACCGGATCGCTGGGCTGTGCGCGGCCCTGGGGCGAGTTCTCGATCTTCCACACCTGTTTGCGCAGGCCACCCGAGCTCAGATCGCGTCCGCTGCTGTGCGTCAGGCTGACAGAGGGCCAGTGTCAGGCTGACAGACCGTTCGCTGCCGATGACAACGATGCCATTAGAGAGTGCGCGAACATCATGGACCGGCAACCGGCCGGCGTTGGCGCCCGTGGCGGCGAGCCGATGCCCGCCAGTGTCGGCAGAGCTGGAGTTCTTGGATGCGCTGACACCTCATCCATTTCGCGTAGCGAAGGAGAGCGCCCTCACCGGCACATGGTGTTGCCGAGCCCGCCGCCACGGCCGTGACCTGATCACCCCCCGCACGGGGGTGAAAGGAGCCGGCCGTGCACACCCTCAACCTTCTGCTGTCCGCGGCGGATCCCGACGCGGGAACCAAAGCGCTGTCAGCCATCATCGAAAACGCCCGCGGCTGGGTGGTCGGCATCATCGCCGCCGTCGCCACCCTGTTCCTGGTCATCGCCGGTCTGCGGCATGTCACCGCCGGCGGCGATCCAGCCGAGGTGGAAAAGGCCAAGGACGCGTTCAAAAACGC
Organism: Hamadaea flava; assembly: GCF_024172085.1. NCBI lineage: Bacteria > Bacillati > Actinomycetota > Actinomycetes > Micromonosporales > Micromonosporaceae > Hamadaea > Hamadaea flava. The sequence goes on along the minus strand of NZ_JAMZDZ010000001.1, from coordinate 2,267,016 downwards.
GCTCAAGGGCTACGCCCTGGCCGCGCTCGCCCCGATCGTGATGCAGATCCTCATCGGACTGCTGCCCTAGGGCGGGCGATCATGGGCGGATTCGTCACTTCCATGCTCGACGGCCTCACCAGTTGGCTCGCCTCCGCGGCGATGCACACCCTGCTGTGGATCAGCGGCGTCCTGGACAAATATGCGTTCAGCATCCCCAACGTCACCGGCCTGCAGCCCACCCAGGCCTTGGCCGGCCGAGCCCGCACCATCGTCAACATCGTCTTCCCGCTGATCATCGTCGCCGCGGGCGTGATCGGCATGACCTACAACTCGGCCCAGATCCAGTACCAGGTCAAAGACCTGCTGCCGCGGCTCGTGGTGGGCTGGGTCGGCGCGAACTGGTCGATCCCGATGTGCGATCTGCTACTGCGGTTCGCCGACGCGTTCATCCAAGCCTTGACCACCCCGATGCCGGACGAGGCCACCTCGTTCGAGCGGCTGAAGTCGCTGCTCGCGCTCAGCCTCGGCGCCGACCCGACCGGCGAATTCGACGACCCGATCAAGGTCGGCCTTCTCGGCACGATCATCACCGTCCTGGTGGTGATCCTCGCCGCGTGGCTGGTGCTGACCTGGATCATCCGCTACGCGCTGCTGATCGTCCTGGTCGGCCTGTCACCCCTTGCGATGGCCTGCTACAGCCTCCCGCAGTTGGAGGGCGCAGCGAGGCTGTGGTGGCGAACCGTGATCGGCTGCATGGCGATCCCCGCCGCGCAGGCCACCACCTTCTCGACCGGCATGTGGATCCTGCTCGACCCCGCCGCCGGTCTGCCCGCCGGAATCAAACCCGATGACGCGTCGAGCCGGCCGATCACCTTGTTCGCGGTCCTGGCGGTGATGCTGTTCACCGCGAAGATCCCCACCCTGGTCTCGCGATACATCTCCTCCAGCGGCACGCCGAAGGGCAGCTTCTTCAGCCAGGTCGCGAAGGTCCTGGTGCTGCATCGGATGACCAAAGGCTTCACCCGCCGCGTGGGCGGCACGCGCCGCCGCACGGACAAGGTCGCCGACACCGCCGCCGGCACGATCACCGGCGGCGCCCGCAACACCGGCAGCGGCACACCGGCCGGTGGCGCCCGGCCGCCTTTCACCGAAGGCAACGGCCGTGACCGGGTGACCGCCCGGCAGAAGGCATTGCTGCCGCCACCCCCACGAGACCTCTGAAACGGAGCACTGTGATGCGTAGCGATGAACCTGTGGACCTGTCCACACCGATGCCCGCCGACCTGGACACCCCGGACAAGGTCGCCTGGGGTTTGACCTTCCGGCAGGTTGCCATCCTCGCCACCGGCGGCGGTGTCGCCTGGATCGCCTACCGGACGGTGGGCGGCACGCTGCCACCGCCGGTGTGGCTGGCTTTAGCGATCCCGTACGCTGCGGTGCTGTTCGCGGTCGCGGTCGGCCGCCGGGACGGACTCGGCCTGGACCGCTGGCTCGGCCACGCTGCCAGATTCGTGCGCGCACGCAAACTCCTGGCCCCAGGCGCGGGCGGCCAGCGCGTGCCCGTGCGCACCGACGCGACGGTTGCGAAGCTCGGACCACTACGGCTGCCCGCCGACGCGATCGACCCCGCGGGGTTGATCCGCCACGGCAACCAGGTCGCCGGCGTCGTCGCCGTCTCCACGATCAACCTGGACCTGCGGGTGCCCGCCGAACAAGCGGCGCTGCTGGCCGGGTTCGGCCGCTGGCTCAACACCCTGACCACCCCGACGCAGATCGTGGTCTCCACCCGCCGCTGGGACCTGTCCCCAGCAGCCGACGCGATCGTCGACCGGGCCTCGGCGATGCCCGACGGGCCGCTACGGGACACGGCCCTCGATCATGCCGCGTTCTTGTACGACGTCGCCGAGCAGGCCGACCCGCTGCGCCGGCAGATCCTGATCGTGCACACCGGCCGCGACCCAGCCGCCGTGTCCCGGGCGCTGTCGGGCACCGCAGCGAGCCTGCGCGGGCTCGGCGCGACGACCCGCATCCTGGACGGACCCACCGTCACCAGCGTTCTGGCAGCCGCGTGTAACCCCTACCAGCCCCCGGCCGGCCCGCATCGGGCGGTCGCCGGCCAGCCGATCGGCAGCACCATCCGGCCCGGCCGGAACACCTCGGACACCGCGGTGGACGGCGCTGAGGTGACCATCGCGTGCGGCCCGTCGGCGGTCAAAGTCAGCCCGTCGGCGGTGATGATCGGCGACGACCATGCGGCGACGTTCGCGATCACCGGCTATCCGCCCGAGGTCGGCCCCGGGTGGCTGGCGGCGCTGTTCACCCTGCCGCAGTGGCTGGACGTCGCGGTGCACATCGAACCGATCCCGGCACCGGTCGCCGCGGACTTCCTGCGCCGGCAACGCGCCCGTCTCGAGTCGTCGCGCCGCCTGGACGCCGACAGCGGCAAACTCGGCGACCCGCAGGTCGATGCGGTCGCCGCCGATGCGGCCGGGCTGGCCGACCGGGTCGCCCGCGGCGCCAGCCGCCTGACCCGGACCGGCATCTACCTCACCGTCCACGCCCACACCGAAACACAGCTCGCCGAGGCCACCACCCAACTGCTGTCCACCGCGTCGAGCATGCTCCTTGACCTGCGGCCGGTGACCTGGCGGCAGCTGCAGGGCTGGACCGCCACCCTGCCCCTCGGTGTGGACCCGATCGGGATGCGGCGGGTCTTTGACACTGACAGCCTCGCTGCGGCATTCCCGCTCGCCGCCTCGGACCTGCCCGCACCGCTACCCGGGGACCCACCCACCATCGGCGGGCAGCTGTACGGGCTCACCGCCGGCGGCACCGGGATCACCTGGTGGGACCGATGGTCGGCCGCCAACCACAACCAAGTCGTCCTCGCCCGATCCGGAGCCGGCAAGTCCTACCTGACCAAACTGGAGATCCTGCGCGCCCTGCCCCAGGACATCGGCGTATCGGTCGTCGACCCCGACGACGAATACGCCGCTCTCGCCGCCCAGGTCGGCGGCACCACCATCGCCCTCGGCGCACCCGAGGTCCGGTTCAACCCCCTCGACCTGCCAGCCAAGATCCGCCGCCCCGACGAACTCGACCGGCGGATCGAATTCCTGCACACGCTTCTCGACGTGATGCTGGCCGGCCGCACCGGCACCGGGCTGACCGCTGACGAGCACACCGTCGTCGACAAAGCGGCGATCGCCTGCTATCGCAAGGCGGGGATCACCGCCGACCCGGCCACCTGGGACCGGTCGGCACCTCTACTGGCCGACCTGGCCGACGTGCTGCGCGCCAGCAGCGACACCGGCAAGCGTCTGGCTGACCGGCTCCACCCCTGGACACACGGCAGCCACAGTGCCCTGTTCGCCGGACCCACCACCACCCGCCCTGACGGGCAGTTGACCGTGTGGTCGTTGCGCCATCTAGCCGACGAGGTCCGCCCGGTCGGCATGCTCCTCGCCCTCGACGCTATCGACACCCTCATCGACACTGCCAGCGGCGACGGCATGTTGCACCGGCGGCTGGTGATCGTCGACGAGGCATGGGTGCTCATGCGCGACGGCGAGGGTGCCAAGTTCCTGCTCAAGATGGCCAAGACCGCCCGCAAACGCGGCGCGGGCCTGACCGTGGTCACGCAGGACACCGCCGACCTCCTCGCATCCGAGCTCGGCATGGCGGTGGTGAACAACAGCGCCACCCAGATCCTGCTGCAGCAATCGGCCCAAGCCATCGACATCGTCGCTGACCGGTTCGCGCTGACAGCCGGCGAAGCACGCGCCCTACTCACGGCAGACCGGGGAACCGCGCTTCTGGTCTGCGGCGTCAGCCGGACCTTGTTCCAGGTCGTCGCCTCGACCACCGAGGACTCCGTTGCACGCACCGGTCTGAGCGCCCTATCCCGCTGACCACTCGTCCGGCCGCGAACCCTCGCGGCACGTGCCTTCAGTTATACGCGCCGCAGGCCATCATCCGTCGATGGTGGCCTGCGGCGCGTGTTTCGCAGGAGGGCTTCATGCCATGTCTGCCAACCCCCTCTCCAATCAGCTGACCACGATCTGGGCACAGGTCATCTACTACAGATTTCTCATCGCCGTCGCCGTCGTGATGGCGGTCGCGGGCTGGATCACGATCCCGAATCTGATCGCTCGATGGCGGCACCAGCACCATGCCACCGGCGCGCGCACGATCGTCATCGCGCCACCACCACAGGTTGACCCGGCCGGTGCCGCTGATCTGTGGCGGGCGCTGACCGGACTGTTGATCCCTGCGACCTGGCGCCGCCGCCTGTGGGGCACCGCCCACATCGGCCTCGAATACACGTGGCTGGGGCGGCAGTTGACCATCGCCCTGTGGGTGCCGGGCACGGTGCCGCCCGGCGCGGCCGAAGCCGCCGTGCGTGCCGCGTGGCCCAGCGCCACCGTCACCACCCGTCAGAACGCCGCGGATCCGATTCCCGCCGAGGCTCAGGTGGCCGGAGGGCAGCTGACGCCCCGCTATCCGGACGCGTTGCCGATGCGCCTCGATTACGACACCGATCCGCTACGGCCGCTGCTGTCGGCCGGGGCGCAGACCCGCGGCGATGAAAGCACCGTCGTGCAGATCCTCGCGCGCCCGGCCACCGCCCGCCGTGCCCGCCGCCTGCGCCAGGTTCCCCGCGCCATGCGCGGCGCGGGCACCGGTTCTGCCGCCGATCGGGCGCTGCGGCTGGCCGTCACCCTGACGCTGCTACCCATCACCCTGCTGCTCGAACTATTCACCCCCGCCCGCACCAGCACAGCGGGGCTGCGGCGGCCGCCAGTGCGGGATCCGCTGACCGAACGCGACATCCGCGCGGTCACCGACAAGGCCGCCACCGACCCGCTGTTCGAGGTCGCGATCCGCTACGCGGTGACCGTCACCGCCCACGAATCCGCCGACACAGCGCAGGTGACACCGCGGCTGCGAGGTAGGGGGCATCAGATCGCGGCGGCGTTCGCCGCGCACACTGGCCGCAACAGTCTGCGCCGGCGCCGCCTGCACCACCCGGCGCTGGTCCTTTCCGCCCGTCGGCTGCGCCGCGGGTTCATGGCCTCCCTGCCGGAACTGGCTGCCCTGGCGAAGTTGCCCGACGATCTGGCCGTGCCAGGGTTGGACCGGGCCCGCGCCAAAGCCGTCCCCGTGCCGGTCGCGGTACCGACCGGCGGACGTGGCACCCGCGTGCTGGGTCTGGCTCAGGTCGGCGGCCACAAGGTCGCCCTGCCCGTCGACGACGCCCGCCAGCACCTGCACATCGCCGGCAAGACCGGCGCAGGCAAGTCGACACTGCTGGCGAACATGGTCCTGGCCGACGTCAAAGCCCGCCGCGGCGCGGTCGTCATCGACCCACGCGGGGACCTGATCCTCGACATCCTCGACCGGCTGCCCGCTTCGGCTGCGGACCGGGTGGTCATCATCGACCCCGATCAGCCCGGCCACGTCGCCTGGAACCCCCTGGAGGGCGACGACGAACATTTGGCCGTCGACAACATCACCAGCGTGTTCGCCCGGATCTTCTCCAAGTTCTGGGGACCACGGATCGACGACACCTTGCGGGTGTCGCTTTTGACCCTGCGCGGGCACGCCAACGCCACCCTGTCGGAAGTCCCGCCGCTGCTCAACAGCGACGCGTTCCGGGCCCGGTTCACCGCCGACCTCGACGACCCGGCCGGGCTGCACGGCTTCTGGGCCTGGTACGACGGCATGAACCCCGCCGCCCGCGCGCAGGTCATCGGCCCGGTCTTGTCAAGGTTGCGCCAGTTCCTGTTGCGCCCGTTCGTGATGCAAACCATTGGCAGCCCGAAATCCACCTTCGACATGGGCCAGATCCTCGACGGCGGGCTGCTGCTATGCCGGCTACCCAAGGGCCAACTCGGCGAAGACACCACCCGCGTGCTGGGCAGCCTCCTGGTGGGCCGGGTGTGGCAGGCCGCTACTGCCCGCGCCGCCCATCCCGAACACACCCGCCGCGACGCGACCCTCTACCTCGACGAGGCCCAAAACTTCCTCAACCTGAACAACTCGGTCGCTGACATGCTGGCCGAAGCCCGCGGCTACCGTCTGTCGATGGTCCTCGCCCATCAACACCTGGACCAGTTGCCACCCGACGTGCTGTCAGCGATCGCCGCGAACGCCCGTTCGAAACTGTTCTTCACCGTGTCCCCACGGGATGCGAAGGTTCTGGCCGAGCACACCGAACCTGAACTGGACGCGCACGACCTGTCGCACCTCGACGTCCGGCACGTCGCCGCAAGGCTGCTGATCAGCGGGCAGGAAACCCGGGCGTTCACCATGACCACCCTGCCGATGCCACCTGTGGTGGGGGAGACCCTCGCGATCCGGCAACACGTCGCAGCCGCCCACCCGCCGCAGCCGGACTCGGCGCTGCGTAAGAGCGCCAAACGGGCCATGAAAGCCGACCAGGCCAAACGGGCCGCCCGCGACGCCCGCCAGCAGCCCACCACGCCAACGCCGCCACAGTCATAGCCGTCACAACCCTGATGCGGCAAGGGTTTCGCACACTCCTGCGCACCGGGTTTCGACAAGTGCCGTCAGCTACGCGAAACCCACAGCGAAAGCTGACAGCCGCTGTGACCTGCCCGAACCGAACTGCCGCCGACTGGAACTCCCTACGGGATTCCTCTCATGGGGCCGACGCCCCGTCGTCACCTCACCCTCCTCAACCTCACCCCCTGTCGGTCTGCCGCCTGTGCGGCCTCGGCCGCGAACCTCGTCATCAATAGGAGACACCTCTATGTCCGCTGTACCCGTACGTGACCTTGTCAACGTCATCCACCGGCTCACCCCCCGCGATGAGCAGCTACTGATGTGGCTACACCATCACCAGCTGCTGACCGGAAACCAGATACTGCGCGCGCTGTTCGGCTCCCAACGCGCGGCGCAGCTGCGCCTGTCGACCCTGCGGGACCTGGGGTTCGTGGCCCGGGTCGCCCGCTACCTCGGCGGTCCGGCCGCCCGGGTCGGCTGGACCCTCGGGCTCAACGGTGCCCGCTACACCCACGCGGTCCTCGGACTCGCGTCGCCGCGATCGGCTGTGCTGGCCCAACGCAACGCCGCGATCGCCGCCAGCCCCCGGCTGGGCCATCAGATCGGGGTGAACGAGTTCTTCATCCGCCTGCACGCCTACGCCCGCCACCACGCCGGCTGCGAACTGGCCGAATGGTGGTCGGAGCAGCAGACCGCTGCCGGGTATCCGGATGTGCATCCCGACGCCTACGGCCAATGGTCGGCAGGTGGGCGGCGGGTCGGGTTCTTCCTCGAGTTCGAGACCGGCAGCCAGCACCCTACGGCGCTGATCGCCCGCTTGGACGACTACCGGTCGGCGACAGAATCCGGCACCTGTCTGCCGATCCTGATCTGGGTGTCCACTGCCAGCCACGAACACGCCGTGCACCAGACCCTGGCCCCGCACATCGGTGACCTGCTCGTGGTGACCGGCCTGCACCCCGACGAGCCCGCCGAAGCCGGGCTGCTCCAGATCGGCAGGCAGGGGGTGCGGATGCGGCTGTCCGATCTGCCTGCGCTGCCGTCGCCCGATGTTCGCTGACAGCGGCTGACAGCAGCCGGCTGTTACACGCGCTGTGGCTGACAGTGCAGGTCAGACCGGTTTCGCCTCTTCGGGCCTGTCAGCGGTGGTGGCTACGGTCCATGCCGTTCGTATCGACGAACAGCTGGCACCACCCCGTCCCCGGATGTTCGGAGACACGCGGCGCCCACCAGGCCCACCCGCCCCTTCCGGGGTTGGTCGACTCGGTGACCTTCGCCCGTGACACCTCCGCTCGTCCCTGCGGCCGGGATCCCACCCCGACAACGCCCGCAAGGGCGAGACAGGAGCAGCGCTATGTTCCAGGAGACGACCCCCGACGGGTCCACCATCACTCGCACGCTGGTCGTGTGCCTGCCCGCAGACGGCGGCTGCTGGCTGCCGGTCGCCGTTGAAGGCTTGATCGGGCACACGACGCCGACGCCGGTGACACGGTTCGCTGTCACCCGCAAGGGCCTTATCAGCTGGATCCGTAGCTGGACCAGTCGGGGGCTGACCGGCGTACGCAAGCAGCATGGCCAGATCGTGGCCGCTGCCGGTGGCAGTCTGGGTCGTCTCGACCTGACGCTGACCAAGCACGACGCCTGGTATCAGGCGATGCTGCGGCATCAGACGTGGCAGCAGGCAGTGGACGGCACCCGGGTTGCCCGGGAGTGGGCTAGCTTCCTCGCCGCGCATGAGGCCAAGCCGGAGAAGTACTCCCGCAAACAGGCGTGGGAGGACTTCCGCGGCCAGCCACGCATCGTCGCGATGCTGGTGCATAACGCGTGCGGCGGGCCCATCGACCTCGATCCCCTCGAGATCGGCCTGTATCAGGCCGGACCCGAGGCGTATGGCCGGTTCTGCGCTCTGCGTGAGGTGTGCGGGGACGCTCTGGTCACCGACCGGGCCAAGGTCGTTCGGCCTGCGGACACCAGCGTCACCGCCCGCCTGGACTATTTGAAGAACGCGTGGCAGATCCTGTCCACCCTGCCGACCCGGCAGCGGCTGATCGCCCTGCGTCTTCACTAAACCCCCAACATCAATCCCTGTTGGGGTGCGCGCCGCCGGGAGCATGGTGCCCGGCGGCGCACCCATACGTGTAGCCCCTTCGATGTGAGGTAGCCGCCGCCGGCGGCACCACCACTGACCGTCCGTGCGTGACACGGACCTTTTCCTCTTCCCCCATTTGCTAGCCGATGCGGCCGCCCGACACCTGCCGGGCGGCCATTTTCGCATGCCCACCCTCCGAAAAGGAGCACATCCACATGTTCTCTCTGTTCGGCATCGACTCGGTGTCGGTCAAGGTGCTCGTCTGCCTGCCCGCCGCCGACCACTCCCGATCGCAGTTGCGGCATCAGCTGATCGCCGCCCTCGCCCCCTACACCGTGCGGGCGTGCCTTGCCCATCAATGGCTGTTCACCGGCAACGCCGCCGAGTTCGACCCGTTCGCCGGCAAAGCCGACACCGCCGGACCCCTCGGGCTGCTCGGCACCACGACCGCCGGCGGAGCCGCCGCCGACGCGGCCATCTCCCAATACGACGCATGGCTCACCGCCATCTACGGCACCGAGGAAGCCGCACCGCTGCGCGCCTACGTCGACCCCAACCATGGCGGCGACGCCGCCGAGCGCATCGACCGGTTCCACGCCCAGCCGAGGATCCGAGCCATGCGGGTCGCCGAACACAACGGCGACGCCCAGTTCCCGCGCGCCGACTACGGACCCGGCCTGACCGCTCTGCAAGCCGGCGTAGCCGTCTACGTGCCGTACACGATCGACAGCGCCCTGTTCGGCGACGCCCTGGTCACCGTCGACGGGCAACTGCTCGCACCGACCGGCGCCGACGAACCGCTCGGACTGCCGATCCTGCCACGGGTCTGGCACACCTACGCCGAACGCATCGCCTACCACCAGGCGGCGCGGGCCGCGCTACACAACGCCGGGTCAACGGCTATCGTCACCGCGGTCGAGGCCCGCTTCCGGTCGCGGCCCGTACACCGGCACACCATCACGATCGAGCACCCGTTCCTCGGCCAGACGAGCCTGCTGGCGGTATCGGTGCCCGAAGCCAGCGACCCCACCGACCTGATCGTCTGCCCGCCGGTGACGGCGAACCGGCTGCGCCAGCACACAAGGACCGGCACGATCCTCGGCCATGTGAGGGTCGCGGGCACCCGGGTCGAGACGGCCGCATACCAGAACCCGGCCGACAACCGCCGCGGCCAACGGACGAACCTGAACATCCACGACAGCCGCGAGCAGGCTCTCGTCGCGCTGCTGGACTACTACCTGGACCTGCGATGAGCGCGCCGGCCAGCGCCGCCTGGCCCGTCCTACAACCGCCGGTCCGGGACGAGCAAACCGCCGCGATGCTGTTCCTGGTCGCCCGCCACGCCGAACGGCTCGGCTACACCACCTACACCGACCGGCTCGCCCACGCCATCACCGTCGCCCCAGCCGACGTCGCAGCATGGATCACCGCCGGAACACGGCACGCCGTCGCACTCGCCCTCAACGACCTGCGCGACAACGCCCCCAGCCACCCCGATCTGCTCTACGACGCAGGTCTGATCAGCAGCCCTGGCGCCGACGACCGCTACATCACCACTACCGCCACCCGGCTCGCCGCCACCTGCGACGCCCTGGCCTCGACCGGCCTGCTGCGCTACCAGCAACCCAGTCCGGCGCAGACCCCGCCGCCGGGGCGCAGGCCGGCCGGCGAGAACGATCACGACTGTCTGGCGTCCGCCAGGCTGCGATTCGACGGGATATATGGACCTCCGGGTGTCGGTCAAGCGTGGCGATGCGGCGCCTGCAACCGGCACTGGTCGCGTGTCGGCGACGTCTTTCATCCAGAAGAGGAAGACGCACACATCCTCACCCTCGACGACTGTCGATAGCGCGGGACAGGCTCGGCCGACGCCAGGCCTGAACAACACATAGGCCACGGCGTCCTCGGGTGATCTGCCCGCCGCGATGTTCCTGCGGTGACGGCTACCGACCTCCGCCGGTCGACATGGTGAAGGCCCGGTTCGGCATCACGGGGGAACGCCGATCCGGGCCGCTCCATCGAGCGTACGCCGCCACCGGCGTGCCCACATCCCTGCTCACCCGGCAGAGATCTATATCGGACGCTCGACGGACCGCTGGAACGTGTGCCGGTCCCGCCGTCCATCCCAGGCGCCCGATAGAGCGCCACCGCCAGCCCGCAACGTCCACCGCGGACCGGCAACGTCAGCCCGCCTCGGAGAGGGGACCTCAATGTTCGGAATCGGAAAGCTCCTCGCCAGCCTGGTCGCCGGCGTCCTCACAGTGGTACTGCTCGGCGCGGTGACCGTACTCGGCGGGTTCGGGTCGGCCGCGAGCGGCTGTGCCCAGCCTGCCACCACCGCCGGCTCGGGCACCTCGGTCACCCCAGCGCAGCTGGAGTATGCGGGCGTCATCGTGCGGGCCGGACACGAGGCCGGTGCCGGCTCGTACGGGGCGACGATCGCAGTCGCAGTCGCGCTGCAGGAATCGGGGCTGCGTAACCTCGCCAACCCGGCGGTACCCGCATCGCTGGCGATCCCGCACGACGGCATCGGCACCGACCACGACAGCCTCGGCCTGTTCCAGCAACGCCCATCGGCCGGCTGGGGTACACCCGCCGACCTGATGAACCCGGCGATCGCAACCAAACTGTTCTACACCAAGCTGCTGAAACTCCCGAACTGGCGCACCATGGCTTTGACCGAGGCAGCGCAGGCGGTGCAACGCTCGGCCTACCCCGACGCCTACGCCAAACACACGACGGCAGCCCAGACACTGGTGGCAGTGGCGTCAGCGCAACTTGGCATCGCGCTCGACGGTTGCGACCCGATCAGTGCCGGGGGATGGACCCAACCGGTCCATGCGCCGATCGTGTCCGGGTTCCGCACCAGCAGCCGCCCAACCCACAACGGTGTCGACCTCGGCGCCGCCCGCAACACCCAGATCCACGCCGCAGCCGCCGGCACGGTCATCGTCAGCAAATGCGACGTCGGCAACTGCGACCACGACGGGTCACCGAGCACACCCGGCTGCGGCTGGTTCGTCGACATCCTGCATGCTGACCGCATCATCACCCGCTACTGCCACATGGTCCAACGGCCTTTCGCGGCCGTCGGTGACCGGGTACAGGCCGGGCAGGTCATCGGCCTGGTCGGAACATCTGGGCATTCCTCCGGTCCGCACCTGCATTTCGAAACCCATCTAGGTGGCGACCGATCGTTTGCCGGCGGCGTGGATCCGGTGCCCTTCATGGCAGCGCGCGGCGTCCCACTGGGCACGTCAGAATGATTGTAGGTTCTCAGTAGATCTTTCGGTTTCTCATCGATCTGTCGGCGTACTTGTCGCTTCCGACAAATCGGTGAGACGTTCGTCGCCGTGTCTCATCGCAGACGGCGCTGTCTCGCATGCCCGCATGGCCGTCGGGTGGGTTCGGACCCCGCGGAGCATCACGCATACTCCTGTTCCAAGGTGGCCAGGTCACGGTTGGCGAACTGCACGTGCGCCCACTCGTCGCTGAAGATGACTTGCAGGCACTTGGCCGCCGTACGTTCGGCGGGCGACGGGCAGCCGATCGCGGTATTCGGCCCCCGCACCCGGTCCAGCTCCTCCTGCGTGACCTCCGCCAGATACGAGCGCAGATCGGCGATCCGCTCGGCGCGCACGGCGAGGATTTCGCCGAGGGTGGGCGCGGCTGACTCGTCGATGCCGAACTCGGCGCCGTTGGTGGTGAACGATGCGGGTACGCCGATCGGATGGAACGGGTTCGGGCGAAGGGCCGCCGCGTGGCCGTACCATGCGTCCACGACGAAGATCGTGTGGCGCAGGGTTTGGGCCAGTGACCATTCGTCGTTCACTGATCTGTAGACGGCTTCCTCCGGCAGCGCGCTTGCGCGTCGGACCGTCGCGTGCCACAGCTCCTCGATGACATCCACCGCGTCGCGCATTGTCTCGGGTGTGGTCGGTCGCAGTCGCAGCCGTTCGGGGTGCAGGCGATCCAGCTCGGCTTCGATCAACGGCATGATCTCCACGCCATTAATGCGCAGCCCGTCGATCGCCCCGTCGATGTCGGCGTTGAGCAGCAGGACGCCATGCATCCGGGCGCCGCTGAGATCCACCTCGCGGAAGGTCGCGCTGGCCATCGACAGGTCGATGAACTCCGCACCCTCGTAGTCAGGCTGCTGCACGAATCGCGTCACCGGTACATCGTAGGAGCCCGCTACGACAAGACCGCCAAATCAAAGATCCAGGCAACGCACGCGGCCAGCTTGCCACTAAATGCGACTTCTCCCGCCTCGCCAAATCGGACCCTGGACTCGCCCCACCAAAACAAGATCCTCAAGAAAACGACAGATCGGTGAGAAGAGTCCGCCGACGAATCGACGAGAAAGCCTGAGCTAACGCCAGGTCAACAGCACCGCCTCCGATATTTCTGACGTGAACCTACAAATGTCTTGGGAGGAGCAGCGCACGCCAACGCTGCCAATGCCGACGCGCGTGCTGTGCCCGTGCCGCGTCGACCGTCGCGCTCATGATCGTGTACATGCTGTCGGCCACGATCGGCCCGTCACAGCGGGCCAGGCGCAGGAGAAGTTCGGTCAGCAGGATTTCGCCGCGCTCATACGGTGCGGAGCCGGCGCACGCCAGGACCGCGGTCGGGCCGCACAGGCACTCGGCCAGGGCGTCGATCAGCGGAGGTTCGGCGCCCCAGCAGTAGCCCAGCATGACAGCAGGGGCTTCGATGCCCCCGGTGTGGGAGCGTAGCGAGGACAGTCTCATCCGGCCGACCCGGCGGTCATCGGGATATCCGTGCCCGTCGAGCACGACCAGATCGACGGGTGCCTGGGCGGCAAGGATACGCTCGTGCTCGGGGCCGTCTTCAAGACGCACGCGCAGCCGTCCGGCGGCCGCGGCGGTATCGCCGGCATGCCGAAGGTGACGCACCACCCGCGAGGCGGCTCGTTCGGCGATCAGATGAGTTGTGCGGTCGGCGCCAGGTTCGACAGTGAGGTCCATGGCCGTCAACCGTGGTCCGGTAACGGCTGGCCGACGTCTATGCGTGCCTCATCGGGCAGCCCGTGCTGCAGCAGGTTGCGGCCGACTTCATGTTCGACGGTGAACAGGCTCGGCACGGCATATCGGCGCCGCCAGGTCGGGTGGAACGCGACACCGAGGTAGGCCTGGCCAGGCTCGTCCCACGTGGGATCGAGTGCGGCAGACTCGCCTGGCTTCGCGCACCAGGCGTGCTCGGTGCCGAAGTACAGCAGATCCGTTGACGCCCAGCCTTCCACGTAGGCAATCTCGGACTGGGTTGCCCACAGGGTGGCCGACACGTAGCACGTCGACGGGGCGGCGCGCCACTCGACAGGGACCGCCTGCGTGGGCGACGGGGTGAACAGCCGCCCTTCGGCCAGCACGAGTTCGGGAAACGACCGGTACTTCCAACCTGCGGTAGCAGGTGTCGCCGGCCAGGTCCGCATGGCTTTGGCCAGCCCGGCGAGGGAGTCGGCGAGGTGCTGCTCGGCGGTCACGCGACGAACGATGCCACGACGGCAGCCGAGGTCACAATGACCCGCCGCAGCAACCACACCGGCTGCGTCGCGTAGCCGGGCGCCGGTCAGAGTCCTGTCCGGCCGTCGATATGCTCACGCAGCAGATCGGCGTGGCCGTTGTGGCGTGCGTATTCCTCGATCATGTGCAACAGCACCCAGCGCAAGCTCACCGGTCCAGCGCCGGGTTCGTCACCGACGACGTCCAGGTCGGATGCGGTGGCGACGAACCGCTCGGCGAACGCGACCTCCTCGCGCCACATCTGCCACGCCTGCGCCACCAGGTGAGGATCGCCGGTGACAGCGAACGCCACATCACCATCCCCCGCGAACAACGGTGGAGGATTCTCTGCGGCCATGACCTGCCGGAACCAGAAACGTTCGCCTTCGGCGTGATGACGGATCAGGCCCAGCAGCGACAGCGTCGACCGGCCGGCGCTGCGCCGTGCTAACTCGGCCGCTGACAGGCCTGCACATTTGACCTCGAACGTCAGCCGATGCCAGCGCAGGAACGCGGTCATGGTCGTGCGTTCGTCGGCTCGCGTCGGCCGTGGCATGCGGGGATCGTTGTGCGGACTGCGGCTGTCGACGGTCATGACCCCCATCCTCGCCCTGACACCGTCTCAATGTGCTGATCCCGCGCCCGCGTATGCCGCCTCGTCATCCGCAGCGGCCCTGGGCGGCCGACGATGCCCCCTGGAGGATTCCGAGGCGCCACCACCCGGGCACGGCACATCGCTCACCAGCCTGCCATCGCACCCGTGCGGGTGCACCCTGCCCTGGCACCGGTTGCCGCTCACCACCTTCCAACCCCCACCTGCTCGTGAAAGGACAATGGACATGCCTGAAGACGTGATGCTTGATCCCGCCCTGATCCAGGCGGCACTCGAGGAACTCGGCCTCACCGCTCGGCCGCAGCCGACGCTGATCTGGGCACGTAACGACGCGAACGGCTGGCGTGTGCCGCCGTTCATCAGCGAATGGGACCGCGGTGTGGCCACCTGCCTGATGGTCTTGTCCTACCGGTGGACCTGGCTGGAGCCCGACACGATCGCCGCCGGGGTCTGGCTGCCGGACTACCACACGGTGATGGTCGTCGACGCGACGATGAGCTGCCACGTGATCCCACTTGGCGCATCAGCCGTACAGATCCCGGAGCGGGAGCGGGCTTCTGTCGCCACGGAATTGCGTGGCCTCATCGGGACGGCACTGGGCCGGCCGGGCCGCGGCAGTCTTGCCGACTCTGTCCTGATCACCGCTGACCCGGCAGGCGTTCTCGAGACGCTCGGCGAGCTGCCGGGTGCGACAGCGCTACGTGTGATGACCCCATCACAGGCCACCGGCGTGTGGGCCTCTGCGGCGCACGTCTTCATTCACCACGACGCGCTCGCCGAGGTCGTCGCAGCCCAACTCCATCCGCGAGCCGACGTCACGATCCTTGCCCCCAGGCTCACCGAAGACGTCAGGTTCGCGGCTGCCGCACTGTGCACCGACTTGGTGCTGGTCTGGCCGGACGCGTCGAGCACGCTCGTGCAGACGGTGCGATGTCACCGGAAGATGCAGCGCCTGGCCAGGCGACTGGCCTAACCGGCACACCAGCGGGTACACGGAGCTCGTCCGGGGCTCGCCGGAATCAGCTCGGCTTCACCGGCGGTTCGGCTCAGGCGGCTTCGCCGCCAGCGAACTTCGGTCGATGTGGCTTGATGTGTGGTGGGTTCGGCGGTGTGGTCGTGATCGTCCGACCACCTGTCAGGAGGCACGTGTGCAACCGTCGCCCTTCACGATCCTCGACCCGCTCGGCTTCGCCGACGCTGTGCCGCAACTGGCCCACCATCCCCTGGAAACCATCCACGGTTGCCTGGACGCTGTCGTCGACGAGCTGACCCTCACCCCGCTGCTCGTCCACAACGACACCGCCTACCTGGTGACCCCGGCATTCGTGCTGACCGTCGCCGACCCGGTGGCAACCAACGAGCACGGGACCGCCCTGTTCCGGCAGGTCCGCACCGCGCAGATCGAAGCGATGCTCGCTCAGAAGTTCGTCACCTGCCGCGCCCCGCTGACGTGGCTGACCGATGACCAGCCTGCTGTGGCCCACCACGCCGTCATCAGGGCGGTCGACGCCGCACGTAACGTGCCGATCGCTTTGCTGTTCGACGCCGAAACCGATCTGCGGATTCTGCTGCCAGGGTTGTCCGACCTGGTCACCTCCGTCGGCGACTGCCTGGCTGAACTCGGCCCGTACTGCGGCGATCACCTTGGCCACGCCGAGCAGAACGCCGACTCGATCCGCGACCTGATGCGCGTGGCAGCCCAGCAACTGGTGGATCTGCGGGACCTGTGTGCCGCCCACCCGATAAGCGCGCGAGGCCTGCCCACCCTGACCGGAATCACCGTGACCGGCGCTGAACCGGGCTTCGTCGCGGTCGGTGACTTCCACACCAGTGACCCCACCGGCGGCTCCGAAGGGCTGCTGACCACCAGTGGGCACGCCAGCATCACCGACGCCGTCGACGCCATGATCGCCACAGCCACCCGCTGCAACCTCATGTGCGACAACGCCGAACTGTCAGCCCCCGACCTGCGCACCGAAGCGCAGGAACTCGAACTGGCAGGCGTAGCCGCCAACCATCGGCTGCGCCGCAAACCCTGACACCCACAAGGCGTCACCGACCCGGCGGGCACTCACCAGGTGCCCGCCGAAATTGTGCACACCCACCGCCGTCGCGAACACTCCTGCGCCGGGCATCCCGGCAGGGGTTTCGTGCCGTCGACCCTCAACATCAGAAAGGAGCCTGTGATGCGCTTGCCAGACCGCGCCGAACTGCTGCTGTGCATTCCCGCCGGCAGCAGCCTTCCACTGGCCGACCAGATCGCCGCTCACCTCGACGGGCTGATCACAGGCAGCCGGTTCACCCCGATCCCGCACCTGTACACCAACGCCGAGCACCACGCCGTCACCCACGGCGCCCGCCCGTTACCCAACCGGACGCTAGCCTGCTGCGCGCTTCCCGTGCGCTACTGGCTGCCCGGCCCCATGATCCGCGCTCTGGCCACGGCCGCCACGAACGACTACACCCAGTGGCACCAGCAGTACGGCCACCTAGCGCCCGCGCTGCCGGCCCGCTGCTTCCTGCCGTTCACCGCACCGCAGTTCAGCCGCATCGACGAACACCGCGGCGTCCGACGGTGGGCCGAACAGCCCCTGATCGCCGCCATGCGCGAGCAGGACCAGCAACAGGCGTTGCATTACAGCGGAGTGCGGCTGGAAGCCATCACCGCAAGCCTCGCCACCTACGTCGACTACATCGTCGGCACCCATCTGTGTCCCGACGCGCTAATCACCACCGGCCGGCAGGTCATCGCCACAGCGTTGGACCGGCCCCAGCGGCCGGTCACGCTGCGCGAGGTCATGGCCCACCGCGACCGGGTCTGCGGGTACCTATACACGCTCGACGGTGACGTGCTGCTCGTGGCGGTCGCGGTCGGCGACCACAACCCCGGCATCGGCTGCACCTGCCCCATGTGACAGCACCGTGGCCGGTGATCGCCTGCGCCGCTCTGCGCGGCGGGCACTGTCCGCAGTCCGATGCCTAGCCGCGCCGCAGACGTCGGCGCCCCATCAGCTGACATCCCGGTAACCCGGGGGAGCGGAAACGATGACACAAGACCCTTCCAGCCTGCAGCGTGTGAACGTGGCGGATCTGCGGGCGTTCCTCGACGAATTCGCCGATCTGGAGATCATGCCCGCGCCGCGGGCCCGCGCATTGGCCGGCAACGTGCGCCGCCTGCTCGACGATGTCGGCGTCCTCGACACCGACGTCCTGGCCGACCTGTCGGTACCGGACCTGCTCGACCTGTACTCGCAGGCCCGTCCGGGTCTGACCCGGACCACCCGTGGCACCTACCTCAGTCAACTCACTCGGGCGATCGCCATGGTCACCGCCCGCGCAGCCGACGATCCGCTGTGGGCGCTGACCGCCCGCCAGCGCAAACCCGCACAGCAAGCCACCGGTCGCCGCACAACGGCGGCCAGCCGCGGACCGGCCGCCACCGGCAAGCCCGCCGCCAGGGCGAAACCCGCCACCGGCAAGCCCTCACCATCCACATCGGCAAACGCCGGCAGGCAACGGCCCGCACCGGCACCTGAGCAACCGGCCGCCCCAGTATCACCGGCCGCCCAGTCGATGATCATCTATCCGTTCCCGTTGCGTGACGGAAAGCGGGCCGAGCTGACCTTGCCCGCGCTGTTGACCACAGCCGACGCCACACGACTGACCGCGTTCATCACCGCCCTGGCGATCGAACCTCCTCAGCCTGCCCGCTGACCCCTTTTGCCCAGCCGCCGCCATCCACCGGCGGCACCTACAGCACACCACGCACCCATCGGTGCCGGCCCGCCCTGTACGAGGCACCGATTACCGAAACCCATTCCTGCACGTCCATCCCCGGGCGCCGCAGCGAGACACCCTTGTCTTGCCGCCCCGGGCTGGGGCGGCAGAGTGCCCGCTGCGGTGCTCGGACAACCCCATTGGAGGGGCATCATGTTCGAGCCATCCCCGTTGATCGACTCGATGCTGGACGACGTCGCCCGCCGCTGCGGGGAGTCCGCCCGCATGCGTGCGGTCACTCGCCGCGTGGCCGAGTTCGCCAGCCCCACGCAGGCCCGTCTGGCAGGCCTCGCCCAGGACCCGGCCGCCCGCACGGTCGCCGACCAGGCCATCGACGCCTGGTGGTCCGACCCGCGACGCCAGCAACGGACCCTGGACAGTGTCGACTTCGGCGAAGTCATCATCGGCGGCGGCTTCCACGCCGCCGTCTACGCCGCCGTGCGGGTCCAGGCCGGCCATCCCAAACCCGTTGTCCTCGAGGCGTCCAGCCGTGCCGGCGGCACATTCGCCATGACCGAACGGCCCGTCTTCTACCTCAACTCCCACACCCGGCCGGGCCTTTCCGGACCTGCCGGCGACGCCGACGCGAACCTGAACTATCTGCCCGGCGCGCCGATCCAAACCGACCACCTGCCCAGCGGCGGCGAGTATCAGACCAACACCGACATGGCGCTGGTGATCCGGCTCGCGCTCGCGCAGTACGCCGACGTCGTGACCAGCGCCCGCGTCGCGTCGGTGGGCGGTGACGACGACGGGGTCCTCGTCGAGACCGACGGCGGCCTGTCGCTGGTGGCACGGCGGGTCATCGACGCCCGAGGCCTCGGCGACCCCATCGCCGCCACCGTCGCCAACGGCACCACGATCCTCACCTTCGACCAGTTCATGACCCGCATGGCCACGATCTGGCCGCTACGAGGAATCCGCCGGGCGGCGGTGATCGGCGGCGGCGACTCCGGCAAATGCGCCGTCGAAGCACTTGTCGAACTGGGGCCACAGCCGTTCGTGGCCGCGGCCGCTCTGGATCACGTGACCCGCATCGACTGGTACGCCGCCGACCTGCCCACCACGTGTGAACAGTGGCAGAACCAGATGCGTGGCCGATACCAGGCCATCGGCCAGTTCCTGCGCCCGCGCAACGGCGGCGGCCAACGGCTGACCGTGATCGCCCGCCAGGCGAACCCGATCGCGGTCCCCGACGGCGCCATCGTCGACGGGCGCATGTATGACCTGGTCGTCATGTGTGTCGGTAACACCGAAACGCTCATCGACGGTCTCGACCTCAAAGCGTTCGACGAATACGCCCTCGACGACGGCACCAGAGTTGCCCGCAAACACCCCGTCCAGCCCGTATTCCGAGTCGGCCCGCACGCCCGGTTGCCGTTCAACTACCAGGAACGCCAAGACGGTGTGGCCGACCTCCCCGGCAACGCGGTGTCGATGTTTCGCACCAGCGGCAAAACTGCCGCCCTCGCCGCGACGTTGCCGTCCCTGACCCGCGACTAGCGCCGGCGGACTGCCGAGGCGAGCAGGCGCACCCCCGCCTCGGCAGCCTGTCCGCTGCCTGCAGCGATGTGACTTGATCTTTCGCCCGCCCCATCGCTGGATCGACGTGATCCTATGGAAAGGGGTTCTCGATGACCACGCTCACCCGCAGCCGTGTTGATGTTCTCCTGCTCAATGACGCCCAGCAGGTCCTGGCCACGCACCGGCCCGGCCCGACCGGCCGCTGCGACCAACTGCACTGCCACGGACAGCTGTGGCCCTGCATCCCTGCTGCCACCGCCCGACGCGCCGCCGCCCTCGCGCGAGGCCGGCAGCCCGCCGCACCGGCTACCCGCTGGGCGATCACCCGCCCAGGACACCAGACGCCCCCCACCGCACAAATGCCAGCCCGGCTCGCCGACGTCCTCGACACCCTCTACTGGTTCCCGTCGGCCACCGTCACCGCGATCGCCCGCCGCTGCCGCACCAGCACCGCCGCCCTGCGCCACACCCTGGCCGAACTGCGCCACCACGGCCTCGTCCAGGCCGTCACCACCTGAGCCCGCCACGCATCTCGCTGCGCCCCGCCAGTCCCTGCCTTTTGGCTGGCACCAGCGGGGCGTTGTGGCTTCTTCCAGCCGTCGGCACCCGCCGACGGCGATATCGACAACCCATCGGAGGCAACGATGATCACGCTCAGATTCCCGCTCTACGAGGTGCTCAAGCTGGCCGAACACGCCGTCACCGCACCCGAGCACGCGCCCTCGTACAACCCCGACTTGGCCGCTCAGCCGCCTCGGCCACGGCTGATGTGGGTCAAAGACGACGGCACCTACATGATGAGCAGCGGCATCCCCGGACCACTGCACGACCCGGCCAATCCCGAGTCAAACGTGGTCGTCTACGCCGACGGCTACGGGCCTGGAAGCCGCCAAGACCTCGGCCACATCGAAGAGATCGGCCGCGACGACTTCATCGAAGACTTTCCCCTCGACGCGCCGTTCAGCACAGACAAGACCTTCCTCGAAGCTCTGCGCGAAACCGCCGCACTGGGCTACCAGTGGCTGACCCTCGACCTGCCGAACTCCGACCAGTGCGTGATCGGCATGGCCCCCAACCGCTGACGACACCGATCCCGAAAGCGGCCCACAGGGGCTGCGCCGATCTGGGATCCGATGACTTGATCTTCCGCGCCACTGCGGCGTGGATCTCCACCAGGGGCCTCCGCTCACCCGCTGTCTCCCCGGGGATAGCACCGGGAGGGCACGGCCCCGACCCATTTCCGCATAGCCCGGGGACGGCGCAGCTTGGAACCCTCGCCGCCCCCGGTGCTCCTGCAAGGGAGGAGCACTGTCCATTGTTCACGCGAACCACTCTGGTGACCATCGGCGTCGGCGTGGCCGCCGCCACCGTCGCCGGGCTTACCCGGCAGCGACTGGTCACCGACCTGCGCGCACAGCTGCGCCGAGCGGAGCACACCGCCGCCCACGACCCGCTGACCGGCCTGCTCAACCGCGAAGGCCTCCTGGCACAGCTGCACCAGCTGCTGGCCGCGGACCGGCCGGTGTGGGTGTGGCTGGCCGACCTCGACCAGTTCAAACAGGTCAACGACACCTACGGCCACGACGCCGGCGACCAGGTGATCATCGAGGTCGCCCGAAGGATGCGCACGATCGCCCGCCACGGTTGGCAGATCGGCCACCTGCATGGCGACGAGTTCGCGGGATGCGGCCCCGGCGACCTCGACACGGGCATGAGCGCCGCCATCGCGATCCGCAACGCCATCGGCCACAGGCCCTTCACGCTTCCCGGCTGCCCAACCCTGGACGTCCGCGTGTCGATCGGTGTCGCCGCGTATCGGGTCGGGCTGAACGCTCCGCTGCTGTTTAAACACGCCGACCGGGCCATGTACGAAGCCAAAGACGACACCACCAAAGTCGTCGCCCACCGGCCCAGCGGCAACGACATCGACCACATCCCCGCCCGGCCGGCGCTACGCGACCGCGACCGCCCCCGCCACCGATAGCCCCTTTCCAGCCTGGCCAGGCACACCACCGGCCCATGTGGGACCGGTGTGCCTGGCCCCACCCTTCTGAAGAGGCACCTGCCATGAACTTTCGTAACTACACCCTTGTCCTGACCACCGACGGCCCGATACCTCAGACGGTCGGCCGGCTACTGTCCGACATCCGCACCGAGCTACTCACGTTCACCTACCCGCCCGCCGGGGACGGTCCCGTCGAGGCGCAGTTGCGCGGATCCGCCGACCCGACTGTGGTCGCCGCTGTCGTCCGGCACGCCCTGGCCCCGCTCGGACGCGGCATCCTGGCCGGCCAGCTGGTGTACGACGCCGACGCCGACGCCGACGCCGACACCGATGCCGCACCGTACGCCGGCGTGGACCTGTTCTGCCCGCGTCGGTCAGCGGGCTGCCCGCTACTGCCGCACCAAGGACCCTGCCCAGCGCCACAGCCGCCTGTGGCCCGCCACACCCTGGTCGACGTGACCCTGCGCGGAGGAATGGGACCGTACCGGGCCACGATCATCGGCTACCACGAGCCCGGCAGCACGCCACCGGCCGCGATCAGCCGCAGCGGACTGCAGCGCATCGGCGAAGACCTGAACACCGCGGGTCGCGGTCAGCTGCTGCTGGCCGAAGACGGCACCGCGATCGTCATCACCAGCACCGCCGAAGGCACCCCGAGCAAGTTGCTGCTCGACCGTGACGACGACGGCCTCTACCGGCTACCGCACGGCTGGGCCGAAACGGTGAGGCCGATCCGTACCCGCCTGAACTATCACGGGCTGACATTTCGCCGCGCCTTCGTGCGGCGGCCTGATCTGGCCGACGGATACCCGGCGTTGCTGATCCAGCCCGAGTACCGCAGGGTGGTGCCCTGGCTGTCCCGAGACACCCTGCTCCAGCTCGCGTACGACCTGCACGACACCAACGCGCAGTACGACGGCGAGGGAGGGGACCAGATCGTGTTCACCGATCCCGACGCCGTGCTGTTCCGCGTCGACCACAACCAGCGCAACGCCGGACCGGTGGCGATCCTGCGACCCAACCGGCTCGGCCTGTATCCCACCGGCCGCACCCGCATCGCGTGGACCGCCCAGCCGACCGCCGAACCACCGCTGACCGTCGCCACCGTCACCCTCGCCGGCACCAGCATCGAGGTCGACGCGTTCGTGCCCCGTGAAAGCCCCATCGGCCAGCCGGTCAACCCCATGCTGACCAGTTCCGGCATCACACAGCTCGCAACCGCCCTCTACACCGCCGGTCAGCAGCAGACCCGCGCACGGCTCACCGTCGAAGGCCACGTCGTGCACCTGCACACCCCCGGGACCGGACCCGCCGCTGCCGAAGTCCTGCGGCCAGACGGTTTCGGGCTGCGCCAGGTGCCCGTCGACGGCTGGCGGTGGCACCGAACATCCTGACCCACCGACAGCTCGACTCCCAGGCGGCCGGCTTGTGCTCACTGCCTCGCGGGGCCGCCACCCGATCCGCAGGCGCCTGGCTGGAGTCGGCACGAGCCGCCGCTTCTGCCAGCCCCTGTCACCCCAGCCCGCGCTGCTATCCGGCTGCCACCCGCCCACGGGCGACGACGACGGCCCTCCTGTTGTGACTTGTACATCAGCCGCCGTGGAGCGTCCATCAACGTCGACACCTCGACCGAACGGCAACACGTGACTTCCCGGGCCAGCACCAGGCCAGAGTGCCGCTGCTCGGGACAGCGACGAGCCGCCGACTAACACCTACGCCGTCTCTGGCAATCAATTCCCTTTGAGGAGCTGCGATGACCTCCGCACAGCAAACGATTCTGACCGATCTGCAGACGCACGGCCCGGCAACCCCCGCCGTGATCGCCGAACGCACCGGCCTCGGCTACTCCACCGTCACAGCCAGCCTGCGAAAGATCGCCGCTGCCGGACACGTGCACCGCGACGACGCCAGCATCTGGACCGCCGCCGAGCCCACAGAGTCGACCGAACCGACCCCGTCAGCCACCGCTACCGCCGCCGCTACCATCGCCGACGGCACCGACTCGACCGAACCAGCCAGCCCTAGCGCGCCTGCCGACGAACGGGCAGACGAAGACACCGAACCACAGCCGGAGACCTCCGATCCCGCAGCAGCCGCTCACGAACCGGATGACCGGACCACGGCAGCGGCCCTCTCGCAGCGCGAGGAAGACGAGCAACCGGAGGAGCCGGAGCGGCCAGAAGTGGATGAGGAGCCTGAACAGTCTGAGAGGACTGGCCCCATCGGTCCCGATGAGGCCGACGGTGACAGCAGCGTCGATGACACGGCTACTCCGGATGGCGGCGGGCCGCCGGACGCCGACGCGCCAGCGGACAAGCCTCGCCGACCGTACACCCGCTCAGGTAAGCCAATCCGCAAGAAGCACCAGCTGCAAGCCGAAGTGCTGGCCTACCTGACCGCTCACCCTGGGCAGCAGGTCACTCCGCACACGATCGGCAAGGCCATCGACGCCGCCGACGGCGCGGTCATCAACGCCTGCAACAAACTCGCCCACGAGGCCAAGATCCAGCGCGTCGAGACCACGAAGGCGATGTTCGTCTACGACCCAGACGACACCACCGCACACGCGAGCTGAGCCGAACACCCATCCACCGGTGGGCAGGCATGCCGCATGCCGCCGTGGCACGCCTGCCCACCGCTGTTACGTGGGTCTGGGTAGGGGCGCAGCCGCCCACGACTCAACCGCGCACCGACTCCCACCGCAGCTGCCTCTTCCGTGGCATGCCGGCTGGAGCCGGGAGCTTTCACGCTCAAGGAGGCACCTCGATGTCCTTATCCCTGGTCGTCGTCGCGCATGTCCTTGCCGCTGACGTCGCCGCCGATCTCACCGGCTGGTACGCCCGATACGCCGCAGCCATCGCCGAGAACAACGCCCGCGACCTGGAGGAGGCGGAAGTCGAGGCGAAGTCGATTCTCACCGACGTCGCCAACGCGCTCAGTCGTCAACAGACCTGTTTGGCGCTGCCCCGCGCGTGTTTGAAGCTGGTCATCGGCCGCCGGCTCGACGACGCCGACTTGCACCGCCTGGCGGTCGCTGTCGAGCACTCCACCATCCCGGAGGCTCTGGCCACCATCGCCGGCGAACTGTAATCGCGAACCACACGTCAAGGCGGAACGTCCCTGGTCACACAGATCAGGGCCGTTCGGCAACCCCGTCGCGGGCACCAGGCTGATCGCACATCTCTGCCCGTGACCGCGGGCAGCAGACAGATGGTGCCCGAATGTCTAGAAAGGAATCCTGATGTTGCAACCTGAATCTGTTCCGTGCGCATCCTGCCCGTGGCGGCGCGACAATCGTCCGACCCTGACCGGTCGGCAAGTCCTTGCCTTGCGCGACAGCTGCGGCGCCCGCGGCGACGAGGCCGGCCTGTCCGCGCCGATGGTCGCCTGTGTCATGGGTGAGCAGCAGCGGCCTTGCGCGGGGTGGCTGGCCGCCCACGGGGTCGAGCACCTCGGTGTCCGGTTCCTCGCCGCGACCGGCAAGATCCCCGCCGCCGCGCTCAAGCCCCAACCCGGCTGGCCAGCCTGCTACGCGAATCTGGAAGAACTCGCCGAGGCCCACACCGCCGAGAGCCTGGCCGACCTGACCGACACCGCGGAGGATTCCGAGGCTGACCTCGACGTCCACGACCCGGTCAGCGGCCGGGCGCGGCTCATGCGAGACCTGTGCAGCACCTGCATTCTCAGGCCTGGAGATCTGATGCATCTCGGCCCGGACTATCTGCGCGAGTTCCTGGCGCAGGCCCGCGCCGGTGGCTCGTTCGTCATCTGCCATCAGACGCTGCCCGGTATGAGCGAGCCGCAACTGCCAGCGGCGATCTGCCGCGGCTTCGCCAACAGCTACGACACACCGGCCCTGCAGATCGCCGCCAGCCGAGGCTTCGACGAGATCCCCACACCACCGGCACCCGACACCGGACGACCCAGCACACGTCCAGACGTCGCGTAGCGACACCAGCCGCCGACCACCGGCGGCAGCAAACCGGCGACGTCGCCCGCCGCCGCAGGCACGCACGGCCCACGCGCGGTGCCAGCCGTGACCCGATCGCGGCACGTCGGCGCGGCCCGCCGCATCCAACAGTCACAACCCTCCGTCGTGCCACGACGGCGGCTTCGCCATGCCCAGAACCGGAAAGGACATCCTCATGACCAGCCCAACATCGGCCACCCGCACACACCGCTCCCGCAAGAGCCACAGCCCGGCCATCGACAACCCTGACAAGGCGGCCAAAGCAGTCGCGACCGCCGACGTCATCGGCCAGCGCATGACCAGCCTCATCCGACACCTGACAAGCCTGGACCCGCAGCAACTGGCCGAGGTCGCCGAACCCGTGCTCGAACGCCTGTCGGCCGTCGTGTCCACCATCCACGACCTGCACGAGGTGTTCGCCGGATGGGCCGCCGACCACACCGAACGCACCGAACACATCGACCACCGCGAGAACACCGACGCCGACGTGGTAGCCGAAGATCGCCCGATGCAGGCGCTCGCAGACAGTGAACGACCCACCGTCGACCACGACGACGCTTCCGCCGACTCGGTGTCGCACCACAGCACACCCGCCGATCGCGGCGGCAAGCAAGCCGGAGAGCCGGCGAGCACCGGCGACCATCCAGACGTTGCATCAGAGCCAGGCGCGCCCGGCGATGCAATGCAACCCACCCCGCCCGCAACCGCCGCGGATCCCGGCAACGGCCACGCCAACAACACCGTCTCTCCCGCCGGCCAGATCCACCGCGAGCCGACGCGGCAAGCGGCACCCCTGCACACCGTCGCCGATCTCCGCCATGCGCTCGGCGCCAGCGCCGATGACGCCCCGATCCGGGTGCTGCACGGCGGCACGACCTATGCACTGGCCATGCCGGCCGACGGCGGCCCGATGATCCTGATCGACCTTGCCGACCAGAACACCGCCAGGATGGTGCCGATCGCCTGACCAACTGCCCACCACGACTATCCGATCCAGATCAGCCAATACCCGCAGCGCGCTGCCCCCGCCGGCACCCGACACACCAAGGGGCGCGGCGGCGGCACCCGATCGGCCTTCCGTGCCGAGCACCCACCAGATACCGGTGCGCTTGCCTCACTGGTGACCGCGCCATACGACTGCTGCACTGCTGCACTGCTGCACTGCTGCCCGGCCCCGGCCCTAGGCAGCGACCCCAGTTCCACATACCCAAGGGGTCGCGCCAGGGCAACGGCCCCGGCGCGACCCCTTCCACTTTTCTAGGAAGGCAACGCTGTGCGAGACCGACCGCACCCCCCACATGGTGGGCAGATGCGATGACGACGCCGACCCCACCCAAGCTCAACCGCTCCGGCACGGTCAAACTCGGCCCGAACGAGCTGCGCAAGGACGTCCTTGCTTTCCTGGCCGCCCATCCCGACAAGGCCTTCACGATCGCCGAGATCTGCGCCGGGATCGGCCGCACGAACGGTGCGGTGCCCCTGGCCGCCAAGCGCCTGGTCGAACTCGGGCAGGCCGTGAACGTCGGCAACACCTTCCAGTTCGCCGCCGGCACCGCGACACCCCCAGCATCCGCGGCCCCACCGGTGGCAGTGGTGGCGGGCAAGCCCACGTCGATCCTGCGCCCGAACGGGCAGCAGTACTATCCCCGACGCCTGGCCGACGGCACAGACATCGAGGTCCTGCGCCGGCTGCGGACGGCGGGCATCCCGGCGCTGCTCTACGGGCCGCCCGGCACCGGCAAGACCTCACTGCTGGAAGCCGCGTTCCCCGACCTGATCACCCTCGCCGGTGACGAGGACACCACCGTCGGGGACCTGGTCGGCGACTACGTGCCAGACGGGGCCGGCGGCTACCGGTGGGTCGACGGGCCACTCACCGTCGCGATGACCACCGGCGCCGTTCTGCTCGCCGACGACGCCACCCTGATCAGCCCCAAAGTACTGGCCGCCCTGTATCCGGCGATGGACGGCCGCGGCGAGATCACAGTGAAAGCCCACGGCGCACGCACCGTCCACGCTGTCCCCGGATTCTACGTCGTGGCCGGGCACAACCCCGGCGCCCACGGGGCGATCCTCACCGAAGCCCTCGCGTCGCGGTTCACCGCGCAGATCGAAGTGTCCACCGACTACGACCTGGCACAGCAACTGGGCGTCGACAAAAGGCTCGTCGCCGCCGCCCGGGTCCTGTCCGGCAAAACCAAGACAGGCGAGGCCGGCTGGGCGCCGCAGATGCGCGAACTGCTCGGCGCCCAGCGCCTGGCCGCGCAGATCGGCCTCGACCACGCCGTAGCCAACCTGATCGGCGCCGCGCCGCCCGAAGACCGCGACGAAGTCGTCGCCACCTTGACGAAGGCGTTCCGTAAACCGCCGCTGTCGCCGCTGTCGGTCGGCAACCAGATCTGAACCACACCACCACTAGACAGGAGACCTTCGTTGGCCTCACATGTCACCCCAGCCGGTGCGGCGATCACACATCCGCCGATCGCCGCCGACTGGAAACCCTGGTCGGACACCTGGACCCAGCTCGTTCAACGGCTCAGCCCGCGCCGGGATCTGACGGTCATCGTCACCCCCGGCGCCGGCCAAGGATCACCGGCGTGCATGACCGTCCCCGACGCCACCATTGAAGTCAACGCCGACCACGTCACCGTCGACCCCACGGTTGCGGATCCCACGGACCTGACGATGCGGCCCCTTTACGCCACAGGCTGGGGTCTGCTGGTCCACGAAGCCGCACACGCCGACCACACCCGATGGCCCGAAGCCGTCGACGACACCTGCGACCGGCGTGTCCTCGACGCGGCCATGCTGCTGGAGGAAGCCCGCAGCGAACACCGCCACCTTGCCCGGCGGCCCCGCGACCGGCAATGGCTGACCGCGGCCACCACCGAACTCCTCCTCGACATCCCGCCCCTGTTCAGCCGAGCCGACGCCGCCACGGCTGCCGCGCTGCTGCTGGCCCGCGTCGACGCCGGCATCCTGACCGTCGACGTGGCCGCCGACGCCCGGCAGGCCATCCGCGCCATCCTCGGCGGCAAACTGCTCACCAAACTCGAGAAGATCTGGCGCCGGGCGTTACGGACCCGCGACGACGACCATTCGGCCATGATCGAATGGGCTGACCAGTGGGTTCGTGCCCTGGGCCACGTCGCACACCAGTTGGCGCCCGAGGCCGCCGGCCGCCTCCGGCAGGCGATCGAGGCGGTCGTCGCGGTCATCGCCGCCCAGGTGCACTCCGACGCGATTGACGCGCTCAACGAACTGGCCCGCCGCCAACGTGCCGCACAGAACGCCACCGAACAGGCCATTCGTGCGGCGGCGAAACGGGCCGCCGAGCAACTGTTCCGCCGGCCCGCCACGGTGGCGACCCGGCCACCGGCCGACGCCGAACGCGCCGCATGCGGGAAACTGACCCGCGCGCTGCGCGACGCGGCACTGCGCGAGCCGACCGTGACCATCGGCGCCGCACCGGTTCCACCCGGCCGGCTGCGCGTGCGGGCCGCGATGAGCAACCAGATCCAGACCCGCATGGGCCAGACCCCGACGAGTGAACCGTGGCGGCGCAAAACCCGCCAACCCAACCCGCGTCCACCGCTGCGCGCCGGCATCGCCGTCGATGTCTCTGGCAGCATGGCAGGCTTCCTCGACCCGGCCGCCGTCACCACCTGGCTCCTGGCCAACGCCACCAGCCGGCTACCCGGATCGGCCACCGCAACGGTGATCTTCGGCGACCAGACGCGCGCCATCACCCGCCCCGGGCAACCCTTGGCCGGTGTGCCGATCCTGCCTCAGGACGGTGCCACCGAAGGATTGCTCACCGCCATCGACGCACTCGACGACCAACTCGGTCTGTCGGCCGCCGGGCACAGCGCTCGCCTGCTCGTCATCGTCAGCGATGGTTGGCTCGACTCGCAAGAGCTCGCGTTGTGCCAAGGCCGCCTGGACCGGCTCGCCCGCGCAGGCTGCGGCCTGCTGTGGATCGGACCGGAAAACAGCCTCCCCCTGCGCGGCGGGCGCATCGTGCTGGCCGACGACACCGCCACCATCGCCGACCTGATCACCAGCGCCGCCGTCGACGCCCTACGTGAACGCTGACCAGCCGTCCGCTGTACGCCAGTCGCTGGTCGAAGTTGCTGCCGCAGCAGGGGCAGCGGCTTCGACCACTTGATCTACAGCGCGATCCACGGGTCCATACAGAACCCAGCAGGACGTCCGCGGACCGCCGGCCGTCCTGATCGCCATGTCACGAGACGAGGAGCAACACCCACGTGAGCACATCATCAAACGGCGACACGCCGAACCAGCGCCGGTGCCGCAGCCACAGCCAAGGGCCGCGGCGATGACCCGCGTGCGTACCGTCCGCGTCCTGACCTGCCACGCCAGCTTGGCCTGCGGCCACAGCGTCCGCACCGGCGTCATCGGCTTCTACCCGGTCGCGGTGCTCTGCCCGGCCTGCCCGCTGCTGTCCGCGTCCTGGGTCACCACCCTGGCGATCCTCGACGACGACCAAGCCCTCGTCGGCAAAGACGAGCCGCTGCCCGAGCCGTGGGTCGTCACCGTCGATCAACAACTGACCGCCGAAGCACCGAACTGGCAGACCTACACCGTCGCGATCTACACCGACCGCCGTCACAACGACGCCGCCCCGCCCGACGAGTACGTCCTCAACGCGCCAACCCTCACCGACGCGATCGTGCTCGCCGCCCGCGCCGCTGCTGCCGGCGAACTGCTCGACATC
Organism: Hamadaea flava; assembly: GCF_024172085.1. Lineage (NCBI taxonomy): Bacteria > Bacillati > Actinomycetota > Actinomycetes > Micromonosporales > Micromonosporaceae > Hamadaea > Hamadaea flava. Next base: position 2,236,265 of record NZ_JAMZDZ010000001.1, on the reverse strand, counting down.
GGCGCGCTGATCGCGATCGACGACGACGGGCTGCCCAACATCCACGTCGTGTGTGCCCGTACCGGCAAGCCCACCCATCCCGCCGACACACCGGGACTGGCATGGACCGACCTGCGACCCGACACCCCAACCCCGCCAGACGGCCCATCGCAGCACAGCCGCTGACGCTCCGCCGTGCGGGACCTGCCGTGAACCCCCTTTACGGCAAGACCCGCACCGCGATTGCACACCATCCACGAAGGACAAATACCGCCATGCCGCCACCCCCGACTTTCGTCGACCATGCCCAGCGGGTCCTCACGGGCCTCGCCGATGCCATCACCGAGATCGAAGGCCACCAAGACGAACTCGACAAACCCGCACTCGAACTGGTGCAACTCGTCGGCGTCGAAGTCCAGGACATCACCGAAACGATCACCGGCCCTCAGCCCAGCAACCTCGCCGACCTCGTCGGCGAATTGACCGAGATCTCCACATGGCTGTCCGACCATGCCACCGGCCGGCCCCGCCTCGTTGCCGAGTTGACCCACGCCATCGCAGCCGCGATCAACGAACTGATCGCCTCCTGAACCAGCGCCCAACCCGAAGCCCGTCACAGACAGCACAAAGGTCACGCACGCCGTTGCGCGGCGGGACGTGACCAGGGCCGCGGCCCGGCATACAGCCATCCCGCACGACCAGCACGGTGATCCCACACCACGAATCCCGAGGTAGCCCATGCTGACCTTCTTCGACTTACGTAGCACCATCGACCTGGCCACCGACGCCCTGCACCGTGACAACAACCATGCGGCACTGTCATGGCAGCTCATCGGGCTTCCCACCCTGTCCGCTCACCCCGCCGACCCCGACGCCGCACCGGTCATGGTGCTCGACGAACGCTGGCTGACCAGCCGCTGGCCGCACATGACAGCCAGCGAGGCGCTCGCCGACCCACGCCTGCACCCACACTTCACCTACGAACTGTTGCCATTGGCCGGCGACGGCGAACAACACACCGCCCTCCAAGCTGGACTCGCCGATGGATGGACCCTGCTCGCCGCCGACATCGACGACCGGCAGATCTCCTGGTATCTCGCCCGCAGCCGCCGCCAGAGCACCCCCAAGAAGCTGCTGAGCGCCCACGCCCGCACCCCGCACCACCCGGTGCTGGGAGCCCTGGCCCAGTGGCAGTTCAGCTTCGTCAACGGCCCGCCCGGCCTCGACCATTGGATCGCCCACCGGTTCGGGCCCCGCTACGACGTCACCGTCATCCTCACCCGCACCGAGACTCGCATCTCCGCGGAGTCCTACGACGACACCCGCCAACAGTTGTTGCTGACGCTTCCGACTGGCAGTTCGCCGGAGATCTTCGCCGCCGTCGCCGCCGGGCTGGCCCACCTACCCGCAGCCGAGCCCTCGCCGGACCCCAGCGCCTGATCTGCCCGCCAGCCGCCCACATCCCGTCCCGCCATGGCGGCACGCACTCACCTCATGCCATACAGCGGCAGCCGCCGGCAAGCGGCCAAGCCTCGCACTATCCGACCGCGCATCAACATCTCAGCTGAAAGGCATTCGATGACTACACCGACCGCTGCACCCGGGCCGCCACCGGCTGGGCTGGACATGCCGTTGGCCCCGGCCGAGACCAGCGCCGCCCTCCACGCCGCGCGCCTGCAGTTCGCTCTGCTGATTCACCGTGCCCGCACCGCCGCCATCGCCGCCGTCCGGGCCGGCTGGTGGCCGCACAGTCACGCCCACCAGGCACTGACCAACGCCGGCCTGCACGGTCTGCCGACAATCTGGCCCGTACAGGCGAATCTGCGGCTGGACTGGCACGTCGCCGCCCTGACCGCCGACACCGCCCTGACACAGGCACAACGCGAGATCCCAGCGACCCTCACCCGAATGCTCGACGAGAAAGGCACGGTCGCCGAACTGACCTTCCACGCGGTCAACCCACAGCAACCCGGCGCAGACAACCTCGGCTACACCGTGTCGGTCACCGCGACCATGCAAATAGACGTCGAAGCATGCGGCCACGACGACGCGCCCGCCGCCGCACGACAGCGTGTGCGCACCATGCTGGCAGCCCAGGACACGCTGACCCTGACCGGCGGCGAAAACTACCAGTTGCCCGAGGACCTCGACGTCTGGGACCTCGACGTCCCCGACCTCGACCCGCCCAGCGACGACCTCACCGTGCCGCCGGCGCCCGACGGCCCGGTCCATCCGATGACCCTGACGCAGCTCACAGGGGCGCTGAACACGCTGACCCGGGCATTGCGCAGACAGGTCATCGACGACATCGGCAACGGCCTCGGCACCACCGGCGACCTCGGATACGACTACGCCGACCAGATCCTGACCGCCATGGGCCTGCAGCCCCTGCCGCGCTCCTGGCAATACGAGATCACCGCCACAATCCCGGTGACCGTGCACGCCGCCAGCGCCGCCGACGCCGCGTCGGCTGCCAGCCGCGCCATCGCCGACATCTACCCGACCCGGCCCCAATACATGCTGCCCATCACCTACACCACCGGACCGGTCACCCACCACGAGCCGACCGAAACCGCGCCAGGGCAGTGGTCCGCCCCGCAGACCGTCACCTACCTAGTGTGCCTCCGCGGCATCGACAGCCGAATCCTCGCCGAAGCCGCCATCCGCCAGCAACTGGCCGCATACGACCCGCAACTCGTTACTGGACCGCCGCTGAAGACGGTGCCGGTCGGGCACCGCGTCGACCGAATCCTCGACGGCGACCTCGACTGACCCGGACAGACCACAACGCGACGCCCGCCGCTGCCCCCCAAGACTCGCTGGCCGCGCCGGGCCTGGCAGCGCCCCGGGAATCGACACCGCCCTGGACTGGCCGTTCCCAGCGCAGCCGTGCGGCAAAAGCCGGCCAAGTCCAGGCATCGCCCACGCGACTTGACCGATCGCACACAGCACGGGTCGATGCGATGCCAGCCCAACAACCCCGGCCGCATTGCGGGCGGACAATCCCCCACGAGGAGCACGATGTGAGCTCACCCTTCAATCCCGACAATCGGGCCTACCGCCGATTCCTCACCGTCATCGGCGAACACTTCGACGTCGGACAATGGTTTCGCGACAGTGACCAGCAACCGGTCATGGTGACGATGACCGACCTACACAGCGGCGACATGTTCACCATCGGCTTGATGGACAGCGATGAGGACACCGCACCCCACATCCTCGCGGCGATCGACCTCAGCGGCGGCATCACCGCATACGGGCCATTCACTGGCAACACCGCAGCCAACAGCTACGCGGCGACCGCGGCCTTGTCCCGTCCCGACGTGGCCGCCACCCGGGCACTGCCTCTATACCTCCCCGACAAGATCCCGCCCCTCGACCTCTGGACGAACACGCCCGACGACATCGCGGAGACCATTCATCCCGCAGACGCCGACGGACCCACCGCGATCCTCGTCCTGGTCTATCGGCAACAGCCCCTGATCTGCGCAATCGGCCCCTTTCCTGATCACAGCACCGCAGCTAGTTGGCCATTATTGGCCGACCTTGCCCCCACGGTGCAGCGCCTGACCGCCGCCTTGCATCACGCATCAGACGCCGTCTGACACCGGCACGCCACCGACCGCCCAGGATCCGGCCCCTGGCAGGCCACCGCCCGGATCCTGGGCGACCAAGCGATGACCGCGGGTGGTCCACCTGCCCAATACCGTCGGGCTCGTCGCCCGCGCCACCTGTGCGGTGGCCCGACAGCTAACCCGCCCCGACCCCGTCCGGACCCTGGACGTGGGCCGCAGTCACGACGGCCCGCGCTGGTACCACCGGCGCGGACCGTCACCGACTATTGTCGATCTCACCGACGGCGGTGAATCCGACACCTACTTCGCGCCTCGGCTGTCCCGACACCCGTTCAGGGTGGTTCGGCGCTGGCACACGCGCTTCCCCTCTACCCGCGCCCCCATGCGCGCCACAGCGGAAGGACCTCGACATGGGATACGTGCACACATACGGCTATCAACCCGGCAGCGACCCGTTCGCGGCGGCCTGGCCGGCCATCGTCGGCGACGTCCAAACGATCATCGCCGCGGTCGCCGAAATCGGCATCGCCGTATGCGGCCCGATGGGCACCGGCGACCCGATCGCCGACCTGTCCGACGGCATCATGCTCAACGGCGACGACGCGGCCGGGCTCAGCTTCGACGGCTTCGACCTGCCCGCCCCGCACCACACTCCCGGCGCACCGGCGGACTGCCGCGTCTGGCGGTTCGTCAAAACAGCACGCCGCCCGTACGACCTGGCGGTGACCGCCATCCTGCTGCGCGCACATCTGCTGGCACCGGAGGTGTTCGCCATCGGCAGCGACGGCCAGTGGGCCGAGGAATGGACGACCCCACCCGGTGTCAACCCCCGCGACCTGGTGGCCCGCTTGTTCGGCGTTCACGTCGCCGACGATCCACTGGCCGACCCCTCCGAGGGCATGGCCATCGGCCCCACCGGCTGGATCGATCCGCGTCTCGTCGACAACCCGGTGATCCCATGAACCACCACCGACCCGCTCCAGGCCCGCTGACACCAGAACAGCAGCAGTGGCTCCAGCACACCATCGAAACCGTCGGCTGGGCGGTCATCACCACAGCCCTGCAGGCCGTCAGCGTCGATGTACCCTTCGCCTACACCGTCGGGCTCACCGAACGCGACCTGCCGGAACTACTCATCGTCGGAGTGCGGCACGACACCGCGATCAGCCTGCTCAACGACCTGGCCCGCCGAGCCAACAGTAGCGGCCCGCTCCTGCACGGGCAACGCCTCGACGACCTGATCACCGGCCTCGACGTGCTCATCCTCGAGGGACCCGCCGACGGACTGCTGCGCCCATCGGCGGCCCTGTACCTGTACGGGCCTGGTGCCGTGCGGCTGCAGCAATGTGTTTGGCCCGACCCGGACGGCCGGTTCCCCTGGGAACCCGGCTACACCATGCACCCCGCCGCACAGCCCACCATCAGTCAGCCGGAACCGTCATGAACAGCCAGCATGCACATGAGCACGCCGCCCACCGTAAAGCCGAATACCGGCGCGGGATGCGGGTCCGCCTGATCCGATTCGCCACCACCGGCGACGGCCTCGACGACAATCACCTCGTCCCGAACGGCACGTGCGGCACTATCACCTTCATCGACGACCTCGGCACCCTGCACATGCGCTGGGACAACGGATCCACCCTCGGACTGGCCATCGGCGACGAGTTCGAACTCCTACCCGCCAGCGGCTGATAGACCCGAGCCGGGCCGTCACGGCCGTCTCCACCGTCGTTACAGGTGACACCGTAGGAAAGCGGCCCTGCCTGCACCGAGTGCATACTCGGTGCAGGCAGCGTGCCAAGGGTGCACCGGCTTCTACCGTGGTCGATCCGCCTCGCGCGATCAGAGGGCAGAGCACGTCATGGGCTAGCCAGCAATGCCCTAATCAATCCAGGTTCGACCTGATCTTGTGATCGAGCGCACCACCACCCCGCCTGCGGTTTCGGTTCATGAACCTCGCCGGGCCGAGTAGCCGGCCCCCTGTGGGAGTGGCCGTGCCCTTTCGCATACCACCTTCGAGTCGCTCGTGTCCTTGCTGGGGGAGTGGTGCCGATCGATGTGGGTGTTCATGCTGCGCCGGTTGGAGCCAAGGCCGCGAGGTTCGGCTTTGCGTCGAGGAGTTCGCGGGCCAGGTCCAGCGTCGCTTGCTCGGGTGCGGTGTCGAGGTCGGCCAGGACCTGCGTGAGGTTGCGGATGGTGGCGTGGACGGCGTCGGTCATGCCGAGGCTGGCCAGCAGGCGCATGTGGCGGCGGTAAAGCGCTTCGTTGCCGGGGTCGGCGCAGATGGCCGTGGCCAGTAGCTCCGTGGCGCGTTCGGGGTCATGGGGGGTGGTGAGGTCGGCGAGGGCGGTGTGGGCTTCGACGATGGTGACGGTGGTGGTGACGCGGTATGCCTCGATCCAGTCGGCGTCGAGTTCGGGGGCCAGGGTTGTGGCGCCGAGGCTGGTGGCGTGTTCGAGGTGTGTTTGCCGCTGGTGTGGGTCGGTGGCTGCGGCTGCGGCTCTGGTGTGTCGGTGGAGTTGCCATAGGTCGACGTCGACGAGGTCGGGGTTGAGCCGGTACCGGTCGCCGGACAGCAAGATCGGGTTGCCGCGCAGGGTGGTGTGGTAGGTGAGGACTCTGCGCAGGCTGGTGACGGCTTGCTGGACGCTGGTCAGCGACTTGGCGACGGTGGAGTCGGGGTAGAGGATCTCGCAGATGATGCTGACGTCGCCGCCGTTGGGCCGGCACGCGAGGTAGACGGCGAGTTCCTTTGCTTTGCCGCGCAGGTGTGGGCGGGTGCCAGGTCGGTCAGGTCCGAAGGCGATCTGTCCGAGGACCTGCAGGGTTGCCTTGTCGTCGCCGTCGGGGCCAGGCACAGCGCCGACGGCGGCCGCTGTGTAGCCATTCTCGCGCGGTAGCTTGATAGGTTCCCCGTCCCCAGCGCCCCGGGTGACGCCTGCGCTGAGGTCGGGTGGTGGCGCGGTGGCGGGTCCAGCGGTGGCTTCGCGGATCAGGTGCAGGGCGTCGACGGTGTCCGCGGCGGTGAGCTGCGCTTGTCCTGGGCCGTTGCCGTCGGTGGTTCCGTCGACGGCGATCCATTGTGATGTGGGCCAGTCGCCGACGATGCGGACAGCCGCCGAGGTGCTGGCCGCCTCGAGTAGCGATTGCATTCGATCGGTTTGGTGGTGGTCCAGCGGCGGGACGAGGACCAGCAGCGTCCGGTGGACGGTCGGGTGGGTGGAGACTGGATCGTCGAGGGTGCGGCGGGTAGCCAGGAGTTGGGCGTGCATCTCGTCGAGAGCGTCGTCGACCGAGTCGCAGATGTGCAGATGGGGCCAGCCGGTCGTGTCGACGGCACGGTCGTCGAGCAGTGCCTGCATGGTTTCGGTGGTAGTGATGACGTGCCCTGGCGGGTTGTCGCCGTCGGGCGACAGCGCGGCGATGACGGCCGCGCGGGTGGCGGCCACTGCTTCGGGCCCGACCATCCCGACGGCGCCGACTGCGGCCGGCTCCGATGTCCGAGTGTCGGGTGGGCCGAGTTCGGCAGGCAGGGCGATGGTCTCGTCGTCAGGCTGGTTTCGGTGTGCTGCCCGGGTGGAGGAGTCTGGCAGCCGGAGTAGGTGCCGGGCGAGGGTGGCGATGTAGGGCAGCGGCCGTGGTTGGCCGGTTCTGGTAGCACGGTCGCGGGAGCTCTGGCGGGCCAGCCTTCGGCGTCGGATGACCAGAGTCGCAGCAGCCAGCAGCGCGGCGGCGAGCGTATAGGTCAGCCAACTGTCGGCTGCGGTGTGTGCGGAGCGGGCGGCAGTGGCCTTGCTGCTGGCGCTGCGATCAGGTGTGGGGGCCTGATTCGATGGCGCAGTGGTTTCGAGGTTGACGACGCCGTCGGGGTCGACGGTGGCGGGAGTGGTGATGCTCGGCGATGGCGTCGGGATCGTCGGTGTGACGGGTGGCTGGCGGGGCGGCAGTTCCGGATCGGTGGCCGGTGGTGTGGTCGTGGGTGGATTCGGTGTCGGCTTGTGTGCTGGTATCGCGCCGGTTGGCGGGACGGCGTCGGCGGGGAGTTTGAGGTCCCAGCGGGGATAGATGAGGTCGCAGTCGCGCAGGGTTCCACCTGCGGCGAAATGGCGATGCTTGTTGAGCCGGCAGATTTCTGGCCACCTGTCGGCGTTGCCGAGCCACTGCCGGGCGATCGTGGACATGGTGTCGCCGCGGCGGACGGTGACGTGATATCGCTGGCCTTTGACCACGAATGTGACCTTGCCGGTCGTGTTCGTCGTCTTGACGATGGACGGATGCATGGTGGCCGGGGTGGCCACGACGGCGGTCGCTGCTGGTGGTTTCTGGGCTGGTCCGCTGGTGGTTTTGGCGTGGGCGGGGCCGGTGATCAGGCCGATGATGCTGGCGCCGACGATGCCGGCCGCCAACGCCCGCAACGGAGCGGGCAGCCGCAGCCGCGGCCAGCGGCGGTGGGCCAGCCGGGCGATGATCTCGACGGCGAGGGCGGTGACGATGAGCAGCAACAGCAGCCACCCTGTGCAGGCCCCGAGATCGCGCAGAAAGCTGCCCTGCAGCGGATCGTCGAGCAGCGCGATCCACTCCGCGCGGGTGGGCCAATGGTCGGGTAGCGGCCAGCCGGACAGCCGTACCAGGAACCAGGCGAACCCGGCCATGACCGTCAGGCTGCAGATCGTGTTGACCACGGCGCGCACACCGCGGGCCAGTCGTGTCCATGGCGAGGTGTTGGCTGCCACTGTCGATCACCCCTGAAGAGATCCTCTGATGTGCGGTGCCGCTGGTCGCGGGCGGTGTTCCGACCCGCCCTGTGGTTATCCACAGGGATGTGGATAACCACAGTGGATAGTCGGCGTTCCCGGGACCTGTGCGGGTGTGGACGGAGTCGGCCGGGGTCACACCGTGGTGCTGGTGTCGTGGCCGGCGGGTGCGGGATCTGCCCCGGCCGGCCCGGATGCCAGAAGGCCGGAAGCGGCCGATGTCGGCGAGGTCGGGGTATTGGTAGGGGCTGGGGTGCTGCCGGCGGTCGCCTCGTGGGTGGGCGGCGATGCGGGTCCGGGCTGCTGGTTGATCGAGTCCCACATGCGGCGTAACCCGTGGGGATGGGCGTCGAGGGCGATGTGGGCGGTTTGACGGATCCACCAGAATGCGACGACGGCGAGGTAGGCGGTGGTGAGCTGGTCGCCGGCGGCGAACACGGTGTAGTAGTCGCCGGTTGCCAGGAATGCGCCGAGGGCGAGGACGATCGCGAGGATGGCGCGGGCGATGCGGTGGTTGACCAGGGTGATGACGATCGCGACGCCGATCAGGACGGCTCTGATGCGTTGCCCGCCGCCCGGTGGTAGCGACACCCAGTCGAGCACGCGTGGAGTGTCGAAGTAGAGGTTGCCGGCGATCGAGCCACAGGCGGCCAGCAGTGGCCCGCTGATCGGATGGTGCAGCCGTTCGGCCCAGCCGTGGATGCGTAGCCGTCTGGACAGCGGTGCGAGCAGCCCGACGAGTAAGACGATCGCCGCGGGGACGACGGCTCCGGTGAGGGCGATCACCGGGAAGCGGGGTACGTCCAAGGGCGGGCTGCCGATGATCGCGTAGCCGAGCACTCCTTGCATCAGCACGATAGCCAGCCCGATCACCACCGAGTAGATCTGTACCTGCCCGCCGAGGCGCGCATGCCGGCCGGGGATGCCTTCCTCGATGTCGTGGCGGTGCAGCAGGCTGGTCATCAGGGTGCCGGCTGCGATCGCGGACAGCATGAGGCACCAGCCGGCGACGGCGAACGATGGCCGGTCGAACAGCACTTGGATCTTTTCGTAGTCGTACATGTCGCGGTAGGAGCGCAGCTTGTCGGTGTAGGTGAACGTTTCGTCGATCTCTTGGGTGGCCAGGTGCGCGCCGAGGATCGAGGGGAGCACGATCGCGGCCAAGTGCGCGGGTTTGAGCCATCGCCGGCCCGCCGACTCCGCAGGCTGTGTGACGGCTTGCGCGGTAGGGGCGGGTGCGAGGGAGAGGGCGCCGTGGCACAGCAGGTGCGGGTCGATGGGTTCGACGGGGGTGACGCCGAGGTCCGCGCGGAGTTCGGCGCCGGGGATGATCGCGGCTGCGGCGCCGCCGCGTACGACGATCCCGGACAGGGCGTTGGGTGTGGTGTCGGCGGCGGCCAGGGTGTCGCGGGCTGCGTTGACGAGCTGCTCGCAGGCGGTGGTGGTGACCTGGACGAGGTCGTCGAGGTGGTAGAGGGCGGCCAGGTCGTGGCCGGGGATGCGGATCGCGGTCGGCCCGGGATCGTCCAGCACTGCTGCCTGGGTTTGCAGGTCTAGCCGGGCGGATGCGCAGCGGGTCAGCAGCGCGGGTTCGTCGGCGTCGTCGGGGGACAGTGTGTGGGCCATGGCCTGGTCGAGGCCTCGGCCGCCGTAGGTGTCGGAGCTGTTGGTGGCCAGCTGGTTCCAGCCGCGGTCGGTTCGGCGTAGCAGTGTGAGGTGTCCGGTGGTGCCGAGGTCACACACCAGGACCGTGTCGGCTTCGGCGGTGTGCGGCATGGTGGCCTGTGCTGCGGCGGCGGCTTCGCTGACGATGACCGGTGTGGGCAGTCCGGCGTCGGCGGCGCGTTGGCGGATCAGGTCGCGGCGTCGTGGTCCCCAGGTCGGGGGCACGGTGAGTACCAGTTGCGCGATTGGGGTGTCGGCCGCGGCGACCACTCGTTGCAGCAGAGCTTGGTAGACGGCCTGCTCGGAGCTGTGATGGTGGGCGTCGCCGGACGGCCGCAGCGCGCCTTTGACATCGATCAGGCGTCCGAGTACGTCCGCGCGCGGAGTCGGTAGGGCGAGCTGCCCATCGAACAGCAGCGGGATGCGGCGCTGGTCGATCTCCAGCAGCGCGGTCGTGTTGTCGGCGCCGACGTCGACTGCCAGCCGCGCTGCCGCAGATCGTGTGCCGGCCGCTGGCCAGGCCGCGCCGTGCGCTAACCCGTGGTCGGTGAGGCGGACCGGATCTGTGGCGGCGTCTGCGGTCGACGGAGGGTCCGGCACCGACAGCGGGTTTGCCGGGATCTGGGCCGCTGCCGCGTACGGCAGAGTCAAGATCGACTGGCGGGGATAGTTGGTCATGCTGTGGGTCCTTCCAGGCAAGCCGGTGCGGCGCCGCGGTGGGTGGTTGCGTGGTGCAGTGCGAGGCAGCCGATCGCCGCGGCGAGTCCGCTGATGCCGCCGGCGATCCAGAGCAGGTCTGATCCGGCGGCTGCGGCGGCGAGCAGGGGTGCGGCGACGGCTGCGGTGCCTTGGGTGGCGCCCCAGATGCCGAAGTAGCGGCCCCGTTGGTCGGCTGGGGCGAGCGTGGCGATGACGGCGGGTGCGGCGGTGAGGAACGCGACCTCGCCGGCGACCCAGATTGGGATGGTGGCCGCAGCCCAGCCGAGGCTGGGGCTCAGTCCGGTGAGGGCGAGTCCGGTTCCGACGACGGCGACGCCGAGTCCGCTGACCAGAAGCGTGGGTGTGCGGGTGAGCCACTGCTGCGCGACGAGTTGCACGACCACGACCACGAGCGGGTCGAGGGCCAGCAGAAGTCCGTAGAGCGCTGGGGTGGCCCCGGCGTGGCCGAGCATCACCGGCAGGGCGACCATGCTCTGCATGTGCACGGTGTAGAAGACGAGTGTGATCGCGGTGAACCCCACGAACACGCAGCCGTAGCCTGCCGATCGTGCTCGTACCGGCCGGGTGGGGCGGGGTTCGCGGGCCGGGACGACCCGCCAGGCGACGGCGGCCAGGCCAAGGTTGGCGGCGGCGTTGGCCGTGAACAGCCACCGGAACCCCGCGCCGCTGGCCAATAGTCCGCCGAGAGCGCAAGCGGCCAGCCGGGAAAGGTTCATCACCAGATACAGCAGAGCGAGCCCGCGGCCGCGATCTGTGTTGGGAAGGGTGTCGGTGATGGTGGACTGGACGGCGGGCCGGTAGGCGTCGAAACCGACTCCGACCAGAAGCGCGGCGGCGATGGTGGCCGGTAGGCCGTGCACGCCGCCGAGGAGCAGGTAGCTGCCCGCGGCGCACGCCGCGGTGGTGGTGATGGTCGCTCGGCGGCCGATCTGGTCGGCCAGCCACCCGCCGAGAGGCATGGCGATCATCCAGCCGGTGCCGAACGCGGTCATCACCCAGCCGACCTGGACCGGCGTGTAGTGCTGGTCGCTGGTGAGCCAGAAGGCCAGGAACGGCACGACGACGAACCCGAGCCGGGCCGCGCCGACTCCGGCCATCAGCCGCCAGAACGTGGTGGGTAGTCCGCCGAAGCGGCGGGCCCACCAGCCGGCGGTTTCCAAGGCTGCGTCGGGGGTGGACACGACCTGGGCGATGACGGTGGTGGTGCTCATCGCAGCAGCTCCGGTCGAGTGGGTGTGACGCGGATGGCGAACGCTTCGACGGCGCGGGGCATCAGTTGCAGCACGTGCTCGACGGTCGAGCCGCGCAGGAACGCGTACCCTGCGGCGCCGGCCCACAGGCCGGTGCCGGTCATGCCACCGACCCCGCCGGTCTTGGCTTTGACGGTGGCTTCGATGACGCCGGGCTGGCGTTCGATGGCTTCGGGGGCGCCGATGGTGGTGATGGTGCCGTCGGGCACGTAGGGGCCCACCCAGCCGTAGACGCCGGGCCGGGGGCGTAGGTCGGCTTTGATCGGTTGTCCGGCGGCGCTGTGGGCGAGCAGGGTTGCGATGTCCAGGCCGTAGGCGTGGTGCAGGCTGCGCTGGATGCCGCCGCCGCCGGGGCGGGCGGCGACCTCGCCGACGATGTGGCGTCCGGCGTAGTCGAGGTAGATCTCGGTGTGGGTGAATCCGTCGCGGATGCCCAGGGTCCGGGCGGCGTGTTCGGCCAGCCGCACGACCGGGCCGGCTTCAGGCCCGTCGGCGGGTAGCAGCACCGAGCCGAGGGCGCCGCCCATGCCGGCCAGTGGCGGCACGTTGTAGCGGCCAGGGATCTGGTAGACGGGTTCGCCGCCGGTCCAGCAGGCGTCGACGTGGTATTCGCGGTGGATGTCGACGTACTGCTCGACGAGGATGCCGCGTTGCTCGGTCAGCGGGGTGAAGGCCGGTTCGGTCGCGAAGAACGCCGACGCGGCGACCGGCTTGTCGAGGACCGGGCGCATGGAGTCCAGGTCGGACAGGGTGTAGACGACGTGGGTGTTGGTCGAGCCGAATCCGGCCAGGGGTTTGACCACCAGGGGCCAGCCGAGGTCGCGGGCGGCGACGGCGATGTCGTCGATGGTGGTGACGATGCGGTGCCGGGCCACCGGCACGCCGGCGTCGGCGAGCCGGGCTTTCATGACGGCTTTGTCGGTGGCGGCGACCGCGTCGCCGGTGCGCTGGCCCGGCAGGTCCAGCAGATCCCGCAGGAGGCCGGCGGCGACGATCGCGCCTTCCCATGTGGTGGCCACCTGGTCGACATGGCCGCGCAGGGTGCGGGCGAGGTCGGCTATCTGGTCGTAGGCGGTCCACCGGTCGACCGTGACGACCTGATACGGCGGGTCGATGGCGGCGCGCAGGGCGGCGTTGGCCTCGGTGAGGCAGACGAGGACGTCGTGTCCGGCGTGGTTGAGGGCGCGTTCGAGGGTGTCGGTCTGGTTGGACAGCACGAGCACGGTCATGGCGAGGTGTTCCTTCCACTGGCGTCGCAGGGCGCGGCGCGGCGAGGGGTTCACGGTGGAATCGCGCACGGCGGTGCGGACACGGCCCGATGAAGGCGTGGGGCTTTCCGGTGTGGACACACCCGGAAGCGCAAGATTGTATTGCAATCTAGCCAAGATTGTATAGCGCTTCTCTTCTAGATGCGCTATACATTCTGGAGGGTGGCGGTGTTCGCCACCTCAATCCGGGGAGCTGATCGCAGATGGGCCAGATCAGGAAGCGGTACGCGGCGCGGCTGGGCTTCGGCCTGCCCGCCGCAGCGGCGTTCCTGCGGCACAACCCGCGCAGTCGCCGCTCCCGCCAGCGCGCCGGAGCCGCGCGCTAGGCGCAATTTCGATCCCACGTTGTTCGGCCGCGCGGTGCACGGCCGCGATCCGCCGTGCCCGCAAAGCCCCCTGTCCCAAGGAGGCCCCGTCATGAACCAGAACCACGGCACAACCCAGCTCACCCCGCAGGCGCAGCCGATGCAACATGCGCCGCGGCCGCCGCGACCGGGTCACGACGGTGACGACGGACGGCGAACACACGGGCGCAGCCGCCGGCGCATCGCCGGCCTGCTCCTCGCGCTCGCCACCGCCGCCGGAGCCCTCGTCGTCACCGCGACACCGGCCGCCGCGGCGAGCACACCACGCTGCACCACGTCCTATCTGTGGGCCAAGTACGACTACAACGGCGACGCCGCTTTGGCCGCCGCGTACAGCCCATGGATCCGGACCTGGACCCCGTTCCACTACTGGATCACCACACCGATTGCCCGCTACAGCGACGGGACACCGCGCTGGTCATGCCTGATGAGCACGGGAGCGACCGGTGAACCCGTCAAGGCACTGCAACGCGCCCTCAACGCCTGCTACAGCACCTACAGCATCCACTGGGTCGGCGGCCACAACCTCGGCTTCGCGCAGCTGACCGTCGACGGCGTCTACGGCTCCAAGACCAAAGCCGCCCTGACCAAGGTCCAGCGCTACCACGGCATCACCGCCGACGGCATCTACGGCTCGCAGACCGCCACCAACATGCGGTTCAAGGGCGAGATCGACAACGACGGCCTGTCGATCAGCACCTACTGCCACACCCTCAACGGCTAAACCCGCCCGGCTGCCGGGCGGACACCACCGCCCGGCAGCACTGCCATCGCCCAACCCGGGCATCACCATCGAGAAAGGAGAACGGTCGTGCCATCCGTACCACCTTCCGCAGCCTATGCCGACTACATGCGGCTGCCGGAACTGCTGTCGCTGCGACGACCCCAGGATCAGCGCGTGCACCCCGACGAAGGCCTGTTCCAGACCGTGCACCAGGTCAACGAACTGCTGCTGTCTGTCGCCGTCGAGGACATCACCCGTGCCATCGCTCACCTCGGCCGCGACCAGCCGTCAGCAGCCGAGCGGCTGCTGGCCCGCGCTGTCGCCACCGTCGACGCCACCACCGGCGTGCTGCGGCTGCTCGGCCGCCTGACCCTGCACGACTACCACGTGCTGCGCCCACACCTAGGCACCAGCACAGCGGCGGCATCGCCGGCGTGGCAGCACATCCGGCGAGCGTTGACCCGCCTCGATGAAGTCTTCGGCGCCTACCTCGTCCGTGCCGACGTCGACATAGTCGACGTCTACCGCAGTGGCGAACCAGACCCGGTGCACCGCCTCGCTGAAACCATGATCGACCTCGACAGCGGCATCGCCCTGTGGCGCTTCCACCACCATCTGGTCGCCGCCCGCCTCATCGGGTCCGGAGGCACCGGCACCGGCGGCATGCCCGTCGACGTACTCGCCACCGCGATCGGCACGCGGGCCTTCGCGATGCTGTGGCAAGTCCGGCTCCTGATGACCCACAACGGCACCACGGCCGGCGCCACACAGCGGGGTGGGCGGCCGTGAACGAACCCGACCTCACCCTCGACCAAATGCGCGAACTGCACCCGAACCTGCAATACCGGGTCCACTTGGCGACCTGCTCGATCGCACCGCCGTCGACACCGATGACCGCCGCCATGCACGCCGTGCTCGCCGCCCTGCTACGCCCGGCCTGGACCGAGTTCGAAAACACCGCCGACTACGTCCGCGAACACGCCGCGACCCTGCTGGGTGCAGCCACCGAGCAAATCGCCCTCGTGCCGAACGTGTCGATCGGCGCCTACCAGGTCGCCTCCACCCAACGCTGGCGCGGCGCCCGACGCCGGGTCCTCGTCTGCGCGTCCGACTTCCCCGGCATCGCGCACGTGTGGCTGGCGCAGCAGGTCCGCGGCTGCGAAGTGGTGTTCGTCGACACCCCACCCGGCACGAACCCCGTTGACGCCTACCGGGCTGTGCTCGACGAACGCACCGCGATCGTGTGCGCCCCCCTGGTCACCTACCGCGACGGGCTGCGGCTGCCGATCGCCGACCTCGCCCGCCACGCCCACGCCGTCGGCGCCAAGCTCCTCGTCGACGCCAGCCAAGCCGTCGGTGTCATGCCCGTCGACGTCGCGAGCCTCGACTGCGACTACCTGGTCACCGCAACGTCGAAATACCTGCTCGGCCTGCCGGGCTTGGCGCTTCTGTATGTGCGGCGCCCAGCTGCCGGACCCAAACCCACCCTGACTGGCTGGCAGGCCCGCCAGCAGCCGTTCGACTTCGACCCGCTCACCCTCGACTGGCCGCCGTCGGCCCGCCGGCTGGAAACCGGCACCCCCGCCGTCGCCGCGATCTATGGCGCCGTCGCCGGCCTGCAGATGATCGGACGCCTCGACCTCTCAGCCGTCCACCAGCACGTCACCGGTCTGGTCAACCACGCCGCGCAACGCCTGCGCTCCCGCGGCGAACGGCTCACCCTGCCCAACCCCGAACACCGCGGCGCGCACTTGGTCCTGCACGACGCGAGCCCGCAGACCCTGGCCCACTGGCTGGAACGGCACAACATCCTCACCGCACCCCGGGCCGGGATCCTGCGCATCGCGTTCCACGCGTTCAACAACCACGACGACGTCAACACCCTGTGCGACGCGATCGAAGCCCACCGCAGCACCCGCACAGCAGCAGCCGCCGGTGTGGGGAGAGTCGCATGACCATCAGCGAACCCATCACGAGCGGCGACCCCATGGCAGGCGTGTTCTCCGCCGAATCGACGGTGGCCATCTGCCACCGCGTCGGCAAGCACTTCCTGCCCTCAGGGCTATTGCGTCACCTCGACCGGCAACGCGGCGACCCGCCCTCCAGTCGGCTCGACGGCGAGCTACGGCAACGGTGGCTCGACAGCGCCCTGGACAAGTTCGACGGCCGCTACGACTACAACACCTACCTCGCCCTACCAGTGTTCGACCTGCCTAATCCAGCCGTCCGGTGCGTCGATCCGCGTCCTGCCGCGGCCAACCGCGACCTGCTCGTGTGCTGGCTGCTGACCGACATCCTCGACTTCGAACTGCGCCTGGACAACGACGCCGATGACCGCCGGCTGCCGTTGCTGCGGCCAAACCCTGAGCTGCGCACCAAACGAGCACATCTGGCCCTGCGAGCGGTAGCGGCACCGGCCCAACGGCTCTTGGGCGTCTGCCTGGACCCGCCGGGCGATCCGCACACGGCCGCCGGACTGCTCACACAGGCGGTGACAGACCGCTCCACGACCGCCCAGCGGCATTGGTGGCCGCTGACCATGATGCCGGTCTATCGCGCTCACGACGAGTGGCTTTTCATCCGGGTCCTGCAATCCTTCGAGGTCACCTTCGCGCAGCTCGCAGTCCTGCTGGCCCATGCCGTCGACGAGATCAACACTGGACGGAACGACCAGGCGATCGCCGCGATCGGTGAGGCGACCGCGCTCCTCGGTGAGACCCGCCCGCTGTTTTCCCTGATCGCCACCATGCAACGGCAAGCGTTCGGCGAGTTTCCGCGTCTACACCGACGGCGCCAGCGCCATCCAATCAGCCGCCTTCAAACTCGTCGAAGTCCTCGCCGGCGGCCCGCCGCCGTCTGCCCGCCTCACGTCGGCTGCCTACGACGGCATGCCCCAGATACGGCATCTGGCTACCCACAACGGGCAGCGAACCCTGCCACACGCCATCGCCGGCATCGGCGACGCCCAACACGCGCAGCGGCTATGGCATGCCCTCGCGGGCTTCGTTGACGGGGTCCACCGGTGGCGCACCACCCATATCGCGCTCGCCCGCCGCACGCTCGGCCCGGCCACCCCCGGAACCGGCGCCACCGAGGGTGTCGCCTACCTCGACGCCACCCGCCACCTACCCGGCCTCACACAACCCGAGGAGGTCAGCCGATGAGGAATGCCCGTAAGGCCCGCATCCGCAGCACCGCACATCCGGCGACCGGCCAGCCACCATCCATTCACGCACCCGCAGAGCTGGGTTTGCGCCGGGCGTGGTACCTGCCCGACTCCGCCGCCGGCGACAACCCGTCAGGCGAGGATCTGCAGGGCCTGGCAGACAGCGTTTTCGGCTCCGCAGCCGTTGCCGGCGAAGACGCGGCAACGGCGGCGATTCGGCTGGCGGCCGCCTGCGTGAACCACCTCACCGCCAGGCTGAGCTCCGGGGACTGCCCACTCACTCCGAACCTGTTGAGCGAGTTGCTGACCGGGCTCAACCTCGTCCAAGGACACATCGTGCAAAGCGCCGAGCACATCGCCCGTCACATCCGCCACCGGGCACACCCCGCCAGCAGCCTCATGCCCGCGGCGACCACCGAACTGCTAGCGGACATGCTCATCGCCGCCGCGGACCGGGGACAGCTCGCCGCCGCACACCTCAACGAGGCCCACCTCCTGCTCAACGTCGGCTAACTATCCCCGCCGCCAGCGGCCGTGCACAGAACCTCCACCCCGCACCAGAGACACACGTCGGCGGGCGCTTCGAAACCCGCCGCTCGGAGAAAGGCAAGGCTCATGACGGTGTACACGGTGACCCTCACCCCTGATGATCCGCATCTGCCCACCACAGCGATGCGGCTCGACATCGATGGTGAGGTCGCGGCGGTACGTGAGCTCCGGCTGACACCAGGAGACACGGGCGGCCTGAACCCCACCCGGCTGCCGGTCCTCGACCTGAACCAGATCGTCGCCGCGGTGACCGCGGCGATAGCGCCGAATCCAGAACCCGCGAGCCGCATCGCACGCACGCCGCCGCCGGACGGCCGGTCCGGCCGGGCAGAGGAAAGCCGTCGTCGCGCGAATCGGCGCGAGTCCACGTCCTCCAACGTCGCAGCGGTGGCGACGAACCAGGCCGGCACGCGGATGTCTCCAACACCGGACCGGGCGCCGCTTGCCAAGCCAGCAGCCACATCGGTCGCCCAGTCCGCAGCGCGGAAGGGCGGTGCCGCCACCGCGTCGGCGGGCAGGGCGTACCGGCGGATGCCCGAGGACTTCGGCGAGGTACTGCGGCAAGCCGGGGAGAACGCCGGCATCATCAGCGACCACTACGGTGTGCCCCGGCACACCGCCTACGCCTGGATCCGCAACGCGCGTAAGACCGCGACGGCCCGGTGATTGGTTGCCGGCGGCCGGTATAGACATCGGGTCATGTCGTTCACTCGGTCCGGTGACTGTGGTCTTGACCGGCAGCGACCTACGGTGTCCCGCATGGTTGCCCAGGCCCGCCGTTTGCCGCAGTACCGGTTGTGTATAGCTGGCCTGCGGCTTGCGCTTGCCGGCGTGCTCAGCTGCGGGGCCGCAGCAGTCATCTGCCAACTCGACCATCCGGTGGCGGCGTCAGCCGTCGCGGCTATCGGCTCGGCTGTAAGCATCTACGGGCTGCAGCTTAGCGTTCGTGCCATCCGTGCCGTGCTCGCCGCGCATCACGACCTTACGGTGACCACGATCGCTGGCACTGCTGTCCGCGACCTGCTCCGTGCCGCTGGCAGCGGCGATCACGGTTGACCGGCAGCACCGTGATCCTGATGCATGCCACCCTACGATGGGCGTCGCACATACCGGCTATCTGCCTGCACCTCAGTTAGATGTGACGCAATCCGCTGCGGCAAGGCTCGATCGCAGCCAGGCACGGCCGGCTGCGATCGAACCGGCACCAGGTCATGACGGTGTGCGGGCAGCAGGTCGGCTGAGTCGCCGCGATCCTGTTCGGGCCGGATCGTAGCTACCGGCGGGACGGGGTGTGCCTGGTTCGGCCATGTCCGGCGAAAGGTGGGCCGAGGTTTACCGGTCGGCTCGGGCGACCGCGACAAGTTCGGCGCAGTCGGCGGGCACATATCCGTCCAGCGGCACGACCCAGAACGCGCGCAGCTGGCTGTCGCGCAATGGCTCCATCGACACGATCTCAGCGATGGTCGGCTTCGCCGGCTCGACCTCGGTCGGTAGGAACAGGGTCCGCTCGTTGCCATCCTCGTGCAGCCACACTCCGGGATCGGACCTCCACCAGCGGCGGGCGACCTCCGAGCCGTCCAGGATTTCCTGGATAAGGCTCTGGATACATTCGTGGTGGGGCAGCCGGGCGTGCTGCGCTGTCAGCTGCCGCAGCATCAGCCGGGCGATCTCCTGCCACTCGCCGATCTGCCACTGCGCCGCGGGGTTGAGGAACATCCACCGCATGTAGTTGCCCTCGATCGCCAGACCGTCGAACCACATCGCGGTCGCCTCGTTGGCCAGCAGGATCTCCCACGCTGCGTCGACGACGAACGCCGGCCACGGCTGGCTGACGACCAGCGCGCGGATGCCAGGCGTCAGCGGAGGCTGGGTCGGCCGGTGCAGATGACGGCCCGGGATCGGCGGTGGGTCTTGAGACTTGACCAGCCAGAAGATCGTGTCCCGCTCGCCGCGGTCTAGCCGCAGAATCGTCGCGACCCGCTCGAGAAAGCCGCTGCTGAAGTTGCGTCGCTCACCGCGTTCCAGATCGCTGTAGTAGCGGGCGGTAACACCGGTGAGCAGCGCCATGTCCTCCTGGCTGACATGCTCATACGGCCGCGCGCGGCCGATGGGTGGCAGCTGCGGGAACTCGCTGCGCAGCAGCCTGCGCCGCCACTTCTGCAGCAACTTGCGCACTTGTGTCTGTCGATCAACGTCCGGTTCCAGCTCGCTCTGCGAAGCGGCCATCGCGATCTCCTTCACCCCCGTGCCGGCAACGGTCACACCGCGGCGCCGGCGCCGCCAGTTCTTCTGAACCGCACCCACGGCCACCAGCCGGGACACCGGGAGGAGCGGGCAATCGCGAGGATCGCAACACCGCGACAACCGCGCCACTCACATCCATCACGATGGTGACTATCGAAGGTGGAACGCGTCACAATAGTGACGCCACAAGGGGAACACTATAGACTCGCACCTACGAATGCAACAACATCTGCCAAGCTCAGAGCTTGCTCGGAACGTTCCACACCGGTCAGGAAGGCTCATGTTCATGGATATCCCGACCGCTGATCCTGACCGGTTCGCGCAACGGCTCAACCGGTTACGGCAACGGTTCAGGCCGCTGCAGCGAGACGCGGCGATGACGGCCAAGGAGGTGTGTGACCTGGTCGCGCAGGTGACCGGCACACGGATATCGGAGACGCACGTCAAGTACCTGACCAGCGGCCAGCGGCAGCCGAGCCTTAAGGTCGCCGACCAGCTCGCCAAGGCATTCGGGGTGACCGCCGGCTACTTCACCGAGCCCGACTGGTCGCCGGTGGTGGCTGGCGTCGAAGCGGATCTGGACCGGCTGGAACTGCTGCGCAAGATGCGCGAGGCCAATGTGACCGTCATGGCAGCCCGGATGAAGGACTTGTCCACAGCGGAGCTGTCGGTGTTCGCCGATTTCATCTCCGCCGAACTGCACCGTCGTGGCAACCAGGACACCGCGACATGACCAGCCAGCCGCAAGACGCACGGGTGCTGCTCGACGGCGCGGACCTGTGCCTGCGCGCCTGGTGGCCGTGGCAAAGCCCATGGTGGGCGTCGGTTAGCGGCTCCCGCCGCGGCCGGTCGCCGATGCGCAAGCGATTCCAGGACCTCGTCCGCCGCTACGAGGTCCCCAAGCCGTTCGACATGGACACCTTCTGCGCCAGCCTGCAGGAGCAGCGCGGTCGGCGCATCCTGCTGGTGCCGGTCGAAACGGAGTCCCGCAGCCCATGCGGGCTGTGGATCGGCACCACCGACACCGACTACGTGTTCTACGAAAGCGGCACCTCACGGCTGCACCGCAACCACATCGTCCTGCACGAGCTCGGCCACATGCTCTGTGACCACCAGGGCGTGGGCCCGTTCGGGGAGGAGTTCCTGCGCGCGGCGATGCCGAACCTCGATCCAGGCGCGCTGCAACGCGTCCTGGGCCGCAGCGCGTTCACCGCCGACCAGGAACAGGAAGCCGAGTACTTCGCCACGTTCGTCGGCAAGGTCGGCGCCATCACCGAATCCGTGCGCGGAACCTTCGAGGTGCCGGCCGACATGGCGCAGTCGTTGACCCGGCTAGCTGAGGGCCTGGCCGAGGCCCGCCCCAAACACTGGTAGCCCACCCCGCGCACGCCATCGGCGCGACGCTGCCGTCAGCGAGACTCGGTCTTATCGGAGGCCGGCGCTATCTGGGCGAGATCACGGCGGCAGTCGTGGCGGGCGGCAGCAACCGCCGCAGCCGGACCATTCCCTGCAACGATGCCCGGACCGGCCAGCCGGGCCGGTCGATGCTGGCGGCGGCACGAAGACGTTCACCGAGGACCGCGTCGATAAAACGCACCGCCAGCGGCCGCAGCGGGGACGGCACCCGATGCACCAGAAGCCGACGACTGACCGACACCAGTGGCCCGGCCGCCGGGTGAGCAACCAGATGATCGCGGTCATACGCGTCGAACCACGCTTCGAATCCCTCGTAGGTGTCGGGGACCGACTCGATGCCCATCAACCCGGCCAGATGCCGATAGAACACGTGCGTGGCGGTGATCTCCTCACCTGTCAGCGCGCGCAGGCCGAACCTGCCGGCGAACCGGGTCGGCACAACCGCCAGACAACCCAGTACATACCGGTGGTCGTCGTTGGATATAGCGAACCGGCTGTGCACCCGATTGAGCCGCTGCACGGCGGCGGCTCCTTCCGGTTCGTCGAAGCCATGCCGGAACAAGGCGTACATCGTGTCGCGGGTGCCTGCGGCACGCCGGCGGGCGTGCTCGATCGTCTGCCCGGTCGAGGCCAGTAGCCCGCCGATCGACGCCACCCCGAAGGTGCGACAGAACGCCAGGAAGAACCCGACCCTCATATCAGCCGGCAGCCGCGACAACACCAGATCGCGATAGATCGAATGCGCCTGGCTCGGCGTCACGAGGTGCTCGCCGCTGTCTGGCCGAGCACAGGCCGAGCCGGTGGAGGGTACTGGGAGAACTGGGCGACGGCTGTCCACCAGCGCACCTCGGCGGCCTGGCTGCCGTCCGGGTCGTCCCACGCCTCGGCCAGCTTCAGGTCCTCGCGGGTGGCCGGCCGCACCGGCAGCGTGCCAGCGGCGTGGGCGGCCAGCGCGGCATGCAGCATCGCCGCCTCCACCGTCGCGTCGGCATCGATGCCTTCCAGCGTAAGGGCACCTGCCTGCGCCCGTGCCGCGGCGGCGACATCGGCGTCGTAATAGGGCTTCAGTTGCAGCCGCGCGTCGTTGATCTCCACGACCCGCCGATACAGCAGCGTCGGCAGCCGGCCAGGGCGCACCGCGAGCCGCGGGTTGGCCGGGCCTTGCCACCCGTGGAGCACGACCTCCGGGAACGGGGTGACGACGAGCCGCCACAGCGGTGCGATGAGCTGATAGGCCTGCCAGCGGGCTAGATAGTTCGACACCGGCGCCAGCGCGCACAACGAGTAGCCGACAGTGTTGAACGCCGCCGCGGCCACCGCCGCCAGCGGCGCCCACGTGTTGAGGGCGTCGACCTCCACATCGGCCTGACGTAGCGCCATGTAGGCGATCTTCGGGATGCAGTAGCCCAGCAGCAGCCACGAGCCGATCGCGATGGACGGCATTCCCCGGCGGAACCACGGCTCGGCCGTCTGACGGCTCAACTGCCACCAGTAGGGTGCGGTCACCGCCAGCCCGACCGCCAGATACAGCTGGTAGACGATCAGCATCCAGCTCGCATACGGTTCGGTGGCGTACATCTTGTCGAACCCGGTCGGGTCGACAGCGTCGACGCCGACGTCAGCCAGGGCGAACAGAACACACATCGCGACGATGGTGCTCAGATAGCCGGTCGCCCACATCCAGGCCCGGCGGCTGAAGAAGAACCGCGCTCCCCGCACGACGATCATCAAGAACGCGGCCATGGCCGTCGGGTAGGCCAGCACCCCGCCGTACACGATCAAGATCGCGACATTCGGGATCCCGACCAGGTCGTTGAGCCGGTGGTACACCGCCGGTGCGGCAGCCAGAAACGAGAACGAGGGCAGCGTGCCGGCGACGATGATGAACGCCCGCTGCGGTGTCGGGTCCTTGATCTGGGAGATCGCCATCCGTGCCACCACCAGCCACGTCACGACCGCGACCGTGATGAAGGCGATGTTCTCACCGTGTTCCACAACAGACCTCCCCGTCACGCACATATTGATGCGCAAAGAGGGTGGCACGGCCGATGACCGCTTCGCCATGAACTGGCAGTTCGTGGCGAAGCGCGCTCCCACGGTGCAGGCTAGACCGGGTCGCCGAAGTCGCAGCACACCGCTACAGGAGGCCACCGGGGGTGCCAGCACACACAGCGCAACCACGACGCGGGGCCGCGCTCCGTCAAGGACCGCCGGCCCAGACCCGCACCGCACCTGCCGCCCGCCGCAGCCCCGCGATACATCCTGCCCGGCTCACAGTTACTGCCTGGCCAGGAACTGGGGATCCGCTCCTGGTGCTCGACGTCAGCTCATCGACCATTCCCCGGCTGCGTCCAGGATTCGTTCGCGACCTGACCGCCGACATGCTGGTGATACCCCACCATCCACACGCGATCCTGCACGTCGGGGACGGACGCGGCACTCTCGTGCTGCGTCAGCAGGCAGTCGCCGCGGTGCGGCTGCCGTCATCCTGGGCGCACCTCGACACCACCATCCTGGCGGTGCTGCCCCAGCCGCCGCGCGAACCCGCGCTACGGGTCTGGCAGGACCATCCGGGCGATGACACGCGGCTGCCCGACATCGACCAGCGCGCCCGGGGATCGTCGCCCGCGGATCGATTCCTTCAGTCGCTCGACGCCGGCGTAGCTCTGGTCGCCGAGATCGACGTCCGGGCCACCACCCGAACCCGCCGCAGTCCACGGTGACCACTCATTCGAACAAGCCCACCCGCTCCGCCACGACGGTCCGCCGTTTCATCAGCTCATACAGCTGCGCCACCTCGGCTGGGTCGCGCACCGGCTGCTGCGTCAGCTCCCACAGCAGCAGCTCGATCAACGCGTTGACCTTCACGCCTTCGAGTTCCGCGCGCGCCGCCAAGTGCGCCAGCAGCCGCTCGGGTAGCCGATAGCTGGTCGGCTTTGCCTTCGAGTCCCACTTCGGCAACGTGGTCGGCAGCCGTGTGGCCAGCGCCTCATCGAGAGTCGGTGGCAGCCCGGCATCTGCGAGGGCCCGCGGTTCGGACTCGGCGTACAAAGCTGCCAGCTGCATCGCGTCCCGGCGTCGCAGGACTCCGAGGGCCTCCTCGTCGCTCACGGTCGGCGACACGCGGTCCGGCTCAAACGTCAGCGGGCCGTCCTCACCCGGTAGCGGCCCACCCGGCAACGGCGGAACGATCACCCCGGCCGCCTCGCTCGGGTTCAGTGCGGTGAGTTTTACCTTCCGGTAGTTGGTACGCCGTCGAGATGTGTCTGCCACTGCGAAACCCGACCTTGCCTCGGTTACTCAACCCGCTACTCATCAGATTGCAATACCATTTCGGGACATCGTAGATGTCCGGTAGGGGTCACGGCCAGACATCCGGCATGACTTTCCACCAGGACCGAAACACCCAGGTCGGCGGAGGGCGCGGTCATTTCGCAGGCCAGGCCGTGGCGACGGCGCTGTTCATCCTGCAGCTTGCGCAGGGGCAAATGTCTGCCAGCAGACACGATGCCGCAGTGTTCGTCGGTGCGCCGGTGGCTGCCGAGCCGGAAGCTGTCGGGTGCCGGGGGAGCCATGCTGTCAGCGGTTGCGAGCCCTGCTGCCGGTGGCTCGAGGGGCTCCTCGGCGGCGCGCGCATCCTGCCGCACTGTCCGCACAGGTCAAAACGTGTGCTCCTCGGCGTCGTCTCCCAGGTAAGGATCCGGGGGCAACAGCCGCACGTCGTCGGGAATGATGTCCGGGTCGCCCTCGATCGAGTCCCGCAGTGCGATGATGGGCATGCCTTCCGGAGCGCCCGCGCGCCCGCTGCTGATGCCCTCGTGGCACGTGTCGCACCAGGCGGTGTAGTAGCCGATCCGCGAGGCCGGGTCACCGGTGAACGCGACCTGTACCGTGCCGTCGGCGTGGCTGGGGCACGTGACCGTGACATCGGCGGGGAATGCGGCCAGCACGTCGGTGAGCGCGGTCATCCATGCCTCCCACCGCTGCTGCGACGGTGTCATTTCCATGGCCATCACCCCAGCCCGCCCAACAGATGCTTATGCGTCTCCCACCAGGCTGCCTCGAACGCTTCCGCCCGGTCCTCCCAGAGCTTGGCCTCGGGTTTGGTCTTCGGATAGGGCAGGCCCTGCCGGAGTTCGTCGAGGTGGAACTTCTCGTGTGCGAGAGTCCTGGCCAGCTGCTCTTCGTCGATAAACGCGTCACGCGTCAAGATGATCTTACCGTCCTCCCTGGTGATGGCATACAACGGCTCGCCGGGAGGACCGCAGCGCACCTTGTCGAGGATGAAACCAACGCCGCGCAGGTCGATGCCGTACCTCGCGGCGATCTCGCGCACGTTGTCCTTCGTCATCAGCAGACGCTTGCCGTTGCGCACCACCCTGCCGCCCTCACGGGCAAGGACCGGGCCGCGCCCGCGCAGCCGCTGCAAGATCCGCCGGAGTTCCTCGATGATCGACCCCAACCGGCGGATAACCGGTTCCAGGCGGCGCAGGCTCGCCAGCAGTGCCCGCACCCAGCGGGCGATCTTGCCCGCCCAGGACGCGACCAGCGTGGTGACCTGCTCCACCACCAGACCCGTCGCGGTGCCGAGGCTGAACAGTTCCTCCGCGGCGTAGACGACGATCCGCGACACGCAGGCGGCGATCGCGTCACGCACCAGCAGCCGCACGGCGGCGACGAGCATGCCGGCGCCTTCAGTGATCGACGCCATCGTGTCGGACGCGTCCGACAGTGCGGTCAAAGCCCCGTGCTGCTCGCTTGCCCACCCGCGATAGGCGTCAGCGGCAGGACCTCGCCACGACGAAACATCCCTGGCGGTGGCATCCCGCAGCGCGGCCGCGGTTCCCCTAACGTTCTTGGCGACATTACGCCAGGTCTGAGCGTGGGCGGCGATCTGCGCCGGGTCGCCGGCGAGCCAATCGAGCGCCTCGGTCAACGGCGCGACGTGCTCGATGAGCCAGGCGATGCCGTATTGCAGTAGCACCCCAGCCGGATCGGACACCAGCGCGAGCGCATCAAGACCGGCGCCGACCACGCCGAGCGTGCCGTCGATCCAGGACTTGTCGTCGACCCCTTGCTTGATCAACTGGATGTCCTCGGCCAGCCACACGCCTGACCACGCGCCCCGTGGTCCCTCGACACGAGCGGCGATCAGGGGGTTGATCGTCATTGCCGGCCGCCGACGGCCGCTATCGCCTGACCACGCCGTTCATCGGCCTGCCGATAACCGGCGGCCGCCGCCCGCAGCCGCTCGGCCGTGTCATGCAGCGAGTCCGATCCGGCGGCCAGCGCGTCCACGAGCATCCGCTGCAGCCCGTCGACGAGCACGGGCACCATCACGCACAGCCGACCGTAGGCATCGGTTCCCAACCGGACCGTGTCCCCGGCTGCTTTCCCAGTCGCGATCTCGTCCGAGGCATTGTCCAGGCGTCCCGCGTGCTGGACGAGTTCAGCGGGGACGACGGAGACCTGTGCCGGCAGACCCATGACATCCCTCCCTGGGTAACCGCACAGTCACCATACGATACGTCGATGCATGTCGTTATGTGATTGGTTGGGTGTGAGTAGCGGCTTGAGTGCGCGCCAGCGACGCGTTGAGGTCGCAGAGATCTCCCGCAAGCGGGTTCCGGAGCGTGTGTGCGAGGGCGCTGGCCGATGTGGATTGGTGTGCCGTCACCGGGATGTCGACCGGCGGTTGCACCTCGCGTGCCCGTTCCTGTGATCGAACTGCCGCCCCACCCACCCGTTGCCCACACGTCATTGCCGCTTGCCGCCCGACATCGGATGTGCGCAGGTGCCGTGCTGTTGTGTGGCGCGGTGGGACTGGATTCGGCGCAGGTTCCCGGCACGTTGAACTCCGCTGCTGGTGTACTGGACCGTTGGCGGTACCTCGCCATCTTCACCGTGTGGGCGGTGGCGCTGATCGTGCCTCGCCAGGTGCCGGTCGCGGTGATCTCGGCCAGTAGTCTGCTGGCCGCGCTCATTGCCGGCGAGTCATTGGTGGGGGTGAGGGACTGGGTCAACGTGGCCGGAGCGGCCGGTGTCAACTGTCCAGCCTGGCCGACGTGGTCACGCTTGCCGCTGCGTCCGGCGTCGCGGCGACGGTGGCTGTCGCTGCCGTCATGGTGGTTGTCTGGCCTGCCGCGCGGGCGGTCCAGAGGCGCTCGCCTCTGTGGCTTCCGGCCGCAATCGTCGCAGTCGGCAGCCCCATCGGTGTGGTCGTTGTCCACGGTGTGACGTTCACGGCGACAGCGATAGGCGCCGCACTGCTGTCGCCGTCGCTGCCATGCGCGGGGGCCGTTGCGATCGCCGGACTATGACGCCCCAACACTCGGCTCGCGCTGCTCTGCACCGTGGTTGTCGTCCTGAGCGTCGACCTGACGACGAGTCTGATCTAGGGGCGCAGGCGGCATCAGCGCCACTCGTGAGTCGAACGGGAAGGGCAAGGGATGGGGAGGCCGTAGGCTCTGTGGTCCTACGCTGCCCTTACTCCACCGATCCTCCATGCGAGGTTCAGCCGAGCGGTCAACGATTCTCCCTTTCTCAATGGCACTTCAGTGGCTTAGGGTGATGGCGCCTTAACCGAGGGGGAGGTTGGTGCTCGTGTTCGGTGATGATCTGGACGGCGCAGAGGAGGTCGTGGACCGCTGGCAGGCATCGTTGCAGGAGCGGGCCGACGCGGCCCGGCAGGTACGCGAACGCCTCGACGCGGTGACCGGGATCGGTTTAGACCCTGACAGGATCGTCCAAGTTACCGTCGCCCCCTCCGGCGTCTTGGCGGATATCAAGCTGCCAGAGCAGATCCGGCGCCAGTCGGCGGATCTGACCCGACAGCAGATCCTGCAAGCCGCCCAAGCCGCCCAAGCCGATCTCGCTCGCAAAGCCGCGCTCGTCGTCGCAGACACCATCGGCACGAACAATCCGACGGCCGACGCGATCGTGTCCTCCTACACCCGCCGTCTGACGTCGGATCCCGGCGATGCAACCCGGTGAGGTGACCGCGACGCCGGCGGCCATCGTCCAGCACGCCGGGGCCGTCGACGGTATCGCCGCCGGAGTGACCACGGCCAAGCGAGCGGGGGAAACGGCACGTGTCGACAACGCCGCCTACGGCCGGCTCTGCACACTTCTCCCGCCGATGATCAATTTTTTGCAGGACATGGTGCTCGACGCGATCACGGCAGCCGACACGTCGCTGACCGACACCGCAGCCCGGCTGCGCGCAGCGGCACACGCCTATGTCACCACTGATGGCACCAGTGAACGGGACGTTCGCCGGATCGGCGCCAGCGGATGACGATCAACCCGCTCGTCGCTGGCTCCCTGGAACAGCCGACCAGCGCTTGGTCCGGAATTTGGATCGCCGAAGACATCGAGCTGATCGCCCAGGGCGTCAAGAACGGTTCCTGGATCGACGGCACCCTCGGTGTCGTCGGTGTCGGCCTCGACGGGCTCGCCCTTGTGTCCGACCCGATCGGCGCGCTACTGCAGTACGGCATCTCCTGGCTCATCGAACACGTCAAACCCCTGACGGAGGCCCTTGATTGGCTGGCCGGGGATCCGGGCCAGATCGCCGGGCATGCCCAGACCTGGCGCAACATCGCCAAGAGCCTTCAAGGTGACGCCGAAGACCTGCGGGCCGAGGCGTCGAGGACCGTCGCAACCTGGCGTGGCCCCGCCGGTGACGCCTACCGCGGCTGGGCACGACAGCAGCACGACGCGATCCTTGGCATCGCCAAATCCGCCGACGCGATGGCCTCGATCACCGAAGGGGCTGGCGCGCTCATCGCCGCCGTGCGCATCCTGGTTCGTGACGCGATCGCCACCGCGGTGTCCCGTCTGGTCGTGTACGCCGCCGAACTGATCGCCTCCTGGGGTGCCGCCACGCCCCTCGTCGTCGAGCAGGTCACCACCCTGGTCGCGTCGTGGGCTGCCAAGATCGCCCGATGGCTCAAGGCCCTCATCGCCAGCCTGCGCCGCCTCGGCCCGATCGTCGGCCGGCTCGCCGAACTGACCACCGAGCTCAAGAAGATCCTTGGCCGGCTCCATACCCATACCCCGACAGCTCGCGCCGGCGAAAACTACTTCAGCAAAGCGCCTGCTCTCAGCAACGCCGAGGTGCTCGCACGGGGACCGGGCACGCCGATGACGCTGGACAACATCAAAGCCATCGCGCAGCGGATCGGCGTTGACCTCGACAATATCAAGATAAAGATCATCGACGATCCTGAAGAACTGCGCTACCTCGACTTCATGGACGCGTGCGCCTACACCCCAAGCGAACTGGCCGGCACCGAAGTCCGGTTCGGACCGGCCAGCTTCGTTGACGAGGAGACGCTCGCGGCGACCATCGCCCACGAATATCAACACGTAGCGCAGCAGCAAGCCGGCGAACACCTGGTGCGGAATCTCAAAGAACTCGAGGACGAGGCCTATGCGGTGGAATCATCAGCATTAGAACTGTTGAGGAGGATCCTGTCATGAGCGCGAACCAGTTCCGTGTCGACGAAGTCTTCGACATCGTCAGTCGCGGTGGGCTGCTGGTGGTAGGGACTTTCCAGGGCGAGCAGCCGGTCGGCGTCCCGGCGATGCGCGACGCGACGACCGGTCAAGCGCTGCACATCCTCGGGGTCGAGTTCGCGACTCCGCGGACACTGCGCACGGGCCAGACAACCCTCGTTCTCGACCGCGATGACCGCGAACTTGCATCCCCAGGTCGCATGTGGACCGTCGACGTCGCCGCGTGAGGCCACCACGATCGGGACTGGCCGAGGCGGGAGCCGCGCCCTCCATGCTCGGCCGGTCGAAGACGGAGCGTTTGAATGGGACGCGGCATCGCCCCCGCCCACCGAAGTCTAGGCGTGACCCGGCGGTCGGGCGAACAACTCGTTACCGAAATCGTCGCCGGGCCAGCGTATCGACGACGCTCGTCCGAGGTGCGGGTAACTATTGACATCAACGGAGCAGCGGTCATGCCGACAGAACTCCATTACTTCACAGATCAAGTAATCAGGCACCGACGCCTGCTGACTTTCGTGGCATCCCGACTGGGCGCGCAAATCCGCAAGCCACGCGACGGCAGCCCACGCTACGCGCACACAGCGGGAATGGGAGTCTTCTGCGCAGCCCTGCCACGACGTGTCCGCAATCGTGAGCGCGAATATCTCGAACAGTCAACCGCCGCCAGCTTCGGCTTTCGTACTCGCAGCTCTGTCTATTTCCAGCTACGCGGCGTGGCGAGCCTGGAGGAATCGGATCACGCGTGGGCACAGGTCCTGGAACTAGCGATCGATCTTGCGGCGTGGCGGCTGGGCGACGCCGTGCTGGTATTCAACCGGGAACAGATCTTGATGCGGTGCACCCGCGCGCACGGGGTGGTGTTCGACAACTGGGAAGCGTTCGCCGAGACGCCCGAACTCGCGATGATCGTCGCCAGGTGCCCGCAGCGCACACTCGACCAG
Source organism: Hamadaea flava (assembly GCF_024172085.1). Lineage (NCBI taxonomy): Bacteria > Bacillati > Actinomycetota > Actinomycetes > Micromonosporales > Micromonosporaceae > Hamadaea > Hamadaea flava. Next base: position 2,205,129 of record NZ_JAMZDZ010000001.1, on the reverse strand, counting down.
CCGCTGCTCTAACGACCCTCAAGATGTGCCCAGTGCTGTGGCCGGGGATGGACCCAGACAGCAGGCGTGGCACACGCGACGCTACAGCGGCCAGTCGAGTTGAGCCTCCGGGACGCCGACGCTGCGCGCGTGCTCGACGGCTTCGGCGTTGGCGACGGCATCGTGCCGGTCGAATGCGAATACACGGCCGCTGAAGACGACGTACTTCGTTCGCGCCGAGGCGAAATCGCAATACCAGCTGCCGGCGCGCATCGCGTCCGCGAGCTGCTGCGCGAACTGCCCGACGACATCCTCAGGGCACGAGAATTCGAGCAGCGTCCACTCGGCTGGCTGATCGTCCGCCGGGCTCGACACCGAGATCCGCTGCACCTTGCGCAGCGTCAGCCCGCATTCGACCGGCATTCCAGGTGCCAGGCTTTCGGCGACCAGCGTGCCTGTCACTGCCACAATCACTCCTTCCCCTCCCGCGACCACTCGCCGTCGCCCCTGGAGTTGACAAGTTCGTTCCAGCACGACCGCGGCCCCGAGGGTAAAGTTAGCACGCATGTGCCAATACCCGGGGTTCGATGGGTCACTGGAGGGTCTGTCGTTGACGCCGTCTGGGTGACAGGTCAACTGATTGGATTACAGGCAGAAAGCGATGGCGACGCGCACGTGTGTGGCCTCGTTACGGAGTCGACCAAGAGAATCCCGACACCAGGCAGGGACACGTGCGCGACTACTGCGGCGGTGGGCTGCTGTCACACAAGAGCGGCTCCTTCGGCGGCGGCTCGGCCAACCTTGGGCCGTGGTACTACCTCGCCGCTCCGCGGTACATGTGCATCAACGCCGAAGCCCATTACAGCTCCTACACCAGCCAGAAGGACACCGACCAAGTGTGCGCGGTGCTGGTGTGACCATTGCCCACAGTCGCCGATGGCCGGCCGTAGGTGTGGTGGTCGCAGCGTGTCTCGTGCTGGGTGAGGCCGTCGTGCCGCTTCACAACTGGACCCGCAGCCCGCCACTGCCCAGCCGGTCGCCGCGTCCATCTCTTCACCCGGCCCGGGAGCCGACCAGACGCTGTCGGTCTTCGCCGCGTTCGGCGACCGCCAGGACGGCGGCTACGACATCCTCGTGTCCGCGTGGATCAGCCAGGGCCGTGCGTTCGCTGAGGCCCGCGGCGAACTCGACCTCGATGGAGCCGGCGAGATGTATTTCGTTGGCTCCTCCAAGACCAACGCGGGTGCGCGGGTGGTCAGCGGCGGGGAGGAGTTGGACCAGGCCGGCGAGGGCCGGCCAGCGTCACCATCGGTGAACAGACGTATGCGTCCGCCGACTACGCGCTGATCGTCGCTAGCCGTACCCAGCAATAGTGTTTTGTCGGCGCAGGTAGCCACGGTCCGAGCCAGCCGAAGGCCCGCGCGTATGGAGGATGGCGCGGGCGTTGAACGGGCGACGACGGTGCGTGCCGTCGTATCGCGAACGTACGTCAGATCCGGGCATCCAGGAACAGCCGTCCTGCGTGAGTGGACAGGGCAGTGGGTAGCCACAACCTCCGCCATCAACGAACTTCTCGCTTCCGCCGGAGCGCTCGTCACCCCAGAGGAGACCCTGGGCAAGGTGCCGGTGGTCATTCGCCGTCTGTGACGCCACGGTTGCGTCACTTTTCATCGGTTGGCGGATGACGGGACCGACTGGACTACGGCGCGCCGCTTCGACCGGTCGGACCCGTGTGCGGTCCATTGCTCGCACTCGTAGGTACCGCGATTCCTTTGCTTCACCGCTGCCGCGGCACCGGCAACGCGCGTGTGCGAGACGTCATCAGCCTACACTGAATAGAGGCACTGGAAGGGATTGTGTCCGCTGGTCCGATGCCGTGGGAGTGGCACCGCATGGCAACCGCTGCACCGCTTTCGAGCTGGGACAACCTCAACCAGTTGGCCTCGGAACCGATCGGCCAGTCCGACGTGATCGAACTGCCGGACTCTGGCTGGGGAGCGATCATCGCTTGGTTGTCTCCACGGGATCGAGTCGCGCGATTGCTTGATGATCGAGTCCACACGACATGGGTGCGGATCGAATCCAACGCCGGACCATCGCAGTTCCACGAGAGGCGAAGCCAGGCGGAGCAAGACGCGCTGGACCACGACGTAGACGGCTACCTGGCAGATGCCAGCGTGCCTCCGCGACCGCGAGGCTATCGCTGGTTCCTTCGGCTTCCCCCCGACCTGGACGGGAATGCCTTCTGGGCGCGGGTCCACTCCGCAATGGACGAGGCCCAGCCGACGCCGGTTCACCCCGGCGACGTCAAGCAGGTCCTGCAACACGTATTTGCCTCGATTTTCCCCGCGGAGTAACGCCGCCTGGCCGACTTGGTCGGTCGATCTGGCCGCTCAAGCGAAGACCTGCGTCGGGGTGATCGCAGAGGCGGCGCTGCGTTGGGGATACCCGTTCTGCGCGGACGATCGTACGTAGGCTGCCGAGCCAGCGGACCAGCCTCCCGCAGATCGGCTGACGCCGGCGTGTTGGCCGAGCCGGGCTGACGAATTTCCGTGTTCAACGGGAAGCTCGGCGATCCGGCTGGGGAGCGCGCCCGGCAGATCTAGCAGAGAACCGGGTCCGGGTTGTCGTTGTAGGTCGAAGGTGACCGGGTTGGTGGGATCCGGCATGCCTGCGGCCAGCAGATCCGCCCCTTCTTGGCGGGGAGGCCGGGGCTGGTCAGCGGGGTCGGGTGGGATGCGGAACTGCCAGGCGAGCAGTAGGTCGAAGCGCAGCAGGGCCGTCCACTGCATCGAGGCGTTCGGTACCGCCGGGTCCCCCGAATGGGACATGGTCGGCTACTCCGGATAGGCGGTGTTTGTCGCTATTTCGGGTTTCCGGTGCCGCTGTCGATCGTTTAGTCGTTCACCGAACGGGCCCTATGCCGACGACTAGGCGTGGAGGAACATCGACGGTGTCCTTGGGGAGGAAGTACGAATATGGGTTCGACGTGGGTCGCCTCGGTCGGTCATCTGGGCGGCGATTACCGCATGCTGCTGTGCGCGCAGGGCAGCACCTATCTTCATGTCGCGCTCGAAGGGCCGCCGCTGACGGCCGACATGGCCGACGAGCAGTCCGGCCCGCATTTTCCCGATGTGATCGTCGAAGGTGAGAGTTGGCGGCCGCACGGGCGGTTCAGCCTCGGCCGGGCCAATATCGCCGGGCGAAGCTTCGACCGGACGCTGTTCAGCGGCTTCTTCCCGCTTCCGCCCGACGAGGTCGAACGACTGTCGCTCGAAGTAATCGGGTCCGGCACCGGCGACGCCGGGCAAGGCCAGGTCCGTGACGAGAAGCGGAAGCTGTTCGCGACCGAGTTCGGTCGTCACAGCCGACCGCTGCCGGGCAGCGATCTGTGGCAGCCCCGTCATGCGTCCGCGTCCGACGGCTATCGACTACTGGGCGCAGGCGAGGGCCAGGATGTGTTCTACATTTTCTGCGAAGCGCCGGCCCCAGCTTCTACCGATCGGCGGTCTGCGGGCGAGCCGGCCGGTGATCTGACCTACACGCTGTTCTTCGACGACGAGGAGCAGCAGCCCTTGCCGGACCGGGTTTTCCCGGCAAGGCTGGGCAGTCGCCAGGAGCCGGATGTGGCTCTGCTGGTGATCATGGTTGCGCGGCGTGCGCGAACACCACGCGAGTTTGGGCTGGTTCTGGTCGACCAGACGACCAAGGCCAGAGTCTTCGACATCGAGGCACACCGTCACTGAGCGGGCGTTGCTGACGAGCGGCGGCCGCCGGCGGCCCATTGTCGGCTGGTCGTGAGGTGCCTGTGCTGCATCGGATGTCCGCGAACGGCTGCATCGCCGCGCCTCTTTGTTTCGACGTGGTTGGCCCAGCGACAGCATTTGCGCGCCGGTCGACCGCCCGCGATCTCGTGGAACGCCGCAGAACTTCTGAGCCTGCGGCGCTGGTTGGTGGGTGACGCCTCAGGTGTCAACGGTCCTCGAAGGGCGGCCGTCTTCGATGGACGTGTCAGGTCGCCTGGTCGCGACCCTGGGTGGGGGCCGGATCGCCGCCCACGGCGGTGCGGCTGGCGCCCAGAAGCGCTGCGAGTCCGTCGGCCAGGCCACCGCGCCAACTGGCGTAGTCGTGGCCGCCGTAGTACTCCCGATAGGTCAGCGGGTAGCCCTTGGCAGTCAGCACGTCGCGCATGTGCCGGTTCTTGTCTAGGAGCAGGACTTCGACAAGGCCGGCTTCCTGAAAGATGCGGATGGGCACGCGCGGCGCGGCGGCGTACTGGCGGATGACCGCGCCGGCTGCGGTGTCGAACTCGCTGCCCTTTGGCCATTGGAATGATCCGGACTGGGTCAGTACGAGCCCGAACCGGTGCGATGCGTGTAGTCCGGTGTAAGCGGGCATCAGTCCGCCGAGGCTTTGCCCGGCGATCACCGTCCGCGTGGGGTCGGCGGTGACCGGCCATTGGCTGGTGATCCACGGCATGAGCTCCTCGACCAGAAAGCGGAGGAACCGCGGATGGTCCGGTAGTTCCTGCCATCGGGTGTGCTCGGTGTCGACCATCACCACCACGGTGGGGCCGATCGCCTGGTCTGCGATCAGGTTGTCCAGCGTGGTTGTCACGTCGATGCGCATCCAGTCGCCGCCGTCGAGCAGGACCACCACGTCGGCTGGGCTGTCAGCGTGGACGCCGCCGGGTGGCAGGTAGGTCCAGACCCGTCGGGTGTTGGCCAGCACGTCACTGTCGATATCGCCGGAGACCAGGGCGCCGGCGGCGGTGCCTGGCCGCGGTTGGCGCCACGGCTGTGCGGATGCCTGCGGCAGTTCCACGATCGACGCGGGGCCGGGGTTGCCGGAGATCGTCGGGAACGTGGCCGGATTCGACGCGTCTGCGACGCCGGTGGCCAGCAATTCAGTCCATGCCTGGTCGTCCAGCGTCCCGGTCGGCAACGGTGTCGGGGAGGGGCATATCTGGTAGGAGGCGCGAAAATCGGCGCGTAGGCGTGCTGTCCAGCGCCACAGGCCGCCAGGTTCGGGGCTCATCAGATACGGGGTGAGGTCGCGTGCGCGGCGGGCGTTCTCGTCCAGGGTCACGAACCGTAGGAACACGTCATGCGGGTCGGGCTCGCCGGCTGGCTGCTGGTAGGTGATCGTGACGATGCGGTAGTGGGGGTCGTCGGCCGAGTCGATCTGAAGCACCATGGTTCCTTCCATGAACCAGCCGTGAAGGGTGTACAGGGCCGGCGCTGCGGAAGTACCCCGCCGGCCGGGGTTGTGGCGATTTTCCGATGGCGTCTCGGCGCCACAAAGAGGTTCAGCGCTGCAAACCCTCCCAGTGGCGCGCACGACGCTGTGCCTCGGTGGTCGCCGACGGTTGACTGGGATGCCGCCGACCGACGCTCTGGTCGTACGGGTCTGCTGCACCGAAGGGCGATCAGTGCTGGCGTGACGGCCACACGATGCTGCATCCATGTGGCTATGTTGCGCCGATGTACCCGGATGCTTGCATGGTCCATAGGGTTCGGTAGGTGCTGTCGGTGTGCCGCATGAGCTGGTCGTGGGTGCCGGCCGCGACGAGGTGGCCTTTGACCATGACCAGGATCAGGTCGGCGTCGCGGACGTTGGCCAGCCAGTGGGTGACGAGTACGACGATACGCCCGGGGCGTGCGGTGAGCTGCTGGAATAGGGCGTATTCGGCGCGGGGGTCCATGGACGCCGACGGCTCGTCGCAGATGAGAAGGCTGCCGTTGCGGTAGATGAGCCTCGCTGCGATGAGTCGCTGCCACTGTCCAGAGGACAGTTCCTGGCCGCCTTTGTATTCGCGGTCGAGCAGGTGTCGTAGCCGTCCGGGAGTTCGGTGATCATGTCGTGGGCGACGGCTGCCACGGCGGCGGCTTCGACCTCGCGATGATCGTGGGTGTCCTGCTGTCGGCCGATGGTGATGTTGGCGCCGGCGGTGAACGGGAATTCCACCAGTCCTGGCTCATGACCGCCGTGTGCGCGGCCCGGCTGTTCGGGTCGAGGGCGACGGTGTCGGTGCCGTTCCATAGGATGCGGCCGCTGGTGGGCTGGTAGAGACCGGCGAGGAGTTTGGAGATGGAGCTTTTGCCTGAGCCGTTTTCGCCGACGAGGGCGACGACCTGGCCGGCTTCGATGGTGAAGCTGACCGAGTCGACCGCTGGCTGATCGGTGTCGGGGTAGGACAGCGATACGTCGTCGAACACGATCTGTGCTGGTGTCTCGGCGGGCACGGGCTGCGTGTCGGCGGTGGGGGTGACCGCGTGGCAGCGGTCGACGAAATCGCGCATGTCACCCACGTACAGGGTGCGTTCGTAGACCTGGTTTAGGCCGAACACGGCGGTGCTGAGGCTGGTGCGTGCCTGCACGACCGCGACGTAGGTGGCGGCCGCGGCGGCGAGGGGGATGTCGCCGCTGGTCAGCATCCACGCTAGCACCATATACAGGCCGAACATTGCTGTGCCGCCGGCGATCATGCCAGACAGCCGGGACAGGGTCTGCTGGCGGGCCAGCCGCATGTGTGCGCTGGTTTCGTCCGACATGGCCTGCTCATACTGGGTCAGCAACTGGTCGCGCATCTGATAGGTGCGCAGTTCCGCGGCGGTGTGTTTGGACGCCATCAGGAATCCCAGCGTCCACATCCGGCGCCGGCGGGTGATACGGGCGAGCAGCGCCGCGTACTCGCGGCGGGCCATGCGTGTCGCGGTGATCGCTGTGGGCAGCGCGGACAGCAGCAGGCACGGCAGCAGCAAGGGTTCGATGATCGCCACCGCGACCGCTGTGGCCGCGACCCCGACCATGCCGGTCACCAGGTTGACGGTGGAGTCGACGAGCCCGGCTGCCTCGAAGGTGCCGCGGTCGCGGGCGCGGTGCATGTCCTCGGCGAATCCGGCCTGGTCGAATGCGGACATTGGTACGGCTGTGGTGGCGCGGAACAGGTCGAGTTCCACCCGGTAGTTGATCAGCGGGGTGAGGCGGGTCTGGGCGTGGCCGGCCGCGACGGTGAGGCCGCCGCGGGCTGCGACCGCGAGGCCGCCGATGATCAGTGACGGGCCGGCGGCGCGTACGGCGTCGGTGCTGAACCCGGCGTTGAACAAGGTACGCAGGGCGGCGGTGCCGGCGAGCAGGCCGAGGGTGGTCATTAGCCCGGCGGCCAGGGTCAAGGCGACCGCGGCCGCGGTGTCGCGGCGTGATGCCTGCCAGCCTAGCCGCAATGCGTAGCCGACCAGTGCCGGGATGCGGCGGGCGATCGTCCAGAACCCGGTCTTGGCCAGATCCTCGAGGTGTTTGTGCCAGGGGCTGGCCGCCAGTTCCGGTGCGGGCTTGCCAGGCTGCGCCGGAACCGGTCGCGGCTTCGCGTCGTCGCCGCTGGGCGCCGGATCGGGCGTTGGACAGGTTGAGGTGGCCGTCATGCCATCACCCGCCGACGGGTCCGCATCGTAGGACCTGCCGGCCCCGTTACCCGTGAATGTCGGGGAGACTCGATGTGCTCGGCTGCGGGGGCGGCGGGAGGGAACCTGACACCGGCTGCCGAGCCGAGGACGCGCCGGCACCCTGATGCCCTCCTGCGATAGGCAGCAACCTGGCCGTTGTCGCTGTGAAGCCTGGCGTGCTGGATGTCTCCGCCGTGGTACATCAGGTGCCTCCCCGAATCTTTCACTCCATCAACGGTTGCAGGTCGTGTGCGTTTAACGCTGGTGGCCGTTTGCGGCAGGTCGCCTTTCGCAGGTCAGGTCCTGCCGGCACCGGCTTCGAGGTAGGCGGTGACGCCGTCATGGCGGGCGTGGCGGGCCGCCGCAGCCCGGCGGGCGAGCAGCGGCGACAGGCGGATGGCTTCCTGCTCTGGGGTGCTCCAGGCCCAGTCGCGTAACTCGTCTGGGGCAAGGGTGATCGCCGCGGTCTGTGTGCTGGTCAACGGTCCGCCGTCGAAGACGATCATTAGCCGGTCGGTGCGGGTGTCTGGCGGCACCCAGTCGATGACCAGGATCCGTCCGGGGACGACGGTCAGGCCGAGTTTCTCGGCGACCTCGCGGACGGCCGCGTCGTAGGGCGACTCGCCTTTCTCGACCGCCCCGCCGGGCAGTTCCCACGCGTGAGGGGATTTGTCGGTGATCTCGACGAGTAGTTGCCGATCGTGGTCGTCGGTGAACAGCACGGCGGCGGCCATCGGCTTGCCGGGCAGGGTGGCCAGGTACTGCTCATGGGAGGTGATCCGGGGTTTCATCGGGACTCGGCTTGCGGACGGATGCCGAGCAGGCGAGGCCGGCCGGGTTGCCACCCGGCGAAGGTGGTGATGCGGGTGAGCCCGGCCGCGGTCATCGCCTGCTGGTACTGCTCCTCGGTGGACAGACCCATGACATGGGTGTCGTGGAAGTGGCGGATCGGATCGGCGGTCCGGTGGTCGGCGACCAGATAGTGCATGTCCATGCGGGACAGGGCTTCCGTGTCGCGGGTGGAGCGGGTCATGCGGATGATCGTGCGGGCATCGGTGGCCGCGATCGTGTGGCTGACACGGTTGTCGCGCCATTGCTCTGGGGTGAACCACGGTTCGATGACCACTACACCGCCGGGTTCGGTGTGCGCGGCGAGCCGGACCACGGTGGTGTGTAGCCGGTCCTCGGTCGTGGCGTATCCGATCGTGGAGAACAGGCAGAGCACGGCGGAGAACGTCCGGCTGAGGTCGAAGCTGGTCATGTCACCGTCGTGGATCAGCACGTCGGGCAGCCGTGTCTGCGCTGCGGCGCGCATCGCCGCGGCTGGTTCGACGCCCTCGACATGAGGGAACTGGTGTCGGATCGCGGCGAGGTGCAGGCCGGTTCCGCAGCCGACGTCGAGCACGTCTCCGATGCGGGCGTGATGCGCCCGCAGGAGCGCTGCCAGTTCGCCGGCTTCGGCCCCGTAGTCCTTGCCCATGCCATGTTGATAGAGGTCGTCGTAGATTTCTGCGAGGTCTGGGTCATACATGCGGTCTCCTCTCGGGCAGTGGCGGGCGATGGGTCCGGGATCACCGGTCGTGTAGCCCGGCCGTGGCGGCCACCTGGCTTGGGTGCGCCGTGCTGGGGTTTGGTGGACGTGTTGTCCGCGGTCATGGCAGCGCGCCGGGATCGCCGGTGGCGCGGTGGGCGTCGAGGTGTGGGCGCAGTCGATGGGTGATGGCGATCCGGTCGGCCAGTGGGACGTTCTGGGATCGGGTGGTGGGCAACTCGTCGCCTGGATGGCGGGGAATCACGTGGGTGTGCAGGTGGGCGATGTCTTGACCGGGTGGGCCGAGGTTCATGCGGATGGTGACGCCGGTGGCGTGGAACGCGGAGCGGACGGCGTTGCTCAGCGCGGTCGTCGCGGTGAGCCATCCGGTGGCCAGGTCGGTGGGAAGATCCTGGAGGGTGGTCACGTGGACGGCTGGGACTAGCAGCATGTGCCCGTGGTTGCGGGGCCGTTGTTGTTTGGCCGGGAACGCCACGAAACCGCCGCTGACAGCAACGCAGACGTCGTGATCGATGTCCCCGGCGATGACGCGGCAGAAGATGCATGTTTGCGGGTCCTGTCCGTGCATAGGCGGCGGGTCTGCCGATGGGCAGGTGCCGTGGTGGTCAGCGTGACGCATCGCCGGCTCCGATCACGGCGATGACCGTCCCGGTGACGTGGTGCAGGTCGCCGGTGGCGTCGACGATGGTGTCGGCCAATGCCATGAGGCGGGTGCGTTCGGTGTCGAACGTGGTGGTGAGCCAGCGGGCGCTGTCACCGGCGCGTCCGAAGTCGTTGCCGCGGCTGGCATTGGTGAGCCGGTCGGCCTGGGTGGCCCGGTCGATGTCGAGCATGATCACGGTGCTGAATCGGTCGCGCAGGTCGGCGAGGTTGGCCGCGACGCCGCACAGGACCAGCGGCGGCGTCTGGCCGGCGAGCTTATCGGTAGTGATGAGCTGGTCGAGTACCTGCGGGTCCAGGATCCAGTGGTGGGCGGTGAGCCACTGGATGTCGGGATGGTGCGGGCGGGTGACCGGGGTGTGGGTGTGGTCGGCCCAGTAGGCCAGGCCCGGGTAGGCGTCCAGGCTGATGGCTCGCTGGCCGCTGCCGATCAACGCGCGGGTCAGGGCGGACTTGCCGCTGCCGGACACACCCGTGATGAGTACAGGCCGCGTCACCAGAAACCACCACACTTGCTGCTGAAGTAGTCGCCGGCCGGCGCGGGGTGGTGCGCTCGTGACGCGGGGCGAAGCGGTGGGTGGGACTGTGTGGCTGGAGGGCGATCCATCCGGCCGATGCCGCATGCCGTCGGGAAAGTCATGATGTTGCCTCTCTGGCACGAGTGGGTTTGCTGCCGTTCAGCGGTCGGCGGGATTGTCACGGCTATGCGTGGGCTCATCGATCCAGTGCCAGCCGGTGCCGTTGAGCCAGGACCGCAGGCCCGGCCGAAGCCAGCGCCGCTCGAACCATGCCAGCCCGCCCGCGATCGCGGCGGCGATGACGGCGTTGTCCCATAGCTGCTGAACACTGCGAAGGACCGTGGTGACGACTGCGAGTATGAGAAGGCCGGTGTAGAGGACTTGCCGCTGGCGTTGATTCATCACCGAGACTCCCAGAAGGGCGGGGGATAGGGCGTGTGTGTCGCCGTCGCGGTTCCCGACGATCGCAATGGCCAGGCCAGCGAATCCGCTGACCGGCGCCGGACACAGGCCGGACACAGGCCGGGCAAAGGTGGCGGGCCGGCGTGCATCGTTGCCGAAGGGGAGACTGCTCATCGCGACCCTGCGGGGATGGTCACACGCGTCAGCTTCCGTAGCTGGTTTTCGACGTCGGGCAGGGCGTCGATCATCCGGTCGATGCTGATGTGGCGTTGGTTCCAGTAGGTGTGGCGTTGTTCGTGGACGCGGGCGGGCAGCTGCTGGCTGATCAGGTCACCCAGGGGGTAGGTGCTGGTGAGGCTGTGGAGCAGAGCCAGCCGGGCGCAGGAGACGAGTTCGGCGGGTGCGAGGGGCCCGTCGGCGGTTCGGTATTCGGCCACGACTGCCAGGCCGATGTCTTGCCACAGGTGGGTGGCGGCGACGGTGGCGGGGTCGAACGCGATGCGGCCGAGTTCGCGGGCCCGATCGGCGAGCTGGATGCGTGGGTCGATGACAGCGGTGAGTTTCGTGCCGGTCCACAGGAGGTTGGGTGCGGTCAGGTCGCCGTGGACGCGGTCGAGCCGGAGCCGGGGCAGACCGGCGCGTAGCTGGGGCACTTGCTCGAGTAGGCGGATCCGCTGCCGGATCTGCAATTGCAGGGCAGTGTCACCGGGCACAGGCTGGTTGGCGAGCTGTTGTTCGAGTGATTCGAACCGGGCGACGAGGCTGGGCCGGGCGGCGTTTCTGGTGGCTTCCGGGTCGAACGGCAGCCCGGCGACCGGCAGCCGGTCGAGGCACCGGTGCAGCCGGGCCAGGGCTTGCCCGACGGCCGGTGCGTGGGCGACGGTGAGCGGACCTACGGGTTCGGCGTCGCTCCATTCCCAGACCGACATCGCCAGGCCCGACCGGCGATACAGCAAGGTGCCGTCCGGGGCTGGGACGGGTGCGATCGTGGGAATGCCGGCCTTACGCCACTGGCCTTGGACGGTGATGTTGAGCAGTTCGTAGCCGTCGTCGCCGCGCAGCGGAAGGGTCTTGACGAACATCGGCCCACGGGCGGTGTCCGCGCGGGCATGCACACCGGTCGTGCCCGACCACACCCGGTCGATGGACAGGACCTCCAGCTGGTAGCAGGTTTCCAGGGCTCGGCGGATGTCCGGCAGGATCGACCTCATCAGCCGTGCCCCCATCCGCCGCGGTGACGGCTGTACCAGCGGGCGAACTGCGCGAATACACTCGTGTTCATCCACGTCTGGTGGAAGGCGCGCTGCTCGGATGTGGGAAGCGCGGCGAGGGGCTGCTGGGCGCCGGTGGGGATGTAGACGGTCCATAGCGGCAGCCGATCCGACTCCCCGACCGGGGCCGGAGCGACGTGGCCCGTGCGCTGTTGGGTGAAGGTGATCACCCCGTAGGCGTCGGCGTACGCGAGGGCGGCCGTCGACGTGCACGCCCGGGTGGTCGTCAGATCGGCCAGGAGTGCGACCGCGGCGGCTCCGCCGGCGGTGATGAGTTGTTTGACCAGGGCACCGGGGTAGCCGTTGAGGTCGTCGAGGCCGAACCCGGAGGCTTCGACGATCACCGGCCGGCCGAGTTCGGCGTAGGCGTGTTTGGCCTTCCCAGCGGCGATTACTTCCACGTCGGTCGACTGAAGTTCCGGCAAGACCAGGTCTACGTGGGCGAGGTCGATGCCGTACGGGGTGATGAGCTCGGCGGCGATCGCGTGTTTGGCCGTGCTGCCGGTGACCATGACGATCTGCCCACGCCAGGGCGCTGGCCGCCGCACTGAGCACCATTCCAGCTGACGGCCGCCGTCGCGCAGATCGGGCAGGGTGAACAGGTCCCGGCCATCGCGCAGGTGCTGCGCGATCGACTCTAGTGCCGGGACTGGCCAGACCCGGCCTGTGGAGAGCACGCCGGGGTCGAGCGGGAGTTCCTCTAGATCGAACTCGCCGTCTGCCGCCAGCTCCGGCCCCGTACGTAGGTTCGGGTCCCAGGCGGGGATACGGGCGAGGAAGATCGCATGGGTTTGCCCGCCGACCGTGGACATCTCGATCAGCCGGTGCAGGTCCGGGATGCCACCGGTTTCCTCGGCGACTTCACGTAGGCAGGCGTCTTCGAGGCTGGCGTCGCGGGGTTCGATGCCCCCGCCGGGCAGCATCCAGAACGGCTGCTCGCCGGGTTTGGCGCGCCGGATGACGAGCATCCGATGGTCGGGGGTGATCAGCAGCGCGCGAACCCGCTGGACTTGTCGCCGCACCGTGGCCACGCGCTGATCGCCGTCGGCGAGCTGCTGCAGGAACTCGGCTTTGCCCTTGGTGTAGGCGGCCCGGTCGCCGTGGTGCGTCGCGGCGAGCCGCCGCTTGAGGTGGTCATATTCAGCGCATATCGCTGGGTCGGTGCGCAGCCGGTCCCGCACTCGCAGGTAGCGGTCCCACTGCGGGTCGTCGGCGGTCAGGACGTGGATGTGAGCGACCCGGACGCCCAGCGTGGGTTCGGCGACGAACAGCAGACCGCCTTGCTCGTGTTTGTCGCCGCGGAACAGGTACTTCTCCTCGTGCAGCGCGGCGATGACTTTGGGCACGTCGGCGTCGGGCCGCAGCCGGACCGCCACGTCGATGATCGGTTTCGCGGGCAGGTCTTGCACCGCGGTGGATCCGATGTGCTCCACGGCGTCCGCGTGGCTGTGCAAGGCGGATCGTAGGCTTCGGATGTGGGCGGCGGCGTGCGCGAACCATGCCGCGTCGTGGTCGACGACCTGCACCGTCCCGTAGGTCAGGCCAACCATCCGGGCGCCAGGGAGCCAGCCGAACTCGCCGTACGCTTGTCCGGCCAGGCCGGCATGGATGCCTTGCGCCGGGTAGGCGATCACATCGGGTGGTAGATCGGCGGGGTCGGCCCAGACCAGTTCGCTGCACCGGTCGGGTTCGGCGTTGACCGGCCGGCCCGACCACCGGTCGGCGAGATAGAACAAACCGATCCGGTCGGCGCCGCCGTCACCGGCGCGGTGCAGAACGTGTACCAGCCGCAGATCGGCAAGGTCGACGACGACCCCGGTCTCCTCGGCCGTTTCCCGCAGGACCGCCTCAGCTGTGGTCTCGCCGGCTTCGAGATGCCCCGACGGCAACGCGAGCATCCCGTCCCCGTAGCTGGTTTGGGATCGTCTTGCTAGAAGGATCTTGCCGTCGTCGCGGCGCAGGATCATGTGGACGTCGACGATGCTGCGATGCCGGCTCACTGGTCTGCTCCCCGGGTGGCGATGACGTCGGCGAGATCGTGTTCGGGTGGTGTGGCGGGTTCGTCGTTGCGGTAACACCACAGCGGACGCAGGTTGCCCGACAGGTAGGCCAGTACGGGTTCGGTTTCGGCCCGGTCGGCGGACGATCCAGCCAGCAGGCCGATGGCCTCACTGGTGGTGGCCAGTCGGGCTTCAGCGATGCCGCCGCCCGGATCGTGCACGTGGTTCAGGACCCCCGCACATGGGTAGCAGTCGAAGTACATGGCGAGCATCGACGTGGGCGTGCCCGTTGAGGTCGCCGTGTTCACGGTGAACGCCAACTGTGGCATGCCTGCTAGGCGCAGCCCGGTCTTCTCCCGGATCTGGCGGGTGAGAGCTTCTGTGACCAACTCTCCAGCGTGGACGACGCCGCCGGGCGGCGTCCACGCGTTGGGTCGATCACGTTGCCTACGCACCAGGAGGAGCCGGTCGTCGACGCGCAGGATGCCGACAACGACCTGGGCAGGCGCGCACATTCGGCCCGGCGGGACTTCCCCGGACACCAATACTGGCGGGCTGCCGGTGTTCGCGTTCGTCATGAGCACTTCCTTCGTTGCTGGTCGTTCTTTGTGGGTGCAACGAGGTGTAAAGGTCGGCGGGTGACGAACCCGACGAGCCCGGCGTCCCGACAGCGCGGGCGGTAGTTCGGGCCCGACCGGTGCGCAGTCCAGGGCGTGGTTGTCGCTGCTGCGAGGGCTCACCGGTTCACCGGCGGCATCGTCGGCCAGGCGGTCTGCGTGGGGATGATCGTGGACACGGGGGTGGCCGTCAGGGCGGGGCCGAACTGGTCGGTCCACCGCGCGGGGAAGAACAGTGTGTAGGAGGCAGACTTGCCAGCGGTTTCCTGTTGCACGGCCAGCAGTTCCCCGGTGGCCGGGTCGATGATGATCGTGAAGGCGGTGTGGTCGGCGGTGGCACTGAAACCGATGCCTTCACGTTCGGCGGCGTCCCGCATCCGGGTGTGGGTGAACGTGACCTGGGTCAGGTTCGCCAACGCGTACAGGATCGCCTGGCGCATCTTCCTCGGGACCGCCTGCTGGTAGTACAGGTCGACCAGTTCGTCGATGCGCACCCGAGTGCCCGGTTCGACGAAGTACGACGACTGGCCGGCGTTGCGGATGGTGTCGAGCATCCAGGTCAGTTCCGTGGCGGGGCTGCCGCCGGGCAGTGTCAGGTCGGGCCGAAACTTTCCGCCTTCGCGGCTGTCGACCGCATGCGGGGTGATGGTGTCGAAGCGGGTGTTGCGGTAGGCGACGATGGGATCGAAGTCTTTCGCCGGTACGCCGATGTCGTCGATGCTGCGGGTCAGGGAAAGATACTGGGTGCCGTCGGGTGTGTGCCAGCTGCGTTGTTCGGCGGCCTCGACCGGGCCTTGGATCGCCTGGTCCCAGACGATGGTGCGGAGTTCGGTGTAGGCGCCGGTGCGGTGGTCGGCGGGAGCGTCGCCGATCTGTTCGGCGACGGCGGCGAGTAGGTAATCGCCGGTCATGAGGTCTTCGTTGTGGATGATCCCCGCCGAACCCGCTGAGAGACTGCCGCTGTCAAGATAAAAGGCGATCGTCCCTGCAGCTATGGGGCCGATCAGGACAACGGCGGCCAGCATGAAGGCGAGCCGCCGTCGGTCGGGCTGTGCTGGGGTGAGCACAGTGTTGAAGTTCGGTCTGTTCAGTTTGGTGGCCACGGGAACCTCTCTGATGGTTGACGGTCGGCAGGTGGATCGAGCGGTGACAAGGCGGCTCAGGCGGCGGGTGGTTCGCCGCGAACCGGCGACGCTGGCAGGTCGGATGGCTGGGCACGGCGGCCGCGGAACCAGCCGACGACGGTAGGAACACTGGCGGCCGCGTATCCGGCGAACACGATCCGCAGCACCGAGCCGAGCAGCACATCTGCCACCTGTGCGTGGCCGGTGACGAAGGCTGCCACCCCGGCGATCAGCACCAACCCCATCGCGGCCATCAAGCCGGCCGCTGTGTTCCTGGCCCAGCGTCGGACTACCGGCTCGTCATGACGACGTACCACCAGCCGAAAGTCCTCGACGGACGGATCGGCACCGTCGACTGCTGGACCCGGTAGCGACGCGATGCAAGGTGGTGCGTCGGACTGGCGCATGACGACACCGGTGCGGCAGCGCAGGCACCACAGCGATCCCACCCTGGGACGACCGGCAACACCTGACCATGCCAGCCGCAGCCCGAGGCTGCCGCAGCTCGGGCAGCGCACCCCAGGCTGGTCGGCGACCGTGGTGTCGATGTGGGCGAAGGTGCGCATCCATGCCGTCCACAGCGGGTCGCTGAGCAGGAACCTGCCGTTGGCGCGCACTGTGCTCATCCGCCACGCGCGCACGAAAGCTGCCCACGTCGACTCCCTGTCGGTGCTCGCCAGATCCCCATGGCGCTTTCGCATCGGCTATGCCTTCCCGCGCAGGTTGTGGCCACCCCGGCGGGCCAGCGTGGGAGTACCGGGGAGGTCGCGGCGGGAGGCGAGCCACCGCCAGGTCAGCAGGCCGTTGCGCAGCTGGAAGGCGCGAAGGTGCGGGGCGTCGGGTCGGGGCGCGCCGGCGGCGTAGGTGAGCCATGCTCCGGCCATCCACGCCAGCGCCTGATCCAGACGCGCCCCGTCGAGGTCCGGTATCGCGGTGTCGAGGAAGGTCTGCGGGTCGTGACCGTCGTCGCTGGCGGCGACCGCGAGGGTCACCAGGTCGATCCAGGCCGGGCCGGGCTGCAGGGTCGCCCAGTCGACCAGCCACACCCGGTCAGGGCCGAGAAGCAGGTTGTCCGGCCGCAGGTCGAAATGCGCCAGCGTCGTTGCCTGGTCGCAGGTGGCCAGGAACCCGGCCTCCAGATCCTGCATCGACGGCGCGAAAGTGGCCAGGTGCGCGGCGTGCGCAGGCAGGCGCCGACGGCCCGCGACAATGTCGGCCCACCCGGACGGCAGCGGCTGCGGCCGACCGGCCGCCGACCGCAAAGCGGGACTTGCGCCGGTGAGCGCGGCGGCCGTCTGCTGCCAGGCGGCAACCAGCCTCTGCCCGTCCCGAGGGACCCAGCCGGGCTCAGGCATCCGCCCGTCGACGGCGTCGAACCCGACAATGACCCAGCCATCATGTTCGCTGTGCCAACGCAGCCGCGCCGACGGCACACCCAGCGGCAACAGCCGGGCAATCTGCGCCTCCCGCAGATACGCAGCAGCGGCCGGCGACGTGCACGGGGCGGCCTTGACGAACGAACTGCTGCCGTCAGCGTGAGTCACGGTGGCAGCGAACACCGCCGACAGGCCGCCACATGCCGGTGACGCGGCGACGACCCGCTGATGCGACCACCCGTCGATCTCCGCCTGGACCGACGCAGGCAGCCACTCCCACCCCGGACGCGGGGTCGCAGCGGGACAGGGCACCGGCAGCACCGCGGGCGCCTCCGACGAGTCGACCCACCGATGGGCGACGACGCGACGCGCAGACGCCGACCACGACAACCAGCGACCTTCCAGACGGGGCACGACGGAAGCGGCGGCTGTGGCCAAGACCCGGTTGGCGTTGATCGGCTTCACGACAGCTCCCCAACAGCGACAGTGGCCATGCCGCGGGCGTAAGCGAGATTGCTCGCCAACACGGTCCGCCGCTGCTCGTCGGCGGGCGGGAACACCGTGTCGTGCAGGTGGATCTCATGCGCCGCGTACAGCAGCAGCGACAGCGCGTACCCGGGCGCACAGCCTTCGGCCAAAGCCAGTCCAGCCAGGTGGGGGCGCAGCCACGGGTTACCAGGCGACCACAGCAAGTCCATCAGCGCCCAATCGGTTCCGGCGGGCTGCCACCCGGTGTGCTCGAAGTCGATCACCGCGATACTGCTGTCGGCGCACAGCAGGTTGCCCGGCAGCGGATCACCGTGTTCGATGCGAGCCCACACCCGCAGCCACAACGGCCGGAACAACGCCACGTCGGTCTCGGTGAGGACACCGGCGCGGTTCGGGCCGGCATGCAGTCCGTAGACGCGGGTGCACGGCCAGGTCGGCACCGAATTGCTGGGAGGCTGCCACTGATGCATCGAGGTCAGCGCGCCGAGGGCCTGCTCGATGCGATGGTCGCTGATCGGCCCTGGATAGCGATCCTCACCCAACGGCGCGCCGGGCAGGTACTGCACGGTGAGCGTGGTCTCGTCGGAGGCAAGGAGCGTGGGGACGTGCCAGCCGGTGGGGATGACGGTGTGCAGCGCCCGGTAGACGACCAGTTCGATGGCGTGCCGAGCGGCAGCCTGCGGGTCACCGCCCGAACGGACCTTGAGCACCGTGATGAGGCCGTCGGAATCCTGTACAGCCAGAGTTCGGCCGTTGCTGGTGTCGCGCAGCACACGGACCACCGTCAGCCCGCGCGCCGTCAGCAGCGCGTGGAGTTCGGCAGGAGCGATCATGAGGCTCGGCCCACCCTCTCGTCGCCTGCGGCCGTTAGCTGATCGTGGCTGCCATGGTCGACCTGCCAACGGGGGTCGGTGACGAAGATCTGCTTGGCATGACAGTTATCGGCTGACTGTTGGCCCGTCAGAGTCGACGTCTTTTCCGCAACGGTGAAGGCGCTGGCGGTGGACGACGGGGACACAGTGGCAGTCACAGCGCTCCTCTCCGATGTGACTAAGGTCGAGCGATCTCCAGATCCCACATCCGCGATCAGTGGGAATATCGGCGACATCCCACCGTGCCGGACTGTCCAGCAACGGCGGAACGCCGACTTAGCGGGAGACTTGTCGAGCCTTGTGGAGGCCGGACGGCTGTGCTGGTCACGGCGGTGCCGTCTGAAAGTGCCGTGTTCGTTGATGTGGTCTGCGCACACGTCTGCCAGTGCGAGTGCGTGGCTCCTCACGCTCCAGCGAGCCCGTACTGGTGGTCCAACGCCCGGCCCGACTGTCATCGGTGAGGCAGGCACACCCGTAGCGTGTGACGGTCGGCAGCTGCCACTGGCGTCGCGCATGCTGACACGAGGCGCCAGCTGAGACGCGGGGTCTCGATGGCCGATGCGGCGTCGTTGCCGGAGTCGCTTCGAGCGGTGCGGCGGCAACGGATCAGCCCGCTTGATGGTCCCGGTACAGGTCTGATCCAGGATTCGTGACCGCTGTGGTCCAGACCGTCAAGATTTCGGCGAGCTTGTTCGGTAACTCCAGGTGCGCGATGTGCCTGCAGTCGAGTTCCTCATAGCGCCAGGTCGGCAGGCGCCGGGCTGCAGATCGGGCGTCGGCGATCGGCACGAGCTGATCGTGGATGCCGTGGACGAGCAGCACCGGCATGGCGAGTGTGCGCATCCGTGCCCAGTAGGCGCGCTTGCAGGCGACGGCGAGCGCGATCGATCGAGCGGCCCTGAGGTAGTCCGCCGCCGGTCGAAGGCTCATCTTCTCCTCGGCCGAGATCAGCGCCGCGAGAGTGGTCGGGTTGATACGTGTGGGATCGGCGCAGCTACGCTGCAGCATCTGCATGACCCGCTGTCGGGCCGAAAGCTTCGCGCGGCGGCGACGCAGCAGGTATTCGCCGATGCCGGGGACGGCTCCGGCGAAAGCGGCCCTGCGTACGTCTGTGTGGGTGCGCCACGGTGCCGATGCGGGCAGCGGCGGGCTGACGAGTGCGAGGCCTATGACCATGTCGGGGGCCTGCGCCGCGGTCGAGGCTGCGATCAGGGCGCCCATCGATGTTCCGATGAGGATGCTCGGCTCGCCGACGATGTTCTGCAGGAATCGCGTCAAGGCGTCGGCGTTGCCCGCGACGCCGGTAGCACGTCTGTCAGTGGGAGTCCCACCGAACCCAGGTAGATCGACGGCGAGTCCCCCCACCAGTGGCCGCAAGATCGGAGCCAGGTCTGACCAGTCGGCGTGGCTGCCGCCCAAGCCGTGCACGTACACCATCCGCGGGACACCGGCCGGGCCGCCGTACTCAACATGCCGCATGAACCACCCCGAGTCGACAGGCACCGAATCGGCACACGGCCGCCGGCGACGCGCGGCGCTGATCCCGTATTCGTTTGATGCCTACAGTGCGGGACGATCCAGAGCAGCCGGAACGGCGACTTGCCAGGAGACTTGTTGGGAGACTTACGAGTTCCCCTTGTCGCGAGGGTTCGAGACATGTAATTCTCTCGTTTCAACTCGCATGACAATGCCACGGAGGGCGGCACTGTCCCCGTGTCCAAACCACAGGGGAGGATGGCAATGAGGATTGCCATGAAACGCAGCACGATCATCGCGGTAGCTCTGGCTCTGGTCGCAATTGGCACACCCGCCAGTGCCGCTTCGGCTCCGACCGACCCGACGGCGCCGTTGCAATACGGGACGACTTCCGCCAAGGGCGGCGCATCTACGGAAAGCCTCTGGTGCGAGGGCGAGGCTGCTCCGGACCCGCTGTACTCGGCGAGCAACAACTCGGTCCAGTACGGTGCCAAGACCATCTGCAACCACACCGATACGCTGTCGATCAGGATCGAGATCTGGACCATCGTCGGCGTCGGCGACCACCAGACCGAGGAATACCAGGGCCAGGCGTACAACTCCGGTGTAGCCACGAATCTCATCGCCTCCGGAAGCGGAAAATGCCTGGTGAAGACCTCCGGTCGGTGGTACGTGAAGGTCTGGGCGACGGCGGTCCTCCTGGGCGGCGAGCTACCTCCGTACCCCGCGTACGGACCCGTGAAGACGCTTGGCTGCTCAGATATGGTTTGACGCATGATGTGGATCGCCGAGGCGGATACGTCCGATCAGTACAAGCTGCTTGTGTGCGTTCCGCGTGGCGCCAGGCTCTACGTCCTCATTGCCGGTCCTGGCGGCCTGGCCGAAGCCTCGTCTGGTCTGTGGGCGATGACCGTCACGCCCGCAGCGGGGCGGCCACTGGAGTTCCATAGCGGTTCCCGGTCCGGCGGAAAGTCCGACAGCATCTATGTGGGCCAGTTCCAGGACCCGCCGGAGTCGCCGGACGTACTCACCGTCCGCATCGAGGTAGACGACGTAGAGATCTTCTCCACGGTCGCGATGCCGGTTCGCACAGAGCCGGCCTGAAACGCAAAGGGCTCGGCTCCACTGTGGGGGAGCCGGCCTCTTTGCATCGTTATGCCACCGGCAGTAGCCGGGGGACCTGCCGCAGCCGGTCTCATGGAAGTAGCGCACGATGGCGACCTCCGAACCGTCCTCACATTGGGAACAGATCGGCCGGTGTGACACCGACCCCACCGGCCGGCCTCACATCATCGAGCTTCCAGAATCAGGATGGGGAGCGCTGATCGCATGGCTGGCGCCACCGGACCAGGTGTTACGCTTTCCCGACAATCAAGAGCACCACACTAAGGTGCGGACCGTTGCCGCGACAGATGAATCGCAATGGCGCGAGCGGCGAAGCCAGACCGAGCAAGACGCCCTCGATGAAGACGTCGACAGCTATCTGCACGATGCCGTTGCGCCGCCGCGGCCACGCGGCTACCGCTGGTTCCTGAGGCTCCCGTCCGACCTCGATGACGATGCCTTCTGGGCACGAATCAACTCCGCGTTGAACCAAGCAGTACCGGCGCCGACCCATCCGATGCGCATCGCAAAGGTGGTGCGACACGTACTAGACGCGATCTATGGGGTGACCTGAATGGGCAGCCGCAAAGTCCCATCTGCCGCCTCCTCCGGCACCTAAGCGGCGAGGTAGCTCCGGCAGGTGTGCGCATCGCTGGCCCTCCGGTCGAGCCGCCTACCGAACTTTCCCGGGCCGACGTGTGCACACGGAAGTCCGTCCTGCCCTCATGCGATGTTTGCGTATAGAACTAGAAGGGCGATGCAGGCCAGGATCTGCATGCCGCCGCCGAGCCAGACCCGCCGCCAACCCGCCGCGCTGACGGCCGGCAGCATGCCGAGCGCGGTGACGGCCGCCCCTGCCACCCCAAGGACGGTGGCCGCGATGAAGATCGTTGTGGGAAGCGATGCAGGCAAGCCGTCCTGTGCGATCCGGACGACGTGCATGAGGATCGGCATACTGCCGAGAAACAAGAACAGCAGCCCGACCTGGACGCGGACCATGTTCATAGCATCATTCACCGGGTTCCTCCTGTGCTGTCCGAGGTCGGTCATGCGGACACGTCAACACTGATTGGCGTCGATGATTGTGCGGTTGTGGCCGACTAGGGTGAGCTGGCGGCGGTGCATGACTGCTGGATGCACGACATCGCTTCGGTGGCCGGGGATGACGGACGTCATGGCTGATTCGACGATGACGAGGGTTTCGATGACGGTGATCGGATCGAGCCGGCTGCCGGGAGCCGGGGTGGTCAGGACCTTGTCGTAGCCGAGAATGCTGCCGTCGTCCGGGTCGACGATCAGCAGGTCGGTGATCGTGCTGCCGTCGGTCAGGGTGCTGTCGAGGCTGAACGCCATACCGGTGCGGCCGGCGCGGTCAGTGGTGGTGCCTCGGTATTTGATGCCGGGCATGTCGGCCAGGATGGTCAGCACCGCGGCTTGTTGCTGCTGGTTGAGGTGGTGCTCGCGGAGCATCGCCATGATCGCGGCGATTGTCGCGTGGTCGCTGTTGCCGTCGCCGATCTCGGTCAGCCAGGTGCGCAGCGCGGCGATGGAATCCGGTAGCGGATGCGGCATTCGTGGCCGATACATGCCGGCGGTCAGGTGCCAGGTGTCGGCGCAGGGGCCGCGAACGGTCAATGGTTGGCTGATGCGGGTGCTTTTGGGATCCTCGACCACGTCGCAGCGTTGGATGAGCGCGGTGCCGTCGATGTTCCACCACAGTTGCACGTCGGACATGACCAGGCCGTGGGGGTGTTTCATATCGAGTTGCCAGTGCCGGTAGTGCAGGTGCGTCACGGTCGGCTTCGGATATTGAACCGCCCCGGTTGCGGGGACGGCGTAGGTCTCCGGCCGGTCGGCTGAATGCGGTGTGGCTGAGCCGCTGACGAGCGTGGACAGCAGTACACCCAGTGCCAACGATGCGGCGGTGCGGCGGGCGATCGTGCGCCGAATATGCCGGTAGTGCCATGGTGCACTGACGATCGCCGGCCTGCGCCGGCTTGCCGGGGTCATTGCTGGCTCCTCGGCGGGAGCGTGTTCCGCAACGCGTGTGCCGCGGCGAGTCTACCAGCCGGCGGGTCGCGGTGACCGCGGCCGCAAGCCGTGGTTCGTCGACTGACGCGAGGGCCTCATATAGACGTGCGGGCGCCTGGCCTGCCGCCCCAGGTCCGGCGGGCGGAAGCTTGTCAGCCATCCGGGCGTGGTCGCCGCGGGCGAAGTATTTGGCGGCGACCGCGACGCGCAGCAATGTGGTCGTGCCGGCCGTCGGATGGGCGGGCTGGGTCGCGTCGGAGTGCGCGGCCAGTAGTTGTTCCCAGGTCCGCCCGGCGTGCCGCAGGCCGAGGTGGTCGAACACCACGCTCGTATCCGCAGGGATCGACATCGCTGCTGGTGGAAACGTGTAGAAGTCGATCCAGAGGACGCCGTCGACTGTTTCGAGGCAGACGGCTTGGTAGTCGCCGCCGATGGGCGTGTTTCGGGGGACGGTGATCGTGGTGAGGATCCGGTCGCCGAACGCGGCGGCGCACACGTCACGGCCGGTGTAGGCGGCGGTAGGTGTGGCGACGAGGTCGAGGTCGGAGAAGGCGTCGCCGTGGCCGCGGCCGAGCGAGCCAATCTGTAGCAGTGCGCCGATTCCGTTGTCGCAGGCAGCTTCGATGAGCCGGGCGAGGGCGATGTCGCGTTCGGCGGCCAGCCGTGCCAGCCGGCTGTCCAGATCGTCGAAGGGTGAGGTATTGCTGGTCATGATGCCTCTCGGGAGCAGGCCGCGGCGGTTGCGAGCATGGTGTCGCCGCAGTTCCAGGTGACGGCGGCGCAGACCTGTCCGGGTCCGATGCCGGTGAGGGTCTGCCGGTCGACGGTCGGTGGGAGTGTGATGGTGCGACGGATGATCCCGCCGACGGTGACGATCAACGTCGCGGTTGCTTCGCTGGCGGGATAGGTGAAGGTGATCGTGACGGTGCGGTCGTGCACGGCGACGTGGACGACCGCAGGTGGCACCGTCGGTGTGGGGCTGTTCCAGGTGGCGACCGGCGCTGTGCCGGGCGTGCCGTGGGTGGCGGCCACAACGCCGCACACGCTCAGGGCAAGCAGGCCGGCGAGTACCGCAGCGATGATCGGACTCCTTGGCCGCCGACTCGCCCGAGGTGTGGCGGCGGCAGACGCCGGGGCGGGCTGTGGCGTCCAGGAGTCGATGGCCTGTGTGAGGTGGACGACGAGTGGATGGTCGTCGCCGTGCCCTGTGACGACCTCGGTGCGGACGTCCTGCAGGAGCCGTGCCCCGTTGTCGGCTCGGCCGGATGTGGCGTACAGGTGGGCAAGGTGGATGGTCAGCCGGATCGTGAGCGGGTCTTGGGGGCCAAGCACGATGCGGCACTCGTCGAGGCGCTGCTGGAGTTGGGTGACGGTGTCGGCACCGCGGCGGATGCCGATCAGGGTGCGGTAGGTGGCGGCGAGGATCGCTTCACGTGCGAGGGGCCCGACCAGACTGACGTCCGGCTCAGACAGCACGCGTATGAGGGCGAGGTCGGCGTGATGGTCGTCGCCGACCTCGTAGTGCAGGGCGGCGACGGTAACGGCGGCCCGGACGGTTACGGGATGGCTGGGGCCGAACTGGCCCTGGCATTGCTGCAATAGTGGTACGGCGAGTTTGAGGTCGCCGAGTTCGCGGCAGGTGTCGGCGAACAGGCGCACGATCGTGGCACGGTGCAGCGGTCGCAGCTGCGGGCCGCAGTCGCGGATGGTCGCGGCGAGCAGCACGTGGGCTTGTCCGATGTGCCAGTGGCGGATCAGGTCGGCCGCCCGGCGGATCACCTGCGCGTCAGACAGCTCAGCTGCCGGAGGGCTTGTCATCGCCGGGCCCTGACCGTGGCAGGCTCGCCGATGGTGATCGTCTGGCTGTCCGCGGTGAGGACGACGGTCGGTCGGTCCAGCGTGCAGGTGGAGTCGACGGTCAGAATCGTCGTGCCGAGGTCTTTCAGCCGCAGGAGGTGCCCGGCGAGGCGTTGGCCGATGTCGTGCGGGAGGCCGTGGCAGGGTTCGTCGAGCAGCAGCAGACGCTTGTTGCGTAGCAGGGTGACCGCCAGGGTCAGCATTCGGGCCTCGGTGGTCGACAGGAGTTCGGCGGGCTGTCGTAGCCGATCGGCCAGCGGCGGGAACAGATCTAGAACGTGGGCGCGGGTCGTGCGGCGAGCCCGTGACATCGGCCAGGCCAGATGCAGATGATCGGCGACCGTCATGGTCGGCCACACCCGATGTCGCTGCGGTGCGTAGGCGACGAATTGGGTTCGGCGCACCGTCTGCCAGCTGGTGACGTCGCGTCCGGCGATGGTGATCGTCCCCGCGTCGACGGTGGTGTGGCCGGCGATCGTGGACAGCAGCAACGATTTGCCGGCACCGGCCGGGCCGTTCAGCAACGCCATCGTGCCGTCGGGCAGGGTGAAGGTCACCTGCCGCAGCTGCTTGGTGGTGTGGCCGAAGGTCACCTGGTCGAGGGTCAGCACGCCCGGTCACCTCGCAAACGGCGAAGCGTGGCCGTGCAGCGGCTGGCGTTGGCAGACACCCGGCAGGCGACCATCTTCCGTGGGTCGTGTTCCGTGGGGCGTGTGGAGACCGAACCGGACCTGGGTGCCGCGTGCGTAGTTGCGGACCTGGTCAGATAACCGTTCATGTGGTGGCCTTGTGGGAGGGTGCGGCGAACGGGTCTTCGGCGGGAGCCGGTGTGGTGTGGTCGATGGGCCGTGCGGGGGTGAGTGTGCGGTCGGTGATGGTGCGGACGGTGTCGGCGATCAGCGGGCCGAGGAGCAGGTGGGGTTCGGCGACGAGCGCGGCGAGGCCGTTGTCGACCCGGTCGGCGAGTAGGTGGCCGAGGCGGCCGACGGCAATGGGGGCGAGGCCTTCGCCGGGTTCGTCGAGCAGCATTAGGCGTGGGTTAGCCAGCAGGGCGCGGGCGAGGGCGAGCATTTGCTGTTCGCCGCCGGACAGCCGGTCGGCGCGGTGGCGTAGCCGTGCGGCTAGTTCTGGCATCGCGTCGAGGATGTTGGTGGGTGCGCCGCGGGTGGGGCTGTGGGCGCGGGCGACGGCGAGGTGTTCGGCGACGGTGAGCCGGTGGAATAGTCGGCGGCCCTGCGGAACGAGGGAGATGCCGGCGCGTAGGGCGTCGGCAGGATGCCGCACGGTGAGGGGTTTGCCGTCGACGAGCCGCTGCGCGCCGGGCGCGGGATGCAGCCCGGCCAGGGCGTGCAGGAGTGTCGTCTTGCCGGCGCCGTTCGGACCGACCACGACCTGGCCGTGCCCGACCGCGAGGGTCAAGTCGACATCGGTCAGCTCGGGTGCTGCCATGCCGTGGCCGAGCTGCGGCAACCGCGCTGTCAGCAGGGTCGCTGCGGTCGCCGACCTGGTCTTGGCCGTGGTGGCGGTGGGGGTGCCGAGGTACGCCTGACGGACAGCACTGTCGGCTCGGACCTGGTCGATGGTGCCGGTGGTCAGGTGCTGGCCGTGGTGCAGGACGGTGACGTGGTCGGCGACGTCGCGAACGAGGGCGAGGTTGTGGTCAACGAGCAACACGGTCACGTCGTTGCCCAATGCGGCAAGGACAGTCGACAGCCGCCGTAGGTCGTGGTCGGACAGGCCGGACGAGGGTTCGTCGAGCAGCAGCAGCTGGGGCCCGGCGGCGACAGCGACGGCGAGTTCGAGGAGCCGCTGCTGCCCGTACGAGAGTTTGCCAGCCGGCGTGGCAGCGCTGCGGTCGAGACCGACCATCTCCAGGACCACAGTGCCGTGGTCGCCGCGTACCCGTCGCGGTGGGATGGCCAGGGTGAGGTGTTCGGCCACGGTCAGCTTCGGATAGACGGCCGGATGCTGGTGGGTGCGGCTGATCCCGACCGTGACCCGGCGGGGCACCGTAAGGTCGGTGATATCGGTGCCATCGAGCAGCAGCCGTCCGCTGGTCGGTTTGAGGCTGCCGGCGATCAGATGCAGAAGGGTGGTCTTCCCGGCCCCGTTGGGGCCGATGACCGCGTGCCGCGCACCGTCGCCGATGGTCAGACTGACGGGTTTGAGGGCGTGCAGTCCGCCGTAGCGGCGTTCGAGACCGTCCAGGCGCAGGGTCATCGGATCCTCCACGAGAGCAGCCGGTCACGGGGTAAGGCGGCGGCGACGATGAGCAGGGCGCCGAGGATCGCGACACCGTGGCCGGTGTACCCGCCGACCCAGTCCCGGGCGGCGACCAGAACGAGAGCGGCTAGGACCGCGCCGGGCATGGTGCCGATCCCGAGGATCGCCGCCGCGAGGGCGACGACGGACACGGCGAACCCGAGGTCGGCGGGGGAGACGTGGTGGGTGGCGGTGACCAGCAACGCGCCCGCGATCCCGGCTATCGCCCCGGCGAGGGTGTAGGCGGTCCACAGGTAGCGGCCGGTGGGATGGCCGCTAGCCCGCAGGCGCCGCTCGTGGTCGGCGATCGCCCGGAGCCGCAGGTCCCAGCGGCTGCGACGCCAGCCCCATATTGCGGCGCACACCAGGCCGGTGACGGCCAGGACGTATAGGAAGACCCATCCGTCGGCGGCCAGCGTCGCCGTGCCGGGTAGCGGCGGGCGCGCGGGTACGAGGATGCCGTCGCTGCCACCGGTGACCGGCACCGCTGCCAGCGCGGCGACGTGGATCAGCTCCCCGCACGCGAACGTGATCATCAGAAAGGTGACGCCACGCGCCCGGACCGCAACCAGGCCGGTCAGCGCGGCCGCGGCCGCGCCAGTGAGGGCGGCTGCGGCCAGCTGGACCATGCCGTAGCCGGCGGACGTGCCGGCGAGTAGCGCTGCGGTGTAGGCGCCGACGCCGAGGTAGCCGGCCTGGCCGAGCGCGGCCTGCCCGGTCGTGCCGACGATCTGTGCGCTGATCGCGAGCAGGGCCATGATCAGGCCGGTGGTGGCGATGGACACGATGTAGGCGTTGGCGAGCCACGGCAGCGGTACAGCGACGAGCAGCCCGACAGCTGGGGTGAGCGTACGCAGACGACCGGAGGCTGTCATGCGGGCCTGCCGTGCAGGGTGGGCCGGGCGACCAGGACGATCAGCATCGCGGCGGCGAGCAGGAACGGCACGAGCGCGGCGGGGGCGAGCAGGACGCCGAGGGTTTGCAGCAGTCCGACGCCGACCGCGGCGAGCAGGGCGCCGCGGATGGATCCGAGGCCGCCGACGACCACGATGATCAACGACAGTGTGAGCACGGTCGTGTCGACTCCGGGGGCCGGGCCGAGCACTGGTGCACCGATCACTCCGACCGTGACCGCCAGAGCGCAGCCAGCGGCCAGGACGCCGGCTTGGACGAGGCGGGTGCGGATGCCGGTGGCGGCGGCCATCTGCTCGTCGTCGACCACAGCCCGGACCGTGGCGCCGACAGTCGACCGGTCGACGATCAGGACCAGGATGGTGGCGAGGCCGGCGGCGACTCCGATGAACACCAACCGCCAGGTCGGATACAGGTGTCCGAACAACGGCACTGAGCCAGGCAGGGGAGCTTCGGCCCGCAGCGGCTGTCCGCCGGTGGCGGTGGTGAGCAGGTCGGCGGTCACGAACGCCCCGCCGAGGGTGGCGAGGCCTTGGTCGAGGTGCCGGCCCGTCAGGGGCCGCAGGCAGATCGCGAGCAGACCGCCGACGGCGGCGCCGGCGAGGGCGCCGACGGCGGTCGCGGCGGCCAGGCCGCCCCAGCCGCCGTCGGCCAGCCACCAGCCCAGGTAGGCGCCGGCGAGGTAGAGCGTGCCGTGGCCGAGTTGCAGTATGTCGGCCACACCCCAGATCAGGGTCAGGCCGGATGCCACGCAGAACAGCAGCAGCCCGTACGCGAGCCCGTCAAGGCCGGTGATCGCGTAGGCGAATATCCCGTCCACGGCACGGCTCCGGCTAGTTTGCGGCCGCGCGGCGGCCGGTCGTGGTGTGCATCAGGTAGCCCGACAGCGTCAGCCGCGGGTCCTGCAACATGCGCCGCAGATCGGACAACTGCTGTTCGGTCATGCCGGCGGCCAGCAGCGCGTCGTTGAGCTGGTGGCTGTTGCTGTAGTGCAGCTGGCAGATGCCGGTGCCGCCGTGGTAGGTGCGGGCGTCGACGACGGTCGTGACGTTGGTTAGCCCGGAGTGCAGCATCGCCCCGTGGGCTTCGGTGGCCCAGGTGGTGCTCATGCCGCGTGGGGTGAGCAGCCCGACCAGGGTGGTTTGGAACAGGTCGTGCAGGCTCGCGTCGAAGCCTCCGGGGCAGTACCGGACCAGATTGAGGTAGGTGCAGTCCCATTCGGACAGCACGATCGCCCCGCCCGGCCGCAGCCAGTCGGCCAGCCGCTGCAGCACCTTGACGCGTTCGGGGATGTGCATGAGCACCAGACGGGCGTGGATCAGGTCGAAGCTGCCCGGGTCGAAGTCGGAGGTGCGGATGTCTTCGGCCAGGATTTCGATGTTCGGGCCGCCGGGTAGCGAGGGTGCGATGTCGATCGCGGTGACCTGCCCGTCCGGGCCGACCTGCTCGGCGAGCCAACGGGTGATCGTGCCCGCACCGGGACCGACGTCCAGGCAGCGCATACCCGGTTTGATCCCGGTCGTGGAAAGGACGCTGATGCTGTGCGGGTCGAGAATCTCGGCGAGGTGCTGCAGTTGGTGGCCGCCCTCGGAACTGGTGTTGTCGAAGCCGTATCGCTGCTCGACGTCGGTGTCGGTCATGGTCGTGTGTCTCCTTATGAGCCCAGGGTCGCCAGTTCGGCGATCTTGACGTTGGCCAGGACACCGCCGTCGGCGGTGACGCGGCGCAGGTACCACTTCTGCACGGGGGTGTGGTTGACCGGCCCGAATTGCCATCCGCCGCGCGGGGAGTTCACTTCGCCGAGGTGCGGCAGGCCGGCCATGATCGCCGTTGTGATGGTGCTGCGACCCGGCGGGGGGCTGGCCGCGGCCGTCGTGGGTGTGCCGTTCGCGGTGGCGCTGCCGGTGGCCGCCGGAGTCGTCGTTGAGGCCGCGGAGCCGGTGGCGGTGGCCTGGGTGAGAGCCATGTCCAGGACCATGGCTGCGTCCCAGCCGCACACGTGGTAGATGTTCGGGGTCGCGCCGGCGTGCTGGGCGGTGAACGCGGCGACGAACCGCCTGTTGGCGTCGGTGTCGATGTTGGCTGCGTAGTTCAGGACGGTGGAGATGCCGTCGGCGGCCTGACCCTCGGCCGCGAGGACCGCGCCGTCGGTTAAGAACCCTGCGGCGTACAGCGGCACGTCGACACCGAACTGGCGGTATTGCTTGACGAACTCCACCGCGCTGGACCCGGCGTAGAACGTGTAGACGGCTTTGGCGCCCGAGGATTTGATCTTTGCCAGGTAGGGTTCGAAGTTGGTCGTGGGCGTCGGCGCCCACGGGGTCCATTCCGGCTCGCCGCCGGGGTTGGCGAGTTTGCCGCCCTTGGCGGTGAAGGCCTTGGTGAACCCGGTGATCTGGTCGTGGCCGCCGATGTAGTCCGGGCCGATCGCATACACCGGTCCGTTGACGGTGGTGCGCAGGTAGTCGGCGATCGCGGCGCCGGTTTCCTGGCTCAGCCAGGAGGTGTGCCAGATGTAGGTGGGGTCGGTGATCGTGGACGGCCGGCCGCCGGTGCCGATCATCGGCACGCCGTGCTGGCGCAACAGCGGATCCAACGACAGCACGGTCTCAGCGGAGGCGTTGCCGACGATCACATCGACCTTGTCCTGATCGAGCAGCTTCTTCCCAGCGGCGCGGACGGCGTCTTTGCCGTCACCTTCGTCGGCCTCGACGACCTGCACCTTGTGCCCTCCGAGTTTGCTGCCGTGCTGATCCAGATACAGCTGCCAACCGGCTTTGATGTCGTCACCGGCGGTCTTGTACGGGCCCGACTGGGGCAGGATCAGCCCGACCCGCACCGTGTCCGACGAGGTCTGGGTGTTGTCCGGGTTGAGCGCGGAACCGCTGCACCCGGACACGGCGACGGCGAGCGCCGCCGCGAGCGCCCACGGGAGGCGTCTGCGAAACATCAGAATCCTTTCTTCTCAAGGAGTGGAGAGGGGTTGCCGCACCCGGTTGAGTGCGGCTGGGAAACACGGAAAGGGGCTAGCGGGCGGCGCCGCGCAGGCCAGGTGAAAGCTGCTGGCCGATGCGCTGGGCGAGGTCGGCCAGGGCATATGCGAGGTCGGCGGCGTCGGCCAGTTCCGGAGCGAGCGCGGCCAGTGCGCTGCCGTCGGGGGTCGGTTGTACGACCAGAACCCCGAGGTCCATGACCAGCATCGAGTAGACGTGGTCCCCGGCCTCCAGGAACTTGGCGGTGGACCTGGCGAGGGACACCTCCCCGGACACGGCCGCGCACAGCGTCTCGGCCCGGTCCTGGCTCAGGCGGGGTGTGCGGGCCAAGACCAGGCCGTCGGACGACATCGCGACGGCGTGGGCGATCTTCGGCACCTTGGCGGTCAGCTGGGTCAGCACGTCGCTGAACATGGCCAGACGGCCGGGATCTTGCGGACTCATCAGGTATCTCCTCGTGTCGAATGGCGGTGGTGCGCTGCGGACAGGGCACGGGCGACGGCTGCGACCTGGTGGCTTTGCCGCTCGGGGTCGACCCGCAACGCGCGGGGATTAGCCGGCGGCGCGGGTGGCGGCACACGCCGTGCAACTTCGGCGGGATCACGGCGCGGCAGGCCCGACCTGGTCGTCCCCGTGACCGCTGGTGACTCGGCTGCTGCCTGCCACGGCTCCTCGGCTTCGATGACAGGTAGTGCCACGTCGGTGTCCAACCAGCTCGATCTCGCATGCTGAGGTGCAGGGGTGGGCCAGGCCGGTGGGCCGACCGTCGGCAGCGTCGCCGTGTGGTCGGCAGTTCTGGCCAGCGCTGCCCGTGGACCGGGAATCACCGATGGACGCCGGTCGGCGATCATGCGTACGACGAAGCCGTTGGGCACCAGCACGCTGGCGGCGATGCCCGGCTGGGCAGCTTCCAGCCAGACGGGCAGCCCATACTGGCCGGCCACGATCCCGGACACGGTCAGCCCGAGATGACCTGGTTGCTCGGGGTAGGCCACCTGGCCGGCCAGCAGCAGGTTGACCTGCGTCAGCGTGTCCACGGGGAGGCCGATCCCGGTGTCACGGACCGTGATGTGCAGACCCCGGTCGGCCCACTGGGCGGACACCTCGACGGGGCTGTCACCCGGGCTGTACTGGATGGCGTTGTCCAGCAACTCGCGCAACACCACCAGCACGGCAGGGACTGCAGCAGTCCGGATCTGACTCGGGGCGACCGCCCCGAACCGGATCCGCTGGTATTGCTCGATCTCCTGACCCGCTGCGGTCAGCACCTCCAGGGTGTCCTCATCACCGGAGTGGATCTTGCTGAGCCCTCGTTCGGCGAGAACCCGCAGATTGTCCAGGAACCGGCGCATCCGGGTAATCCCGTGATCGACAGCGAAAAGCTTGGCGAGCAGTTCACTGTCGGCGTCACGTTCGACCTCGTCGAGGCGATGAATGATGTCCTCGACCAGCCCCGCACCCCGGCGGGCGATCGTGGCCGTCGCCTCACCTGCGGCGGCCCGGTTACCGGCCTCACCGGCTAGTGCCGTCTCCGCCGCGCCGAGCAGCCCGCCGAGGGCCGCCGCGACCCGACCGATCTCATCACGGCCGGTCACCGTGACTGCGCGCCGTCCAGCGAGCCGCTGGATGACCCCGGCGGCGCCGTCGCGCGTGGCGACCGTGCTCAACGCGTCTTTGAGCTCTGGCAGCCGCACCGTGCCGATCAGCCCTGCCTCAGTCTCCAGGCCGCGTAGACGCCGCGTTGTCGTTCGGGCGACCGCGATACCGATCAGTAGCGCGGCCGCAACGCCGGCGAGGGTCAGCGACCCCTGAGTCACGGCGATGCGGATCTGCGCGTCGCGGGCCGCGGCGACCGTCGTGGTGATGTCCTGGTGGACGGCGATCTCGACCTGACGCAGCCGGGCCGCGCGGGCGGCCATCGCCGCAGTCCACGCTTTCGCGCTGGTCTCGACCCGCTGGTAGACCGGTGTCCGGCTGACCACGCCCTCCAGGCGCACTGCGTCCAGGACCGCCGCACCGGTCATCTGCCGCCCGAGTTCGACCCGCCACCCGACCGTGCCCAGAGTGGTGAACGTCTTGATTCCCTCGTCGTACGCGCTGCGTGCGGAGGCGATGTCCTGCGACAGCGACGGGGTCAACTGGCCGAGGGCGAGCGCCTGCAGCACCGACACCTGCTGCTGGCCGACGGCTTCGGTGGCGCGCGCCAAGGCGGCCGCGGCCCGGATCTGATCCGCGAGGACCGGGTCGACGCCCGCCTGAGCGGCGGCGTCCTGGTAGGCCAGCAGGTCCGCGACGATGATCCGGTAGGCGAACATCGCCCCAGACAATGCGGCTGGTTTGCCGTCGGCCAGCCGCGACCGCTGAGCATCGAGGTCTGCCAGCCCGCCGTCGACCCGCCCGATGATCGCGGTGATCGCCGCCGGCGGGTCGACAATCTTCCCGGCTTGTGAGCGCCACGCGTCGGTGCGCTGCCGGGTCCGTTCGACCTGCTGGCCGTAGGCGGCGGCGACCTGCTGGCCGGCATCGGGCAGCAACAGTGCCGCCAAGCCGGCCCTTTCGGTTTGCAGCTCGTGCGCAAGGTCCGCAGCTGCTCCCGACAGCTGCACCAGCGCCTGGGTGCGATCGGCTGCCTGCGCCGACTGCACGGCGTTGTTGAGTGACCAGCCTCCGGTCGTCATCGCGGCGGCCGCCATGGGCAGCAGAATGAACGCGGTCTTGACCCGGATCGGCAGGTCCCGCATGCGCAGGCTCCACCCTGAAACACGCCGCCCCACGGTCACCGCCCCCCGTTGGCGGACAGGGCCAGGGCGGGCGGAAGAACCTGCTGTCGGCGGCGGTTCAGGCTGTGCTCAACCACCGCTACCAGGACCTGCTTGACCTGCTCACGCTCCCGTGCGTCACAGGTCAACACCGGCACGTCGGCAGCCACGCTCAACGCGTCGGTGATCTCGTCGACCGAGAACAGCAGTTCGCCGTCGAACTTGTTGACCACCACCGTGAACGGGATGTCGCGCGCTTCGAAGAAGTCGATCGCGCCGAACGCGTCAGCCAGACGGCGGGCATCCACGAGGATGATCGCGCCGAAAGCGCCCCGGATCAGGCTGTCCCACATGAACCAGAACCGCTCCTGGCCAGGGGTACCGAACAGGTACAACGTCAGGTCTCGTTGCAGGGTGAGGCGGCCGAAGTCCATCGCCACCGTGGTGACGGTCTTGGCCGGGATCAGCGTCGTGTCGTCGGTCGGCTGCGACGGAGCGGTCATCGGCGCGTCGGTGTCGACGACCTGAATCTCTGAGACGGCTCGGACGAAGGTGGTCTTGCCGGCTCCGAAGCCGCCGGCGACGACGAGCTTTGCGGCCGATGGGGCAACCGCAGCGCGAATAGGGATTGAAGGCATCGAAGTCGGGTCTTTCTCGATGGGTGGTCGTGAGGGCTTCGGTAGGTTGCTAAGGCTGGCGTGGTCGGAGCAGCGCATGTGATCTGTGGGCCAGGTTGGCGACCAGGTCATGCGGAGGTGTCGTGGTCGCAGCGCGAGGGACCTTGCGACCTGCCTGCAGGAGGGTCGCGGCGGGGCAAGGCACGACACCAGGTCGGCGATCATGGATTTGTCCACGCCCGGTTCCCCCGGGTGCTGATGACCGGGTAGAACCAGGCGACGGTGTCGGGGTGCGTGGCGATGACGCGGAACCGATTGCGGTCATGCTCAGGCACGCCGTCGAGGTCGTCCTGCAGTTGGTGCAGGTTGATGGTGTGCAGCAGCGTTCCTGGTGTTCCTCCGGACCAGGTGCGGTTGAAGCACTCGGCGACCACGTCGAACAGCCCGGCCTCGCGCATCGCCTGCCGGCAGCTGTGCGCCCAGGAAAGGTCTGTCCCTGCTCGCTCCTGCTGGAGCAGCATCGCGGCGATGACCCGCGGCCACACCGTGGCGTCGGCGCCGTCGGGCACCTGCAGCAGTGCCGGCGGGGTGCGGCAGTCGAGGCTTTCCAGCAGCAGCGTGCCACCCGGGGCCAGCGCATCAGCGAGCTTGGCGACGATCTTGCGCCGTGGTGGCAGTTGCATCTCCACGAGCCGGGCGTGGATCAGATTCCAGGTTCCCGCATGCGGCACCGGGTCGCCGATCACATCGTGGCAAATGATGTCGCAGTCAGCGCGTATCCGGTCGGGGCGCAGATCGGTGGCAAGCACATAGCCGCTGAGTCCGACCGTGCGGTGAAGGTGGTCGGCGATCGAACCAGTGCCGGCCCCGATCTCCAAGCAACGCCAGCCGGGCTGCAGCCCGGCGCTATCGAGTTGGTGGCGGGTGTTGTCGTCCAGGCACGCCTGCAGATAGGCCAGCTGGCTGCCGACCAGTTCAGTGTCCTGAGAGCCGTAGGTGGTCGTCATCGCTGGCACTCCTTCGAACTCGATCGAATGGGCGGTGGTGGGCGGACCGGTTGGCCTGCGGGGCGACATCCGGTCCGCCCACCGGTGGATGGATTCCCTGTCCGAGTCAGCGGTGGAGGTAGGCCGCTGACAGGAAGGGGCGCAGGGCTGGCCTGCTGTCCATTCCGGGAATGTCGACGCAAGGGACGTCGACCCGGTCTGCGTCGTCGCTGTGACGGTGGCTGGTCACGCGTGGGCGGGAACGCATGCCGGTCCTCCTTCGCCTTGACGGTCATCGACACAACGAGCGACCCGCGAGGAGCGCGGGGCGTTAAGGTGGCAAAGTGCCGCCCGAACCCGCCGGTCAGATTGATGTCCAGCCTCCCGGACTGTCCTAATCGGTGAGAACACCGACATACTGGGAGACTTGATAGGAGACATAGCGACGCCGGCGACTTGCGAGCATTGAAAGTCAGGCTGCGACAGGTTCTGGCTGGGAATCTGGCGATGCGATTCGAGTAGCGCCGCGGTGGTACCGGAGCACACAGGAGAAGGGAGCTGGCGGTGGCGCGAAGAGACTACTTTCATGATCCTGAAGCGCCTGCCGTCAATAGTGTCGTGCCGTCTGTTGTCGCTGCGGTTGTTGACGAGCGCGGGTGGCTACTGATGATCCAGCGCAGCGACAACGGGCTGTGGGCTCTGCCCGGCGGTGGTCACGACATCGGCGAGTTCATCGCCGACACAGTGGCGCGTGAGGTTCAGGAGGAGACCGGTGTCGAGGTCGCGGTCGTCGACCTAGTCGGGCTTTATACCAATCCCCATCACGTGATGGGCTATGACGACGGTGAGGTGCGCCAGCAATTCAGCATCGCTTTCACCGCGCGTCCCATCGGCGGCACCGTGCGGACCTCCGACGAGTCACCGTGTGTGGAGTGGATCGATCCCGCCAGATTGGACGACCTCGACATCCACCCGTCAATGCGGCTACGCATCGATCATGCGCTGGCCAGGCGAGCGAAGCCCTATATCGGCTGACGGAACAGCCCTCAGCGACAGGTTTCTTTTGCGATGCGCCCAGCATGCGGACGGTCTGCCGACCGGCGCGGGCTACTGGGCAGACAGGGTGCGGTGAGACCGGCGGCGTTGTGTCGTGACCCCGGTGCCGCGGACAACGAAGAATCCGAGGTCTCGATCTGTATGCGCTGCGAGGACGGTCCGGAACGCGGCCCGGTACGGTGCCTGCGGCCAGCGGATCTCGCCCCGTTCCAGCCTGCCGATGTAGGTGGCGTCCAGGACGGTGTGCCGTGGATCGTGCCGTGACAGCTCCTGGTTGATCAGCTCCGCGAGTTCCTGCCGTGACAGCGGCCTGCCCGAGCCGGTCGGGGACAGGCGCACGAGCCGGGCTCTGCGCAGTTGCTCGTTGCGAGGCGGGCGGCGTAGCGACATCGGCGCTGATGCCGACGGCGGCGTGGACTGCGAAGTTATGCGTGGCTGCGTCCTGGCACTGTCGCGCTCAGCAAGCAGGTCACGCACGCGAAGCCGCATCACTGCTCCCCAGGCAGACGCTCGTGTGTGCCTGGGGCGGCTACCAGCTGATTATCGTGATCCATAACGTGCCCCCGAGACCAGCAAATATGCAGGCAACCCCATGTGCGAAGGTCGCTCAAACGTTGTGGATGTCAGTTGACCTCATCAGCGGACGGGTGCAGAAGCCGAATGGACCGTCAAGGTCGGCAAGGTTTGCCCCCGGGCGGCGACTACAGTGGTCAGCAGGCATAGATGAGGGGCATCGCATGGGAGGGCCAAATCCTGCTCTGGCTGACGCGCTGGGTCTGGCGGGTTGGTCACCGCGTCGGCTTGCCCGTGAAATCAACAAGATGTTCGGCACCGGCACCGTGTCCGAGACCGCGCCGTATCACTGGCGTGACCAAGGCCGGGTGCCCTACACGCCGCTGCCGACCCTCGTCGCGTATGTCCTGTCCCGCCACATCGGGCGGACCATTACGGCCGAGGAACTGTGGGGCACTCACGCCCCAGCCGCGCCCGCAGCGGTGCCGGCGTCGGCCGGTTTCGAAATGCCCTGGTCGACGACGGCGACCATGCAAGTCGTCGACGCCTGGATCGCCAGCGGGCTGATCGACCGCCGGATGTTCCTCGCCGTCACCGGCGGCGCGCTGGCCGAAGCAGCGCTGCGCGTGCTCCCGGCCTTGCTCGAACCGCACGACAGCGCCGCCGTCGATGAACAACCGGACCTGCTCGTGGAACAGATCGAGCAGACCATCCCGATGCTGCAGCGCCTCGACGACGCCAAAGGCGGCGCCGCGAACCTGGCCTACATCGGCGCCCAGGTCCGGGCGGTAGCGGTGGTGCTGCGCGAGCACCGCGGCAGCGACGCGACCCGCCGGCAGCTGCTGCATGCGATGACCGACCTGTGTCAGCTGGCCGGCTGGATGGCCATCGACGCCAGCGAGAACGGGTTGAGCCAGCGATACCTGTTCACCGCACTGCGAACAGCCCACAGCTCGAACTACGCATCCATGGCAGGGCACATACTCGCCGACCTGTCCGGGCAGGCCACCCTCATGGGCGCAGGAGCCGACGCTGTCGACCTCGGCCAAGCCGCTGTCCGCGTCAGCGCCAGCGCACCGCCGCGCGTGCGAGCCTCGATCCACAGCCGCCTCGCCCACGCATACGCCGGCACCGGTGACCTGCTGAGGTTCAATGACACCCTTACCCAGGCGCGCGAGGCATTCCACGGGCAGCCGGCCGACGAACCCGACTGGATGTACTACCTGACCGACAACCACATCGACTGCCAAGCCGGCTACTCCCTCGTCATGCTCGCCAAACGCAAGATCGACGACGGCGACCAGCGGGGTGCCGCCACCGCGTTGCACCGCGGCCAGCAACTCCTGGAAGCAGGTGCTCATCAGCGGTCGCTGCACGAGCCGGCCCAGCGCCGCGCGCTGTACGAAGGTGCCTGGCTCGGCCTCGCATACGCCCTGGACGGCCAGTACGCCAACGCCTGCAGAATCGGCCAGACAGCCATCTCGCGCCTGCCGCGAGTCCGGTCGCCGCGCAGCAACACCGTCTTGCACGATCTGGTTCAGGTGCTGGCCGCCCACAACCGGCGCCAGGACGTACGCGACTTCCTCGCCCTAGCCCGCCCGGCTCTGGCTGGGGACCTGCGGGCTGTGTCTGCCCTGTAGCGTCATGCCATGAGCGTCAAGCGTGTCGCGGTTGTCGGGGCGGGCGTGATCGGATTGACCTCCGCGGTGGTGCTCGCCGAGGCCGGTCACGAGGTCGTCGTCTATGCCGAGCAGATCCCCGGGGCGACATCGCTGGCCGCAGGGGCGTCCTGGGGCCCGTATCTGGTCAAGCCCTACGACCGGGTCCAGCAATGGTCAGCCCACACCCTGCATGTCCTGACCGACCTGGCCGCCGACCCGCGTTACGGGGTCACCGTCCTGGCCGGACTGGAGGCCTCGCGCGATGCGTCCACGCTTCCCGATTGGGCAGCCGTACTGCCCGACGTCCGCGAATGCCCGCCAGGCGATCTGCCGGAGGGATTCAGCTGCGGGTGGCGGTACACGATTCCGGTGGTCGACATGCCGGTGTATCTTGCGGCGCTGATCGGCCGGGTACAGGAGGCCGGGGGCCAAATGGTCCAGCAGCGTGTTGGCGCCTTCGACAAGTTGGCGCGTCAGTTCGATGCCGTGGTCAACGCTGCGGGGTTGGGCGCCGTCGCGCTCGCCGCCGACGACAGCCTGTTCCCGATCCGCGGCCAACTCGTGGTGGTCACCAACCCCGGTATCACCGAGTTCTTCTCCGAAGACACCGGAACCTCGCCGGACCTGACCCACTTCATCCCGCACGGCGAAACGGTCGTCCTCGGTGGCACCGCGCTGCCGCACATCGCTGACAGTCAGATCGACGCCAGCACCAGTGCGGCGATCATCCGACGCTGCGCCGAGATCGACCCGCGGCTCGCCGACGCCCAGATCGTCGAGCATCGCGTCGGATTCCGGCCGACGCGGCCCGAGGTCCGCGTTGAAGCCGACAGCAGCTACCAGGTGAAGGTCATACACAACTACGGTCACGGCGGCGCCGGGGTCTCCCTTTCCTGGGGCTGCGCGGCGGAGGTGCGCGACCTCATCGAGGGCTGGTGAGGCCCCGATCCGACCTGGCCCACAACCGAGGCTGCCCGCTACCGCTCGCCGCGGGAAGCTGCCGTTGGGAGACTTAATAGGAGACTTGCGGCGCGACATCGTCACGAGCTGCGCTTTTGTGTTGGCCCCGCGGACGAGAGTGTCGCCAGCATCAGATTCACCGGGCTAACGTTTGCTGTCAACCGGCCTTCAGCGACCCCTCCCGAGAGGCCCCAGTCCGAAGGTAGCGACGATGATCAGCCCTTTTGTGCGCCGCCGCCGACTGGCGATGGAACTCCATCGGCTACGAGAGGGCAAAGGGCTGACTGCCGCAAAGCTCGCCCAGGACATCGGCGTTCCCCGACAACGGATCTCCCTGCTCCAGAACGCCCATGTGGCACCCGACCTCGACGATGTCCGGCGAGTCCTTGCCCGGCTGGGTGTCGCCGAGCCCGAGTGGACGACATTGATGAACGTCGCCCGGCAGGCGCAGGAACGCGGCTGGTGGGACAAATGGGCCGACGAGATGGGTCCCCGGCAAGCCCTCACCGCCAACCTGGAAGCCGGCGCCGCAACGATCCGCGAGTACCAGCTGATGCTGGTGCCTGGCCTACTGCAGACGCCGGCTTACACGGATGCCCGCGCCACCATCGACCACCCGACCCGCGGACCGCAATTCGACCGGATTCGGTCGCTGGAGGCACGCGAAGTGCGGCAAGAAATGATGGCGAGACCGGACGGACCTCGATATGAGGTCATCATCGACGAACTCGCCGTCCGCCGGCCTGCAGTCGATCCACACACCATGGCTGGACAGGTTGAATACCTTGCCGGGGTCGGGCACAGCCGAGAACACCTGACCGTCCGGGTGCTGCCCTTAGCCGCCCGGATCACGCGCCACGCCGTGCCGTCGTCAGCGTTCTCGGTCTACACCTACCCAGACCCGGCCGACCCCGTCGTGGTCACCGTGGACACCGCCACGGCTGATCTCCTCCTGGCCTACCAGCCAGAGGTGGACTACTACCTCGAACTTTACGAGCACCTCCAAAGCGCAAGCCTGTCACAGGCCGAAAGCCTCAGCTTCCTCGCCTGCGCAGCCGAGGAACTGCACTCACTGAAGGGATAACGAACATGGAAAATACTCAAGAATCTCCGCTGAGCTGGCGCAAGTCCAGCCGCTCGCAAGGCGGCGCGAACTGCGTCGAAGTCGCCACCACGACCGACCAGATCGCGATACGAGACTCCAAGAACCCTGACGGTCCGACACTCACCTTCCAGGCGCAGACCTGGCGCGACTTCGTCGCGGGCATCCAAGCCGGCGAGTTCGACCTCTAGACACCCGACGAAACAGCCGCCTGCCGCGAGCGACGTTTGCTCCTGACCACCAACCCGGGAAACGCCATGTCCACATCAACGGCCCCCTCAGCCAACGGCCTGCTCATGGACGCACGGCGGGCCAAGGCCTCGCCGACCGGCTCAGGCCGCCCGATGTCACGACAGGAACTCGCCGAGGCCGTCGCCGAGCACATCTACGCCCAGCACGGGCTCCACGTGAGCATCGACGACGGGTACATCGGCAAGCTCGAACGCGGCGAACACCGATGGCCGACGGCCCGATATCGCGAAGCGCTATGCCACGTCCTCGGGGTTCCCGACCCCAGCGCACTCGGCTTCCACATCATCCGCGGCCACCGACACCAGCCATCACCCGATGCGACAGCAGCTGACGAGTGCCAGAGCAGCGATGACCTGATTCATTCGGCCGGCCATTGGCTCGAACTGCTCAAAATGTTCGTGTCGTGGACCGACAGTCACAACACGAGCCAACTGCTGCGGGCCGGCGAAACGCAGACGCACATTCTCCAGACGCACCTGCGATCACTTACCAGACCTCCCAGCCTGATGCTCACTGCACAAGCACGATGGTTCGAGTTCCTCTCCTGGGCAGCAGACAACAGCCTCCGAGACCACGAAGCAGCCAGATGGATCGAACAAGCGCGGGACCTCGCCCTGGCGGCCACAGACACGCGCCTGGCCAGCTACACGCTCATGCGGCAGGCCCAGCAGTGCGCCGAACACGGCCGCGGCGTCGACGCCGTCGATCTCGCGATCAAAGCACGCCGTCACTCTGCAGCAGCGCCGCGAACACATGCGCTCGCCTACGTGCGCGAAGCACACGGTCACGCGTTACTCGGCGACGGCCATTCCGCGTACGCGGCGATCCGGCACGCCCATCGGGTTGCAGGACGAACTTCCGCCGATGATGAGGCCGACCTCGATCACCACTGCACCCCGCAGTACATCGACGCGTACGACGCATACTGCCACCTACTTCTCGGCCAGCCAGATCTCGCTGCAAGGCAACTCGAAGTGGTAGTGGCAGGAAAGCCCCCGACATCGCGCCACGACGAAGCCCTGTACCGCGCCTGGCTATCACACGCATATCGGCAAC
Organism: Hamadaea flava; assembly: GCF_024172085.1. Lineage (NCBI taxonomy): Bacteria > Bacillati > Actinomycetota > Actinomycetes > Micromonosporales > Micromonosporaceae > Hamadaea > Hamadaea flava. The sequence continues at coordinate 2,163,227 of NZ_JAMZDZ010000001.1, read as the reverse complement.
TCCGCCGGACCGATGAAGCAATCGACCAGTATCAACAGGTCTACGCCTTGGCATCCGCCACCGGGTCAGCGCGCGTCCTCCGCGCGCTGCACACCCCGACCGAACTCGGACTCCGCAGCCCCTCGCCCAGCTCGGCTACGCGCAGGATCACAGCACGGCGGCAGACCGCCACCAGCCGCCGACGATTCCAGGCGAAGAACACGCTCGACCATGGCTTCGGGGTGGCAGGCTAACCGACGTGGACATACTGCTGCCCAGCGCAACCTCAGCCGATGAGCGAGCCCGCTCGCCGCGCATTGCCATCCTGCCTGTCGGCAGCTTCGAGCAACATGGTGCCTACTTGCCCCTCTGCACCGACACGATCGTCGCCGGTGTTATCGCCAAGCGCCTGTCAGACACCTACGACTTGTTCCAGCTGCCACCTGTGACGATGTCCTGCTCCCACGAGCACGCCGCGTTCCCCGGCACTGTCAGCATCTCCGCCAGAACGCTGATCGCCATCGTGACTGACGTCTATCAGTCGCTGCAGGCAGCGGACATCGACCGGCTCGTGATCGTCAACGGCCACGGCGGCAACTACGCACTACGCAATGTCGTCCAACAGGCCAACATTCCCAACGAAGCCCGCATGGCGCTCTTCCCGACCGCAGAGGACTGGGCCGACGCGCGGACCGCCGCGGGATGTGGCAGCCAATCACATGACGACATGCACGCCGGCGAACTAGAAGTATCGATGCTCCTTCACGCGACTCCCTGGCTCGTGCGCCCCGGGTACGAAACCTCCGACCACCTAGCCGACGATCGCCGCGACCTGCTCACCCTGGGAATGGGCGCCTACACGACGACCGGAGTCATCGGGCGACCGTCACTGGCAGCGGCCAGCAAGGGAGCCGCGGTCCTCGAAAGCCTGACGGCCGCATTCTCACGCGTCATCGAACTCCTAGAGCCCGAACCGTGACATGCGCCAGCAACCGTTGTTGCTTCAGAGCTCAAGCCTGTTCCCAAGACGGCACAAACAACTCGTAAGCAATGGCCTGATGGTCGCTGAGCGTCCAAGATCTTGTGCGGTCTGACCCTGTGGTGGTCACCTGCTCAGGACCCGGACGATCTCTTCAGCAAGCTGCGCGGATCCAGCAGCCACGAACTTCTGCCGAGGCTTCATCGCCTCGACGATCCGTTCGTTCGTAGACAGGTCGTAGTCCAGCGATAGCGGGACGCCACCGAGGTCGACCACAGCTCCGCCAGCAGCAGACAGAATGTAGTGGCCTGGCGCCAAATCCCAGATCGCGAAACCCTTGGCGAACTCGATGATCGCGTCGGTGAAGCCGCTGGCGACATGACATAGGCCGATCGAGCCGAAGTCCACACCGATTCGACCGCGCTGCTTCCCGTCAGGCGCGGCAGCGGCCAGCGCAGCGAGGAGCGCGGATTGTCGGCTCAGCGGAACGAAGCGCTCACCGGGCCGCATGAGGTAGTTGGTGACAATCGACTCTGAGAGCAGTTTTGGCTCTCGGGCGAAGAGCCGGCGGCGGGTGCCGTCGGCGGTGATTGCGTATGCCCGGTCTTGTCCGTCAGGCTCGAGCGTGGCGACATAAAGCTGCACGTGGTGGTAGATGTCTCCGACTACGGCTGCTACCGGCCGGGCGCGTGATCGCGAGTAGGCCATGATGTGGGTATAGCCGTTGAGGCCGCGGACAGCTAGCTCGCTCGTGTCGAGAGGATCTACGAGTATCAGCAGGTCCGGCGCGGCTTCTTCGCCGATCAGTTCAGGCTCGGCTTCCTCGGAGGCGTAGATGAAGGAACGGAGCTGGCTGGCGAGCAAGGCGCGGTACCGGCTGTGCATCCACAGGTCGTGTTGGGAGAGAAAGTTGTCGGCATGGCGTTTGTTCTCGCCTTCGCCATGCTCGCCCGAAAACGCAGCCTCGATGAGCTTGGGACGCACCTCGGCCATCACGGTGAGCACCGCCGAGACGAGGATGTCGCTTAGTTCCGACAGCCCTGCCGTCGGTGTCATACGATCTCCAGCCGCTGTTATCGCAGTTCAAGTGGTGGCTCAATGCCAGGCGGGCTCATCGTAGCCGCGATGAAAACCGCTTCGAATCCAGCCGCGCGCATGATGCTTGCCCCGGTGAGATCATCGAACCGTGACACCTCAAGATCACGCCCTTTGGTCATCGCACCAAACACGGCGAAATACAGTGCCGCCCCGGGGTATCGGCTTCGTAGTTCGTTGGCAATGTAGCCAACCACGTCAGCATGCTTGACCTCGAAATCACACAGCAAAATGGTCGGTGCCTCGGCGGCGGGTGGGAACAGGCATTGCTCGGCGAGAGCGACGGCATCTTGTACTTTGTTGCAGCGCAGGTACCCGATGGCGCAGCGGCCAAACTGCGCCGACGCGAGGAACGTCGCCATCACAAGGCCGGCTTCGTTGACGCCGAAGCAGATATCAACCTCCAGCCGGCGGCCGACGCTCTTGATCTGACGCATGAGACGTTCGATTCCGTAACCAAAAACCTCCCAGGGCAGGTCCAAGAGTTGGCCCGGCATGGGGTTGGGCAGCGTGAAGGCGCAGACCTCCGGGTTGCCGTTCGGCACAGTCGGAACAGGCAGATTGAAGTCGGGGCCCATGAAGCTCGTGCCGGACGCCGGCGTCCCCACCGGGGTGATAGCAGGATCCGGCGCGCTACTCGGCCGTCCGGCGAGCTGCTTCAACGAGAGTTGGTCCTCCGGAGCGAGCCTCTCGTAGGAGTCAGCAACCAAATCGTTCGGAGATAGGAGTTCTTCCCCGATCCCGAGTGGCCCTCTCCCGTAGGCGGTGGCGAGGACGAGTAAGCTCGAGAAAGTCGGTGGAGATCCGCCGCTGCGCACACGCGCCCACGTTTCCCAGGCATTGATCGTTGTCCCACCGATGCTGGTCTGGTGGCCGGTCATCTCGTTGTAGCGAGCGGCCGCCTGATCTTGGGACAGCCCGGCTGCATACCGATATGCCTGGATGCACGGGACCTCGCTGTGACGACTCATAAGTTCGAGCGCCGCGAGTTCAACTGACCCGAGATCGTGCCAGAGTTGCCGTCCTTGGCGGGCAAGTTCCCGCCCGCGCGCCTGGGGACTTACGGTGCGGTCGGCGACCCCGTCCAATCTTCTACCCCGTTCACCATCGAAACGCCACATCGGACAATACCGTTGCCCAATTGGATGGGCAACGGTGTGCGCGACCCCAATTGGTCCTGGTCAACGTCACGCAGATATCAGGGTGATTGCGCTCCGTCACGGAGGTGTGCTGATTCGTAGCCGCTGGCAAGGTGGTAACTACGCATCAGGGAGGGCGCCAGTGGCGCCTTGCTGATGCGCACCGATGTGCCCCGGCTGGACGTGAGGTGTGCTCCGTCCGGCTGGGTGCCTCGCGGCGGGATGCATTGGGGGATGACGGTGATCGGAACACAGATCTTGGCCGCCTCGACCCGCAGCGGCTTGCCGGACACCCGCCGCGCCCCCAGGCGGACAGCGAACAGCGCCGCGATACTGGATTTGCTCGCACGCATTGACTTGGTCCTTGCGGAGCCTGAAACCCGGTGTCGTGACTCCTTCGGCACCGTGGGGAGGGGCCACGGGAGCAAGGCAAAATTGCCTCCCAACGATCTACTGCGCAGCCTTCGCGTTCACCGTACGTCACCGTCGGGTTCGGGTAGGCCGATGAGCCGGCAAGATCTGGCTGACCTCGTCAACGCTCATCTGGGGAAACAGAAGATACGGCATGCGCCGATCGACGCTGGCTACGTTGGCAAACTTGAGCGCGGTGTTCACCGCTGGCCCCAAGAGGCGTATCGCGACGCGTTCCGCGCGGTCCTCGACGTCACGACGTACGTCGAACTCGGCTTCTATATCCGGAGGCGGCAATTCGGCGATAGTGTTTCATGATTGTCTCCGACGGGTTCGCAGCCGGCTGATTATGAAGGGGATGGCATTTCCAGCTTGTTGGGGAGGCATCGCCGTGCAAGATCCTGCGGAGATGTCTAGCGTGCCGGTCGTTGAGCCACGGATCAGCGCCGGTCTCCGGACCGACACCCATCCCAGCGACGTCGCCGATACGTTCCCGGTGAGAGCTCCGACGCGGCCTGCACTTTTTCGTGGGCTGGCGTCGATCCGGCTGGTAGTCCTCGACGTCGACGACACCATTGTTCTGAACGAAGCGGTCAGCTTCGAGATTGAAAATGGTGCCTTAGATCTGGTTGGTAGGCTTCCGATGAGCCGGGCCACGCACCGAGCCACGTGGGGCATGCCACTGCTGGAGGCCATGGAGTACAGGTCTCCGGGGGTTGATCCTGAGGCGTTCGGCATCGCGTTTCGGGAGGTCTTCTTTCGGTACCACGCTGCTGGGCTTGTCGATGTGGTGCCGCAGCAGAATCTCGTGGCGATCGACGTGCTGCGCGGCGAAGGCCGTCAGGTGATGATCTTAACCTCGCGGAGCGCCATCGAGGTGGAACACCTGATCGTCGAGTCAGCACCGCTCGCGTCGCGGATCAGCGCTACGTACCATTTGGACCGCACGCGTCACGCCAAGCCCGATCCGAGGGTGTTCGACGAGCTCCTCGCCGACACGGGAATTGACCCAGCGGACTGCTTGTACGTGGGAGACACTCCGGGCGACGCGGCCGCCGCCAACGGTGCCGGCATACCCTTCGTGGCGTGCCTGGAGTCCGAACTGCGTAGCCGCGAACAGTTCGACGGCCATCAGGTGGCCGCGTACCTCGCGACGTTTCCCGACATCGTCGGCGCAGTCCTCCGCCTCGAGCGTGGCCGCCGAGCCGCACGCCGGCCGGCTGACAACGGTTCGGTCATCTCCAACCGCGTCGCGCGGTCAGCCAGCGCAATGTGACATCGGCCTGAGCGCGCTGGAACGCCGGCAGTGTCGGCAGAAGCGCCGACGGCTCCTGCATCGACCTGGACAACAGGTAGCCGGCCATTCCCGCGAGGACGGCGTCGACCGCTTCCCCGGGCACTCCTCGGCTCAGCGGATGCGCCTGCCAAATGTCGTCCGGATCGCCTCCGCCGTGCATCGCTACGCTCGGCAGGCCGAGGAGGAGGTCCAGCCAGGGTGCGCCGATGCACGCCGACGGCCAGTCGACGACTGCGAACCCGATGCTGGTGATCAGGAAGTTGTCAGCCCGCAGGTCGCCGTGAAGCAGGGAGGGTCCGGCGGTTGCCTCGGCCCAGTGAGCCTCAAGGACTGCCAGTTCCGATGCGCGAGGGTGCTCCAGGTCAGACCAGTTCGTGAAGGCTTCTGCGTGATCGGCCATTGCCTTGGCCCCCATCGGTGCTGGATTCAGTGCGTCCGCCAGCACAGATGCCGCGTCAAGATACCGTCGCAACTCGGCAGGCCTCCACGGCTGCGCGGGACTCCAGCCGTCGATCGCTTCGGTCAGTACGATCGCCCAAGTCCCGCTCTCGTCTAGAAGGTCGCCGCTCCAGATGAGGCCCGGCGCGTTCACCCGCGCTGGCAACGCTGCGAGGACGACCGCTTCGCGCCGGATCGATCGAGCACCGAAGTCGCTCCGTTCGGCGGTGACCGCCTTGGCGAACACACTGCTCCCGTTCGCGAGCGTCAGCATCGACGCTAATGCTGGGGAGAACCCGCCCGGTCGGCTGGAGGCTGACACCACCGAATCACCGGCCGCGGACTCGATCACGGTCCGCACAGCATCAGGAAGCTGCGACCAAAGCAGCCGATGACCACCGATCGCCACAGGGATATCCATTGTCATACGATCCGCGAACACCACGGGGTATGTCTTCCGAATTCGAGAGAGGTCGACCAGACGTCACGCATGACACGGTGACGGCGTTAGCGTCCGCAGACGACAATCGCAATGCCGTGGAGGAAAACATGCCGACGCTGCCGTCCGGCCTGAGCAACGCCACCGGACTAGGTGTCTACTCGCCGTCGGGTTCGTTTTCCGACAGCGCCTTCAGAACTGCACTGTTCGACGCCGGCATCCGGCGTCTGCAGCACTACGGATTCTCCGTCCGGGAGTCGGCTCGCTGCCGTGGTGCGTGGCACCACATGTCCGCACCGGCCGCCGACCGCGTCCAGGATCTTCATGACCTCGTTGCCGATCCGGACGTCCACGTCGTCCTGCCATCGATCGGCGGCCACGTGGCCGCGCAATTACTGCCCCTCATCGACTTCGACCTCATCGCAGCTAGCGGCACCGCACTGTTCGGGTTCAGCGACAACTCGATCGTGCCGCTGGTCACAACCGCCTGCACTGGAGCCGTCACTTTCCACGGTCCATGCGATGTGACCTTCGGGTTCGGTCGATTCGACGGCGAGAACTACCGGCTGTCCGAGGACAACATCCTCGACGTCATCCGCCACGGCCGCTTCGATGTTGGCGGGACCGTCAACTGGCGACCTATGCAGACAGGAGCGGGCACCGGCACACTGCTCGGCGGCAACCTGCGTGCGATATCGCGGCTTGCCGGCACAACGTGGTGGCCAGACTGGCACGGCAAGATCATGTTCATCGAAGCGGGCGACGAACTTCATTCCGTCGAACAGGACCTCGTCCAACTCAGCCTTGCTGGGGCATTCGATGGACTAGCCGGGATGATCATCGGCCGAGCATCGCGCCTCCCCGAGAACTTCTACCGTCCCGAACAGATCGCGCCACTGGCCACCCTGCTCCTTGACATCGTCGGGCTCCGCGATCGATTCCCCATCATCACCGAGGCCGACATCGGCCACGACGTCGAGAACGTGACCATCCCTCTCGGCGTCGAGGCGACCCTGCTCGTGGAGGGGGACAAGATCAGCTGCAAAGTCCAGGTGGACTGAGGGCGCCGCAAGGCCGGGATAACAAACCGACCCGCGGTCAGATGACGGCGCGTTCGGCGGACAAGTCGTAGGCGACGTGACCGGTCGCGTCATCGATGAGCTGAAGTCTCAATAGGCGCTGCGGCGCTGGAAGGGCGACATTCACGGCCACCGTCATTCGGGTTGCCATGCGGGAGCGGCCTACCGCGTTGGCGTCTGCGTGCCCCCGCTCAGGTTCGGGCTGGTCATCGCGCCACAACCTGAAGCTGAAGGTGCGCCCGCCCTGATATGGGCCTTCAGCGAACGCATATAACAGGCCCTCGCCGGCTCCAATGCCCAACAGCCGGCAAAGTCCCTGCTCAATCAGCACTGTCCAGCGTGGCGGCCCCGATGTCTCGACGACCGTCGTCGAATACAGTATGTCGCCGGTTTCATCGTCGAAGAAGCGCAGGCCGACCGAACCCGGGACGGGATCGGGCAGCACGAAGTCATAGCCGATCAACTCACGACTCTGCTGCAGACCTCGATGGCCAACGATGCCCATCGTCGCCCCGAACAGATCAATGACCCCGTCCTGTTCTGTGGAAGCCTCAAGATGACGCAAGTGGTACGGCGGCGTTGGCTCACCCACGGCGCCAGCGAAATGACGCGGCAACGGCCCTTCCACGAACACATGCAGGCCGACAGCGCCGATCCCGCACGCGAGAAACCGAAACGCCCCCTGCGCAGAGTCGGCAGTTCGCTGCTCGAACCATCTCACGATCGAATCGTAGACCGCTACGCCAATCAACGGCTGAACGCTGCGGGGACGCCGGGCAGGTCTGTGGTGTCCCTTTGCACGTGAGCATTGGCCGCCGACGTGGGTGGCACGATGGACTCAGCCATGGCCAACGCCCTCGTTCTCTAGGTCGGCCAGCGTTGATGCCAAGTATCCCTGCGGGGCGTGACCTCTCGGAGCAAGAACAGCTGGCTCCGTGTTCGCAGTCCGGTGTCAGGACGCCGGGACGCGACGCCGGGCGCGGTACATGATGGTGACGCATGGGTCGTCGACGAGGCCGCCCAAGTCGTCGACGGTGGCAGCGATGGCGTCGAGGAACCTCTTCCGGCTGCCGGGGGCGAGTTCGGCCACGTTTGGGAACGTCGCCCATAATCGTCGAGCTGATGTCGGTGTGAGCTGGTTTGTCCAGCGGATCGTGTCGACCTGTGCAGGCTCAAACCAGCCGCCCTCGGCTAGGCGCGCTTGCCATTGTGGTGTCCGCATCGGCAGGGGCAGACCGGGTTCACGGACTTCGCCTGGAAGGTGTCGGACGTAGAGGGCGTCGAGTGCTGTGCGGAACGCTGTCGGCGGTTGGTCGGGCGCGTCGTATACGGTCCACCAGGCGGCAAGGACTCCGTCGGCCGTCAATGCTGCCGCGATCCTCGGCAGCGCCACGGGCAGATTCACCCAGTGCAGTGACGTCGCCGCGACACATAGCCGGTATGCCCCGGGTGAGATGTCAGCTTGCTCGATGTCGCCGTCGATGACCCGTAGCTTTTGACCAGGGAACCTTTCACGAAGATGGTCGGCCAGTCGAGGGCCGGGTTCAACGGCGACGACCGAGGCGCCGGCGGCCAGCAGAGCGTCGGTTGCCTGCCCGGTACCGGGACCGATCTCTAGGACATCGCATTCACTGCCGAGCGCGCAGTCGCGGGCGAGAAGGTCGAAGATTTGGGACGGATAGGGTGGGCGTCCGACTGCATATTCGACGGGATCACGGTCGAACGAGAGACGGCGTTGGTTCTCCTGACGATCGGGCATTGTGCGAGCGTAGGCAACGGCCGGCCTCGACAGCGATCGACATTCGGGGCTTGGGACTGCCGGCTGTCGGTGGCGTGCTCGGATTGATCACATGCTCTCGTCGGGCATTGGTGATCCGCTAAGGGATGCCCGCGATGGATGCCGCGCCTGGAAGGCGTCCGGCCTCGCCCGCATTGTCTGACTGGAGTTCGTAGATGAGGACGCGCCTCTTCCGTCTGAGCCTTGGCCGGACGACTAGATCCCATTCCACACAGGCTGACCGAGTCACCGCACATGCCGGGCATTCCAATGAAATTTGCGCGACAGGGCTGCTCTGAACAGGACGTTCCGCGCCTGCCGATCACCCGGATCGGCAGGCGCGGACCCGAGCGTCTAATGCGCGGGCAGTGCCGTGGCGAGCAGGTTGACGACCGTGCTGTGGTCCCCGTCACGGTGCGCGGTGAGCAGCGCCGCGAATGTCTCAGCGGTCATGATCGGGATACCGAGTTCGGTGGCCTTGTCGGCTTTGGAGCCCGCCCCTTCGCCGATCACGACTAGGTCGGTCTTCTTGGATACCGACCCCGACGATTTGCCGCCGAGTTGGTCGACGGCTTCGTTTCCTTCGTTGCGGCTCAGGCCGGGCACAGAGCCGGTGACCACAACGGTCATCGGGGTTCCATCGCCGGTGCGCAACGGCAGCCCGGCCGTGTCGTCGCCGGGTCCGGCCGCGGCGTCCGCCTCCGGGGTGCCAGGTTCGCTCATGGTGACGCCGTGCGCGGTCAGCTTGGCGATGGTCGGGCCGGCTTCCAGCAGTTCCTCGATGATGACCGGGGCGCGACCGGCGCCGATGCCCTCGACCTGCTCCCATTCCTGCGTACTGGCCGCCTGGATCGCCTCCATGGTGTGGAAATGCCTGGCGATCCGGCGGGACAGCGAACGGCCGGTCATCCGCAGGCCAAGCCCGGTCAGCACTCGCGACAGCGGTTGGGCCTTGGACGCCTGGATGTTGGCCACGAGCTTGGTGGCCGAGGTCTGGCCCATCCGATCCAGGCCAGCGAGCTGCTCAACGGTCAGGTCGTACAAGTCGGCGGGGTCGTCGACGAGTCCGGCGCCGATCAACGCGACGATGATCTTGTCGCCGAGGCCCTCGATGTCCATCGCGTCGCGGCTGGCGAAGTAGCTCAGCGCCTCCTTCGCCCCGCACACCCGTCCCCGGACGCACCGCCACCTCTTCTGCGACATGTCGATCTCGCCACCGCATCGGGGACATACGGTCGGCGGCTCGAACGCGACCGCGTCAGAGGGGCGCTCGTCGAGCTTCGCGCCGGTGATCTCTGGGATGACCTCTCCAGCGCGCCGGACGAAGACGGTGTCGCCGACTCGCACATCACGCAGGATCAGGTCGGCGAAGTTGTGCAGGGTCGCCGAGACAACCACGACGCCACCGACCTGGACGGGTTCGAGCCGGGCGACGGGTGTGATCACGCCGGTCCGGCCGACCTGCACGTCGATGCCGAGCAGCACGGTGGTGCGCGTGTCGGCCGGGAACTTGTAGGCGATGCCCCAGCGTGGAGCCCGGGTGGAGAATCCGGCGGCGTCGCGATCGGTCGCCGTGTTGGCTTTGATGACGACTCCGTCGACTCCGAACCCGAGTTCGCCGCGGCTGGCGCCGAGAGCGGTGATCGTGTCGAAGACCTCGTCGATGCTGGTGCAGATCGTCAGACCGGCCGGTGACTGGGCGGTGGTGGCGACACTGAGCGACGCGAGGTACTCCATGGCGGCGGAGTGGGTGTCGGAATGGTCGTCGGGCACGCCGTGGGCGGCGTAGGCGTAGAACGACAGCGGCACGTCATAGACCCGTTGCGCGCGCAGGGATCCGGCGGCCGCCGACCGCGGGTTGGCGAACGGCTGCTCGCCATGCGCCGTGCGAATCACGTTGGCCTGGGCGTAGTCGGCGTCGGTCATGAAGACTTCACCACGGACCTCAACGGAGACCGGGGCGGCGAGCCGCAGCGGCAGGCCGGCGACCAGGCGGGCCTGGACGGTGACGTCTTCGCCAGCGCGGCCGTCGCCACGCGTCGCGACCATGGTCAGCAGACCGTCGATGTAGGTGGCGGCGATGGCGAGGCCATCGATCTTCGGTTCCACCGTGTACTGGGCCACCCGGCGACCGACCAGTTTGGTCAGGCGGGCAGCCCAGGCGCGCAACGTTGGCTCGTCGAAGACGTTGTCGAGGCTCAGCATCGGCTGGCTGTGCACGACGTCGCCAACGACGGCCATCCCTGCCCCGATGGTGTTGGTCGGCGAGTCGTCGGTCTGCCATCCGGGGTGGTGCGCTTCGGTGGCGGCGATCCGGGCGATCAACGCGTCGTAGTCCGCATCGTCAAGGACGAGGTCGCCGCCCTTGAAATACGCGGCCGAGGCACCCCGCGCCTGTGCGACGGCGGTGCTGTATTCGTCGTGCGTGTAGAACGGTTGAGCGTGTGCGGGGTCGACGACAGGATCGGTGGGGGCGGGTTGCATCGTTCTCCTTCGAGCCAGGCTAGCGGCCAACCGGTGCCCCCACGCTATCGGTCGGGTACGACAAAAATGCGCTGTGACCAGCCATAATCGAAGATCAATAGTGTGCTGATGGCGCTCATCTCGGGAACAAGCGCTCCGCCCCTCGGGCGTGAAGGACATGGCGTACGTCACCCGGCGGGTCGACTGGGCAAAGCGATCTCCGGTAAGCCGTGGGACAATTCTGATGTGTCGCCGGTCACAGTTCGCCCGTTGGTCATGGACTATCGCCTGGCTGCGGCCGGTTTCATTGAACCGAATCGGCATCCGAGCACACATCGAGCACATCAATCGCCAAGGATCTATAGCCTTGATCGCAAAAAATCCCATCCGACCAGGTCAGATGGGATTTGATCTTGTGCGCCGCCAGGGACTCGAAACCCCGAACCCGCGGATTAAGAGGGCGGCGGCTCGGCGCTAGTTGAGCGTCGAGATGGCGGGGTCGGCGCGTCTGCCGCCCTGTGCCACCGCGTACCTTCCCCGTACATCGCATACGAGCACACGGCGAGCACACGGGTCCTCCCGTTCTCCGTCGCTGGTCCGGCGTCGGCTGATGTGGGTCTACATCGGTTTGTCAGGGTCTTTTCCGGCCAGCCCAAGGTGCCTGCCATAGCGTGAGTGCCCTGGCCAGTGTTTCTGTCACACCCCCGCAGAGGTTCGGCGAGGCGGTGAGAACCATGGCCGCGACGGCGACCGGGGAACCGGTGGGCATCTACCGGCGGTGTGGCTGTAAGGATCCGGCTACGGGCCGACGGTGGGGGAATCGTTGCCCTCGGCTGGCGGATCCAGATCATGGGACCTGGTACTTCGCAGTGCAGGCGACCGCCCCGCACGGCCGTCGGATCCGGTTACGCCGCGGCGGCTACGCGTCGCCAGCCGCCGCACGGGCCGCGCAGTCGGCGGTCGCCGATCGCGACCTGCATGAGCGGTTCGGCGAAGTCGCCACGGTTCGCGACTGGCTGTATGCGTGGCTGGCCGATATCGAGGGCACCATCCGGCCGACAACCTGGCAGTCGTATCGGTCGCACATCATCGAGTACCTGTCGCCGGGCATCGGCCGCATCCTGCTACAGGAGCTGACCGCGGGAAAGATCCAGGAACTGTTCGACGCCTTGGCGACACGGGTCAACCGGTACGCCGAGCCCCTCGCGCCAGCGACGTTGCAGCGGATCCGGGCCACGTTACGCCGCAGCCTCAACGTCGCCGTCCGTGAGCGGTGCTTCAGCGGAATCCTGTGGTCGGCCTGGTCCTACCTGCGGCGCGCAGGCCGCGACCGACGGTGTGGTCGCACAACCGAGTCGAGGCGTGGCGCCTGGACGGGTGGCGTCCCGTGGTTGGCGTGTGGAACGTCGATCAGCTGGCCAAGTTCCTCGACGGTGTGGCAGACGATCCGCTGTACGCGTTGTGGCATCTGGCCGCGCTGACCGGGCTACGGCGTGGGGAGCTGCTCGGCCTGAAGTGGATCGACGTCGACCTCGAGTCGCGGGAGCTGACCGTGTGCCGGCAGCGCATCGAGATCACTGGGCAGGTCCTCGACAGCCTTCCGAAGACCGACGCCGGCGTACGGACCATCGCCCTCGACCAGGACACCACCCAGGCGCTGGACCGTCACCGGTCATCGGAGTGGTCATCCCCAGACGCTGACGGCTGCGTGTTCTGCTGGCCCGATGGACGACCGTTGCGCCCGGACTGGCTCACCCACCGGTTCGCCGAGCTCATCACAGAGCTGAAGCTGCCCCCGATAAGGCTGCACGACCTGCGCCATGGTGCGGCCACCCTCGCCCTCGCTGCCGGCGCCGACATCCGGATCGTGCAAGAAATGCTCGGCCACACCAACTACGCCTTCACCGCCGACACCTACACCAGCGTGCTGTCCACGCAGAGCCGGGCGGCCGCCGACAGGACCGCAAAGGCTGTGCGTGCGCGGCGGGCGGGACCGCAACCATTCACGGCACGCTCTCGGCTCAGCGGCAGCCCATTGACCTAGCGCTTGCGGGGGATACCGGCGGCCGACGGTCTGCCCTCTGCCGTTGTTCACTCGAAGGGCGCTGGCCCGCTTCCAGAGAAGCTCCCGTCAGCCTGAAACAGCGCCCGGCCTTCACGTCCGTCTTGCAGGCGCAGTACAGCAGGGGTCGCAGCGTTGAGAGCGTCCCACAGCGTCTGCCCGTCGGCATCGCATAGGCCGCTCCAGCGGCGGATGGCTCCGCCCGGCTCGATCCGGGCTGCCAGGATCACCTGGTGCTCGGTGCCGTCGGGGAGGACGAGTGTTGCCGGGCCGCTGTATGCCGTCATGGTCTGAGTGTGTGGGAGCCGTATGACGGTTCTGATGCCAGCCGCTCGGCGTGGCGCGGAGCTCGTGCCGGAGGCTAATCAGAGGGCCATGTGTGATTGTCCGGCTCCACGAGCCTTGCTTGTCGGGGCGGTCCCCTTTCATGTTCATCGCCATGCGCGCTTCGGCGGGCACCGGGGTTGTGACGATCTCGTGGAGAATCATGCGAGTCAAGCTTCTCGCAGACGCATCACCTGCGCCTCGTAGGGCGCGATCCTGTCATAGATCTCTATCGCCGCCGACATGTACTCCGGTGAATCGAGAAGTCTGCCCAGTCCTGCCATCGCTCGTGCCTGCGCCGCGAACTCACCCCGTTGCCGTCCTAGGGAAAGGGCACGCTCAAAGCACTCCCGCGCCGACTCACGCCGCCCTGCTGCCGCATGGATCTCGCCGAGATCGGCGAAGGACTCGGCGATCTGTGATGGGCTGACGACCGCGTATTCGTCGTGCGCGTGCTCGGCAAGCTCGATGGCCTTCTCGTGCTCGCCTCGGCGGCTGTGCACCATCGCCAGCGCACCGATGTTGTGTGCTTCCATCATCCGGCTGCGCAACGGTTTACTGATGGCCAGGGATTGCGTGAGGTGATGCTCCGCGCTGGCGAGGTCGTCGTGGCTCAGATAACACAGCCCGATGTTGTGGTGTGTGATGCTGACGGAGTGCGGCGACGCGCGACTGTCGATCATCTCCAGCGACATCCGCAGGGTGGCGAGTGCCTCCTCGTGGCGCCCGAGTGCTTGGTAGATATTGGGAAGGCCGATGGTGACGATCTTTCTCTCTAACATGCGGTCGCCATGCTCGCGCGCGACGGCGAGCGCCGCCTCCTCCAGCTTGAGTGCGTCGTCGAAACGCCCGGTCAGGCGGTAGACGTTGGCGAGGTTGTGCCGTGAGCTGGCGGCCATCCGCCGATCGCCGAGCGCTTGCCTGCCTTCGGCGGCGCGCAGCAGCAACTGCTCGGCAACACCGTAGCGGCCGAGGTTTTTGTTGGCGACGCCGAGCGCGTTGAGCACAAAGAACTTCTCTGGAGTGTCGGAAATCGACCCTATTGTCTCGGCGATCGCTGCAGAACTCGTCTCGACATCGCCGAGGCAGCCCGCGCGGACTAGGAACTGAACCGCGTTTCCGGCAAGCTCGCAGGCAAGCTCGCTCCAGCCCGCCGCGACGGCCGCCGCGATAGCACGCAGCAGGTTGACCCGTTCCGCCTCAAGCCAATCCGCCGCTTCGGCGCTGGACTTCAACGGTGACACATACGGGCTGGCGGTCTCGACGAGGTCCTCGATCATGCGGCGTGCCGCGATCATCGTGTCCCGCAGGTGTTCCAGCAGCCGCCGCAGCGCTTCGCGGTCCTGGGTCTCGGACTTCGCCCGCGCATATACTCTCACCAGATCATGGAAGGCGTAACGGTTCGCCGACACCGGCTCCACCATGTGGGCGGCGGCGAGGCTTCCAAGATAGCCACCGCCGTCAGCGGGCTGCCTTCGCACAACACCGCGAGCAACTCGGCGGTGAAGTCGGTGCCCGGTACAAAACCGAGCAGGCTCAGCGCGCGGCGTCCGGTCTCCGCAAGGGCATCGAAAGACTGATCTAGCACCGCCTTCACCGCGCGTTCCTCGTCGCCGGCCACGATGGACAAGGGCTTCGTCGGTGGCACCGAGGACGGCACCGGCCTGACCCACCTCGGCGCCCGCGAATACGATCCCGCCACCGGCAGGTTCATCTCGGTCGATCCGGTGCTCGACGAGAACGATCCGCAACAGTTGCACGGATACTCGTACGCCAACAACGCGCCGGTTACCGCAAGTGACCCAGACGGCCTATTCCCCGACATCAGCCTGGTCGGCCCGCTGGCCGGTGCGCTTGCCGAGGGCGTCGAATGGGTCAAGGACGGCCTGGGCACGGCGAGAGCCCTCGAGCCCGGGCTCGGTGACGCCGTAGAGAAGGGCACCGACCCGAACACTCAGTATGGTGGAAGCGAAGCCGGATTCAAGGCGGTCGGGGGCTTTCTGTATGAATACTCCGATAAGATCTCGTTCGGGCTCGGGGCCGTCGGGACCGGACTGGGGATGTTCCCGGAGACGCAATCGGCCGCGATGGGTTTCAACCTCGCCTCGCTCGGATTCGCCATCGCGGCAGCCTACAAGGAGTGCTCGGAGAGCGGGATCGCCGATGGAACGATCACCATCGATTGTGGACTGGCGATTGCCCAAGTCGCTTTTCAGCTCGCCGGAGTCGCGTGCCCGGAATGCAAGAGCGTCGCGGCGGTGAATGGGTTCTTCTTCATTTACACCAAGTACTTCACCCTGGCCGCCATCATCTACAAGCGCAAGACTGGAGAGGACCTCAAAATCGGAGTCCTCCTGGACATGCTGCTCGGCGACCAAACCTGGTGGCGGGACACGACTGCCGATCGCGGCGGCATGGCGGCGACCGCGCGTGGAGGCTTGGGCAAGGCGAGAGGCACGGCCGGTATTCGGACACCGACGGCAGTCGGCCGGCCGCAGACTCCGACGGGGCCGGTGAAACGCAGCCTCGGCGGCCATACACGCAGGGGCAGCGGTCAGGTCAGCCGCTCTTCAGGAACCTTCAAACGACAGCCCGCGAGCGGCAGTAACCGGCGGCCCGGTAGTGGGCAGCGAGGGCGACAACCATCGGGTCAGCCGGGTCGCGGGTACGGTGGCCGCGGGTACGGCGGCATCGTCAGCAAGGGCTCTGGTGGCATGTTCCACAACCGCCACGGCCGGTAGGAACAGCGGAAACCCCAAGGGGGACGGCCGGTTTCGGTCGTCCCCCTTGCCGTCGTGTTGAGCGATGCCGCCGATCCCCAGGACGGTGCTGCGCTGGATTGGACAGTCGGCCCCCCAAGCCACCACCGGCCTCTCCGATGGCGACCCGAGGAACATGCTGCTCAGCAGGATCCGCGTGCGGCAGTACAACCTGCGGGCCGAAGCGTTCAAGCTGCGGCAGCAGCTGAAAGACTGGCAACCTCGAGTTGGAAGCCCCAGGCGGCGATACTAGTCCGGCTGGCCCAGCCCATGGACCAGCCTACGGCGGCACTGGAAAATCAACTCCGCGACGCCGGAAGCCCGTCACCGTGAACACCGACACCACCAAGACCCTCGGCGGCGAGGACAAAGCGGCGTGGCAGCGCAAGGGCATCAACGCCCTGGCGTCGGGAAGGGATCGATCGGCAAGCCTGACTGGGGTGTCGGACGCGTCGAGATTGCGACCGACACCCAGCTTCCGCATACAGTGAGGTTCGATGGAGACCCGAAGACTGCGCGACACCACAGCCGTCCTACCTGGCGAAGAACCCGACGACCTCGATCAGGTCGACGCTCCGCCACGCCCCGGCAAGGCCGTTTCTGACGCCCTAGTCGACTCTTCTTTATAGCCGTCGTCGCGACCGGGGTGAGCGTGGCGACCGTGCTCTGCCTCCGCTTCGCCCCGGTCCTGCTGCTCGCCGTCAGCAGTACCGAACAACGGCGACTCCCCTCCACTGGTCGCGTCCTCACGGTCACGATCGCCGTCATAGGGATGCTGCTCGTCAGCCTCGTCGGCGGTGCCGGTGGCCGAGCACCGAACCCCGCACTCGGCATCCTCGCCGCCCTCGGATCAGGGCCGCGTACGCACTGTCTGCCAACGTCGCAGCGCCGCTGTCCCAGCGGCTCGACACGCTGACCGTCACCACCGCGACCATGTCCGTTGCCGCCGCCGTCCTCGTACCCGGCGGCCCGGCCGGTGGCGAGGCGCAGCTCAGCCAGCATCCCCGGCCGTCGGGTCAGGCTCGGCGGTAGGCGGCGAGGAACACCCGTACCCCTTCGTCGGCGAAGCGTTCGAGCTCGGCGGCGGTGAAGGGCTCGTCGTGTTCGTGGAACATGGCCTTGTCCATCGGCGTGGAGAGGATCAGCCAGGCGAAGTGGTTCGCCGCGAGGTGCGCGTCGTCCAGGCGCAGGAGTCCCCGGTCGGCGAGATCCTGGAAGCAGGCCGCCAACGCGGTGATGGTGCGCTCCGGGGCGCGCTGGTAGTAGGCGCGGGCCAGATCCGGGAAGCGACCGGCCTCGGCGATGAGAAGCCGGCGGAGCTGAAGCACCCGGGGCTGGATGACCGTGGCGATGTACCGCCGGGCCACAAGACCCAGATCCCGCTCCAGGTCCTCGGTCTCGGCGAGGGCGGCGGTGATGACGTCGACGAACTCCCCGACCCGGTCGGTGGCGCCGAGGATGATGTCGCCGAAGAGCTGCTCCTTGTCGGTGAAGTTCTTGTAGACGGTCTGTTTGGAGACCGCGGCCACCGCGGCTATCTCGTCCATGCTGGTGCCCTGGTAGCCGTTGCATAGGAACAGCTCGGTGGCTGCCTCAAGGATCGCGCTGCGCTTGCGCGCGGACCGGCCTTCCTCCTGCGGACGCTCGTCTGCCATCTCTCCTCCTTCTCACCTTCGCCAGAATGGTACTAGACGGAGCAGTACTCGTTTGAGTACTGTACCGATCAGTACCCGCCAGTTGGGCGGACGAGGACGGATCCGATCCCGGATCCCGTGCACGATCAGGAGGGACACCCAATGAACAAGGTCAACTCGAAGGACGGCACGCCGATCGCGTTCGACCGCCAGGGCGACGGGCCGGCGATCATCATGATCGGCGCCGGCCCGACCGACCGATCCGCCAACGCGCAGCTGGCCGAGCTCCTCGCGAAGGAGTTCACAGTGTTCAACTACGACCGCCGCGGTCGTGGCGACAGCGGCGACACGGCTCCGTACGCGGTCGATCGCGAGTTCGAGGACCTCGAAGCCCTTATCACCGAAGCCGGCGGATCGGCGATGGTCTACGGCACCTCCGGCGGTGCGATCATGGCGCTGGAGGCTGCGGCCCGCGGGCTGGCCATCAGCAAGCTGGCGCTGTGGGAACCGGCGTACATCGTCGACGACAGCCGTCCTCCGGTGCCCGCCGACTACCGGGATCGACTGGTCGCGCTGCTCGCCGAGGGGCGCCGCGGCGACATGATCGAGCTGTTCTTCACCGACGCGGTCGGCATGCCTGTCGAGTTCGTCACCCCGATGCGTGGCGCGCCGTTCTGGCAGGCGATGGAGGCCGTGGCGCCAACGCTCGTCTACGACGCCACAATCACCGGAGACTTCTCGTTGCCGGCCGAGCGGCTGGCCTCCGTCGCGGTGCCGACCGTCGTGATCGACGGTGGGACCACCCCGTGGCTGAGCACCACCGCCGCGGCCGTCGCCGCCGCGCTCCCCCACGCGCAGCGCCGCACGCTTGAGGGCCAGCCGCACAACGTCGACCCGTCGGCGATCCTCCCCGCGCTGACCGAGTTCCTCGCCACCTCATCCGCTGAACTCGCCGACTGAAGCAGCGCTCGCGCCGGGCGCCGGTTGCGCACCGGCGCTCGGCGCGTGTTCGCCCAGTACCTCAAGGAGATGTCATGAGAAAGATCGTCGCGCAACTCTTCGTATCCGTGGACGGCGTTATGGAAGCGCCTGAGGAGTGGCACTTCCCGTACTACAACGAGCAGATGGGAGAGGCGTTCGCGAAGCTGCTGGCGCAGGCCGACACCATGCTGCTCGGGCGGGCGACGTATGAGATATTCGCCGACTCCTGGCCGCATCGGGGCAGCGATGTGCCGTTCGCGGACCAACTCAACACCATGCCCAAGCTGGTCGCCTCGACCAGTCTGGCGGAGGTGCGGTGGCAGAACTCGACACTGATCCGCGGCAACATCGCCGACGAGCTGACCAAGCGCAAGCAGCAAGCCGGCAAGAACATGGCGATCAGCGGTAGCCCCACCCTGGTGCGATCACTGCTGCGCGACGGTGTCCTCGACGAACTCCAGCTCCTGGTCCACCCGGTCGTCCTCGGCAGCGGGCGGCGCCTGTTCGAGGACGAGAAGGCGACGACGCCGCTGCGGCTGGCCGACTCCACCACGTTCAGTACCGGCGTCGTCAGCCTGACCTATCAGCCGGCCTGAGCAAGCCAGCCCTAGTGCCGTGACCACGAACGTTCACGGTGTTGGATGACACGCCGTCGGGGGTGCCGGCCACACGGTGTAGGTGGTTCAGGCTGTGTTGGTGGCAGAACCCGTTCGCGTTCGGCGGCTCAGTGACCAGGAGGGTCAGCAGCTGCTGAGGATCACTCGTAGAGGTACCGGCTCGCCGATCCGGTTACGGCGGGCGATGGTCGTGCTCGCCTCGGCCGGCGGAACACGGTGCCGGCGATCGCTCGCCTGGCGCAGGCCGACGAGGACACGATCCGGCAGGTCATTCACCGGTTCAACGAGATGGGGATGGCCGGGGCCGTTGCGTTGTGGGATCGGTGGACGTGGTGAACCCGCTCGGGGTCGCCGGTCAGATCGCTTGGGCGAGTTCGGTGAACGCAGCGGAGACCGGGAGAGCGGACGAGCTGTCGGCGGTGAGTTCGTAATGTCCGCGGCGCAGGTTCTGCATGAAGGCGTGTCCGGCGATGATCACTTGTGCGGTCTTGTCCGTTCGTAGCCCGCGCATCGGTCGCAGCCGGTGTTTGAGCTGGCTGTGATCAGCCTCGATCGGGTTGTTGGCGTACCGCTCGACGTGGTGCCACGCCGACGGGATCAGCTCTTCGAGCACGGCTGGGTAGACCGCGGCGGCGTCGGTGACCACTTCGGTGGGCGTGACCTTCAGCGTGGACAGCGCCCGGTGGAAGAACTTACGGGCCGCGGCGGCGTCCCGGCGGTCCGAGACCAGCACGTCGATGATCTGCCCGTGCTGGTCGACCGCGCGGTACAGGTATCGCCACACCCCGTGGACTTTGACGTAGGTCTCGTCGACGAACCACCTGTCGCTTGGCGAGTGCCGGCCGAATCGGGCGGCGCGCGGACGCCGGCCGGCGATGCTGTGACGGAATGGTGTCACTGGCTGGCCAGCTGGGTGATGTCGGTGTCTGCTGGGCCGAGATAAACGCGGATGTCGTCGACCTGTCCGGGCCACCAGTCTCGCCAGGTGTTCTCCCATTTTGCGCGTCCGATGTCAAAGGTTGTCCGGGCGTCGTAGGCGGTGGCGTTTTCTGCCGTGGCGGCGAGGTGGCCGTTGACATAGAGGCGTATCTGGTGGGTTCGGGCGTCGTACACGCCGGCGAGGTGGGTCCAGATGCCGACGGCGACGGGTCCGGCGGAGTAGATGCGGTAGGCGGGGGTGCCGACGGCATCGGCGCCGTGGACGGCGAAGGCCCATTGGGAGCCGTTGCTGCCGAGGACGAAGGAGCTGTTGGTGGTGCCGTTTTGACTGATGGCGGTCACCCAGCCGGTGGGGGCTGTGGACAGCCGCACCCAGGCGGCCACGGTGAAGCTCTGATCGGTGTGCACGACGGGTCCGGCGGTGCATGCGTAGCTGCTGGTGCCGTTGAAGACGGCCGCCTGAAGGCCGTTGTGCCCGGTATCCCAGGCGGCTTCGGCGGACGGGGTCAGCGGATGGTCGTAGGTGGTGTCGTCGGCTCCGCTGCCGTTGAGGTCCCAGCTGGCTTGTTCGACGGTGGCGTCCGCTATGGCTGCGAGTTCGTTGTCGGCGAGGGAACGGTTCCAGACTTGGATATCGTCGATTTGCCCGTTCCAGTAGTCGACGCCGTGGCTCTCCCAGGTGGCCGATCCGATGGTCAATGGTCCGGTGGCGTTCCAGGTTGTGGTGTGTGTGGCTGTGGCGGCCCGGGCGCCGTTGACGTAGAGCCGCATTTCGTGGCGGTCGGCGTCGTACACCATGGCGAGATGGGTCCAGGTGCCGCTGCGGCACTTTTGTGTGGACACGGCGGAGTCGACGCCTGGCCCGTTGACGTCGGCGGTGGTCATGGCCACGCGCCAGGTGTTGGTCTCGCCGGAGCATTGCAGATAGAAGGCGCTGACGTGGTCGCCGGTTTGGCTGACGGCGGTGCGCCAATTGCCGTCGGCGGTGTAGCGGACCCAGGCCGCCACGCTGAAGCTTCGGTCGGTGCGTATGACCGGGGCGGCCGTGGAGTTGGTGGTGGCGGATCCGTCGACGCTGATGGCGCTGTCGGCTCCGCCCGTTCGGCCTTGCGTCCAGGTGGCGCCGGTGAGGGTGATGGGGTGACCGTGGCCGGAGGAGTCGGCCAGTGTCGTGCCGCTTGCTTCGTCGGCGAGCCAGTGTCCGTCGGGTTGCCCGGGTGGGTCGACGGCCTCGGGAGTGCATCGGTTGTTGAGGATGTCGAGAAGCCGGTCTTTTTCCGGCGTGGTGGTGGCGATGCCGTACTGGTATTTGACCGTGGCGTAGATGATCGCGTAGTCGCACAGGAAGCCAGCGTTGGGTGGCGTCCAGGCGTCGATCGTGCGGTCGCCTTTGCTGCCGTTGCTGGACCCGGATACCACCAGCAGTTCCAGTCCGTCGTAGTCGTTGAAGAAGTCGGCGCGCTGGGTGGCGGTCCACGACCAGGCTCCCATGATCCACGCGTTCTTCTGTGCGATGACATGGTCGATCTGCAACCGTGCGGCTATTCCCAGCGCAGGGTTACCGGTGATCTCCGTCCGGTTACTGGCGCTGATGCCCGCTGCGTCGTAGGGGCTGATCCACGTTCCTTTGACCACGTAGCAGCCGGCGACGGGATAGCTGGAAGAGAATTGCAGTGGCAACGAGCCGGGTCCGGTCCAGGCGTCGCGGGCCATGACGACGTCGTTGACGGGGCATGCGCGATCGGGGTCGCCTTCCCAGCCGCCGAAGAGTCCCTCCCGATAGGGCGGTGTGGTGACAGGTGTGGCGACCGGCAGGCTTGCTGCCATCATGCGTGCGTCGGCCAGGCGGGGCATGACGCTGTTGCGGCGGTTGTCCCAATGCCAGAAGGTTGGGCTGGGGTCGGCCGCGGGCGGCTGGCTGGCCTTGCCTGCGAGATCTTCGGCGATCCGGGCATAGCCGGATGCGTTGGGGTGGAACGACTCCGACAGGTCGGTCAGCGGCTGTGACGTCAGGCTGTTGACCCAGGCGGTGCTGGTGCACAGTTCGTGGCCTTGAAAGACCCACCGTTCGTCGAGTACCTCGACGCCGGCCGCTTTGGCTGCCGTGGCGATGACGTTGTCGAGGTGCAGCGTTTCGTGGATGAGCCAGGAGATGTCGCTGGACGATATGAACCCGATTCCGGCACACGATTGGGAGGCGCCGTCGCTTCCGGGTTTGAACAGGTTGGGATAGGTGACGGCGATGACGCGTGCCGTGGGCGCCTGGTTCTTGATCGCGGTGTAGGTCGCGGCCAAGGCCGGCAAGAGCAAGTTGATTTTGCGTTCGAGGTTGTTGGTGTCGTTCTGGCTGTAGTAGTCCTCGCATGCGGTGCGGGAGGCCTGGGCGAGTACGCAGCGGGTCAGCACGTCGGCGAAACCGGCGTCGTTGCCGCCGATGGTGACGGTGATCAGGCTCGCGTCGGCCGGGATGGCCGAGATTTGCGCGGGTTCGCCGTATTGGCCGAGGACGGTGAGGTTGGCGATGGTGGCGCTGGTGCAGGCCAGGTGCGCGATCGATTCGGGCCGGTACTTCTGTGGGGGTCCGGCTGCGTAGAGGCGGCCGGGCGCCTGCGCGGAGCGGTGGCACCTGTTGGTAGCGGTGTCGGTGCCCGGGTCGTAGTTTGCGGTGCCCTGTCCGGCCGAATATGAGTCACCAACGATCGCGTACGGGCGCAGCTGCTCTACCGGGATGGTCTCGCTCAGGCTCTGGTTGAGCAGGCTGATCGCTTGCGGGCTGTGGAAGGAGTCCTGGTGGCCGTGGTAGCGGGCGTCGGCGGTGCCGGAGATGAAGTCGAACGGGTTGTCCAGCAGGGGTCCTTCGACGAAGTCGTAGTCTGCACCGCCCACGAGGGGCTGGAAGGTGCGCATGGCGCGGACGTAGGCCAGGTAGCCGGGTGTACCCGCGGCGGGCGGGTTGAACACCATGCCGCACAGGCCACCGGGTGACAGTGCGTTGAGCGGTACCCGGAAATGCAAGACGGTGGGATGGTCGTCGGCGAAGTTGCGTTCGGCCCAGGCCCGGGCCTGGGCAAGGTCGGTGGTCAGATAGAAGCCACGGCCGAAGTCGACATACCGTTCGCCCTTGGCGATGTCGATGCCGTGGTCGCGGATGTCTTGGGCGTAGGCCTGGCTGGTGCCGTGATAGAGATCGACGGTGCCGCCGGTGTCCGGGAGGTCGTTGGTGGCTTGGCAGGATTTGGCGCTCGTGGTGGCGCAGGCTGACGGCAGGGTGTCCGGTGCCCAGGCCGACGCACCGGATGTGGTGAGCGCGCGGACGCGGAAACAGGAGGTGGTTTGCGGGTTCAGGCCACCCCAGTCGAAGAACGTGGCGTCGCTGGGGGTGAACATCGAGGCGGTTCCGTTGCTGACCTCGTAGCGGGCGCCTGCGGTGGGGTTCGTCCAGCTGAGGTGGATCATTTGGGAGCTGTCCGGGGTCGCGGTGACGGCGGTGGCGGGGCTGGGCGGTACGGCGTCCGCGGCGGGGGTGGTGGCGCAGACAGCGGTCGGTGAGCTGGGCCGCCAGTCCGAATGACTGGTGCCGTCGACGGCGCGGACCTGGAAGCATCGCCGGGTGCCGGGGGCGAGGCCGGTCCACTGATCGCTGGTCGCGGCGGGATCTGTGGTGTGCAGGCCGGCGCCGTCGGTGACCTCGTAGCGCACGGATGCTGCGGCCGGGTCGGGCCAGCGCACCTCGAGGGTCGTCGGGTCGATCGCGATCGCCGTGACGAGGGTAGGCGCCGCCAGGCTCCAGGTGGTCGCGCAAGCCTTCGCCGACCAGGCGGACTGGCCCTCATTCTGTCTGGCCGCGACGGTGAAGCACGCGGCCTGGTTGGGGGCCAGGCCCGTCCAGGTGTAGCTCGTGGTCCCGGCGGGAAGTTCTGCCGAGCTGGTGGTTCCGTCGGTGACGACAAAGCGGGCGCCGGGCACGTCGTTCCAGGTGATCAGCACGGTGTGGGTGCTCGTGGCGTTGGCGGTCACGCCAGCTGGGGTGTCGACCGGCATTGTCGTGCAGGTCCAGGGCGACCAGTCGGAGGCGCCGAAGTCATGCGTCGCGCGTACCCGGTAACACATCCTCTGGCCAGGCAGCTGCTCGCCCCAGTCGTAGCTGGTGGCCCCGGAGCTGACGGTGCGGCTGGTGTTGCCGTTGTCGATCTGGAAGCCGGCGACGCCGGAGGAGGTGTCGTTCCACGTGATTCTGGCGGTACCGGCGCTCAGCACCGAGGCACGCACATTGTCTGGCCCGGGAACGGGGGTGACGGTGCACTGCCACGGGGACCACTCCGACACCCCGCCGTCGACGACGACCGCCCGGATCGCGAAGCACTGATACTGCCCGGCGGTTTGACCGCCCCAGTCATAGCTGGACGCGCCGGCGTTGATCGGACGATCGACGTTGCCGTTGGTGATCTCCCAATGGTCGAGTCCGGCATAGTTACCGCTCCACCGGATCCGGGTGGTGCTGGTGCTGACCCCGGTCGCGGTCACCGTCGGCGCCGGCAGCGCGACCGTGGCCGTGCATCCCCAGTCGCTCCACTCGGCCACGTTGCGGCCATTGAACGCAGCGACCGCGAAGCAGGCATACTGGCCGGCGGCCAGTCCGGCCCAGTCGAACCTGGTCGCTCCCACGTCAGTGGTGTAGACGGTCAAACCGTCGGTGATCGCGTACCGCAGTTGGTGGCCGGTGTGATCAGCCCAGGTGACATGCGCGACGTGCGAGTCGACCGGTGCTGCCGTCACCTCGGTCGCGACCGGAATCGGCGTCGTGGTGCAGACCGGGTCCGACCATAGCGATCGTTCGCCGCTGGAGGTGCTGACCGCACGGATCCGGAAACACAGCGATGATCCAGGAACCTCGCCAGTCCAGGTGAACGAGGTCGAGCCGATGTCGGTCAACCGGCTGATGTTGCCGTCGTCGATCTCGAACCGCACGGTTGCTCGCGAATAGTCGTGCCAAGCCAGATACGTCGTGGTCGCGTCGACCACGGATCCGCGCACGTTGTCGGGCGCCGGCGTGCTGTCAACGAACAGCTCCGAGGAACGAGGCGAAGGCGATATCGCGCGCAAGATGCCGTAATCGTCACCACTCCAGCCGAGCTCCGCCGACACGAACAGGTCATTGGCCGTCGACTGGATCGCGAACTCGCCCGGCGACATCTCCACGACGCCGAAGCGTTCCCATGGGCCAATGGCGGTGGCGCGGGCCCGAAGCCGGCCATATCCGTCGCCGTCCCAGCCCAGTTCGGCCGACACATACAGGCCGTCGACCGTCGACTGCAACGCCACCTCGCCGAATCCCAGGTCGATCGTGCGCCAACCCTCCCAAGGACCTTGCTCGGCGCCACGTGCGCGCAGCAGCCCGGAGCGGTCGCCGTCCCAGCCGAACTCGGCCGATACCAGCCGGCCGTTGTCGCCGTACCGGAATCCGGCACCAGTACCCTGCGGTGCCACCGTGGCCGACGCGGGCTGGCTGGCCAGGCCCGACACAACAACGGCAACCGCAGCCGCCACGATCCACATCCGACGAAACGCCGACGCTCCCATAGGCATGTTCGTGTGTCTATGGCTAGAAGCGTTTGTCGTCTAGACTCCACGCACGCGCACGCGACAATCTGCGTCAACTCGGGGGCACGGATGGCACGCCCGCAGCGACCACTGCAGCCAGGATCAACTCCTGCAGTGGAAATGGCCGCACGATTGCGCGACCTGCGGCTCGGTGCGGGCCAGCCGACCTACCGGCGGCTGTCCAGGCAAGCCGGATATTCGGCCGCGACCCTCGCCCGGGCCGCCAGTGGACACAGTATGCCGACGCTGGAGGTCACCCTCGCCTTCGCCCGCGCGTGTGGCGCGGACCCGGAACCTTGGCGACAATTCTGGCTCAATGCCATGACCCAGCAATACAGAGCCGACGCGCCGCAAGCCGTCGCGATGGCCAACACCCGTATCCTTGCGCGCCAGCCGTGGACGCCAGAGCCGGTCGCCGATGGCGCCGACCCTGAGCAAGCCGGCTGCGCCGCGAACGCGATCACCGCGCACGCCGAACGTGTCAGCCTGATCGACAAGAGAATCATCATCGGCACGATCGAGATCCGTCACTCGGTGGTCGATCATGCCGCGTGGGTCAGGTTCGAAGGCTTCCACTCCATAGAGCACCTCGCCAGCCTTCACCATCTTGAGATCGACCTCGCCATCGTCCGTGACGCAGACAACTTCGAAAAGCGAGCACGCATGGACTACGCCTTCGATGTGCACTGGAGCGATCTGCTGCTCACATCGGGCGGACCGCTGCAAGGCAGCGTGCGCGTCTACATCGACGGACAGATCGCCGCCGACCACCTTACCGACGCAGTCACGCTGTCCTAACAGTACAGCTGCTGCAGCCACCCAAGCATGCCTCGCTGGCGAAGGCAGCCGGCTTCGTCAGACCGGTCGCGTCGCCTTGCCGTCCAACCAGAGAGTGTCGGTGGCGTCGCGGTGTGTGCCGTCGGATCCCACGTGCTTGGTGCTTATCTTCGGACCCTTCTTGATGACGTGGACCATGGCCATCGCGTGTCCGCGCCCGAGACCGTACTCTTCTTTCAACCAGTCGATGATCACACCGGCTTTCACACTGTCTGCGTCGTAGCCGAGTTGTCTGGCCGGGTTTGTTGCATTAGGCGATCGGCGGACACGGTGAACCCTGGGAGCAGCCCTTGGTTAGATCGCTTGGGTGAGTTCGGTGAACGCGGCGGCGACCCGGGTTGCCGGCGAGGCATCGAATCCGAGTTCGTAGTGGCCGCGGCGAAGATTCTGCATGAAGGCATGTCCGGCGGGGATCACCTGCGCTGTCTTATCCGTTCGTAGCCCGCGCATCGATCTCAGTCGGTGTTTGAGTCGGCTGTGATCGGCCTCGATCGGGTTGTTGGCGTACCGCTCGACATGATGCCACGCCGACGGAATCAGCTCGTCGAGTACGCGGGGGTAGACCGTGGCGGCGTCGGTGACCACCTCGGTGGGTGTCACCTTCAGCGCGGCCAGGGCGCGACGGAAGAACCTGCGGGCCGCGTCGGCGTCACGTCGCCGGGACACCAGCACGTCGATGACCTGCCCGTGCTGGTCGACCGCCCGGTACACGTACCGCCACACGCCGTTGACTTTGACGTACGTCTCGTCCACGAACCACCTGTCACCGGGCGAGTGCCGGGCGAAGCGGGCTGCGTCGGCCAGCAGCGGCGTGAACCGTTGCACCCACCGGTAGATCGTGACGTGGTCGACCTCGAAGCCGCGTTCGACCAGGAGTTCCTCGACGTCGCGGTAGGACAGATTGAAGCGCAGATGCAAGCGGACCGCGACCATGATGACCTCGGGCGGGAACCGGAAGCCGGCGAACGCCGACTCCGGCGGTGGGCACGGGCGAGGACGGGTCGACACCTTCACCGGCCAAGCCTGCACGATCTTGCCGACGACTAACGCAACAGACCCGGGCCAGGTCGTAATCCGGCTTCCGCACGTTGATCGAGGCACAGACCCAGTTCTCGTCCTCGGCCGCGGCCAGAGCGTCGAGGTCGAGCAGGACCTCCCACTGCGGGTTGTCGCTCCGGTAGGAGTCGGCGGTGGTGCGCCGCCACAGCCCACGCGGATTAGCCGCGTCCTGCCAATAGGTGTACCAATACTCCCCACGAACCGCCGGGTAGGCGATCCGGCGTTCATCGGCCAGAATTTCCCGGATCTGGGAGCGAAGATCGTCGAAGCCGTCGGCGGTTGTCAGGTGCCCGGTTTCGGCGTTCCGGGCGCGAACCCAGGCCAAGGCCGGTGGGCTGTCGATCTCTTCCAGCCATCGCCACGGGTCGTCGTCTGTTGATACCACGGCACCACTATGGCTGCGATTTCAGCCCGCACCAGAATCGAGTCGAGTTGCCGTCCAGCGCCATGCCAAGAGCACGGCCAGCGTGTATGACCCGACAAGGTTCACAGTGACAGTGGGCAGTCACGACCACTGTTACGGCTGTCGCGACCGGAACCGTCAGTGCCTTGATTATCGGGCCAGTTGTTCGCCCGCTCCATACGTAAAGCACAGTGGCAATTTTGGGTAGCGGGCGGTCAACTCCGCCTGAGCGCGAACGGGATCCAACGTGGTCACCAGCACGCAGTTGTCGCGGTATTCCGGGCCAAACTGGTTCAGTGCCAGGCCTCGCGATTTCCAATACTCTTGATCAGCAAGGAGCTGATCGGTCGTCGCGAGGAGATCCGCGTAGGAGTGGGTCGCGCACATCATGACGATCTTCTCGTGTCCGGGCATGGCCGCCACGGCACGATCGAATTCGCGCGACGGGATCCGCCACACCAGGACTCGATCGTGCTCGGTGTCCATGATCAGCCCGGCGTAGGTCGTGCGGTATTGGTCGTCGCCCAGGCGATGTACGGCATCGGCGAGCTCGGATAGCCCCGCCGAGCCGCCCGGCTGTGGGGTGGCCTCGCCGGGAGCTGGGCTCATGGGTGTGGTCGGTAGGGTGGAGCCGGCGCATGCGTCGCTGCCGAACAGTGGTGCCAATGCACCGCCTCGGTAAGCTTCGACGCCGATGGCTACTCCTGCGGTGATCAGCACGACGAGCGCTGCGGCAGAAGTGATGCTGATCTGGCGGCGGCGGGCGCGGCGATGAATGTTTTCCAGCGGAGCCGTTGAGAGGCTGGCCGGCGGCTCGGGGAGATCGTCGGTCAGGAGCCGTCGCAGGTCATCGTTGCTCATCGGTTACCTCCAGCTCCCCGGTGGCAAGGGCTTGAATCGCCTGATCACGACGTAGGCCGTGGAGGGCACGGGCGGTGTAGGACTTGACCGTGCCGACGCTTATGCCCATCACGTGCGCCGTTGCCGTCTCGGTCAGGTCGGCGTGATATCTGAGCATGAGCACTGCGCGTTGCTGCCGGGGCAGTTGCTGTAGTGCTGCGGCGAGTGTCGCTCGCAGGTCGAGATCGTCGGACGGCCGCTGTGAGGATGGTTCGGGAACCGCATCGTGCGGGACTTCGCCGCGCCAGCGGCGCCGCCACCACGACAGGTGGGTGGTTGCCATCATGCTGCGCAGGTAGGCGTCGGGCGCATTGTCTCGGATGCGCTGCCACCGGCCGTAGGCGCGGGCGAGCACGGTCTGCACGAGATCTTCCGCGCGGTACCAGTCTCCCGTGAGCAGCCACGCGGAGCGCACGAGGCGGGGCCACGCCGCTCGCACGTACTCGTCGAAGTCTTGGCCGGTGTGCTCCATCACTGGTCTAACAACGCCGGGCGGGCGAATGGTTGCCCGCCCGGCGTAGATCTTGTGGTTCCCTACGGTTACTACCCAGTGACGATCGTGGCACCGATATACGAGACGGTCTGCGTGACGTCGGCATAGACGATCCGGTAGTAGCAGCTATATGCAATTCCCGTGCAGGACGCCGAGTATCCGACCACGCCGGCACTGATGATGCCCTAAGCGATCACCCTGCCGTTGTCCGGGGCGGGGATCTCGAACACCGGACCGCCGCTGTCACCCTGCCCGGCCGCGTTCAGATGACCGGTTTGCTCGGCGATCACCATCGGCGACTGTCCACCGATGGTCTGGTTGTTGCTCTTGACCTGGATTCCGCAGCGAACACCGGAGGCGGCGCCCGACGTGCATAGCCAGTTACCGACGGCGCTGAACGTCGCCGATTGAACGCCCTTGGTGACGCTGGACTCGTTCCACGGCCCGTCCCACATGCGCCCGGTCCCGCGAGCGTCGACCAGGGCGATGTCACGGGTAGTGTTCCTGTTGCCGAGCGTGCCCATGTAGTCGTTGCCGCCGTCGTAGACGCTGGCACCGCTGCTGCCGCAGTGCGCGGCCGTCAGCAGCTTCGTGCGCCCGCCGTGGTTGACGGTGAACGAGTTCGTGCAGGCACCGCTTCCGATCAGGAGGGTTCCACCCGCTCAGTAGGGCGATTGGTCGTCCTGCCGTGACACCAGTTGGACGAGCGTGGTCGCATCCTGTGTATGGACCGTGGCGACCTTGGCGTTGTCGAGCGCCGATTGCGCCTGACTTGGAAGATCCGCGCCACGCCGCGTCTTCACCTGAAGCCCGCTGGCGTCGGGAAGCGGCCCAACCTCGACCAGCTCCCGATGCCGGGAGAGGATCGCCGCTTCACGCAGGAGCTGCTCCTGTGTGAAGCGCGCCGGAAGGATCTTCACCGGGATTTTGGTGCGCATCTGGTTGATGACTGCCTCGACATTCGAGGGAACGTTGCCGTGCCAATACACCCGCAGTTCCCGATTCTCGGGGGCGGCGATGAACGAGCCGAGCCCCGAGTGCGCGGACGAGTTGGCTGCGGCTGCGATCGCCGCCGCAGCTGCGTTCATCCGGCCCTGTACCTCGAACAGCTCGCCCCAGCTGGCGAACCCGCCGGCGACGGGCTCGGAGATCGCCAGAACGGAGCCGGAGGCCGCCCCGGCACTGTCCTGGCCAGCGACCGCCGGCAACGCGGTGGCGCCCGTTGTGGCGACTCCGAGCGCCATGATCGCGACGATCCGAATGAGCCTGTGTCTCATAGTTCCTCCCCATGGATCTGAGAACACAAAGAGACTGCGAGGAAGCGCATCGCAGTCGAACGCCTGTGCTAATTGACAGGCTTGACAATCATGCTGGTTGCATGTCGTGCTGTCAACCGCTACGCGGGCGGACTGGGCGCTTGGATCGGCGTGGCGTTGCTGACGGGTGTCGGGACTGCTCGGCGGGCTTGGTGCGTTCTTGGTCGGCGGTGATCGGTCCGGTGCGTCTGCCGAGCTGTTTGCTTTGGCGGCACCGTGGAAGAAGCCGCGGCCGCGGGCGGAAACGGCAAGCGATCTCGCTCAATGGGCTGGCTTCGCTCAGAGAGCTGGTCAGTCTCGAGCTGTCGGAGCTCCAAGTCTCCAGCTTTGCGCAGCTGCGAGGCATGACCTCGCTGAAGGAGCTCCGCGTACTCGGCGACCCGGATGCGAGGGCAAGGCGACAGACATTCTCGATCTTGCAGACCTCGAGACGTTGGACGCGATCGAGGAACTCCGGCTCGTCTATCAGAGCGGCGTTAGATCCTATGGGCGTTTGCTCAACATGCCTGGTCTACGTGAAGTACGCGTTCGCGGCACTGAGCCGGTAGATGGCGACCTCATCCCCTTGATGGAACTCGCCGAGCGCGTACACGTCGTTCGCCCCGACGAGTAGCGCAGGAGGAACCGATATCTATCGGGTGCCCTGGACCGCAGGTCCGGGGCACCATCACCTTGCGGCAGCAAATCGCAATCCGGAGCGTCACACCCGTGGCTACTTGCCCGTCGTCGACTCCCTCGACGCCCCAATGCGTCCGCACCTGCACCTCTCGCTGCGGTCGATCCGCCCGCCGAGCCTCGTCAACGCCGCCACGTCACCTCACTACGCCACAGGCGATGGGCCGTGGCGCACCCAGGAAACGGAATCCAGATCGAGTAGGTACTGAACGCTCGACTCTGCCTTAGCGGCCACACGGGGCGGATTCCAGCGATCGTCGCAACCTTGCGAGGGATACACCCCAAGACTGCCCCGTTGGGTACCTGGCGATAGCCGCTGACCTGCCCATCTGGTGACCGCGACGCCGTTGCCATGCATGTCGTCGACGTGAGCCGGGTCAGACTTTAGGCGATCCGGGTTTCCGGGTGCGGCATGACCCAGCGGAGGACGCCACCTGTGTCGGCGCCCTCACGTGAGCAGTTTCGATGGTTACCCACTGGGGTTCTCGGCCGTCGTGGCTGCGATCCCCCGGATCATCATGCGGATGCCGTGGGCGAACTCGGCGTGCAGCGGCACGGGCAGGTGCTCGGCGAGGGCATGAATGCTGGGGTACCGCTGAGAGTCGGCATGTTCAAATGCTTCGCTGATCTGCTGTCGGTCATCGCCGGTGGTGTGCATCTGCATGGCGAAGCCGAGGGTGTAGCGGCCGAGGGTGGCGGCCGAGATGGCTGCTGTCGTGGGGGCGAGCCCTGCGTTGAGCATTGCGGCGAGGCATGCCTCCCGGAAGGCCATTGCGCGGGGGCCGGTGGGGACGTGTTCGGCGAGCAGCGGGGTGGCGTGTTGATGGCGGGCCAGGACGGTGAACAGCTCGTCGCACAACGCCGCGAGGGCGGTCTGCCAGTCTTCGTCGGGTCGGTTGCCGGCGGTGAGGTCGATCTCGCCGAGGATGTGGTCGACTACCTCGCCTACCAGCTCTGCCCGGTCGGCCATGTGCCGATAGAGGGTGGCTGTGCCCGATCCCAGCCGTTCAGCCAGGGCGCGGAACGTCAGTGCCTCCACCCCGCCGGAGTCGACCAGTTCGACCGCTGCCTGGATGATCCGGTCGCGCGGCATGCGGGGTCGGCCACGCCGCCGTGAGTTAGGCAGGGGTGGCCTGGGTTCGGGTGTGGCGGCGGACATCTGCTCAGTATGACGGGCGTCCAGGCTCATTACCGTTGACCGACCCCCTATTTATGGATACGATGTAGCCATAATACGGGACCGTTTCCTGTGCAGTTCAGAGGGCTTGTGCCCTTGTGGTGACGGCCGGAGGTCAGAAACATGCCGAGCCAGGTGGATGTGCTTGTGGTGGGAGCTGGGCCCGCGGGTCTGGTCCTGGCGTGTGATCTGGCCCGCCGGGGCGTGGACGTCGGGATCATCAGCGCGTCCTCGGGTGGCTTCCCCGGGTCGCGCGCCAAGGGGGTGCAGCCGCGTACGCAGGAAGTTCTGGATGATCTGGGTGTCTTGCCCGCGTTGCGGTCGAGAGGCGCCCTCTATCCGAAGCTGGGTCTGCACCTTGGGCCGCTGGTGATCCCGAAGACGATGATGAAGCTGCACCGGGAATCCGATGCTGTTCCCTTTCCCAACGTCATGCTCGTCGCGCAGAACGACACCGACGAGGTCTTGCGCGATCGGCTTAGCGAGTTGGGCATCCAGGTGCAGTTCGACAGCCGGCTCACCGCTCTGACGCAGGACGAGGGAGGCGTCACGGCGACCGTCGAGGTGGCGGGCCGGGTCGAGACGATCCGGGCCAGGTATGTGGTCGGCGCCGACGGCGGTGCCAGTACTGTGCGCAACGCCGTCGGCATCGAGTTCGCTGGGACCACCGACGACAGCGACCGGATGGTCGTGGCCGATCTGGGGCTGCGCGGGCTGTCGCGCAGCTGCTGGCACATCTGGCCCGGCCTGCTGGGCACCCGGTTCATGGCCTTGTGCCCGATGCCCACCGGCTCGGACGCGTTCCAGCTGATGTTGAAGGTTGCGCCGTCAGCCGAGCCCGAGCTGACCATCGAACAGCTGCAAAAGACGATCACCGGTTTTCCCGGAGCCCGTCACGTCATCGTCGATGAGGTCCGGTGGACGTCGGTGTGGCGACCCAACATCCGTCTGGCCCAGCACTACCGGCAACGGCGGGTGCTCCTGGTCGGCGACGCCGCGCACGTCCATCCGCCTACCGGTGCGCAGGGCCTGAACACCGGAATCCAAGACTCTTACAACCTGGGCTGGAAGCTGGCCCAGGTGCTCGCAGGCGCACCACAGCCCCTTCTCGACAGTTACGAGGCAGAACGGCAACCGATCGCCGCCCGCGTGCTGGGACTGTCCAGCGAGTTGTACGCGAGCATGAAAGGCCGCCCGACCGCGGCGATGAGTCGAGGCGACGAGGAACGCCAGTTGTCGCTGTCCTACCGGGACGGGCCGCTGGCCGCCGAGGCCACCGACAGCCGACCGGGGCTGCGGGCCGGAGACCGGATGCCGGGCGTGCGGTGGCGTAACCCTGACGGCACCTCTCAGCACCTCTTCGACCACCTGCGTGGGCCGCACTTCACCTTGCTGGCGATCGGTGAAGGCGAGCCCGATCGGCTCGCCGGGATCGCCTGGCCCGGCAGCGGCGCGCCACTGCGCATCATCCAGATCAAGTCCGAGCAGGCCCGAGCAGTCGCTCACGACCTCGGCGTCCAGGCCCCGGTGGACGTTCTCGTCCGGCCGGACGGATACGTGGCCTTCGTCGCCCACGGCACCCTTGCCGCCGACCTGGCCGCGTTCGCTGCGCTCGCACTGCCCTAAACAACTTTCCCCGCCGCCCCATCCTTCCGGGAGCATTCATGTCCGATCAGCCGCGGGTCACTATCCGCGAGTTCACCGGCCGCCAGCCGGAGACGGAGCAGGCACTGGCCGGGCTTTCCGTGGAGTCCGCTGCGGGACTTCGGCAGTTCTCCCTGGAACGGATGCTGGGCTACGGCGTGGACTACGCCGACGCTGTCGAGTTACGCGGCCGGGTCCTGGCCGGGGACCGCTGGGCGGAGGCCGCCACCCGTCTGGCGGAGCAGTGCCTGCAATACGCCCAGGCCGCAGCGATCGAGGTCGTGCGGGCACCGTTCTTGTTGCGGGCCTCGGCCTTGCTACGGATGAGCCAGATGATGTTCCTCCAAGACACCGCCGAGCGCCGAGAAATCTACGCTCGCGCCGCCGTCCTGTACGCCGAAGCGGCCGTAATCCTTGGTGACCGCGAGCGCGTCAACGTCGACGGCCCGCAAGGCACCCTCGTCGGCTGGTGGTTCCACGCCACGCCGCAGCCCGTCGGTACGGTAGTGGTGATCGGCGGCGTCGAGGGCTGGGCCATGGACTTCGCCTCCATGGGCCTGGCCCTGGCCCAGCGCAACCTCAACGTGCTGGTGCTCGACGGCCCCGGCCAAGGCGAGACCCGGTTCACACACGGCCAATACCTGACCGCCGAATGGCGTGCCTCCTACGGCGCGGTTCTCGACTATGTCCAAAAGCGCGCCCCCGGCGTGCCGATCGGGCTGGTCGGCAACAGCATGGGCGGCAGCCTCATGATGGCCATCGCCGTCGCCGACGAACGTATCCGCGCCTGCTGCGACAACGGAGGTCTCGTCGCGCCCTCGATGGTGACGTCCAGCGTCGGCACCTTCCACACCAAGATGGTGCTGTTCTGCGGGACCAGCGATCCGGACGCCGCCGCCCGGATCTGGACCGACGTGAACCCGATCGCCGACGGCCCGAACACGGGCTACCCGCTCCTGATCGTGCACGGGTCCAAAGACCCACTGATCTCTGACGACCTCGCCACGGCGATGCTGACCCACGCGCCCACCGCAGACAAGGAGATGACGGTGTTCAGCGACGGCGACCACTGCATCTACAACCACCTTCAGGACCGCGACGCGCTGATCGGCGACTGGATGCGCGCCCGCCTCGCCACAGCCGGAGAATGACATGCGCATCATCGACTCCCAGATCCACCTGTGGACCGGCCCCGATGCTCCGCCGCACCACTGGCGAGCACCCTTCACAGCCGAGACCGCTCTCGCTGAAATGGACGCCGCTGGCATCGCCCAAGCCATCAACTGCCCGCCGATCTGGGACCTCAACGCCAGCGACTACGCCGCGTCCACCGCCGCCAACCACCCCACCCGGTTCGCCACCATGGCATGGTTCCCGCTCGACGCAGACAACCTCGACCAACTCGCCGCCACAACGGTCACCCAGCCCGGCGTGGTCGGCCTTCGGTTTCTCCTCGGCCCCGACGACGTCGCCCGCACCGTACACGGC
Organism: Hamadaea flava; assembly: GCF_024172085.1. NCBI lineage: Bacteria > Bacillati > Actinomycetota > Actinomycetes > Micromonosporales > Micromonosporaceae > Hamadaea > Hamadaea flava. Next base: position 2,127,222 of record NZ_JAMZDZ010000001.1, on the reverse strand, counting down.
GAACTCGACTCCCTGTGGTCGGCAGCCCACCACCGCGACCTTCCAGTGAGCCTGATGACGATGCCCGACGACCTGCCTGTCCTGGGAACACTCGCAGGACGGTTTCCACGGATGCGACTCATGATCGACCATCTAGGCGTCCTGCCACACCTCAAACTGCCCGATGCGGCCAAACACCTGGACACGCTGCTCGGCCTCGCGCATTACGACAACGTCGCAGTCAAGGCCACCGCCGTACCGAGCATGGCCACCGACGAATTCCCGTATGCCTCGACCCACGGCCTGCTCCGCCGCGTCCACCACGCCTACGGTTCCGAGCGCATGTTCTGGGGGACCGACATCACCAGGATGCGCAGCACCTGGACCGAATGCCTGACCATGTTCACTGACCATCTGCCGTGGCTCACCGGCAGCCAACTGGAACTCGTCATGGGCCAGGCGCTCGCGCAGTGGATCAACTGGCCATAGCCAACTCCATCCATGATGGGCTTCAACAGCGCTGACAGACGTTGTCCCGCAGCACAGACTTCGACGTGGTGCGACCCAACGGCAAAGAAATCGGCAACAGGTCCAGGCACTAGCGTCAGTTGCGACCCGTCGTTGAAGGTGACGCTAACCGGTCTGCCTGACGTTCCGGGCAGGTCGCTATCTTCATTGACACCTTGTGATCCTGCACGGACAGATCGACGTCGTCGTGGATGAGGCGGACGATGACGCCATCGAGCGAGGTGTCCGGCCAACGCTGGACGACCCGGGTGGCCGGTCCGGCGATAGGGCTAATGATCTTCGGGATTCTCGTCATGGCGCTGGCCGACAACGCGTTCATGGTCATCGTTGAATCGGTATTCATCGGGCTCGGTGGCGGTGCCCGTCGCCGCAACAACGGTCGCCGTGGAAGGTCAGATCGGCCAGCGGCGTGTGGAGATGCTCGCTGCGGTCGGCGATGTCGTAGTCGCGGGACCGCTGTGTGGACTGGCGTTCTCCTGGTCTGCCGTCATCGGCATTGGCTGGCACGAGGTGTACTTCCTGACGTTGCCGATGGGTCTGCTGTCGCTGGCGATCACCGCGATTAGCGGCCTAGTAGCCGCCCTGACACAGAATCGGTAGCCTCGGTTGCCGCGACGCATGCGCTGGTCATCCGGATGGCGGCAGGAAGCCGACCTGAGGAGAGTTGATGCTGCGGGCTGAGCGGCCTGATCGCCTCACGGCGATGAGTCCAGCGAACCAGCACGCCTCCAGCGTTCAATCCGGCCCCCTACGCTCGAAGCGCTGCGCCCGCCGTTGATCTCGAACGGCGGCAAGACTGCCCGGCCGCCGGGAATGATCTTGTTGCCGTTCGAGAGCTGTTCCTTCAGGGGATCGACGTACCAGTCAAGCCGAGTTCAGGGGCGCAGGCAATCAGTCCGACATCCGCCCGGGTTGCGCTGGCGACGGCCGATCGACACGATCTTCGACCGGGCGATGCGGACGGCTGGAAGGCATGTTGGCAGCTGGGGCGAATGTGCTGAGGCAGAATTAGGGGTCGTCCGGATTTGTTCTGATGCCGTCCGTCCTACTCGCGACCGCGATTATCGTTAGCTTGTAGTGACGGACTCAGGGGTATGAGCACAAGTCGACTGATCATTTTGTATGTCGCCGCCATGATTGTTTTGACCGTGGCGTATGTGCTGTGGCCTGCGGGCTCTTCGCTGCTGGTGGCCGGGGTGGCGGCGATCGCTGTTGGGGCCGTGGCGGTGGGCGTAGAACGCCACCGACCGCAGCGACGCGCGGCATGGATCTTGGTTGGCGCGTCGCTGGCCACGACCGCCGCAGCGCGCGTCACGTATGACGCGCTGCCCGGGCAGCCCGGGACGCTCAAGTCTGGGATCTGGAGCGTGTGGCTGCTGCACTTGGCCACACTCCTCGCGTTGGGATGCGCCGTGCTGGGCCTGGTCCGCACGGGCACTCGGCGCACCTCGGTGATCATCGACGCCGTGACGATCACCCTCGGCGCGGGCCTGCTGCTCGGTGTGCTGGTTGCGCTCCCATACGCGGGCCAGCCGGGTATCGGCGTGCTGTGGAAGGTCGTACGGGTGGCGTATGTCGCTCGTGACGTCGCGATCTTCACGTTGGCGGCGGTGCTGGCGATGACGGCGCGGGCAACGGCTTCCAGGGTCTTGCTGGAGATCGGTCTGGTGGCTGTAGTGGTTTACGACGTGCTGTTCCGGCTCGGTCGGATCCGCGGTGAGTGGCTGTCCGGGACGCCGCTGGATGTCATATGGCTGTTGTTCTTCGCCGCGGTCGGCGCCGCGGCGTTGGTGCCGTCGATGACCCATTTCGATCATCCGGCGGCCGTCGCGATGTCGTTGGCGGAACAGCCCACCCGCAGACGGCTCGGATTGGTGCTCGCTGCCGCGCTGATGCCCTCGATGGTGCTGGTGATCACCATCTTCGGGGTGCCGCGTTGGTATGAGAGCCTGCTCGCCGCTGCAGCGACCGCGGTGTTGCTGCTGATCTTCGCCCGGCTGCTGGACGTGACGTCACAGCTGCGGGCTCAGATTCGCGGGGAGCGGGTCGTCGGCGAAGCGGTGTCGGAATTCGCCTACGCGCATGACACGGCCGACATCGCATCCGTCGTGGATCGAGCCGTGCGGCGCCTGGTCAAACCAGGCCGGCCATACCGGGTCGCGTTGGTCCCGGCCGATGAGCAGTCGCCCATCCCCCCGGCCCTGGAGCCAAGCGGACGCAACGCAACCTGGTCATTCGCTCTCACGGACGCTGCGACGGGCCAACCTGACCATGCCGGCCCGCGACGGAGCACAGCCGAGCCACTGACAACCCCTGACGGCGTCGACAACGCCAATGTAATGGTCGTCGAAGCCGACCCGCGCACTCTGGCGGATCTGGGGTTACGACTGGAGGCTCTGGCAATACAGGCAGGCCTGGCCTTGCAGCGCATCGGGCTCGACAGGCAGATCGCGCGGCACACACGAGAGACCTATTTCCGCACGCTGGTGCAGAAGAGCACCGACATCATCCTGATCATCGACGACGACGACGGAATCCGGTATGCGACACCCTCGGCATTCTCGCTGCTGGGACAGCGGTCGCTGGATGGGGAGTCCGTGCTGAACATGGTGGAACCGCTGAGCCGGGCAGCGGCGGCGGAACTGCTCGCCCGTGCCCGTCGCGGCGCAGCGCAACAACCATCGGCCTCGGGCCCGTATTCGCTTGAGCGCGTTGACTGGACGCTGTCATCGGCTGACGGAGCGATCGCGCACGTCGAGGTCTCCTGCCGCGACCTGCGCTCGGACCCGTCGATTGGCGGGCTTGTCCTCACTTTGCGCAACGTCACCGAGCAGAGACGGCTGGAGCACGAACTCGCCCAGCGCGCATTGCACGACCCGCTGACCGGACTGGGCAATCGGCTGCTGTTCACCGGACAGCTCGATGCCGTCCTGGCGAAGCCGGACCGTGCTGATGCCGTCGCCGCGGTGCTTTTCGTCGACCTTGACGACATGAAGCTGATCAACGACGGATTTGGCCACGAAGTGGGCGACACCGTTCTGACCGCGGTCGCTCGCCGTCTGACCGATTTCCTTGTCGAGCGGAACGGGCCTGCGCAGGACACAGCCGCACGGCTCGGAGGCGATGAGTTCGCGGTCCTGCTGACCGGGATCGCGGACCCGCGGAGTCTCGAGCTGGCCGCTAGCGCCCTGACCGTCGAGCTGGCCCAGCCCATCGACGTGGCCGGCGCAGAGATACCGTGCGGCGCTAGCGTCGGGGTCGCGACGACCGTCGATGCAAGGACCGCCCGCGACCTGCTGCGCAACGCTGATCTGGCGTTGTACGCGGCGAAGGGAACCGGCAAGAGCCAATGGCGGCGCTACGAGCCGTGGATGCGCCGGAGTCTGATGGACCGGCTGGCGTTGCGCACCTCCCTCGAGCACGCGGTCGACAACCACGAGTACTTCCTGGAATATCAGCCGATCGTCGAGTTGCAGTCGCGGACCACTGTCGGCTTCGAGGCACTCCTACGCTGGCAGCATCCGACCCGTGGACGCTTGTCGCCGCACGCCTTCATCGGCGTCGCCGAGGAGACCGGCCTCATCACCAGGATCGGAGATTGGGTCCTCACAACATCGCTGGACGCGGCACGCCGCTGGGGCGAACAGACCGCAGGCCGGGCGCCATACGTCGCCATCAACGTCTCCGCCCGCCAGTTCCGCAACGAAACCTTCGCCGGCTCGTTCCGCCGGCTGCTGGCCGAAAGCGGACTACCGTCCGACCGCGTGGTGCTGGAGATCACCGAAAGCCTGCTGCTCGGCGAGGACGATCGGATCAGGTCCGACCTGCAACGGCTACGGTCGGCCGGCGTGCGCATCGCGATCGACGATTTCGGAACCGGATACTCGGCGTTGAGCTACCTACGCCACGTGCCGCTAGACATCGTCAAACTGGACCGGGCATTCATCACCGCCATGACCAAGTCCGGAAAGCAGCGCGAACTGGTCGCGGGCATTGTGACGCTGGCCAGAATCCTCAACCTGCAAGTCATCGCCGAAGGCATCGAAACGCAGAGTCAGGCTGAGGCGGCCCGGCAGGCCGGCTGCGACTTCGGCCAAGGATTCCTGTTCAGCCGACCCCTGCCCGACCCGGAAGCTGTGCGGTGGGCGGTGGGCGAGGTCGTCCCCGGAGCCGATGGTTGAGGGTGCACGCCTCAAACCCCGCCATTGGTCCATGGCGCATGGGAGTGCTGCGGGAACAGCCCCAGACAACCGCGTCGTCCTGCCATCGTGCATACGCGTACGGCGGCCGCATGAGATCGCCGGGATAGATAGCCAGAATTCGGGACTCTCGTAGGTCTCGACATCGTCCGGGCCGCTCCTGTCCACCAACCAGTTGATGGACAGCGCAGCCTCAGCAGTGTCTGCGACGAGCCCCATTCATCCATTCACGATGGATCCGACTTGCGTCAGGTGACTGTCGCAGCCGGGCATCGGCTTGATCGTGGGACACGTCGAATCACGCCGGGGTTATCCGGTCGACAATGTTTCTGGGCGCGCAGCCTCAGCGTCGATATCACGTCGCGCCAGCGAACCGCTCCTGCGGTCAGCTAGCCCCATGTGGTCGACATCGGCCAGTCGAGAGCGGATCTCTCGCTGGTCGGCAGCTTGCTCTCGGTCTTTGATGCTGGACTGTTGGCACCAAAGCCTTTCTCGTTCGGCCAAACTCTGTCGGGATCTTGTTCGCTTCGGCGGTCGGCGCACGCACCGCGCGGGACCGCCGATGTCGCCGGGACCGCGACTGGTCAGGCGGGTGGCCCCGTTGAGCGTTATGCGACTAGGTGTCGCTGTCAGACTGGTCGCGTGGCCTTGCCGTCCAGCCAGAGGGTGTCGGTGGCGTCGCGGTGTGTGCCGTCTGTTCCGACGTGTTTGGTGCTGATCTTCGGCCCCTTCGTGATGACGTGGACCAGGGCCATCGCGTGTCCGCGCCCGAGGCCGTATTCTTCTTTCAACCAGTCGATGATCGCGCCGGCTTTCACGCCGTCTGCATCGTAGCCGAGTTGTTTGGCCTGCTCGACCAGGGTACGCGGGGTCTTTCCGGTCTTGTCCTCGATCGCGTCGAGGTAGGCCTGGAACGACATGGGGTATGCCTCCGAAACAGTTGTGCTGGTGAACGACACCGGTGGCAGGCGGCCGCCGTGTCCGGATTGTCTGGCCGTGCGGTCGCCCTCGGTGGCGAACAGCCGGGCGGTCGGAACACCTCCAGCTGCAGGTTGCGGATCATACCGGGGTCGGGTTGTGCCTGGACGACGGGTTGCCGGCCGTCGCCGACGAGGTTGCCTTTCCGTGTTCGCTGGGGTGCGCCGGAATGAGGTTCACGGCGTACGCCGGGCCAGTTCGCCGATCCTGGTCCAGGCGGGGGAGGATGCACCGGCGGCGACATTGGCCAGGCGGGTGATCGCCGGGGCGGGTGCGGGTCCGTCGTCCTCGCCCGCCTGTCGTGAGCCGTACCAGTGGTGGGTGCGTTCGGCCAGCTCGGGCAGGCGGGGATCGTGCGGTGACCAGTCGAAGGCGGCGTCGTAGTCGCGATACAGCTGCTGGAACTCGGGGTCGGTGATGGCCGAGGTCTTGTCGGCGATCCAGGCGGCCGCCTCCTGTGGTGCCGCCGATTGCAGCAGGATCCACAGGTCGCGTTCGAGGAGGATGCTGCGTTCGCTGATGCCGAGCCGGCGTAGCTGGTCGAGGTACTCGGCGACCTCGGGCGTCACGAACAGTCGGTCGCCGTGGTCGAGCGCGGCGATCCGCTGCCGGGTCAGCTGGATCCGCTCGGCTCGTTGGGCCAGGTTGTGGTCGATCTCGTCCAGCGCGGCGCTGAACCGTTCGGGGGTGGCTTTCAGCAGCTCTTTGATCCGGGCCAGCGGCACCCCGGCTTCGGCCAGGGTGCGGATTTTGACCAGCTGGATCGCGTGGTCGGCGCCGTAGCGTCGATAGCCGGAGGAGTCGCGTGGCGGCTCGGGCAGCAGGCCCCGGTCGTGGTAGACGCGTACCGCTTTGATCGTCACGCCCGTGTAGTCGGCGAGCTGGCCGATGGTCAGCAGATGCCGCCCCGCGGCCAGCTCGTCGTTCATATGTCGCATCGTGTCAGACGGCGGTGCGCCGGGTCATGCGACCGCCGGCACACCGGTACGCCGCTTCGCAGTGGTAGGAGATCAGGTAGTGCGGCGGCAGCCCGTCGAGGGGGATCCCGGCCGGGGCGAACAGGTCCTTGCCGATCGGCACGTATCGCAGGGGCGGTGCGGTGAGCGGTCCGCCGATGAACCCGGTGAAGATGCGTTCCTGTACCTGGTCGTGCGGTTCGTAGGTGATCTGCTCCTCCAGTGCGCCGTCGACGACGCTGACGTCGATGCGTAGCTGGTTGGAGCGGTAGGTTCCCGCGTACGGTGCGAGGTCGACGGTCTGAGGTGCGTAGGTGGGTGTTTCCACCGGGCCGAATAGCCCGGCCAGCCACAGCAGCAGCTCGTCGTGCAACGCCAGGGCACGCGAGTCGTTGCCGTACGCGGCGAATACCAGGTCGTGTTCGGGCACGACGACCAGCACCGCCACGCCGCCGGGCGAGGCGCCGGACATGGTGAGGACCGTAGTGCCGCCGAGCGAGCGCACCAGCCAGCCGTGACCGACCGGCGAGGTGTTCGGCGTACCCGTGTCGAAGGCGACCGACCGCATCCGGGCAACCGATTCCGCCGACAGCAGGCGGGCTCCCGACGGGCCGATGCCGTCGTTGAGGTGGGCGCGGCCGAACGCGAGCAGGTGGGCGATCGTGCCGATCGCGGTGCCACCGGCCGGTCCCCAGGTCGGTGGCAGGGTGAACATGCCAGTCGGCCGGACGGCTCCGGTGGCCGGATCCGGGAAATGCCCGATCGCGGTGGAGCGCAGGATCGCGCGCTCAGCGGAGGTGCACGCGTCGGCCATCCCAGCGGTCGCGAAGACGTCCCGCTCGAGAAGCTCGTGATACGGCTGGCCGGTGACGACCTCCAGCAGCCGGCCGGCGACGATCATGCCGCCGTTGGAGTAGCTGACACATTCGCCGGGCTCGAAAAGCGCGCCGCATTCGCGGCCCAGCCGTTCCACGTAAGTCTTGAGGGCGTCGCGGCCCGACGCGTCGGGGAAGAACAGGTCGGCGTCGATGCCGCTGGTGTGGGTGACGAGGTGGCGAACCTGGATCTTCTCGGCCGCGCCCGGCACCGCCAGCCGGAACTCCGGCAGGTAGTCGACGACCGGCGCGTCGAGGTCCAGCGTTCCCCTCTCGACTTGCTGGAACACGACCGTGGTGGTCATGATCTTGGTGATGGATCCAATCAGGAAGCCGGTGTCCTGTCGCATCGGCGCCCCGGTGGCCTTGGGGGTGAGCACTCCGGTGCGACCGCTCGCCGGGTCCTCGGTGCGGCTTGCGCGTGTCGTCCAACGGGGCCGACGCTAGTGCACGCCTCCGGGTCCGTGGCGTACGCGGCGTGAAGACGAGGTTCCGCTGCCCGAACGAGGCGGTGGCTGCACGCCCGCGTAGCGGGTCAACCGCCTTCACGCTGTGGGCTGATGACGCTCCAGGCGAACAGTTCGAGCACGATCCATACGGCGGTGCCTTCGGCGGCGAGCAGCCCGATGAGGACGAGTAGCTGCGTCGCGCCAGCCTGCAGCGGGCTGCCGCCGCCGAGCAGGACGCCGACGAACGCGCCGGGGAGCGTGACCAGCCCGACGGTCCTGGTCTGATCGAGCGCCGGGTGCAACGCCCGGCCGGCGGGATTGCGGCACAGTTCGCGGACGGCGGCCGATTCGACGAATCCGAGCGACAACAGCGCCTCGAACTCACCGCGCCGTCCGATCAGCGTGTCCATCACCTGACGGCCCGACAGCGACGTCGCGGTCATCGCCCCGCCGATGAGGATCCCGGCGATCGGCACGATCGCGATGGGGCTTGCCGGAACAGTCCCTGTCGCCAGGATCAAGGCCAAGACAGGTCCCGCACCGGAAACGATCGCGATGCCCACTGACCACGCACGACGCTGCCTGCCGATCCGGCGGGCGCTGGTGACGGTGGCGACGACGACCATCAGCGCGATGAACGCGACTGTGGCGCCCCAGCGGGTGAGGACCCAGGCCAGGATCGCCGACACGACCGCCAGTTGAGCGACGGCGCGCAAGGTCGCGGTCAAGATCGCCCGCCAGACATGTAGCCCGGCGATGGCGGTGACCGCCGCTGCGGCGAGGGTGAGGACGGCCAGTACGATGCCGAAGGTCACGCTGAACTGCACACCGGTCGAACTCACCGTGCTCTTGTCTCCTGTTGTCTGAGCGGCAGGCGCTGCTCGTGCGGACTGGTCAGTGGGCGATGTCGGCGGCGATCTGGCTGACCGGATCCGCAAGCGCGTTGATCGAGTCTGACAGCGTCTTCAGGTCGGCGGCGGTGAGCTGGTTGTGCAGCTTCCAGTGTCACCGGTTGCGTAACGGTTCAGGGTGGTGTGGGCCTGCTGGAACTGGGCATCGAGCGTGGTGACCAGCTCCGGTGGTCGATGCGGCGACGGAGGGCTTGTCGGCGGCGGCATGGGCCGCGATCTTCGGTCGGCGGAATAGGAACTCGGCCCGCTCCGGCAGGCCGTAGGCAGCCCAGGCGACACACCCGTGTCCGATCAGCGTCGGCGCGTCACGAGCAGGGCCGACATCGCCAGCCATGCCAGCCCGGGCAGCCATCCGCCGGCCACATCGGACACGTAGTGGACGCCGAGCGCCACCCGGCTGAACCCGACGAGCGCAACCAGCGCCGCCACCGTGGATGCCGCGACCTCCAGACGTCGTTGCGGCAACAGCGGCAGGCATAGCCACAGGATCGCCCCGTAGGAGACCGTCGAGCCCAGTGCGTGGCCACTGGGAAAGCTCAACGTGGCCGGCGGCGCGACGAGCACATGAGCGACGACGGGACGTGCCCGGTCCATCAGCAGCTTCAGTACTGGACCCACCAGCAGCGGGGCGAGCTCGGCGACGGCCAGGAACGCAGCCGCCCGCCACCAGCGCCGCGCGACGATGACTATCGCCGTGATGGTCATGACACTGGCGAGCATGGTCGTCGACCCGAGCGTCGTGATCACTCGCAGGGTGGTCAGCTGACCAGGGTGCGAACTCACTCCGCTCGTCAGCCACTCGGCGACTCGCTGATCGAGGATGATCAGGGGCGGCCAGCCCAACCACACCGCCGTCATCAACGCGCTGAAAGCGATCCCCGCCAGCACGGCGACCACCGCCGCTGTATGCCGCGGACGGTCGGCGAGCTGCGCTGGCGACGGGGCGCACGGCAGCACCGTCACAGGGTCGGCCGATCTGCCGCCAGCGAACGCCATCAGATCCCATCCCGGGCTACTGCCTGGGCGAGGTTTTGCGGTGGCGTCGGGCCGTGCGCCATCCCGCCAGCGCCAGCGCCATCCCGACGGAGGCGGCCACAAGGAACAGCACGACGGCGACCGTGACAATCACGGATGTGGGCGACCAGGTGACGCCTCGGCTGCTCGCCATCGGTGGCAGACGGGAAACAGCGAGCCACCCGTGCCTGGCCGGGCCCGTCACCGTAGTAATCACCTGCGCCAGCCCTTCGTGTGGTCGATGCGGTGATCACGGCTGCGGCGTATCTGCCGCGGGACCGTCTGCGGGCTTCGAACCCGCCGCAGTCTTGCGGGCGCGTCGCCGCCCCCGCAAGAGTTCGATCGCGACCGGGACGAACGAGACCGCGACGATCGCTACAAGGATGACCTCGATATTGTTGGCCACCACGGGCAGCTGGCCGAGGAAATAGCCGGCGACGGTGACCACGGTTCCCCAGGCCACACCGCCGGCGATGTTGTAGAGGACGAACGTGCGGTAGCGCATCTCGGCGGTGCCGGCGACGATCGGTGCGAACGTGCGTACCAGCGGAACGAACCTGGCCAGGACGATCGACCGGGCGCCGTGGTGGTCGAAGAAATGCTGGGCCTGCGTCAAGTATCGCTGCTTGAACAGCCGGGCGTCCGGTTTACGGAACAGCCCCGGACCGACCTTGCGCCCGAACAGATATCCGACCTGGTCGCCGATGATCGCCGCGACGCAGATCGCCGCGATCACCACCCACAACGGGTAGTGCAGGTAGCGATCCGAAGCCACCAGGAGGCCAGCGGTGAACAACAGCGAGTCGCCGGGCAGGAAAAAACCGACAAGCAGACCCGACTCGGCGAAGACGATCACCATGATGCCGATCAGCCCGAACGCCGAGATCAGCTGTGTGGGGTCGAGCACCCCAGACGTGGTCGAGGCGAGCTGACTCACCATGTCCATCCTCCCCGGCGGCCGTCATATCGGTGTCTTTCGGCGGGTGCCCCAAGCGGCTGCGTGGGTCGCCGCCGTCGAGCGGCCGCTTCTCGCCGCCGACCTGGGCACATCCCGCATATGAGCAGGTCTGCTCCTACAGGGCAGTAGGTTATGGAGGCGAAGCTGAGAATCCGATGAACCGCGCCTGCCGTGACCTGGCCCACCCGGGCGGGCCCTCGCCGCGGTTCACCGCTCGCGGGCGAACTCGGGGTCCGGCCGCGCGTGCCGGGCGCCGAACAGCGCCGCCACAGCCAGGGATCCGATCGCCGCGGCGACGACCAGGGCGGTGTACGCCCACGCGACCGACGGATGGTCCGGCGGCGGGTCGAACACTCCGTGCAACACCTGCACCAGCATCACCGTGATGATCCCGGCGGACGCGGCACCCAGCACCAGCGCGGCGACGATGATTACGAACGCCTCCGCGGCCACGAAGCCGAACAGGTGCCGGCGGCGGGCGCCGATCAGGGCCGCCAGGGTGAAGGTGCGCCGCCGTTCGGCGAGTGTCAGCGCGAACAGCAGCCCGGCTGTGGCCAGCACCAGGACGATCGCGAACGACGTCTCGATCCGGGCGAGGCCGGTCAGGTCGACGGCGGTGAGGCTGGATCCGATGGTGGCTGCCGTGGTGGTGATGTCGGTGATCGTGGCCTGCGCGCCGAGTCGCTTCCGCATGGCTTGGGCGGTGGCCGCCGGTCTGGCTGCGCTGACCAGGTAGGTGGTCGTGGTCGGCGCCCCGCCGACGTGATTGAGGTATGCGGCGTTGGCGACGAAGAAGCTGTCTTTCGGCGCGGTGGGGAACTCGGTGACCACGCCGGCGTAGTGGAACGTCGCCGTCGATGCCGCGGTGCCGGAGCCGTTGATCCGCAACGTGATCGGGTCACCCGGTCGCAGTTGATAGTCGGCGACCGTCTCGGCCGAAGCCAAGATCGCGTCGGGTTGCCGGGCCAGCCGGTCGAGCAGCTGGTTAGCTGACCCGCCGGTAAACCAGCTGTCTTGCAGCCCGACCGTGCGAATGCCCGCTGGGTCAACCCCGAACAGGTCTTGCAGATCCGCGCCGACGTAGGCGTACCGGTGCTGCAGCGGCTGCGCGGAGCGGACACCGGCCACGGATGCGACGGTCTCGACCGGTGCGGTCGTGGTGACGGTCACGTCCGCGCCGTTTGTCAGCCGGGCGTCGACGGTGGCCTGCTGCTGGTAGGTGCGGGTGAAGGTGGCTGTGCTGATGGCGAATGCCAGGGTGACCACCAGCAGCGTCACCGTGCGGGCGATCAGCGCCCGCTGGTGGGTCAGCATCGACGTGCCGGTTGCCGCCAGCGGTCGGCCGGTCCAGACGCGCACCAGCGCACCGGCGACCGGCCGGCCGCGGGTCAGCAGCACCATGGTCAGCCCGTACGCGCCGCTGGTTACCGCGATCCACAGCAGCGCCGGTGCGGTGAACGCCCCATAGTCGACCGAGATCGCCGCCACTCCTTCCGGGGCGAGGACCAGGTTGTAGCTGTGCCCGCGAGTGTGCTGCCAGACCAGTGCGCTCATGGCCGCGCACACCACTGCGGCGACTGGGTAGACCGCCTTTCGGCGTGGCGTGGCGACGACGGCGCGTGCCGCGTGGATCTCTGTTGACCGCACCTCGCGCCACGCCGGGACGGCCACCGACACGACGGTGACCGCGATCCCGGCCAGACTCGCCACGAGCGCAGCGGACCGGAACCCGCCGGTTGCGGCGCCACCGCCCACAGCGGCTGCGGCGATGCCGAGCAGACAGCCCAGCACCGCGACCAGGGCCGCTTCGCCGCCGGCCAGCAGCAGCAGCTGGCCGGTGGTGGCCCCGCGGGTGCGGGCCAGGGCATAGTCGCGGCGCCGGCGAGTCGCGCCAGTGGCGGCGATGACCGCCGTGATCCCCGCTGCGACCGCCACTGCAGGCAAGCCCAGGAAGAAGAACAACACCGTCGCGTACGAGGCGTCGGAACGGGCCGCGTCGAGGGTGGCGGCCAGGTTGTCGCCGGTGTGACCGAGCCCGTGCAGCACCGCGTCGAGGTGGTGCGAGGCGGCGGTCTCCGCGACATATGCGGCCGACGGGGAGGAAGGCAGCGGGTGATCACGGCGCACGTGCAGCTGCGTCGACAGCGCCTGCCCGTGGGACGACGCCATTGGGCCCACGATCACCTGGCTGTACAACGCAGATGGCAGGATCAGCACGTTGTCCGGTGGCGCGGTCGGCTGCGCCGACGGCGGCGCGTCCACATCCTGGAACAGGGTGTTAGCCTGCGGCAGATCAACGACCGCGCCGACGGTGACCGTCGCCGGCGGCAGACCGGGACGGTGCACGGCGACCTGCGATCCCGGCGCGGCATGCAAGTTCGACGCGGTCTGCTGGGCTATCAGCACCCCGGCCGGATCACCGGACAGAACCCTGATCTGACCCGCGAACACGTCCCGGTATCCGGCTGGAATTCCCAGAACGACGGCGTCGGCGGTCGTGTGCTGCTCGTCGCCGCTGCGCGCCGACAGCCCGGGAAGCCGCGCGTAGGAGACCGGAAACACGGCGGCGGTGCCCGGCTGCGTGGTGACCGCCGACCGCACCTTCGCGACGTCGGCGCCGGGGGACACGGCGACCTGCCAGTCAACGGCGACCCGGCTGACCGCCCGCGCAGTCATCGACGACTGTGACGTGGTCACGAACTGGTCCAGGTACGCCGTCAGTGCGACCGCCGCTGCGACGGCCAGCGCGGCGGCCACGATCCGTGCGCCACGGCGGCGGATGAGACCAGACATCCACAACAACAGCATCACGGTGCCTCTTGGACGGTGGTGGGGGCCGGCTCGGTGAATAGGTCCCCGTCGCGCATGTGCCAGCGTCGGGCGAAGGCGCCAGCCACGGCCGGATCGTGGGTGGCCACCACCAGCGCGGCGCCGGCGGATCTCGCTGCCTGCTGCAACGTGCCGATGACGTGCCGGGCGATGTCATGGTCGAGGTGGCCGGTGGGCTCGTCAGCGACGATCAACCGCGGCCGGGCGGCGATGGCCCGGGCGACGGCGGCGCGCTGAGCCTGCCCGCCCGACAGCTCACCGGGCATCCGGTCACGCAGATCGCCGATCCCGACCATCGCCAATGCGGCTTCGGCGGCCCTGGCCGCCTGCGGCTCGGCGTGACCGGCCAGCAGCAACGGCAGTTGGACGTTCTGCACGACAGTCAGTGACTCCAGCAAGCTGGGCTGCTGGAACACCACCGTTATCAGTGTCCGGTCCAGCCTCGGGTCGCCCAACAGACCCGGCCAGGTGATCGAACCCGCCGCGACCGGTAGCAGCCCGGCGATCAGGTGCAACAGCGTCGACTTACCCGAGCCGGACACGCCGGTCACGGCGATCTGCTGTCCGGCGCGGATGGCGAACGTCGCGTCGCGTACGGCACGCAGCGATCCGAACCGACACTCGGCGCGAGCGGCCGCGACGAGGGTGGGCGTCATCTGCTGCGGGGCGGTCACCGGACCTCCCCCAGCTGGTCGATGCGGCTGATCTGACCGTCGGCCAGGTGCACCACCCGGTCGCAGACAGCCAGCACGCGGGGGCTGTGGCTGGCGATGACGACGGCGGTGCCGCCGTCTGCGGCCAGGCGCAGCAGGCCCAGGACCTGCCGCTCGCTGCCGGAGTCGAGCTCCGCGGTGGGCTCGTCGGCCAGCACAACCGGTGGATCGTTGACCAGCGCGACCGCCAGCCCCGCCCGGGCGGCCTGGCCGCCTGACAGCTGCCGCGGCAGCATATTTTCGGTTCCGGCCATGCCGACCTGAGCCAGGCGACCGGACACGTCCGGCGGCGCCACGGTGGTACCGGACAGGCGGGCGGCCAACCGCATGTTCTGCCCGACCGTCAGATGGTCCAGCAGGTTGCCGTACTGGAACAGGATGCCGACGGACCGGGCTCTGATCGCTGCCCGCTCGGTTTCCGGCCGGTGACTGATCACCAATCCATCGACCACCACCGAACCACCGTCCGGCTCGTCCAACCCGCCCAGCAACGCCAGCAGCGTCGACTTGCCGGACCCGGACGGGCCCGCGACGGCGACCAGTTCACCGGCGTCGACGCTGAGCGACACCCCGACCAATGCGAATATCTCCTCACCGGCCGCCCGATAGAACCGGAACAGCCGATGCGCCGTCAGGACTTGCGCAGCTGCGCCCGGCTGGTCGCCGCAGTTGGTGTCGAGGGCGCCGACGCGGCTCATGTGAAGGCCACCGAGTCGGTCACGATCCGCCAGGGGTCGACGTTGTCGGCACCGTGCGGGCCCGCCAGCGTGACCGTGACCAGCAACCCTTGGTGGAAGAACTGGTACCGTTCCACATCATCATTGATGATCTTGCCGGTGACGGGGTCGGCCGGGGCGTCGCTGCGATAGGTCGTCAGGATGACCGGCCCGGCCGGGCGTGACACCGTCGACACCGCTCCGCCGGCGAATCCATGAGCGTGCGTCTTCAGATCTGCCAGGTCCGTACGGGCGCTGTCCTCGTTCGGCGCGGTCGCCGTGTGGCTTTCCCGCAACCGGATGCTGTTGAGCTTGTCGGTCAGCACGGTCGAGCCGTCCGCATCAGTGGTGGTCGCCCAGCCCTCCGGGACTTTGATGGTGAACCCCGGCAGACCTGAATAGGTGACGAACGCCTGGCTGTCGGGAATGTCGCCGATGGGATTGGAGTCGCTCGGTGCAGACGACACCGGGGCAGGCCCACCGCAGGCGGCCAAACCCGCCGCCAGCAGGCCCGCCAAACCGGCCGCGGCAGCCGCCCATCGAAGTCGCATCGTGGTCATACCTGCCGACGCTAGGCAGTGCGTCCTGAGACCCGCCTGAAACGCCCGGGCGGCGAGGTGGCAGGTGCGGTTCAGCGGAGACTAAGCCACCGGTCCGTACTCTTCTTAAGGTGACCGCGACCTGGAAAAGGGCGGCGGGCGCCGCCCGCGCCCGTCTCGGCAGCGTCCGGGTACGCACCTCCCTCGCCGCCGCGGTCGTCGTCCTCGCCGCGGTCGGGCTCGCCGCCGTCGGGCTGGTCATCATCGCCCGTCACACCCTCACTAGCAACATCGACGACGCGGCCAGCCAACGGGCCGGGCAGGTCGTGGCCGCGATCAAATCCGGCGACCCAGGGCTGCTCGATCAGACCCTGCGCCCGGCCGCCGGGGATCAGACCCTCGTTCAGATCGTCAACTCCAGTGGCAAGGTCGTGGCCGCCTCCCCAGTTTTGGCCCAGCGGCCGCCCATCCTCACCCAGCGCCCGGCCGTCGAGGCGACCACCTGGGAGACCGCATACCTGCAGCCGGACAGCGAAGACCCGTTCCGCATCGTCGCCACGACCGTGGCCACCGACGACGGCAGCCGCACTGTGCTGGTCGCCCAGTCCCTGCGGCCGGTGAACGAGGCCATCGAGCTGATCTCACGCCTGACCGCGGTGGGCATGCCGATCCTCGCCGTGGTCGTCGGCGCGGCCACGTTCATCCTCGTCGGCCGCACGCTGCGTCCGGTCGAGGCCATCCGCCGCCGGGTCGCCGGCATCACCGCCCGCGATCTGCAAGCCCGCGTCCCGGTCCCGAACACCCAAGACGAGATAGCCGCACTCGCCGAAACCATGAACGCGATGCTGGACCGGCTGCACGCCTCCGCCGACGCCCAGCGCCGGTTCGTCGCCGACGCCAGCCACGAACTACGCAGCCCGCTGGCCGCGCTGCACGTCGGTCTGGAACTGCTCACCCCGGCCAACGTCACCGGCGAAGACGTCGCCCGGCTGCGCGCGGAAACCGACCGCATCTCCCGGCTCGTGGCCGACCTGCTGCTGCTGGCCCGCGTCGACGAACACGGCCTGCACCCCCGCCGCAACGACGTGGACCTCGACGACATCGCCTACCGGTCGCGGCTGCGGCTGATCGGCTCGCGCCCCGACGTGACCGTCACCGGCCAGGTCACCCCGGTCCGGATCACCGGCGACGACCACGAACTCGAACGTGCCGTCACCAACCTGTGCGACAACGCCGCCCGGTACGCCCGCACCACCATCACGCTCACCGTGACCGCCGACAGCACAACGGCTCGTGTGATCGTCGATGACGACGGGCCTGGCGTCCCGCCACCGGAACGTGAGCGGATCTTCGAACGCTTCGTACGCCTGGATGCCAGCCGGGCCCGCGACGACGGCGGCACCGGACTCGGGCTGGCCATCACCCGGGAGATCGCCCATCGCCACGGCGGCACGGTCACCGTCACCGACTCACCGCTGGGTGGCGCCCGCTTCGAGTTGCGCCTGCCCCTGGACTACACCACCACCTTATGAGGAAACGATGCGCGTACTGATCGTCGAGGACGAAGCCAACCTCGCCGCCGTCGTCAAAGCCGGCCTGACTGCAGAAGGCTATGCGGTCGACGTCATGGCCACCGGCGTCGACGGGCTATGGGCGGCGACCGAGCACACTTATGACGCGATCATCCTGGACATCATGCTGCCCGGCCTCAACGGCTATGAAGTCTGCCGGACCCTGCGCCAGCGCCAGATCTGGACACCGATCATCATGCTCACCGCGAAAGACGGCGAATACGACCTCGCCGACGCCCTCGACCTGGGCGCCGACGACTACCTGACCAAACCGTTCTCCTTCGTCGTCCTGCTCGCCCGCCTGCGCGCGGTAGCCCGCCGCGGCCACGGCCAACGCCCGACCGTTTTGGCCGCCGATGACCTCGTCCTCGACCCGGCCGCCCGCACCGTCACCCGGGCCGGCGACCAGATCACCCTCACCACGCGCGAGTTCGCGCTGCTGGAATTCCTGATGCGCCACAAGGGCGACGTCATGTCCAAACGCGCGATCATCGAGAACGTGTGGGACATGAGCTTCGACGGCGACGACAACATCGTCGAGGTCTACATCATGTATCTGCGCAAGAAGATCGATCAACCCTACGGCCGGGCGACCATCGAGACCGTCCGCGGGGCGGGCTACCGGATCGCATCCAAGCCGGACTGACCCGCGCGGACTCCGTCAGACGGGAGACAGGGCCAGATCTTTGACGGCACGGATCTGCTCGATGATGTCCGTGCTCGTCGTAGGAGGTGTGGCCGCCGCCGGATGACGGAGAGCAGCGTGAGCGCCACTGCTGAGCGCGGGCACCCGACCGGCCCGATGTAGAGCTTCGGCGATCTGCCTTAGCCGGCCTGCGGTGCCCAGCACAGACCGGCGGGCCGTCCGAAAGCTGGCCGACTGAACACAGGCGGCCAGCAGCCAGTCCCAGGTGACCGGCAGCCGATCGATCCGCAGCCGGTGAGCCTGCAACATCACCGCGCCCGCAAGCATCAGGTCCACCAGATCCACGATCGCCAGCTCGACGCCAGGGTCGTGCAGTCGCCCCGCGATCGGCAACGCCGCACGATCGTGCCCGGATCCGAAGCTGTCCGACACGATCAGAACCCGGCGCGGACCAGCGACAAGGGTTGGGTGTGACGACCAGTCCTGCCGCACTTGTGCCTGCCTGGATCGACAGCCAGGCACCTAGGCAGACAACGCTGTGACCTGCAGCGGATGCGGCGGGTCACAGGGCTTGCGCGTGCGCTTGCCGCCGTCGTAGAAATCGGTCGGCAACCGCGACGACCACCACCGCGGCGACAGCAATCACGAACCCAGCCAGAATGTCGCCCGGATAGTGCACACCCACCCACACCCGGGCGAAGCCAATGGCCAACGCGCACACACCCAGCGCAAGCGCCCAACCACGATGCAGGAACACCCCGATTCCGGCAGCGATCGTGAAAGCGGCCGTCGCATGATCGCTGGGCAGCGACACCCCCGCCGTATGGGCGATCAGCTGATGCACACGATGCGTCTGAAATGGCCGCACCTGACCACTCAAGTGCGAAACCATCGTGGCGGCCGCGAACGCCAGCACCAGGCTCGCCCCGATCAGCGCCAGCGCTCGCAGCCGACGCCGAAACAGGGCATGGACTACGAGCCCTGCGGCGACCGCGAACACGACATAGATCAACGCGGTGGCGAGGAACTCCATCACGTCGTCGAGACCGTCGCTGCGACCGGCCCATCCGTTGATCAGCGAAAACAGGCTGTAGTTCATAGGTGGTGGCCAGCTCCTTCGTTCACCACCGGCACGCTAATGACCCACAGCTGAAAATCCGATGAACGGCAGAAGCCGCAGAAACGCACCGGCCATCGCGGGCGATGTGGTACACCGCATCCACAATCCGGTCCTGATGTCAGACTCGCAGAGATCGTTGCCGGAGGCGGTTACGCGGCCCGAACACAGGCAATAGGCGGCGGGCAGAGCACCAGCCGTACGCCTAGGGGAAGGACCTCAGCTCGCTGTAGCGGGCCTCGAGTGTGTCCGGAGCCGGCCCGGAACGTACCACGTGGTCGAGGAAAGCCAAGACGACCGCATCGGTGATCTCCAACGCTCGCCGGCCGTTGATCGTGCCGAGTTGGCCGAGCAGATGCTGCAGCGGGGGTAGGAAGAAGTACACGCTGTAGTCGGTGAAGTTGAAATGCTGGGCTCCTGCGAGGGCGTAGCGCCAGTTCGGCCCGCTCGAGGCGGCCAGCAGCGAACGGGCGGCTGACTCGATCGGTTCATGGTCGGTGCCCGTTCCCGCCGCACACGTCCCGGCTACGCACCCATCCTGCGAGCTGAGCAGCAGGAACGGTTTGTCCAGGCCGGCGGAGCCGACAGGGCCATAGGGAGTGCCGTCCAGATCGACGGCGCCGGCACAGTCCGGATCGTCGTGGCATGCTTGCAGCGACGACGCGCCGCCCAGCGAGTGCCCGATGTAGGCGACACGGCTGGTGTCGACATGCCCGGCGAGCCGATCATCGCCGGGCAGGGCGGCCACCCGTGCAGCGGCGAAACGGGCATCGGCTGCCCAGATCTGCACCAGCGGGCCGAGGACGTCGGCCGACTCGCTGTCAGGGTTGCCTTTCGCCGTGCGGCCGACCACTCGCCCGTCCAGCACGGTGACGTTAGCGCTGAAGGTCGGCGTCACCCCGGCCACCACGAAACCATGGCTGGCCAGATCCTGCGCGACGGTGGTGAACTGCGGGGCCGACAGGCCTAAACCGGGTTCCAGGACCACCAGCGGAAACCGGCCATCGGCAGCGGGCGGATCGTCGTACTCGCTGGTGCTGATGGCATCCAGCGGCCCACCGAGAAACCCCTGCTGTTGCAGGTTGCTCCACGCCCCGGGCGCGTACGCGGCGGTCGGCCCGGACACCGGCCCGGCCGGATACCACAGCCACACCGACAGAACACGATGCTGGCCCGGCTGCGGGGCAAGTGGGTCGAGTCGGCCTGGGTCGGTCCACTGCCGCGTCGACCGGCCCACCGGATACGAACCCGTGGGTGTGGGCAGGGTCCGTGGGCGTTGCCGGGCGACCTGCGCGATTACCGCCGCACCGGCGGCCACGAGGACGATCCCAGCAAGGATTCCCACCGACCATCGCAAGGGTCTGCTGAAGCGCCGACGTTGGACAGCCATGCCGACACGGTAAGACGACCAGTGCACTCCGGGCGAGAATTGCTCAGCTCGCGAGGCCAGGTCGCCAAAACCCTTCGGAGGGACGGCTGCGGCCGGCAGGTGGCGACACCCGAGAAGCGCGCGGCCTCCCAGCCACCCGACTTAGCGAACAGGCTTTAGGGCGCCGTTGCCGCCAGGTCAAGCACCTCGTGGCGCATCGAACTCAGGCGCCTCTAAGGCAGCTTTACCTAGCCTGCGCGACCATGACGACAACTCTGACGGCCGGTCGAACGCCTGCGTCCACGCGGGCGATGCTGAACAAGGTCCCCGAGATCACCATCTGGTTCTGGATCATCAAGATCCTGTGCACCACCGTGGGGGAGAGCTTCGCGGACTGGATCAACATGACACTCGGCGTGGGGCTGGAGAACACCTCCCTAATCTTCACCGCCGTACTCGCCGTCGTCGTGACATGGCAATGTCGGCTGCGCCGCTACCAGCCGTTGCCGTACTGGCTGACGGTCGTGGTCATCAGCATCACCGGGACCCTGTACACCGACATCCTCACCGACGACCTGCAGGTACCCCTCGCCGTCAGTACCAGCGTCTGCGCCGCGGTCCTCGGTGTCGTGTTCGGCGCCTGGTACGCCCGCGAACGCACCCTGTCGATCCACAGCATCGTCACCCGGCCTCGCGAGGCGTTCTACTGGCTGGCGGTGCTCGTCACGTTCGCACTCGGCACCGCCGTCGGCGACTGGACTCTCGAACTGACCGGCTGGGGACCAGGCGTGTCGACCCTGCTGCCGGCGGGCCTGATCGCCGCGGTCGTACTCGGCTGGCGGCTCGGGGCGAATCCGGTGCTGTCGTTCTGGGTCGCCTACATCCTCACCCGCCCGCTCGGCGCGAACCTCGGCGACTGGCTGGCGTCGGACACCGCCGACCACGGTCTCGGCCTCGGCACCGCGATCACCAGCATCGTGTTCCTCACCGCGATCCTCGCCACCGTCATCTACCTGACTGTTACCCGCCGAGACGTCATCGAGACACGGCAACAACCGCAGCGTTCGGCGGTGAACGCACCCCGTACACGAGAACGCATCATGCTGGGCTACCTCAGCGTCGTCGCGCTCGCCACAGCCGTGCTGTTGACCTGGGCCGCAGCACAGCCACACGCCGCCGTCACCAGCGAGGAAGGACCCGGCTCCGCCGTCGCCGACATGACGCCGCAGCAGGCGACCCAGCACTTCCCAGCGGCGGACCTCACAGCCCTACGCGAAATCACTCAGGACTCGCTGGACAAGCTCACAGCGGGAGACCAAGCCGGCGCCACCGCGAGGATCACCGACCTCGAAACCACCTGGGACGACGATCAACCCAAACTCGAGCCACTCGACCGCAAGGCGTGGACATTCCTCGACGAGCAGATCGACACGGTCCTCAGCGCGATGCGGGCGTCCCACAAGGACAAGGCCACAGAGCAGAAAGCGCTCACCGCCCTGCTCACCTCTCTCGCCGGCGCCTGACGAAGTCCCGACGCCACGGTGTATACCGTCCGGGCGGCAAACTGACGCCCGGACGGTACAGACGATTCCGCTGGGCCCGCACACGACGGTGTATCCAGCGCACAACCCAGCGAAGGCGCGACGGCCAGGCGGATGGCCTGATCATCAGACCGTCGGTTGGCCCAGACGGCGGTCTGCGATCCTCGCGACGCTGGAAGCGCCACAGAAGGCACGGGCGTCCGCCGTGGGAACCGGGGGACGCCCCCCTGCATCCATGCCGCAGGATCAGATGTGCTCGCTTGCCAGGGCCACACTGACCGGCCCGCGTCCAGCGATGCGCAAAGGCACTGCCGTCAGGACCGCAACGGCCAGCAGCGTGCCAGCGGCAATAGCCGCCAGCTGCGGCGCGGGTGGGATGGTCAGTGTCGGCTGTTGGGCCAGAGCCCGGTACAGGTACAGGCCCAGCGGCACGCCGAGCAGAGTACCCAGCAGCGCCGGCAGCAGCTGTGCTGCGGTGATCCCGGCGCGGATCTGACCGGCTGTCGCCCCGAATGCCTGTGCTAGTGCGATGGTGCGGCGCGCGTCGACGATGGTCGCCCATGCGATGAACAGCACATTGACGGCCGCGACGATGATGAGCAGGACGGTGATGATCCGCGTCAGGTCGGTCAGCCGTTGCGCCCGAGTCACCGGCCCGTCGGCGAGGTCGACTCCGGCGGTGGCGAAGATCGCCACGATGCCAGTGACCGTGATGGCGACGGTGGCCGTGTTGAGCAGCCCTCGTGCCGGGCGGCGGGCGAGCAGGCGCAGGCCCAGCAGCAGCGGTACGGGAAGCTTCGCAGAGAACCGGACCAGTAGCGGCCGTCGGCGCGGCGTGCGCGGCTGATCGTGCAGGGCCCGAACGGTGCTGGTGCTTCCAGCCCGCAACGCCGGCAGCGCTGTCGCCGCCACAGTCACCGCGACCGCGACGAACAACGGCAGGAGCATGTTGAAGGGGCTGAGCACCGGCGCGCCGGGCGATCCGACCAGACCCGCGCCGATCCCGGCGATCGACGGCGTCAGCAGCCTGCCGATGACGGCGCCGAGGGCGGCGGCGATCAGCGCGAGGAGCAAATGTTCTGCCAGCAGCACGCCAGCGACGAGGTTGGGCGTGCCACCGATAGCTTTGAGCAGGCCCACCCGGCGCGTCTGATCGACCATCCGCCGCCCGGCGAGCACCGCCATCCCAGCGATTGCCAGCAGGGACAGTAAGATCGCGCTGACGTGCATCGCGACCTGTTCGGTCTGCACGAGACCGTTGTCGGCATCCTGGATGGTCTGCCACGCCATCGGGTAGAGTCCCGGCCCGCCCGCCGTCGCCGGATCCATACGGATGCTCTCCACCCACGCCTCAGCGTTGCCGGGATCGGCCAAGGTCAGGTTCAGCAAGTACGTCCGCGGATTGGTGCTGCTGGCCAGCGCGGCGACCTGCGGTTGGTCGATCCAGACCAGGCCGACGTCAGGTGCGCCGCGCCCGTGTGGGCCCTCCACCGGCGCGTTACACGCGATGTGGCAGATGTTGGACGGGTAGGCGGGCAGCGCGGCGGTGACCGCAAGACCGGCCACCTGGAACGCGCGACCACCGAGGGTGATCTGGTCACCGACGCGAATGCCCATCGCCTGTGCAAAACCCCGTTCGATGACGGCCTGGCCTTGGCCGATCCAGGCACCGTCAGTGACGTAGGGCTGGTCGATCGCGGTCGCCGTGGTGGCACGGCCTTCCGCGGTCACGCTCATCTGACGTCCGTTGGCCTGCATGGTGGTGAACACCATCGGAAACGGGCCGCTGTGCCCAGTCACGCCCGGCAACCGGACAAGCTTGTCCACCGTGGCCTGGTCGACGTCGCGATCCTCGACGTTGAGGAAGCTGATGACCGCGTCCGGGCCGGCGGCCGCCTGCCGCGTCTGCTTGTACGGGTTTTCGGTCGCACCGCGCAGACCCAGGCCGACCGACAGGGCGGTGACCGCGACGCCGATGACCAGTACCACGGTGACTGCGTCGAAGGGGCGCCGGCGCAGGTCACGAAACACCAGTCGGAAGATGAGGCGCACACGTCCCATGATCACTCCAGTCCGGCCAGGGCGCTGACGTTGCCACGGGCGCCGCCGGTCAGGATGGTCTGGTCGATGAAAGCGCCGTCGCGCATGGTGATGAGCCGGTCCGCGGTAGCGGCGATCCGTGCGTCATGGGTGACGATGATCAGTGTCTGCCCGGACTCATGGAGGTCGTCGAAAAGGCGCAACACGTCCACAGCCGACGAGCTGTCGAGATTGCCGGTCGGCTCGTCTGCGAACACGATCTGCGGCTTGCTGATCAGCGAGCGGGCGACCGCGACGCGTTGACGCTGGCCCCCCGACAGCGCCGAGGGCAGAAATCCTGCCCGGTCGCCCAAACCCACGCGGTCCAGCAGTCCGACTGCCTGCTTGCGGGCCGCCCGGGACGACAGTCCGGCCAGCAGCGCCGGCACCTCGACGTTCTCGACCGCTGTCAGCTCGTCCATCAGATGGAAGGCTTGGAAGACGAACCCGACCGCATCGCGCCGCAACCGGGCCACGGCGCGCTCGCCCATCTGATCGATACGCTTGCCCGCCAGCTCGATCTCTCCCTCCGTGGCCCGGTCCAAGCCGCCCAGGCAGTACAGCAGCGTCGACTTGCCGCATCCACTCGGGCCCATCACCGCCACGGTCTCACCCTGTGCGACCTCGAGGTCGACGCCGTCGACCGCGCGGACCAGGCCCTCGCCTCGTCCGAACGTCTTGGTGAGGTCGCGTACCCGCAGCACTGTGCTCATCTGCCTGCCCTCCGTGTCGTCCAATACCGTTCACATGCCTCGAGCCAGCGCACATCCGCCTGCAGCCGCAGTACCAGGCCTTCCAGCAGCAGGGCCGCCGGTGAATCGTCGTCTTCCTTCAGCGCGGCACCTTGTGCATCACGCAGGCGCCGCAGCAATTCCCTGCGCTGGGCGTCGATGAGCGCGATCGGGTCGGCGAGCCGGGCCGCAGCCGCCGCCACGAGCTTGAGCTGGAACTCGGTGGGCACCAGACCAGGCCAGTCGACAACCGTGAGCCACTCGGACACACGCTGCTGCCCGGCCGCCGTCAGCGCGTACACCTTGCGATCGGGTCGGTCTGGCAGCCCTTCGGCGCGCTCCCAGGCGACCAGGCCTGCCTTTTCCAGCCGTCCGAGCGTCACGTAGATCTGCCCAGCGTTCAGCGCATCGCCCAGCGGGCCAAGCGCATCCAACAGCCGCGCCCTCAGCTCATACCCATGCGAAGGTTCCTTCGCCAGCAGCGCTAGCACCACGTCCTGCACAACCGCCTCCAGATAACTGTTAGCTATACAGATAACCGTTAGCTATGGAGGCTGTCAAGCCTGAATTGTTACCCGGACCCAACCCGCTCCACGTGCCCGCGGCCGCCACACCTGTGCCCCGATGTGCCGCCAGGAGTTCTCCGGCGGCCGGGGGAACCCCCGTCGCGGACGTGAGGATGTCTGCGGCTGCACGGTCCGGACCCGCCGTCAGGACGGGTGCCCAGGTGAGCGATCTCCTTGCGGTCGGCCGACCGTTGATGGTCGAAGTCGAACTCTTCCAACGATTTGCGGGCGGGGAACCGGGCTGTGCGGATACGGCCTTCACCGCAGTGGGACTCGCGGGCGGCGACCTCCCGCTGAAGGCAGGCGGCCAGGAACTCCTCATGACTCCAGGACTCTGCCGTGGCCCGTTCGACCAGACGGGGAACAGCGGCGGCCAACGACGGTGCTTTCAACGCCCGAGTGAGGAACGCCAGTTCAGAGGTCACCTCACGATGAGTTTTTGGTCGCCATCACACCACCGCCTGCAGATCGCCGGTGTCGAAGATGCGGTCGTAGCCGGCCAGGTCCCTTTACTGCACCGCTGTCTGCTCCGCTGGTTCGGCGTTGATGTGCTGGCGCAGGATTGCAGCGGCGGTGCGATGACCAGGGCCGGTGATGGTCTGGTGTTTGGCCCAGCAAAGATCATGTCGGGCCACCGGGACGCCGGACGCGGTGACGGTTACCTGCTCGAGGTCGGCGGTGACGTCGACCCGGCGGCCGATCACCGACGGATGCACCGGCAAACCCTCAGACCGGCGCAACCGGCGAACTCCGCCCAGTCCTCCACGCTCAACACCTCCTCATGCTCGCGATAAGGGGTCACTTTTCAACCGGAACCCAATAGGGGTCATCTTCCAACCGGCGCCGACATTCGGACGAGCGGTCTGTTCGGGACGCTTAGCGCACGCCGAGCAGTGGCTGCTCAATAGCCACCACCACCACCGCCACTTCCGCCGCCGAGTGCGACGATGCCGTAGATCACCAGCGCGACGAGGACGACCGCTAGGATGATCCACAGTAGTTTCTTCGTGGTTGAAGACATGTCGTCACCCCCAAAAGGCCTGTACCCACTCTCATCGCGATCGCACATTTCGGTGTCAAGCATCGATGCGTGGTTACGCCCGTCACACGGCGGCATGGCAGAGCTGCAGAGGTCGCGGTCTTGATAGATGTCGTGAGCCAGCACGATGTGCAGTGCTTGGCTGGCGATCAGGCGGCGCAATCGAAGAGTTGCTGCCTCGGGCCGGAGTTCGAGTGGACGCATCTGCCGCAAGCGGTTCACCTGACCCTCAAAGCCCTGACGGTTGTGCAGAGCCCTGGCGGCTGTTGCCCCCCGCGAGGATGACAGCGACCGGGCCACTGCGCCTAGAAAGCCTCGTCGCGGTTGATCCAAGCCGGTCCTGCAGCACACAGCCACCGTCGGGTCGGTGCGGTTGCTCGCAGGTGCAGTCCCACCAGCCTTCACGTAACGCTTCGAGAGTCATGCCGATTACCTTGCGCGCCGCGACGACCGTGAGCCCTCCGATATCTACCGGCTGGCCCTTCGCCTCATACATCGGCACCGCGACCTGCGCGGTCGAATCAGCGGCATCCTTGGCCACGATCATCGGATCGATGTGCTCACGCCAGCCGGCGTTGCGTACCGCGAGCATGCCGCACACCCCGAACGCGGCCAGCACCAGCAACCCATCCCGCTGCTCCACGGTCACCGGCTCGGTGTCGTGCGCGATGAGCTCAGCCGAGCGGTTCGTCTCGATTCCCTTGACGCGCGCTATCGAGGCCGGGCCGCCGGCGCCGTAGGCAGGAATCGTAGGCGATTCGCTACGCCAATGTATGGGCCTGCCCATGCCAGCTCGACACCGGCAGGCCATCCTTCGTGCGGCCCAACACGACCGACTGTTGCAGCGGACGGGGGTCAGACGGCTGTCGCGGCTCGTACGGCGTCGGGGGTTGCGCCGGTCCAGGTGCGGAAGGCGCGGTAGAAGGAGTTGGTGTCGTCGTAGCCGAGGAGGTAGGCGATCTCGCCGGTGCGGAGGTTGCCGCGGCGTAGGTAGTGCCGGGCGAGGGCTTCGCGGGTGCTGGCCAGGACGGACTGGTAGGTGGTGCCTTCCTCGCGGAGTTGGCGTTGCAGCGTGCGCGGGCTGGTGGCCATGCGTTTTGTGACGGCGGTGATGGTGCTGTCGCCGGCCGGGAGGGTTTCATGGAGTGCGGCGCGTACGCGTTCGGCCACGGTCGCTTCGGCTTGCAGGTCGCTCAGGCGGCGGCGCAGTTCGGGGGCGTAGAAGCGCCACATCGATTCGTTCTCGGTCAGGAAGGGCCGGGCGGCGTCGTCGGCGGAGAACGTGATGGTGTGCGTGTCCGCCTTGCGTATCCGGGTTCCGAAGTAGTCTTCGAGGCCGACTCGGCCGGGCGGCGGGTTCGGCATGGTCAGCCGTGCTGGGTGGATGTGGTGGCGAGTCGCTATGCGGGCCAGGGCTGTCCAGAACACCAGTTCGGAGGTCGCGAGCAGCGCTGGTGGCTGCTGGTCCGGTGGCCATTGGTAGGTGATGCGTAGTCCGCCGGCGGTGTCGGCGAGGTCGAGGCGTAGCGGTCCGACCAGCGGTTTGTAGGTGGCGATGCGCTGGGCGGCGACGGCGAGGTTGGGGCTGCACAGTGCGGCCATGATCGGCGGGCTGAAGGTCTCGACGGAGATGGCCTGTCCGATGTCCAGGGCGAGGTCGCGACCGTCGCCTTCGGCTTGCAACGCTGACCAGAACCGGAAGTACTCGTCGGGCGTGAGTGTCGGCGGGCCGCGCGCGAGCAGGTCGGCTGGTAGCGATGCCCTGCGCAGGGTTCTCGGCCACGATATTCGCAGGTCGTTGATGAAGACCTTGATGCCGGGGTCCAGGGTGAATCGCCCGATTGCCACCCAACGAGTCTAGGCCCGCAGCGCCGCCGAGGGTATGCAGATCACGCCAGAGCGCTAGCTGATCGCGCCACCCGTGCGCTCGGCGGCTGAACGCTACCGCCGTAGGAAGAGTGGCGCGTCGTGCAAGTGAGTCGGCGCGCTGCGCTAGTGGAATTCCGCTATCTGGCTCCTAGCGTGAGGTTGAAGGTCCGAAGCTAGACGTCGAACAGCAACTGCGATCGGAAGGCAACCACCATCATGAGCAGCAAGGTTGCACTGGTGACGGGAGCCTCGTCCGGCATCGGAGAGGCCACCGCTCGCGAACTCGCCGCCGCCGGGTACACCGTTTACGCCGCTGCCCGCCGTACCGAACGGATGCAGAAGCTGACCGAGGCAGGCATCCGTCCGATCGCGATGGACGTCACCGATGACGCCTCCATACAGGCCGCCGTCAAGACCATCCTCGCCGAGCAGAGCCGCATCGACGTCCTGGTCAACAACGCCGGCTACGGCTCCTACGGCGCACTGGAAGACGTGCCCATGGCCGAGGCCCGCGCCCAGATGGATGTCAACGTCTTCGGCGCCGCCCGCCTCATCCAGCTCGTCCTGCCGCAGATGCGCGCACAGCGCTCCGGAACGATCGTCAACGTCACCTCGATGGGCGGCAAAATCACCACCCCGCTCGGCGCGTGGTACCACGCGACCAAGTTCGCCCTCGAAGCCCTCAGCGACTGCCTGCGCATGGAAGTCGCCCCCTTCGGCATCAACGTCGTGGTCATCGAGCCCGGTGGCATCCGCACCGAGTGGAGCGGCATCGCCGCCGACAAGCTCCGCGCCGTCTCCAGTAGCGGCCCGTATGCCCCTCAGAGCAACGCCGTGGCCAGCTCACTCACCTCGGAAAGCACCCAGCGGCGCTCCTCGCCGCCCGAACTCATCGGCAAGACCATCACCAAGGCGGTCGCCGCCCGTCGTCCCAAGACCCGCTACGCCGTCGGTTATGGCGCTAAACCGACGATCTTTCTGCACGGCGTGCTCCCCGACCGGTCTTCGACGCGTTCATCCGCCGGGCCACCGGCGTCCCGGCGACCTGACCACGAGTCGGCCGCAGCAGTACCCAATGTGGTTCGCGCACCGCCACCATCGCCATCGCCATCGCGGAACCAAACTACCCAGATATACGAAAGCCCAGCTCAGGAGTGAGCTGGGCTTTCTCTAATCGGACATATCCGATTTGCGGGTGGAGACGAGGGGACTCGAACCGGTGGGCGATACTGGGATCGAACTAGTGACCTCTTTGATGTGAAAACAGACTTCAATTGGGTCTGATCGCGGCGATGTTTGATCTTCAGCTGCTGGCGTCCAACTCCGGCGGGTACTCATGCGGCAGCGGGTCCCACGTTCCGCGGTCACCAAGCTCGGATACGTCGGCCTGTTCGAGCGCTTCATCGAACGAGTCCCATGGTCAGCGTGGCATGTCAGCTAGGCGCAGCCCGTCGAGGACGATCTGGAGGTTGCGGATCCATTGCTGATCGTCGGCCTGCAAACCGATCGTGTGTTGTCCCGGTACGACTGCGGCGAGCAGGAAGGCCACATCTTGCCAGGTGACGTCCCGACGGACGGCGGCGGCGGTCTGTGCGCGCTCGACAAGACTGCGGATCCGGTCGCGTAGTTCTTCTAGAGGTAGGTCCAGGTCCAGCCCGCATTCCTCGCCCAGCGCCTCGTTGACTCCGCAGCTTGCCGCGCGCAGTCGTACGTAGGCGGTGGCGAACTCGCACAGTCCGGCCCAAGGATCGTTGTTCTGCAGGGCTCGGTCGGCTTCAGCCACGGCCTCGCCGAGCAGTTCGGCTAGTACGGCCTCCAGCAGCGCCTCCCGGGAGGGGACCCGACGGTAGAAGGTGCCGATTCCGACGCCGGCGCGGCGCGCGATCTCATGCGCGGTGACGGCGATTCCCACCTCGGCGACAGCCGCGCGCGCGGCTGCCACCAACCGCTCCACGTTGCGCTGCGCGTCGGCCCGAGGCCGGCGTTCGTCGCCGTCCGGCAGCAACCGCTGGGCTGAAGGCAGTGGGTGGCTCATGGAGTCATGCTAGCAATAAGTGGACTACTTGCGTCCGGTTAAGTTAGTCTGCCGTGACAAACGGACGCACTGCGTCCGTTTAATCAAGGTCACGGCAGGAGACACCAGATTGGCTGCAGATAAGCTCCGGGTGGGCATCATCGGTGCGAACCCCGACCGCGGGTGGGCGATGAGCGCCCATATCCCCGCGCTACAGGCACTCCCGCAGTACGACATAACAGCCGTCGCCACCAGCCGGGCCGAGAGCGCGCAGCGGGCGGCGGCCCGGTTCGCCGTGCCGCACGCCTTCACCGACGCGCGCCAGCTCGCTGAACACCCTGACGTGGACCTGGTCGTCGTCACCGTCAAAGTGCCGGCCCACGCCGAACTCGTCGACGCCGCGCTCGACGCGGGCAAGCACGTCTACTGTGAGTGGCCGCTGGCCCTGACCGCCGAGGAAGCCGAGATTCTGACCACGTCGGCCCGGCAGGCCGGCGTGCACCACGTCGTCGGCTTGCAGGCACGGTACAGCCCCGCGATCAGCTACGCGCGGACGCTGCTCGCAGACGGCTTCGTCGGTCGCGTCACCTCGGCGAACCTCTACGCGGCCCGAGGCAAGGGCGCCACCGAGGAGATGCCCGGCTGGGCCGCGTACACCCTCGACCAGGCCAACGCCGCCGGTGTGCTGGAGGTCGTCGGCGGCCACACCCTCGACGTGCTGGAGCACCTGCTCGGCGGCATCACCGACCTGTCCGCCGCCCTTTCCGTGCAGCGTCCTCGCTACACCATCGCCGAGACCGGCGCGACCGTCGAAGTGACCAGCCCGGATCAGGTTCTGCTCCACGCCACCCTGGCCACCGGCGCAGTCGCCTCGGCCCACCTCCACGACGCCAAGGTGGGAGACAACCGTACCCGGCTGGAAATCGCCGGTACCAGGGGCGACCTTGCCATCGTCGTCGCCGGCGGCCCACAAGCGGCCCAAATC
Source organism: Hamadaea flava (assembly GCF_024172085.1). Classification (NCBI taxonomy): domain Bacteria; kingdom Bacillati; phylum Actinomycetota; class Actinomycetes; order Micromonosporales; family Micromonosporaceae; genus Hamadaea; species Hamadaea flava. The sequence continues at coordinate 2,096,051 of NZ_JAMZDZ010000001.1, read as the reverse complement.
CAGGTGGGTGAGGTGAAGCTGTACGGAATCCAGGAGCCCGGCGGCGCCTGGCGGGAACTTTCCATACCGGACAGCTACGTGAACGTACCGAGGACGGTGCCGGCGCTGGCAGTCCGCAACGTGGCACAGCTCTACACGCAGCTCGCCCGCGACATCCGCAGCGGCACGTCGGAAGCCCCTGACTTCGTGGCCGGCCTGCGACTGCACCGTCTGCTCGACACGATCCGGCGATCCGCGGAAACCGGGACCCGACAGCCAGTCCCGCGCTGACGTTAGTTCGGTGAACGCTACGGCGACCCGGGTTGCTGGTGAGGCGTCACATCCGAGTTCGTAACGGCTTCGGCGTATGTTCCGTGTGAAGGCGTGCCCTGCGACGATGATCTGGGCGGTCTTGTCAGTTCGCGGTCCGCGCATCGATCTCAGCCAGTGTTTGAGTCGGCCGTGATCGTCCTCGATCGGGTTGTTGGCGTACCGTTCGACATGGTGCCACGCGGTGGCTTTGGAGGTCTCCACCAACACCGCTTGTAGGTCAGTGCTGACACCACCCGGACCAGGAGGGCACCCTAGTGTTGGTGGGAGTTGGCACCACCCTGGCGGGCGCGCAAGCGGAGCTCGTAGTGCAGGCCAAGTGGCGGGAGCACCCCAATCGGGACGCCCCCGAGCACGTCCGTGATCAGACTGTGGGCGGGACAGGCACGCACCGAACTGGAGTGGGCGAAGAGCCTGAGTAAACGTCTGTCTGAGGGCGCCTACACCATGGCCGGTGATCCGGGTTCGTGGCGAACGGTCCCCGGTCACCTCAAGATGCGCTTCTAATCAACCTTGACTAGACGTTCCTCCTGGCGTACTCTGGCCAAGTAGCCAAACTTGACTAGCGCTCAACCAATCCGTTCGCAACACCGAGAGAAGGACTCGAACCCATGGGAAAGCTCGCGATCGAGACGAGAGGGTTGAGCGGAGGTGGGCGCGTGTCGGCGACGAAGCTCCTGGTACTCGGTATCGTGCACCTCTCCGGCGGCGCGCATGGCTACCAGGTGCGGTCCGAACTGCAGAGCTGGGGTGCGGAGAGTTGGGCCAAGATCAAGCCCGGCTCGATTTATCACGCGCTGAAGAAGGCGGCGGCTGATGGCCTCCTCACCGAACACGCCGAGCCGGGCAACTCTGGGCCGGAGCGCGTTCTGTACCGCGCGACTGCTCGGGGACGTGACGAGATGGTCGAACTGGTCCGCGACGGTCTGCGGCGCACCCACGACCCGGACATGCTCAACGCGTCCATCGCCATGTTGCCCATGCTGACCAGGACAGATGCCATCGCGCACGTTGACGAGCGGGTCGCGCGCCTGGAAGCGGAGCTCGTAGTGCAGGCCAAGTGGCGGGAGCACCCCAATAGGGACGCCCCCGAGCACGTCCGCGATCAGGCCGAACTGTGGGCGGGACAGGCACGCACCGAACTGGAGTGGGCGAAGAGCCTGCGCAAACGACTGGCTGAGGGCGCCTACACCATGGCCGATGATCCGGGTTCGTGGCGAACGGTCCCCGATCCCCTCAAGATGCGCTTCTAATCAAACGTGACTAGACGTTTCCTCCGCGCGCACTCTGGCCAAGTAGTCAAACTTGACTAGCGCTCAACCAATCCGTTCGCAACACCGAGAGAAGGAATCGAACCCATGGGAACGCTCGCGATCGAGACGAGAGGGTTGAAGAAGAGCTTCGGCACGACCCACGCGGTCGCCGGTGTGGACCTGGCCGTGAGCGCCGGGGGCGTGTACGGCGTGCTCGGTCCGAACGGGGCGGGCAAGACCACCGCGATCCGCATGCTGGCCACGCTCCTGCGCCCCGACGCCGGAGAGGCGCAGGTGCTCGGCTACGACGTCGTGCGTGACGCCCAGGCGGTGCGGACCAGGGTGGGCCTCACCGGGCAGTTCGCGTCGGTCGACGAGGACCTCACCGGGGTGGAGAACCTGTTGCTGCTCGCCAGGCTGCTCGGCTTCTCACGCCGCCGAGGCAGGGAGCGGGCGGCCGACCTGCTCGACGCGTTCGGTCTTGCCGAGGCGGCCGACCGGCAGGTGAAGAAGTACTCCGGCGGGATGCGCCGGCGCATCGACATCGCGGCGAGCCTGGTCGTCACCCCCGAACTGATCTTCCTCGATGAGCCCACGACCGGGCTCGACCCCCGCAGCAGGAACCAGGTCTGGGAGATCGTCAGGGGCATGGTCGCCGAGGGCGCCACCGTGTTGCTGACCACGCAGTACCTCGACGAGGCCGACCAGTTGGCCGACCGGATAGCGGTGATCGACCACGGGAAGGTGATCGCCGAGGGCTCAAGCGGCGAGCTCAAGGCATCGGTCGGCGCCGGCTCGCTGCACGTACGGCTGCGTGCGCCCGAGCAGCGGGCCGAGGCCGAACGGGTCCTCGCCGCCGTCCTCGAGGTGCCGGCCGAGCCGTCCGCCGACCCGGCCGCGCTGTCCGCGCGGATCTCCGACCCCGAGCGGGTCGCCCGCGCCCTGGCCGAGCTGTCCCGCAGCGGCATCGACGTCACCGAGTTCGCGCTCGGTCAGCCGAGCCTGGACGAGGTGTTCCTCACCCTGACCGGACACGCCGCCGAGGAGACACCCGAGGAGGATGCGGCATGAATGCCACGACCGCGGAGCAGGCGTCGGCGCCGGTCACCGAGGACGCGCTGCGCAGTGTGCTGTTGGCCGGTGAGCGGCCGTCTCGCCCCGGCCCGGTGCTCACCTCGTTGACATTCGGCTGGCGGGCGCTGCTGAAGATCAAACACGTGCCCGAGCAGCTCGTCGACGTGACCATGTTCCCGATCATGTTCACGCTGATGTTCACCTACCTGTTCGGTGGCGCGCTCGCCGGGTCGACTCAGGAGTACCTGCAGTTCCTGCTGCCCGGCATCCTGGTGCAGGCGAACGTCATGATCACCATGAACACCGGCATAACGCTGAACACCGACATCCAGAAGGGGGTGTTCGACAGGTTCAGGTCACTTCCGGTGTGGCGACCGTCGCCGCTGGTCGGCGCCCTGCTCGGCGATGTGATGCGCTACTCGATCGGGTCGGCGATCGTGATCACGCTCGGCCTGGTCCTAGGGTTCCGGCCGGAGGGTGGCGCCGTCGGCGTGGTGCTCTCGGTGGTGCTGCTGCTGGTGTTCTCGTTCTGCCTGTCGTGGCTGTGGACGATGCTCAGCCTGATCCTGCGCACGCCGAACTCGGTGGCGGGGGTCAGCATGATGGTGATGTTCCCGCTGACGTTCGTGAGCAACATCTTCGTGGACCCGAAGACGATGCCCGGGTGGGTGCAGGCGGTCGTCGAGGTCAACCCGATCACCCACCTGGCGACCGTGGTACGCGGCCTGATGGACGGCTCGGTGCCGGCCGGGGAAATCGGCTGGGTGCTCGTCTCGTCCGTACTTCTCGTCGCGGTCTTCGGTCCTATCACCATGGTCCTCTACCGCAACAGGAAGTAGATGCCGCGACCGCGAGCACTTGGTCGAAATCAACTCCGACAACCCGGCCCACTCGGCTAACGCCATCACCGGTACCAGGCCCGGACACGACAAGGAGAGCCGAATGAGCACCATCCCCAAGAACAACTCGGAAACCGTTGCGCACACGCCCGGGCGGGCGAGCAGCATCGGGGTCTGGATTCTGCAAGTCGTGCTGGCGGCGATAATCGCCGGCGGCGGAATCTCGAAGCTCGCTGGCGACCAGGTCATGGTGGACATGTTCGCCGACATCGGGGCTGGCCAGTGGCTCCGGTACCTGGTCGGAGCGCTGGAGGTCGCGGGAGGGGTTGGACTTCTGATCCCGGCTCTGGCGGGCCTGGCCAGTCTCGGGTTGGCGGCATTGCTGACCGGTGCTGTCATCACCGATCAGTTCGTGCTCGAGCAGAGCCCTTGGCTGCCGCTCGCCTTTCTCGTCGTGGCGGCCGTGATCGCAAGGGCGCGGTGGTCGCGCACCGAGGCCGTCGTCGGCACGCTGCTCAGGCGCTGAGACAAACCTCTCGAACGGAGATGTGAGATGAACGAGATGGCCTTTCGCGTGACATCAAACGATGGCACCACCATCGCCTACGACAGGGAAGGAAGCGGTCCGGCCGTCATTCTGGTGGGCGGAGCACTCGACGAGGGGGTGGAGAACGCTCCCTTGGCGCCGGCGCTCGCCGAGCACTTCACGGTCTACAACTATGCCCGTCGGGGACGCGGCGCGAGCGGCTTCACCGAGCCCTACGCCGTGGAAAGGGAGATCGAGGACCTGGATGCGTTGATCGCGGAGGCGGGCGGGTCGGCACACCTGTTCGGGGCGTCCTCAGGTGGCGCGCTGGCGCTGGAAGCCGCCGCGGCCGGGTCAGCCATCGACACGATCGCCGTGTGGGAGGTGCCCTACGCGGTCGGGGACGACATACGCCCGCGATTCGAGGAGTACGTCGCGGACACCCGACGCGCCTTCGACGCCGGGCGAGACGAGGAGGTTCTCGAACTGTTCATGCGCATGACCGGCGCCTCCGACGACAACATCGCGGCCAGGAAAGCGGCAGGCAAGCAGACGGCGCATTGGGCGCATTCGGTCGCCCTCGCGTCCACGCTGGTCCACGACAGCGTCTTCCTCAACCGCTACCAGTTGCCGGCCGATCGACTGGCAACGGTCACCCAACCGGTCCTGGTCACCACCGGAGGACCGATCACGGTCCCCTATATGGCAGGCCTGCCCTCGGACTTCTTCGACCGCGCAGCCGAGGAGCTTGCAGACCTACTACCCCTCGCTCAACGGGAGACCCTCGAGGGGCCGGATCACGTCGTCGATCCACAGACCGTCGGCCCGCTGTTGCTACGGTTCTTCAGCAGCGAACACTGAGGGGCCCGCGAGGTGTTGCGGGAAGACCGATTAGGCACCGCGCAAGCAGATCTTCGTCGCGCCAGGGACACGGGGCGGACAGGTGGTGTCGAGGTTGATGTCGTCGGCGGCATCACAGGCCTGATCCTGGGCGTGCTCGTCACCAACGTCTTCGTCACCACGCAAGGCCGGGCCGTCGTACTGACCTGGGCTTCAGTGGGACTCGACCTGGCCTACTCGCTGCTCATCGGCTCCGTCGTCGGTCGTACCCCGCACTCCGGGCCGACTCAGTACCGCCCACCGAAGCCCTGCGCAGCACATGACCAGACCTCGGTAGGGCCAGTGATTCCGGGCTGTGGTCGCATGCGGTCACCGTTCCCGGGCGGTGGCCCGGTGCCGAAAGTCGTGCCCACGGCGTGCTCATGTCAGGAGTGCCACCGATGACGCAGCCGCGTTCCCGGGTCGACCTGTACGCGGCGATCCGACGGGATGCCCGATCTGGGATGTCCAACCGCGCGCTGCAGCGCAAGCACGGCGTCGGCTTCCGAACCGTGACAGCGGCGCTGGAATCAGCATGGCCGAAGGAGAGAAAGCAACCGCCCAAACGCGGCTCACGGCTTGACGCGTACCGAGTGGTGATCGACGGCTGGCTGCGCTCAGACCTCGACGCGCCGCGGAAGCAGCGACACGGCGAAGCGGATCTTCGATCGACTGCTTGACGAACATGACGGGGCCGGAGCGGTGTCGTACTGGATGGTCCGCGAGTACGTCGCCACCCGACGCCGCGAGATTCGCGTCGAGGTCGGACGGGAACCTGCCAACGCGTTCATCCCGCAAGAGCACCTCCCGGGCCGCGAGGCCGAGGTTGACTTCGGCGACGTCGCCATCCGCCTGCGCGGCGAGCTCGTAACCTGCGCGCTGTTCAGCCTTCGGCTCTCCTACTCGGGCAAGGCCGTGCACAGGGTCAGTGCCTCGGCTGGGTAGGAAGCCTTCTTCGAGGGTCACGTCCACGCCTTCAACGTGCTCGGCCGGGGTGCCGACCGGGAAGATCCGCTACGACAACCTCAAGGCCGCCGTCGCCAGCGTTATCGGGTTCTCCCGCCAGCGGGTCGAGGCCGACAGGTGAACCGCCGTCCGTTCCCACTACGGCATCGAAGCCTTCTATTGCCAGCCCGGAATCCAAGGTGCGCACGAGAAGGGCGGCGTCGAGGGGCAGATCGGCTGGTTCCGACGCAACCACCTCGTCCCCATCCCAGAAGTCGACTCCCTCGCCGAGCTCAACGCCATGGTCGACGCCTGGGATGAAGCCGACGACGCCCGGCGGATCGGGTCCCGCGCCCGCACGGTCGGTGAACGATTCGCCACCGAGCAGCCACTCCTCGCGCCCCTTCCGACCGAGCCGTTCGAGACCGGCCGCTGGTTCACCCCGCGCGTGGACCGGTACGCCCAGGTCACGGTCCGGATGAACAAGTACTCCGTGCCCGCGCGCATGGTCCGCCGTCAATCCCGGGTGCTCCTGAACGCCAGCGACCTGGTCGTGTTCGACGGCAGGACCGAGATCGCCCGCCACGAACGGCTCATGACCAAGGGCTCGACCCGAGTCGACCTAGACCACTACCTCGAGGTCCTCCTCCGCAAACCAGGCGCGCTACCCGGTGCGACAGCACTGGAGCAGGCCAGGGCATCCGGGCGGTTCACGCCCGTTCACGACACCTGGTGGGCCGCGGCCTGCAAAGCCCACGGTGACGCCGACGGCACCCGTGCCCTCATTGAGGTCCAGATGATGCACCGGCACCTTCCACACGACCACGTCGTCGCCGGACTCGCGACGGCGCTGCGTGCAGGCGCGCTCACCGCGGACGCCGTCGCGTTGGAAGCGCGCAAGCACAACGACACAGCAGATGGCGGAGCCGACGACACGACAGCGGACCACCAGTCCCTGATGAGCGGCGACAGGGCACGCGGAGAAGGCGAGACCCCTGCCGCGCGATCGCTGACCGAGCGCCGGCTCCGCGCCCACATCCCGGCCGACACTCGGCCGCTGCCGAGCGTGGAGAAGTACGACCAGCTGTTGGCCAGCCGACGTGACACCCCGAACGAAGGAGCCGCACCGTGACCACCAAGCGCCGTGGAATGACCGAAGAAGCAGCCGACGCCGCGATCGACCAAGCGTGCCGGATGCTGCGAATGCCCACCATCCGCAACTCCTTCACCGACTACGCCGACCGGGCAAGGCGTGAGCAGATGTCTTACCGCGGGTTCCTCGCCGAACTATTGCTTGCCGAGTGCGACGATCGCGCCCGACGCCGGTCCGAACGCCGGATCAAGGCCGCCAAGTTCCCTCGCGAGAAGTCCCTGCGGGCCTTCGACTTCGACGCCAACCCCAACATCGATCCCGCCGTGATCCACACCCTCGCCAAGTGCGAATGGGTCCAGAAGGGACAGCCGCTGTGTCTGATCGGGGACTCCGGCACCGGCAAGTCCCATCTGCTGATCGCACTCGGCACCGAGGCCGCCATGGCCGGCTACCGGGTCAAGTACACCCTGGCCACCCAGCTTGCCAACGAGCTCGTCGAGGCCGCCGACGAGATGACGCTGGCGAAGACCATCGCCCGCTACGGCCGCGTCGACCTGCTGTGCATCGACGAACTCGGCTACATGCAACTCGACCGCCGCGGCGCGGAACTCCTCTTCCAGGTCCTCACCGAGCGTGAGGAGAAGGCCTCGGTCGCGATCGCGTCCAATGAGTCCTTCGGTGGCTGGACCAAGACCTTCACCGACCCCCGACTATGCGCAGCCGTCGCCGACCGACTCACCTTCGGCGGCACCATCCTCGAGACCGGCACCGGCTCCTACCGTCTGGCCCAAGCCACAAAGCAGCGGACAACCTGACACCCGTCGGGTGCGGAAGCGGTGTCGACGCAAACCAGCATCCGCGACACCGACACGTGCCTGGCGGTCTCAGAACTCGCCCATAAGCGGTGTCGGACGAAACCTCCGCAGCCAGCCGCAAATCCACCATGGGCTCGAACCCCGAACCGAGGCTCGGAAGCTACTCGCATGGCGACTCGGGGACCCGACGTTCTCGCCGTGGGCGTTGCCGCGCTCCCCGTGCGCGTCTACATCGCTTAGCTATGTGGACGGTCGTCAACATCGGCGGTTGACCGCCGGTCTTGCGGATCTGGCCCAAACGGCCAGTTCTGGCTCAGTCGCCGACTGGGGTTCTCACTGACGGTGATCAAGTAAGTCGCGGCATGCGGCATGTTTGATCATGGTGTTCCCGAATGTCGGATGTCGGTGTGAAGGAGAGGTCACACCCAGCGACGTCGAGCCGCATTCGTTCTCCCCACGAAGCTTCGGCTAGCGCATATTCTCTGGGCTCGGCTCGCGTCAGTTGGGCCGAAACATCAGCGACGGCTGTGGTGGGGCACACCACAGCCGTCAGTCGTCCTCAAGTCGAACCTTGGAGAGTGCGCCGTGAGAACACCAGTGAGTTTACCCGGCAGGATCCTTTGCACCCTGGTGACGGGTGCCCTGCTGTCTGCCGTCCTGCCGGCGGTAACCGCCAACGCCGCCACCACCGAATACGGCATTGCCGTGAACATGCAGCGAGACGGCGCTCCCGTCCCACTGCAAGACTTCACGACGGCCGAGGTCCGAGTGCGCATCTGGCCCAGCTCCGATTACCTCAGCAACCTTGCCGACGATTCTCCCGTGCCGGTCCTCAACTGGCCAGCGCAGCCGATCATCGGCACGACGGAGATCGCCATCACGCCTGACGATCTTGTCGCCGCGGGTGGGGGAGAGGTCGACTACATCGGTGCTGACGGCGTCGTGGACGCCGAGGCGCAAGTAATCATGAGGCGAAGCGACGGACAGGCGAACGTGGCCTCCGCCAGCTTCTCGATGCAGAACACAGGCACCGACTGGGAATCTGTCCAGTTCGGGCAGGCCGTCGCGTTGACAGTCGATTTCTCGCAGAGCAGCCCGACTGCCGCGCTGGCCGGCTACGACACCCTGGTCAGTCTCGACGAGAACGACAACCCCGTCACCGAATCCGCCGCCGCGCTGGACGTGGTCGCCAGCGCCGTCTATGACCCCGGCACGGTTTGCTCCACTACGGCCAAGGAATGGTACTACGGCCGATCCGAACACTGGGACTCCCTCAACACGGTCTCGGGCATCTCCATGCAGGTTGAGATGGACGCTGGCGCGTCCAACACCCTCGGCGTCGGCGTGAACCTTGACAGCAAGGGCTGGAAGGGCGGCGGCACGGCATCCAAGACGGTTCAAAGCGGCGCCGGTGCGAGTATCACCCGGACGACGGCCACAACTTTCTACAACAAAGTGAACTATCGCCGGTTCGTGGAGTACTGCCACAGCGTTGGCTACACGTGGGAAAACCAGTACATGCGGCCGATGAGTTTTAACGACATCATCGACAACGCCAAGCTTTACACCGGCTTCTGGAACCCGCCGGCGACCTGTGCTACCAAGAGTTCTGGCTCGTACAGCAAAACGAAGGGGTCGAACATTTCCTGGTCGTCTGGCATCGACGCGCACTTTCTGAGTGTCTCAGCGCAGGCGAGCTACAGCACGAACACCAAGGTGACCTGGACGTTCGGGCGCACCGGCAGGTTGTGCGGGACATCAGCTGCGGGATGGGCGGACTCGGCCCATGCGGGTGCCTGGTCCTAGCTGATTCGAGGTGACAACGATGAGACGAGAGATCAGCCGTGCCATGGTCGCAGCCTTGTTGCTTGCGTCGCTGGTGTCGTGCTCGGCCGCGCCCGCAGCGGGTCCAGCGCCTCGGCCGACGCAGGCCAGTCCGGCGCGGGCTGATCCTCGTCTTGTCGTACGGTTGAGCGGCGAGGCAGGTGTCAGCTTTCATGACCTGCCACCTGGCCGCCCCACATCTATCGGTGATCTTGCGATATGCATCGACCGGCCAGGGTCGATTCGAATCGACCGCGTCGCGGCCAAAGACGTCTTCGGCTCATTGACTCTGGATGAGTTTGCGGCGATTCCCACCATCTCGGACGGCCGATTCCATCCGTTCGAGAACAAGCATCAGGCTATCGCCCAGTACGGCATTGACACTGCGGCGGACGTCGTAGTCAGCGAGGTCTGCACGTCCAAACCAGGCACACAACCGGCCCCGACGGACAGGTTTGCGTGGTTGATACTCCAATACACGCGCCAAACCGCCGAATCAGCGGGTAACAGTGGGATCACCATCTACTACACTTCGGGTACAGGCCAGCACGCCGACGTTGCCGAGTGGAGCGTCTCGCTGTGTGAACCGTCGGATCACACGACGGCCGGCTGTGAGTAACCGGCGTCCCTAATCTCATCTCCTCGCAGGAGTTCAAACCTGCCGTCGCGCAGCCGGCCGCTTCGGTCTCAGCCTGGCCGACGTCCCGTGGCGCAAGAGTGGCTGAGTTGGGGTGTTGCAGATGGTGGTACGTTAGCCCGCACGCTCTGGGAAGATGATCTTGAGTCCTGGCAGGTCCGGTTTCTGAAGGCCGTACAACTGGATGGAATCCTTAGTTTCTACCGCTAGGACACGCAATGGATCCGTGACGATCCGGATCTCGGGGCTTCCGTTGCCTTGCTCCAGGTTGCTGGCGATGGCCAAATGGAACCGGTGGCCTTGCTGGTAGGCGCGTTGCAGCTCCGAAAGCGTGATGGATTCACTATCCGGTTCGGGGCCGGCATGGGCTTTGATTTCGTAGAAGTCGCCGTTGGAGGCGACAGCGTCGGCGCCGACCCCCGGTTGGGCGCGGCAGTCTTGGAGGGTGAGCCCTTGCTGGTGCAGGGCGGCTCGTAGCAACTCGAAGGCAAGATTTTCGCGGTCGAGGTCGGTGTACGCGCGAGGGCCGAGGTGCTGACGCGGTGCGGCTCGGCCTGACTGCGGCACGGCTAGCTGCCTCGTTCGCCGATCGGGATGCGCGGAGCCGCCAGTGGCACTACCGGTGTGGTGATTGCTGATGGACTGGAAGCCGGGTGCCTCGAGCGCCAGGCTGGCGAGGTTCACGAGCTGGCGGGGAGGGTTGGCCGCGGTCGTCTCTGTGCTGAGTGGCGCCGTTGGACGCTGCGGCGACGGACGTGGCGACGGTTCCGCTGGAGTCTGTTGAGCGCGGGCGGGCGTCGAGGTCGAGACTGCGGGCAGCGCCTGTGTGCGCTGGGCGATCTGTGCGGCCAGTTGGTCCTGGGCTTTGGAATCTCGCTGCCGTGCGGTGGTCATGGGCGCGGGTCCTAGCGCTTCATATGCGGCTGGATGCTCCCACATGCTCGTCCACCGCATCGCGACGTGTTCCCGTTCGGCGGAGAAGTAGGCCGCTATGGCATTCCCTGTGGCCAAAAGCAGGGCCTTCTCGTTGTCCACGTACAGGATTCCGTTGGGCTGATCAATATGGGCGTCGATTCTGATAGTGATGTCCTGAGGCGGGATCGGGAGGGCGACGCGAAGCCCGGGTGCGACGCTTACGTCGAGGCCGGTCAGCCAGTCCCAGCCGGTGAATGCGTCGGCAGCTCGTGGTTCGAATCTGGCGATCTCGTCCTGGAATCGAACTGCTATGCGACGGAATCTGTCGGTGAGATCCTCATCGGCAGCGCTCGGCACGGACGCGATTATCGTTGCCTGCGTGAGGTCGAGTTTCGTGACGCGCAGGAGGTCCAGCAGAGCGGTCCCCAGCTCGAGCTGGCCGCCGGGCTCCCAGATCGCCAGCAGGTGCGACAGCCGTCGCGTCAGATCCCTGTTGTCGGTGAAGTAGATCGGGCGTTGTTTGGACCAGCCGTCGCGAGTCCATAGAGGAAGATGTCGTAGTTTGTTGCGTAGGCCGAGGTCCACCGGCCCCGCAACGGTGGACTCCAGGAGCTCGTTGAGGTGGCGCATTCCCTCCAGCAAGACACCCTGATCGGCGATGTCTGGCTGTTGCTGTTTGGCAGCGACGATTTTGAGCACCTCGACGACGTCGAGCGCGCTAGGAGGTGCGATGCGCAGGGCTTGCCATAGGGGCGCGAGCTGGTCGTCCGCGGATACGTATGGCCGGTATCCGGCCAGGATGCTCTTGCCACGCAGCGCCTCCGACGGCTGTCGCCAGCCTTGATCTGTAAGGATCAGTTTTTCGCGTGCGGGAATGAGGTTCGGGTGTACGACGCCGGGTCCTCCAGCGATCGTCTGCGCCAAAGCCCGGTAGACCACATGAACCTCAGTGCGAACGTGGTCTGGTACTGGGCCGTTCGGTGAGCGTTTCCTAAGCACGCGTAGGCGTCCAAGCAGTTGCGTGCGGCTGGGGTCGCCGGCGATGTTGAGGATCGGCAGACAGTCAGCGTGTTTGGCTGCGAAGGTATCGAAGTCTGGATGAAGGTAACCTGGGTCGTCGGTCCCGTAGAGTGCGGCTGCCGCTTCGGTCTTGTGGTGTAGACCGTCGGGCCGCACAGCCTTACCGTGACTGTCATCGATCCATGGAATCCTGCGTAGACGCCATGCCCACAGTGGCTGGATCTGTCCCATCGTGTTCCAGCCGTAATTGCCTGTAGCGGTGGATACCTTGCTGGCGGTGCCGGTCAGCATCGATGCTCGGCGCAAGGTCTCCAGCAACGCGATGGCGCGTCGGCGGCGCCGTAGGCCGTCTTCGTCAGCAGCGATGCTTCGGGCCACGGCCTCCAGATCGGGGCTGTGCCTGTCGTTGAGGGTGTGGCTCGCTCCAGTTCTGTCGAGAACCTTATTGCGTTCTGGGGTGCTCCCGCTGCTGTAGATCGGAAGCCCACTGCGCTTGTCGCGGGCGTAGTGCTTGTTGTCACCGAAGTCGGCATCGACTGTGCGTGGTGCGTCAGCCGCGCCGAGTAGCCGCAGGAAATCCGCGATGCTTAAGTCGTGGTCGCCGCCGGGGCTCCGCAGAATTTTGAGGTAGTCGGGCGACACCCACATCAGGCCGGCGGTATTGCCAGCCGCCTCAGCGAAGGAGCGCTGTCGCCGATCCAGCTGTGCCGATAGGTATGTCTGCGATGGGCGCGCTAGGCACTCGGCTGCCTCACCGGATGAGGTGTGGCGGATGGCCTTCAACGACACGGCGTTGCCGATATCCAATCCGATGCGCCGACGGGTGCGGTCGTCGAGTTGGCGCATCGCGGCCAGCAGCGCACGTAGTACGTCGTCGTTACCTGGTGGCTGTAGCGTGCCGCCTGATCGGCCGAATGCCACGATTCGCAGGAGTAGCGCCTGCGCGTCACCAGGGTCGACGAGGCAGTCGAGTTCGCGTAACCAGCCACGTATCGTCCGGGCTTCGGCGGTGTCGGCATAATAGATGGGGTTCAGCGTGATGCCGATTCCCAGCGCGTCCGGCAGGGCGTCGCGTCGTGTCGTCGCAGATGTCGTGGCGTTGAAGACAACACTGAGCTGTTCTGCAGTCGGGGGAGTATGCCTGATGCCGTCGGAGGCGACCAGGCAGGGCGACGCACGGAGTTGGCCGCCTAGGTGTCGGTCAATCGCGCATGCGCTGAGTTTGATCACCTTCTCGACCGGATAGTCGTTGCGCTTCAGCAGGACCAGCGCCTCCGATACCGAAACCTCTTTCGGCAGGTTCGCCCGCTTGCTGTGCCGCCAGTCAGCTAGGACCACTCGCCACCTGCCAGCGGCGTCGCGGGCACGGTCTGGAAAGACAGCTGGCAGGCCCGCGACTGCGGCGAGATCGATGTCCGACACCACTCCGGTCAACGGTGCTTCCTCCACCGCGAGCTCAGCGAGACTGCGATGAGCACGGTGTGCTGCCGACAGACGAAGGTTCGATGCTATTTGAGTTCGCCCCAACAGCCTCAACCGCTCGGTCAGCCCCTCAGGCAGCGTGGTCCCGGCCGGGTACCCGTCAGATCCCACCGGTATCAAGTGCCACGCCTGTGGGTCGACACGTTCCAGCATGTGACGAGTGGCAACAGCCCACAATTGCGCGACCAGCTGACACATCTCGGCGTTCCAGCCGCCACCGATGAAGTCCTGCCTATTAGTCAGGGTTTCGAACAGGGCGTTCACGCGCGCCATGGCGGGCAGGTCGGCCACTGGCAATCCAGAATGAACAACACCACGGGGAACCGGCGCATGGGGCAGTGCCACGCCGATCGGCACCGTTTGCGCAGTTGACTTATGGCGACGCGACAGACCAACGGGTGTTGGCAGCTCTGCCTGGAACACTTGCCAGACCGCCCCGTCGGAAGAGGTTACCCGGGCGATCGTCACCTGCGTGTCCTGCGTTCCGATGCGAGCTGTCAAGGTGCCGGTGTGCTCGGCGGTCAACGACAACGTCCGAACGGAGCGACCCTTGGTCGTCACGGAGACCGCGCGCACCGAGCGCAGGAATAGCAGGGCCGATGCATCCCAATTGCCGAACCACACATCCAGATCCTCGGCGGTCACCTTTTGCTTGACTAGCGGAATCCGGAAGACTGTCCAGCCATGCCCCTCGACGAGGTCGCTCGCGTCGAAGACACGAGCCGGTCGGAGGGTCGATCCATCGACGTGGACCCGAAAGGGCCAGTTGTGGATCTCCCACGTACCGGTCAGGCTCCGGATCGTTGACAGGCCAATACCGAAGCGGCCTGTCGCCTGTGGATCGTTCTTCTTCCCGCTCAGCCCCGGCAGAGCCAAGAACTGCAGATCCCGCAACCGCACCGCGCGGCCGTCATGGGCGACCAGCAGCTGATCGGACTCAAGCCGAAATCGGACTTCCGAGGCACCGGCATCGTCAGCGTTCTGTACCAGCTCCGACAGGACCTGCAACGGATCGCTAGACAACATGTCAGCGTTGTCGAGCTGCCCCAGCAACGCCTGATGTTTCGAACCAGCCTGGGCATCCATCGCCTCGCCAAGCGCAGTGACCGCCCAAACAGCTTCGGAGCCCGACTGCGGTTCAATGTCTGTGTCAGCCCAGGCATCGGAAGCCAGCTTCGCAGCAGCCTGGCGCAAACGGTCAAATCGGGAACGATCCACAGCCACCCCAGGGAGCCTGCCGAGCCGACAAGGGAGCATCAGGCTATCCGGAACGTACGACAGCTATGTCCCGTTACATCCGTGGGCTGGACCCATGGCCGTATCGACAGTCGGGTGGTGTGGGCGAAGCTTCCCGACGCCGGATTTCGACCGGGTTCTGCTGGGGCCGCCATTTCCGAGAATCCGCCGCCTCAGGCGGGCGGACCTGTTGCGCACGATCTGCCTCGAATTCGGCTGGCGCGTGTGTTGAGGGTGTCGGTTGCTCGCCGCCGAGGATGCGCACGCGGTCGTCGAGGGCCAGCTGCAGCAGAGCGATCGCTTCGCGTAGCCAACCGTCTGACTCGTATGCACAGCCGAGGTTATTGCGCAGGGTGAGGGCGACGGCGTCATCTGGGCCGAGCACCCGTTCGCTGGCATGCAGGGTATGGGCGAACAGAGCTATCGCGGCCTGCGTCCGAGCGACGGCTTCGAAGGTGTCAACGGTCATCTAGATCACCGGATGGGCGGTCGTGGGGCATCCGGGCTGGCGGACAGTGCTGCTTCTGGCTCTGGCGAAGATCTTGTGGACAGGTGGGCAGCGAAGGGAAAGTGCTAAGTGGCCTGTGGCAGATGATCAGACGCTGTTCGTTATGGGCTCGACGCACGCGTTGAACCCGCGCCAGGTCTGGGTCAGATCGCTGGAGCGAGTTCGGTGAACGCTACGGCGACCCGGGTTGCTGGTGAGGGGTCACCTCCGAGTTCGTAGTGGCCGCGGCGAAGATTCTGCATGAAGGCATGTCGAGCGACGATCAGCTGCGCTGTCTTATCCGTTCGTAACCCGCGAACCGAGATGCCGGTGTTTTGAGCCGGCCGTGATCGCCGTCCACGAATTGCTGGCCGCCCGACGATCACTGCGAGGCATCAACCGCGATCTCAACCTGGGCTACTACGCAGTGCGCCGCTACGCCCGCGGCGACAGCCTCGATGAGGTGCTGGTCACCGCCACGCACCGACGCCCCCTGCTGGACGGATACAAGGCATTCCACTACGAGCAGTTCCACGCCGGCCAGCGCAACGGCTCCGAACTGTTCCGCCAGATCAAGGCCCGGGGATTCCGCAGCAGCCTCAGCAGTTGGTCACTACCGACGCTCACTCAAGACCTCCACCATCGCCCCGCCACCAGCGCGAGCTCAGCCATCCCCGCGCCACACTCCCGTCGCGCACCATTAGTGAGTCCAGCAATGGATATGCCGCTGACGATGGAGGCCTTCGTCAAGCGCGGCTGGGCGTCCCCCGCAGGTTCTCGTGCTCGGGGACATACCGAGGCGTGCGCTCTGATACCGCCTGGATGACGATGAGGTGGGGGATCGGGGCCAACGCCCGCTCCGGAGCGGATGAGGTCGAGCTGCTCAGCGAGCGCTGGTAGGGCGGCCCGCCAGCAGATCGTTTTCGTGCTCGAAGGCCAGTCCGGGTTTTGTCCGGACCTTGCGTCGGCTGCTGGACTTTCCCGCTTCCATTCGTGACTGTAAATGCAATCCGAATGGAAGGAGTGCACATGCGTTCTCGCGTATCCCAGCTGCGCCGGCTGTTCGCTCGCACCGCCGCGACCGTACTCGTCCTGGCGCTTGTCCCCGCGGCTACGCCGACGGCAGCGGTGGCCGGCGACGACGACGGCCGTAGCCGCGTCATCGCCCAGCAGCCAGCCGTCGCCGCCGCACACCTACTGATGAAAGCCGTGCGCGATCGGCCCTCGTCAGCGCAGGGCTTCGCCGACATCGCCGTCGGTGAGCTCGACGTGCGTCTGTCGTGGAAAGGCGACGTTCCGAAGTCATTCCAGTCGGCGCTCGCCTCGGCGCGCCGTATCGCGCCGGTCACAGTGCGGCCTGCCGCATACAGCCGGATGGAGCTGGACGCCGCTGCGGCCTCGTTGCGTGGGCAGTTCGGCGGCGCTGACGTCGAGATCGGCCCGCAGCCGGACGGAGCAGGGGTGAAGGTCATCGTCGGGGCACCGGTGACGAGCCTGTCGGCCCGCCCGGATCGGACGGGTGCCGGGGTGCCGGTCGTGTACGTGCAGCGCCCGCAGATCGATGTGCAGGGGACACGTGACGCCGACGAACCGTACTGGTGGGGTGCGGCGAAAGTCCGCATCTACATCGACGCGAAGTACACCGGGTATTGCACGGCCGGCTTCGTCGTGCAGAACGGATGGGGTCACAAGTATCTGACGATCGCCGGTCATTGCGGGACCGGCAACGTAATCGGCGGTAGTCAACTGTCGGGACTGTGGGTATATAACGGCAACGGCACGATCGCCATGGGCCCGATCGTGAACTACCGGCCCGATCTCGACATCGCCCTCATCGATCTGACGGATCAGCGAGCCGAAGGCTGGATCTATGACGGCAACACGACCTCGAACTGGGGAAAGGCGGTCAACAACGACGGTTACGATGTGATTCGCGGCGAGTACCTGTGCCGCAGCGGAGCGACGACGGGGGCGGTGTGCAACTATCGGCAGGAAGACTGCAGCGTCGGGTTCGATCTCATGTGCGCCCGGTTCATGTCCGGTGGCTCTGGCAGCCAGGGCGGTGACAGCGGCGGGCCGTTCTTCTCCCTCGACGGCAGCCGAGTCTGGGCAAAGGGCAGCCACACCGGTGTGATGACGAACGATCCCGCTCTGGCGATCTTCCAGGACATGCGGACCCTCAGCGTGGTCTACGGCGTGACTCCAGTGGCGGGCTGATCCGGCTGCCGTCGGACCATATCCACGGCGCACCGCGTTCACCGGGCAGCGGTCGGCAGCGCGCCGATCGCTGCCCGGTGAGCGCGTCGAGTCTCAGCCATCTCGGCGCCGAAGGGGCGAATCGGATGCCAAGCCCGTCAGCGCGTCGGTCTAGACACCCTTCGGGCGGAGATCTGAGCGAAGTCCATTTTGAGGCTTTTAGCTGATCGCGACTGTGGTCGGTGATGCGGTCTGCTGATGACATTGGACCAGGCAGAACGGCTCCGGCGTGAGCGGGTCCGGTTGCAGGCGGCGGAGCTGTACACCCAGGACTTGTCCGCGGTCGAGGTCGCAGCCCAGATGGAGGTGTCGACCAAGAGTGCCACCAGCGGCCGCGGGTGTGGCTCGCTGGCGGTGTGGATGCGTTGGCGTCCAGGGGGTTGCACGGGTCCGGATCCGAAGCTGTCCGATGAGCAGTTGCACGGTTGAAGACCCAGGCTGGAGCTTGGGGCCGGCGGCGGCCGCACAGCACTCTAGCCAGTGCACAATCGTCCCATCCTACTTTCCGAATTCGATAGGCGCTCGGCGGTGGTCGGTCCAAACCGCCGCAGAGCACATCGCCGGTTCGGCCTGCCGCCGAGGCTCGATCGTGTGCCGGACCGGCGGTGCCGACCATTCGGACAGGCATCTGACGGCAACGGCTCTACCCAACCCGCAGCCCTGGCGGCTGTTGCACCTCTACGAGGATGACAGCGAGCGGGCCACTGCGCCCAGACAGCCTCGTCGCGGTTCATCCACCCGCCCAGGGTCGCCAGGTCGTATTCGAGCCGGTCCTGCAGCACACAGCCACCGTCGGGTCGGTGCGGTTGCTTGCAGGTGCAGTCCCACCAGCCTTCACGTAACGCTTCGAGAGTCATGCCGATCACCTTGCGCGCCACGACGACCGTGAGCCCTCCGACCTCGACCGGCTGGCCCTTCGCCTCACACATCGGCACCGCGACCTGCACCGTCGAATCAGCGGCATCCTTGGCCACGATCATCGGATCGATGTGCTCACGCCGGCCGGCATTGCGTACCGCGAGCATGCCGCACACCCCGAACGCGGCCAGCACCAACAGCCCATCCCGCTGCCCGACTGTCACCGGTGCGGCGTCGTGCGCAGTCAGCTCAGCATCCCGCATCTGCGCCGCCAGACTGGTGGCCCCACTCGCGTACCAGTTCCGGCGTCTTGTAGTTGGCCATCACCGTGCGGGCGGTGATGCCCATCTGCTGCCCAAGGACAGTTGCCCGCTCAGCCACGAGCCGCTCCACATAGTCACCTCCGGCAAGTCGCCGCCCTGCTCACTCACCGCCTCCCGCAATACAGCAGCCAGCTGACGGACCCGTTTGGTGGTGTGCAGTTCGGCCACGTCTGCCACGCTAACCACCCCCGCTCAGCATCAGCGGGCCGGTAGCCCGAATCCATTCATTCGGGCCATGGCCACGCCACTGGTCCTCGATGCCCTCGAACATGCGATCTGGACCCGTGGCCGGGGCGGGGTCACTGACTTGTCCGGCCTCGTGCACCACACCGACGCCGGCAGCCAATACACATCGATTGCGTTCACTTTGCGACTGCTGGAGGCGGGCGTGGACGCCTCCGTCGGCTCACTCGGCGACGCGTACGACAACGCCCTGGCACGAGACCACGATCGGGTTGTACAAGACCGAACTGATCCACCGGCATGGGCCGTGGCGGACCCGCGACCAGGTCGAACTGGCCACCCTCGAATACGTCGACTGGTACAACCACCGCCGCACAGCGCCGCCTCGGACCTGCCACCAGCCGACTTTGAGAACCTCTACGATCCCAACCAGACCCGCCTCACCGAGGCGGCTACTCAAGCGATGTAGCCGCTAGCAAACCCGGTGCGATTCAAGCTGGCTCTGGCATGGACTCGGTGATCGACTGACATGGATCATGTTATGTGTCCATGATCGTGATGACGGCCAGCAGCGCGTTCGCCGCGTCGACGGAGAGCATGCGGCTTTGACCAGGTCGGACACGGCTTCGGTGTTGGTTGCCGGTGAGCCGGTCGGCGCGGGCGTAGGCGCCAGCCGGTCGGTGAATGCGCGAGCACGAGTGGGCCGCCGAGCTCCGGGTGCGTCTGGGCGTGGTCGATGGCGGCCGTGTGCCGTTCCAGCGGCCAACTGGTCGCCGAGGCCAGACCCTGCTGGTGCCTGCTGAAGTGCGGATTCAAGCTTCTTGCAAGTCTGGTTCAAGCCACCGGGCTCATACTTGCCGTCGTTCGCAACGCAAGGAGGAGATCTCTTGAAGCTACGAATCGTCGCTGCCGCTGTGGCGGGTGTCCTGGGAGCCAGTCTGATCGCCACGCCGTCGTACGCGGATTCCGGGTGCATGAATCTGATCTTTCACTCGCCGACCAGGACTGAAGCCCGGGGTTGCTTCTACAGCTACGGCGATCACTTCACCATCGGCGACTACCGTGCCGACGGCTACCGCGCGGTGGTCGAGTGGGAGACCGACTATGGGCGCACCGGTGAGTGCCACGACTCCAACGGCGCCGACAACGGCGATGTCGACTGCAACGAAAACCTGGCCGAGACCGGCAGCGTCAGAATAAGGACGGTCATCCGCGACGGCTCGGACGGGTGGAACAGGTACCAGACCGACTGGTCCCCCTGGATGAAGATCAGCTGATCATTTCGGGGGCAGGGTCCGGGTGGGAACGAAGCGCCGACTCCGTGCGGGTTGGGGAGGGCATCATGCCCGGCGCGCCCACACGCAAGTGACCCTCGGTTGGGGCGTCCCGCGAGGGGCGCCCCGATGTCGTCTGGCGCAGTTGGTCGCGGCATTCGTGTGGGAACGCTGAGCGCGGGGCGCAGGCGGTCACGGGCCGCCAGACGAGTGAGCCGCGCCAGCACTGCCGCGCGACGCCGAGCCTGCGCACATATGAACGAGCCGAGGCGCGGAAGCGTCGACCTCTCCGAAAACCGCAAGATTCTTCCGGACGAACGGCCTGGGACTGTGGATCTAATCTGACGGGCAACGCGACCACCCTCCATCGCAGGTCGCCAGCACCGACATCGGCAAGGACGCTGACTATCCATCCAAGCCAGAATGCTGCGAAGCGCCGCCGCTGAGCGTCGCGTCGGGACGGCCGAAGCAGGACCCCACCACGATGTCCGAAGGAGAGACGAAGCACCACTGACGTGGCACAGCCCGATCTCCAACCACCGGCACCGTTCAACCTTGGATATGTGGCGCACTCCGATGTGCGCAGCTGGGATCCGCCGCTTACCTTGTGCACAGAGTTGATCTCGCTGCGATGTGGCCAGCTACGACAGGAGCACTAGCAGGTGAATGCGACCGGCGCGGACGGCCCGACGATCGTCGTGCTGACGGGTGAAGTGGACTTCACCTCGTGGGAGCAGGCCCGCGATCAGTTGGCGGCGGTTGCCGACGGCGGTGGCTATGTGGTGGTCGACATGAGTCAGGTTCCGTTCGTGGATTCGGCTGGAATCGCCGTGCTGGTCAACGCACGGAGCCGGGCCTACGCCGCCGGGGGAACCCTGCGGTTGCGAGGTGTGCAGCCTGCCGTGCGCCGTGTGCTGCAGGTTATGGGGTTATGGGAGTTGCTCGTCGGTTAGGTCGCGTGCTGCTGCCCCGAGGACCTGCTGGGTGGCTGCCACCAATGCTGTCAGCGCGTGGCTGAGGCGGGGTGACGATGTGGCGGCGGCGCTCCTCTACTGCCCGCAGCCGGCTGCGGCGGAGAAGACGACCCTGGCCTCGGCGGGTTAGTCAGGCACGGAGCGGGCTACCGAGGCGTCCCCCGAACGAGTTCGTTAGGAATTGTGATCGAGGATCAAGGTTTGAGCGGCGATAGCGCATGGGTAGCAGCGCGCGGCTGGATGTGTACGAACCGGAGACGTGCCCGTCGGTCACTGTCCTGTGCGACCACGACCAGCGCTGTGCAGGGGACGTGGCCCATTTGCGTTCCGTGCACAGATGCCGGCTTTCAGAGACGCACCCTCTGACGCTGGCATCGGGCGGCCGCCGGTTGGCGGCGGTGGCCGCCGCAAGACCACAGGTCAGTCGCAGGCAGCGCAGGCGCATGTGGGTCGGCGCGGCGAGATTCGCGACGGTGAAGGGGCTCCAATGCGTTCGGCATCGGCCGTACCCTGAACAGGTGACCGCCCACACCTGCTGCGGCGCCGTTGGCCGCATACCCATGTCTCGCGGCGGAAGGTCCGACTTTCGTGCCTGCGAAGCCGACAACCGTTGGACCGGGCTGAAGACAAAGTCGGCGGGAGCCCCTCGCCCTGACCGCCCAGCGGACGCCCGCGAACGCGAGCTTCGGCGTCGTGAGCAACGTCTGGCGGCACGGGAGGCCGCCGCCCACGAGCGGGACCGGCTGGCGGACGAACGCGACCGCAAGGCCGACGAACGAGACCGCAGGGCCGACGAACGAGACCGGGCCCTAAGCCGCAGGGAGGAGGCCGTCGCCGAGGGGGAGCGGGCCCTGAACGAGCGCAGGATCGACACGGAACTGTTTGCCGACAGCCACAACGTGGCGAAGAAACGGACAGGGTCGAACCCGCTGTCCAGCATCCCAAAGCGCGTGTGCGCCGACTGCGCGGCCCCCAGCCCCATTGTCAGACTGCTCGCCCGGGTGGTCCACGCGATCCGGATCGTTGCCGACAGACCGTTGCTCTGCGGTACGCGCCGGCCACCGGAAACGCAAACCGCCGAGTCCATCGCCGACCGCGCCTTGTCCGCGACCGCGCGCAGCCGGCGCTCCAGCCCGGCGGCGGCTTCCCGGCTGACCCGGCCGGAGTCGTGCCACTGGCCCTGGATGTCCCGCAGCGCCGCCTGAGCGGCCTTCGGGTCGGCGTCCACGTCCAGCCCCTCCGCCTGTGAGAGCAGCTCCTGACGCCTGCCCAGGGCCACCTTCTGCTCGTCGTCGCGAGCCGAGAAGACCTCGCTGCGGCGAGTGAAGAACGCGTCCTGCGCGGCGCGGAACCTCTCCCAGAGCTCTGCTCAGCTTCCTTGGCGGCGCGGGGAGCGGCCTTCCACTCGTTCATCAGCTCCTTGAGCCGGGCCGCGGTCGCGTTCCACTCGGTCGAGTCCGACAGCTTCTCAGCCTCGGCGACCAGCTCCTCCTTGCCACCCTGCGCCTGCTTGCGCTGGGCGTCGAGGCTGGCGAAGTGGGCGCCCCGGCGGCGGGTGAAGCCGTCGCGGGCGGCCGCGAACCGCTTCCACAGCTCACCGTCGGCCTTCTTGTCGATCCCCCGGATGCCCGCATCCGCGCCAGAGGCGGGCTATTTTCGGGGCGCCGATCCAGATCTCCTCGGCCCAAACTTCCTAAACAACCTCGCCGCGGTTGACCCACCCGCCCCGGGTCGCCAGGTCGTGTTGGAGCCGGTCCTGCAGGACACAGCCGCCGTCGGGCCGGTGTGGTCGTTCGCAGGTGCACTCCCACCAGCCTTCCCGCAAGGCTTCGAGGGTCATGCCGATCACCTTCCGCGCCACGACGACGGTGAGCCCGCCGATCTGCACCGGCTGCCCTTTGGCCTCGTACATCGGCACCGCGACCTGCACCGTCGAATCGGCGGCGTCCTTGGCCACGATTCGCGGGTCGATGTGCTCGCGCCGGTCGGCGTTGCGTGCCGCGAGCATGCCGCACACCCCGAACGCGGCCAGCACCAGCAACCCGTCACGCTGTTCGACTGTCACGGGTGTGGTGTCGTGTGCGATCATCGTGACCCGCTCGGCCACGAGCCGCTCCACATGGTCCCCACCCAGCAGATCCCCGCCCTGCTCGCTGACCGCCTCCCGCAGCACAGCAGCCAGCTCGCGGACCCGTTTGGTGGTGTGCAGTTCGGCCACGTCTGACACGCTAACCGCACCCGCACACCACCAGGTCCGCCGCTGCCCGAATCCATCCCATCGGACTACCAGCGAGCAAAGTCCTCTACGCCTGGGAGGCGCCGCCGGATCGCATGCGCAGCTTCGCATGCCGCAAGATCAGCGCGGCTGTCTTCGCGACCTCGGCGTGCGCCGTCTCGGGAAACACGTGTTGATAGATGTCCACCGTGGTCACCACCGACGAATGCCCGGCCCGCTGCGACGTCAGCTTCAACGGCACACCGGCCGCCCCGTCGATACTGACCGAGCCATGCCGGATGTCATGCAGCCGCACCGGCGGCAGCCCCAGATCGGCGCAGCGACGCTGGAACTCGCGGGTGAGCCAGTCCGGGCGCACAGGGTTGCCGTCCACCCGGGTGAACAACGGATCCAGCACATCCAGCTTCCCGCCACGGAGACGAGCCTGTTCCCGCCGGTACTGGCGGAAGATCTTCACCGAAGTCTCATCCAAGGCAAGGGTGCGACGCCCGGCCTCGGACTTCGGCGGCCCCAGAAGAGTCTGGCCGTCGATGACGATCATCTGCTCCCGGACGGTCAACTCCCGTCCGACCAGGTCGAGGTCCTGCCACCGCAACCCGGCCAGCTCACCCCGGCGCAAACCATGCAAGGCGACCAGCCACCACAACGCGAACAGCCGATCATCCTGCACCGCTTCGAGAAACCGGCCCAGATGCGGCAGATCCCAGCACGCCACCCGCGGCCGCACACCATGTAGCCGCCACTCACGCTCCCGCGCCGGCGTCCACACCACTGGATACGCTCGGACACCGTTCGGGGTCTTGATCCGCCATGCCGCGTTGAACCCGACCAACCCAGTGCGACGCGCGTGGCTCAACGCGCTGCGCAACACCGCCCGGATCCCATGCACCGTGCTGGCGGCGATCAACCTGCCGTTGCGGGTGTGCCGCGATGCGATCCGATCCAGGGCCCGCTGCACCTTCTTCGTGCGCAGCTTGGACACCCGGATGTGCCCCAGTTCGGGGATCAGGTAGCCGTCGACCACGCGCCGGTAGCCGGCCAGGGTCGACGCCCGAACCGCCTCGTGACGTTCGATGTCGGCCAGCCAGAACCGCAGCCACCGGCCCACCGTCCACGTCCGCGCCACGGCCTCAGCGCTGGGCAACGACTGCAACTGCGCCATGGCCCTTCGGGCGTCGGGTTCGGTGGCGAACCCGCCCTTGCGGATCCGGGTACGCCGGCCGTCCACGCCGTCGACCTGGACCGCGAAGTACCAGCGGCCATGCGATACGTGCTCGAGCCCCGGGCAGCTGAAGCCCAGTTGCTTGCCGTCCTCGCCGCGGCAGCCGCAGCGCCGGTAGACGACACCCGGCTGATCTTGTTGTTGTGCGAGCTTCGTTCCCGTGGGGGATCGAGTCACCGTCTTTTCCTTAACTAACAGGAGCGGACACTCAATCCGAGGGCTCGAGGTTCGAGCACCCTGGGGTGCACCAAGCCTGATCGGCTGATCTCATGCGTTCGGCCCGGTATGGCTGCTTGACGTGGCGAAACCGGAACGGACGGTGAGTCTGAAGGTGTGACTCACATGTGACTCACACGAGTCAACGCATTTAAGCTGGCCATTCGACTTTCGACGAATGGCCAGCTAGGCTGTGGTGCGCCGCCAGGGACTCGAACCCCGAACCCGCGGATTAAGAGGGCGCAAGCTCCGCCCTGCGGCTGTCAAGAGCCGCTCTTCGAGGCACTACGGTCGCCGCACTCTTCTGTCAACACGGCCGCCGTGACCTGGGATTTCGTCACCGGATCGGCGTACGCGGCGGCTCGGTACTAGCCGAGGGTTGAGAGGACTGGGTCGGCGAGCCTGTCGCCTCGTGCCACCGCGTACCTTCCCCGTACATCGCATACGAGCACACGGGGAGCACACACGTCCGGGGAGATTGCTATCGCGTGTTAGGGCTGCGCGGCGCAGGTCGGTACGCACATGGACTGTCAGCCGCGAGCCGTAAAATTCGCCTTGTTGGAATGCCGACCGTGTGGGATGCGACATGGATCTTTATGAGTACTTGGGACGACCGTATCGCGCTGCCGGGTCCGATGATGACGATGACCGGCCGCGTCCGGTGACGACAGAAACAAGGGAGATCGAGACGACAGACGAATCCGGGTTGGTGCCTGCGCTCGGTCGCCTCGCGCCATGACGGACGGCGCGGTTCTCCTTGTCGGTGATCTGGCCGACCCTCACATGCGGGCTGTGGCAGATCTGATTCCTTCGAGGCGGCGGATCGTGTTGGACGCCGCGACGTTGGAGCCGGCGCTTGCGCGGATGACGCCGGAGCAGATCGTGGTCCGGTCTGTAGAAGGTCGCCTGTTCGCGCTGCCAGATTCGCAGGCGCGCGGTTGGATTCGGCGGCTAGCGCCGGCCGGTTGGGACCAAGGAGTGCCGTTAGGTAGCCATCGGGCCGCAGTGCTGGCTTCGCGCATCACCTTGCTCGCCGCAATTTTGCGAGAGCCGTCCGTATCATGGCTGACTCCGGTTGATCGTCTCTACGCCGCTGAGAACAAGATGGTGCAATACCGTGCTGCGTCGGCGGCTGGCTTCCGGGTTCCGGCGACGATGATTGCGTTGGATCTCGAGGAACTCGCGGGGACGCTCGGCGAGCCGTTTGTGCTCAAGCCGTTGGGGCCCGGGAACTTCGAAGCGGATGACCGTCAGCATGTTGTCTATGTCAAGCCGCAGTGCGCGGCCGACCTCGAAGGTGTTGATCTGACCTCGGCGCCCTTCCTTGCCCAGTCTCTGATCGTGGCCAGACGTCACCTTCGAGTAGTGACGGTTCGTGACGAGGCTTGGGTGGCGGAGTTGGCTGCCGCTGATCTTCCGCTGGACTGGCGTTCGCACCCGCCGGCGCACAGTGCATTCCAAGCAGGGAAGCGACCTGAGGTGCAGGCGGCGGCCATCCGGCTCGCTGCTGATCTCGGCGTCGGCTTCAGCGCGCAGGATTGGGTGATGGACGACGACGGGCCGGTCTTCCTCGACCTGAACCCTGGCGGGCAATGGCTGTTCTTGCCTGAGGAAGTGTCCGGGCCAGCGACCCGGGTGCTGGCGGACTGGCTCTTGGCCGCCGAATGAAGGTCGTGACCGGACGCTTCGCTGAGCTTCGCGGCTACCTGCAGTTCGCGATTTCCCCGTTCTGGCCGGGGATGGAAGTTCCCCTGTTCGAGGCTCCCAAGCCGTTCAAGTGGAAAATCGACCGTGACCTGCAGGCCGACGACATAGCGGTGATCGTTGAGGAAGGCCGCCGACAGGTCGACCGCCAGTACGCCGATCTGGAGAAGGTCCGCGGCCGTGCGGGAGGCCTGCTGACATTGTGTTTGGCGGAACTCGCCGCGCTGTCCGCGGGAGCAAACCGTCTGTTCACGCACGCCAATCCCTGGCTGATCACAGCTTGGGCGTTAAGCGTCGTCTTCGTGCTCCTATCGATGGGCGGGGCGATAGCCCTCATGACGGCGAAGGCGAACTTCACACGGATCGACACCGCTGGCCTGGCGTTGGTCCGTCACCCGATCCGGCGTGTGGCGGCGACTAGCTACGCGCAAATAGTCGGGCTCGGCGAGCAGACAGTCGCGGCTCGGATAACAGTGCTGCGCGATGGCGTCTTGCTGGCGATCGTCGCCGCAATCCTGTACGCCGCGGTGTGGCCGGTGATCACGCTCGGTGCCAGCAACGGACAGAACCCGGGCCCGGCGACCAGTTCGACCGCGCCGAGTTCGCCAGCGCCTACGATTACTCCCAGTCAGTCGATCAGCGGAGGCACACTATGCCTGACCTGTACACCGTCCTCGGCGCCGTCATCCTCGACGACAAGGAGGACGAGCGTCCCCAGCCCACCACTGTCCTCACCGCCTCCGTAGAGACCATCGACAATGACTTCGTCGGTGCACTCGCGCAGGCGATCACCGTCTGAAACGGAGTAGCTTCGGCCTCCGGGTGAGCCCCTTACGGCGTCGGGCTCGCCCGTCCCCGCCGTCAGCGAAGAATCCACAGCTAGATCAACCGCGCATGGTCTCGCGCTGCCCGTGCACGGACCTCGGCTCTGAAAGACGCGTCAGCCGCATCGAAGTCATAATCGTCGTCGTCGGCCACTCCGTCGCTGTCTGGGACGAAACCTTCGCGATACATTTCGAGGCAGCCGCCGATGCCGGCGATCAGATCCTCGAGCAGATCCCGAGCAGGCCTTCTCGGATCCAGCGGCGTCAGCCGGACCGCGAACTCGTTAGCGGGTTCGGCCGCGTCGTAGCCATGGCGGCGTAGCTGGCTTCGCGTTTGTGCAATGCGGCTTTGCAGGTCCTCGGCGTCGGCGACGATCCCGTCGGCGACGAGGATTGCCTGACGTATCAGGCTCAACACCGCCTGCAGACGGCTATGTCCGGCGGCCATCAGCTGCAACACCGTCGTCGGCGTCTCGTGCGCCAACGTTGCGATGTTGTCTGACTCTTCGACGATCCGTGTGAACGGGTACGGAGTGCCTTGCGCCGCGACCTCCGCCGCTGCCCGCAGCCAATGCGCTGCGGCGACAGCCGCCGAGGTTGGGTCGAAGCCGCTGAACAGGTCGACGCTGCCGAGCGGATCCTCCGCTAGGAGGGCGTCGGCCGCCATTACTTGCACCGGCGACGCGTCCGCCCGGGTGAGAAGGACCGCTTGGGCGGCCCGTCCGGTCAGGTCGCCGAGTTCGGCGTGCTCGACGGCTGCGAGTTCGCGCTCAACCTCGGCCACGACCACAGCGGAGAAGTCGGGCGAATCGATCGCGTGCAGGGCGCGGCCGACCCGGTGTGACAGTTCGACCACCGGATCGTACGAGACAATCAACGCACCGTCCTCGTCGGGCAGATGAGGGTTGCGGATCGAGGCGGTGACTGAGCCGAAACCGGCACGGGTGCCGGCGCGACGCCAGCCCTCTGTGTTGACTTCCTGGCTAACAGCTGCGCTAGCAGGGTCGGTGTAGCAGTGCCACAACTGCTCCGAGAGCATGGTCAGGTTCATCAGCAAGGAGTCCAGGTCGCCCGGCCTTGCCCCGGCTGGGAGGACCGTCAGTGCGCGGCACCGCTCACCGCGTCCCGTTCCCCACGATGCGACCAACTCGCCTCGCTGCTCATCCAGCGCGTACCGCGTCATGAGACGGACCTCCTGCCGAGAGTTTCCATCCTGCACCGCGGCACTGTCCGCACGTCAAGTGACGCCAGAGGCTCTCCTCGTTGTGGTGAAGACCGACGTCCGGTACGGCTTTGGCCGCCCGCCAGACTAAATCGACCAGGTCTCCGCAGCTGTGTGAGATGCGTCTGGATGTCGTCTCGTCCCGGTCCACGATCCGTGTCGCCGAGAGGGTTGAGCGATTTGCGCGCGCGGCTGCAGGCTACGGGGCTCTTGTCGCACAAGGAGTGCGTCAGATGGCTGCGCGGCGACCTAGCCTTCCGTCGTACCCCCATCCGATGGATAGTGGGAATTACTGGAAAACACTGGAAGTGTGGTACTGTCCTCGGCGTGGCCGACGTGACGATGGACGAACTCGAGGAGAAGATCTCGAAACTTCGAGGTCAGATCCGCCGCGCCATCAGCGATGGCGATCGGGTCAAGGCCGCAAGTTTGCGGGCTGAGCTCCGTGAAGCGGAAAACCGGTGGGATGCTGCGCTTCAGGAAGCAGACGCCGCTACCTCCACCGCGGTCGTGCCTGAGCTGCCGTCGGTCGCGTCGCTGCTGCCAATGCGCGAGCAGGTGCACCAGGTGCTCACACTGATCGGCGTGCCCGCGGCGCCGAAATTGATCGTCGCCGTGCACGAGGCGTTCTCATCGGGTGAGCTGGTGAGCGCCAAGTTGACAAGCCTACGACGAGACGAGGAACGCTCGTTTCGTTCGGCACCTCATGCTCGCCCGTACTACCTGTGCAGCGCCTTGTCGGTGGACCAGCTCGTCGCAGTTCGAGGGTTGCTTGCCGTATCCACCTGGCCGCTGGACCGAAGAATGATCGGGTCGCTGTCGCCGAGAGTCGACTTCCTCTATGCGGCCATCCGGCTCGCCGAGCACGTCGAGCGGACAGGCGACCCTGGCCCGCAGGCGAGCCGGCTGTTGTGGCGCTTCGCCACGAACATCCCCGGCGCGGGCGGCCCGTTCGACGCCGGCGACCCGAAGAGGATCATCGCAGCCGCGCAGTCGGAGCTGGGAGTTCACGACGAAGCCGACCGTATTCAACGCCGTGAAGCCGCTGAGAGGGCACGTCGACTCGACGACGTGCAACAACTGTTCGGCGCCGAACGCCTGCGTTTGGTGACCCGAAGCACCGCCACCCGCTAGGGACAACGATCGGCGGCCCGGTTCCCGCGAAGGCCGGACCCGTCTACGAAGGACAACGATGACTGTCGTTGAGCACCGCCTGACCGTGATCCGTGGCGCGGCCCCGCGAAGGCCCCACAACGCCCGGACCCTTGCCGCGCTCGCCGCGAATCCCGGCTGCCGGCGCCGTGCCCTCATGGACGCTGCTGGCGTCGACAAGGGCGCCGTCGCCAGCCGGCTGGGCATGCCGGTTTCGATCGGGCAGATGTCGAGCATCGCCCTGGCCCGCGGCATGAGCTTCGAAGCCCAGGTCAAGGCTGAGGGGGGTGCCGAGCTGCTGCGCCTGCTGCGCGAACACATAGGCCTGCCAATCGCGCAGGCGCATTACCACGACCTCAATCCCGCAGACGAGGACGACCGCATCACCAGCCGACTTCGGCGATCGCAGCACGCCCTCCAGGAAGCAGCCACGGCCGACGGCGCAGTCGGTACAATGTTCGACCATCCAATCTTGCAACTGAAGGTCAACGGGCTGGCAGTCTTCATCGAGCCGGACTTGGTCGCCTTCAAGTTCGGCGACCGGCTGCGGGTCGTGGAAATCAAGTCGTTCCCGATCGTCGACGGCACGGCGGACCCGGGCAAGGTCGCTGCCGCGGCGCAGCAGTCGGCCGTCTATGTCATGGCGTTGCAGGAGATGCTGCGCGGCTCTGGCCTTTCGGGTGATCTGGTGTCGCACGACGTGATCCTGGTGTGCCCCAAGGATTTCACGAACCAACCGGTGGCGGTCGTTATCGACGTGCGTAAGCAGTTGGCTTCGTTGCGCCGTCAGCTGATCCGGATGGAATCGATTGAGAGCCTGCTGAACCTGCTTCCGGAGGCGCTCACGTTCGACCTGCGCGAGCACGACGGTCAGGCGACTCGCGACCCGGAGGACTTGGCCAACGCGGTTGCGCAGGTGAGCGCCCGCTACTCGCCGGAATGCCTGGGCAGCTGCGAACTGGCTGGCGTGTGCCGGGCGGAGGCGGCCCGCACGGTGCCTGTGCTGGGCCGAACGGTACGCGAGGACCTCGGCGGCATCGACTCGATCACCGAGGCCGTCGAGCTGGCCACCGGCCGACGTGTTCCCGGTCAGGAGCAGCGTCAGGCCGCGGCCATCCTGCAGGCCGCGTATCGGATGCGCCAGCAGGCACTGGAGGCGGTCAGATGAGCGTCATGACGTCGCTGGCCCGAGTGCTGGCCGCTGAACAAGGCCGGCCCCAGCAGATCACTGTTTACCGGCACCTTCCCATCTCGGCGCAGCCGATCGTGATCGTGCCGATCACCCTCGCAGGCGAGACCAACGCTCCGCTAGCGGTGATGGTCGGCCAGGACCGCCAGCGGCCTGAGGTGATCGTGACCCGTCAGCCGCGCGAACGCAGCGAGCGACTTCGGTTTGCCGAACGGCTCGCGTCGGTACTGCTGCTGCCGATCCAATCGATGGCCGACGACAAGGAGCGTTTCGACCGCGGTAAAGGACCGATCGAGCGGGCCCGGCAGGCGCCGCAGATCTGGGTGCCCAACCCGGGCGGCGTGAACTACGTTCGCCTGCTGGGCCGGATGACCCGGTTCCGGCATACCGACGGCCCCTGGGCAGTCGCGCCATCGGTCCGGCGGCTCGGCTTGTGGTTGACATGGTTTGGCGAGCAGGCCGAGTTCGCCGACACATCAGTGCTTGTTTCGACTACGAGTGCTCTCGGCGCAATGTGGGCGACCGGCCAGAGCGCAGTCGAGGACGGCAACCTCGCGGCAATCATGGCATGGCTGGCGCCGCCGAACGGACTGTCGTTGATCGACGCAATGCGCCGGGCGGAGGATCCGGCCAGGTGCCCGCCAGCCGGCCCTGCCACAGATCCAACGTTCGACCGCCTGTTTCTGGAACCGACGCTGAAAGCGCTGTCGGCTACGACCACCGAGCTGACCCGACGGCAGGTATTCGCCCGCCTCACCACCCTTCTGGTTGAGCAGATGAGGCCGACCTGGGACCTGATGTGGCAGGCCATCGACCTGCTACGGCAGATGCCTGCCGCGCCAGGCGTGGCCCAGCGGTGGGAAACGCAGCGCGACGAGTTCACCTGGTACGACAACCAGCTCCGAACCGTGGGCCTTCCCCAGCCCAAGCGGGACAACGCAGTCCGCAGCGCCCGGCGGCTGGGGGACATGGAGCGCAGGCTGGCGGCGTACGACGCCCAACGCGCCTATGACGACCCACTGGTGATGGCCGACTTCCGGCTGGAGGGCGAAGCATTCTCAGGTCGAGTGGTCTCCGCCGAGCCACACCGTCGGGTGCCCGCTGCGCGCGGAACCAAACTGCGCCCACTGGTAACCGTGTTCACCGAGGACCCGATCCGGCTGGAGGACCGCCAGTCGGTATACGACCCGAGCCGCAATGGACAGCAAGCCATCATCATCGGCATTGACCGCGTCGGCGACGGCTGGGAAGTCACCATCGAGCTGCAGAACAAGATGGGCCGCGGCCGCACGCCCGAACCGGGTACCGTCCCGCAGCCCGGTGACGACGTCTTGTACAGCGCACTGGCACCACAGTTCGCCGGCCGCGGCCAGAACTGGCCGGCACCGGATCAGACGCCCTGGACTCATGGCGGCCCGCCCCTGACATACCGACCGGCTACCGAGGACGCGGTGGAGGACTGGTCATGACAACCCCACGGGACCTCGCCGAAGCCGCCACCACGGCGATCATCCGCGACTTCACGACGACAATACGTCGCGGGGTGGTGGTGGACTCGCCACCCGGCGCGGGCAAGTCGACGCTGGTCGTACGGGTCGCAGCCGAGATCGCCGCCGCCGGCGAGCCGATCATGGTCGTCGCGCAAACCAACGCGCAGGTCGACGATCTTGTCAATAAGATCGCCCGACAGCTGCCTGGGCACGCTATCGGCCGACTCAGCGGCGAGGACTACACGCCGACGCCGCCCGTTCAGCTGCCCAACGTCACCGTCAGCAATCGCCTTAACGATCTGAGCAGATGCCAGGTCGTGGTGGGCACCGCAGCCAAGTGGAGCCGATGCGAGAGCCCCACACAGTGGCCGTGGGCAATCGTCGACGAGGCATATCAAATGCGTTCGGACATGCTGCTGCTCATCGCGCCGTTGTTCGAGCGGATGCTGTTCGTCGGCGACCCGGGCCAGCTCGACCCGTTCTCGACCGTCGACGGTGAACGCTGGGCCGGACTGGCATGGGATCCGATGCAGAGCGCGGTCGCGGTCCTGCTGCGCAACAACCCCGATATTCAGCCGCACCGGCTGCCGCTGTCGTGGCGTTTGCCGCCGAGCGCCACGCCCGTCGTCCAACGAGCGTTCTACCCGTTCTCGCCGTTCGGCCCCGGAACCGATCCGGCCACCCGCGGCCTGTCGATGCCGGTCCCCGGGATCCGCCGGACGGCCGCCGACGAGGTGATCAGCCTAGCCGCACGGACCGGCTGGGGCTTCTACGAACTGCCGCACCGCAACACCGTGCGCACCGACGAAGAAGCCGTCGCCGCCACCGCCGACATCGCGGTCCGGCTCCTGCAACGCGGGACGGAGACGTTCTGCGAGGACGCCCCGAACGGACGGCGCCTGGCCCCCGGGCGCATCGCGATCGGCGCGGTGCACCGTGCCCAGGTGGCCGCAATCAACCAGCAGCTACGCGGCCTAGGCGATATCGCCACTGGGATCCGAGTGGACACCGCCAACCGGCTGCAGGGCGCGGAGTTCGACATCACGGTCGTCCTGCACCCGCTGTCCGGTCGCATCGACGCCACCGCGTTCCACCTGGAATCCGGCAGGCTGTGCGTGCTGGCATCGCGACACCGGCACGCCTGCATCGTCGTCGGCCGCAGGGGGAT
This sequence comes from Hamadaea flava, assembly GCF_024172085.1. Classification (NCBI taxonomy): domain Bacteria; kingdom Bacillati; phylum Actinomycetota; class Actinomycetes; order Micromonosporales; family Micromonosporaceae; genus Hamadaea; species Hamadaea flava. The sequence continues at coordinate 2,062,426 of NZ_JAMZDZ010000001.1, read as the reverse complement.
CCCCGAGCTTCTGGACGCCCACCCTTCGACCGAACCCATGCACCTCAACGCGTTAATCAAGTTCCCCGACGGGTGGGAGGCCAACCAGGCGGTCTTGGCCCACCTCGCTGAACACCGCGTACCCGCCACACCCTAACCGCCTGCAGCTTCCCCCACAGCACCCACGGTCTGGCCTCCGCGAAGGGCAATTACCCCATGCAACTGCTGCACACCTCCGATTGGCACGCCGGCAAGACTCTCTACAACCGGTCGCGAGCCACCGACCTCGACGACGCCCTCAACGAGATCATCGAAATTGCCCACGAGGAACGCCCCGATGTGATCATCCACTCCGGGGATCTCATCGACCATTCCAAGGTCAGCCACACCGACATCGAACGCGCCGTGCACGCGCTGGCCGAACTGGCCGCGATCGCTCCCACCGTCGTCGTCGAAGGCAACCACGACAACCCCAGCCTGCTGCGTTACCTCGACCGTCTCGGCCGCCGGCACCAACTGCACTTCATCAACAAACCGCTAGGAATCAATGGCGACTACCTCGTCCTGCCAGGTCGCGACGAAACCTCCCTTCGACTCGGGGCACTGCCGTTCGTCTCAGCGGTCACAGCCGTCGACGTCTTCGACGACCCCCGCACGTGGGCCGGCGACTACCGCGGGAGGCTAGCCGACCTGCAGTCCCGCATCGCCGCCAACCTCGCCGCCAACCTCAACCCGCACACAGACGTCACCGTCTTCGCCGCGCACCTGCACGTCACCGGCGCGGGACTGTCCGGATCGGAGCGGCAACGACATTGCGGCGACGACTACGCCAGCGACCCCCAGGCGATCCCCGCCGTCGACTACGCCGCCTTCGGCCACATCCACCGAGCACAAGACCTGCCCGGTCTGGTCGTCGGCCGCTACGCCGGCTCCCCGATCCCGTTGGACTTCGGCGAGATCAACGACCGTAAAAGCGTCACGCTCGTGACCCTGGAACCTGGGAAGCAGGCCATCTGCCGTGAGCGGCCGCTACGCGGCGGCCGGGCCTTGGTGAAGTTCGACGGCACCCTCGCCGAACTGCAACGCGACGCAGACAGCATCGGGAACGCGCTATGCCTGGTCACCGTGCACACCGACACCCACGACCCGACGCTGACGCAGCGCGTGTATGACATTCTGGCCCGTGCCGAGGTTCTCCAAGTGCACCAGCAGGTCGCAGGCACGCATATGGAGTCGCTCGTCGTCGAACCCGGCACGGTCACGGCGCAGCGGCCACTACTGGAAAGCTTCGACGATTTCCTGCGCGAGCGAGGCACCCGGATCGCTGCGGCCGACCGGGTCAACGCCGTCATGGCCGAGTTCCTGGCTGCCGCCCACGAAGGCCGCGATCCCTACTTCGAGGTGGAAAACATCCTGACAGGCGACGCCGTCCCGGAGGCAACCCGATGAGACCGCTCCAGATCACCTTCCGCGGACTACGCTCCTACACCGCCGAGCAGACGATCGACTTTCGCGGTCACAGCCTCATCGGCATCACCGGAGACACCGGAGCAGGCAAGTCCACCATCTTCGCCGCCATCAACTTCGCTCTGTTCGGCACCTGCACCTTCGAAGCACCGTCGCCCAAGGTACTCATCGCCGACGGCGGCGACGGCACGCTCGCCGTGTCGTTCACGTTCGAAGCCCGCGGCCGCGAATGGACAGTCAACCGACGGATCTCGAACACGACCACGACCTCCGTCCACCGGCTGGAGGCGGCCGACGGCTCGGAAACCGTCGTCGGACGCGACGTCACCGCCCGCGTTCAGGAGCTGATCGGCCTGGACCAGAAGACGTTCCTTCGGTCGGTCCTGCTGCCGCAAGGCAAGTTCGAGCAACTGCTGCACGCACCCACTGCGGAGCGCGCCAAGATGCTCAAGGGTCTACTTGGGCTTGATGTCCTGAACGACATCGCGACCATCGCCCGGGAACGGCTCGACCGGCTGGATCCGCTCTGGCGAGACCTCGACGTCCGCCGGCGCGCATTGCTGCCCGATCCACGCGCCACCGCAGCCGGCGCTGGGGCCGCACTCGCTGCGGCCGAAAAACGTATCGAGCAGCTGAAAACGGCCCAGGAGGGTATAGCTACGATCACCGCTCAGCGGACCGCAGCCGACAAGGACCACACTGCGCTGGCCCGGTCCTTGAAGGAACTCGCCGCTGCCGAGACAGACGCGGCAGCACGCCTCCACACACTGGCGCAGCTCGACGCCGAGCTTGCGGCACGCGAGAAGGATCTACGCATCCAGCTCGTCGACCAGCAGCACATTCACACCAGGCTGCTCGAGCAGCTCGGCGAGCGCAGGCCCGACGGAACCCTGGCGATCCTCCCCGACACCGCTCGGCCATTGCTCGCCCAACTACGGGAACGCTCCGGCCAACACGCGCGGATGCTGGTTGAGCAGGAGAGAGAATCTCTGGCTCTTACCAGCCTCGCGGCAGAGGTTGGTGCCGCCGGCGCCGAATCCGACGGCCTGAAGCGCAAGCTCGATGCGGCGGAAAAGGAGCTGGTGACGTCAGGTGAGACGTGGAAGGGCGTCGAAGGCGAGGTCGAGGGATACCGCCGCGATCTGGAGGCTTTGCGCCAGCTGCTCGCCCAGATCGGACGCCTACATGGCGACGTCGCGGAGAACCTGGCCGCACACGGCAAAGCCAACGACGCGCTGGCCATCGCCGCCCAGACGGCGAAGGACGCGCGCAGCGCCGAGAGTGACCTCGAAGCGGCGCTGGAGCACCAGAAGCGGCTCAATTCCGCCGCGCACGCCGCTGCAGGATTGCAGCCCGGTGACGCCTGTCCCGTCTGTGTACGAGAGCTGCCCGGCGACTTCCGCGCACCAGCTGAGACCAGCCTGGCCGCGGCCGACAATGCTCACAAGAAGGCGCGCATCCAGGCCCGGAAGGCCGCAGAGGCGGAGGCCACAGCGGTCGGCGCTGAACGCGCCGCCAACAGCCTTGCGGCCAAGGCGGAACAGGACCTATCGGCGCTCATCAAACGGTTCGCCGCAGCCCAGGCAGAACTAGCGTCGCGCATCGGCGCGTTCGACCCAGCCGACACTGATGATCACATTCTCGCCGCGCATCTCCATCGGCTCGAACGGGCACAGGCGGAGGTAAAGGCGGCAACGGGCCGCGCGGGCGAGATCCGTGATGAGGCCGCAGCCGCAGCCGCGAAGGCGGCGTCGCTAGGCGAGGACCTCGTGCGCCGGACCGGCATCCTCAACAACGGCAAGCGGCAGTTAGAAGCCTTCCAGAGCGAGACCAGCATGATCATCGCCGCCATCGCGCCGTCGTACCGGCCCGCGGACAGCTCAATCGCGGCGATCGAGGAGTGCGACCGGCGCGCGGTTGCCGACAAGAAGCGCCTCGTCGACGACTGGAAGCAACTGTCAGACATCGAGGAGATTCGGCAAAGACTTCAGGACCAGCTCACCGAGGTCGACAAGCTCCGCAAGACCGAGGTCGGCGTGCCGGCCAAGTCCGCCCAACAGCAGGCGCTGACATTGGCCAACGCCCACGCCGCAGTCGCCGCGCTCCTGCACATCACCCCGGCACCGCCGATCGATCTTGAGGCCGACGTCGCCGGGCAAGCTCAGTGGGCGGCCGATGTTGAACAGCGGGCACGCGACATTCTCCGCGAGAGCCCCGCGCGTCTTGCCGCCCTCGAACGGAGCACGTCACAGCTCGACGCGGCCGCCGACGAAATTCGCCGCAAGGCACCCACCGACGGCAAGTCGATCGACGAAGCCCTCACCGACGCCATCGGCGACCGGCGTGAGGAACAAAAGTCCCTGCAGATCGCGATCGACCAGATCGACATTGTGGATGACCTCCAGTCCCGCCTCGACGCCACCAAACCCCATCTCGATGCGCTCGCCGAACTGGTGCGGCTCCTGGCGGACGGACAGTTCGTCGCGGCTGCGGTCGCAGAACGGCAGCGGGCGCTGCTGGCCACCTCAACCAGCATCCTGCGAGAGATGACCGCCGGCCGGTTCGCCTTCGGACCCGACTTTCGGATCTACGACAACTACACCGGCCAGCTGCGGGAGGCGAAGACACTATCGGGCGGCGAGACCTTCCAGGCCAGCCTTGCGCTGGCCCTGGCAGTCGTCGAACAAGCCGGCGCGAGTGGCGGCCGGTCCGAGTCGCTCTTTCTGGACGAAGGCTTCGGCACACTCGACCAGGCCGCGCTCAGTTACGCGCTCGACGCGCTTTCGACACAGGTCACCGCGGGACGGCTCGTCGTCGTGATCAGCCACATGCGTGCAGTCGCACAGCAGGTTCCCGCCTTGTTGCGGGTGACTAAATCGGCCACCGGTAGCGCCGTGCGGTGGGCCACGGACGAAGAACTCGCCCAGCTCGCCGACGAATCCTACGGAGATGGTCTACATGACTGACCAGCAGGAAGATTCGCCCACGTGCCCCGGAGATATGACGCTGGGCGTGCCACGCCGTTGCCGACACGACGCGAGCGCGGCGAACCGACGATCAGCGACAGGCGGCTGGATATCGCCGGGCCCGGCCTCGCGGCGCTTGGCGACGGGTCCGCGGCTTGCCGGCGGTCCCGATGACTGAGCTTGCCTCGTCGGCGGGTGATGGTCGGACGGACCGCGCCCGCAGCCCTCGGCGGGTGGCACTGTCAGAGCTCGCCTCGTACGCGTCTGATGCACATCACAACGCGCTCTACTGGGCGATCATGGACGTTTTTGCACAGGCTTCAGCCGCGTACCAGTCCCGGCTGAAGGTCGAAGACGTTCTGGCAGTGCTTCGGCAGCAGAACTGGAATCTGTCCGAGCCAGAGCTGGACAAGCGCCTGGACTACCTGTGGGAACACGGCAATCTCACGCGCGACTACGACTACGACGACACGGCCATGACACTGGCACACTACGAACGTCGCCAGCACATCTACGATCTCACGCCCGAAGGCGAGGTCGTTCACGACGCTTTGAGCATCGCCAAAGACGGCCTTCGGCGCGTTGGTGGCCTTCAATCGGTGCTGCTGCGCCAGATCGTCACGCTGCTCGATGAGCTGCTCGACCAGATGGAGGGTCCGGACGCTGACGGCGCGATGGTCTTCACCCGGGTCCAGGACCTGCGCAGCAGCTTCAAGGCGATGACCTCGAACGCAGCTCTGTTCATGCAGCAGGTCAATCGGATGCTGGCCACTCGCGTCGTGGACGTTCAGGTGTTTGGCAGCTTCAAGGACGACACCATCGCCTACCTCACGGGATTCCTCGCCGATCTTGATGATTTGACCCCGGACATTCGCCGACGTACGAGCCGGCTTGCCGCGCTCCCGGACGCGGTGCGTCACCGTGCGTTGGCGCGGGCGGCTCGAGCTTCAGGGCACAAGGCCATCGATGGTCGTGAAGCATTCGACGAATGGATTGCCGGGGCGAAAGCGAGCCTTGACGGCCTCGTGGATTGGTTCAGCGCAGATCGCGAAGCCAACACTGGGATCGAAGTGCTCGCGAACAAGGCCCGGCAGGCGGTCTTGGGTATCACCCACGCAGTCGAACGTCTACGGGAGGCCGCCAGCCAGCCGTCGGCCCGCACGAACGATCTTCTGGCCCTCGCGGGGATGTTCGACCGCGCCTCGCCCGATGAGGCACACGCCATCTGGAAGGCAGCGTTTGGGTTGACGTCTTCGCGGCACTTCACCGACATGCACAGCGATTCGGACCTGACCCCGGATGACCTTCCTGTTCGCCAGGCCCCACAGATTGAGCTGACCTTGAAACTGCAGGCCAACGAAGCGAGCGAAACCATCCGGCAAGCACCCCGGCTGGCCGACCACTCGGCGACTCGTCAGGTCCTTGCCGGACAGGCCCGAGAGGAGATCGCCGCGGTGTCGGCCGCCGCCGACACGCTGATCGCCCTGGGACCGCGGCCACTATCAGAGTTGGGCGCGATCTTGGACCGTACGACGCTGAAGCTGTTGGCCCGGCTGCTGTTTCGCGCTCAGAAGGCCCGCCCGGACGCACAGCGGTGGCAGCAGGCGACCAGCGTTGACGGCCGACTGCGCATTCGCATCCGCGCGCCGCGGCCCGCCCGCGCCGCGGTCGTTTCGGCCGTATCCGGCAATTGGGCCGTGCCCGACTACGAGATTCAGATCACCAGCGGCGTAAGGGGTCAGGCGTGAGCAGCATCGCAGAACAGGACCTTGCCGATCGCCGCGCCCGTGCCATCCAGCAACTGCTGCACACTCCATTACTGCACCGCGACACGCCATCCTTCGACACGATCGCCACCAGCGAACAGTGGCTCAAAGAATGGTTCCTACGGACCTGCGGCTGGATACTGATCGTGGACTACCGGCGGGGGATGGCTCGTCTGCGCAAGGTCACCGGATGGATCGACTCGACACATCCGCAACGTAGCCTCCGGACGGGCAAAAGCACATTCACCATCCGCAAATACGTGACATTCTGTCTGACAGCCGCCGCACTTGGCGAGCACGGACGCTCGAGGATTAGCTTGCAAGACATCGCGGTCGCGGTCTCAGATCTGAGCGTGCGGGCGAAAGTCTCGCCGTTCACCGACCTCGACCATAAGGACCGGCAGGCGCTCGTCGACGTACTGATGCTGCTGTCAGCCCTGCGGGTGGTGACCGAGCTGGACCGCACCGGCCGTGACTACAGCGTCGACCCGACCGGCAACGTCCTGTATGAGATCGACGAACGTAGGCTCGGACAGCTACTGGTTGCCCCATTGCCACCGGCGCGCTGCTCAACCTGGCAACAGATGGCCGCCGATCCCCATCCTCAACCCAGCTCAGGAGCACCGCTCGACGCACACCGACTTCGCCAGCATTTGATGCGCCGCCTGCTGGATCAACCCCTCTGCTATCTGAGCGATCTTCCCGACGACGACGCGGCCGCCGTCAGCGACCATACCGAGCACATCACCCAGTGGCTGTCGGAGGCGGGGCTGGCTTTGGAGATCAGAGCCGACGCTTGGATGGTCGTCAACCGGCGAGCCGGTACCGCCCGCAGCCTGCGCGACGGATCAAACGTGTCCAACTGTGCCCTTCTTGTCCTACCGCAGCTCACCGCCCAACCCAGCGGTTGGATCTCCGCCACGCACCTGGCCACCCTGGTCGACGAGCTGCTCGACGAATACCCGTGGTGGGCACGCTCGTTGCGCAACGACCGCAACCGCGCCGACGCCGTGGCGACCGTGCTTCGCTCCTTCGACCTCATCCGGCCGCAATCAGACGGATGGCGGATCATGCCAGCCGCCTGGCGGTGGGCAGCCCGGGTGGATCCGGCATGCCTACCCCCCAGCAGCAGCCCGATTCCCACCCAGCCAGCCCAGGACGATCTTTTCAGCGTGGAGCCAACACACCAATGACAACCAATGACCTGACCGACGACCTGCTCAACGGGCTACCTATCCCAACCCGGGGCCGGTGGCAGCCGCTGCGGGCCGGCATCTGCGGATTGTTCCACTATGACGCCCAGGTGTTCGTCTTCTACCGCGGACGGCTCCTGCTGCGTGGAAACAACGGCAACGGCAAATCAATGGCTCTGGAAGTTCTCCTGCCCTACGTTCTTGTCGCTGACATAGATCCAAGTCAGCTGAGCACCTTCGGTAACCGCACTCGCTCGATGTTCACATGGCTGCTCGGCCACGATCAGGCACAGCGACACAGCACCGCACGCGGCTACGTCTGGGTTGAATTCGGCCGAATCGGTCCGCTCGGTCAGCCGGAGTACTTCACCGTTGGAGCTGGATTCGACGCCTTACGTGCCAAGGAAACCGTCAACGCGTGGTACTTCACCACCAGCGCACGAGTCGGAGTCCACCTGCAGTTGGGCTCGCCCGGGACTGAAACGCTGACACGTGAGGCCCTGCAAAGCCAACTGCTCCAACTCTCGGGTGAGGGTCTCGTCGGTGACATCCGCTCGCCGCGCAACCATCGCGCCGAGTGCAACCGCGTGCTGTTCGGCCTGCCCGACACCAGCTACAGCGCGTTGCTCAAGGCACTGCGGCAACTACGTCGACCCAAACTGTCGGACAAGCTGTCGCAGAAGGCGCTGGCGGAGATCCTGCGCGACTCGCTGCCCCGGCTGGACAAAGGTTTGGTCACGTCGATCGCCAGCGGCTACGAACGGCTGGACCGTCACCAAGCCGACATCAAGAACTGCCACGAAATGATCACCGGCCTGCGGGACTTGGACAACGCCTACAGCCGCTACGCCAGAGCGTTCCTGTGGCAACGTGCCACCGCCATCACTACCTGCGACAAGGCCATCAGTCGCGCCACGGCCAAGGCGCAAGCGTCGGCCAGTGAACGCGAGAAGCTGGCCGCAACCATCGAACAGCTCCGACAGCAAATCGACGGCCTGGCCAGCCAAGCTAGAGCCGCCGCCGGGCGGCTGTCAGGGCTTCGGGAATCCGATGCCTACATCCAGGGACGCGACCTCCAGCCGCTACGCGAACAAGCCGACACCCTCGACGAGCTGGCCCGACGCTCTCGCGACGCCGCGGACGACGCCGCTGGGCAGGCCCAATCAGCTGCCGAGCTCGCCGAGCAGGCCCGCCAAGCCGCCGAGCTCGCCGCCCAGACCGCCGATGATCGGCACCGCCTAACCCGGCAAGGCGCCGAGCTCTTCACCTTGCTCAGCCGCATCTACCAGCAGCTCGCGGCGGCGATTACCGACACCGAACCCTCCGCTCGACCGACCGAGCAGCTTCGGCACACCCTCCGTGAGGCTGTCGACGACCTGCGAAACACGCTGAAAGATGCGCGGCGGCTCGCGTCAGACGCTGCCTCTGCCGCGCGAGCCGCCGAGAAGTCGGCAGGCGAGCTCGAGTCCGCCCGAGGCGAACTAATCCAGGCCGACCAGGCAGCCGCAGACGCCGGCGAGCGGCTGCGACACGTCCGGGACCAGTTCATCCAGGAAGCCCGTACCTGGATGGCAAACAGCGACCAGCTCCTGGCCGCCAGCCACGAATGGCGCGAAACCGAACCGACCCGCGTGGCATCAGCCATGCTCCAATGGTGCCAGGTTGCCCACCGCACCCGAACCTCCCAGCTGACAATGCTGATCGATCAGTTCAGCACCGGCCCCACCATCCAGGCCCGCCACGCAGGAGCCCTCAATCATCAGATCTACCTGGAACTTCTCAGCACAGCCCACAGTCACATCAATGATGCTCACGCCGCAGCCAGCGCCTACAGCGACGCCCGCACCACATGGCTACAACGGCTGTCAGATTGGGCGGCCAGCCTCGCTCAACTCCCCACCTCCGCCACGCCCATGCCCACTCTGCACGACTACGAGCCTCAACAATGGGGGACATGGACCGAAGCGGCTCTCGCCAGACGGCTGGAACATATCGATGAGGCCGAAAGGCGGCTGCGGAAACAGCAACGCGACCATGCCGTGCTATCCGAGCAGCGCCGGGCCGAACATGAACATCTGACGACCGAACGCGAGAAGGTCGCCGCGCAAGCCACTCTCGCCCCGCCGGCTCCGAGGACCAGACTGGACAGCCGCCACAATCGCCCCGGTGCCCCCCTCTACCTGCTAGTCGACTTCGTGGATCCCACCACAGATCCGGCCCGGCTCGCCGGCCTGGAAGCAGCCTTGATCGGAAGCGGCCTCGCAGATGCCTGGCTGCATCCCGACGGTCTGCTGCGCGCAACCGACGGCACCGCCCTGGCCGACACCCAGCTCGCCCCCATCGGCGAGCCGGCCAAAGCGCCATTGACGAAGGCATTGCGTGTCGACCTCGATGCTACTCGTGCGGCCGGGCTCTCCGCCGATACCGTCACCGCAGTCCTGGCATCGGTCGGGCTAGGCGGTAGTGCTCACCACAGCCAGGCGAATCTCGCGGTCGGCTGGGACGGCAGCTGGATCGCGGGACCACTACACGGCGCCTACCGACAGCAAACGTCCGGCCTGATCGGCGCGGCGAGCCGAGAACGAGCCCGCACAGCGCATCTGGCCGAGCTCGACGAGCAGATCGCCCACGTGGCTCAGCAGCTCGCGGACGACAAGCGCATCGACGATCAGCTCACGGCGCAGCTCGAAGACCTCACCGCCGCCGCGCAACAGTCCCGAGCAGAGGCCGCGAGCCTGCCCGCGACGCTCGAGCTGGACCGCGCCTTCGACCGAGTCCAGAGCGCGGATCGCAATCGCGCGGAGGCCGTCCGTGCTGCCGAGAGCAGGCGGATCGAACTACACGCCTCACTTGTCCTGCTGGACGACCACCACCGCGATGACCTTGCCGCCCTTGCCCTAGCCGACCCGATTCCCGGAGAGCACCCCGCCGTGGATCTCGTCGATGACCTCGAGTCCTCGCCAGACCCGAGCGAACTGGACCGCTACGCAGACTCGGCCGCAGCGATGCTCGCGAACATCGCTGCGGCCAACCAGCGCGCTCTGGACGCGTTGCGAGATGCCCTCGCGTCCGCCGACAGCCAGCTTGCGACGTTTCCAGACTCCACGACCCTGCGCCAACACGAACACGACGCCGAGCAAGCCAAGCAAGTACAAAATGCAACCCAGAAGGTGTTCGCCGGCGCTAGCGAACGCAGTCAGCAAGCGAACACTCTCAAGAAGCATACGCACGAGGTTCTCACCGCAGCACTCGCCCAGGTCGACTTGACCGCGTGGAGCACCCGGCTGGACGAGCTAGAGCCCAAGGTCAACTCCTGGGTGGGCATCGCTGAAGACTGGCTTACCGCCCTTTCCGAACACCACGGAGCCGCCGAGAGACATCGGACTGCACTGGACCGGAGCGCAGCCACCGCGGCCGCAGCCGTCAGTCAGGCTTCGATCGCCAAGACGGACCACGACAACGCCGCCGCGGTCAGACAGCGGTACAACGTTTTGGCCGAACGCATCGGGGGCGAATACACCTCAACGATCGCCGAGATCGCCGAACTTGAACAGCAGTGCAACGACATCGAGGCCGCGCGCACGAGAGCACAGAGCGATCTTCTAACGGCAACAGGACAGTTGGGCAGTGCCAAGACACGATCCGACAGCGACGAGGCCGCACGGGTACAGCTGGTCAACGAACTACCTCACTTGGCGGCAGCACTCCAATCGGCGTTCGATGCTGATCTTCCCCGGGCCGCAAAGTGGGAGATCGCACCATCTGACGCTCCGGCAAACGACGCCGCGCTTGGAGCAGCGGCAACACCGGACCTAGATATGGAAGTCTCCCTCGCCGAGGCGGTGCGTGTCCTCGATCTTGCGGGTACCGACACCCGAGAGCTGGTGCGAGACCTTAACGCCGACTTGGCCAGCGAGGTCTTCGAATTGCGGCACAAAGCAGAGGTAAGCGTCGGTGGCCGGCTCACGCTCATCGAGCGGTACATCACCGACATCCTCGTCGTCGAAGCAGATCGGGATGGCACCATCGCGAGCCTGCCTGCGACCATTCACACGCTCCAAAACGAGGTAGTCCACCTGGAAGCATTGCTCAACCGCGAAGAAGCCAAACTGCTCGAACAGTTCCTCACCGAAGACATCCGCAGGCAGGTCACCGGACACATCGAAGCCGCACGCAAGCAGATCAAGTCCATGGGCGACCTCATGCAGCACCACAAGACCTCGGCCGGGTACTGCTTCACCCTAGCTTGGGAGGCCGCCGCCGGAGCCGAGGTCGACGATCAGGCTGTCGACCTGCTCAACGCGGACTTCGACGTGGCCCCGTCAGCCAAGGAACGCCTTCGCGCGTTCTTCGCCGACCGCATCAAGGCCATCCGCGCTACCAAAACCGGACAGACCTGGCAGGACCTCCTGGAGGACATGCTGGACTACCGACGTTGGTACCAGTTCCAACTGCAATACGCCAAGGGTGGCACCGACTTCGAGACACTCGACAACAGCGCGTTCGACAAACTCTCCGGAGGCGAGAAATCTGTCGCCCTGCACCTTCCGCTGTTCGCCGCCGCCGCCACGCACACCGTCTCGGCGACCGTACGCGACACCATGGAGCCGGTGAGGCCTGGCTGCCCGCGACTCATCCTGCTCGACGAGGTATTCGCCGGCGTCGACGAAGACATGCGCGGAGAGCTATTCGACCTGGTCACGTCGCTCGACATGGATCTGGTCGCGACGAGCGAAGCCGAAACCGGAATGTACGCCGAACTCGATGGCATTGCGATCTACCACCTAATCAAGTCCCAAGGAATCCCCGGTGTTCTGGCCGCACGCAGCATCTGGACGGGCAGCGAAGCCATCTCGCTGCTGGACAATGATCTGGAGCTAGCCCAATGAACTCCTACTCATCGCCAACAGAACTCGGCGAAGCGTTCGCGAGGACGCGATGGTCATGGCTGCGCTCCAACATTCGAGAACAGCTCGAACAGCGCCCTGACGCGGCCAAAGTCACGATCGTCACCACCGACCTCCTTCCTGCCGCCGTTCAGACCCTGCAATGGCTGCTGAAGCTACCCACGCCGCTGCCTGAGCGCATCACCATAGGAATCAGCAAACTCGACCGCGCCCTACTCGAACGCACAGACTGCGGCCTCAGCACCCGGCCGCTACTGGAAGCCCTCGACGGTCCGCTGGACAACCATCGTGCCCGCCGCCGCGAGACTCGCCAAGCCGCCACCGACCTATGGACCACCGCCGCTCAACACCCAATCGTCGCAAGTACACCGGCGCTGCAGCGGTGGATAGCCGCCGAATCCACCCTCGGCGCACTTCCGGCCCAAACTGGCCTGCGGCAGACCCTGCTCACCGACGCCCTCACCGTCCTAGAGGCCCTGCCCAGCACCGGCATCACCGTCACCCGGTTCGCTGCCACCGTCCTCGGCTCCGCCCACGCGCTCGACAAAGGCCCCATGGCAAGCCTCGTCCTGCGAGCACTCACCTTCCTATACGAGCAGCCAGCAACAGCAACGCTGCAACCGAGACGACTATGGAAACGGGCCGGGCTGCGACCCGACGACCTATCCAGCCGGGTTCTCCTCGCCGGATTTTCCCCGGCCGGACGGACACCGCTGGAGACCATCCTCGGCGAACACTCTGCTCACGGACTTCCAGCCGTCATCACCCTGCGCCTCGTGGAGGACTACCTCGCGACCCGGCCGGGCCCATTACTGGCACCCGACGTCCACGTCTGGGCATGTGAAAACGTCGCCGTCGCCGCCGAAGCCACCCGAGAGCTCGGATCCGCCTGCCCGCCTTTGATCTGCATCGAGGGCTGGCCAAGCCACGCAGCAGTAGCGTTGCTGAGTCACCTGGTCCAGCACGGAAGCGCCGTCGGCTATCACGGGGACTTCGACTGGGACGGACTCGCCATCGCTGATCAGATGATGCAATACGGAGCCACTCCTTGGCGTATGGGCGCCGAGCACTATCGAGGTGCCGCCCTCTCATTGACGAAGCTCATGCGCCTGGAGGAACCCGTGGCGCAGATCGCACCGCCTTCGTGGGCACCCACGTTGGCCACCACGATGAGTGAAGTTGGCTGGCGGGTAGAGGAAGAGCACGTGATGAACGATCTGTTGGCAGACCTCAGAGGCGCGCCGTAGGCAGCGATGCATTCGTTGTCGGCGTACAGGACGGCGTGCGCTTGCAGGTACGCGCCGACGTGCACAGCAGTCGAGCGGTGGTGCCGAGGCGCATATGCTGCGGCTTTGTCGATTCGGATTGTGTGGCTCACGGGCGATGTCGCATGTCGCGCAGTGACGGGGGATGTCTGTGTTGGCGGGCAGCTTGTCGGAGAATCTGGGCTACGGATTGCTGGTGATCTGTGACAGCCGAGCCAATTTCCAAGATCTACCCGATGGTGCACCTGGGGCGGGAAAGGGTCGGTCGTTCATCAGTTCTGTCGACGCCACGGTGATCAACGTCCAGCATGGGTCCGAAGGCGATGTGACGGCACGCCTCTGGACGGCTCAGGAGGATTGGGGCCGATATGGCGCCTGCGAGTTGGGGGTGACATCGATTTCCCTGCCCTCTGGCGTCGTCGTGATCGGCGACGTGTTGCAGGAGAGGGTCATGAGGGTCGCGTTGGAGCCAGGCACCTACCGACTTCAGATCTGTGCAGACGAGCCGGTGAACGCGGCAACCATCGACCTTGTCCTTGTGGCGTAAAGGCTGTCGGTGGACCGGGATTAGTTACGCGGCTTGGATTTGTGCTGGAACCGGGCTGTTGTCGATGGCTTTGAGGCGGTTCTTGAGCCGGTAAGACGGTCCGTTGATCACCACGGGTTCGCAGTGATGGAGGAGCCGGTCGAGGATCGCGGTGGCCAGGACGTCGTCGCCGAGGACCTGGCCCCACTCACTGAAGCTCTTGTTCGAGGTCAGCAGGGTCGAGCCCTTCTCGTATCGTTTCGAGATCACTTGGAAGACGAACAATGACCTCGTCGCGGACGCATCCATCATTCGCCACTTCGAAACCGCGTGGATACCCGGGCTGCTCCAGACGCCGGCCTACGCTAGAGCCGTCTTCACCGAGATGGCCAACATGCACGTGCTCGACGTGCGCAACGAAGACTCCGCCGTCGCCGCCAGGCTCGCCCGGCAGCCGCACCTGTACGACCCAAGCAAGCGGTTCGAGTTCATCTTGTGCGAACCGGTCCTGCGCTGGCGCACCGTCCCCAACGACGTACTGCTCCCACAATTTGACCGGCTCCTCATGATCACCGAACTCCCGAACGTCCGATTCGGAATCGTCCCGCTCGACCGGCACCTCGGCATGACGCCGCAGAACGCCTTCCAGATCTACGACAACGTGGCGGTCATCGAAACGTTCGCCGGCGAGACCTACTTCGAGTCCGCGGAGTCGGCCGCATACCTACGCATCATGGAAAGACTCTGGCTCGACGTCGTCACTGGCGCGGCCGCCAACGAGATTATCCGCAACGCGATGCAACGCTTGCGCGACTAGAGAAGGCCGACGCATGACCAGAGCTCGCCATCGACGGTACCCGCGTCTCTGCCTGATCCATCAAGTCGCCGTCAGTCGACGGCCTGATGATCACAGTAGTGCTGTAGCGCAGCAGCGCAGTCAAGGAGTAGCGGCGGGGAACAAGACGCCTCCCAGAAGGGGGCATAATGATGCTTCGACGGCTACGGCTGGGAGCGTGACGTATGCCCTTGGCTGGCGGTGGCGCCGACAAGGTTGGCAACCGGTACGAACGACGCTGGACCGTTCGGGCGATGCTGTCTTTGATGGCCGCCGGCGACGGGTCACTTCGCGTCGAGGTACCGGGCAAGGCCGGCGACGGCGCAGAGTTCCGGCTGACTGTCGGATCGACGGTGTCGTGGACCCAGTCCAAACGACAGACCGACAGCGGCGTGTGGACCCTGGCATCGTTGGGCAAGGAAGGCTTTCTTCAGTCATGGGTTGACAAACTGCGTGCTGCTCAGCCGTGCGAGTTCGCTTCCATGACCAGCGCCGATCAGCTATACCAGCTGTGCGAACGAGCCAGCGATGCATCCGACTTCGCGGAGTTCAAGAGCGAATTTCTCAAGTCGGAGGTGAGGAAGAGGCACTTCGCTGTGCTCCGGAAGATCTGGCGGGGCGTTTCGGAGAAGGAGGCATTTGAGTTCCTGCGCTTAGTCACCGTGCACACAATGGATGAGCGAAACCTCAACAAGCTGCTCGAACTCACCATCCGCACCATGGTCCGCGGGAACACCAAGGCAGCCGGAGATGCCTTGATGCAGTACGCCGACGAGATCGTCCATAAGGAGGTCTCGCCGGGCGACATCTGGGCGTACCTGGCCGACCGTGACGTGTATCCGGCCGCCTCGTCAGCGACCGTCGATCCATCGCACCACACGACGTCAGAGAGGGCATGGCTCGATCGACGGATCGGCCGGTTCCCGCCAGTACTTCATCACTACATCGAAGCCGCGTTCGAGTCGGACGCCGCCAACGCACGCCGACTCGTCACTCTGCTGACTTCCGAAGATAAACCTGCGGCGGTTCTTGCCGATTGGCAACAGCACCGGCCAGGCTGGCTTGAACAGGCCGGCTGGGACGTGCAGCTGGCCGCGTCCGAACTTGCCAGCGCCTTCCGCGCGCAACGACTGGCAGCAGATCTCCTAACTCGAATGGCCGATCAGGGCGCCCCGCCCCGCTATCTCTGGCTGGCCAAGGCAGCGCTGCTCTATTCGATCGTCGGAGACTCGTCCGCCCGAGAACGAGCACTCACCGCATATAGCGGCTGCGCCGCGAGCGATCACCCCTACGCGCGGGCCATGGCCGCGCTCTTCGCGGGTGACCTGCGACGTGCGGACGAGCTACTCGATGCCTGGGATCCTCCCAAGGACGAACTTGCCACGGCCGCCACGTTGTCCGTGCAGGTCGCACTCGGACATCCAGACTCGACGACGTTTAGCCCCGAGGTAATCGACAACGCGCTGTCGCGCAGCGTCACCTGGCTCAGCCGATTCTGGTTTGCAGGTCTGGCAATCTGGAGGTCGCGAGCCCTGATAACGCGCGCGAGGCAGCGACGCTCCCGCACCCTCCTTCGGGACCTCACAGAGGCACAGGCGCTGGCACTCCGAGCCCGCAACGACCGTCGAGTCTGGCAGGGAGATAGCAGCGAGGCCGCTGCTCTGGCATGCCAGGCGGCGAACATGCGCGGCGACCTCAAAATGGTCCTCCACCTCGGCCTTGCCCCGGAGGCCGGCGGAACGGCCACACCGACAGAGGCCGATGCCTCCGACGTTGCGGAACAAGTCGCCTACGCTGCCGTGTTCTTGGGACGAATCGATATCGCCGAGGCTGCTGCCGGAAAGGTCGACTCAAAGTTCTGCCGGACACAGATCAGGGCGATGATCCTCGACCGTCAAGCCGTCCTTTCGGCCCCGACGTGGCGTGAGGCCATATCCCTAGCCGGGGAAGACCACTACCTGTTGCTGCTGGCGCTGATCGGGCTGGCGAAGACCGGAGCGACGGACTTGCCTCGAATCGACGAGCTTGAGCGAGCGCATCCGGACGAAGCCGCCGAGGTGCGAGCTACCGCCGCGTTGGCGGCTGGCAACGCGAACGAAGCGATCTCGGCCCTTCGAACCGAACGCCGTCGCTCGCTCACTGCCGCCGTCACGCTCGCAGATGCCTACCGTGACATCGAAGACACTGAGTCGGCCGTGCAGACACTGCTTGATGCGGCCGATGACTTCAATGATCCACAACCGCGCCTGTGGGCGGCACATACCCTGGCTCGTGAGGGCCAGACGGAGCGTGCCGAGGCGATTCTCTCCGCGCTGCTGGCGGACCAGGACTCGGACTGGCCCGATCGTCCCACTGCCCTCAAGCTCGCCGCCGAACTGGCACTCAATGGGTCCGACCTGAGGAAGGCCTTCGAGTTCACGCAGGCCGCACTTGCAGCATTACCGGAAGACGCAGGACTGCGGTGGGCGCTGATTCAAGCGCTTATGCTTCAGGACAACTTCGCCGACGCCTGGGCGGAGTTGTCGTCAGCACCAGAGCCATTCGAACCAGACACGGTCGGCACGGCGCAAATGTGGATCGAGTTGCATCGCCGGTTCTCCAACGCCGAATCTCTGATGCGCGGCTGCCTGTCCCTCTTGACGCGTTTCGGCGACTCCGAGGAGTTCTCGGCTTACGTCCTTAGCGCAACGTTGATCACTCCGGCTGCTTCAGATCAGGTGCCCGCAGACCTGCTGAGCGCCTACCAGCGCAAGTTCGAGGAATTCTTCACCCGCTGGCCCGATAGCAGCTATCTACACGCCATCGGCACCGAGGACGAGGAGGCGATGCTCCAAGCTCTTACCGAGTCGCTTCGCCCCAGCCCGGAGCGCGCAGCCGACCAGCGTCGCTTGACGCGCGAACTCAGCCGCGGGGAGAAGCCGCTCATCGTCCTGGCGGGTTACACCGGGCGCCCGTACTCCGAGATCCTTATCCGGCGAGGCATGGGTACGCTTCCGTCGGAACACCCCGACCCTCGCGAGCACGGCATATGCATCGCCACGGTCGCCGCGGCAACCGACCATGATGTAGCCGTCGACACGAGCGCGCTGGTGGTCATGAATCTGCTACCGCAGTCGATCCGCAACAGGGCTCTGGGCCTATTCAGACGCGTCCGGATCACCAACGAGATCGTCCGGGACATCAGAGACTATGAAGAACGCCTCGCCAAGGACGCGGGCACGCTCTACTACGATCCCGACAACGATCGACCCGCTCTTGCCGAGCTGAGCGAGGCGGATCGGCAAGTCCTCATCGACCAGACTCAGCAGTTGCGCAAGCTCGTCGCCGAACTGCCACGGCAGTCGATTCGAGTCGACCACACCGGGGTAAACCCGAGGCTCAAGGTGCAGACATCGGTGCTACACCTGGCAGCGATGACATCGGTACAACTGTGGTGCGACGACGCGACGACACGGCTGCTCGTCCGAAACATCGGCATCGCCTCCTTCTCAACCAGCGCAGTACTCGACCATCTGCTGCGTGTTGGCCAGCTCTCGCTTCACGAGCGCAACGACCTCCGGCGACTCATGATTCGCGAGCGCGTCGGCGACTTTGCCCCCGACATCGCAGACCTCATCACCATTGCTAGCGAGGAAGGCTGGCAAGCCGGTGCCGCTGCAGCGGCCCTCGCACGGCCACAAGCATGGCAAGACCCCATTCGAACAGCCGGGATCCTGAGGACCCTCCTGAGACATTGTCACGACTCCAACCCCAGCGCTCTGTCGCAGTGGTTCTACTCCGGTGTCTACGGCGCCGCGATGAGCCGAAACTCCGGAAGAAGCGCTGTAGAGATGACGGCAACTCTGCTCGCCGGCACCCTGCTTGCACATGGTCAGCAAGAGGGGCTCGGCGTCCAACTCGTCGGCGCAGCACGTCACGCGGTCCGCATAGCGTTGCCCCCGGACACCCCCGCGGAAATCGAAGTGGACCCGCTTCCCGTGGCCGTTCGCAAACTACGAGTCCTCGTGGGCAGCGGTACTCAGGCACCTCCGCACGAGATACCACGAGCCATCCTCCAGCTCCTATCGGGACTAGACGTGCACGACTCGGCTGTAGTCACCGGTGCGATCTTGGCCGCCGACACGTGATCCGCCCAGTTACAGGGTGCTTGACGCCCTGAGTGAGTGTTTGAGAAGTCGTGAGATGTACCGCGGCTCGTCAGGTGATGCGGTTACGCGTGGCGGCGGTTGGGCTTGTGGCCGTGGCCGGCGCGATGTTGTGACTGGGTTGGGCTGGTCAGGCCGTGTATGAGGTCGGCCTGGGTGAGCACGGGGCACCCGAGGCGGGTTGACAGCCACCGGCGCTGATAGCTGGTCAGGTCGTTGATGAAGACGACGGCGTCGGCGTTCCTACTCGTACGGGTCGTGACGATCTCGTCGAGCTTTCCTGGGCCGATGAGGAAGCGGCGCGATAGCGGCGCGGACATCAGTCGTACGCCGCCATCGGAGACGCCCCGGCGCTGGACAAACCGGTCCAGTACCTGGCCTCCTAGTGCCGTGACCTGTGCTTGCAGCGCGTCGAGACGGTCCTGGTAGTCGCGGTCTTTCGCCGAGAACAGGCCCACGAGGATCACGGAGTGGATGCCGGTCACCGGGACAGCATCGCAGGTCAGCGCCCACACGCCACCTGATATTCAGGCCTCGACGGTCAGCGCGTGAGCCACGAGGCAGTGATCAATCGAAGTTCCATGCCTGCGGGCGAGTGGCCGGACCGCCCCGAGTCAACCGGCGGACCATGCCGCTGATCGCGGCCCAGCGGATCATCGCTTCCGAGGTACGCGGGTCGCGTTCGTAGTCGCGGGCAAGCCTGCGGTGGGAGGTCAGCCACGCCAGAGACCTCTCGACAACCCAGCGGCGGGCGATCACCGCGAACCCCTTCTGGCCAGGGGCCTTGCGCACGATGTGCAGGGTGGTGCGCAGGATGCGCTGGCACCACTCGACCAGCAGCCCGGCGAATCCGGCGTCGGCGTAGACGAACCGAACCGGGGTGAACAGGTACACGCTGAGCAGGGTGGTCTTCGCGCCGTCGCGGTCCTGGACCGAGGCGGCCATCACGCACACGACCAGGAGCAGGCCGAGGGTGTCGGTGACGATGAACCGCTTACCCGCGCCTGAGCCACGGGCCCGCTTGGGCGGCCGTTGATCTTCTTGTTCGCGTCGTAGCCCCTGGTCCGACGCGGTACGGTGTCGGCGCCCTTGACACTCTGGGAGTCGATGACTCCGGCGGAGGGCTCCTCCCGGCGCCCCTGTGCAACGCGGACCCGCCGGCGCAGCGCAACCATGATCTGCTCGGTGACCTTGGCTTCTTCCCAGCGCACGAAGTACCAGTAGACGGTTTGCCAGGGTGGGAAGTCGAACGGCAACTGCCGCCATGAGCACCCTGCCCGGACCACGTACAAGATCGCGTCCACGATGTCGCGGCGTGAGTGCTTCTCCGGCCGTCCACCGGTCTTCACCTGCGGCAGCAGCGGCTCGATCACCGCCCACTGGGCATCGGTCAGGTCCGAAGGGTAGCGGCGGGAGCGCGGCACCCGACCACTATGGACGAGTCGACAGGCATCGAACAACCGGCATACGGACGATCAAGAACGACTTCTCAAACACTCACTGAGGGCGGCAGCCCTGCCAGTGCATGAGTTCCGTGGGCTCAACCTCAATTCGTGGATTCGGAGGCTTGTCGACGGCGGCGTTGGCGGCCGACGACGTGCGAGAGCTCCCGTTAGGATCCGGGAGCTAGCCAACCAGGTTGAGCAGTTGGCCCAGCCGCACCGGCCAATGGCGGTGAGGGCCTTGGCGGTCCTACAGGCGCAAGAATACGAAGGACGAGTCTCCGAGCGGGGAACACGCGAGCCGACACCTGTCACCTATCGGTGCAGCAGAACATCACGCCGTTCGGCTGGTGTGCCCGCCGGGTAGGCCGATGCGCTTGCTCGCCAAGAAAACTGCAAGGTCCCCTTTGCCGAGCACGGCAACTGATACCACCAGCTGTATCGCGACGCGCAGCCGAGGCCACGCACCGGCTGTCAACACGCAACGAACTCGCGACACGATGATGCGCGTCATCCGGCCTAACGGGCGACCCGCAGCTTTCAGAACAACCCGTAGGGTCCAAGATCGAGAGTGTTCGTCCGCGCCCCCATGGACGAACGGCTCGGCCACGGATCGGAACCCTCACCGGGCCCGGGCATCAGTGCGAGCGTATCCGCCCCCCGGAGCGCGATCCGATGCCCGGGCCACCGACCCGGGTGCGTCCCCGGCCGTCGCGAAGCCCACGTCGTCGGACAACGGTGCGACACCGCCGGGGGAAGGGGCAAAGCTGCGATGATCGTGCGGTTGGTCACAGTGGAATCGAACACCCTCATACGCCTGGGATACCTCAGCATGATCGCCCACGAGCCGGATATCGAACTGGTCGCTCAGCCGGCTAGCGAGGCCGAGGCCTGGCAGGTGATCGCGGAGAAGCCCACCGACGTGGTGGCGTTGAGCACCATCGCTGTTCCAGACGCCGCCGACCTTGCGGTCCGGTTGCGTCGAGCGCATCCGCAGCTGGGCATCGTGCTGATCGGTGACACCGACGATGCGCTGCTGCTGTGGGCGTTGCAGACTGGCTTGTCGGCGCTGCTGTCATGGTCGGCGTCGCCTGCTCAGATCATCGCAACCGTCCGGCATGCCGCTGTGTCACCGGCTGGGTTCACCGCCAGCGGCCTAGCGGGGGCCATCGCTCGCGAGGACGTTCGCTTGACCACGCTGACCAGCCGGGAGGCGCAAATCCTGTGCCACCTGCAGGCCGGCACACCAACCGACGGGATCGCTGCCGACCTGCACCTGAGCGTATCCACAGTGCGTACATACATCGCCCGGCTCTACGCCAAGCTCGGCGCTGGTAGCCGTCGGCATGCCCTCGACATCGCTCATGACCAAGAGCTGCTGTAGCAAGCGCATCCACCCGCCTGTCTTGGCCGCTTGCGGCGAGACAGCGAGACACGTCGATATATCGGCCGCCCGCAGCGCACCTTGAGTGAAACCCCTGGCCGGACCGAGCCGACCCGCCAATGCCCCTCGCGCGGTAGGGGCCGAGGCGACGTATTCCATGCGTGACGCATCAGCATCCGTAGTGTGGACGAACGGCCGACCTGCCGAACCCTGTGGAGACGGTTGGCATCGGTCGCCGTGACGCGGAGGACGCGCAGCCATCGCCCCAGCGATGATGCTGCGGGGGAGCATGCCCAGGTCGCGGCGTACGGTGACCGGCATGGCTCATTCACGCACGATGGCGGTCCTGGCGTACGCCCAGCCCAGACCCACCCGCGACGCTGGCGGCACCAAACACGCCACGACCCGGTTCGGGGCTGCCACCGCCTTCTGCGGCACGGCCGTGGCAGCCTACGGCGAACCGGCACCACCACAGCGCCCGGCACACATGTGCGGCACCTGCGCCGCGTCCATCTACGACTGATCCGCACCACTGCCTCGGCGCCTGCCGCACGCCATGGCCCGGCGAGCGCGGCTGTCAACGACGAACGGAGCCGCACCCACCGACAGGGCCAAATTCCTCAAGAGCACGTGGGAAGAAAGCGTGTGAGGCTCGCCGGAGAAACATGACTGCCCGGTCATTTGGCCGCGCCGACGAGTAGTACGAGATCGCGATCGAGACCCGGGGGCGTGTCGGCAAACTGAGAACGCGACGGTCATCGCCCACCCCTGCGGTGCCCCGAGGAGCGCGCCGCGCTCGGCGGGTTTCGCTGCACTCTCGCTATCGCCGCCCTTTGAGGTGAAGCGCCCCTTTCCCTCCCCGGCGACAGGCGGCGCCCCCAACTCGGGGTCAGATGCCGATGACCGGTGGCGGGCGACGCATAGTGAGCCGAGTCCAGGTGTACATGGACCACGTCCGCGCAGAGGGTGCCACGCGCGACTGCGTGTCCCGCCGCCACCACTACGTCCCGCTGGCGTACCTGCGACATAGGCCAACTCTTATGTGACGCGCCAGGTGACTGTCGCGTCACGGGCCACATGACATCAATGCAGTGGCAAGCATAACGAACAGATAACGTCGGATCTCGATGTGAAGGCCGATGGTCCGCGCTACGTTTCTGCAGGTGGTCGGCAATCGATCGGCGGACTGCTTCGTTGTTTGAGTCTCCCTCCCCAGGGTTGACACGTCAGGCAGGAAGGGAAAGGCTCCGGACACATGCAAGTTGCATGCCGGTCGATGCGATGACGCTGGATCGGCGGCGCGACAACTGAAGACTCCACCGGCACGGGGGCCGTTCGCACGATGTCTGGCTCTGTGAGCGGTGGGCCGATTCGGGTGCTGAGCACCTGGTCCTGGGGAGGATTCGGCCTTGCGAAACGGGAGCTGTCGCTGGCTGTTGGCCGGCGCATTGAGCATCGTCATGATCATGGGTTCGGGTGTGCCGGCGTTCGCCGCACCGTCGAGTGCCCAGCAGCCCGCGGATGATCCGGGCGGGTTCTGGGATCCGGTTCGCCGCTTGTTCGGGGTGAGCACCGCGCCTCGGCCGAAGGAGCCGCGGAAGTCGGTCGACCTCAAGCTGGACGGGGTGCCGCACGACGACCCGGCGACGAAGGGCAAGGCGTGGGCGCCGGCCAAGCGGGTCAAGGAGCTGACCGCTCGGCGTACGCAGAACGCGCGGTTCTATCAGCTGTCGGACGGCCGGATGCAGGCCGAGGTGTCGCAGACTCCGCTGAACTACCGCGACGGTCGTACCTGGAAGCCGATCGACCTCACCGTGCGTACCGGGTCGGGCGGTTGGGCGTACCAGAATGTCGCCAACGCGTTCACCTCGCGTTTCGGTGACCGCAGCGACAAGCTGGTGCGGTTCGAGTCCGGTGGCCGGCACCTCGAGCTGGGTCTGGCGGGAGTGCCCGCGGACCTGACGCCGAAGGTCGCCGGCTCGACGATCACGTACCCGGGCGCGGCGAGTGGCGCGGACGTGGTCTACGAAGTAACGCCGACGACGCTGCAGGAGGACTTCGTCCTGGCGAAGGCGCCGGTGGAGCCGTTCGCGGTGACGATGTCGATCAAGACCGGCGGTTTGATTGCGCGCCAGGCGGCCGATGGGTTGATCGAGTTCACCGGGCCGGACGGCGGCCGGGTGCTGTTCGTGATGCCCGCGCCGTACATGTTCGACTCGAAGGACGACGCGAAGTCCGACGTCGGTAAGACGATGTCGCGCAGCGTGGCGCAGACGCTGACGCAGCACGGTTCGACGGCGGAGATCACGATCGTGCCGGACGCGGCCTGGTTGGCCGACCCGGCGCGGCGGTATCCGGTGACGATCGACCCCACGGTCAAGATCCAGCCGGTGCCGTCGGACGGGCAGGACGTCGAGATCTACTCGGGATCTCAGAACGCGAACTATAACGGCACCTACCAGTTGCGGGTCGGCACCGAGTCGGTCAACACGTGGCGGTCGCTGCTGCGGTTCCCGCTGACGGGCATTCCGGCTGGTACGCCGATCGACGACGCGCAGTTGCAGCTGTACTACTCGCAGACGCACTGGGACTGGTCGTACGACGTGGCTCTCGAAGCGCGTCGGGTGACCAGTTCCTGGGACGAGTCGACGGCGACCTGGGGGAGTATCAACACGGCGATGGCGGCGCAGCCCGCGGGGAACGTGATCGTGGTCGACGACGGCGACGCCGGGACCTCGTTCTCGGGCACCTGGCCGTACTCGGCGAACGCGTTGACGGCCAAGGCGATCGGCGCGGACTACCGGTACAACAACGACGCGACGGCCGGCAACACGCACACGTGGACGCCGACGATCACCGAGGCCGGGGACTATCAGGTCGAGGTGCACTTCACGTCGGAGTCCGACCGGTCGACCGCGACCCCGTACACGGTGTTCTACAACGGCGGGTCGAAGGCGTACACGGTGGACCAGACCGGTGCGGCCGACGGCGTGTGGAAGACTCTTGGGGTGCATCCGTTCGCGGCGGGCACCACCGGCAAGGTCGTGCTCGGCGACGTGGCGAACAAGTCCGTCATCGCCGACGCCGTGCGGTTCACCAAGTGGGGCACCACCACCAAGAAGCGTGGCGTCTCCAGCGTCTGGAGCAGCTTCCCCGTGCGCAACGTCGTGCAGGATTGGGTCAACGGCACGCAGCCCAACTACGGCTTCATGGTCAAGGCCGTCGACGAGGCCGACAAGGGCCGGGGTGGTCCGGTCTACGAGGCGTCGGAGTACGCGTACGACAACAACCGCCGTGATTACAACCTGCCGAAGCTGGTGGTGACCTTCGGCCGACCGGCCGTCGCAGTGGATCCACCGACCACCATCACTGCGACAGGCGCAGCTTTGACATGGCCGGCTTACACCGACCCGTCGACGGCGACCGGGGACGACATCGTCGAGTACCAGGTGCACCGCAGCGTCAACCAGACTTTCGTCCCGTCAGCCGCGACCTTGGTCGCCCCGGTGGGCAAGACGTCGCTGGCTTATCAGGACACGACCGCGACGCCGACGCCGACGGACGAGACAGATCCGCTCAAGCGGCACTTCTACTACTACATGATCGCGGTGAAGACCGCCGACGGTCAAGTGATCGCCGGGCCGACCCAGGGTGTGCTGCTGCCCAAGGCTGGTCGCATCACCAAGGTGTTCCGGGAAGCGTCGGCCAACCAGGTGCCTGACACGACGCTGTCGGCGGCGCAGCCGACCACCAACGTCAACGTCTACGACGGCGATCCATACGTGTCCCCGGGCAACAACTCCAGCGTGTACGGCGACACCCGGGGCCTGGTGAAATTCACCAATCTGACGGGCGTCCCGGCGAATGCGAACGTGGTCGGCGCCGAACTGGAGATGTGGAACACCTATCTGTATCCCGGGGACGTTACCAACGGCAAGGCCGACGTCCACCGGCTCACCCGTGCCTTCGACGAGACTACAGCCACCTGGAACAGCGCCGCCTCAGGCACGGCCTGGACCACGCCTGGTGGCGACTACGACCCGACCGCCGAGTCCTACTTCGACGGATTCACCAACGACCCCGAGTGGGAGTCGTGGACGGTCACCAACACCGTCAAGAGCTGGCTGACAACGCCGACGTCGAACTACGGCTTCCTGCTCAAGATGCGCGACGAGTCGGTGTCGACCCAGCGCAACATGCTGCTGTCCAGCGAGGCCGCCGAGCCGATGCTGCGCCCCACACTGCGGGTCACCTACCTCGAGCCCACAGCCGAGTCGACCTACTACGCGCCGGCAACGGCCGGGCTGATGACACCCGCCAGCACCTACCCCGTCACCGTCTCAGTATCCAATCCCACGGGCGTGGCGTGGTCGGCCGCGAACTGGGAGCTGTCCTACCACTGGACGCTGCCCGACGGCACCGACGTCACCACCAGCGGCAACCAGGTCGCGACCGCGTTGCCCCGCGACATCACCGCCGGGTCGACGGCCGACGTCGCCGCCACCGTCAAGACCCCGGCGTCGTCGGATCCGGCGAACAAACGCACCGACTACGTGCTGCGCTGGGAGCTGCACAACAAGACCACCGGCCAATGGTTGTCCGCCAGTAACGGCATCGCGCCACTCGACCAGAAGGTCGCGGTGGAAGAGCCGACCTCAGACCAGTTGGGTCTGGAGAAGTTTTACGCCTACACCGGGACCAACACCGGCGCGGGCTCCACGCTGATGAACAATCTGCACGCCGGAAACACCGTATGGTCCTACAATGCGTTCACCAATCCGTCGCGCGGACTGTCGACGTTCGTGCGGATGGCCTACAACTCGCAGGACACCACCGACAGCGTCGCCGGTTACGGATGGTCGGTTCAGGCGTCGTCGCTGATGCGCCTAGGCACCCCCTTGGACTTCCACCCCAACCCGAACCCGACGACGGTGAAACTCACCGACGGCGACGGCACAACACACACATTTACATGGAATGCGACAGCGGGGGAGTGGATCTCACCCAAGGGCGTGCACCTGTACCTGCAGCAGCTCGTACCATGCACGCCGCAGACCGAGCAGTCTCGCGCCTGGACGATCACCCGGCCGGACCGGACCGTCTTCTACTACGACTGTGACGGGTATCTGTCGTCGATTGAAGATAACAACGGCAACCTCATGACCTTCACATACGAGGTCCGCCGATCGCAGAACAAACCCACAAAGTTCCTGCGATACATCACCGACGCCGCCGGACGGCAGACCCTCACCATCGCCTACTGGGCCAAAGGCGACACCTACGATTACGTCAACGACACAACGTGGACCAAGGTCACCGGGCAGAACAATCTGACCAACCCCAAGATCATTGACCATGTACGCGCGATCACCGACATATCAGGCCGCACGCTGAACCTCACCTACACCGACAAGGGACTACTCGGCGAGATTGTCGATGGAGCGGGCGCTGCCCAGCCGAAGGTGTTCGGCTTCCAATACGACATGACCCAAGGCAACAAGAACGTCAAGCTCGTCAAGGTCACCGACCCACGCGGGCATGGCACGGGCATCGCCTACTATGACCTGCCCGACGACGACCCCAAATTCCATTGGGCGACCAAGAGCTACTCCGACCGGCTCGGCAACCCGACCTCGTTCGCCTACACCGATCCCGACGGGCAGGCCGGTGACACAATCTCCACAGCGGTCGTCGACCCGGAACATCACTCGACTACACGCTTGACCGACGGATTCGGACGGCCGTTCCAGACCACCAACGCCAAGAACGAAACCACCAAGCTCGGCTGGGATACCGACCACAACGTCATTCGGCTTGAAGAAGCCAACGGCGCCGTGTCTACCTGGGCGTACGACCCGAAGACCGGCTACCCCACCGCGATCAAGGACGCCGAGCAGGTCAAGAACGGCTGGCCCGGCACCACCTTCGCGTACCAGACCGGGCTCAACGGCCACTGGGCCGACCTGATCGCCAAGCAATCCTCGGAGGGCCGGCGTTGGACCTTCGGATATGACACCGAGGGCAACCTCACCACAGTGACTGATCCCATCGGCACCAGCACCCCCGCTGACGGCGACTACACCACCGTGAACACCTACGACTCGTGGGGCCAGCTGCAATCAGCGAAGGATCCAAATGGGAACACCACCAGCTACAGCGGCTTCGACCCCAACGGGTACCCGACGGTAATCACGGACGCACTGACGAAGACGACTCACTTCGCCTACGACGTGCGAGGCAACGTCCGCACGGTCACCGACCCGTTGGGCAAGGAGACGACGCAAGACTACGACGCCTTCGGCCGTCCACTCGTCAAGACTGAACCCAAGGATCAAGCTGCTGGCAAATTGATCACCACGCCGGCACCCGCGTACGACGCCAATGACAACGTCACCGTCAGCGTTGCCGCTAACGGGGCTACCAGCACCGCGGTGTACGACAACGCAGATCGCGTCACCTCCTCGACGGCTCCGCTGGACAATGCCGGCGATCCTGAGCGCAAGACCTCCTATACGTACGACAGGGTCGGCAACTTGATCACTACCACGGAGCCGATGGGAAACCTGACTCCAACCGTGGGCGACTACAGCACGATCAACGCATACGACGAGCTCTATCAGCTCACCGAGATCACCAACGCCGACGGAAAGAAGCTCACATACACCTACGACAACGTCGGCAACGTGGCCACGATGATCGACGCGAGGACAAACGCATCCGCGGATCCCAACGACTTCACCCGCAAGTACGAGTACGACACCGCACACCGCGGCACGAAGGTCACCGACGCGATCGGCAAGTTCACGACGAACACCTATGACAAGGACGGCCTGATCATCGCCACCACCGATCAGGCTGGCAACACAACCATCAAGATCCTCGACGCCCGCGGCAAGCCCATCGAATTGAAGGTGCCGCACGTCAACGCGGGCAGTTTGCAGTACAGAACTACACGCACCGAATACGACCAGGCGGGCAACATCGTCAAGGTCACCACGCCACGCGGGGGCGCCACGACGGATGACCCTGACGATTTCGCCGAAGTCATCGTCTACGACCAGCTCAACCGCAAGAAGGAAGTCCGCTCGGCCTACGACAAGGACGACTCTCGCTATGCGTCCGCCGACTCGACCTTCTACTCGTACGACGATGCCGGTCGCCTAGTCAGAGTGTCAGCGCCTCCGTCTAACGGTCAGGCAGTACGCAACGACACCGCTCTCACGTACTACGACAACGGATGGACGCGCACGTCGACCGACTCGTGGGACATCGTGACCTCGTACGACTATGACAATCTTGGCAAGCAGACGCTACGGCAACTGACGAGCGCGGGAGGTTCCTCTACGCGCACGATGACATGGCAGTACTACCCAGACGGGAAGCAGAAGACCCGGGCAGATGACGGTGTCCCGGTGGGTAAGCAGGTTGTGCTTGTCGACAACGCCGACGCGCAGAATGTGACCGCTACTGGCACCTGGCCCACAGCGGCCACGGGTGGGCAGTACGGCTACGACCACCAGACGCATGCCGCCGGCTCAGGCACCAACACGTTCGCCTGGAAGCTCAACATCCCGCAGACCGGCACCTATGAGGTCTTCGTACGCTACCCACAGGTCAGCGGAGCTGCGACCGACGCCAAATTCGCCGTCGAGAACGCGAGTGGCACCACAGCCAAGACCGTCAACCAATCCACCGGCGGCGGCGCCTGGACCAGCCTCGGCTCGTACCCGTTCAATGAGGGCTCAGACAAGAAGATCACGCTGTCCGACCAAGCCGGCGGCACAGTCGTCGCCGACGCGGTCAAGCTGGTGCGCGACAACACCGGGGAGACCGACAGCGAGAAGCACGACTACAGCTATCTCTACGATCCCAACGGAAACCTGATCACGATCGCCGATGCGTCCCCCAGTGCGCGGGTCGACGCCTACACCGTCGATTACACGCAGCTGAATCAAGTCAAGACCGTTGCCGAAAGACATGGGTCGACACTTCTGAACACAAGCTCGTTCACCTACAACGAGAACGGCGCACCCGCCACCCAAACCCACGACACCGCGTACAACTCGTATGAATACGATGCGCGCGACTTGCTGAGCAAAGTCACCAACGGAACGTCGGCCTCAGACCCCGCTCCCAAGATCACTACGTTCACCTACACCGACAAGACCGAACGGCTGAGCGAAGCCAAGGGCAACGGCAACACCGTCGCATACACATACTTCTTCGACGGACTCCTGAGGACCCAAACCGAGAAGAGGCCCGACGGCACACTCGTCTCTGACCACGCCATCGACTACGACCTCAACGGCAACCGAACGCACGAGGTCACCAAGAAGATGAACGCCGACAACCACGGCGTGTACCTGACCACCACAGCCGACTACACCTACGACCCACGCGACCGCATTGCCAACTCCACCACTACTGGGGACGGCGCCGGATCCGAGACGTACGTGCACGACGCAAACAACAACGTGGTATCTCAGACGATCAAGGGCATCACCACGACGTCCACCTACAACCGCAACCGGCTCATCACCACCACAAGCGCCGGCACGACCTCTGCCTACAACTACGACCCCTTCGGGCGGCTCGACACCGTTACCGCCAACGGCACGCTCATCGAGCGCAACATTTACGACGGCTTCGACCACATCGTGGAAAACCGCAAGAACCTCGGCACCAGCACCGCCGTCACCCGCTCGACCTTCGATCCACTCGATCGCACAGCGGCCAAGACCACGGATGTCGGTACGTCGAAGGAGAAGACCACCGCATTCAACTACCTCGGCCTGACGACGGACGTGCTCAACGAAGAATCCGCCGGGAAGATCTCGAAGTCCTACCAGTACTCGCCCTGGGGTGAGCGGCTTTCCCAAACCACGACCAGCGATAGCGGCGGATCCGAAGACGGCTACTACGGATACAACCCGCACACCGACGTAGAGCAGCTAACCGACAACTCTGGCGACACCAAGGCCACCTACGGCTACACCGCGTACGGAGCCAACGACGACTCCCAATTCACCGGAATCGACAAGCCCAACCCCACGGACCCGACTAAGGAGCCGTACAACCCGTACCGGTTCAACTCAAAACGTTGGGACCAGCAAAGCGGGACCTACGACATGGGCTTCCGTGACTATGACCCGGGCCTCAACAGGTTCCTCACCCGCGACGCGTACAACGGTGCGCTATCCGACCTCAACCTCTGCCAGGACCCTTGGACCGGCAACCGGTACGCGTTCGGGGCCGGCAATCCAATTACCAACGTTGAACTCGATGGCCACCGGTTCGACGACGGCGGAGCCGGCGGCAGCCGACCAACCCTCTGCACCGCGACCAACATGATGAGCGCGAGCTGTGAAGGCCAGCGACCCCAGCTCGTTGCTCCGCCGCTCGCCCCGCCCGCTCTGCCACCGCTGCCGTTCGCGCCACCACCGGCGGCGCCCGTGGAACCCCCACCCGTCCCACCCCTGTGGCTCCGAATGGCCCCGACACTGGTTCTGCTGATGATGCTCGGCGGCGATTCGGCACCCGATCCCCGCTACGTGACCGATACCGAGATCGAGGACAAGGAACGTGGCTGCGCCGGGCAGACGAACTCACTGTCGACGATCGAGTACCTGCCACTGGACGACCACGGCCGAGCGCGCGGAGCATTCGCCTGCCTAACGCCCAGCGCCACCGCCATCGACAGCCGTGCCCCACGAACCCCGAGGGGCTACCTGTCAGGCACCCACGAGCGCGGACATCTGATTGCTCGCCAGTTCGGCGGCTCCAGTGACCTGGAAAACATCGTCCCCATGTATCCCCATGCCAACGGCTGGACCGGCATGGAAGGCGTAGAACAGCAAGTCAGGGCCCGCCTGGACCGCAACGAACGCGTCTTCTACGCCGCCATTCCCCGATACAGCTCCAACGCTGTCGACTACGTGCCGTACAAGATCGATGTTTACATTTTAAGCGCGAGCGGGTTCGCTCACATCCAGGTGTATAACATGCCCTAACTGGCCAAATCCCTCGCGTGGTCCGGCAGCAGGCGATGGTGTCGGACCACGCGAGGGATAAGGTATGAGAAACGGGCGATATGGGGAGGCTTCCATCGTGCAAGGCCGCGACGACTGCGTGACCCAGCTAGCCGATCTGGCCGGGATATCACCTGTGTCATCTCAAACCTACGACTGGGCCGCGATCGAAACATCGCTCGCTGGCCTCACCTTGCCCAGCGACTACAAGAGACTCATACAGACGTTCCCAGATGGGAAGTTCCGGGACCTCGTCAGGATCA
The DNA here is from genome assembly GCF_024172085.1 of Hamadaea flava. Classification (NCBI taxonomy): domain Bacteria; kingdom Bacillati; phylum Actinomycetota; class Actinomycetes; order Micromonosporales; family Micromonosporaceae; genus Hamadaea; species Hamadaea flava. The sequence continues at coordinate 2,030,260 of NZ_JAMZDZ010000001.1, read as the reverse complement.
TACGCCCGGGCGACGTCGGTAGTCCTCGAACCGATTACCTCGGGTTCTACGCCAACTGGCTAGAGGACATGCGCCAATGGCGCGCCGACGGCGACGGACTCTTTCCGTACCCTATCCACCCAGAGCCGGCTGGCCTACTTCCATTCGCCGAAGGCCCGGGCGGCGAGATGTGCTTCTGGCTGACCAATTCAGGTGATCCAGATGCATGGCCTGTCGTGTCCGCTGATCGCGACTTCCTGCAATGGCAGGAATACCCTGGACCGATGTGCCGCTTTCTCAGCGCGCTAGTCGAGGGAACCATCCCTAGTCCGTTCGATCCTGCGACAGCCGTCGGATCGGCAGCGCCGGCGTTCCGGCCGATCGGTGCTCAACCATCGACTGCAGTTGCGGCTACTCCAACACAACCCGGAACAGCTGCGCCACTTTGGGGGAGACAGCCGCCGCAGAACGAGTCCGCCGAGCTACTAGCCGTGATCGGCGATGCTCCAGCGGCTCCGTCCGCCGATTGGACCCAAGTCGCGAAAATCCTCGGCGTAGACCTGCCGACCGACTACCAGACCATCGTCGACCACGTTGGCGTCGGCGTCTTCTGTGACATTCGCATTCTTGGACCCGACCCGTGTCCAGACTTCAACCTGACTACCGTCCTCGCCGTCGAAGCGGCGCGTGTCGCCGCGTCACACGCGGGCGTGATGGCTGCCTACCATCCCCAGCCGGCTGGCGTCATTCCCTGGGGAGTGACAGCAGACGGATGGATCTGCGTCTGGCGCACGCTGCAGAACGATCCCAACCTGTGGACAGTTGCCATGATCGCCCCGAACTTCAACACGATCTTCCACGACGAGCTCTCCTTCAGCTCCTTCCTGCTGAAATACTGCGGGCAGCGCGACCAAACAGGCGTATTCTTCGGCCGGGCACCATGGCAAGGCGGAGCGACCTTCGTAGGTCATCGACACGAATAGTGGGAGTGGCGACGGGCAGTGTGGACGCGCACCCGTGGGCTGCGCGCGAGTGACGACAGTCGCTTCGCCATGCCAATTGCGCGGATCTCGCTAATGGCTCACGGCGTCATTGCGGCTCGCACTGCGAACAGCGGTGTTCAAGTAGGAGAAGAACCACCGCCGGGCGCTGCGTGTCTGCTATGGACAGTGACTTGATGGCGTTGCAGGTCAGCCCATAGATTGCACCACATGAACACGTCCTACGGGGCGTGCATCACGACGGTGGGGGTTCAATCCCCCCTCGGACACCACGATCCACGCGAAACGAACATCGGCTTCCGCGAATCGTAGCTGGTCGCAGGCCATCACCGTGGAGCACTCGGGATGCACGCCGTCATACTCCGATCGAGGGTCACTCCCTCGGTAAACGCCTCGCCGACCCCATGGGCCGGTGGCGAGCATGAGGCGCGTGCCACCATCCGACTGCCCACCCGAACAGCCGATCGCCGCGCTCATCCCCGCAGCCCTGCCGCGAGCGCGGCCTGAACCTGCCCCGGTGGGCGATCTGCCGCCCACCCCCCAGGGCGACGGCGATGTCACGGCGTACGCCTGCGCGCGCCTGACCCCGTCCGGCGTGATCCGGGCCGGCAAGGTCCTCACCGCACTCAGCTGGCTGCCGCACGATCGGGTCGCCTTCACCGTCGAGCACGGCTGCATCGTCGCCGCCCTGGCCGATCACGGCGGCCGCCCGATCGGCGCGGGTGGGTCCCTGGTGCTGCCGATTGCGGCCCGGCGGATGTGCGCCATTCTCACCGGCTCGCAGGTTCTTCTCGCCGCGCTGCCCGACGCTGGTCTGCTCGTGGTCCATCCGATCGCGAGGATCGACCGGCAGTTGGCCCGCCGCCACGGCCAGATCGTCAGGGGACGCGATGGCCGCCCCGGCTGACCGGGTCGCGGACGCGTGGCGGATGCTCGCCGACCTCGGCGTCACCATCACCGACCTGCGTGACGACCTGCGGGCCCGGCACCCGATGCCGACAGTGAAGGAGTATCTGCCGGTGGTCGCGGCGGCGGCCGGACCGGGCGCACGGCGCACCTACGGCAACTACTGGACACGGATGGGCGCGATGTGGGGCGACCGGCGCCTGGACGAGGTCACCGCCACCGACATCGAAACGCTGCGCCACGAGACCGCAGAATCGGCGGTGTCGCGGCGCAACAGCCGGCACGGCCGGCACGCCGGAGAACACGTGATCGCCGCCGCCCGCGCCTTCTACAACCTGTAGGGGCTCAATACCCCCGTACCTGCGGTGACCTGCGGCTTCTTGATGATCTACGCGGCGCGTTCGTACTCGTTGATCAGCCCGCCGAGGATCGGTTTTCGGCGTATCCGCCGCTGTTCGGCAAGGTCGATGACGGTGGCCGGTGGGCGTGGCGGTGACAGGTCAAGGGCCCGATGCGGCCGGCTGTGGTTGTAGTGTCGCACGTACTCGGCCAGGACGTGGCGAAGATGTCGCTGCCCGAAGATGAGCATCCGGTCGGTGAGTTCGCTGAGTAGTGTTCTCACCCACCGTTCGGCGTAGGCGTTCGCCCGCGGGCAGCGCGCCGGGGTCTTGATCACTTCGATGTCGGCACCGGTGAAGATCGCGGCGAACACGTTCGGGAACTGGCCGCCGCGGTCGCGGATGAGGAACCTACCGGTGCGCTCACCGAGGTCCATCAGCACGTTGCGGGCCGCCTGCGCGGTCCAGGCCCCGTCGGGGTTGGTCGTGACTCCCAGCACGTGAACGTAGCGGGTCCCGACCTCCATCACAAAGAACACATACACGCGTTTGAGGGTGAGCGCGCAGTCGACGTGCAGGAGGTCGCAGGCCAGCACCGTCTGCGCCTGGGTGCGCAGGAAATGTTGCCATGTGGTCTGCGCGCGCTGCGGTGCCGGTGGGATGCGGCGGCGGCGTAGTAGTCGCTGGATGGTGGTACGGCTGACGTGATGGCCGAGCTTACGCAGTTCACCCTGGATCCGGACGTAGCCCCAGGATGGATTCTCGACGGCGAGCCGTCTGATCAGATCGGCGAGGTCCGCGCTCACCGGCGGTCGCCCGGCGTAGTTGGAATACGTCCACTTTCTCGCGACAAGGCGACGATGCCAGGTCAGCACCATCGCCTGGGTCACCAGCCGCCACGCTTGCAACTGCTTGGGCAGCAACCGGATCAACGCGGCGAGGACGGCACGGTCAGGCCAACTCAAGCGCGGCTTCGCGCCTTGCCGCCGTAGGAGCGCCACCTCGTGCCGTAGCACAAGGATCTCGGCGTTCTTGGCAGCACTGGTTCGGGTGATCAGCACCAGCCAACCCAGCACCCGGCAGAAGATCAGGTACGGCAGACGAGGCGACACAATGCACCATCATCCCCCCAGCCCGACCTGCCATGTCACCGCTGGTCAGCGCCACAACGGACGCTGCTGAGACGGGCTTGTGCAGTCGCGGATCCTGTTTTCACCATTTCGCGAAGCTTGTGACGGTCTCCGCCTTGGACGTACTGCAGCAGGTCGCGCACGTCCGCAGGGATGTGCTGCTCACTCAGATATTCACGCAGACCTGCCTCATCAAGCTGGCAGTCTCGTGCGATCCGGCCGAGGTCACCTACCAGCGTGCGGGACTTCACGTCGTGAACGATCAGTTTGATCGCCATGGCAATGTCGACGCCATACCGCAGGTGAGCGGCGGTGCTCGCCAACAGCTGCAGGGCGGCGACTACCGCGAGGCCGCCACGCTACGGGGCATGTAGGACGTTGCTCAGAAAATCTATGGTGCCGGGAGTAGACATTCGGAGAGAGGTTGGTTAGAGTTCCTGAAGTAAGCAACAAAGGAACATGAAGACGCCGACGTAACATTGCCAGCCCATGCTGGTACTGGACCACGAAACATCGAGCTGGAGCTGCTCTGGGCAGCGCACCGCCCAAGGCAGTACGGATCGAGCACCAACCGGGTTGCTGCATAGACCCGGGCGTCGCCGGTGAGGCCATGTAGGTGAGTGGGGCTTCGCCGGAGCAAGATCTGCCGAACGTGCAGGGGCCATGAAATTCGCGTGGGGTTCCAGCACCGGCGGAAGATCCGACAGCACGACAGCACCATGTAAGGAATTACCGGTTAGCAGAGGAAAGGGAGGGCTGGTACACCGTTGGATCGCCCGTTTCAGGCTGCTTCGAGTCTGGCGGTCACCGATGTTCCCATCCGCACGAAAGGTGGTCTCGGTCACGCTTATGCGATCCCCGCGCCTGGCGCCGTTCATGGCAGCCCGCGCGGAACGACAAACCGGCGTCATGTCGCTGGTGATGGTGTTCTACCCGTAACCCCGGGCCCCGGCGCTTGCGCGCCGGGGCCCTCGTCATGAAGGTGAGAATGAGTCAGACCACTCAGGAAATGTTCGACGACGACGACTACCCGGCCTACACCATGGGCCGCGCCGCCGAAATGCTCGGCACCACGCCCGGCTTCCTGCGCAGCCTCGACGAGGCGGAACTCATCACCCCGCAACGCTCCGAGGGCGGCCACCGCCGCTACTCCCGCTACCAGTTGCGCCTCGCAGCCCGCGCCCGCGAACTCGTCGATCAGGGCACCGCCCTCGACGCCGCCTGCCGCATCATCATCCTCGAAGACCAACTTCAGGAAGCCCTACGCCTCAACCAGCCCCAAAACCCCAGCTGACCGCGCCCACCGGCAGCTCGCCGCGCACCGACGCCGCTGTACCACTGCGGCGTCGGCAAAAGTGTCCCTTGACGTCCCCGGTCACGGCGGCAACCTTCACGCAAAAGCCGTCAAAGGGCACTCGGCCCGCAGACCGAGGCCGAGGTCGATCACCTGAGCCAACATCGCAGCGCATAGAGGACCGCGCATCGGCGTGCCCGGGATGTAGGCCCGAACTGGTGTCACCGTTGACATGGACTGAGCCCAATGGCTCTATGGGTGGGCCTCATCGAGGCCCTGTAGGGGCTCATAACCTCGTACCTGTGGTGACCTGCGGCTTCTTGATGATCTATGCGGCTCGTTCGTACTCGTTGATCAGCCCACCGAGGATCGGTCTTCGGCGTATCCGCCGCCGCTTATCAAGATCGATGACGGTGGCCGGTGGGCGTGGCGGTGACAGATCCAGGGCCCGGTGCGGCCGACTGTGGTTGTAGTGCGTCACACGTACTCGGCCAGGACATGGCGCAGGTGTCGTTGGCCGAAGATGAGCATCCGGTCGGTGAGCTCGCTGCGTAGTGTCCTGACCCATCGTTCGGCGTAGGCGTTGGCCCGTGGACAGCGCGGCGGGGTCTTGATCACTTCGATGCCGGCGGCGGTGAAGACCGCGTCGAACATGTTGGTGAATTGGCCGCCGCGGTCGCGAACAAGGAACCCGAACCTGTCCGCGTGGTCGCCGAGGTCCATCAGGAGGTTGCGGGCAGCCTGCGCGGTCCAGGCTCCGTCGGGGTTCGTCGTGACACCCAGCACGTGGACATAGCGGCTCGCCACCTCGATCACGAAGAACACGTACACCCGCTTGAGCGTCACCGCGCAGTCGACATGCAGGAAGTCGCAGGCCAGCACCGTCTCCGCCTGGGTACGCAGGAACTGCCGCCACGTGGCCTGCGCACGCTGTGGCGCGGGCGGGATGCGCCGTCCGCGCAGTAGTCGCTGGATGGCGGCCCGGCTGACATGGTGCCCGTGCTTGCGCAACTCGCCCTGGATCCGGACGTAGCCCCAGGTCGAGTTCTCGTCCGCGAGTCGTGCGATCAGGTCGGCGAGTTCACCGCTCAGGCGGGGCCGGCCACCGCGGTTGGGGTAGGTCCACTTCCTGGCGACCAGTCGTCGATGCCAGGCGAGCACGGTCGCCGGGGTCACCAGCCGCCAGGCCTGCAACTGCCTGGGTAGCAGCCGGATCAACGCCGCGAGGACGGCACGATCGGACCAGGACAAGCGCGGCCTCGGATGCCGCCGCCGCAGGATCGCTACCTCGTGGCGCAGAACGAGGATCTCGGCGTCCTTCGCGGCAGTCGTTCGCGTGAGCAGCACGAGCCAACCGAGCACCCGGCAGAAGATCAGATACAGCAGGCGAGGCGACACAGTAGACCATCATTCCTCAACCGACCTACCACACGTTGCCGCTGGTCAACGCCGTAACGGAAGTAAAGAGCCCCTACAGCCCATAGCGGGAGCAGACCTCCTTCATGCGGCAGGCGCTAGCGGCGTCGAGCCGATCCTGCTCGCCGCCGGATGGGAACTCCTCGAAGCACGCCACGCCCGTGCGACGGCCTTGAACGCCCCACTGGACAGTCGACCCACCGCAGCTCTGCCGCAAGCTCGCGTGATCGGCTGGCCGGCGAACCGAGCCGCGGGGTCAGACTCACGCAGCAGAGAGTGGTGTTCAAGTAGGAGACGAACCACCGCCGGGCGCTCCTTGTCTGCTATGGACAGTGACTTGATGTCGTTGCAGGTCAGCCCATAGATTGCACCACATGAACACGTCCATGGGGGCGTGCATCACGGCCGTGGGGGTTCAAGTCCCCCCTCGGACACAAATTTGTCGCACCAATGCACCATTTCCGTGTCCCGTGTTCGATGCCCTTCGAACACCTGGACGTCGCATCCAGCACCCTGGCCGGTGGTCGTCATGACTAGCCGGGTCATTCGGGGCCTGACGTTGCCCCCACTCCTCTCGGCCCGGACCGCCGTGGCTGCGTCGAGTCTTACTCTCCCGGCGCTGACCGCTTCTACCGACAGCTCGGTGGTCTACGGCCTGAATAGGCTCGACCGCCGCGGCCGGATCGCCTTCCGCGCCATCAAGACGCTCCTCGGCTGGGTGCCGGGCACCCAGTTGGGACTGCGTGTCACCCAGGGTGCAGCCATCTTCTCGCCGCTACTTGACGGTCCGCATGCCGTCAACGCTGCCAGTCATCTCTTCCTGTCCTGTGGCCTCCGCCGTCGACTCGGTCTCGAACATGAGGGCACGCAGGTCCTTCTTGCCGCCGATAGCAGCAACGATCGGCTGGTCCTGTTTCCGGTCGGGTTCCTTGAATCCCTCGTCGGTTCGCTTGCCGAAGCTGAGTCGGGTGATCTCTGATGACCGTTACTAGCGCAGGCCACGTGGGACGGGCAGAGATCGAGGCGGCGTTGGTGCTGCTGCGGCATCTCGGCGTGAGCCCCAGCGATCTCGCGGCCGGCGACGCTGGCGCCGGTACGGCGGTGCCGACGTTCGCCGAGTTCGTTCCGCAGGTCGCTGCGACCGTGTCGGCTGGGACGTTGAAAGCGTACGGGAGCTATTGGAATCGAGTCGTCGATGCGTGGGGTAGTCGGGCGATCGACGAGCCGACACCGCTCGAAATTCAGCAGTTCGGCGAACGCATTCGTAGCAGCCGTACCGTTCGGCGTAACGGGCGAGACGGCCGCGGAGCGGTGGAAAACTACATCGCCGCACTGCGCTGTCTCTACCGGCGTGCCGTCGCCAACGGGTTGATCCGCGAGGCGGACAACCCGGCGATTAAGGTCGCCAAACCACGTCGGCTGCCCAGCACGAGGCGGGCGTTGCCGGATGCACGGCTTGCTGAGATCAGCACCGTGGCCGCGACCACCGGAGACGACCCGGAGCTGGACTCGCTGCTCCTCCGCATCCACCTGGAGACCGCCTGCCGCCGGGGCGGGGCCCTGAAGCTGCGCCCCATGGACCTCGACGAACAGCAGTGCTTGATTCGGCTGCGAGAGAAGGGCGGAACCGAGCGCTGGCAGCCGGTGTCGCCCACCTTGATGGCGCATCTCCAAGAGCACGTGCTCCGCCGCGGAGCGCCCCACGACGGCCAACTCCTGCGGTATCGCAACGGACGCCCGATCACCTACCGCCGGTACGACGGACTCTGGGTGCGGATCGGGCGGCACTTACCGTGGGTCGCCACGCAGGGAATCAGCGCGCACTGGCTCCGCCACACCGTGCTGACTTGGGTTGAGCGGAACTTCGGATATGCCGTCGCTCGGGCCTTCGCAGGTCACACCGATGCTCGCGGAGAGGCTGGGTCGACCACTACCTACGTGAGAGCCGATGTTCAGGAGGTAGCCGGTGCTCTTGCTGCACTGACTAATGAGGCTCACCCCGCCGCATCGATCTAAACCAGTGCCTGCGACGCGCGCTCACCTGCAATATCGATGATTATCGTCTCATGTGGGCGGCCGGCGTCGTGCGCCGAATGCGATGATCATCTCGGAAGGAGTTGGCATCAGTCCACGTTGGCGGCGTCCGGTGACCAGAAGCCGTCAGTGTCCGTCACGCTGGCGTATCTGCTGGGCCTGGTCTGTCGTCGGAACGTCGGGGCGGACATTGCGAATGTGCACGAACCCCTCGGGTAGGAGCCGCGAAGCTACTTCTCGTGTTATGGATGGCGCTTCAGTTAGTTGCGTGTTGGGGACACCTCTATGCAAGCTAATCGTCTGATTCGTCCGAGATTCCTGTGTCCTCAGCATTTTGATGAAGGGCTCCATCGACTGGCTGGGTAGATGCGTTTACAAACTTGCATGTCCCGTCGATACTCGTGGAGGCGTCCTCCTAAGCTGTCTATATGCGAGCGCTAATTGTCACGACGTTTCGAGATGTCGACGACCCCGAATTGGTGCCGCTCGTAGAGATCTTGGCCTCGCAGAACGTCGGCGTGGTGATAAGCGGCATGCTTGGTGCGGGTGCCTACTTGGCGAAGGGCATGCCGTCGGACCTCGGCGTCGCCATCGCAATTCTGCCGCCCGGTGGTAACGAGGCCTCGGGCTGGTCTGCTCTGATGGTTGAGGCCGGCATCTGCCTTGGCACCGACATTCCGCTCCTGACGATAGTTCCTCGGGGCCACGAGCTTCCGCCGGCTCTGTCTGGTCAGCAGTACGTGCGCGCCGGGCTATCGGATATCGATACTCTTCGATTGCACGTGGGGATGTTCGTTCGTGCAGCGGAGTATCGACAACCTCGGCCGCGCCTGGCTGAGCACTGGTTCGACCTAAAGAGGCACGCTAGGACAGCGGAACTCGAAACTGCACCTCCTCCAGAGCAAACTGGGTCTCGGCTCGAATGGCAGGTGGCCGATCTACTGCGAGGATCCGCGTCGATGCTGGCCCGAGGCGAACCGCGTCGTCGACTCGGAATCGACGACGGAGTTGATCTCGCATTCTCGATCGGTGATCCCGCAAAAGCCATCGTTGTGGTGGTCGAGGTCAAGACGGTGAGACCGGAGCAGCAACTGGAACACGCTGTGAGCCAACTGTCATCGCACGTAGTGAGGACCCGCGCCGATCTCGGTCTGCTGGTTACCGACCGGCCCGTACATGACGCGACCACCGTGACGCAACGCGGAATCGTGCTGCTGACACTTACACAGCTCCAGGAAGTGGTGCGCGCCGGAAGGCTTGAGTCAATCTTGCGCGACGCCCGCAACCGCGCTGTCCATGGAGCGTAAGCGTGAAGCCCCAAGTCGTTGCGGAGCATCTGAAGGCCGCCGAGAAAGCACCGCACAGCCAGGCAAAAGGTAGAGCCTATGAGGATCTTGTGTGCTACCTGTTTGGCCAGGTGCCGGGCTGCCTAGTAGAACGAGATCTTACCAGTGTGTTCGATACCGAACAGATCGACATCGCGGTGGGCAATCTTCGGGTACCCGAGGGGCTTGGGCTCCTGCCACCAATTTTCCTCGTGGAGTGCAAGAACTGGGACCAGCCTGCTGACAGCCAGACGGTGGGATACTTCTTCAATATTCTTGCTAGTCGGTCAGTTGAACTTGGCATTCTTGTGGCAGCCAATGGTGTCACGGGCGATCTCATTAATGGCCGACACTCGCAGGCGTTGGGGATTGGCGCTGCGCCTCGGGGTATCAAGATGATCGTTGTAACCAGCGATGATCTCCGGCGGCTCGAAGGAATCGCCGACTTCGTTCAGCTTCTTCACCGCCGCTACCTGCGCGCCTACGCCACGGGGCAGCTTGGGGCTCCGACGCGCGGCGACTGGCCAGCAGACGCCGGCTCATCGACAATCGACGAATTAGCCTGAACTCGGCGGTTCTTCTGGGATGTTGGTGACAAATACGCCGACGCCATGTACGCCTTCGATGAGCCCGCGCGCTTTGAGCCACTGGAGAGCGGCTCGGACAACGGTGATCGAGACGCCGTACTGCTTCCTTAGCTGGTTGTTGGTCGGAAGCTGGTCTCCCGGCTTGAGCTGCCCAGATGTGATCTGGCCAGTCAGGTCGTTGATCATCTGCTGAGTCTTCGAGAGAGGTGCCACCCAAGCCCTGCCTTCTGGTCCGCGTCTCGAAGTGCATCACGAGGCCAGCCGACGGTGCAAGCGCGTAGTGCGAGTAGCGGCAAAAGTTGTGCTTGCTTAGGACATGTACATGCCCTAACTTCCGATCTGCCGCCGTCTGGTCCGCAACCCGGGCGCGGTTTGCGTTGCGGTTCCGTCCTGCTGGGCGGGGCCGCAACGTCAAAGATCGAGTTCCGCGGCCCGGAGGACGGTGGATATGCGTAATGAACGGCTCGGCACGGCGATGAGAGAGGCGGGGCTTAGCTTCTCAGATCTTGCTCACCTCGCTAACGTCAACATGAAGACGGCCCAACGGTGGTTCTACGAGGGGCGTACTCCTCGTCGCCGGGCTGGCTCGGCTGCAGCTGCGTCGCTCGGGCAGGATCCCACTTGGCTCTGGCCCGGGATGGTCGCAGTGCCAGCCCAGAATGAAGTAGCTAGCGTGTATTCGGGTTTGTCGGCTGTAGCGACAGCAGACTGGCGGCGATTCGCCGCCGAAGCTGAAGACCGGATCTGGGTCAGCACTGACGATCCACACATTGTCGATGTTCTCGGCGGGATGATGTCGTTGCTGCGGGAACGGGCGAGCGCGAAGGTCGATGTTCGTCTGCTTCTGGCGGTCGAGCATCAGATGCCAACACCGCGAAGGGTGGCGATACGTCGCCCGGAAGGCCCGTTCACGGGACCGCGAGTGGTGATCTTCGGCGGCGTGATGCTGGTCCTCTACGACCAGGCAGATTCTGCCGCGTCGCCGGTGCTCCGGCTACAACGGATCAGGGGCGGCGGGATGTTCGCTGCCTTCACGGATGCGTTCCGATTGGCATGGGCGGACGCTGTGCCGGTCCGTACGCCGAGGAAGACCGCCCGCACCCGGACAGCCGCGACTGAAGTCGTGACGGCCCGGGTGCGGTGACCCTGGCTGGGAAGGTCAGGTCGACCGCGCTGAGTTGATCAGAGCGTCGAGCCGCTGGAGCAGGTCTGAGCCTGCGTGGCTTATGTACGCGAGGGCGTGGATGAGGGCGTCGAGTCCTGTGTGCCCCCCAACTACTTCCTCGTCGAGTGGCAGTGTGGCGGTGCTGACTATGCCGATCTCGTTCGCGAGTTCCAGGACGATTTCGAGCCGTTCGTTGTTGTCGCCGTGCTCACCGAACTGGACGTCCCGAACGTACGGGTGGTCGATCTGGATAAGCCCGTTGTGCAGGAGGTCGTGGAACATGATGTCGAGGTCGGCCATGAACTCGGAGCTGTCAGAAGGATCCCACTCGGCGATCTCTTCCAGGACGAAACGGCGAAGGTCGGCGAGGTCGTAACGCAGCCACATGTGAACTCTCTTCTCGAACGGGTGCGCCCAGGACCGCTCACGGTCCTGGGCGCATTTGGCTTGCTGGCTTAGTTGGTGTCGCGGAGTCGGATGTTGGGGCGTCCTCCGCGGATGCGGCCTTCGGCGGCCGGTAGTTGGCCGTGCCAGACGACGAGGCGGTTCTTGCCTGTCGCCTTGGCGTGGCTTCGGGCTTCATCGGCTTGCGCGAGGAGGCGCGAGACGCTGTAGTCGTCGAGCCCGTTGCTCACGACGAGACCGACCGATGCTGGTAGCGGGAGCTCCCTGTGGCGGACGAGGACAGGATCACGTGTGACGGTCTCCAGCACGGCGGCCGCATGCCGAGCGGCAGTGTCGTGGTCGACATCGGACCAGGTGATCACGAACTCGTCGCCGCCTAGCCGGGCGGCCACGCCGCCGGTGTAGCTGGCAGCGCGTGCGACGCGGTCGGCGGCGAAGACCAAGACGGTGTCGCCAGCGGCGTACCCGTAGTCGTCATTGATCTGTTTGAAGTCGTCGAGGTCAAGCATGGCGACTGCGACCGGGCGTCGCCGTTGCAGCCACAGGCCGAGCGTGGCATGCAGGACGTGCCGGTTCGGTAGCCGGGTGAGCTGGTCGTGGTCGGCTCGCCAGGTCAGTTCGACGAGCGCGCCCCGCAGGCGGCGAAGATTGTGCAGAGCGACGGCGAGCGCCGCGATGAGCCCGGCGATAGTTCCGCTTGCACTTATGGCAAGGAAGGGATTCACTGAAGTCCTCCGATCGCTCCGGCGGTCTCGAGGGCAGACGTTGCCGCGTCTGCCCTCACCCTTTTGGGGCACTCGCAGTGCTGCCCATGTCGATCACGGCTTCGCTGGCCAGCTCGTACACGACTGGTGGACCGAGTACTGAGATGACGTCCGACCGGATGGTGTCCATCGGGATGCGCGCGTCGACGTGGTCGGCGGGATCGACGGCGACGTGGGTGTCGAACATGATTCGCCAGGACCAGCCGTTGTCGTGGCGTCCGAGCCGCCGCGCCCTGGCAGCGGCCGGCGTGAGGACGAGACGGGTCCGGCCTTTGACGACGAGTTCGATCGTGAATCCGGCTGCGGTGAGGAGGTCGAGAGCCTCGCGGCGGTTGCCGGTGGGCAGGGCGACATCGGCTGCGGCGATCAGGTGCAGCTGCCAGGACAGGCCGAACAGCCGGGTCGCGAGACGGCGAACCGTCCGCGCCCAGATTCGGCGGCCCAGCGCCGGTGCGCGCAGCGCTGCGGGCCAGGTTGCGAGGGTGTCGATGGTGGACATGGGACTCCTTTCAACAGAAGCGGCCCGCAGCCGATGAAGGCTGCGGGCCTGGAATGCCTGAGCTGAGCCGCTACTGTTGGCTGTCGTGGCAAGCGTTGATAGCTGCGAGCCGGTCCAGCAGCAGGTCGATCTGCCTGTCGGTCAGGTTGACCGTCTCGTTGCCGTCGCTCCCGCTGAACGCGATCAGGCCAGCACGGACGTCGCCGGACGCTCCGTAGCGCTGAGCGAGCGCCGACCCGGGCCGGTTCGGTGCCTGGCCACGGCGTGCTCCCTCCTCGTTGCACCAGGTCGTGATCGCCCCGTCGTCGGCGAGCAGCTCCAGCGGCCCGGCGACTGCGGCGTTGAGAACGGCTCCGATGTCTTCCTTGCGAAGCTCGCGGTACACATGCAAGGCGGCCCGCCCGGTTGGGTGGACGACGAGGAGACGGAACTCGGTGTGGGTCATGAGTCCTCCCTCCGCGGAGCCATGCCGTCGTCAGTGCCCCAGGGAGACGGACGGTCAGGGCTGCCGATGGCCGCCAAGGTGAAGGCGTTACTGGCTCGGATGGCCGCGTCGGTGAGCAACTCGGCGACCGCGATGAGGTCCTGGCGCGCGCCAACGGTCAACCGTGAGTCGCGCCGTGCCCCTTCGGCGTTGCCAGCGAGCTGGGTACGCCGCCGTTCGCGGTCTTCCCGGGCCAGGTGTCGGCTGAGGTTCATGGCAAGGTCCGATAGATGCGGCAGCATCGCCCCGAGCAGGGGAAGAACCTGCACCGGATCAATACGAGGCGCCCACGCATCCGTGGTCGCATGGGCAAGCCATCTGCTCAGCTGCGCTGCCACTGCCGCTGACGTCATGACGGTGCCGAAGTCGCGCTCGAAGTCGACGGTGAACGACGCGACCTCGTCAGGCAGTAGATCCTCATTCGGCTCCATCGTGCTGGCCTGAAGATCGACAACCGGATCCCCGGGGCAGGATGTCTCGTCTAGATGCCGCCACTGGGGCAAACCGTAGCCGCGAACCAGGCCCAGGTCCGAGACGAGTTGGCCGGCGCACGCACCACACAGGGCTTGGATCATCGCCCGGCCCTCCGCCACCATCCGGCTTCCTCGGCCGCTCGGGCGACAGCGAGGTCGCGAACGCCCGCCGACGCTGCGAGTGGTTTGCCGAGTGCATCCAGTTCGGCGGCGTAGGTGCTGAGCGCCGCCCGTCGAAGTCCACGAACCACGGCGTCGGCGAACCGTGAACGCAGGCGTTGTACGACGCGTATATCGGCGAACCAGTTTGGGAGAAGGCCGATCGTGTCGGCGATGATCGCGAAGTGCGCACGGGCGGCGACCAGTTCAAGCCCGTCCGGGTGCGCCAGGGTATCGGCGCCCATGACCCGAGCGGCTGCCGCGACGACACGGGCAGCATCAACGTCCTCGAGCAACCCCAGGGGGACGGTGTCGGCGAGAGTGACCAGATCGTGAGCCAGCACGTGCGGCGGGCACGGCAGCGTCCGGACGCCGAACTCGCCGATGAGACCAACGAGCGCAAGCGTCTCGGCTGCCGGCCGATGGCCGCGCTGTTTGCTGAGGCTGTTGGATACAGCTTGCCGGATCCTGGTTGGCCACGTGGCCAGAGCGAGCGGATCCCAACGCGCGTGCGCATGCGAGATCACAAGGATCGTCATCAGATGACTCCTTCGGAAACGACGAAAGGGGGCGCACCGAGTCGGTGCGCCCCCTTTGGCGGAAATGACGAAGCCCACCAGGTGGGCGGGCAGATGGTGGGGGAGAGCTGTCGGCTAGCGCTGGCGTTCCTCGACAGCCCGCAGCGCCAACTCAGCCTCGCTGGCGTGAGCGGCGACTTGCTCGGCCATCGCGGCGGCCTGACGCAACTCGGGACCAGCCGGCCGTCCATGGTTCTCGGGGAGCTGGCGGTCGACGTGGTCGGCCAGGCCAGGCAGCAGCTGCGCGAGGTGCGCCGCCAGCAGGTTGACGCCGAGCAGGACCCGGCGTGTGTCCTCTGGCTTGCGCAGGAGTTGGACGGTGTGCCCGGTGGCGTCGTGGACGTGCTCGACCGCGGCGACAGCTATGCGCAGGGACTGGATGACCCGTGCTGGTGTCAGCGGCTGCTCGTCGCCGGACAGCAACTCTGGCAGTCCACCGGGCAGGAAAGCTGGCGTCGGGACGGCGCGCGTCTCGCCGTAGAAGTCGAGATCCGCCAGATACCAGGCAGGTTTCAGCATGGACGTCCTCCTGTGATGGAGATGGGAAGCCCTGCGCGGCGGGCTGGTGAAGCGCGGAGAGTCCGGTGCTCCGTAGACGGAGGACAGCCGACCTGAAGGTGGGCGTTGTACCGAACAAACCGGTGATGAGCTGGCCGCGAGGCTTAGAGAGATGAGATGGGGCGACCGTAGCGCCGCCACCTAACAGGATCACTCCGCTCGTGGCCAGGTGCTCTAACAGACTCTGACAGCCGAGCTGAACCGCGACCTTCTCGCCTCGCTGGGGCCGGTGGCGACGGCCACCAGCGCCAACGGAAGGGGGAGGGCCGGCCGGTGGAGGGTCCTACACGTTTCGCATGATCGCGAGGTCACACTCGACTGCTTGATTATGTTCGTCAGATCGGGGTTCTGGCCGACTTTCCGTGATCGATGCTGATCCGCACTGACGATTGGCCGTGCGCGCTACCGGCCCGAGGCATTAAACAGCCGAAATGGCGGTAATGGGGCAGCTCGTCTGAGTGGCGTCAACGGGCGCGGGTCTGCAGTATGGTCGGCACTAGTCTTTGCGCGCCTACGAAGGCCGCTGGCCAACAGGAAGTACTCATGCCTCGCCGATCACCGGGCGAGATTCGGAAACACCTGCCGCTCCACGTCAGCCGACATTCGACGGCGGTTACGCGTCGCCCGCCGGTCATTCGCGGCCTTTCGGCTTCCACCAATCGTCAGATCGCTTGCTTCGAGCGCCGTCATCAGCTGCCGCCAGGCTATGTCGCGCGAACTTTCAACCGCTGGAGCCAACGAGCTCGACGTCCGCGCAACGCCGAAGGCTGGCGTTACGGATATAGCGACTCACCTATGGATCACGTCAGGACGCTGTTGGAACGAGCGATTTGGTACCTGCGGGGCAAGGCACGTCGAGAGCTGCGCCTTGCGGTTGATCCTATCGACGAGCGTGTGGTAGCGCGGACTGTCAACGACCCGTTTGCGCCATGTGACCTGCCGTGGTGGCAGCGACGTATAGAGATCTGATGGCCATTGGGCCTAGGTTCTGTCTCGCGGATCATGTCCGTCGGGCACGGCGCGTAGCCAGTCCAGAGTCTCGACGAGGTCGAGTGTGGCTCGGTAGTGGCTGGCCAGTTTGTCGAAGCGGGTGGCCAGGCCGCGCCAGTGCTTGGATTCGTCGGGGTCGAGCCCCCTTTTCGCGCACCGGCGGCATGCTGGTGCACCCGCACGATCGTGGAGTCGATCTGGGCGTCCCAGTCGATGTCGCCGTCTGCTTCGGCCAGGGCGATGACCTGCTTCTTGAGCATGGCCCACGTGCCGTCGGCGGCCCAGCGCCGGAACCGCTGGTACGCGGTCTTCCACGGGCCGTAGCGTTCGGGCAGGTCGCGCCACGGCGACCCGGTGCGCATGATCCAGCAGATCGCATTGACGACCTGCCGGTGGTCACGCCACTGGCCACCACGAGCGGCCTGCGCCGGAAGCATCGGCTCCAGCACAGCCCACTCGGCGTTGCTCAGGTCTCCACGGGCCATGTCCGTCCAACGAGCGAGACTCATGATCCGCGAGTGGGAACCTAGCCATTCGGCCGCACCGCGACGAATCTCTCCGCCAGCACCGGCCCGAGATGACCAACGATCTCGTACCCCGGTTGATCCGGCCACGGCAGGTTCAGCAGAAACGACGTGACGAGGACTTCCCGCACTTCCCGGTCGCCACGGAGATAGCTTTCATCGAAGAACGCGAGCGCATCGCGCCAACTCAGCCCGTCATCATCGCCACGGAACGCCACTAAGACATCGCTGGTGATGTCCCAGAAGAGCACGTGCGCCAGCAGGCCATCGTTGTTCTCAACGTGAGCGTCGACCTCGCCCTGAAGTCCGGGGAAGCGACACGTCATCTCCGCGATGAACTGGTCGATGCCGATCACGCTGCCGCCCCCACCCGAATCCAGCCCAGTCGGTCAGGCGCTCGGTCATGAGACAGGCCGTCCAGGATGTCGGCGAAAGACTACTCCGACTGGACGTGATCGGATGATCCGCGAGACAGAACCTAGAGGCCGCATCTTGCAAGAAGGCGATGCGAGTCAGACCAGCGCGCATTCTCTCGCGGCCCGCTGATCAGGAGGTTGTTTAACAGTTTGGGCGCCATAGGCGGGGTTCCCGGTCGGGGGGATCGCGAGTTTCGGCTCGCCTGCGGGACGGGAATATCGGCTGGTCGGACGGGCTTGGCGAAGGCCCCCGTGTAAAAGCTTCATCTGTATGCGGCGGTCCGACGTGACGCTCGTTGGGGGCTGCTGCCCGGCCGTGCTGTCGCGTTGAAGTACCAGGTTAGTCGTTGCACAGTCCGGGCGGCTTTGCATCGGCCCGGCCGCAGCCGTGTAAGTCGCTGCCAGCGTGGGCGTCGAAGCTTGACTCGTTCAACCCCGATCGGCGACATCCTGCGCGCGGGTCTGGACACGTTGCTCTGATCCGCCGGGTGCGGGCTAACCCTCTCGCTATCCAAATCCAGTCAATTCGCAACCCTGATTGCCGTGTCGGCGTCACACTGATCTCAGGTCGATCGAAACGAGGTCGGGCGATGGGCATCAAGCTGGGGTCGCTGGAGTTCTACGCTGGCCCGACCGTGCTGGGCGGTCCGGATGATCTCGACCAAGTCATCCGCACCTTCCTCGACGGTGCCAAGCACAGCCTGTTCATCGCCGTCCAGGAACTGGACTCCGAACCCATCGGACGGGCGGTCCTCGCCGCCAAAGCCCGCGGTGTCCGGGTGCAGCTGATCCTGGAAGGCGACTACCTCCGTGAGGTAGATGAGCCACTCGCCGACCCGTGGCAGCCCGGAGGCGCCAACGAAGTCAACCGCACCATCCATGCCGCGCTGCTGCGCGCCGGCCTGGATGTGGTCAGTGACCTTAACCCGGGGATCTTTCATCAGAAGTTCGTCGTGCGCGATCCTGGCCAGTCGACCGCAGCGGTGCTGACGGGCTCGACGAACTTCACCCAAACAGACACCGGCATCAACACGATCACCAGCCCGGCGTTGGCAAAAGGCAACAACCTCAACCACGTAGTCATCCTGCGCGGCGACTCCGCCGCCGGGCAGTACTTGAGGGAGTTCATGCGGATGCGCTCGGGCACGTTCGGTGAGCTCCATGAGCGCCTCGAACCGAAACCGGGGGAGTTCCGGCTCGGTCGGGTGCGTGTGAAACCGCTGTTCGCGCCGATGCACGGGCCCGAGATGGAGATCATGAAGCAGATGCTCAAGGCCCAGCACAGCATCGACTTCGCGATGTACACGTTCTCGCAAAGCTCCGGCATCGACGACACTATGCTGCGACTGCTGCCGTCGATCGCGCGTATCCGTGGTGTCCTGGACCGCGGCCAGGGGGTACACACCTGGGCTGCCACCGCACCACTCAAGGCGGCGGGAGCGGAGCTGTTCACGAACCGGCCCGGCACCGGTGTGCGCAAAGTCCACCACAAGCTGATGGTCATCGACAGCCGCCTGGTCATCATTGGCAGCTTCAACTACACCGACCCGGCGAACACCATCAACGACGAGAACATCGTCGTCCTCGGCGACCTTGAAGAGACCAATGCGCGGGCCGAAACCGCCCAACAGCAACTGGCCGCGTACGCGCTCGCCGAGATCGAACGCATCATTCAGGACCTGGCGCAACCGGTGTAGCGGCGCAGCCGTCGAAACCGCGAGACCCGAGGGCGGGCGCTGATCGGCCCGATGAACCCTCGAGTCCCTGCGCCGGCCGATGCGCCACGCTCCTAAGCGTGGAATCTGTGTGATATGCCGTGGGTTCGCCGCTGGCACGCGGGCCGCCAGTCGAGGCCTGGTCGAGCGTGACTTCCGTCCGAGCCGGGTCGGCTAGGTCTGGATTCTGCGCCGCGAACGCTTGCTCCAGCGCCTCCCACCCCAGTACCTGGATCACCTCGGCCTCGCCGGTAGTGATGGGAATCAGCCACGCCAGGACCACGGCTACGGACTCGGTGTGGCAGACGGCGAAGGACTCCGGCAGGTACCTTGGGCTGGTTGCGACCATGGCGGTGGTGTGACCGCCCGGGAAGAGGTGCCCACGTGGACCGATCACCTGCCCCTGCTGCAGCCCGGCCCTACGGCGAACCATCTCGCCTGCCACCTGGAACATCAATCCTGCCGCGCGGGCCGGGTAGTCATCGGTGGGAACATGCATCACCAACTCCTGATGCAAAGCCTCACCGTTCGGCAGACCGAGATGGCGCCGCGACAGCCCGATGGTCACCAGGGTCGTGACTCCGCCGAACGGTACGTCAGGGCCGAACCACGCCACTTGAACGCCCTCAGGCGTCGCATCATCTCCTCGGCTTCCACCTGCGATAGGCCCGAGGAACGACTCCAGGTGTTCGATCAAGTCAGCCACCCCGTGATCATCCCTGATCGGGCAACGACAAAGGTTCCGCCCCGTCATCCGGTACACCCTGGACGCCGCAGGCATCCCGGCTGCCTCCGCATCACCGTGAAAGACACGGCTCAACACCGGCCACCCCATCGGCATGACCGTGCGACTCGCGGTCACGCGACAACGGCTGGCTTACCTGACCCGCCGCTGGAGCGGTCGGGTGAGCGGGGCTGGTCGGCGAGTTGCCGTGAACCCGCGGTTCCGTTGAGGCATGCTGGCTTGAACGGATCCGCAGGTTCCGGCGAAGTCACCCGGAGTTAGAGCGAACCTGCGGGTTCAGTCAGCGTCGCAGCACCAGCACGTCCTCGTGGGCGACGAGCGCTGCGGGGATACCGTCAGCACGTGCCCGCCGCGCGGCCATGAGCCCGAACATGGATGCGCGGTGCACGATCTTGTCTCCTCGAACCGCGGCAAGCAGCGCCACGCATCGGTCCACCGTTTGGAGGCCGGCGTTTGCGGCGATCCGAAGTAGCTCGCCTGGCAGGTCGATGAAGTCGTCGGGCTTCCGGCGTACGGGCCGGCAGGTGATGACGACGGTGCCTCCGGGCCGCAGCAGCGCTGCACACGCGCTCATGATCTGTGCAAAGCCGGTAAGCAAACCATCCCAGCCCGCGTAGGCGAGGTTACCGATCTGGCGGTCACCGTACATGTGGTCGTGCTTGCGGACACCGGTCTCTGTGAGTCGCACCAGACCGTGCGTGGCGCGTCCGTACGGCGGCGACGTCAGGACGAGCCCGACAGTTCCTTGCAGCGAGGCGGGCAGCAGTGACGGCATTGCCGTCGCGTCTCCGGTTACCGCCTGGCCAACACCGCTTGCACCCTGCGAGGCGGCGAGCGCGAGGTTGGCCTCCGCCAGCGCGGTGTAGCGGGGCTCGATGTCGATGCCTATCGCGTTTCGGCCGGCGTGCACGGCTTCGACGAGCGTGGTGCCTGATCCGCACATGGGATCGAGAACAAGGTCCCCAGGAGCTGTGTAGGTGACGATCGCGTGCGCTGCCAGCGCTGGCAACATCTTGGCGGGATGTGTCGACGTCTCCGGTACGTATCGGCCGCGCCGCTGATCTCGGGCAGGCTGCTGGCAGGTGAGCCAGACCGAGCTGACGGATGGTTCATCCATCGCGGTCCTGCTCCCGCTCGGCGGTCAGCAGCAGCAGGTCGGTGTGAATACGGAGATGTCTTCCGTCATCCTGGAGGCTCTGACCTGCTGAGTCGAGCTGATGCGCGACGACGATATGTTGCAGATATCGCAGGCCGACGTCGTGGGCGGCTCGGACGATCTCGGCATACCCTGCCGGATCGGCGTGCGGAAGGACCACCACGACGCACCCGCCAGGTAGAAGCCGATCGTCTGCCACGTCGAAGAAGTCCCGGGCGTCGACGTCGGTGACCGGCCAGCCGGTGACGATGAGTGCGGCGTGTTCGGCTCCGGTAGATAGGGCAGTTGGGGCATGCAGCGTGCTGTGCCGGCCGGTCATGAGAACGGCGCGGGCGAGCTGGGTGCCCTCGGTCATGTCGATGATGAGCTGGCCGCGGTGGGTCATGTTGATGATGAGCCGGTGGGCGAGGCTGAACGAAACCAGTTCGCCTGAGGGTTCCCTGGCCTCGTGCCAGACGGTGATCGGGACCGGTGGATCGCCGGGAATGACGTCTCCAGTCGGGATGGGTGCGGACTCGTTGCGACGTGCTTGGACCATCGGCGGTATGGCCCCCGGAATCCGGACTGGCGTACTGACTCCTCTGAGACGGGTCTGTGAGCCGGATCGAACACTCGGACAGGCCGTTCGGTCTAACAGCGCAGGCAGCTGAGCTGCGTCTCGACCTGACAGCGTTCAGGGCGTGTGTTGCACGGAGCTCTGTCAGGTGGCGCGAGTCGATCAAATCTGACAGAGAGGCTCACTGTCAGGACACGGCGCTCCACTGAGGGCCAGGCCGTTTCACCATTCGGCGAGCCAATCTCCAGGAGACACTCATGCGTCCCACATCCGCCATGGCCAGCCTTCAGATCACATTTACCGCCCTCACGACCGGCCCCAAGCCTCTGGCTCTGGAGACAAGGTCGATCGTGGGCCTTCCCGGTGCCTCGATGCCACTCGACCGGCTCCGCGATCTGCTTAGGGAAGGAAAGATCCCGCCCGACTCGGTTGACGTCGTGTGGCGCCGCCTTTCCGCCAACGCCAGACACGGGGATCCTCAGTGGGTGGTCGGGGCACTTGGTGTCGCGCTGCCGGGTCTACGCCGGATGGCTAGCAGGCTCGGCTCGGCGCATCCGCGGCACGCCGCCGATATCGAGGCCGAGCTGCTGATGGCCTTCCTGCACGAGTTGAGGATGAGCGACCTCGACCGGCCCCGGTTGTGGCAGCGATGGTGCTGGGCGGCTTGGCGATCGGCGAAGAACGCGGTTCGCGCCGACGAAACCAGCGAACTGCCACCAGAACGCGACAGCGGGTCGCGTACGCCCCTACCACCGTACGGGCATCCCGACCTTGTTCTCGGCCGAGCCGTCGCGGCGGGCGTCCTGACGGCTGAACAGGCTGAACTCATATCCGCCACCCGATTCGGCGGTGTTCACATCGAACAGCTCGCGGCCGACGCCGAGGTCTCGCCAGCGGTTCTCCGGATGCGCCGTCGTCGGGCTGAACTCAAGATCGCCGCAGCGTTGGGAAGGCCTCTGGACACGGAGTCTAGCCGGAGTCGAGAGCGTGGCAGCGTCGCGTTGGGCCGGAGATCTATGTCGAACTGAGTGAGTGTTTGAGGAGTCGCGGTCAGATGCACCGCGGCTCGTCAGGAGATGCTGTTACGCGCGGCGGCGATTGGGCTTATGGCCGTGGCTGGCACGATGTTGTGACTCCGTTGGGCAGGCCAAGCCTTGTGCAAGGTCGGCCTGCGTGAGCACCGGGCACCCGAGGCGGGTTGATAGCCACCGGCGCTGATAGCTGGTCAGATCATTGATGAAGACGACGGCGTCGGCGTTCGTACTCGAACGGGTCGTGACGATCTCGTCGAGCTTCCCCCGGCCGATGAGGAAACGGCGTGACAGCGGAGAGGACATCAGTCGTACACCGCCATCGGAGACACCCCGGCGCTGAACGAATCGGCCCAGTACCTGACCTCCCAGCGCCGTGACCTGTGCTTGCAGCTCGTCGAGGCGGTCCGCGTAGTCGCGGTCTTTCGCTGGGAACAGTCCCGCGAGGATCACGGAGTGGATGGCGGTCACCGGCACAGCATCGCAGGTCAGTGTCCGTACTCCACCGGATACTCAGTCCTCGGCGGTCAGGGCGTGAGCAGCACCGGCACGCCCAGGTCGCCGCCGACCGCCAAGCCTCGGGAAGTATTCCGCAGAATCAGCTTCGCGGCGGCTGCGCCGCCGGAGCCAGGCCGTCGACAGCGAGGTGACCATCGCGGTATCGCAGCAACCACTACTTCCCTGCGGGCACCCGCTCCATCGAAACACCATGCCCGTTGTCCTTCATGACCTTGACGCGGCGGGACACCTCGGCGCCGAGCCCCGAAGGGATCGAGCTTTGACCCGAGCTCAGGCAGCCTCGTGGCTTAACGCAGGTCCACCTCGACATCGTGCTCCGTGAGCATGTCCAACAGGTATTCGAGGGTGACCGCGGGGCTCAGCCGACGCCGATCGTAGCCGGCGACGAGGTGCTCGCGGGCCACCGCCGAGTCGTGCCACATGAGCCGAAACGGTGCCTGTGCGCCGAACCTGCCGCGCAGACAGTCGTCGAGGGCGTCGAGGTTGCAGCCGAAGTATCCGCCCGGACCGTTGATCGCCTCGCCGATCGCGCAATAGAAACCTTCGATGTCAGTCACGAACCGGCCGTCAAGGTTGTATGTGGTGCCGGCTGGCTGGTCCGAGGTCCCGGATCGGTTGGCGAGCGCCATTCCGGCCCAATGGTCGCGTAGCTCCCGGTCGTAGCCAGCCCACAGATTCTTCTCGGCGGCCCGTCCGGTGTGCCAGTGTTCCAGGATGCCGAGGACTCCCGTCGGCAGCGGTTCCTGCGGTTCGCTGTCGACCGTGATGTCGAGGAGCCCGGCACCGTGTTGCGACGGTTCGCCTGCGCGGACTGTTCCGGACACCACCGCCCCGGTCACCGCGCTGACTGATCCATCGGCCGCGATCAGGTGGACCACCGCGCGGATCCGACGACGCCGTAGGCCGGCCTCGGTCGCCTGCCCGACAGCACAGAGCGCGGTCAGCAGCGGGGACTCCGGATGGCAGCCGAGCAGCCGGACCTGCGGCACGGGTGGCGCGGCTTGCTCACGGAACACGCCAGTGACGTCCTGGCAGGTGCCGTAAGGGATTTCGTCCGGGCCCCGCAGGACGAACTCGGTGACGCTGCTGGGGCGCACCACCGCGTCCGTGCGGTCGTAGACGTGGACGAAGCCGTCGAGGTCGATGTCGAGGGTTCCCGGTATCGAGACGTTCGGCCGCTGAGCGAGCACGACGACGTCACCGAGGTCCTCGCCCCACCAGGACGGCGCAACGCCTTGCGGTGGGGCAGGCTCCGTCACACTGACGCTCCCCAACCAGGCTCGTTCGGTGCCCAGTGCCTCGGCCGGCAGGCGGTCGAGCAGATTGGCAAGCGCGCCGTCCGGGGCGCAGCCGACCAGCGTGAACCGCTCCCGCGGCCGGGGTAGCTGATCGACAAACAGTCCTTCGATCTCCGCGCACCGCGCCAGCGGAATGTCGTCCTCGTATGTGCAGTCGAAGCCAACATCGCCCAGAAGCAGCCAGCGCGCATCAACCGAGTACGCCTGCATCGGCCGCCGGTGCTCCGGCGGAAGGTCAGCCTCGGCACCCGTGCTCGTCGTCACTCCGCGACCCTACCCGGGGCAGACTTCAAGATCGAGACGCCTTTTTGGCGGCGCAGCACCGAATACCCGTAGCCCAACACATCGGCAAGGCGGCTGTCCTTTCTCAGTTAACCTGCCCCAGGTCGGGAGGCTCTGAGCTGGGCGGATCAGTTTGATTGAGAATGTGGGGGGTCGGATGTTCTCAGGTGTTCTGCTCCGCTGGCGCGTTTGCGTCGGGGTTTCTCAGTCTTTCTGCTCCGCGGGACGGTGCGGCTGCGATTTCTCTCGCGGATGTATGG
Source organism: Hamadaea flava (assembly GCF_024172085.1). Classification (NCBI taxonomy): domain Bacteria; kingdom Bacillati; phylum Actinomycetota; class Actinomycetes; order Micromonosporales; family Micromonosporaceae; genus Hamadaea; species Hamadaea flava. The sequence continues at coordinate 2,005,673 of NZ_JAMZDZ010000001.1, read as the reverse complement.
CTGACGGAGCCGTAGAGAGTTCGGCGCCGTGTTCGGTCGATGACGTGTTCCCAGATCTGCCATCGGGTGATGTTTGGGTCGCGGGCTACAAAATCGTCGATGATGCGCTGGGACTTGCGCCGTGCGGCACACTGTGGGTCATGGCAGCCTGGCGTCGCGCCGAGCCCGTTGGCATCTCCACGGTGATGGCGCTCGTTTTCGTCATCATCGGCCTCGGGCTCGCAGCCGTGATCACCATCGCTACCGTCGCAGGCACCGGCCACTGGGTCGTCAACCCCATCGTCGGGATCCTGGGCATCTATGGCTTCCTGACCCTGTGGACCGGACTCGCGTGGCGTCTGTACCGCACCGGCCTCTACGTCTCTGACGAGGCGGTCCGCGTCGTGTACCCGTGGCGGAACCGGGTCGTCGCATGGAACGACATCGCGGATATCACCAGCGAGCCTGCGATGTTGGGCGGTTGGGCAACGGCGCGCAACGCGATCTACCTCAACCTCGCCAACGGCGACAGGTTGGAGACGCCAGTGCAACGCCAGACAGGCAGGTTCACCGGCGGAATACGCAAGAACATCGGGCCGGTGCTCGGGCAGGCTGACTTCGACGCCACCTTGCTCTTTCTACGTGAGATGCGCAATTACGCCAAAGCCGGGGAGTTGCCGACCTCGCCGAGGACTGACCAAGCGGAGCAGATTGGCTGAGAAATCCGCCGGTCGGAGCAGAAAGACTGAGAACGGCGCAGGTCAACTGAGGAAGAACAGCGGCTCAGCCGGACGTGCTGGGCGGCGGTGTCAGGTGCTGTTAGATCTCCGTGTGCCGACGTCGATTCGATTCACCTGACAGGTCGGGCTATTCGGGTGCGCGTCATTTACGACGCGCCCGCCGCGGCCGAGCCGCACCACGTGACACCAAAGGCCGGGTTCCGGAGAAGGCGTACTGACAGCCGACCTTGACGAGAGCGAGGAGGAGCGCCCCCGCCCTGGCCAACGGTGTCACAAACTCGCCGCGGCGGACCACCTCATAAGTGGAGTCCCGCCATGAACCCCGTTCTGCACAACGCGGTCGACCTCGTCCTTTCGGTGCCTGCCCAAGCGCCGGCCTCGATCGATCAGGTCATCGACAACCTCAAAAAGTGGATCATCGGTATTCTCGCTGCTGTCGCGAGCCTCTTCCTGGTCATTGGCGGCTTGCGTTACATCACCGCCGGTGGCGATCCCGGTCAGGTGGAGCAGGCCAAGGCGAACCTTCGCAACGCGCTGGTCGGATACGCGCTCGCCGTGCTGGCGCCGCTGATCCTGGCCGTCCTGCAGGGCATCGTAGGGTCCGGGAGCTAGCGATGATGATCGAGCTGTTCATGCTGAGCTATCTCACCTGGACCGCACACCGCATCGACGACATGCTGGGGTTGATTCTCCAGTACCTTCAGTCGTCGCTGTTCCTATCGCCGGATGTCACCGTCCTGCCCCAGGTGCGTGACATTGCGGGCACCTCGTCGATGGTGGTCAACTCGGCGTACGTCCTGGCGATCATTGTCGCGGGCGTCGTCGTGATGACCTCCGGCACCGTCGAGGTCCGCTACCAGGCCAAGGACCTGCTGCCACGATTGGCCACCGGATTCGTGTTGTCCGCGTTCGCACTGCCGTTGTGTTCGGCTCTCATCGAGATCGCCAACTCGTTGATCGTCGCGATGGTCGGCGCGAACGCTCCGGTACCCGGCATGGTCACGATGTCACGGTCACACGCATGGGCCTCGATCACCGACCCGACGACCCTCATCGTCGGCGGTCTCGTCCGATCCCTCATCCTGGCACTGCTCATCATGCTGCTGGGGTCATGGCTGACCCGGGTCGCCATCCTTGTCATCTGCGCCGGCGTGGCACCGATCGCGCTCGCCTGCTACGGCCTGCCATACACGGCGGGCATAGCCGAACTCTGGTGGCGCACCATCGTGGGCTGCCTCGGCACAGCCGTCTTGCAGGCGATCTCGCTGTCCCTCGGCGTACATCTGCTGCTCGACCCGGCGGCGAACCTGCCGGTGATCCTCGGCCTGCCCGGCAGCGACGTACCGAACCTGCTGATGGTGGTCATCGTCCTCTGGGTGACCATCAAGATCCCCTCATTCCTGCAGCGGCTCGGCGCCCGCCGATCAAGCGGCAACTCGGCAGCCGGGATCGTGAGGGCACTGACGTTCCAAGCCGTGACCCGAAATATCCTGCGTCGCAACCGTCCCAGTCCACGGACCCGCGTGACACGCCGCGACGTCGGCCCCGCCAGCAGCCGAGGCGGACGTGGCTCTGCTGAGGCTTCAAGGTGACGGCGATGTATGACGACATCCCCCGCACGCGCGTGCCAGCCGACATCGGAACCCCCGACCGGATCGCCTTCGGTCTCACCTTCCGCCAGCTTGCGATCGTCGGCAGCGTCGCCGTGCCCTGCTGGCTCATCTATCGCTCGCTCAGCCGTCTGCTCCCGCCACTGGTGTGGCTCATTCTGGCGGTGGCCGTCGCCGGACTCACCATGACCATCGCGCTCGGCCGCCGCGACGGCCGGCCCCTAGACGCGTGGCTGCTCGACGCCATCACCTTCGCGGCAAGCCCGAAGATCCAGACACCCGGCCGGCCCCAGCTGCCCTTGACGGCGAGCACCGCGAATCCAGTCATGCCCGAACTACTACAACCGGTGATCACCGGCATCACGGCGGCCGGCACGTTCGTCAGCGACAACCTCGACCGGCGCATGATCGCCTGCGGCACCACCAACCTCCATCTGCGCACGGGAGAGGAACAAGAAGCCCTTCTGGAGGCTCACGGTCAGTTCCTCAACAGCCTTAGTGCCCCGGCACAAATCGTGATCTCCACGCAGCGCGATGACCTAACTCCCATTGCCGAGATGGTGGTGGAGCTCTCGACGAGCCTGCCCGATCACGCGCTACGCAACGCCGCCGCGGACTACGCGTCCTTCCTCCTCGACCTCAACGAGCAACGTGAGCCACTCCGCCGGCAGATCATCACTGTCGTCAGCGGAACCCGAGGCGGTGACAACGCTGCGCGGTCGCTTGCGCGGACTGGCGTCTCGGCCGACGTCCTGGACGGCTCCCAGGTGATGTCCGTCCTCACAGCGTCGGCGGACCAGTTCCGATCACCTACGGCCACCGGCGCGCGGGCGCTGCCCGGCGAGCCCGTCACCCTCCGGAGCAGCCAATGAAACGCCTTATCGGCTTGTCCAGGACACAGGCGGCCTCATCGGCCACGCCCGCCCCCGAGATCATCGAGAGCACACGCCAGTACGCACGCGTTGGCGACAGCTACACAGCTACCTACGCCGTCTGCGGTTATCCCGCAGAGGTCGACCCCGGCTGGCTCGATCCGCTGCTCAGCCAGCCAGGGCGAATCGACGTGGCCATCCACACCGAACCCGTTACGGCGCCCATCGCGGCTCAACTACTGAAGAGACAGCGCGCCCGTTTGGAATCCAGCCGACGGCTGGACGCGGACCGAGGACGGCTCGGCGATCCCGGCGTCGATGCCGCCGCGGAGGACGCCGCCGACCTGGCCGAGCGAGTAGCACGTGGCGCCAGCAGGCTCTTCCACACGGGCATCTACATCACGATCCACGCTCGGTCGCTCGGCGAACTGAATGCCACCGCAGCAGCGGTGCAGACGGCAGCTGCCGGAGCGTTGCTAGATCTGCAGCCCGTGACCTTCCGACACCAGCAAGGCTGGGAATCCACCAGGCCATTCGGCGTCGACCGTCTCGGCCTAACTCGTGTGCTCGACACCGAAGCGCTCGCGGCGAGCTTCCCGTTCGCCGGGCCCGGCCTGACGACTCCGCTGCCGGGAACACGACCACCGACCGATGCCATCCTGTACGGCGTCACGAGCAGCGCCGCCGGGGTCCTGATGTGGAACCGCTGGCGTCGCGACAATCACAACTCGGTCATCCTCGCCAGATCAGGCGCAGGCAAGTCGTACTTCGGCAAACTCGAAGTACTACGGTCGCTCTACCAAGGCGTCAAAGTCATCGTCATCGACCCCGAGGACGAATACCGGGCGCTCGCTGACCACGTCGGTGGGAATGTCATCCAACTCGGGGAAACCGACGTCAAGATCAACCCTTTCGACCTGCCCATAGACCGCCGCCGTCCCGACACGCTGACCCGTAGAGGCGTCGAACTCCACGCGATCCTCGCCGCGATGCTCGGCAGGTCCGACGCCCATGCTTACGAGCCGGTACGCCACACCATCGACCGAGCGATCACGACGACCTACGCCAGCGCTGGCATCACTTCTGACCCGGCCACCTGGACCCGCCCTGCTCCCCTTATGGCTGACCTGGCCGCGGTGCTCGCCGGCGACCCGGAACCCGCGGGCCGCGAGCTTGCCGGACGACTCACGCCGTGGATCACCGGAAACCTCTCAAGCCTCTTCGACGGACCAGGCAGAGCCATACCGCATAACCACCTCGTTGTCTGGTCGCTGCGACACCTGCCCGACGAACTGCGGCCAGTCGCTATGCTCCTCGCACTTACCCACATCTGGTCCTCCATCGACGAACCATCCGACGGCGCGACAGCGCAACGCTGCCTGGTTGTCGTTGACGAGGCCTGGCAGCTCATGCGAGACGTCGAAGGCGCGAAGTTCCTCGCGCGAACGGCAAAGTCCTTCCGCAAGCGCAGGGCCGGCCTGAGCGTGATCAGCCAAGACACCGTCGACTTCCTGGACTCTCCGCTCGGCCAAATCGTGCTCGCCAATGCGGCAACTCAGATCCTGATGCGTCAGGCACCCCAAGCCATCGAGGCGATCAGGTCCGCCTTCCAGCTCACCGGCCGGGAGGCGCGGCTGCTGCTGACGGCGGATCGAGGCGAAGGGCTTCTGGTAGCGGGGCGAGAGCGGGTCGGCTTCCGAGCCGTCGCATCACCCGTGGAACACCAACTCGCCCTGACTGGCCTTGGGCTGAACGAAGCCTAACGAAATTCCTGGCCGGACTCTGGGTGGGTTCGAGGTAGGTGTGCCAGGCCCGCCCCAGAGTTGGCCGAACATGAGGCTCACGTCGACCTCTCCGCAGGGCGGGACCCGGGCCTGCTGTAAGCGGCCGCTAACGGGTACCGAAGTCGACCTGTGCCATGTTCGTCCCATCCTCGTTCTTGGCAAGCAGCTCCTTGAATCGACTGGGGTCTGATTCAGCGATTGCCCGAGCCTGGGCCACGAGGTCCAGCAGGTTCGGCGGGTAGAACTCATCTTTGAGGATGAATCCTTGGGCCAGCCATTCCCGCGTGAGAACGTGATCGCAGGCGACGAACGCCGCTAGGCAAGCCGCCCGATACTGGCCGCGCAGGTCAGCAACATCGTCATCGGCCGCGCGGCTGGCATCGGTGGGCCAGCCCTGCTGGAGGGCATCCATCGAGTTGTAGACCAGACTGACCTGGGACCAGTACCAAGCACGAACCGCGCATACCTTCTTGGACGCTGGCCCAGTCTCGATTACCGAGATCAGGTAGCGCTGAACACGGCGCCGCCCGATGGAATCCAGTAGCGGGTAGATCAGCTGCTTGTTGAAGGACACGTCCTCATCGCAGACGATCGTGTCCAGCACGCGCTCGGCGAGATTCGCGGCCCGATCGGGCTGGGCCGTCAGCTGGTCTCCGACTTGTATCCGCTTGAGGTTCCTGCGGTGATATGCCACGAAGCGTTCGTTGTTGCGGTATGGGTCGGGCAATTCTGCAGGCTGCCATGCGGGACATAGTTCCGCCAGTAGCTCGTCGAGCCGCTGCTCGAGTTCCGCGTGAAGATCTCCGTCGGCCCAGTCCTGCATCGGCCAATCATGCACGAAGACACAGCTTCCTCTGTCGCGTCGCAGCCATCTGGTCTGCGGAAGCCTTGTCCGGTCGCCTCCTGAAGTGAGTGTGGCTGGGCTATGTGAGACCTACCATGTGTCGTGCACAATCCTGGGTATCTGGACGGCTTCGTGCCTCCGTTAGTGTCGTCGCCACTGGTTGATGCGATGACCTGGGTCGAGGATGAGCTGTTCTGGCCAGCGTTTCTCCTTCAAGTGGGTCTGGCTCGCTCAGCGCCGGATCGGTTTGGTGCGGACCTTGCAGACCTGGATGCGTATCTCGACAGGTTCGATGACCCCGACAGGTGGCCGGTGTTCTCGACGCCGTTTGGTGGCGGCACGATGCACCTGGTCGTGCGCAACTTGGCAGACGACCACGGAATCGATTGGGTGCTCGACCGTGAAGCAGAGGCAGCCGTGGACCGACTTGTCGAGGAACAGGGTGGCTTCTTCGCGGGTCCAGGGCTTCCATGGAAGTTACTACCGGATGAGCCAGTCCATCTACTCCTGTCCCTGCCCGCCATGGGTGACAGCACAGTGCCAGGGCAAGTGCCGGGCATAGTGAAAAGGGCGCTGTTGGCGGTCGGTGTCATGGAGTCAGCCCAGGACCTCGCTGACGAACTTCTGCAGTACCGCGCTTGTGTACTGCTGCAATAGGCCTGCCATCCAGGCGTGCGGCATGTCCTCGCATTGGATCACGCGCGATACCGGGCAGCCCTCGTACCACGTCCGGGCCTTTGGTCACGGCGACCGACGCGGCCCGGCGGGCTGCCACCAGCGCTGTCCGAGGACGAGGCCTTCGAGTTCACGTACGCGTCGAGCCATCCATGGCGGCGGCGCGGGCAGTTCGAGCGCGTAGCGCAGATCCTCGGCGAGGAAGGCCGCGTCACGTAGTTCGCACGCGGCGCGGAGGATTTCCGGTGAACTTGCCGTCTGCTCGGCGATGACGTCGAGAACCAGGGCAATGTGCGGTCCGCTGGTGGCAGCCAGGAGCACCCAGTCGTCAGCCGGTGCGCCGAAGCGCGCCCGTTCGAAGTCCAGCAACGCGGTGACGTTCTGGTCGTCGGCGAGCCAGTTGCCCCAGTCGCAGTCGGCGTGCACGGGGGTGTCAAATTCGGCGTGCAGGGGCGCGTTCTGAGCGATCGTGGTTAACCCGGTGGTCAGCGTTCGGGGAATGACGGTGTCGCGGTCTGCGGCGAGTACGCCCTCGATATGGTCAAGGAGTGCGGCGCGGCCGGTGAATCCCTCGTGGACCGGCGGCTGCTTCAATGCCTGCTCGGCGGGGCCGGTGGGCGTCCAGGTGTGCAGGGCGTCAAGCCGTTGGACGGCCTGCTCGGCCCACCGTCGCGCGGTTGCAGCGTCTGCGTCGGGCAGGCCGACACCGGGCGAGGTTCCCGGCAGGCGGGTGAAGCAGGCGTAGCGGACGTCGCAGTCTTTCAGGCGGCGGCGACCGCTGGCCAGCAGCGGCGCGCCGAGGCCTGTCGGCAGGTGCTGTGCGAGAGCGATCTCCAGATCCAGCCGGTTGTGGCCGCCAGCGTCGACGAGCTTCACAACAACGTCCGCCCCGATGTAGACGTAGTGGGACATGCTTGCGGCGGTCGTCATGAGGCCGGGGTCGCGGCCTTGGGTAGCTGTGGCGATCGTGTGAGCGGCGCTGTGGGCGCGCGCTAGATCGTCATCAGTGGCATCCAATCGGCGAGGCAGGGGCCGCGTCGTGCTCATCCGCGTACCCCTTCACCGGCGTCTGTCGTCGCGAAAGCTATGTGCGCTTCGCGAGTGACGAGTTTTGCGTGGCGGCAGAAGGCCTTCTGATCCATCGGCTCTCCTCTCACGGTGGGCCACATGCTAGGGACGGGTCGAGCGAGGACGCAGCTCAGCCAGAAGGAGTCGACCGCCTGAGAAAGACTCAGCGGTCAGAAATGCGCCCCCGAGCACCCTCCTATCTGGGCCGCCTCTTACGGCCACTCACGCCGACATCGCGGCATGTAGCAACGTCATTGGCCGCAATCGCCGGAAGTCTCCCTGTGTGAAGTCGGTCACGGGCGTAGTCCAGGCAACCTCAACGACTGCGTCCTCACGTCTCGGCGCCGCCCGTCGGTCTCCGACCGACGCACGGCCGGCAATACATCGCTTGGAAGGTCGCGCCGAACGACGCCATTAGGAATCGCACCTTCAGCGGTCAGGCCGAACAGCTCGGCCTGGACCGAATGGCATGAAGGCAGGCAACAGCTGGAAAGGAACCTCAGATGCCTCATCACGGAGGGCCTGGGCCGTGGCTCGCTTCTCTGATCCTGACCGTGACGATCGTGAGCCTGGCATTGGCGCACCTCGTCCGCTCATGGCGTCAGCGACGACTGACCAGCAGCGGATACACCCTGACTATCGCGCCCCCACCGGAGGTCAGCAGCGAAGCTGCTGCTGACTTCTGGCGAATCATCTCCGGAGCACTGACACCGTCAACGTGGCGCCGCATTCTGTACGGCACGCCGCACATGGCCTGGGAATACGCCTGGGCTGGCCGGACCCTCACGATCTGCGCCTGGGTTCCAGCCGTAGTCCCACGTAGCAGCGTCGAGGCTGCGATACGCGCGGCATGGCCCGGCGCGACCATCTCGGCAACCGAGGCAGCCGCGCCGATCGCGCCGGCCGGCCAGGCTGTCGGCGGAGCGCTCTGGCCGCACTACGTGGACACGATGCCACTTCGATCAGCACATAACGCGGACCCAGTCCGCGCTCTGCTCGCGGCGGGCGCCGCGATCCAGACCCGCGAGTACGGCTGCTTCCAAGTACTGGTTCGTCCAGCCTCTCCGCGGCGCGTTCGAGTGGCTCGACGGAACGTGGCTGCCAGTACGACGGCACCAGCCGGCCCGTTTGGCAGCACGGTGTCCGGTGTGCTGAAGGTGCTGTGGGCGGCCGTCGATGCGCTGCTGCCGGGGAAAGCAGGTGTCGTAGAGACGCGGGCAAGCCAAGACCCAGTCGGCGACCGTGATCGTCGTGCTCGTGTGGACAAGGCCGTAAGCCGACCGCATTTCGAGATCGCCATCCGGTATGCCGTGGGCACTGACATGCTCGATCGGACCGAGCGGCTGGCTGGGCTGGCCCATACCATGGCATCGGCGGCGGCCATCTACGCCGGACCGAACCGGTTACGCCGGATGAAGATGCGGCGGCCGGTGCAAGTCCTGGCCAGCCGTCGGCTGTCGCGTGGATTCCTGGCCACCGCCGAGGAGCTGGCCGCCATCGCGGGTCTGCCACTCGACCTGGCGGTGCCCGGACTAGAACGGGCTCGAGCGAAGGCGATGCCAGCTCCGGTCGCGATTCCGTCCGGTGGGCGATCCGTGAAAGTCCTGGGCAGAGCGCAGATCGGGGGCCACTCGGTCGGACTCGCAGTGGCCGATGCCCGTCAACACGTCCATCTGATTGGCAAAACGGGCACGGGGAAGAGCACCCTGTTGTTGAACATGATCCTCTCCGACGCGCACGCAGGCCGAGGAGCGGTAGTCATCGACCCGCGAGGCGACCTGGTAACCGACATCCTCAACCGGCTACCCGCCACTATGGCCGACCGCATCGTCATCATCGACCCAGACCAACCCCACTCGGCGCACTTCAATCCGCTCGAGGACAGCGACGATCCCAACCTCACCGTCGATAACGTCGTCGGGATCTTTGCGAAGATCTTCCAACGGCACTGGGGCCCGCGTATGGACGATTGTTTCCGAGTCGCCCTGCTGACGCTCATGCGCCACGCCCGGCCGACCCTGTCGCTGGTTCCTCCGCTGCTGTCAGACCGCCAGTTCCGGGCACGATTCGTCCACGACCTCGCCGACCCCGAAGGCCTGGGCGGCTTCTGGCAGTGGTACGACTCGATGAACGAAGGCACTCGTGCACAAGTCATCGGTCCCGTATTGGCTCGCCTGCGGCACTTCCTTTTGCGTGACTTCGTCAAGAACGCCATAGGCCAGCCCAGCTCCTCATTCCGAATGACCGACGTCCTCAACGGCGGCGGACTCCTGCTCTGCCGGCTGCCCAAGGGCGTCCTCGGCGAGGAAACCGCCAAGATCCTCGGATCGCTGATCGTCGCCCGCACGTGGCAAACCGCGCTTGCCCGCGCCGCCACCCCAGAGGAACAGCGCCGCGACGCCACCCTCTACATCGACGAGGTGCAAAACTTCCTCACCTTGCCCAGCGCCGTCGAGGACGTCCTGGCTGAGGCGCGCATCTTCCGGCTCGGCCTCGTGCTGGCCCACCAGAACGACGCACAATTACCCAGGGAGACCTCGGCCGCCATCTCGGCAAACGCCCGCACGAAAGTGATCTTTAACGTCGACCCATCCGACGCTCGTGTGTTGGCGCAGCACACGACCCCGGAAATCGACGCCTACGACCTCGCGCGTCTCGACGTCTACACCGCGGCAGCACGGCTACTGGTCGCCGGCAGGGAAATGCCTGCGTTCACCTTCGTCACGACGCCACCGCCGCCGGTCATCGGCGAGGCCACAGCGATCCGCCAAGCATGCGCCGCGAAACATGCCGCGATCGGCGAGGAGCCACCGCTCCAGAAGGTCGCCCGCCGTGCATTGCAGCGCCGATCCGGCAGCCAGGGAACCTGATCAACGACCAGGGCATCTCATTCGCCCAGCCTGTGCGGGAGATCGTGCCGCTGCCTGCACACAGCCAGCGCCTGTGAGTCAGCCGGAACGGTAGACCGATTGTGGTCAAGATTCTCGTTTGGCCGCTCGTCGCCGTGCTCGTGTCCTCGCTCGGGTCGCCTAGCTAGCAGGCGAGCAGCCAGACGAGGAGCCCACGGGGCCGCTCACCTGCTACAGCTCACGACGCAAGCCAGCTCCGGACATCCAGACTCCCGCTGGGAGTCCATCTCTTCAGGGGACAACCATGGCGAATTTCAATATGCTCGGTATCCTGCCGCATCTGACCGACCGAGACCGGCTTCTGATACGACTTCTCGACCGGCACCAGGTGCTCACCACCGGGCAAATCCACCGACTGTTCTTCAACGCCGTCCGTACATGCCAGATCAGGCTTGCAGCACTGCGCAAGCTCGGGATTCTCGACGCGTTCCGGTACGCCCGGCTCGACGGGGGCAGCGATCCGTGGCATTGGACGCTCGGCCTGGCCGGCGCACGATGGCAGGCAGCGGCGACCGGGCGAGCCAGCCCTACCGAACGCTCCCATCGCGAGCGCATCCTGCGCCTGTCGGCCACTAGCACACTCACGCACCGTGTGATGACGAATGAGTTCTTCGTACGGCTCGCCGCACGCACACGCCAGGACTCGGCCACCGAGCTGTTGCGGTGGTGGCCGGAGAACGACACACTTGCACGCTTCCTGGCCATACGCCCGGACGGCCACGGTGTGTGGCACGACGATCGGCGCGCCGTTGGCTTCTTCCTCGAAACCGACATGGGCACGGAGAACCTCCCACGCCTGATCAACAAGCTGCCCGCGTACGAGCAGATGATCCGCATGGGCGGACCGGTCTACCCGGTGTTGTTCTGGCTACCGAATGTCCGCCGCGAGCGACACCTCGCCAAGCTTGTCGCCAACGCGAAGCCCGGAGTCCAGGTACTGACCTCGACTCACGACCTAGATCCAGCTGAACGGGTCTGGTGGTCAGCCGCCACCCAGCGTCGGCTGCGCATCGCCGACATCGACTGTGACCACGGCCTCGATCACATACGCAACCCCAACTGGGTCGACGGCGTCTTGGATCTGTCAGACCAGGTCGAAGAACAGCACCTGTCCCGTCTCAACAGATCTGATCGATGACGCCAGTCCTGTGCGCACATCCAGCAGGACATGGGGCCACGGCGCCTCACCGAATCTGATTAACGAAAAGGCCAGAGCCCGGCACTGTCTCATTGCATCCATCGAAGCGCTCGGCGTACATCAAAGATGTGGGCGGACTGTTCGGTCATCGCGCGTGGCCTCACGGACCCGAGGCAGATCAGTCGGAACCGGACCTAGGCTGGTCGGGTCAGCATCGTCAGCGCTGATGAAGCCGCCTCGGTCAGCGCTTCATCCCAGATTATGTTGTGGACCAAGCGGCGATCGCCTGCGCACAGCCGCTCCAAGAGGGGAGTCGCGGCTGTTGCCGCGTCGCCCATCTCGGCCAGGTAGCCTGCGCTCGCGATGGCAAGCTCGTGCCAGCGGTGCACCGGCCGTGGAACCAGCGCCGCCATGAGCACGGGCACGGATGGTGCGGGATCGCCCGTGATCCGCCACAATGCGTAGGCGGCCTCGACCTGCGTCCACGCACCCGCAGAAGCAAGCAAGCCTCGGACGCTTCCGCTGCTCGCATGAGCGAGCGGCCCGAGCTCGGCAAGGTACCGCAAGGCTGGATGACTCATGCACTGGCAATCGTCGGCAGCGCCCATCACATGCAGCGCCAACTCGGGGTCACCGGTAATCCGCCAATGCGCCCAGGCCGCGGCCTGGTTGGACGGGCATCGAACCCGTGCCTCTGGATCCAACGCCAGGCGCGCGAGTCTGGGCGCTGCAGCCTGGGCCTGAGGACCGATCAAGCCAAGGGCTGCCGAAGCTCGGAACGTCCGCGGGCCGTCCAGCAGGGACACCAGCTCGGGCACTGCATCGCCACTGGCCGGGCCCCACGCGGCGAGAATAGGCACCACATCTGCCTCAGTCGCCGGTGAGAGCGCCTTCCGGAGCGCCGGCAGCAGCTCGCCAGCCTGCGCGCGCAGGCCTGCCAGCACGCTCACCGGCCGACAAACGGTCGGCCACCATCGATGCACCGGACGACGACGAAGGAACCGGACCGCCCTTGGATCGCCGATGCGAGCCAGAGCGGCCACGGCATAGCCGAAACCGTCGTCCGACCTGTCGGCATACGCGACGAGAGCGTCCGCGTGAGGACGAGCCGCCGCGCCGGCGTTAGCCAACGCCTCTGCGGCCTGCCAGCCGATTAGTGGATTGTCTTCAGCGAGCGCGTCTGCGACCGCGGTCCACAGGTCGTGCATCGGTGCACGCCACAACGAGGTCAGTCGTGCGACCGCCTGCGGCACATCGTGCCGGACCTTTGCGCTGCGATGTCGGGAGACAGCCATCAGAAAGCAAGCACTTTGCTCCGGATGGAACTCGGCCAACCGGTCGGCGAGTCGACAAGCCGGCCAGCGTCCGGCCCACGGCCCCTCCGACTGCTGTAGCCCTTCGCCCGCATCAGCTATCAACGATGCCGACAGCGCGCCGAGTGAGTGGTCCACCGAGGACCGGCGACGCGCCAACGCCATCAGGGCGTAATACCTTGCCCGTGAGCTCGAGTGCGTCAACTGCTCGACGAACCACCCCGCTGGAGTCGACGTCAGCTCGTCCAGAGCCGTGATCTCGTTGACCAGATCCGCCTTCACGCAGGTGAACATACACGCAGCCAGCCCAGCGCAGGCGGCGAAGTTATTGACAGGCTGCCCATGCGACGGTGATCAGACGACCAAGTTCGGCGGCAACTGCGAAACCGCCAGTCTCGTGCTCTGGCCGACGCGGCCATGATCGCTGATCTGACGGGCACTGACATTTGTTGAAGTAGATGTTCCTGAGGACTAGGCCAGGCTCACTCAGACCTGACAGCTCTGACAAGCGGTCATTGCCATGCGACAGGTCCTGACAGCCCAGCTCAACCGGGCCTCGTGCGAAACGCCTTGTCAGGTCGCGCTCTTAGCGTGGCGGGTAGTTCATCTTTCTCTGGCATACGCCCACCCGAACTCGCGCGCCATGCGAGACCAACGCCCACCGTCCGGTTGGCAACGTCGTCGCAGTCGCACCTCTCCGTTCGGCCACCCGGGCTGATGCCTGCCTCACGGGGCCATTCCCCATGTCACTCGCACCTCGAAAGGAGCTCAACCATGCCTGCTTCAGGCATCGCTCCCACCTGGACGGATCCGGTGGAACGCCTGATCCACCGACGCACAGGCCGGACACCAGACCAGCATGCCTTCGATCCGATCCCAGCAGCCGCTGCCATCCCGCTAGCCGCAGAGAAAGTGCGCGGATGGCGTGCCGAACTCGTCATCGCGGCGGACGACCTTCGATCCGCCCTCATCAGCGCCTGCGACTTGAGCGATGAGAGCGACATCGGTCGGCTCCTCGACGGGCTGGCGAACGCGGCCGCCGAATACCGCCACTGCCTCCGCCAGCTCCACGAGCTGATGGACGACCCGGAGCGGCGGTACTACGCCGCAGACCATCCAGCGCTGCCCCTGCGACGAACCATCGTCGAGCAGGGCCAGCGATTCACCGTCCGGCTGCCACACACCGAAGCCTGCCGCAAGCGCGGCATCGCCGGTTGGGTCGTGCCGGCCCGATTGCTCGGCGACACGGTAGAGCTACTCGACGACGACGCCGAGAGCCAGATCGTCCTGCAGCACCTCGAAGCGGGGGTCTTCATCAGCCCCACCAACGGGCAGCCCTACATCCTGCGCCGCACCGCCTGACCCACACCACACCAGCCCGGCAGCCATATGGCGCCGGGCTTTGTCACGACCACAGCCACGTCTCAAGGAGGAACCAGACAATGGGCAAACTCGCACCAGCGACACAAGCAGTCCTCGACGCCCTCGCCGAACACGGCACCAGCACCGTTGACGACCTCGCCTCTCGGGTCAGCAAGAGCCGTACCTCGGTCGAGCGGGCCATCCGCCAACTCGCCGACGCCGGCCTCATCGCACCGGGCGACCGCGGTCCCGACGAAAACGCCCCTGAACGCTGGCAAGCCGTCGAAGCTAACGACCAGAGCCAGCCCGATTCACCCGATCAGCAGGACCGACCGGACACGAACGGCGCTCCGACAGAGGAGCAGGCTGAGATCGGCGACTCTGGGACCGCAGGTGGTGTGCCCGAGGAGCAGAGAATGGTCACGGACGAACATCCGACCGGCGGCCCCGACAGCCTGGATCTTGAGTCCAGGGAGTTCGACGTCGTCAACGAGTCCGCATCTGCGACCGAGCAACCCGTCGCCGGAATCCGCACACGTACCCCGGACCGCAAGGTCCTCATCCTGGCGGGCGTACTCGGCAGCCAGCCGGCAGGCGCCACCTCAGACACCATCACCGCGATCAGCGGCCTCAATCCAGCCACCGTCGTGCGCTTGCTGCAAGCCATGGCGCAGGCCGAGGCCGCGATCTACCAGCCGGAGGATGCCGAAGCCGGAACCCCAGGGCTGTGGCGGATGGGACCCGGTGACCTCGCTGCAGTCGACCCCAACCCCGAGCCACCACGTTGCCCCACCTGCGGTCAGACCATCAAGCAAGCGCGAACGAACCAGCTGCACGCAGGATCTGGCGCCCCCGGCGTCAACAACGACGGCAGCGCCAAGTTCGCCCCCGGCGAACTCGCCACAGCAGTCGAGGGCTTTCTCGGAGCCCACGCCGGGCACATCTTCAGCCCACAGACCATCACCAAGGAACTCGAATCGCAGCTCGGTCGCTCGATCAGCAGCGGCGCCGTCGCCAACGCGTGCCACACACTCGTGAAGACCGGCAAGGCCCGCGTCATCGGAGAGACACCGTTCACCGTCACCAGCGCCTGATACGAATGTGCGAGGCCGAGTATGTCTCGGCCTCGCACATTCCAGCCTTTGTTGCTGCACACTAAATGATCATGGACGTCGTTGGTGGTCGGGAATCCGGTGATAGCCGCTTGGGCGTGACGCCGCTTCGGCCGTAGTTCGTACCTATCGCGTCCGGCTAGCTGCCAGCCGCTCGCCGAGTGGGCGCCGGCTGCGCCGCGGCGACCATCGAGACCGCTGGCGGTTGTATCTGGTAGCAACCCCCTAGGCCTTATCGGCCTAGGACGCTCTACGGGATGTGAAGGTGCGACCCGAAGAATCGAGCGGCCCGGATTGCCGATTCGGTCGGCGGATATGCCCGGCAGCCGTTGGAACTCCCGAAGCACAGCGCCCGCCCAGCCTGTTCGCCTGCGCATAAGCTCCGCGTTGGCTGTAGGACGTGAAGTTCGATCAGCGCTTGCGGTCCTGGAGTAGCTGAGCGACAAGAGCCTGGGTCTCCGGGGTTGGCTCGGCGTCCAGGTCTCGTAGGTTCGCTTGCAGTGCGCGCAGGAGTTGGCGGACGCCGTCGGCGTCGCCCAGCCCATGCCGGGCGCGCATCGCCCGCCGATATAGCTCTTCGTTGTAGGGGTCGATCGCGATGCTGTCGGTGAGGACGTCCGACGCTCCGTCTGGGTCCGCAGTAAGTAGGAGCTCGGCCAGCATCACGTGTACGTCGATCAGAGACCGCCGGGCGGATTCGCGGTGAGGCATGATCCAGTCGTAGGCGTGATCGCCGGCGAGCGGACCGTGAGAGAGGTCGACCGCTTCACGCAGGAGTGCTACTCGCGCCTCGCCATCAGAACGTTTCGCCGCGCTGACCAGTTCGTAAAACTTCCATAGATCAACGTCGACTGTGGCTGGGTTGAGCCGGTACCGTCCGCCTGTCTTGATCAGATAGTGCTTCCCGTCGAACCCGGGTCGTGCCAAGGCGAGCCGTAGGTTGCTCGCGTTTGTGTGGACGCGTTGATCGGACTGAGACAGCCGGGCGTCCGGTTCGAGGTGCTCCCCGATGTCCCGCGTGCTCAGGCCGTCAGGATGGCAGGCGAGCAGGACAGCAAGTTCAAGGGCCTTGGCTCGGACCGGGCGGCTGGCGTCGGGTATTTCGACGGCACCGAGCATCCTGAGTTGCGCTTTCGCGATCGACGGCTCGTGGACTGTCGTAGATGAATGATGGATCCGCGGCGTTTGCGACCTTGGGTGCCCAGGTGTCGGCGAGGGAGATTCGCCGGTTTGGGCTTCTCGGAGTGCGACCATGGCGGCCACTGCTGCATCAAGGCTCATCACCGCGAGCCGGTCGGGCCGTGCGGGGTCCATGCCGGCGGCCCCGTCCGTCACATGGCCGTCGACGCCGATGTGAAGTGTGGTGCCGTGTACCCATTCACCGACGAGGAGGGTCGAGACGTTCAACTCGACCCCCAAGCTTGCGCACGCCCGCGTACGCAAAGCGGCGCCCTCCGAGGGCGCCTGCATGACCAGCAGCAGTGCCGTAACAACCGCCGTGCCCGATGCCTTTTCTTGCGGGACATCTGCGATGCCTGCGGACTGTTCATCGAGGAGTCGGCTTCGGCGAAGGAGTTCGGTCTCCATGGCTGTGAGGGCTTGCTCGGTGTTTTCAACCACGCGTAGCTGGGGCAGCTGGGCGTTAGCGTCCTCGCCTTCGAACAGCAGCGAGTGTGTGGCGCCGTCGATTAGCACTTCGCTGCGGTGCTGCGCATTCGTGGCAGCGTCTGACGCGAGCGCTGCGACGATGGCGGCGCGTGCGGCGGCGTACGCGCCTTCGCCTACGAGGCCCGTGCCGCTTGCCCGCGGCGCGACCTCAATCGGTGCCGCGCCGGGAGCGTGCGCGTCTTCTGCTGGTTCCTCAACGCGGGGGAGGCTCAAGACCTGGCGTCTTATCTGCCTGATCGGCTGCGGCAGGTCGTCGTCGACCGGATCCCCTGGGACATAGCGTCGTCGGCGCTGAAGCCAGATCATCGCCGCGGCGGCGGTCAACGAGGCCGCGAGGGCCCATGGGATCCAGCTGCCGTCCGGCAGTGTCACTCCGGTCTGATCTGCTTGTTCATGTGTGTTGGTCGGCGGAGTAGAGCTGGCAGGGCTGGGCTGGGCTGGTGTGATGGGTGCCGGGACCACTGCCGGTGGGCTAGGCCGGGTCGTCGATGCCCCGGCCATCCGGGCTCCGGGGGGCGCGACGGCGTCGTGTGGCAGGCGCAAGTCCCAGCCGGGGTAGATCAGGTCGCAGTCCCGGAGCGTGCCACCGACTCGTTCGAAATGTCGATGCCGATTCAGGGCGCAGATCTCCGGCCACCGGTTGGCGTCACCAAGCCACAACTTCGCGATCTTCGACAGTGTGTCGCGTTTGCGGACGATGGCGTGATAGCGCTGCCCGCGTACGACGAAGGTGACCGTCTGATCCGCACGGCCTTTGACAATCTTGACTGGTGGTGTCGTCGAGACGTTGGGCGTAGCGGTGGCGACCGCGACACTCTGGTGGCCAGGGCTCGCGACGGCCGCGGCTGGCAGAGCGGTCGCGCCGACAAGTCCTGCGGCTGCGAGTTGCAGTGGTGCGGGCAGTTGCAGGCGAGGCAGCCGCGTGTTCGACAGCCGGCCTCCGATCTCCACCGCCGCGGCATACAAAAGGATCAACCATATGACCCAGCCGACGCATGCGGCCAGCTTGAGCAGTCGAGTGCCGGTCATCGGCATCTGGAAGAGTTCGACGAGTTGGCCCTGGCTCAGGGGCACCGGCTGGGGGAGCGGCCAGCCAACTCGGACGAGTGCGATCGGAAGGCCGATGAGGAGAATGAGCGCGCGCGTCACAGCCGCGAGCGCACTTCCAAGTCGTCGCATTCCACTCACCGTGTCGACCTTCCCCCAGGTCCATTAGCCTCCATCCTGGCCGAAGAGTCGACGTGTGCCAATACCATTCTCGATAGCGCGGAGTTGCACACATCGACAAGACTGCCCTCTATGGACACAGTCCGGCTTGCCATCGACGTCGGAAGTCACACCACAACCGCGGTCGTGGCGGTCGGCGATCGGCGACTCCCGGTCACCATCGACGGGCAGCCTGAGTTTCGGTCTGCACCTGGTGAGGACATCAAGACGGCGTTGGCATCCGCGCAGGGCGACACCGTCGGACCAGCCGTCTCGGCGATGGCACGCCATCTTCGGCTTGTCGCCACGTACGCCAGGCGTGCGGCGGGCACCGTTGATCAGTTGGTCCTGACCGCGCCCGCTGCGTGGGGTCCTCGGCGGCACGAGTTGCTGCGCTCAGCGGCGGCCGAAGCCGACCTCCCGGAACCGACCATCGTGGCGGAGCCGATCGCGGCCGCCGCCTACGCCGCAAGTCGCGCGCCGGTTGAAGCCAGCAACTGTGTGGTCGTGTGCGACGTTGGCGCCCGCCGTACGGAAGTGACTGTCGTACAGCGGCAGGACTCTGGCTGGTCAATCTTGGCCACCCGCCCGGTGCCTGAAGCGACGGGGACCATTCTGTTGACGCAACTGACCGACCTCGTCTGCGCCGACATTGCCGATGAAGCCGCACGACACGAAACGGCGAGCAATGTCGAAGCGGCGCTGCCGGCCATCGCAGCCGGGCAACGATGGGCGATAGCGCTGCCTGAGCCTTACCTGCCGGTCGTCGTTGGCCCAGCTGACCTCACGCCCGTAGTCGAGAAAATGCGTCAGCACCTCGGAGCCGCGATCAGCGATGTCATCGACGCCGCAGACATCGACATGACCATCTTGACCACCGCTATCGTGCTCGGGCATGCGGCAACGGTCATCGGCGTCAGCGACCTTGTCGCCGCGCGCTGCAACGTGGAACCGGTGGCAGTGGCCGAGCCGATCCTCGCCGTGCCGCTCGGAGCACTCGACCTCGTCTCACCTGCGGCCCCACCGCCGGTTCAGCCGAGCGGCGACGCGGCTTCCTGGCGCTCGCTGCGCCTACGCCAGATCATTCCCTTCATCGTGGTCGGGGCAGCTGGACCATTCATCCTGTCTCAGGAGATCCAGCGCTTGACCTGGATCGCAAGAACCACGATCGGCACCACCTCCCTCGAACTCGTCAGCTACTTCTTCGACGGGCCAACTCTTGCTGCGGCCGGGCTCATGGTGGCCGCCCCAATCATCGGGCTCGGGACGCGCTTGGCGACCGCCTGGCATCTGGACGACATCGATCGAAATCGACCGGGGCACAGCGCGACTAGGGCCGGACGAGCCATCGCCTTCGCCGCGACGATCGGACTCGTCGGCGCCGGCTTCCTCGGACTACTCACCGACACGATCCTGGGACACAGATCTGGCCTGACACCCAACTATCTGCTGGCCTCCGTCGCCGGGACGATCGCCCCGGCAGCGCTGTGCATCGCCATTGGACTCATCGTGCCACTGGTGCCCGCATTGAGCAGGTCAGCGTGGGCGCAACGGCTGAACCAGCCCGCCACCAGCGCACTGCTGGCCGCAGTAGGCATCACCGGCATGATCCAGGCCGATTCGCATTACCTACTGCTGCCGCAGCCATTGACCACCAGCCTGCTCTCGCCGACCGTACAGGGGCACGCCGGCGCGGGAATCCTCGGCATCGCGGTCGCCTGGACCCTCCTAGGGCCCGGACTGTTCAGAATCATTCTGGCCGCAGTGCTCGCACTCAGCTTCGCCGCCGTGTACACGTACCACACCGACGCCACCCTCATCACCATTTACCTCACGGCCGCTGCCATCTGGTGGCTACGCAAGACGCTCAGCATCGCGTTCAGCGCAATACAGCCAGGGACACTCGGACGGTTCCTGGAGCTACCCAGAGAACGGCCCTAGCGCACAAACACATCCCGATCCGTCGGCCAGCTCGCCGGCGGAACTTCCGCGCCACCCAACCGAAACGGAGCAGCCATGCCTATCCACACCACGTCACACGCGAACCAGTCGCGCCGTTGGAGTCGAGGCACCCGCACGAGCTGGCGATTGATTCATGAACGTACATGACACCCACGGCGCCTCCATCTCACCCCAGGCGAACCCACCTCAATACCGGGCGACCGCGGGCCTGCCGATGGTTACCCTGACCAACCAAACATCGACCGCGCCGATCGACTTCGTCATCACCCGAGTCGACCGGCGTGGGCGACTGGCCGACCGTTCATACCTTGTCTTCCTCGGCTGGCGGCCGGGTGAATCAATCGAGATCATCGTGCGACGTTCACGAGCCTTGAACATCCATCGGGGTGGCCCCAACGCGCTGACCAGCCAGGGTCACCTCCGGCTGCCTGCCGCCGTACGCGCCCTGCTTCGGTTATCACCCGGAGACAAGGTCCTGGTCGGCGCGAAACCTCACCAGGACACGCTCATCATCCTTACGATGCCTATGTTGCACCACATGCTGGCCACATGTGGCGTCACCGAGATCGGACCGGACGATGCCTGACGGCCCGCCACCTAACGCCGCCGATGTCGAAGCCGCCCGCGTTCTGCTGCAACGCCTGGGCGTCACCGCCGAACATCTCCTGACGACTGCAGCCAGGCCGGCATCAACGCCGACGTTCGACCAATACATCGACCGGATTGCGCTCGCCGTTCCGAGCGGCAGCCTGCGGGCCTACGAACCGTACTGGAACCGGGTACGCCGTGAATGGGGAACCCGGCCGATCGACGAGCCGAAGCCGCTGGAAATCGTCCAGCTCGCGGAGCGGTTCAAGGCGACAGCGCTAGTGCGGCGCAACACCCGTGGCGGGCGCTCAGCAGCGGAGCACCTGATCTCTGCCCTGCGATGCCTCTACCACTACGCAGAGCTGGACGGATACATCACGCCTTGGGCCAACCCCGCTGCTCAAGTGAGCAAACCACGCCGCCTTGCGAGCCGTCGCCGAGCGTTGCTGGCCGGCCAGCTCGAGCAGGTTAACCACATTGCAGCAACGACGGGTAACGACCCCGAGCTGGACGCACTGCTGATCAGGCTGCACTCCGAGACAGCCTGCCGACGCGGGGGAGCACTCGCACTTCGCCGATGCGACCTAGACCAAGACCATTGCCTCATCCGCCTGAGGGAGAAGGGCGAGACCGAACGCTGGCAGCCGATTTCGCCAACCCTCATGAGACATCTCTGGGCACACGCCGCAGAGCGCGGAGACGAAGATCCTCAAACAGCTCTCCTGCGCTATCGCGACGGCCGACCGCTGACCACACGGCGGTACGACTATCTGTGGAACCGACTCGGCCGGAACCTACCCTGGGTGACCGTTCAGCAAGTCACCATGCACTGGCTGCGTCACACGACCCTGACCTGGGTCGAGCGCAACTTCGGCTACGCGGTAGCCCGTGCGTACGCCGGACATGACGGCCGCCGAGACGGCGGAACGACTGCTACCTACGTCCGCGCCGATCTGTACGAGGTCGCTACAGCAGTAGCGGCTCTCACCGGGGAACCGCATCCCCTCGCGCGGAGCTATCCGCGGGTCTGACCGGCGGAGGTGAACGACCCGACTGCGCCTCGCTGCGGCCGCCGTTGGTCACATCGATGCACACGGACAGCGGTCGGCAAGATGGCGAAGCCCGCACGGACGCAGCAGGTCCAGACGTGCCGCAACGTGGATTAACGTGGACATCGTTCGCTACCGCGGCCCACGGCAGAGGTGAGAAGATGCGCAAGTACGACGTGCCCGCACCGTTGTTCCATCTTCTTGTCGGAGCATTCCTTGCCAAGGAAGCTGACTGGCTTCTGTCAGCCGGGAGCTATAGACCCGGGACGGCGGTTCACCCTGGTGACCCATTCGGCACCGTGGTCTCCTGGTTGTGGATGCATCACCCCGACGAACTGATGGCTCATCTCGCCGACTACATGGACCGCCTGCGATCCACCAGCCCGCATTTAGAAGGCTGGGAAGGTCCGAGAGTGGCGTTGGACGACGTACTTCGTGGGCTGCCGCTGGCCGTGCCGGCAGGCTTTACCGACGACGAGACGACCGCGCTGATCTCGGCCATGGCTGGCGAGATTCCCAAACGGCTGTCGGAGGATCCGAATCTCCCCTGAGCCGCCCGTAGGTGGCGATCGGCGAGAGCCAGCACGACCGATCCGCTAAACCGAATGCAGCCCGCATCGACCGCAGCAGGGTGGCGCAGGCCCCGGGAACGAGATGTGCGTCCGCCTGAGGATCAGGGCGTCACCACTTAACGACCTCGTGGTCCCCGACCCAGGGTGGGCTCGGTCTCCTTCGACTGTGGCTAGTGATGGCATAATCGCGATCATGGTCACGACCCGAAAGGGCAATGCCGCGTAGGCGGCCAAGTCGCCTCCGAGCTCAGCTGTGGAGGCCATTAAAGTACGTTGCTGTTCACCGCATTCGTGGAGTGTCGGCGCGTACACGGGCTGCGATCCGTCGCGTCGAAGACCAACACCTGTGGGTGAATGCCGTGTCTACGGCGCTGAGCAGCTATGAGCGTTTCGTACGTCAGCCTGGACCTGAGCTCCGCAGACCGTGGGCTGTCTGCCCCTGTTGCGATCCGATGGAGGCTCGTGACGAGCTCGCCGAGACGTTGCGGCGGCTGCCCGCGGGTGCGCGCGCCGACTTGCAGCACCTGATTGACCGGCTGGATGCGCGCTTGCTCGCCCGCACGACGCGGGATCCTCATGCCAGGCCGGCGCATGCGGCCGAAGGCTGGTGGCGGCAACGGCTCCTCGACCGGTAGCGGCAGGGCAGTGTGCGTGTTGCCGGGCCGCACGTCCTCGAACTGTTGCGGCTGGCCTCCGCGTGGCGACCTGGGTTCAGCGCCGGCGCACACCGCGACCGCTGACTCGGTTCGACAACCATCTGGGTAACCATCGCGTGGAGGCGGACAAGCTGCCGCATTTCCAGTCGGCCGCTGTCCGCTGTCCACAGGGCGTCGACACGTGAAGTGACCTCCCCTACACTGACCGCAGTCCATGGGCGGGGGAGGCATTGCATGGATGCGATGCGCGTTGATCTTGGTGCGTTGAAGGCATTCGCTGATGAGCTTGAAGGAAACTCCAGCAAGGGACTCGTCCCGGGGCTGGAGCGTGCCAATCGCGAAGTGCAGACCGGCGTTCGCTTCGGCGCCAAGTCGGTAAGCGGCGAGGTCGAAGCTGCCAAGCAAGCCATGACCTTGTCACTGGCTCGGGCACAGATGAATGCGGTGCGCATGACAGCCGCGACCAACGTCCTCGTAGAGGCTGCGCGCCTCATCGCGACCCGCTACGCCGACGCCGACCTCACATCAGCGCAACAGCTCGCCGGCGTCGAACGAATTCTCGCTGCCGCTGCACACAAGGCGCAGGCTCTCTACCCGGTGCCGACGGACACGGGCTCCACGGCATGACGGCCGCGTCTCCACCGCCGACCGGCCCGATCGCGGCCACCATCCGTGGCGAGTTCACCGGACCAATCCGCACCGTCTACTCCATACAGCCGGAGTTTCCCACGTGGTGCACCGACTGGACCGCATTCGATGTGCCACGGCTGTGGGACTCCGTCCGCGACGAGGACGACCCGTCGTCATGGCAACAGATCAACGGCTGGGAATCGTTGAGCGAACTGCTAGCCGACCACCACGACCGCCTCGTCAAGCTGCGTGCTGCGCTGGTCGACGGCTGGAACCCAGCAACCTCCCAAGCGGCCGCCGCGTTCGTAACCGTCATCGACGGACTGCTGTTAGCCCTGCGCGAGAACGCGTACGCACACGCGTCAACCGCCCGCGGCCTGCACGCACTCCTGACTACCTTGAAATCCAACCGGGCAACGATCGCGCAGGTGAAGCTGGAATGGGACCAGGTCACCCACGACTACTGGCCGGAATGGTGGGACCACGCGGCAGACGAGCTGAACCAGCGTGCCCGCAACGACATGGTGCAGGCTGACGCCAGCATCAAAGACGAACGTAAACGCGTCATCGTCCCCGGCGCGTACGACTGCAACCCGCAGACCTCCACCATCGATGAACCGGGCGGCGACCTGACCAAGACCACCGCAACGATCGGTGGCCCCCACGACGGGACGAACACGCCGCCGCCCGGCTCTGCCCCGCCGCCAGTACCCGGCTACAACCCGGTGGTCGATGGCGACGGACCGACGCTGTCCGGTGGCCCCGTCGCCGTACCGGCCATCCCCGGTACCCCCATCTCCATGCTCCCGATCCCACCCGGCCATCCCGCCGCACCCATCGGTGGTGCGTACATCCTGGCTGGACCAGGCGTCGGCGCAGGTGGTTGGATCAAACGGATGCCGACCCCGCCAGGCATGACCAGGGCAGCCGACATCGCCCGATCGATAGCTGCCCGCACGACAACCGCATGGGCCGCCGAAGGGCGGGGTGCCATGGGCATGGCTCCGGTGGGCGTCACTGGCGGCGCCCGGAGCGACGACGGCACCCGTCCCGCACGACGACCCGGCGAGATCGAATGGGAAGTCGCACGCGGCGTCCCGCCGGTCATCGGAGACGTGGCTGACCGCCAGGCGGTGGAACAAGCCCTCGAGGACCAACAGGAGCTGCAACAGCTCGACGAAGTGTTCGGAGACTGGTTCGCCAGTCTGGCATCGCCCTGGACCAAAGACATGAAGCCGAACCTCCCGGACCGGACGGAGCAAGCGTGAACCTGACTCGGCTTCCCAAGTGCGCGGCCGCCACGCTGGCGGCCGTCATCCTCAGCGTCGGATCAACCGCCACCCCGGCGCACGCAGCAGACGCCATCACCACCGGCCAGTGGTACGCCAATACTCTGCACCTCAGCGATGCCAACAAGATCAGCAAGGGCGAGGGCATCAAGGTGGCCCTCATCGACACCGGCGTCGACGCCACCCACCCCGACATCGCCGGATCCGTCGAGGCCGGCACCGACCTGACCGGCGCCGGCAGCGGAGACGGCCTGACCGACCCCGACGGGCACGGCACCTCGATGGCCAGCCTCATCGTCGGCCACGGCCGCATCCACGGCGTAGCACCCAAAGCCACCGTAGTAGCAATCCGAGCTTCGCTCGGGCTGACCGGCTCAGCAACCAAAACAGGCGAAGCCGTACGGTGGGCGATCTCGCAGAAGATCAACGTCATTTCGATCTCACAAGGCTTCGCCGAGGACGACCTCGTGCTGCGGCAGGCGATCGCCGCCGCAGTCGCAGCGGATGTCGTCGTCGTGGCAGCCGCGGGCAATAGACCGACCGCCACCCGAGTGATGTACCCCGCCGCGTACGCGGGCGTCATCGCCGTCAGCGGCACCGACGCCCAGAGCCAGCTGTCCTCGGCTTCCGTCATCGGACCGCAGGTCGTGCTAGCGGCACCATCCGACCACCTCAGCGTCGCCCACAAGAACCACACACGGGTGTCTACGACAGGAACCTCAAACGCTGCCGCACTCGTAGCTGGCACCGTTGCCCTCCTGCGCTCCCAACATCCCGACGCCAAAGCCCAAGACATCATTCAGATGCTGACCAGCACAGCGACCGACAAAGGCGCGGCGGGCCGCGACGACCAGTTCGGTTATGGAGTGGTCAACCCGGTCGCGGCACTCCACGCTCGCCCGCCCGTGGCCGAGTCGCCATCAGCCACTGCCCCGACCGCCGCGAAGACCTCAACCGCCCAGGCATCCAGCCCGTCCAGCAGCGGGCTGCCGATCGGAGCCATCGCCCTGATCGTCGCAGCACTGCTAACACTGGCTGCCCTCGCAGCTTTCCTTATCCTCCGAGCATCCCGGGCGGGCCGATGATGTCCACGATGAAGCCAAGCGACGACCCCACCGCCATGCTCCGCAGTCGGCTGGGCTCCGGCAGCCTGCTGTTCGGCCTGATCATCACAGGCTTCGCCATCGCCCGACTCCTGGACGGGCTGGACACCTTTGCGAGCTTGGCGACCGTCGCCGTCGGCGCCCTCGGCGCAGCCGCCCTGGTGCTGGGCTCGATGTCGATCGCCGCATCCGTGCCACCGCCGACGGCACGGAAACGGCTCGCGATCGCCTGGACCTGCATCGGCCTCGCGCTCCTGATCCAAATCGTCGTACTCAGCATCGGGGAGAGCACATGACCGACGGATTCCAGGTCGAGCCAGAAGCACTACGCCAATACGCGGCGCAGCTCAGCCGAGCACAGCACGACACAGCGGCATGCCAGGCATACAGCCACGACCACCTGCCCAAGGCACGCATCTGGGACGACGGCGGCCTGATCAACAAACTGTTCTACGAACACAACTCCGTACGCGAGGAGGTCAACGACGTTCTGACCCGCCTCCACCAACTCCTCACCGACGGCAGCAGCACACTCGCCCAGGTCGCCGATCACTACGCAGGCACAGACACGACCGCCGCAGCGCGACTGGATGCCGCCTATCCGCCAGTCACGCGGCCAAGCTTCCGCGAGGAGCACTGACATGGGCGACTTCGACGATCTGACCCAGCCGTCCAGCCTTCTCGTCCCGCCACCCGACAAGGACGACGTCCTGGCGTTCGGCGGTCAGCCATTCGCCGACCCCGGTTCGCTCCTGGACTGGCTGAGCCCTACGCACATCGTCAACCAGTTCGTCGAACAGGTGACCGGCTACGACGTCATCGGCAACGCCATGATGACCTTCGGCGGCGACTGGGAGTTCGTCTGGCGAGCAGCCGGCGCCTTCGACACGCTCGGCAACACCCTCGCCGCGATAGCCCAGAACATCGGCTCTGGAAACTTCACACTCGATCACCACTGGGGTGGCAACGCGGCAGACGGAGCCTTCGCCTACTTCTACGCCCTCGGCGTCGCCGCACAAGATCAGCATATCCCACTGCAAGACATGGCCAAGCAGTATCGAATCGCCGCTGAGTCGACCTGGCGGCTAGGCAACGTCCTCAACGGCGTTCTCGAGGACATCGTCGACGCCGCCATGGTCGCACTGGTAGCGGCCAGCGCAGGCACCGCCGCCATCGAGACCGGCGTCGGATTCGTGGCAGGCTGGGCAGTCGCCGCATACGAAGCCATGAAGATCACCCGCCTGGTCGGCGAAGCCAAAAAGATCATCGACATCGCCAT
This sequence comes from Hamadaea flava, assembly GCF_024172085.1. Lineage (NCBI taxonomy): Bacteria > Bacillati > Actinomycetota > Actinomycetes > Micromonosporales > Micromonosporaceae > Hamadaea > Hamadaea flava. The sequence goes on along the minus strand of NZ_JAMZDZ010000001.1, from coordinate 1,978,265 downwards.
CGACGTCATGAATGGCATTCTCGGCGTCATCGGCACTCTGAAAGTCCACTTGTCCAACTTTGCGAAACACCCCTTGCCACTGAGCTCGTACTCCAGCCCGGCCACCGCATGAGGCAGACAATGGCAGACAACACCCCAGACCCCGGGGCTATCGCACACGAACCCGACCCAGACCGGCAACTGCAGAGAAAGCTCCTCGAGGGCGCGCTGAAGCGACTTGCGGCAGGAGCGGGCGGCCCGACGCTGCGCGAGATGGCCAACGACATCCTCGCCGGCCGAGCGGACCTTCGAGAAGCAGTAGGCCACGGCTTCTACACAAGCGAGCTAGCAGCGCGCGCCACCGCATTCCAGCAGTGGCTGGCGGACATGAGCGACGGCGACCGCGCAGAGCTGGAGCGCCGAACAACTGAGCTGATGGGCCATCTGCGAACCAACTACCGCGAGCAGGGGTAGAAGCGCCATCGTGAAGCCGACCCGGCAACGACTCGATCTGGCAAGACGTGTACACATAGTCCACCAGTGGACCTGACTTGGGCTGATAGTGGTGAACGGCCTGCGCGCACCCCTGCGACTTTGCATGGAAGGTGTCGACGGTCATCGGGGTGCCGCTGAGACCGAGTGGGGATTCTAGCGTCTCGAGACGCTTCACGATAGGCATTGCGTTCGTACCAGGGGCCATGCGGCGGTAGCCGGTAATCATGATAGGCACTCGCGAGGTCCTTCGCCGACGATGCCACGGCAGCGGACGATCTCAACCGACCTGCGCGTGTGAGGGTCCACCGCACTGTTAGGGCGTGGAATCCCACATGTCTAGGATTGCCTGCTCGTGGTCCCGGTACCCGGCCTCGCTGAGCCAGTCCCGCAGCGCCGCCGCCGCGATGTCGCTGGATCCGGACCGGTATTGGTAGACCTTGGAGTACTGACTACGGACGGCAGTGCCTCGCCGGGAATAGGCGCTGAGGTCGACGACCGCGGCGAATCCTTCGGTAGCTGTCAGCGACAGGTTCAGGAGCGCAGTTCCGGGTGGGGTTGACTGGTCGTCGAGCTGCATCCACAGCGCTGTCGCCGTCTGCGCGCACCGGACGAGCGCGTCAGCTAGTTCAAACATGCCATGCAGGGTGAGCGCTGCAGGAAGGGGGACGACGCGGGCCCGCGTCACTGCGGGTTGGCGCCGTTCGTCGAGTTCGGCCAGGTAGAATCCGATGCCGACGGTCAGTAGCAGCGACTGCTGGTGCTGGCTTTGTGCGTTATGGCCAGTGGTGAGCTGGGCACCGATCCTGACGGGGAGGGTCTGACGTAGCCCAAGCGTCCCGGGCGTGGCGGCCCGAGCACCGGACTGGACAGTGGTGTAATTGCGACCGTCAGCGTCGCTGATGGCCCAGGATTCGGTATCTATGCCCCAGTCGGAGTGGCGTGCCCGGAGCCAACCGCTGATCGGTGCGCTTCGCATCGCGGCGAGCATTATTTCTTCACGTTTCGCGGCTGAGGGACCCCATCCGCCCTGAACGCGTGCAGGAAGCTCCTCGCTCGAGGATAGCAGCACGGCGACCTGCAGCGTTAGGTCGAGCGGATCGCCTCCATCGTTTATCAACGAGGGACGGTAGTTGGTGAAGGGGTGGTGATGCGCCTCGGGCGGGTTCGGCAGCAGCAGTCCCGGTTCTGCCTTGCCGGCATCGAGTGCGTCGATGAGAGCGCTGGCGGCGAACCGCCGCCGGTTCGCCCATGACACGTCTGCGCGGTCGAAAGCGCTGGGCTGAGGGCCCGCCGCCGCGCTATCCAGATGCGCTCGCATAGAGGAGACACGGTGGCGTCCGATACGCCTCAGGAACGCCGTCGCGTCGAACCCACCGATGCGGGTGTGAGCGCCAGTGGGCGCGAACACGACCTCGGTGTCGACCAGGCGGGCCGCGAGATCCGCGATTGGCAGACCGTCGACGACGGCAGTGGCGATCCGCCGGTCGATGTCCGCCTGGCCGAAGATTGACTCCAGCCTTGAGACGTATAGGCTCACCGGCTCGATGGGGGCGGTGTCGCCGAGACGTGTGTGGTCCTGGACTCGCGCCCACGCCGCTTCATACGTGGCTTGAACGAGGTCCGCGAGCCACGACGAGCCGGGAGTTTGTGCGGCGAGACGCGCGATGGTGGCGTCGGCCGGCTCGGTGACCGCCATCCGGATCGCCTTTAACAAGTGCGGCAGCAGACCGGGATCGCCCGACGAGGTAGTGGGCACCGGCATGCCGTCGGCCCGTTGCAGCAGCGCGGCGAGCCAAACGGTCGCTTCCTCGTCAGGACCGAACCCACCCGCTGTGGGATTGCGAAGGTGGTCGAACTGTTCGAACACGTACGGGATCACCGCTGCGGCCTCGGTGCCGGACAGCTCCGCGGACAGCGATGCGGCCCGCCGGAGGGTACGGGCTGTCCGGGCGCACGCGTGAGCGTCGGTGAGGTCAGGGCGCAACGCCAGGGTGAGTTCCTTGGCCGCCACGTCATGGCGTCCCTCGGTCAACTCTCGGATGGCCCGGACGAGGCCATCGTCGCTGATCTCGCTGGTGATGGATGTCAGCGCGAAGTACCGCTCGGTGTAGTCGGGGTCGCTGATGCGTCGCTGCCCGCGCCGCCAGTGCTGGGCCATTTTCGATCTCACCGGATCGGTGGTCAGATTCGGGAAGAGTCGTTGAAGGGCGTCCGCGACCCGACCGGTGTGCGGCACCGGGACGTCGAGTCTGACCAGCGCCGCCTCGTCGAACTCGGTGCGGAGGTCGGCGGGGTCGGTGGTGTCGACAAGGGCGCTGCGGTGCATGGCGATGGCCTGGTATAGGCGTGGATAGGTGATTCGCAGGAATGTCAGGGTGATGAAGTCGACGACGTCGATCTCGGAGGCGCCGACCAGCGGCAGGTAGATGTCGACCTGGGTGAGCAGCCGGGCCACGCTGCGCGGCTCGGTCAGGATCCGCAGCAGCAGCGCCTCTCGCTCTTCGACCATGCGGCGTTGGGCGTCCTCGCTCAGCGACGCGGACGCCCGGCTGAGCGCGCCAGCGCAGCCGATGTTGAACAGCGACTCAGCATGCTCGAGGCGGACCGGCGGCTGCTCGAGGCGTAACGTGACTATTTTCTCCAGGAACGCGACGGCCCGGGCGCCGTGCTTGTCGGCGATCGGGGTTGTGGACAGCACGTCGAGGATGGTTTCTTGGTCGTACGCGAGGACATAGTGCACGTGCGGCAGCCGGCCCAGCACGCGCACCGCCCGGAAAACTGCCAGGAGTTGCTCGGGCTGCAGCCGGTCGACGTCATCGATGACGACCAGCGTCGGGCGGGCCAGCGCGTGCAGAGCGTCGCGAACCTGGTCTGCCTGTTCCCCGAGGGTAGTTCCCTGGCTGGCAAGCAACTTTATCCCCTCGTTGGCCGCCGCGGTTGCCGCGCCACCGACCAGCGGCACGAGCGACAAAGCCGGCGTGGCCAGCGCGCCGTATCGGGAAAGCTGCTTCCGGACCCGGGTACCTGCGGTGGTCTTCGCGGGCACCGCGGCGCGGATGGCGCCGAGTAGCTCGGTGACGACCGCGTCGGGACCGGACAGCGCCCACGGGTTGATCCAAGTGACGCCCCACCTATCAAGGTCGAGTCCCGCCGCGATCATCCGGATGGTGCTGGTCTTACCGCTGCCCCACGGGCCGACCAGACCGACCACCGTGCTGCTCGGTCGGGAGCCGATCTGGTTAAGCAGGGCGACCGCGCGGGCGACGAAGGGGCCGCGCCCGAAAAGGTCCTCGCTCGGCCCGTCGATTGGGTCATCGACCCACCAGTTGCCCTCGGGCAAGCCAGACACCTCTTTCGCCAGCATCTCCAAAGCCGCGGCAAGCGTACCGAACCGACGCTCCCACAACCCATTTGGCGGAAGATCACATAACTGGGTCTGCCGCGATTCGACTACTCGGCGGCAAGATTAAGCACGATTATCTGCCGTAGACCAGTGGACGCTTTGAGCGGTCGAGAAGCGCCCTCCGCAGCCCCGACCAGGTGGTGCTGAGCGGCTGTGCACATGCATGGCACGGGCCGGAGCAGGCGTTTGATCTCCGAGCACCGCCCTTACTGCGTGGAGTGGCTGTGCCAGGTCCTGGGATGTGGGCGGCTCCGGGTTCTACGCGTGGGAACGCGATGCGCCCGCGCGAGGCCGCTGAAGACCAGCTCGCCACAGTGATCAACACGGGCCACGCCGAGAACCAGGGGCGCGTACGGGTCCGAGCGGGTCGCCACCGAACTGTGCAGACGCGGCCAGCCGGTCAACTACATGAAGGCCGAGCGGATCATGCGCCAACGATACATCGCCGGAGTCTCCCGCTGTCGTCGCAACCCCAACCAAAGCACGATCCGGCTGTCGCATCCGGACGGACCTGTTCGGCGCGGCTTCACCGCCACCGCACCTGGGCAGCTGTTCGTCGGCGACATCACGGACCTGCCGACAAAGCAGGGCTGGCGCTATAGGCGACTGTGATCGACCTCTACTCCCGCAAGGTCGTGGGGCGCGCCATGGCTGAGCCCCATGCGTGCCGATCGGCCCGCGATGTGATCGACCTTGCGCGCCGAAACGGTCTGACCAGTCCCGGCGCGATCCTTCATTCCGGTAGGCGGTCTGCGCGTGGGCCCCGGTCTGGACGGCGGTGCCACGGGACCGTGGCACCTGACCTGGACTTCCGGGCCTAATCCCGGGTGATCTCCCAACTTCGGCGGCCTCATGGAAACCAAGATCGAGGAGTCTATTGCGGAGACGTGTGGAGTTTGGCATCAGGAGGAATAGTCAAGACCTGTGGATGAGTTCTCCGGCCTGACCTATCTCGGATCGTCGGTTTGCCAGGGGTAGAGGAACTGGTCGGGACCCAGTTGCCAGGTCTTGAGCGTTGTGATCAGTTCAGGTTCGCCTTCGGCGGTCGCTTCCCTGACGAGGACGGCGTTGATGTCGTAGTCGAAGCCGTCGATGAGGTCGGCGTCGTAGTCCCAGTGCCGCAGGCGGAACGTGCGGGCGTGGTCGGGACGTTTCCAGCCCTGCCGCCAGGCGTCGGTGTCGGCCGGGGTTCTCATCGGTGTGATGTCGACGAACGCGCGCCGGCCCGGCCCGGAGGCCGGCACCTCGGTGACCAGCCGCTGGCCGAGCCGCAACGCGGTCAGCTTGTCGGTGGGCCACCGCCCACCGGCGGCCGGGTGCGGTGGAGTGCTCACGCGGCGACCGCCTGCGCCGGTCGCTCGACGAGGTGACCGCCGACGAAGCTCGCGCCTGCACGGACAAGGGCGACTAGGTGTGGTGCGTTGACTGCCCGCCACCGGTCTTGGGCCGATTCGATGAGTTTGAACGCCATGGCCTGGCCCGCGGCGCGGCTGCCGGGGCCTTTGGTGACGCGGGTGCGGTGCCTGACGGTGGCGAACGTCGACTCGATCGGGTGGGAGGTGCGCAGGTGCACCCAGTGCTCGGCCGGGTAGTCGTAGAAGCTCAGCAGCACGTCCAGGTCGTCGGTGATCTTCGCGGTGGCCTTGGGGAACTTGGTCCCGTACGCGGCGGTGAACTGTTTGGCCGCGGCCTGGGCGTGGCGTTTGTCCTCGGCGTTGTAGATCTCGGCCAGGGCGGACTTTGCTCCCGGGTCCGCGGACTTGGGCAGCGCGGCCAGGACGTTGGTGGTCTTGTGGACCCAGTCACGCTGCTCCCGAGTGTCGAGGAACACCTGGCGCAGCGCGGCCCAGAACCTCAGCGCACCGTCGCCGACGGCCAGAACGGGGGCGCGCATGCCCCGACGGTGGCAGTCGCGCAGCAGGTCGGCCCACGACCCGGTCGACTCCCGGTAACCATCAGCCAGCGCGACGAGTTCCTTGGACCCGTCTGCACGGACCCCGACGATAACGAGCAAGCACAGCTTGTCCTCTACGAGCCGGACGTTGACGTGGATGCCGTCGGCCCACACGTACACGTAGCCCACGCTGGACAGGTCTCGGGCGCTGTAGGCGTGGTAGTCGTCGGTCCACTGCTTGGTCAGCCGGGTGATCGTCGCCGACGACAACCGGCCGCCGAGCCCAGGAACTGCTCCAACGCGGGCACAACGTCACCGGTCGACAGGCCGTGCAAGTACAACAGAGGCAGTACCTCGGCTACCCGCGGCGACCTGCGACACCACGGCGGCAGGATCTGCGACCGGAACCGACGCCGCTCACCCGTCGTCTCGTCGACGCGCTTGTCATTAACCCGCGGCGTCGCCACCTGCACGGCACCGGCTGCGGTCATCACCTCCCGAGGCCGGGCGTGTCCGTTGCGTACCACCAGCTTGCGGCCGCGTTCGTCACGCTCGGCCCCCAACTCGGCCAGGTAGGCATCGACCTCGGCCTCCAACGCCGCGGTCAGCATCCGCCGGGTGCCTTCCCGCACGATGTCATCCAGCAGCGGGACGCCCTCGCGGCGCTCTCCGTTCTCCGCGACTAAAGTCAACACCAGGCGTGCCTTCCCGACCGACGCGTCAACGTCGGCCTTGCTTGAGACCTACGATCCGATCATCGGGAAGGTACGCCCCTCCTGACCCGATCCATAGGTCTCAAGCATTTCTCTGGCATCAGTGGCCGGTCGGCCAACTGCCGCAGGACTTCGAGTGCTGACCGAGCAGTGTATTCACGCTCCTAGCGTCTCCGTATCCGATCAGGAGCAGCGGTCGGCGACTTCCGTGCACATATCGATCTCGCCGCCGGTCAGCTCCAGTGTTCGTACCATCGCTGGGGGCCAAGACTCGTTCGGCACGCTATCGACGAACGCCCTCCGACCGAGCGGATGTAGGGCAGACCGCGGGATGATCTGGCTGTCCGCAGCGAGCAACGCTTCCCAGAATTGTGCGGCGATCGCCAACTCGGGCGATTCGGCGGCCAGGTGTTGGGCTTGGAATGCTGCGACTTCGGCGGCGGATCCCAGCGCCTCCGCATTTCCCCTGAGGCCAGTGAGGATCTCGCCGACCGCGTAGCTGGGCTCACGTCTCAACGCGGCGACTACCAGCCATTCGACGGCGTCTTCATGGTTCTTTCTTGCGGCCGCGAAGAGTTGCTTGCGGAAGTGGGCGTAGGACCAGGGTGTTGGGTGGCTGTCCCGCACAGCGATTTTGAACGTTTGCGCGCCCAGTTCGTTGGTAGCGAACAAGTTCTCGGCCAGGTGCGCTGTCACGAGCCAGCTCGCCAACTCCCGCTCGCCGCAAGGCCGGGCGGAGACGGCGGAATGGAAGCTCTACGCGTCCTCAAACGCCGTCTATCCGACGTCGCTAACCAGGCAATGCGCAGCGACATCGTGCGCCGCGCAGCCTGTTGACAGAGGAGCAATTTACAGTCCCTGATCAACATCCCTGACGGCTGGGCTGGATGTTGTTCGTGCGGTGTCTGTTGGCCGACATCAGTCCCGGGTTTTGCCATGGATCAGCCAAAATGGCCTCTTGGGTTGTTGGCGGAAGGAGTCTGTGCCGTGAGCACCGACGAGGTGACGATCGCTGACCTGATCTTTCAGCTGAGGGGCGACCTGTCGCGTGCGGCCTGGCACGGCGAGGGCAAGGATCTGAAGTTCAAAGTGGGTCCGGTTGAGCTGGAACTTGCCGTGGTCGTGGACTCGTCGCGGTCCGCAGGCGGGAAGGCCTCACTGTGGGTGGTGGACGTCTCGGCTGGGAGTGAACGCTCGTCGCAGGTTACGCACCGTATCAAGCTGACGCTGCAACCGATCGGTCCCGATGGAGAGTCGTCTCAGATCTCGGGTCTTGCCGAGCCCGGCGAGGAGCGGCCCGAGTGAACGACGGCCGAGTGGTAGGTCGGACGGTTCGTGTCCCGATAGATGGGTGACTTTCAGGCGTGGAAGTGGATTCGAGCCGAGTTCTCGAGGTATTGGCCGACCTTCCCGATGGTGCCGAAATGCGGGGGACGGGGTTCCTTCTTCGTGCCGACCTTGTGTTAACCGCGTGGCATGTCGTGGATGGCGCGGCTCGCGTGACGATGGTCCTCGAGGCGGGTTCGGAGCGAAGCCGGACGCTGGAGATGCGGTCATTCGTCCGGCTCGGTTCGTCGGACGTAGCGCTGGTAGCTGTGGATGCCGACTGGGGAGTAGTGACCCCAGTCCAGGTAGGAAGATTCGGCGAACGCGCCGCGGTCATCGATTGCGAAGCGTTTGGGTTCCCGTGGTTCAAGATGCGCAATGCCGATGGCACAGAACCTCGAGACGGTGACGGCAAGCCGAAGTTTCGCGAGCTGACGCAGATTCCGTTGCGGCTGGCGCCGCAGGGGAATTGGCGTACCGGCCGGTGCGAAGTTACGGTAGCTGCTCCTCCGTCGGATCCGCCATTTGGTGGTTCGCCGTGGGAGGGCATGTCTGGGGCGCCGGTCTTCGACAGGTCGGGTCTGTTGGTCGCCGTCGTTACGGACCATCATCGACGCGAAGGTTTGTCACGGCTTGCCGCCGCGCGCCTGGATTTGGGCCTGGACACGCTTGGCGAGAATGATCGTACCGAAGTCCTAGCTTTGCTGGGATGGGAGTCGCTGGATCAGCTCCCAACTGCTGGCGCTCCGCCGTGGGCGGCTGGGAAACTACAGGCCCTTGCTGATCGGCTGACTGAGATTGTTCCGGTCGACGGACTCCAGGATCGGGACGACGAGCTCGCCGAGCTCGCCTCATTCTGCGCTGGCGATGCCTCATATACGTATTGGCAGGCACCGCCATGGGCTGGCAAGACTGCCTTGATGGCGACGCTTGCATTGCATCCGCCCGCCGGCGTGACTGTGGTGCCGTACTTCGTGACTGCCCGGCAAGCCGGCGAAAACGACAGCAACGGCTTCCTGCACGCCGTCGCCGGGCATCTGGCCGCGTTGGCCGGCGAGGAATTGCCGAATATGACGACGATGGCTGATGCGTACCACTCGTTCTTGCGCAAGTGTGTCCGCCAAGCGCATGCCGTCGGCCAGCAGCTAGTGCTTATCGTCGATGGGTTGGACGAAGATACTGGGACGGAGGCGGGGTCCGGACTTCGTAGTATCGCGTCGCTCCTGCCGAGACATCCACCGGACGGGTTGAAGGTGATCGTTGCTGGCAGGCCGGACCCACAGTTGCCTGGAGATCTGCCGGCAGACCATCCTCTATGGCACTGCCAACGGCGGATTCTCGAAGCATCGCCTCACGCCGCTGAGATCGGGCGGGTGGCTCAACTTGAACTGCGGGAATTGTTGGTAGCACGAGGGCTGCGTCGCGACGTGGTCGGGTTGATAACGGCCAGCGGTGGCGGTCTGACGCTCATCGATCTAGAAAAGCTCACCGGCCAACCGCGATATGACATCGCAGAGCTACTCAAGTCGGTGTTCGGCCGTACAGTGCGCGGGAGACTTACCCCGGCAGCTGGTGATCCGCAGCACGTCTACCTATTCGCCCACGACGTGCTCCGCGAGCAGGCCGTTGACCTGATCGGCGATGTGGAGCTGGCCGGCCATCGCCAGCGGATTCACCACTGGGCCGACCAGTACCACGCAGATCACTGGCCGGCCACAACGCCGCAGTTCCTACTGACCGGATACCCGCGGCTACTCGAAGCAATCGGCGACACAGCACGGCTGACATCCTTGGCGGAGGATGTCGCACGCCACGACCTGATGCTCGCCTGCACGGGTGGCGACGACACCGCATACTCCGAGATCCACGCCGCCTTGACGCAACTGGCAGCCACAGCCAACCCGGATCTTCGAACCATCGTGCGGTTAGCTCGCCACAGGGAAACGCTGCTGCAGCGCCATGGCGCGCTACCCGCTGGCCTACCGGCCCTATGGGCTCAACTCGGCCAGGTAACCCGCGCCGAGGCGATCATCCGCTCGCGTCCCGATCCACTCAGTCAGGCAGAGACACTCGCATCGGTCGCGCGGACGATCCTGGCCACCCGCCCAGCCGACGCTGCCAGGCTCCTCCATGACGCCGAACAGACTGCCCGTGCCATCTTCGAGCCAGATCGACAGGCTCAAGCCCTGACCGCTATCGCTACTATCGTCGTACACGGGGAACCCGACCGTGCTGAACAGATCCTGCGGACCATCACGACACCCGGCCCACTCGCACGAGCCTTGGCCTCTGCCGCGCAGTCGATCTGGGAGACCCGCGAAGGACTCGCTGTTCGCCTGATTGCCGAGGCCGAACGCATCGCACACTCCTTGACCGACCCAGACGAACAAGCGCGAACCCTCTCACATATCGCGCAGGTGACCGCGCAGTTTGACGTCGAACGGGCACAGCAGATCGTCCACGCCGTCCGCCAACCGGGCGAACAGACGCGTGCCCTCGTGGCCATCGTGGCAGCAGCCGTAGTCCTCAACACGGACGGCGCGGTAAGAGTCGCGTCAGGTCTCCTCGAGCCAGCCGCCCGAGCCGAGGCGATGATCAACGCAGCCGAGGCGATCATCCACGGAGACACAGCCCGCGCTGCCCGGCTCGCTGTTGACGCCGAACAGATTGCCGGCCAGACGCCGTATCCGCATCTTCGAGCGCGTGCGCTCATGGTGCGTATACAAGCGGCTGCAATCGTCGACCTCGACCGCGCAGAAGCGATGGCTTGCGCTGTCACGGACTCGAGCGTGCGCGTGCGGGCGCTGGAGGCCGTGGCACTGGAGATCGGTGGCAACGACCGTCACCGCACCGAGCGGATAGCCGCACGAGCATTTCGTGCGACCCAGGAGATAGAACAGTACGGCCCCCAGCAACAGGCACTGACAACCACCGCGATCATGACTGCTGCCATCCACCCGGACCGGGCTCTGCGAATGGCTGACACCATCAAAGGTGCTCCGAGACGGTTGGCAATCCTGACAGCCATCACGCAGTCCATCGCGGCGACAGACCCCGATCAGGCAGAACAAACCGCGCTGGCGATCACGGACGCCTCAACACGTGCACAGGTTTTGACAAGCCTGGCACAAACAATGGTGCGCAGCGATCCCGTCCGTGCCGCACGCCTTGCGGGCATCGTAGAAGAGATCGCACGCACGATCGCCGACCCTTCCTTGCCTCCGCGAACCAGAGCCACCGTCGTACAAACGATCGCGGACCGCGACCCTGAACAGGCCATCGCGGTCGCCCGCACCCTCACGGGCTCGAGCGAGCACGTAGACGCACTGACCAGCGCCGCAACTACCATCGCGGCGACTGACATCGAAAATGCGCTGGAAATGGTCAAGATTATCGCTGACCCACGACTCAGCGCCAGAGCGTTAGCGATGGTCGCGAAAGTCGTCGTTGACCACGACCCGCCGCGTGCCGTCGCAATCGCAATAGAGGCCAGCGAACTCCCCAGCGCTGCCAGTACAGAGCAGCGAGCGCAGCTGCTGACGGATCTCGTCCACACGATTGGACTAGTCGATCCCCACCGCGCCGAACAGCTCGCCCGCACGATCGCCGATCCCGGCGCCCGCAGCCGAGCGCTGCTAGACGTCGCCGCCGCCCTGTCCAGTGCCGATCCCCAGCACGCGGTCCGACTACTCGAGGACGCCGAGCAAGCCGTCTCATTGATCACCGAACTACACACTCAGGCACAGACACTTACCAACCTGATGCCTGCAATCGCCGACCGTAATCCCACACGTGCCGAAGAACATGCCAACGCGATCACCGAACCAGCAACCCGGCTCAAAGCACTCAGCCTGATTGCGCGAACCGTGGCGCCGACGGACCTTGCCAGGGCTGTGCGGATCCTCCAGTCTGCTGAAGACATCGCCAGAACGATTCCGGACTCAGATGCCCAGATCCGAGCGCTCACCGAATCGGCAACCGCCATCGCAACCCACGACGCCGCCCGGGCACTGCAGATCGTCAACGCCATCGCCGACCCGAGGCACCTGACACACGCATTGGCCACGCTCGCCAAGACGCTTGCCGAGGTGGACCCCGGCCATGCGCTGCAGCTTGTGGATGACGCGCTCCGTGCAGCACGACGCATCGCCGACGACTATCAACAAAGCGACGCCTACGGCAATATCGCACAGACGATAGCCAGCAGCCTTCCCGAGCGTGCTGAGCAACTCGCCCGGACACTTGCTGATCCAGAAGGCCAAGCCCGCGCACTGCTCGCGGTCGCTCAGGGACTTGTAACTGACGATCCGAAGCGTGCTGCGCAGGTCGGCATCGAGGCCGCGCAAGTGGCGTGCTCCATCACCCGGCTGTTCCAGAGAACGATGGTCCTAACGGGCGCGGTGCGAATCATCGCAGTAGGCGACCGCCGCGCAGCCGAGCAGATTGCGCGCACAATCGACCATGCGAGCGCGCGATCGCAGAGCCTGGCCGAGGTCGCGAAAATGACGGCACGTGCGGACTCTGACTACGCCGAGCGCGTCGCCCGAACAATCCCCAGGCGCGAGGTCGAAGCCCAGTGTCTACTCGAGCTGGCCACAGTATGGAGCGCCGACCCGGGATCCGGAGCCCGGATCGCAAGCGTGATCGCGTCAGCCATTGTGCTCGGCGGCAGCTGGATCGCTGCTTTGCCTGCCGTCGACGCAGCGACTCGGCGAGGCATCTGCCAAGACCTCCTCGCTCACCCCGAGGCGTCCACTGCGGCCGTCACGCCGGAGAACACCTGATCGCCGCCACCCGTGCCCTGTTCAACCGCACGACCGCCGACGGTTCATTGAACCCGGCGCCAGCCCGCACATCAGGTGGCCAAACCGCGCCGACTGCCCAACCCCCGCCGCGCCCCGACCTGCGATGAAACCGACCAGATCAACGAAGCCGCCCGTGCCAGTGGCGACGACGTGGTCCTCGACGTGCTGCTGCTGTGTCTGCACACCGAGACGGCCTCCCGTCGCGGGAGCGCCCTGGGCCTGCGAGCGGCCGACCTCGACGTGCGCAACAGGCAGGTGCATCTGACGGAAAAGGCTGGCACGCAACGCTGGCAGCCGATCACCCTCGGTTTCGCGCGGCACTTGCTGGCTTTCGCTGGGGCCAGGGGGAGCAGTGTTGCCGTCGGGTAAACAGCTGCGATACCGCGACGGCCGAGTTTTGACGAGTAGTCGCTCCGACCATCTGTGGAAACGCTTGGGGGAGCGGCTGCCCTGGGTGGTGACTCGGCGGACCAGGAGGTTTACGCACCCGCCCCCGGTAGAGCTGCGCCAACGTGGTGTGCAGCTACGCGAGTCCGGTCCAAGCCGGTGATCAGGTACCAGGCCGAGCAGTTCGCTCCGCATTTCGCAGCACGGAGATTGTCGGGGAGTCGATTGCCTCGACGATCGCGAGCGGGCGGCCAAAGCCGATCACTGCGGCGGCGATCGCCGACAGGTAGGCCCAGAGTCCGGCCCCTGACTACGCCGAACTAGGCATGGGAGGTGATCGAAAGCGGCCAGATCCTCGGTTAAGCCTCGCGGTTACGGCCCCATCGGCGATACTCGAGTTGGTTCGCCGCGGCCAGCCAAGAACTGATCTAACTGGCAGGAACCTGAGCCATGCCGTATGACCTTGAAAAGCGCTTGGTGATAGGTATCGCCTCCAGCGCCCTGTTTGACCTGACGCAATCCGACCATGTGTTCCGCACTCACGGTGAGGCCGCCTACCGCGACTATCAGCAGGCCAAGCTTGCCGAACCGTTAAACCCAGGCGTCGCGTTCCCCTTCGTCAAGCGACTCCTGGCTCTGAACGACCTGAGCCCCACTCCGGATGATCCGGTCGTCGAGGTAGTCATCATGTCCAAGAACGACCCGGACACCGGCCTCCGGGTGATGAGATCGGTAGAAGACCATGGACTTGCCATATCCAGGGCGATCTTCATGCGTGGACGATCTCCGCTCAAGTTCATCCGAGCCTTGAGCATGTCGTTGTTCCTGTCTGCCAACGAGGAAGATGTCCAGGAGGCGATTGCGAGAGGCTTTCCCGCCGGGCAGGTGCTGCCCTCCACCTACACCGACGACGGGGACGACGACCTGCGCATCGCATTCGATTTCGACGGAGTCCTCGCTGACGATGGCTCCGAGCAGATCTTTTCGACACGTGGCCTCGCGGAGTTCCGTCGGCACGAGCAAGAGAATGCGACGACGCCTCTGGAGCGTGGCCCTCTCAGCGATCTCCTCAGAGAGATCAACAAGATCCAGGCTCTGGAGGAGAAGAGGAAGGGCGAGGACGCGCACTACCAGATCCGGCTTCATGTATCGATCGTGACCGCGCGCAACGCGCCTGCGCACGAACGTCCGATGGCGAGCCTCAAACAGTGGGGCGTAACGGTCAACGATGCCTTCTTCCTCGGCGGAATCGAGAAACATCGCATCCTTGACGTGCTCAAGCCACACATCTTCTTCGACGATCAGCGACTGCACCTCCAGTCCGTCACGCCGTGCGTCCATGTGCCGTTCGGCGTCGCCAATCAGTTGTCGGTTGGCGAGGGTCAAGGATGATCGGACACGTTAAACCCCACCGCTCTGCCCGGCGAGTGCGCCGAGCTCAGGCACATGCTCGGCGAGCAACAGCAGCTCGTCGCATGTCGGAGGGGCGTGCGATGCTCGGCGTCGAGTCTGCGGCCGCCAGCGGCTGTTCAGGGGGCTGGTGGATCGGTCCGCAAAATGGGCCCGGCCCCCGGACGGCAGCTCACCGGTAGCGGCGCCGCCGTGTGTACACGAAGCCACGCATCCGATTTATTCCTCAACCTACGGCGGGTCGAGGAACAGGAAGTCCAATCGCAGCGCCGGTTTCCGAACGGGTTCCCCCGGTTGCCGTGGGCGCCGGGGCCACGGTTCGCCACGTTCGAGGCTGCGCAGGGCCAGCGCAGCGTCATGGGTGCCAGCGGCCTGTTCCTCCCGCAGTTCCCCAAGACGGCCGTGCTGGGCAAGTATGTTGATCAAACATACGGCGACGACATATCCTCCGGAGCCGACGAGGTCGCGCAGCAGCGCGATTGCCTCGTCGACGCGACCGTGGTCGGCGAGCAGACGCGCAAGACTGGTCGCTGATCCCGGTACTCGAGCGTCGACTTGCGCGCGGAGCTGGAGGACGGCGGTGTCGATGTCGGGCTCTGCCAGGTGCCGAGCCAGATGATCAGCGGCAGCGACGTCGCCGGCTTCGGATCGCTCGCGAAGCTCGTCGAGCCGACCTTCGGCAACGAGATACTTGGCCAGTGCGGTAGCCGCGCAGCTGTCGCCGAGGTCTGCCTGTTGGCGGAGTTGTTCGAGTCGTCCCTGTTCAACGAGGAGTTGCGCGAGCATCTCGCTGGCGAAGACATCGGATTTGAGCAGGTCGTTTGGGTGCTTGGCGGCGTTGGTGAGTACGTCGATCGCCTCGTCGATGCGGTTGTGTTGGACGAGCACCTGCGCCAAGAAGTGGGACTGGAACCTGCCAAGGGCGTCGACACGCGCGCGCAACATTGCGATCGACTCGTCGAGATGTCCGTGATCAGCGAGCATTTGGGGCAGCACGTAGTTGGCCTGGGGCTCACCGGTGGCTGCCCGCTCGCGGAGCAACGCGATCGCCTCGTCGATCTCGCCTCGCCGTGCGAGCAGCCCGGCAAGCACAGAGTTGAGCTTGGGGGTGACGGTGGACCATGCACGGAGGACGCTGATTGCCTCATCCTCGTGTCCGGTTGCGGCGAGGTGGTGGACCAGCAGGTAGCAGGCATAGGGGTCGCCGGCGTGTGCCCTTCCGCGGAGCTGATCGACGTCACCCTGTAGAGCAAGGACTTCATCAAGTTGGTCGCGGGCCGAGACGTCGCCCGCCTCGGCGCGCAGACGAAGCTCCTCGACGTCGCCGTGCGTTGCCACCCACCGAGCGAGCTCATTGGACGCATACCAGTCGCCTGCACCCGCCCGGTCACGGAGCTCGTCGACATGGTTCTGGTCTCCAAGCAGTTCCGCGAGGTAGCGAGAGGCGTTTTCGTCGCCAGCGTCGGCGAGCGGCCGGAAGAGGGCGATGGCGTGGGCGCTGAGCCCACGTAACCGTGCACTCTCGGCAAGCCAATGGTTGTCGTTGGGGTGGTGATGAGTGACGAGGGCCTGCCACACTGCGTCGGGCAATGGTTCGGTGCGCCGGACCCGCTGAGCGTGCTGGTGGAGGTAATCTGCGCTGTTCCAACCGCCGATACGGCCCATGCCGGCGGCGACCGGTGTGAGGCAAGAGGCGGCACCGTGCAGCTTGATAGAGGCGTACGCCAGTGCCTGTTCCAGCCAGTTTTCGGGTGCCGTGGCCCGCTGAGCGGTGGTCAGGTACACCTGCGCCGATTCCTCTAGGAACGCGCGAGTGAGCGGCTGGTGGGTTCCGACGCGGCGGGCGTCGAGGGCGGCGGTGATGACGGCTTTGCCGTAGCAGTCGGTGGCCTGCTCCCAGTGCTGGATGAGAGCAGGGCCGGCGGCGAGGACCTGGGTGAAGCCGGCGTCGGTCGCGCTAAGCGCGATACGGATGCGTTGATCGTTGGGGGCGAGGGCGTCGCCGCGGCGTCGTTCGGCCGGGCTGAGTGTGTCGGGTACCCGGATGATGTGGGCGAGGCGGAGCAGGTCGCGGTCGCTGGCGTACGGGTCGGACCGCCCGGCAGGGGGCCGGGCGGTGCGCATGCTGTGTTCGTCGGGCCACAGCGTGGCGACCACGACCGACCCGGCGGTGATGAGCTGCTGCATGATCCCGACGGGCAGGCCGTCGGCGTGGTTGACG
Organism: Hamadaea flava; assembly: GCF_024172085.1. Lineage (NCBI taxonomy): Bacteria > Bacillati > Actinomycetota > Actinomycetes > Micromonosporales > Micromonosporaceae > Hamadaea > Hamadaea flava. Next base: position 1,961,632 of record NZ_JAMZDZ010000001.1, on the reverse strand, counting down.
TAGCGCTGCAGCTCGTCCAGCCATACCACGGTCCGGGGCGTCGGAACCGCGGCGTATGCGGTGATCGCTGGGGTGTCGGCCGGGTGCAGCATCCACCATTCACGTAGCTCGGCGTGGACGGCTTCGTACAGGGCTCTGGTCTTGCCGACCGACGAGCCACCGATGAGCAGCACGAACCCGCCCTGCCCTGCGGCGGCGGTTAGCGCGCCGCGCAGGTCGGCGTCGAGGTCCCTCGGCACGTACGGCGGCAACTCCTTGGCGGTGCCTGGGATCTGGATCGCGGCGTGCACGCCGAGCAGCCGCGGTCGGGCCGCACCGACCCGGACCGCACCGACCGGATGCGGCTTGTGAGCCGTGGCTACCCGCTCCCACGCGGCCAACCAAGGCCGCTGTGCCTCGTTGTCGAGGTCGCATGCGGTCAGGAAGGTGATCACCGTGTCGCGGGTCGGCGTGGACTTCGCGTTGAACAGGTCGCTCAATGTCGCGGCCGGCAGCGGCCGCGGCCGCGCCGCCTTGCTCAGGTCACTGTAGGAACGCCCGGCGCGCAACCGGTCACATGCTCGGGCGAACGCATCCAGGGACTGCACCGCGTCCAGACCGATCTCCGGGGGATCGGTGGCAGGGTTGTTGTCGGCCATTCGGACGCCTCCCGACTGTTCGGCGGTCGCACCGAACGCTGACGGACCACCGTAGACCGCCACCAGCTTCGACGCGAACGCCGACGTCACCCAGAACGGTGACCAGCAGCGCTCTTCGGCTTCGTTCGCACCCGGTGCCGAACCCCGCGACCAGGCGCTTGTCTAAAGGCGTCAACGCGGGAGACCGGCCGGCTCCCCACCCCGACAAACACCGGGAGCGACCGATGACCAACGTACCCACCAACCAGACCTGGCGCGAGAAGCTCACCCTCGCCGCCATCCGCGGCGGCATTGCCGGCGCGGTACGCGCCATCATCATCTGGATGCTCGAACATTGATCTCGACGCCAGCCGGGCCTGCTCACCGCGGGCCCGGCTGACGGCTCAGGCGACGCACGGGGAATACCCAACGAGTTCGAATCCGCTACCCGAGCCAAGGCCCTGGCCGAGGCAGCCTGACCAGCCACCACCTGTCCGTCAAAACGGGGCAACCTCAGTACCGGTGTCGGCGACAGTGCGACGGCTGTAGACCCGAGTAGCGACTCAACGTGTCGGCACATCGGCCTGAGTTGCCAAAGCTGAAGCCGATCGAGCGCGATGGCCAATGAGGTGGGGCCGCGCCAATACACGAGGTACGTCGCTGCGTCGGGATCCTCGCTGAGCCGCAAAGCCGGTCTCGACCGCGAGTGTGTTCCGGGAGGCACTAGAACCCGCTCCGGCCCGACATACCAAATACCTGCTGACCTCGGATAGCACTCGACCCCGCCAGCCGTCGCGGCGCGCACGGATGCGACGGTATCTTCGACAGGTCGCCATGGTGCCGTTCAGCGGAGGAGGCGAGCCAAACAGCGATGTCAGAACCGATGATGTATTGATGACTGCGGCTTGATTCGGTCCAAGATCCGCCGCTAGGGTCGATCACATGAACACCCATCCTGCTCATGGGTGCGACAAATGGGGGTTCAAATCCCCCCTGCCACCCAGTCTGTTCGAACGGTGGAGGGCGCTGTAGCGCCGAGGCTACGCCGGAAGGCCAAGGTGCAGAGGTGCACCTCGCGGCCTCCGCTCTTGTGGACTAATCGGCTGGTCATGCGAGTGTTCGTGGGTTCAAGCCGGGCCAGTAACACCGTCTGGGTGCAGCTGTGCACCAGCTGCGGGGGAGCGAGGGCTGGTGCTGTGCTGCTGATGATCTTGTGCGACGAGATCGGGTAGGCGGTTTCGTCGCAGTTGAGCCGGGGCTGGGCCGAACGGTAAACGGGTCGGATTCTGGGTGATCAAGCCGGTAGGGTGCTCGGCTGTGACTCAGCATCCAGGTCAGCGTTCTATCTACGACTTCTTGCGGGCACAGATCGGGGACGGCGTCGATCTGGAGGACGTTGAACTGCCCGATGAGGAGCACGTGGCTGGCCGGGTCAAGTTCGCCGCGGGTGCGTGGGATGGTGTGATCAGCCATCATGCCGGCAGCGGGGAGACCGTCGTCGATGAATTGTTCGCCGCGGTCGAGGCAGCGTCCACGGGCCGCTGGCGGGCGCGTCGGCGTTTCGAGCGACTCTACGAACGCGCGAAGGATCCTGATCTGTTGGGCGCCATCGACCCTCTTCTGGGCCGCATTCGTGCGAGCAGCATCGGCTGCTGGCGTCTTCACCCGGTGGCGATGCGCCTGGCCACAGAGTCCGCACATCGGGGGCCGGTGAAGCTCGGGATCGCGTTGCTGGGACTGTTCCCGGCGGACTTGCACCGCGAGGTGTTGCTTACGCTGGGCCGCCATGACGAGTTCACGCTCTACGCTGCTGTCGCGCTCGGCAATGGTCAGGATGATCCAGCTGAGGATCTGTGGCGCCTGGCCCAGCAGGTGCACGGCTGGGGCCGCATCAACTTGGTTGAACGACTGGCCGAGACCGAACGGCGTGACATCCTGGACTGGATTCTGCGCGACGGGTTCCGCAACACGGTCATGGACGAATATCTGGCGTACCTGGCGGCTTCCCGCGGTGACCTGCTATCCGCGCTAAGCGGCGACGACGTCGACGACGACCTAATCCGTGCCGCAGGCGATCTGTTGATGGCCTTGTTGAGGGGCGGCCCCGCGAGCGACATCCACGACTACACCGATGGCGCCGCGGTCGTCCGCGTCTACCTGAACCTGATGCGCGAGCACGCCACACGATTGCAGCACTTGCTCATCATCGGCGCGATCCGGGACTTCGTCACCGGCGACCAGCCGCGCCGCGGATGGCCCGACGGCTGGGACGAAGCAACCCGTGCCGCGTTCACTGCCCAGTGCCAGCAGCTGGTCGCCGCCCCAATGTGGGCGCCCATGGCTGTCGAGGCACTGGAGGCGTCCGACGAGACGAACTCTTGGCTGGGCCAGCGAGCCTGCACGATCCTTGGGATCTCGACGTTGCCGACGTTGCTACGACAGTTGCGGCAACAGCCCTTGGACCCGACCAAATGGTTCCACGCCGTTGAGCAGGCCGACCAGGACACCATCCATCAGGTAGTCGACCTCGCGATCGAAGCCTTGCCGCTGGAGCAGATCGCCACGGGTCCCGGTGAGGAACTAGGTCTGGGACAGCAGTGGGCCGCCCACCAATGCTTGGACTTCCTGATCCAAGGGCTCGACAAATGGCCTGGCACCGGCTGGCCACTGATCACCACAGCCTTGGCCAGCCCGGTCATCCGCAACCGGAACCTAGCCGTGCGCGCGTTGGCTGCGTGGCCGAGAAGCACCTGGCCGGCCGACACGGAATCACGGCTGCGCCAAGCGGTCAGCGTCGAACCACAGCACGACGTCAAAGAACGCATGATCGCGACTCTCGAAGGCCGACCGCTGGACTAGCTGCACTGCCCACGCTGTAGCTTCCCCGACCGCCGCTGAACCAAGCAGCGCGGACGGTCGTTTCTGATCAACACAGTCGCCTGGCGTCGCACAGCGGCTGACCAGCCGACTGGCTCATGGTCCGGGACTGCCCCGAGTTTGGTTGACTCTCGGGGTTGGGTTGGTCAGACTGCTTTTGCGGTCTTGTGAAGTGTCTCAAACTCGATCGGGGTGAGTCGGCCGAGGCGGGTCTGGCGCCTGCGACGGTGGTAAGTGCGTTCGATCCAGGTCACGATCGCCAGGCGCAGTTCCTGGCGAGTCGCCCAGCGCTGGCGATCGAGAACATTCTTCTGCAGCAGGGCGAAGAACGACTCCATCGCGGCGTTGTCACCACACGCGCCGACACGGCCCATCGATCCGCGAAGTCCATTGCGGCGCAACGCTTTGACGAACTTGTGTGACCGGAATTGGCTGCCGCGGTCGGAGTGGACCACGGTGCCGGCCGGATCGCGCAACGCGATCGCGTTGCGCAGCGCCGCGACGGCGAGGCCGGCCTTCATCCGGGCGTCGACGGAGTAGCCGACGATCCGCCCCGAGAAGGCGTCCTTGATCGCGCACAGATACAGCTTGCCCGCGCCGGTCGGATGTTCGGTGATATCGGTCAACCACAAGGCATCCGGCGTGGTCGCGGTGAACCGGCGTCGGACGAGATCATCATGCACAGGCGGCCCCGAACGGCGATGCAGGCCGCGTTTCTTGGCGAACACCGACCAGATGCGCTGCATCGAGCACAACCTCGCGACCCGGTTGCTGCCTGCCGCGATGCCCTGGGCGTTCAGCTCGTCGGCGATGAACCGGTAGCCGAACGCTGGATCGTCGTGGTGGATGTCGAGGGCGACGTTGATCAGGTGGGCGTCGTCCCAGTCGCGCTGCGAGACCGGGTCGGCCTTCCACTGGTAGAAGGCCTGTTTGGAGAACCCCAGTACCCGGCAGGCGACCGCGACGGGGATGCCGTCGGCGGCCAGGTCCTCAACCAGCGGGTAGGTCATTTTGGGTTGTGCTCGCGGGAGGCGAAGTAGGCTGCGGCACGGCGCAGGATCTCGTTCTCCTGCTCCAGGAGCCGGTTACGTTTGCGCAGCTCACGAAGCTCAGCTGACTCGTCGGCGGTGACGCCGGGCCGCACTCCGTCCTCGATGTCGGCCAGTTTCAGCCAGCGGTGCAGACACGACTCGGATATCCCGAAATCCTTGGCGATCTGCGCCACCGGCGCCTGGCCCTTACGGGCGACCGCGACCACATCACGACGGAACTCCTCGGGGAATGCCTTCGGCACGATCAACTTCCTTCCAGCGAAGAACCTATCCTCGCAGGTCAGGAGTCAAGCAAAGCCGGGGCAGTCCCTCCGGGCCAAGCCTGCTCTCTACCTCGGACACCCACGTAGAACGCAGGGGCACACGGTTTGTTTAGGCGGCAGTTTGATCGGAGGGCTCTAGGCCAGCCAGCGCCATGCCTGCGGTTCGTCGAGGGGCAGGTACTCGGCTGGGGTGCGATGCTGGATGAGGATCTCGCCGTCGGTCCACCAGTTCACGTGGTAGCCACATGCCTGTTCGATCCGACGCAGACCGGGCCGCTCTGCGAGTAGTTCGGCTAGATGCGCGTCGTCCAGTGGTGGGCCGGCCGATGGGCGGGTGCGCGCCCATGCCAGCAGCGCCTCTGACTCGATGAACGCCTCTAGTGAGGGAAACGCTGGTTCGTCGATCGCGAACATGCCGAACAGCAGCGTGCCGTCCGGCCGTAGCTCACCGCCGAAGACGCCGTCCGGCGGCGACGGTAGCACCGCGTAGGAGAATGTGATGGGCATGTCAGGCTCGTCGATGTCTAATATGGGCTCGAATCGCACCGGCCTCCGGAATGTTGGGCTCCCGTAGGTCAGGCCGGACCATCGGTCCTGGACGGCACGGAGGGCGGCCAACGCCTCCTCGTCGACTCTGCCGAGGAACTCACGCATCTGCGCCCGGCAGGTGTCGTCATCGGGGCCGATGTCGACCGGCTCCAGGGTGGCGTTGGCAGCCAGGAACGCGCGAGCCCGCTCGCTCAGCCCACTCGGGTCATCGAGGACATGCACGGCGGTCACGCTACCGGGATGGTCGTGCCGCCTGCAGCGCGTCAACCGATCCGAGTCCGCCGCATATCGGCGCTCGCTCCAACCGCCCCTATTCGGCATGAGCGGCCAGCGGCATCCGCCGGTCCGGGCGCTGCGCGCCATCGCTGGCTGGGCAGATGGGAGCGGATGCCTTCGCCGTGATCTCAGCTGGTTGGCTGCTCAACGCCGCCAGTGTCGGCGTACGGGGTTGAGTGCACAGCTAGGTACGCGTGAGCGTGCGCAGGGCCCTAGATTCTGCCGGAGTTGTCGGCGGGGTCGTCCTCAACCGTGCCTACCCATACGTGCCGCCAGCTGGCAGGCAGCGCCTCGACGGCGGCATTGATCGCTATTTCTGGGTTTTGGGTGTCGGCTAAGGCCGGAGAAGGGTCGGCGAGGTTGCCCTGAAGCACGAGGCTGGTGTGGGGTGGATAGGTGATGAACTTGCCTTCGGGCGAGAACCAAATCCAGGGGCAGTCGTGGGTGAAGGGGTAGTTCGAGCACCGACTGAAGTGCAGGCTGTTATGGCTGGTGTAGGGGAACAGCGTTCGTAGCGGTGTGGCTTGCGCGGCGGTGAGTAGTCGAACTAGTTGTGTGGTGAACCAGTCGTCGCGGGATCTGTCGAGCTGTCGCAGCCAGATGCCGTCGCGGACTTGCTCGACGGGAGGCGTGGGGTCGCTGGGCACGTGGCTATTGTTCACGCGGCGTGGGCCTGCGCGGGGATGGCTAAGCTGTCGATGGCCTTGAGGCGATTCTTGAGCCGCTGGGAGGCCCGTTGATCACGATGGGTTCGTAGTGGTGCAACAACCGGTCGAGGATCCCCCGTATGCGGAGCACTCGCGATGCCGCCCGCGCTGCGGCAGGTTCTGGGCGCAGTGTCGGCGGGAGCCATCGCACGAGCCGCATGGCGCGGCGCACGTGAAGCTCTGCCTGGGCCCGGCACAGTCACCAGTTCGCGGAACAACACGGACGCGGAAAGATTTCACGTCGAAGGGTAGGCCGAGCCGCACCCACTGTTGGCCGCCCTTGAGGGATGCATGACGACGACACCACGGAATGGGCTGCGGTCTCACCTCAGGTAGGCCGTGGCCCGGAATATGACGGCGTGCGGGTCCGGTATGCGGCGACGACGCCGATCACGAGTGCGAAGAGCCCGGCCGTGAGATAGCTCAACGCCCGATCCGGCGCCCATGTCAAGAGTCCGATGACTCCGTAGAACACGAGCACCGCACCGGTGAGACCGAACGACACGGCGAACGCCAAGGCCAGCGAGGTACGAGCTGGCGTCCAGTTCGCAGTGCCCACAACGGTGACGCGGCGGACCACGATGAGCACGGCCATCAGCACCACACCGCTGATCGCGACCGACATGTAGGGAAAGCGATCTCCGCCAGCTGGCACCATGTCGAGCTGGCCGTGGTACTGCCCGACGCAGTCAACCACTGGGTCCGATGGAAACCAACGACGGTCGCACATGTCGGGTTGAGTGCCGAACCGATCGGTCGCGATTAGCAGGCGGATCCAGGGCCATCCGAGCAGCCAGGTGAGGATTCCGCTGAGGCCGTACCAGGCCACGGCGGTTCCGGCAACTGCCCACGTGCCAATGGTGAGGCGGCGCAGCGTGGTCCACGGGTTCCCGGCCGCCCGTGGGACCCGCCGGGCGAGATCGTCGGCTGACCCGAAACGCTCGACGGCTTGCCGTTCGGCGCTCTCGTGGTCGAGCCCGCGGCTGCGACCCTCGGCGGTGGCCGCGAGCAGATGGCTCTCGGCCTCGGCGAGCATCCGGCGGCCGGCCGGTCCGGTGCCGGTCAGCCGGTCGAACATGGCATCGAGGTAACGCTCGACGGGGCCGTCGTCGGAGATCTCGGTCGTCATGCCAACCCCCGGACGGCTACCGATCCCACGACAGCCTGCACGCTGTGGATGAAGCTGTGCCATTCTCGCTGCTTTGCCACGCGTGCGTGCCTGCCGTCGCCGGTCAGTTCGTAGACTCGGCGTCGGCGTGGTGTTGCCTGTTCCCAACGGCTGACCACCAGGCCGGCGTTCTCCAACCGGTGCAACGCCGGATAGACGGTTCCTTCCGGCAGATCGAAGACGCCCTGCGAGCGCTCACGCAACGCCGCGATCACGGCGTATCCGTGCGCTGGGCCGGTATCGGCCAATACGGCGAGAAGCAGAAGATCGAGGTGACCTCGCACGTCCATACCTAGGCAACCTAAGCATTGGCTGTCTAGGTGTCAAGCCGCCCTGACCGGAAATCGTCGAGGGGGCGCGTTGGTTGGGCCGGCTTGGCGTGCACCTTGGCGCTGGAGTTGCGCTTCGCCCAGCGGACCGGATCAAGGTGGACCGCCGCCGCAGGCGCTGAATCGGTTAGGTTCCACGGATGGCCGTATCCGGGGACGTCACACTCGAGCAGGTAGAGCTCTGCCGCCGCTTCGAGGTCCTGCACGTCGCGGCGTCCGCGGTGCGGAACACCGGGGTCTCGCGCAGCATGCTGTCTCGCGGGCCAGGTGGCGGGTCGTGGCGCATTGGGCTGTCGTCGGCGGACTGGCCGGTTTACGGCATTCGCCACTCCGTCGAAGGTGGGACCACCGGCTGGTATCTGTGGACCGGCGAATACTCGGAGGCGGACGACTTCCACGTGCCGTGGCATACCGCGCATCTGCACGAGCGGTGGCCCGAGGTCGTGCCGTATCTCGCGCTGCCGCCGGGCTGGGGGTTCGTCATCGCACCCGGTTATGAAGACGTGTGGTTCGACCCGACCCGTGTCTGACCTGGGCGCAAGCGGGGCGGTGTCGGCGTATGGGCGAATGCGCACAGATGCATACGTGCGCACGGGCTCTGGCGCTGATCTTGTGACGTCATGACGTCATGCCCGCAACAGGATGCGTTCTGCGGAGCAGGTCGACGTTGCCGCGCGGCCTATCCTCCCGATACACATCAGGCGTCGGGAGGATCGGCTGGCCGCCAGTTCGTGACTAGCAGGATGCAGCTCAGACCGGTAGACGAGCTCAGCTGGTCTCGTAAGTTCTCGGTCTGGGCCGGAAGCTAAAGTGGGCCCTCCGTCTCCTCTCCACTGCGGATCATGAGAGGTGTCATGTTCAACCACGCACCGTCTGACTATGTGTGTCCCTTCTGCCGACTGGTGATGGGCGGTGAGGATGAATGGCGAACGCAGCGTGATGTCGTGCGGCGCGTCGAGTTGGCTACAGCGTTTGTTTCGCCCCGATGGTGGCCGAAGAATCACGGTCACGTGATGATCGTGCCAAACGCCCACTACGAGAACCTGTATGACCTGCCGCCTCGCTACGGGCACGCGATCCACGACCTCGCGCGCGAGATCGCGATCGCCATTCGGCAGACCTACGGCTGTGCTGGAACCTCTCTACGCCAGCACAACGAGCCCGCCGGAAACCAAGACCGGTGGCACTACCACATGCATGTCTTCCCGCGGTACGTCGGAGATGACCTCTACTTCACTCACCCGCAGCAGGACTTCACCCCAGCCGACGACCGCTTGCCATACGCGAACAAGCTACGCGCTTACTTCGAGTCGCCAGGATCGAACTGATCCAAGGCAGGTCCATAACGCCACGCTTGCGAGGACGCACACGAGCCTGATCGTTGCTCTGCAATGCACCGTTCCCATCGCCTGGCCGACCTGTGTTTCGTCGCCCGTCTGGTCGCGGTTCACCGGCACCACAACCTCCTCACGCATCTTCCGGCATGCCGTGCCCGACCAAGGTAGGCACACGGCATCAGCCCGCATGCGATTCATTGTCGCGACCCACTTTCACGCTGCCGGGCGGTCAGTAATCCAGGTAGATCTCAGGTTCGGTGATGCCGCTGTAGATGGTGGCGATCTGCTCCTCGGGGCGATCCAGGAGCCAGGCTTCGCCCCGGTACACGGCGATCACCGTGTCCGCTCTGCGCCACCATCCGTCCGACACTCCTGCGACCTCTATGAACGGCTCCATGCTGGACAGGTCGATTTCGTCGACGGCCGGCCCGCGCACTGTGACACTGCGCGGCGCCCACCGCTGAACCTCGTACGCCAACGCCGCGGACTCGATCCATCCCGTGATTGAGCTGTGCAGAGTGATTCGATGAGCGCGGTCGTCGATGCAGAATTCATTGTCAGGGCCGATCTGGAACCCGTACCACGTCGAGACCCGCGGATCGCCCGCGTCGAACCACCAGTTGCCCGCGTCGTCGATCTCGGGCATGTCGCTGTGGAACACCTTGGGGCCGCCGTTGTAGCGCGGCGCTGGGGGCAGCAGCCATCCGCCCCATTGTGCCTCGTATGCCGCCATCCGTTCGATCACCGATGGCGGAATGCCATGCTTCGTCCAGTGATCGCGTACAGCCGGGCTCGTCTCGGTGTGTAGGCGGTGCCCGTGCACACCGAGGAACGAACGTGCTCGCCTGGTCAACGCAGCTGGTATGAAGCCTCCACTCTCGGTCGCCGCGGCGGGCGGCTGCCTGCATGATGACAGGTCGCTGGCCGGACCTTCGGAAGCATCCGTCCACGCGGCTGGTCGTGCGCCGGCAGCTCCCATTGGGCGTCGGTAGGCCGAACAGTACGCGTACTTACTACACATGCGCACCATGGATGGTCGGCCAAGAGGCAAACCAGATGCCGACGCCACCGATCTCTACAAACGCAGCGTGTCGCCGACCAAGCGATGCCGAACACGCCACCGTCCGACGCCGGACGGGGCATGGGTCGTTCCGCGGGCACGAGCAGCTCAGCGGACCCGGACACGTTGCACGACTAGCACGGCGACCAGGATGCCCGTACCGGCCCAAGCGGTGCCACGACGATTCGGCTCGGATTAGAAACGGCACGCGGAGATACCCGATTCTCGGTCGAGTGCGAACTGCTCATTTCGTGCCCATGAGGTACAGCGCTTCCTCATAGTCGGTGAGCGCCTCGGTGTAGTGGTGACCGGTGATGAGCAGCATCGCTCTGTCGGTAAGTGCCCGGGCGAGGGCTGGCCGCCTTCTCGGAGCGTCTGTGGAGTGCCACATGCGCGCGGCCGTGACGCTGTCGTTGAAGGCCGGCAGCGTCGGCTCCAGGAACCGGTAACCGTGGTGCCATAGCCAGTACGCTGCGGTGCGGATGGCCAGCCTGCGTCGCAGCACGGCGATCTCAGGTAAGCGTGTCTCACGTTGGGCGGTCTGAAGGAGCGTGCCAGGCCGATCCGTCGCGGCGACACCGCAACGGGCTGCCCCGGTGTCTTGGACGTAGCGGGTGCGCAGGTCGCGTGACCAGTAGGCCATGTCCAAGCCGAACGCGGGCCGAGGCTGCCCAGGCGCCGCGGGTTCCGCATCTTGTGCCTGGACGGCGAGCAGGATGCCGGCCATGGTGTACTGAGCGCCGCTCCAGTTCTTGGGTTCGCCGTTCTTGGCCAGTCTGCGGGCTAATCCGAGCGCTTCACGCCGCGCCCGGTCGGCGTCGTGCGGCCGCGATGCGCGATCGAGTAAGACCGTGTACCAGACGAGGATGTGGAACACGTTGCTCACCGATGTCTTGTCGTCAAGAAGGCCGGCGCGGTGCTCGTCCAGAATGTCGCCGAGTGCGGTGACCGCCGCGTTCGTCTGGCCACCCGCGTCAAGCTCCGCGCATAGGCTCAGCCGGTCCCATATCGACGTACCGCCGACGTCCTTCGTGGGCGTTGCGTCCACAACCTCCGCGAGCAGCTCCGCCGCCTCGCGATGGCGCTGCTCCTCAGCAAACCCGTGAGCCAAGGATCGCAGACCCTTGACCATCGGACCCGCTCCGGCCGTCACAGCCATGCGGCTCACGGCGGCCATCTCTTCCCGGACAGCGAGCCCTTCGGCCCGGCGGCCCACCTCGTAGAGAGTGATCTGGTACGAGTCGAGGACGTCGATGACGAGTTCGGCTCTCCCCGGCTCGCCCTGCGGCACGCCACGCGCAGCGGAGGCTGCCTCCTCCAGCAGGGCCAACCGTGCATGTGGCGACCTGTCCCTGCCGTCCCAGCTCAGCTCGACGAGCGCCCGGGCCAAGCGCGCCTGGTAGGAACGCGGACTCGCATGCGCAAGAATCCGGAAAGCCCTGACCTTCTCCGCGACGCTTGGCATGCGTGAGCCGACCAAGAGGGTCCGTGCCCACAATTCCAGTTCGTAGTCAACGTTCTTCTGGCCGCCAACCGTCATCCGCTTCCCCCTTGCCCACAAAGGTGCCGCGCAAGGCTAGCGGACAGAAACAGCAGGTCAACACATTCGTATGGCCGAGTGACCAGCAGGGATCCCAACGCTAGACTGTGATCGGTCCTACCATGGAGCTCGCCGAGCGCGGACGGCGATGATCCGAACACATTCTCGGACTCCATTTCCCATCGGGCGCGGGTTACTGATCCCGGCATTCCCGCCGACCACGGCATCCGACGGCAACGAACACGCCGAACGCTACGCGTCCTGCCCATGCCCCTGGCCGACTCCGTCGAGGCACAACGACCATTAACGTCAATCGTCTCGGGTCGTCACCCGTGGAGGCTATCGGCAACGCCCTGACCCTGTCCCCGGCCGCCGTTTGCGTACCCCGTGACACTTCCGGTCCGGTAAAAGTCCATGTGATGTTGATGGCATGGCGGTATAGCCTTCGCCGGGTGTCCATGCAGTTGCCCGCGTTGCCGTCGGCCGCTGACATCCCGCCGCCGATCGGCAGCGCCGACTGGGATCGAGAGCTCATTGTGCTCGGCATCGACCGCGCGACCGTCGACAACGAGTTGTACTCGGCCGTAGGCGACGTCATCGAGTCCGGAACCGTCGAGCCCGACGGCCACGACGTGTACCTCACCGAGGCGTCACCTGAGGCTGCGGCAGTCCTGGTCCTGTTCCATCAGCAGTATCCGTCGTACTCGGCACTGATGTACCTGGGCTTCATCTGGAACCAAGCCGACCGCCGGCTGCGCGACTGGATCCTGCGCCAGTACGCCGCCATGCTCGTCCACGGCCCCGACCCCGTCACCGAATCAGGCACGTACGGGCTGGCCATGGACCACTTCGAGCACTGCAACGATGCTGCGGACCTGCTTGGCACGTTGCTGACACAGGTTCCGGTCAGCCGCTGGGGTGGGCTCCTGCGCGCGGCGTGGCCGTTGGCATGGCCGGTGAAGCGGCTCCTCTTCTGGACCGCCGCAGAGATGCCGGCACTACACGACGCGCTCGGGCACGGCATGGCAGCCTCGTTCTACAACGTGTACGGCGACATCGACGCACCCGAAGCAGCCGAACTGATGCAGCGCATCACCATCGAGGACGACACGACGCGAGCGGCCTTGGTCGAGGCCACCACCCAGCCGATGCTGATGCAGTCCGGTTCGGCGATCGTAGTGACCGATCCGCGGTGGGCCTACCCAGACAGCTTCCTGCTTGAGATGACGATGGTCGGCGGCCGGTGGCGCTGGTTGCCGCGGTCCGAGCTGGTCGTCAACGGCCGGGTATGCGGACGGCTCGTGCACTGGTCCTTTCCGTTCCGCCGCGAGTGCGAGCATCGGGTACTGCCCGGCCGGGCGTTGAATAAGCCGGAGCTGCACCGGATCGAAGGACCGACGGCCGACGCCGCCGATCTGGTCGACCGAGATCTGGAACTGTGGCCCCCAGGGCTGCGGGAATATCTCGCCCGGCGCCAATGAACTCGCGCTCGTCTCGCTAGCGCGTTCGAAGCTGCCTAGGGCGGCTCAACATATCGGTGCGCCGCGCAGGGTTGCCAAGCCGAAGCCGACCGAGCGCGGTGACCAATGAGGCGGAACCAAGCCCCGCACGCTTGGGCTCCTGCTGAGTCGCGATTGCCTGAGCAGCAAAACCGATCTCGAACACGACTGTGTTCCTCGAGGCACTAGAACCCGCTCCGTCGCGACATGCCTGAGACGGCTGACCTCGGACGATGCTCGATGCTGCCTGCGGTCACCGCGCGCACGAATGCGACGGCCGGCTCGATGCGTCGTAACGTCCCGGCTAGCCGGTGAAGACGAGCCAAACACCGAGGTCGGCACGGAAAGTGCATCGACGATTGATGCTTGATGTGGTCCATGATCGACCCGTAGCGTCGATCACATGAACACCCATCTTGCTCATGGGTGCGACAAATGGGGGTTCAAATCCCCCCTGCCACCCAGTCTGTTCGAACGGTGGAGGGCGCTGTAGCTCCGAGGCTGCTCCGGAAGGCCAAGGTGCAGAGGTGCACCTCGCGGCTTCCGCTCTTGTGGCTAGCTGGCTGGTCATTGCGGGTGTAGGTGGGTTCAAGCCCGTCCATGGACACGGTCTGTTCGCAAATTTGCGCTGGCGGCAGGTACATAGCCAAGTCCGCTATAGACCTGGCCCCTTGAGTATGCAGATCTGCCAGCGATCGAGTGGTCGAACATATTGCCTCCAAGATTGGTAGTCGCGAGTCTTGCCGTGTCGTCCTGGGAGACTGGCTGCATGACGCGCACGGTTGAAGGAGTCCGTATCCTCCGTGGTCCTCAAGGGAGTCCGGAGGGTGTGCTCCGACGCTTTGTCGGTGAGACCGATGGTCGCTCGCAGTCCTCGCTTGATCGTTGCAAGGAGTTGTTGATTGCGGTCACCCACTGGATCCCGCCGCGAGGTGAGCTACCTGTCAGCGTTGAGGACTGGAAGGCCCACATGCCGGACTGGTTCGTGCGTGCGTGCGCCCCGGAGCTGTCTAAGGCCGAGGCGGAGGAGGCGCTACGAGCTTGGAGGGTGCTCGACGAAGCGGGGAAGCTCCGCTACGAAGCTGAGCGGCCGTGGACCTTCGCCAGCTGGATCGGATGGTTTGACTACTCATCCGACATGCAGCGTTCCTGGCGCTGGTGGAACGGCGGTGCCGACGATGATTCGGAGTTCTGGATTGAAGTCGAGGTGTTTGAGGACCCTGCGGCTGTCGGCACGTTGAGGTGGATGATGCGTGCGGCGGGGGCACGCAGCGTCGTTGAGGTTGGTTCTCACGGCCTGTAGGCGCTGGTGGCGATCGCGGATGAGACGCTCTGTCCTGCCGTGGATCGAGTGAAAGTCTTACTTCGGCACGATTACGGGTTCGCTGTGCGCTGGCCGCTGCGGGGCGACGACGGTCACGGCCGCTGCGGTGGCGAGTCCAAGGCCGAGGCTGACGAGTAGTCGTGCGCCGGTGGTGTGCAGCAGGAACGCGCCGGGTAGCTGGAATGTGAGCACGGTTCCAGCGGTTGTGACCGCGACGGCTACTGTCCAGAACAAGGCCAGGCCTGGTCCGCCGTGCCGGCGGCGCGCCATGCCAGCGGCGTAGTAGCCGGTGCCTGCCGAGGTGCACGGCCAGTGCCAGCGTCACGAGCGCGCCGCCGGCGGTGGAGACCAAGTCCAGTGCGGGCGTGTGTTCGGTCAACCGGTCCCAGACCAGGTGGCTCGCTGCGGCAATCAGCGCTGACGCAGCGCTTACCAGGATGGCGTGCCGGTACGCGCCGAGCACGCCGTAGTCGCGCAGCGCCAACACGGCTGGTCGTCGCGGCAAGTGTGCGGCGACCACCGGCGCCGCCCGGCGCACCACTGCCGCGCAGACCAGCGTCACCGGCAGGCAGAACAGCACCACGCCTGGCCACTGGTGCGACAACGGGAACACCGGCAGCCCCGACCCGTCCAGGGCGTACGCGAGATCAGGCGAGGCCGCCCCGGCGACGAGTGCCACCCCATCAAACCAGCGCGGCCACCACAGCTTCAGCGGCAACGGCATTGCAGCGTGCGAGGGGAACGTCAGCGGCACCGCGGCAGACTAATCCTTTGCCTTCGGCGCCGTGGCGCGCCCTGACCGTCGTGCGATCAAGGGAACCGCTCGTGCCGTTCAGCGCGCACTGCTCCGCGCCGGGCTGTGGCGAACCAACGAATGTTGGGCAGCCGTACGCATCATGCCTGATCGCCGGTCAACTCCGGCCACTTGCCGGTGCCCGCGTGGTAGTCGCGGTCGAAGACAGAGGGCCGTCGGCGGTGCATTGCCAGTTGCGATGCGGCGAGGTCGGCGGCGAGCCGGATCGTGTTGGTGACACCAGGTTCGGCTTCGCGAGGCGGCGGAGCCGTTCCCTCCCGGGCGGCTGTCTCTGCGGTTTGAACCCACAGGGCACGTTCGGCGAGTGCCTGGAGATCGGCTTCGTCGGCGAATGCGGCGGCGAACACGTCCGCCGACAGGCGGATGGCTTCGGCTTCCCACGATTGTTCGGGGCCGGCGAGTTCGGCGTAGCCCTGGCGGCGGGCGGCGGCTTGGCTGTGCGCACGGAATGCAAGTCCGATCATGTTCAGGGTCACGACGTCGAACGGTTGCGCATAGGGGTCCACCGTGTAGGGCCGAGATACTGGGATGTCGGCGAATCCGAGGGATCGGATCAGTTCGAAGACTTGGTCGTCGGTGCTAAGGTATTCGCCCTCCTGATAGTCGTAGCCAATGGTGCGGACCAGTCGGCGCTGGGCGACCGGGAGTCCGCATACGGCGGCCCAGGTGGTGAGGTCACCGGCGACGTCGGCGGCGGCTCGGGTGAGGATGTTAGCGGGGCGGTGCATGTATCCGCAGTCGTCGGTGGACGCCGGCTGCGGCAGGTGCACTGACGACACCGGCGTGCCGGGCAGCGACCAGTGCACTTGGGCGCAGTCGCCGTCGTTGACGTACGCGGCCAGAGCGGGCGCATTCCACGCGATGGTGAGATCTTGCAAAGCCGCCACGAGGTCAGGTGGGTCCGAGATCAGGTTGGAAGTCTCCAGGATCTGCCAGCCGTCGCGGAGTTCGCGCAGGTGGCGGTGCTGCACGCCGATGCGGTCGATGTAAGGCAGGAGGGCGGCACGAGTGCTCGACCGGGTCAGCAGGATGGAACCGAAGTAGCCCATCGGCGCACCCTACGGTAAGTGTGTTGTCGAGCTTGCCGAAGCCGAGCGCCTTCCCACGTCGACATTGACGCCCGATTCATTCCGTCAACGGGTGGTGACCAGGCGCTGGCTGTTTGATGTCAGGGCCACCTCGGTGTGGTTGCGGGACATAGCCTTTGGTGGGTTCGGGAAGGGTCTCGACGCACTCCTGTGAGCAGGCGTTTACCAGCAGCGGCAGGACGTCTGCGCCGGAGGTCCAGAGGGAGATCCAGACTTGTCGTAGATTTGCGCTGGTGACCGCCTGGCCGCAAACACTGCACGTTCTGATCGCCGCGGCTCCCCATACGCCTGGGTCCAAGTCGTCGAGGTCGAACTCCGACGCAGAATCGGTCAATTGCGGGAAGTGCGACCGGTATTTGTAGTTGCCGTAGATTCGCCGGGTGCTCACCCTGCTTCCGGTGAGCTGGGTGCAGTGAGTGATCTCGTAGGGGAACCAGTGCAGCCGCGGGGACGTATACGGGTCGAACATCTCCAGGCTCGACATGGCGCCGATCTCCGGCGGGATGCGCACCAGATTGCTGCCGTAGAGCCCGAGGTGCCTAACCGCCGTCAGCTTGGCGATCGTCGGTGGCAACGTTATGACCTGTCTGCGCTGTTCCGGGGTGAGGTCGGTCAGTGGGGTGAAGACCTCCCGACCGTCAGCGGCCGCCTGCTCGATCAGCTCCAATAACCGGATCCAGCCTGGTGCGCGTACGTCCTGCCTTTCGGCGTGAAAGCGCGTCGGCTTCTGCGGTCGGCGGGACGTCATTTCGAGGCAGGTGCAGGAGCCGGCTGGTCGCGACGGTTCTTCGGTCACTGGCACACTCTAGGACGTTGTCGAGACTCGGGCAGGCCGTCGTGTTAATGGACCGCCTCCTGGAAAATGTTTCGCGCGGATCGGCCGAGGGTGTGTTACGGGAGCGGTGCGTCGGGCCAGTCGGCCACGATGACCAGCGGAACCGAGTCCGGCGACCGGTAGTGGTCCCCAGGAAGGTATTCGATGTGCTGATGCCGGTTCACTGTCTGGTCATCGGCGGTCTCGGTTTGCTCAGCCACGCCGTCGAGCGCATCCCAGATGATATCGAGATACTCGCGACCACCAGAGAAGTGCAGCGTGGTCCCGGCTTGCAGGCGGACGAGCAGCGGGCCGGCGGTCGCCTCTTGACAGACAACCCCACCGGTGATCGCCACCTCAATGGGCTCGGGATGTTGGCGTAGCAAGCGGGCGAGCGCGCGTAGCGCAGCCGGCGGCCCGGCAAGCTCCACCTCCCCGTCGTCGGCCGAAAGACGGCAGCGCCGGTGATGGTCCATCGCCGCATTGTCGCGCACCGTGCGGCCCTTCGCCTCGTCCGCAGTCGACTGGTGAAGTACGAGGGGATGGTCTCCGAAGCCGCGTAGATTCACTGGGCTGCTGCCGGCATTAGAAGCCGCTCCGCCGCGACATGTCTGAGACCGTTGACCTAGGACGATGCTCGATGCTGCCTGCGGTCACCGCACGCACTTTCGGCTGGCACCTGATCGCCTCCCGCAGCCGCACCGACGGCCAGGGGGCGACGCTTGCTCCGGCCCCCAGACGAGGAGGACGAAGACATGAACGCTCCAGGCGTCGGGGCGACAAGGACGTTCCACACCGACGGATGGCCGCCATAGCGACGAAAGGCGCCGTCAAGATCTGTACGATGTCGCCCATGGAGGCACGATTCCACGGCACCTGTTTGATCACCAGTGACGTAGCGTCCCTCGCCGCGTTCTACGCCACAGTGCTCGACACCACGGTCCGCGGTGGTGACCCCTTCGCCGTCGTGTCCGTCTCCGGCGCTGTGCTGTCGATCTACTCCTCCAGCGGCATGGAAACGATGGTGCCCGGTTCAATGGCAGGTGCCAGAAGCGGCAATTTCACGCTGGAGTTCGAGGTCGACGACGTCGACAACTGCTACGAACGGCTGCTGGCCGCCGCAATCCCGATCGTGAAGCCACCCACCACCCAACCTTGGGGCCGACGCTCGGTGTGGTTACGCGACCCTGACGGCAACATCGTCAACCTCTACCGGCCGACGTCGTCCACCGACCTGAGCGTTGACGCCAGCAGGGAAGGTAGCCATAGCCGCTGACCTCCTGATGCGCGCGAGGCCACGATCAAATTTGGGCGAAAGGTGGCGCTCAGTGGGTTGATGCCTCCCCAACCTTCTCCCTTGTGCATCAAAGCCGCCATTGGCGCTGATTGGGAAGCTGAAGACGATCTTGAGAAGCGATGCTGATCGCCGAAGGCTGCGCGGCCGATTTTCGCCAGCTGCAGCGACAAGCCGACAAGCCGGCAAGGCTAAGAAAGTCAGCACCTGGCTTCACCCGTTTCGATGAGCGCTGCTGTCCTGCGCATACAGGGTGCTGCTGAAGTCATACGAGGCAGACAGGAGAGGGCCGTGGAGTGCACCGGCGCCGTGGCCGTCCTTATCGCGGTGATCGCCCGCCAAGCGTTTGAGCGTCAATGTCGATCGTCATCGGCGGCGGCCCGCCAGCGCGAAGGGCACCGCCGGTCACGCAGCCGAGGAAGCCACCATCCGAGATGTATTTCTGAGCTTCCCCCATGTAGCAAAGCAGGGTCCGGCGGTCGCACGCGACGGCTTCCCCAGCCAGCCACTTCTTGGCGTGATCGGCGAGCTCGAGCACCACGAGCTGTCCTGCGAGCTCGCTTGGTGTGATTCCCTGGAACCGGCAGTCACGCACGCGAGTCCGGGCAACGAGATACCGGTTCGGAGCGACTGCCATCCATGCGTGTGCCTGCACAGCTCCGGCAGATGGGTCCGTGGTCCAGAAGACGTCCGGGGCGTAGGTCGGAAGCCTCAGGTCCTGGTACTCGCGCAGGAGCAGTAGCCGAGCCTCATGATCGAGTGCATTGAGTCCCAGGCTTCCGTCGGCAGTTGGAACGAGGAACGAAGTCGCGAAAAGTGGCTCGTCCATCGGGATGTGACCCGCCTCTTGTGCCTCGAAGAAGCCCTCGGATAGGTAGAACGCTTCGATCGCATAGTTCAGGACGGTCCAGCGGCCCTGGCGGCGGATGAACTCGCTGGTGATGCGCAGCAGGGGAAGACCAGCCCATTCGCACAGTTGATCTTTCAGCCGGTCTCGTCGTCGCGTGGCGGGGTCGGTCCAATGCTGACGGCCGTCCAGCTCGACGGCGAACTTCGGCATGGACGTCTCGGCCGTCACCATCACGAAGTCCAGATGGGATGCCAGCCCGTAGCGTCTCACGCCAGCGGTCCATGCATCGACGTCGACAACATCGGCGAGCCGTACCTTGGCAAGTAGTCTGTCCCCATACTTGGCCGCAGCGACACTCAGCTGATGGTCCGTGACCTTCTCATACCGGTTCACCAGCACAGGCCGAACGCGGCCTGCGCTTGCGTCCGACATCCTGGACCCTCCTGCCTCGCGTTATCTGGCGTCGGTATAGACGGCACCGTACTCCGTCTCCGGAGCGAAACCGTTGAGTGATGGGCACGCCCATGCGGATGGTGGATGATGCATCGGTGACCGCACGCCTCACCGAACCCGACTACCAGCTGGTCTGGCCTCGTGCCCTCTTTCGAGCCGAGGCCGCCAAGCTATTGAACCAGCGCGGCCTGAAGGACTGGGACGACCGGTGCGAACTGCTGCTAGAGCAGGCATTCCTCGACGGCAGCCAGTGCGGCCCAGTTCGCGACTTTCGCGCCGCTGTCGACGGGCAACAGACGTTCGGTGAGGACACCAGGGAGCGCCCTACCGCACGTACGACGTCGCTGACGATCCGGCAACAGTTCCTGCGCGACCTCCTCGGCAACGCAGATATCCTCCTGGAGCTTGGCCAGAATCGCCGCCCATATTGGCGTGAGCGCCTCGCCGGCCAGCGTCAAGGTGGCGCCCTTGACAACGCGGCTGCCGCCCGCGAAGTCATCAGCCTCATTAACGAGTTCGACTACGCGGGATACTTCGACAAGCGGTTCGGCAAGGACTGCGTGGACGAACCTCGAGATGATGCACCTAACGTGCTGAGCCACCGCGAGCTGGGCGTCGACGACCTGTGGCCGCTTGATCGCGATCGCCTGACAGCAGACCTGGATCTGTTCCTCGACGCCGTCGAGCTTCTCCATGATCACGTCGCGCGTCCCACTACGCGATGGCTGCACAACTATGCCGGCTGCGGCTGGCACCACAGCTCGTTCGACGGCGTTTCGGGCCGCATCGCGTATCGGTGGCGGATCAACAGAATCCTCGCGCGCAGCGGGTTGGGCCTGCGCCTTGCCGAGGAGGGCGAAGATGTGGGACGGCTCGTCGCAGTCACTGACGACGCTCGCGGTGAGCTCGTCGCAGCCGTCGTGGCACGTGACGACGGCGAGCCGGCCGATCAAGTCAAGCACGCGCTTGCGCTGTACCGGCAGCGCGGCGCCGACCGCAACCAGAAACGATCCGCGGTCGTCGCGCTTGCCCTCGTGCTGGAGGAGCGCAGGCACAACGTCTTGTCGGACGTGCTTGCCAAGAGCGACCGGGGTGCGCTGTTCGACATCGCCAACAACTTCCACATACGCCACCAGGACGCGAAGCAGAAACGCGACTACGACGACTTCTACCTCGACTGGATCTTCTGGACCTACCTAGCCACCATCGAGCTGACCAACAGAGTCCTCGACGGACAGAAGCAGGCTGACGTATTGAGCGCATCGACGATATCGGATGGCTGACTTTGGGTGCATCCCTCCATACACCGCGCGGGAAGGCTCACGCAGTGCCTTCCATGGCGCGCACGTCCACTCGCCGCAGGCTTCGACGCACAGCAGCCTGAAACGCGGGCGGGTATGAGATGGAGTTCCTCCACCCGGTTATGCCGTCGATGCGTCAGGCGACGCACGACTCGTCGCTCTTTGGTCCGCCGTGGTGACCAGCCACGCCGCGAAGCCCGCAGCCCAAAAGACGAAGCTATCGGTCGACTTGCAGATCGTCCGGTTGCGGTAGCCCCCGACCCGAAGACAGCGGCAAATCGACCAGGCTGTCGAGATCAAGGCAGGTTCAGGATCTGCCGAACTCGCTCGGCAGCCATGATGGGTGTGGGCGGCGCCGAAGCGCCAGCACACTGCGACGTATCACCTTCATTCATCGCATGTCTCGCCAAGCTCAGTCCAGTCGGCGTGATCGGGGAACCCGAAGTCGTAGTCGCGCAGTGCCTGGGATCTCTGCAGAAGGTCCTCGGTCGCGGCCAGGTGTTCCTCAGCGGTCATCAGGGTCACCTCGGTACGGAAGCCATCGGCCAACCGAGGGTCGACTGCGTGGAGGCGTTCGGCTACCTCGAATGCAAGTAGATAGGCTGCGGACTCAAGCGCGTGGCGTCTCGCGGTGAGTGCCTTGTGGGGGTTCTCGTCTGGTTGGATGGCTGTGAGCAGGGCTCGGGCACCGTTGGTTCGTGAGCGAAGGCTGACATGGGAGAACTCGCCCAGCGCCTTGCCTAGTATTGCTGCCCGTTTCCAGCCTGCGGCGTCGATCCAACGTGCTGGTGACCTGCGCGCTCCGGTGCTATCGGCGACCCGCTGGGCACGCTGGGGCCTTTGGCGCCAGGCGTGCGCCACGCAGGTCTGTTCGAGCAAGGTCCGTATGCAGGGCAGGGATAAATCGGTATCTTCAAGCCAGAAGTGGAAGGCGCTGCGGAGAGCGCCAGCGGCGAGCCGCAGGGCTATGCGCTCAGCTTCAGGCGCCCAGTAGCTGGCGAGTTCGGCTGCTTCGGTGATCGCGATGAACCGAAATAGGCGGGTGTGCAGTGTACCCACATCGAACTCGTCGCCGAGGAGTCGCTGTTCCTTGCCGAGCGAGTGTCGGAACCGCTCCACACTGCGCATGCGACGTTCGATGAGGCACCCCATGGCAGCGTTCGGTTCGATGTGCGCTACTCGGTCTGTTTCAGCCGCCAGCTTCATGCTTAGGCGATAGCCCCGTGCTACGGCCGCGTGCTTCTGTGCCCATGGCCCGTTGGCGTAGGTTGCGTCCAGCTGGTGCGAGAAGATCTCGACCGGCCGTGAATGCCAGGTGGCAGAAAGGATGCTGATGTCGTTTCGCATCAGTTGAGCCCAGTGGGCACGGCCGTTTTCCAGCGCGAGCGTCGAAACGCATCCTCGTACCTGGGCAAACGTCGCTGCCTCAATTTCGACAATTCGATGGTGGAGGTAGCGTGTCTCTTCACCCAGTGGCAGGCGGTCCCGGTTGACCTCTCCTGCGGATCGTTCCCACTGTTGACCTGCAGTCAGGCTCCCGCGTCCGTGCAGGAACTCCGACAACTCCGACCAAGCTCGGCCCATGTCAAGGTCGTGGTGCTTGTAAACCTGCCAGACGCGAGTGATCCAGGCCGCGGTGTCCCTATCGTCATCCGGATCAACGCCGTGGTGGTCGGCCACGTTGATAGTCCAGCGCTCCAGCTGGCTGCGAGCGATGACGGCGGCCGCTAGGCTTCTTCCTGCGCCGAGGTGACGAATGGTTTCCACGTACCGGTCTGCACCCCACTGAACGTGGGCGGGCCACTCTTGCCGCCCGTGAATCCATCCATCGGGGGCTAGGGACCAGATTTCACCGAACTGGCTGAGGATCGCGTCGGCCCGGTTGACATGACAGAGCCCGGCGAGCGCGGAGGTTGGGATGAGCTCGGTGGTACGGGAAGCGACCAGCATGCGGTGGTTGTGTCGCGCCATGGCTAAGGCGCCCCAGAAGTGTCCTTCTGCTCGTCGGTGAGCCGTGGCTACGGCCTGCGGGTTCGATAGGTTCAGGCGGGCAAGCCGCCTTTTGGTGTGCTCGACCGCGCGCCAGTAGGCGCGATCCAGCACAGGTACCGGCGTCTGCGGTAGGTCCACCACGACCGTCGAGTCTAGGCAGCCGACGACCGATTCGCGTCACATTTAGGCTAGCAAGGTACACCTCGTCGGCCCGACCGTTCACCAGCCACAAGGTGGTCCAGCCAGGGGATCAGCCATCCGCCGGTCTGAATACCGGCAGAACCCAGTAATCGGCCATCTGGTCTACGAGTAACTCCCGCAACCAGCCGGCAAGCAGGGTCTGCGGACCGTGGGCGCCGGGATCCGCGTCGTCATCGGGGTACCTCTCTCCTGACTGCCATGGCCGCGATGGGCCGTGGCGAGAAACGCCCAGGAGTAGGGGCCATAGACCTGACTGTGTGTGTTCACGGTGCAGGCGCGCCCAGATGGTCGCCGGTGCCGGGCCGTCGCTGAGCCAGAAGACAAGTCGATTGAGGTCTCGTTCGCTCGACATCACAACATTTCCGGGCGGCAGCGGCACGGATAGCGTCCGGCCGGAAGCGCCACTGTTAGGGACCAGGCTGATCAAGTCGGCCGGCTGTGGCGCTGCGGAGATCACCAGGCAGACGGAGTCGGGTCACCAGTGGCACTAGCAGAGATGCGGAGCCGCAGCACGAGGCCCGAATCGGACCGGGTGCTGTGCGTCGATCAGCACGACGCGAGGTGGCGTGCCAGCATGGACATGGCTGGCGGGCATAGCAGCGCGGTAGCGCGCCGGCCTCGTCAGCTCGAGGCCGCAGGTGAATCCTGCCCCCGCCAATCCCAGTGGGTTAGACGCGCTTCCAGCGCCACCGGCCGTCGCTGGAGTAGTACGAACACCGGTAGCGGTTGCCCGCCGAGCTCAGGCCGTACCAGCCGTGCTCGGAGTCGGGGCAGTACGCACCGGGGACCACGGTCCCACTGTGATTGTGAGTCGCTGACGTCTTCGGCGACGGTTTCGGAGACGGCTTGGTCGACGTCTTCGGTGGTCTCACCAAGGTCGGTTTCGGCGAGACAACGACCTTGGTAGCCGTCGGTGAAACCGTGAGCGTTGCCGACGGCGAGCCGGACGCTGAGGCGGATGCCGACGGTGTCGCGCTCGCGGTCACCGTGGCGTACGCGTCGGGCTGCTCCTTCTCCGAGGGGCTGGTGGCGCATCCGACGACGGCGACGCAGGCGGCCGCGATCGCAACCGCGATCCGGCCGTGTGAGGAGTTCGCTGCGGGCATCACCGCACCGTACGGAGACAGCCCACGGTCAACAACCAACTGTCGGCGACACGACGCCAAGCGCAAGCCGGCACCCGTCACTTACCTATAGATCAGCGGAAAGAGCATCCGCGCGACCGGTGAGGGTCGGGCAGTTCGAACGGCGCTGTTGCGTTGTCGGATCGCAGGACACGGTGGACCGTGAAGCTGTGCCCGGGTCAGATCGTGTGGGCGTGTTCGGCGAACGCTGCGGCCACGCGCGTTCAACCGCTGACCAGTCCGTTCGCGCCAGAAGATCCTCGTATCGCACCCGACGAGTATGAGCCGCAATCAGAGGGCCGGCTCGTCAGGTCGCTGCCCGACAGGTTGCGAACCGACCGCAGCCGACTGCTGCAGCACGAGAAGCCGGTCGCCGCAGCAGATCGAGCGTGACAACCAGCAAGGCGCAGCCCCGCGCAGCGAGCACGACGTCAAGTCCCAGGCAGTGTTCCTGGAGCCGCTAGAACCCGCTCCGGCTCGGCACATCCGAGGCCTGCTGACCTGGGACAGCGCTCGGCGTTGCCTCCAGCCGGCGTGCGCACAGATGCGACAGTCCGCGCCATGTGGCATGACGTCTTGACTCGCGAGAGTGGAGGAGCCAAATACCGAGGTAGGGACACGCATGACATCGATGATTGCTGCTTGATGTGGCCCATGATCAACCCGTAGCGTCAACCACATGAACACCCATCTTGCACATGGGTGCGACAAATGGGGGTTCAAATCCCCCCTGCCACCCAGTCTGTTCGAACGACCGAGAGCGCCGTAGTCCGAGGCTGCTCCGGAAGGCCAAGGTGCAGAGATGCACCTCGCGGCCCCGCTCTTGTGGGCTAACTGGCTGGTCATTGCGGGTGTAGGCGGGTTCAAGCCCGTCCATGGACACGGGCTGTTAGCAAATTTGCGCCAGCGGGGGATACGTAGCCAAGTCCGCTATAGACCTGGCAGCTCGAGTATTCAGATCTGCCAACGGGCCAACGGCCGGGTGGTCGAATATGTGCCTGCAAGATCGGTAGTCGCTCGTCTTGCCGTGTCGTCCTGGGAGACTGGCTTCATGACGCGCACGGTAGAGGGAATCCGCATCTTCCAAGGCCCTCAAGGGAATCCAGAGGGTGTGCTCCGACGCTTCGTCGGTCAGACCGATGGTCACTCGCAGTCCTCGCTCGATCGCTGCAAAGAGTTGTTGATCGCGGTCACACACTGGATCCCGCCAAGAAGTGAGCTGCCTGTCAGCGTCGAGGACTGGAAGGCCCACACACCGGACTGGTTTGTTCGTGCGTGCGCCCCGGAGCTGTCTACAGCCGAGGCGGAGGAGGAGCTACGGGCTTGGAGGGTGCTCGACGAAGCGGGGAAGGTTCGCTACGAAGCTGAGCGGCCGTGGACCTTCGCCAGCTGGATCGGATGGTTTGACTACTCATCCGACTTGCGGCGCTCCTGGCGCTGGTGGAACGGCGGTGCCGACGACGATTCGGAGTTCTGGGGACTGCCCCGGCTTTGCTTGACTCCTGACCTGCGAGGATAGGTTCTTCGCTGGAAGGAAGTTGATCGTGCCGAAGGCATTCCCCGAGGAGTTCCGTCGTGATGTGGTCGCGGTCGCCCGTAAGGGCCAGGCGCCGGTGGCGCAGATCGCCAAGGATTTCGGGATATCCGAGTCGTGTCTGCACCGCTGGCTGAAACTGGCCGACATCGAGGACGGAGTGCGGCCCGGCGTCACCGCCGACGAGTCAGCTGAGCTTCGTGAGCTGCGCAAACGTAACCGGCTCCTGGAGCAGGAGAACGAGATCCTGCGCCGTGCCGCAGCCTACTTCGCCTCCCGCGAGCACAACCCAAAATGACCTACCCGCTGGTTGAGGACCTGGCCGCCGACGGCATCCCCGTCGCGGTCGCCTGCCGGGTACTGGGGTTCTCCAAACAGGCCTTCTACCAGTGGAAGGCCGACCCGGTCTCGCAGCGCGACTGGGACGACGCCCACCTGATCAACGTCGCCCTCGACATCCACCACGACGATCCAGCGTTCGGCTACCGGTTCATCGCCGACGAGCTGAACGCCCAGGGCATCGCGGCAGGCAGCAACCGGGTCGCGAGGTTGTGCTCGATGCAGCGCATCTGGTCGGTGTTCGCCAAGAAACGCGGCCTGCATCGCCGTTCGGGGCCGCCTGTGCATGATGATCTCGTCCGACGCCGGTTCACCGCGACCACGCCGGATGCCTTGTGGTTGACCGATATCACCGAACATCCGACCGGCGCGGGCAAGCTGTATCTGTGCGCGATCAAGGACGCCTTCTCGGGGCGGATCGTCGGCTACTCCGTCGACGCCCGGATGAAGGCCGGCCTCGCCGTCGCGGCGCTGCGCAACGCGATCGCGTTGCGCGATCCGGCCGGCACCGTGGTCCACTCCGACCGCGGCAGCCAATTCCGGTCACACAAGTTCGTCAAAGCGTTGCGCCGCAATGGACTTCGCGGATCGATGGGCCGTGTCGGCGCGTGTGGTGACAACGCCGCGATGGAGTCGTTCTTCGCCCTGCTGCAGAAGAATGTTCTCGATCGCCAGCGCTGGGCGACTCGCCAGGAACTGCGCCTGGCGATCGTGACCTGGATCGAACGCACTTACCACCGTCGCAGGCGCCAGACCCGCCTCGGCCGACTCACCCCGATCGAGTTTGAGACACTTCACAAGACCGCAAAAGCAGTCTGACCAACCCAACCCCGAGAGTCAACCAAACTCGGGGCAGTCCCCTGGATTGAAGTCGAGGTGTTTGAGGACCCTGCGGCTGTCGGCACTTTGACGTGGATGATGCGTGCGGCGGGGGCACGCAGTGTCGTTGAGGTTGGTTTTCACGACCTGTAGGCGCTGGTGGCGATCGCGAGAGACAGCACTGCGGCAGCCCGTGAGTTCGCCGGCAGCTTGCAGCGCCGAGTGCGCCGCGGCGTAGTCGATGTGGGGTTCGTAGGCGAGGTCTGCGATCAGCATCCCGAGGTGCTCGATCTTGCGCTCTCGTGGGCCGGCTGTGCTGCTATCAGGGTGCTGTCCACAATCTGCGTGAAGACGTCCTCGCCACGGGGGGCGCGATCAACCGGCTTCATCGCGTGGATGGCCGATCGCAGGGTGAGCTGGGCGATTTCGCTATTGGTGGGACGCCCTGCGTCGACGGGAAGGACGTTCGACAGGCGGGGTGGCGGTATTGTCCTGACCCCTGACCCCTGACCCCTGACCCCTGACCCCTGACCCCTGACCACGACCCGCCCCGGGCGGGTTGTCGGTGCGTTCGTTTACTCTTCCGCATGTGTTTGAGGGTGTGCGTCGTTGGTTTTGGCTGGCCGGTGTGGGTGTGGTCCTCATCGTGGTCAGCATCTTCCTGCTGTGGCCGGATGCGGGGGTGGAACCGCGGGCGCGGCAGTATCGTGACGTCACCGCCTGCTTGCTGACCGATTCTGCCGGGGTGCAGTCGGCAGAGGTGCAGCCGGTGTGGGCCGGTATGCAGGACGCGTCGCTGAAGACTCTCGGTCAGGCGCGGTTCCTGTCGATTGAGGGCGATCAGGACGTGGCTAATGCGCGTTCGTATGCTAATACGCTGATTCTGGGCAAATGTGCGGTCATCGTCGCAGCCGGAAGGCTGCCGGTGGAGACAGTTCTTGCGGTGGCGCGTGAGCGGTCGAATCAGAGGTGCCTCATCGTCGTGTCGGGCGCGACCCTATCGTCCGTTAGCGGCAATGTGTCCGTGATTCCCGCCTTGGACCCGGATGCGACGCGACTGGCAGTGAGCAGCAGTGTTGCGAAGATGCTCAGTGAGCCGTGATCAAATCGTAGCTCCGGCGGCCTGAACGGGTCTTGTGCGCCGGCTGTATGAGGCCGAAGAATCTCCTCCGCCAGTCTTGGTTGATCATGGGGGAGTCGCGTCATGCGATCTTGGCCGCGTCGTGTCGTCTTTGTGGCGCTGGTGCTGTTCGGGCTGTCGGTCGGCGTGCCGTCCGGCGTGGTGCCCGAGAACGGCAGCTTCCCGCTCGGCTGGCTGACCTCCTGGATGGCGCAGCGTCCCCTGTGGGCCTACGGGTCGCCTACGGCAGGCCTACCTGCCGTAGCCCAGGGCCACGCCGGCAAGGGCGGCTACGTGTCGGCCGAGGAGACGGACTCGCACACCGGCACCGGGCGGGCGCCGAAGAAGGTCGCCAACGGTCTCGACGGTTACCAGCCGAGCAAGGTCGACAGCAGCCCGACGAAGCAGACGGTGGTGTCGCCGAAAGGGTTCGACGAGAAGTCGAAGGTGCGAGTGCCGCAGGCCTCGTCGGCGACCTCGACGATGTGGCGAGACAGTAACGGGATCTACGCCCGTCAGGTGTTCCAGGAACCAGTGAACTACAAGGCGGCCGACGGCACGTGGCAGCCCATCGACGGAACCTTCAAACGGACCGCCAGCGGTCGGTGGGAAACCGCCGCGAACAGCTGGAAACTCTCAATCGCCGGCGGCACGTCGACGGCAACGAGCACCGCGGAAGACGCGAGCGGGACCGTGCCGCTCGCCCTGGCCGGCTCGGCCGCCCAGGATCTGGTCACCGTGACAGCTCCGACGGGTGAGATCGTCGGGTACTCGCTCGAAGGCGCGACGCTCGGCGAGCCTGCAGTGTCGGACGGCTCCGCCCTGTACACCGGCGTCCTGCCGTCGACGGATGTCCGTATCGAGTCGCAGGCGATGGCGGCGAAGGAGACGTTGATCCTTCACTCGTCGTCTGCGCCATCGACGTGGACCTATCCACTGAACCTGTCCGGCGTCACCCCCTCCATCAACGCCGATGGTGAGGTCGTGTTCACCAACCAGGCGGGCACGATCGTGGCGCGCATGCCGCGCGGCTACCTGAAGGACTCGTCGTTCAACGCGCAGTCCGGCGAGGCGGCGTTCTCGCACGACGTGACGTACGAGCTGGTGGATGTGGACGGTCAGCCGGCGGTTCGTGTCACGGCCAGCGCGGCGTGGCTTGCTGATCCGGCCCGGGTGTTCCCGGTCTATGTGGATCCGGTTCTGCGGCTGGACACCGACGGCGACACCTACGTGATGTACGGCGACGACGTCGATCATTCAGGCGAGGACACGCTCAAGATCGGCACTGCAAACGGTGGGACGACGCGGGCGAAATCGCTGCTGCACTTCGGCGACTTCGCCACCACCTACGGTGGCAAGCACCTGACGTATGTGACGCTGAACCTGTTCATGACATGGCAGTACAACTGCACCGCGCAGCCGTTCTCCGTCTACGCCGTCGGTGCATCATGGGCGGCCACGTCGGCACGATGGGGCAGCAGCACCACCTACGGCGGGCCTGCGCTGCGTAGCCCGGCACTGGGCACAGCGTCGCCGAACTCGGCGGCCGCGTGTGGCAACACCGGCAGCAGCGCGACAGTCGGTGACTGGGTTCCGGTGATCCTCAGCGTCGACGAGTTCAACGCGTGGACGACTGGCGGCTCGACGAACTACGGTCTGGCCGTGTCGGCCAACTCCGACACCACCAACGCCCAGTGGAAGCGATTCACCTCCCGCAACGGCCCGACGGGCGACACTGCGTGCGGCGGGCGGACCTGCGCGCCGTACATCTATGCGATCTACACCGACGACGTGCTGCCGCAGGTCGACACGCGGTACCCGGCCAACGGCGCCACCGTCGACACGTTGACTCCGGAATTGACCACGCGGGCCCACGACCCGGACAACTGGCCGGCCAAGGGTTTGAAGTACCAGTACGTGGTCTACAACGACGTGTGGACCCGGCTGTGGACCTCGACCTGGTCGACGACTCCCAGCGTCACAGTTCCCGCCGGCATCCTGGCCTGGAACAAGAGCTACAACTACACCGTCCTGCTAGACGACTACTCCTTGAAATCAGCCGAGCGACCATACGCGTTCACCACACCGGTTCCGCAACCAGCCATCGCATCGCAGTTCTCGCAGAACTCCGGCAAAGGCTTCGACCCGTCCACCGGTAACTACACGACCTCGGCTACTGACGCTTCGATCGCGGGGGTCGGCCCGGGTCTGGAGATCACCCGGTACTACAACAGCATCAACCGCAACAGCGACACAGCCGCTTTCGGTGCCGGATGGACATCCGTGGTCGACATGCGCGCGACCCAAGTCAAGGACTTCGCCGGAACCCTTCAGACGGTGTCGGTGCGGTATCCGACCGGACAGGAAGTCGCGTTCGGCCGCAACAGTGACGGGTCCTTCACGGCACCGATGGGCCGCTATGCCGTCTTCAAACCGATCTTGTCCGGCACGACTGTCGTGGGTTATTCGCTGACTGACAAAGACGCGACGACCTACACCTTCGCGCAGGCCAGCGGCACGACCGTGTGGAAGATCAGTTCGATCACCGACGCTAACGGCCGCACCCTGACGTTCACCTACAACGCGAGCGGGCAACTCGAGACGATGACATCGGCGTCGGGCCGGTCGTTGCACGTCGAGTGGATGACCTCCTCCTCGACGCGGGACTACATCTCGCGGATCTACACCGACCCCGCCATCAGCGGTGACGCGTCGACGGTCAAGTCGTGGACCTACACCGTGGACAACGTCAAGCTGACGTCAGTCTGCGGCCCGGTAGCGAGCGAATGCACCACGTACGCGTACACGTCCATCTCCCAGGGCGCCAACACGGTACTCAACAGTGGCGCTTACTCCTATTGGCGTCTCGGTGACGCTCCTGGGCCAATCGCCAAGAGCAGCGTCCTGGCCCGTGCCGGTACCGACAACGGCCTGTACAACAACGTCACCGTCGGTCCGGACAAGATGTACACCCAGGCGTCGGCCTCGGCGGCGTTCAACGGCACCTCATCATCGGTGCAGTTGCCCGGCAAACTGGTGACCGACGGCACCTACCAGTCGATCAGCCTGTGGTTCAAGACCACCACTGCCGGTGGTGTGCTGTTCTCCTACAGCGCCGGGGCGATCAGCGGCGGCACGACCGCTGGCAACTACACACCCGCCCTGTACATCGACGCCAACGGCTACCTGCGCGGCGAGTTCTGGCAAGGCACCACGACTCCGATCAAGTCGCTGACGACGGTCACCGATGACACCTGGCATCACGTCGCACTGATCGGCGCCGGTGACACGCAGACGATGTACCTCGACAACACCGTTCAGGGCACGCTGGCCGGCACGATCAGCATGTACCAGACCGGCGGTGCGTCGTACGAATACCTGGGCGCGGGATTCATCGGCCACGGCTGGCCCGACCACGCCAACAGCGGCGCATCTCCGGCGAAGGCCACTTACTTCACCGGGCAGATCTCCGACGCCGCGTTCTTCACCAAAGCCCTAGCCCGGTCCGAGGTCGCGGCCGTCCGCGACGCGGCGCGCTGGTCGTCGTACGAGCTGACAAAGATCACCCGGCCCTCGGGTCGGGTGACCGCGCAGGTCACCTACGACACCGCTAGCGCGAAGGTGACCACAGTCACCGATGAGAACGGCGGCACGTGGACCCTCAACGCGCCGACCATCGCCGGTGACAGCGACGTCTATGCCGCATCCGTGCTGGGCAGCAAACCGGCGAACTATTGGCGCCTGGACGAACCCGGCGACACCACCGACGCGGTCAACGAGGTAGCGGGCGGCACCGCCACCTACGCCGGCACAGTGACCTTCAGCGAGACCGGGCCATTCGCCGACCGTACCGCAGTCAAACTCGACGGCAGCAGCGCGAACCTGCTCCTGCCGACGTCCAACATCAACCTCGGCGGACCCGCCAGCGTCAGCCTCTGGTTCAAGATGCCGTCGGCCAGTACCGCGGGCGGCGTTCTGTACGGGTACCAGAACGGGCCGATCACCGACCCGACGGCAACGACTAGCGCTGTCCCAGCGCTGTACGTCGGCACCGACGGCAAGCTGCGCGGTGGTTTCTGGACGACAGCCGGCGGCACGCCCATCACCACCACCACCTCAGTGGCGGACGGCAAATGGCACCAAGCCACGCTAGCGGCGTCCAGCGCGTCGCAGACCCTCTACCTGGACGGCGTCGCGATCGGCACCAAGAACGTCGCACTGTCCGTGCCGGCCAACGGCTACTCGTACCTCGGCGCGGGCAAATGGGCCAGCTGGATCGGGTCCAATGCCGCCAACCCGGTGGGCTACTTCCCGGGCTGGATCGCCGAAGCGGCGTTCTTCGGCAGCACCCTGTCCGCCGACGAGATCGCCGCCCAGTTCGCCGCCAGCAAGGCATCGCTGCCACAGGTGCTGACCACGGTCGACACCACGATCACCACGATCTCCATGCCGGTACAGACCGTCACGGTGACCGACCCCGGCGGCCAGACCATCTCGTACGCCTACGACCTGGCCAACGGCAGCAGGATGGTGTCGCAGACCGATGCGATCGGCAAGACCACCCGTTACGGATACGACACGGGCGGCTTCTCGAGCCTGGAGTACGACGAGAACGGGATCTGGACGCAGTCCATCCAAGACAGCCGGGGCAACACCATCCAGCAGATCAGCTGCCAGGACCAGGATCAGAACAAGTGCTCCAGCGTCTACTTCGAGTACTACCTCAACGCCGCAGACTCGGTCGACCCGCGCAACGACCAGATCGTGTCCAGCCGAGACGCCCGGTCCACGTCAGCCACCGACAACACATATAAGACCACCAACGCGTACGACGCCAAGGGGAACGCCACCACGGTCACCGATCCGCTCGGCCGAGTCACCACGACGGCGTACACCGACGGCACCACAACCGCCGCGTACGGCGGCGGTTTCGCCCCGGCTGGGCTGCCGGCATCGGTGACCAAACCGTCCGGAGCGATCGAGACGATCGAGTACTACCCCAACGGCGACGTCGGAAGGGTGACCACCCCCGCAGGCAAGGTCACCACCTACACATACGACAACCTGGGCCGCAAGCTTTCCGAAGCCGAAGTGACGTCGACCTTCGCGACGGGGCTGACCACGACCTACACGTACGACGACGCAGGCCGGGTGCTCACCCAGACCGATCCGCCGGTCACCAACCGCGTCACCGGCGCGGTCCACACCTCCGTCACCACCAACGTGTACGACGTAGACGGCAACATGACCTCGCAGACGATCAGCGACAGCACCGGTGGTGACATCGCCCGCACTGAGACGGTTGCCTTCAACAAGTACGGGCAGAAGGAGTCGCAGACCGACGCGGTCGGCAACACCACCCAGTTCGGATACGACACATACGGCAACGTTGTGCTGGAGACCGAGGCCGACGGCGGGCAGACCAGATACGAGCTGGACGCCAACGGCAACCTGCTGAACGCGTACATGGTCGGCTACACCGGTGATCCCAACAATCCGCAGACCGCGGCCGAAATACTGATCCAGGCGAAGAAGTACGATCCAGCAGGACGGCTGGCCTGGGAAAAGGACGCCGCGGGCTGGTACACCGCGTACGACTACACCAACAACGGCCTCGTCGCGAAGGTGATCCGCGCAGACGGAGACCCCGAAAACGGGACCTCGAAGAAATTCGTCACCCAACTGAACACCTACGATCCTGCCGGCAACTTGACCCAGCAGGTCACCAACAACGGCGCCACGACGACCGTCTACGAATACGACGCGGCTGGCCGGCAATGGCGCACGACGCTCGACGCGAACGGGCTCAACCGCGTCACCACGAACGTGTTCGCCGCCGATGACACCGTTGTCTCCACTCGGTCGTCGTCCGGCACGGCCGGCACGCTCATGGCGCGCTCGGACACGATGTACGACCCTGAGGGCAACGTCCAGGCCCAGACCTCGTACGCGACCGATCCGGCGACGACACCCGTCGCGTGGTGGAAGCTCAACCAGTCGACCGGAACCGACGCTGCCGACGCGGCCGGCAACGCCATCGCCGGCATGAGCAGTACCGGGGTGACCTGGAACGGAACGGCCGCGACCTTCGACGGCTCGACCGGCTACCTCAGCGTCTCCGACCCGGTCGTGGACACCTCCAGGTCCTTCACGATGTCGGCCTGGGTCACCCTGGCCGACAAGAACGCCAACCACCCCGTCGTCTTGAAGTCGTCGAGAAGCTCGTCGTCGTTCTACCTGATGTACGAGCAGTCCACCGACAAGTGGTACGCCACCGGATCACAGACCACCTATGGCGGCAGCTGGAAGGCCCTGCGGTCGACGTCCAGCCCGACCGTCGGCACCGCCACGCACCTGGCAGTCGTGTACGACGCCGCGGCCCAGACCTACAGCATGTATGTCAACGGGACGCTGGAAGCGACAACCACCGGCGTCGTCAACCGGCAAGACGCCCGCGGCAGCTTCTACATCGGAAAGTACTCCTCGTACTACATGGCGGGTTCTATCCGCGACGTCCAGGTCTACCAGGACGCTCTGACCGCAACGCAGATCGCAACGGTCAAGGGCGGCACCACGCCGGCCGCGGGCGCGAGCGTGTCGCGGGCGATGATGGCGACCGACGAAGGCGGCCTGATCCGCAGCTCGAAGGATCCCAACGGCAACGTCACCTCCATCTCCAACGACGAGGCCGGCCGCCCAGCGCTGCTGACCGGTGCGACAGTGACGGCCGAAACCTACTCGGGCGGCACGACGTCGGCCCGGCCCGTGACCTACATCGGATACGACACCTTCGGTGACAAGACCGAGACGGTCGACGGCAACGGCAACAGGACAGTCCACGTCTTCGACCGCGCCGGACGCCAATACGAGACGCACCTGCCGGCCTACACCCCACCCGGTTCATCTACGGTGATCAACCCGGTCGCGTCGCAGACCTACGACGCCCTCAGCCAGGTGACCACGTCGACCGACGCCCTCGGCAAGACCACCCACTACGACTACGACCAGCTCGGACGCGTCTGGAAGACCACAGCCCCGGACGGCGGAATCAGCTACGCGTCCTACGACCTGCTCGGCAACCAGACGTGGTCCAAGGACCCGACCAGCAAGATCTCCGGCGCGACCTACGACTACCTCGGCCGCCAGACCACGTCCTATCAGCACATGAACGCGGCCAACGTCGACTACACCACCACCTACAGCTACGACACCTACGGCAGGCTGCAAACCGTCACCACACCCGGCGGCTCGACCACCGGGTACACCTACGACCCCGCTGGCGAGACGCTGACAACGATCATCAACTCGTCACGAATCACAAAGGTGGACTACGACGGCCTGGGCAGGCCGGTGAAGACCACCAACCCCGACCTTACCTACTCCCAGGTCAGCTACGACATGCTGGGCCGAGCGAAGCTCACCAGCTCGTACAAGCCGGGTACGACGCCGACCCTGCTGGCATCCACCTCAGCGACCTACGACAAGGCCGGCAACCAGCTGACCTCGACCGACGCCGAGAACAACACCATCACCTACACCTACGACCCGACCGGCATGATCCTGTCGGAGACGCAGCCGATCACCGCCACCGACGCGATCGCCACGACGTTCGGCTACGACCTGGCCGGCAACCGCACCCGGTTCACCGACGGGCGCGGCAACAAGTTCTGGACCACCTACAACACGCTGGGCCTGCCCGAATCGCAGATCGAACCGGCGACGACCGCCTATTCGGCGGCTGCCGACCGGACGTACACGACCGCGTACAACGCCGCGGGCCAGGCCGCTTCGCAGACGCAACCTGGCGGGGTCACGCAAAGCTACGCCTACGACGACGCGGGACGAATGACCTCGCAGTCGGGTACCGGCGCCGACGGCGCCACCGGTACGCGTACCTTCGGCTACGACCTTGCCGGGCGGATCACGTCGTTCGACACGGGCGTCGGCACCAACACGATCGGCTACGAGGACCGTGGCCTGCCGTCCACGATCAGCGGCCCGTCGGGCAACTCGGCGTTCGAGTACGACCTGAACGGTTCGATGACCAAGCGCACCGACGCCGCGGGGACGACCACGTACTCGTACTTCACCAGCGGCCGAGACAGCGGACTGCTCAGCCAGGTCGCCAACACCAGCGCCGGGGTGGACATCCGGTTCGACCCCTACAACGACATGGGGTCGGCGACGACGCTGACCTACTACAGCGGCAACGCCAAGGCTGACACCCGCACCTTCGCCTACGACGACCTGCACCGCATGACCTCCGACGAGGTGAAGACCACCGGCGGCGCAACCGTTTCGAAGATCGTCTACGGGTGGGACAAGAACGGCAACGAGAAGACCAAGACGACGACGAACTTCGCCGGCGTCACCAGGAGTAACACCTACACCTATGACAAGGCCGACCGGCTCGTCACGTGGAACGACGGCACGACCAGCACGACATACGCCTACGACAAGTCCGGCAACCGCACCCAGAACGGCACCCGGCTGTTCGTCTACGACGAACGTAACCGACTCGTCGGCGACGGCGCGACCACCTACAACTACACCGCCCGGGGAACCCTGTCGTCCACCCAAACCGGGTCAACCACCTACACCACAACGGCAGACGCATTCGGCCAGATCCTGTCGCAAGGATCGGCCGGCGGCACGCAGACCTACACCTACGACGCGCTCGGCCGGGCGATCAAGACCGGATTCGCGTACACAGGGCTGGACAACGACCTCGCCGCGGACAGCGAGACCACCTACGTCCGCGACCCGTCCTCGGACCTCGTGGGCGAGGTACGCACCGCCGACCAAA
Source organism: Hamadaea flava (assembly GCF_024172085.1). Taxonomy (NCBI): domain Bacteria; kingdom Bacillati; phylum Actinomycetota; class Actinomycetes; order Micromonosporales; family Micromonosporaceae; genus Hamadaea; species Hamadaea flava. The sequence continues at coordinate 1,924,485 of NZ_JAMZDZ010000001.1, read as the reverse complement.
CCAAACGATTGACGCTGACCGACCTGCACGACGACGTCGTCGGCCAGCTCACCGCGACCTCGGCGACGCTCGACGGCTCCGTGAACTACGACCCGCTCGGCAAGGTCCTCGCCTCCTCCGGCACCGTCATCGGACACCTGGGCTACCAGTCGGAGTGGACCGAGAGCGTGACCGGCCGGGTCAACATGCTGGCCCGCTGGTACAACACCGACACCGGCCAGTTCGACACGCGCGACACCGCCTCGAACAGCCCGACGCCGGATTCCATCAACGCCAACCGCTACCAGTACGGCAACGCCAACCCGATGACCGCCACAGATCCCTCGGGCCACTGGCCGAGCTGGATCAAGAAGGCGACCTCGGCCGTATCGAACACGTTCTCCAGCGCCTACAACTCGGTCAAGTCGTACGCCTCCAGCGCCGCGAACTACGCGTCGAGCCGGATGAGCGCCGCCAGATCCTGGGCAGCAGACCGATACGACGCGGCCAGCAACTACGTCAACAAGAAAGTCAGCCAAGCCAAGAACTACGTCAAGAAAAAGGTCGAGCAGGGCCGCAAGTACGTTCAGAAGAAGGCCCAACAGCTCAAACACAAGGTCAAGAACACCTACAACAAGGTCAAGCAGGCGGCCAAACAGGTCAAGGCCAAAGCTGCCCGCCATGTGGCCAAGGTCGTCAAAAACGTCAAGGACGCGGCCAAAGCCACCGGAAAGTGGATCAAGGACCACAAAGACGCAATCATCGAAGTCGTCGCAGTCGTCGCGACAGTGGCAGCGACGATCGCACTCGGCCCGGTCGGTGGTCTGCTCGTCGGCATCGCGATCAACGTCGCCAAGGACGCCGCGACCGGTAAGATCCACAGCCTGGCAGACCTCGGACGCAGCGTCCTGTCCGGGGCCATCACCGGCACCATCGGAGCCGTCACCGGCGGCGTCGGCGGAGCCATCGGCGGCAAGATCGCCGGCATGGTCGCCGGCAAGGTCGGCACCGGCATCCTCGCCCGCGCAGCCACCGGCGCGATCGGCGGCGCCATCTCCGGCGGTGTCGGAGGCGGACTGGGCGACGCCGCAACCCAATACGCCCAAACCGGCCACGTCGACTGGGGCCGTGCCGGCGCCGCAGCGCTCACCGGCGCTGCAGTCGGCGGAGCTATGGGGGGCATCGGCGGAGCACTAACCAAACCACGAACCGAAGGCTCGCAAGGATCGCCCGGCAAGACATGCCACAGCTTCGACCCGTCCACCCGGGTCCTGATGGCCAACGGATCCACGAAGGCGATCAAGGACGTCAAGATCGGCGACAAGGTCACCGCCACTGACCCGACAACCGGACGGACCGAAGCAAAGCCTGTCACGGTTCTACACAACAACAACGACAGCGACCTGGCCGACATCACTGTCAGGGACCAAAAGACCGGCAAATCCACCGTCCTGCACACGACTTGGTTCCATCCCTTCTGGAACGCGACCAATAGCCAGTGGACAGACGCCAAGGACCTCAAAACTGGCGACCGCCTACGCGATGCCAACGGACAGACCACCCAGATCGTCGCCGCAGTCAAGGTCTGGACCGGGCTCCGCTGGATGCGCGACCTCACTGTCGATGACATCCATGCCTACTATGTTCTGGCTGGTAACGTGCCAGTACTGGTGCACAACGTTGACCAGAAGCGCCTATGTGATTTGACACTAGGCCCGGATGGGTCGCGTAAAGCGGAAGGTGTGACGGCAGAGCGTGGCGATACCGTTCTTCCGCACGAACAGAAGATGGTAAATGAGTCCGGCGACCGCAATGGCTGTGCGACGTGTCCAGCAACAAGTTCCGGCTATGCTGACGGACACTGGACGGGTGACCACACGCCGCCGAACAAGGCGGCCCCGAATGGTCCCTGGACGTTGTACCCACAGTGCAAGACATGTGCGAAACAGCAAGGCGGAATTGTCAACGGCATTAACAGAGAATGGTACGACTTTCCAGCTGAGCCTAGGTTTCCGGGGCTGGTAGATGGAACCAGGCTGGGTTTGATCAACCTGTAAAGGACGAATGGCTTGAGTGGTCCGCCCACTCGATCTGGTTTCGGGTAGGCGGATCGTCTCAGTTCGAATAGGTTGGCATCGTCCCGCTGAAAGGTAGGAGGTAGCAATTGATTCTCGGTAGCATCACGGCGAGCTTTGCTCACGGTCTTCTAATAATTGCCGCACCCGAGAGTACTGACGAACATGATTCCTGGGACGCTGCAACGCAAGCAGTCCACGGCGGACTTGACTCCATTTACGTGAGTGTTCGGCAATCGGCATCCGGCTTGGTTCAAGTCGAATGCCGGGAGGGCAATGGCGTCGAAACGGGCCTGATCAGCCTCTACTCTGGCGACCTTATTCTTCCTTCGATGAAGTTTGTGGTCTATGACCCAAATGAAACTGTTCTGCTCACGGTCTTGACCGATTCGGAAAGGGTCGGAGTAGACCTGTTTGGGGACCACGAAGACGAGTCCGCAAAGGTAGTCGTGTATGTTAGGCCGGGCCTAGCTTCGGCGTGATGCCTGCGTGTGGCCCTCCATCGCAGAGAACATCGGCCTTCCCGACGACGAAGGAACCGCAAGAAGCCGGCCAGTGCCATGCCGACGGCGGCGGCGGACGGCCCAGTCCTGTCACCGTCTGCCCGTGCCGTGGTGCTGCAAAGGGGGAACTCCGACGCCTCCCGCCGAGGCGTGAGTTCCCCGGGCCCGGCCCGGCTCGAACGGGCTGCCACCCTCACGATGCGGCGGGCGGGACGCACCGTTACCGGGTAGGTGCGCCTTGGGGCGGGCTCACGGGGATCGTAGCTTGGGAAGATCCGACGAGCGACAGAGTTCTGAGCGTCTGCGAGCATGCGCTCATGCGGTGAAGCGTGGACCGGCGCCTGCGGAACCGCGACGACCAAAGACCGAGTTGGCGGCTCGATATATCAGTACGCCGAGCAGGGTTGCCAAGCCGAAGCCGACCGAGCGCGGTGACCAACGAGGCAGGACCACGCGCGGCACACCTGGGCTCTTGCTGAGTCGTAATCCATTGAGCGGCAAAGCCGATCTCGAACGCGAGTGTGTTCCTGGTGGCACTAGAACCCGCTCCGGCGCGACATGCCTGGGGCGGCTGGCCTCGGACGATGCTCGATGCTGTGTGGTCACCGGGCGCACGAATGCGACGGCTTGCTTGGTAGGGGAGTCGGGTCGCCGTTAGTCGGAGAGGACGAGCCAAACATCGAGGTCAGAACAAGAAGTACATTGATGATTGCTGCTTGATGCGGCCTGTGATCGGATCGTAACGTCGATCACATGAACACCCATCTGGCTCATAAGTGCGGCAAATGGGGGTTCAAATCCCCCCTCGGACACCAACCAAATCCCAACGGTGCTTGCCAAGATCAATCCCGGCGTGCACCGTTTGTGTTTCTGCGACGTAAGTCAGCTTCAGGCGCATGCTCCGGTACAGGTCGAGCTTGTCCTCGGGTTCAGCTTCCTCCAGTGCCGCAGCGATGTTACCGAGCCCGTCGATCAGCGAGGTGATGTCCTCGGCGGTCATCGAGCCGACTGTGTCGGATTCGCGGGCAGCGGGAGGGCTTGCCAGTGCCGTGTCGCGCTGCTGTTCAGCCTCGGTGATCCAATCCGCCACGACCGCTGGGCTGGCTCCCTCATCGAGAGCCTGCCGGTTACGCGCGATCTTCTTGTCGAACTCTGCCGCGATGTCGCCAGCGGCCCGTCTTCTTGGAATCGCCGGCCGGATCGGGGTGCTGAGCTGACGAGCCAGCAGCTCGATTGATCCCCAATGGAAACTGGTGGCGCTCTCGCGCACGGTGATTTGGTCATGCGGAGACCTCCATTCGCTTCGAGTGACATGATTGAGTCCATCGAGTCGCGCTCGATGGACTGGTATATGCGATCGGGCCGTATCGACGGTCCTCGTCGTTCGCGCGTCCTGCCCGCTAGCCAGTGACGAGTCCTGCGCAGCTCGGTGAGCGGACGCGATGACGTTCACGGTCGGCATCGTGGCGACGGGTTTGTCCCCAGGCGTGCCGCTGCCGATGACGACGGAGTCGCGGGCGGTTTAGGACGCGTCTCATTTGGTGAGGCGTCGGGAGCGGATCAGGGTGCTGGCGATGGTGGCGAAGGCTTCATAATGGTCGCCTTTGCGGTCGTAGCGGCGGACGAGTCGCCGGTATCGCATGAGCCAGGACATGCACGACTCGACGATCCACTGTTGACGGCCCAGACGGGTGGAGGACTCGATGCCCTTTCGTGCGATCCGTACTGCGATGCCCCGGCGGCGTACCTCGGCGCGCAGCTCATGACTGTTGTAGGCCTTGTCGGCGTGGAGCTTGACCGGCCGCCACCGGCGACGGCCGGCCGGGGTGCGGATTGCGGGCACGCTGTCGAGCATGGGGAGCAGGAGCTGGCTGTTGTGGACGTTCGCGGCAGTGACCATGACGGCCAGGGGCAGACCAGCCCGGTCACAGATGACATGGATCTTGCTACCCGGTTAGCCGCGGTCGACCGGATTCGGGCCGGTCAGATCGCCCCCTTTTTTCGCCCGCACACTGATCGAGTCCACCACCGCCCTGGACCAATCGATCCGGGCATCACTGCCGAGCCGGTCCAGGATCGCCTCGTGCAGCCGCAGCCAGAACCCCGCCGCAGTCCACTGACTGAACCTGCGGGGCGCGGTCGCCCGGGTCACTCCGAACAACGACTCAGGCAGCTTCCACCATGAACAACCCGCCTGGGGCACATACACGATCGCCGCCAGTACCGCCCGGTCGTCGACCCGCCGACGACCGCCGCCCTGCCGGCGAACCGGCGCGGGCGGGATCAACGGCTCCGCTATCTCCCACAGATCATCAGGCGCCCACGTACGGACCATCGCGTCATGCACGGAAGCAGATCATGTCCCCAGCGTGACGATCATCCAAATGAGACACACCCTTAGCCTCAATCATCTGCCGATGTGGTCGGCCAATTTGCTGGTAACCGCATGCTTCGGGATCATGCTGTTGTTCGCGCTGGGGTAGTCGTACGCAACACCTTCCTGCGCTACGACATCCCTCGCCACCATATCGACAAGCTCGAGGAACTGGCCGGCTATAGCCTCCGAATGCGCCTCCACGACGGAAGGCGCATCGCCCTCAAGGTTTGGGAACCAGCCCTGGTCCGCGCGATCACCCGCCGACCGTCCCGACATTCCCACCACACACATGCCATCGCCCAACTGCTGACCGACATCCCGGCGGCGACCAGCGTCGGCGACGTCGAACGGCACTGGCGGTACGCCCGCCTCGCGCTCGCCCTCGCGCCGCTCCTGGTCTTCGGAGTGGCCGTCCTCATGCTCCGGTCCTGACGGGATCCCAAGGAGTCAAGCCCAGCATGCAGTGATCGATCCTGCCTACGTCAGACCCGAAATGGTGACCAGGCGGCACGACCTGACCGACGCGCAATGCCATTTGCTGCAACCACTGGCACCTGCGGGTATCCGGCCAGGCCGACCGTCTGCGTGGACCAAACGGCAACTCATCGACGGCGTGCGCTGGCGGGTCCGGGTCGATGCCCCCGTGGCGTGACGTGCCTGCACGCTACGGATTCTGGCAGGCCGTGCACGGACTGTTCCAGCGATGGCAGCAGGGCCGGAGTGTGCAGCACATCATCACCGGACTACAGGCACAGACCGCCGCAGCCGGGCTGATCGGCTGGGACATCAGCATCGACGCCACGACAGTACGAGGCCATCAGCACGCCCCCGGCGCCCGCCGCGACTTCGACCACCAGGCCGATCCGCTCAACGCCGAACCAGCCGATCACGCCTTCGGCTGATCCTGTGGCGGCTGGACGACAAAGCTGCACCTGGCCTGTGAACAAGGCCGCATACCGCTGTCCATCTCGCCACACCAGGAGATCGTGTCGCCGTGTCGGTAGCGCTGCCCGGGGTGTCGGTTCCCAGTGGTGCGCGCCGTGGTGCCATTTTGGCATAAGTGTGGCACCACAGGTTAAGCTTCTGGTGCCATGATGTGCCATAATGATGCCAGAGTGGCACGGCACCAGGCTGAGATCGCAGCTCAAGCGATGTGCTGCCCTGAGTGTCGGGGCACTGCGTGTCGCCAACCCCCTGCGGGCTCGGCGTCGATCTGACCACCGTGAAAGTGGCATAAAGGGGAGGAAAACCAATGTTCGACCGATGGGGCAGGTTCGTCGTCAAACGGGCCTGGTGGGTCATCGGCGGGTGGCTGGTGGGCGCGATGCTCGTCATCGGCCTGCTGCCAAGCCTGTCCGACATCACCAGCGGTGACCAGGGCAGCTTCCTGCCGGACAAGTACGAGTCGGTGCAGGCGATCGAACTGGCCAAGACCGCCTTCCCGGAGCAGGCCACGTCGAACGCGATCGTCGTGGTGAAACGGTCCGACGGGGGCGAGCTGACCACGGCCGACTCCGAACGGATCGGAGCCCTGGCGATCGCGATCGGCAGTGCGCACATCGCCGGGATCGGCCAGCCCTTGACCGGCCCGCAGGCGGTGGCGCCCAACAAACTAGTGCAGCTGATCAACGTCCCGGTCACCGCGGCGATGACCGACGCCCAAGGGCAACTGGACGCGGTGGAACAGACCCGCGACGTCATCAAGACGAACCTGGCGGGCAGCGCGCTGACCGCCGGTGTGACCGGCGCGGTCGCTCAAGTCGTGGACAACAACGACACCTTCACGACGGCGTTCGCGGTCGTCGGCGCGGCCACCCTCGCGCTGATCATCGTGCTGATCCTGCTCATCTTCCGCAGCCCGATCGCGGCTCTGCTGCCGATCCTGGTCATCAGCATCGTTTTGCAGGTATCGTCCAACCTGATCGCGGCGGCCGGCAAGGCTTTCGGCTTCCACGTCGACCAGAGTCTGCAGACGCTGCTGCTGATCGTGCTCTACGGCATCGGAACCGACTACATCCTGTTCCTGCTGTTCCGTTTCCGGGAACGACTGCGGGCCGGCGACGACAAGAAGACCGCGATGGCGTACGCCGTCGCCCGGGTCGGCGAGGTCATCACGTCGGCCGCCGGTGCGGTCATCGTGGCCTTCCTCGTGCTGCTGCTGGCCACCTTCGGCGGGTTCGGCTCGCTCGGCCCGGCGTTGGCGATCGCCGTATTCGTCATGATGATCACCGGCCTGACCCTCATCCCGGCTCTGGTCAGCCTCATCGGCCCGGCGACGTTCTGGCCGTCGAAGGCGTGGAAGCGTGAGCCCAAGGGCACCGCGTTCGCCCGGATCGGCCGGGCGGTCGGCCGCCGGCCGGCGGTGGCCGCCGCGCTGTCCGGCCTGGTGCTGATCGCACTGGCCAGTGGGGCGCTGAAGTTCAAGGCGGACTACGACTTCGCGGCTGGCTTCCCGAGCACCACCGAATCCGCGAAAGCGGCCGCCGACCTGGAACGCGGGTTCCCGCAGGGGGCGCTGGACCCGACGCTGGCATACCTGACGACCAGTGACGGAAGCCAGTTGACGCAGGCCCAGCTCGATCAGTTCGCAGCGGCGGCCGGGAAGGTGAACGGAGTCGGCGGCGTCCAGCCCCCGGCCAAGGCGTCCGACGGCAAGGTGGCCGTCTTCAGCCTGCTGCTCACGGTCAACCCGGCCTCGAACGACGCGATCACGCTGGTCCACGACCACTTGCGCGGCGATCTGCACGCCGTCGCGCCGCCGGGCACCAAGGTGCTCGTCGGTGGGACCACGGCGATCTACGCCGACATCAACTCGGCCAACAATCGCGACCTGTCGGTGATCCTGCCCGTGGCGGCGCTGCTGATCGCGATCATCCTGGCTCTGTTGCTGCGCAGCATCGTCGCGCCGGTGTATCTGGTGATCGCGGTGTTGCTCAACTTCGCGGCCACGCTGGGTGCGGCCATCTACCTGTTCCAGGACGTGGCCGGCCACCCCGGGGTGACGTTCCAGCTGCCGATCGTGCTCTACCTGTTCGTCCTGGCGATCGGCACCGACTACAACATCCTCATGATCGCCCGGCTCCGCGAGGAGGCCCGGGCCGGCAACGAGCCCCGGGCGGCCGCTGCTCTCGGCGTACAACATGCCGGACCGTCCGTCGCCGCGGCTGGTTTGATCCTTGCGGGCACCTTTGCGGTGCTGGCCCTCGCGCCGGTGTCGTTCCTGCAGCAGATCGGGTTCTCCGTCGCGACGGGCATCCTGCTGTCGGCGTTCGTGATGTCGATGTTCCTCGTGCCGGCGCTCACCGCGCTGCTCGGCCACACCGCCTGGTGGCCTGGGCGCGGTGACGTCAGCCGGGCGGCGAAGCCCGCGCCGGTCCAACCACCAGCGCCAGCCCGGATCCGCTGATCCCTCCGGTTGGGCCCGCCCGGACGACGACGTCCGGGCGGGCCTCGGTCATGCGGCGGTCAGACGGCGAGGCCTCGTCGCTGATAGCGCCAGGTGCCCGCGATCACGAAGAGCGCCGCAAGGCCGAGCAGCAGCGCGGTCCCCGCAGGACGATTCCATGACGTCGTTCTGAACGAGCGTCTTCACGAGCGCGTCGGTATCGGCGGAGGGCTTGCAACGCAACACTTTGCCGTCGACGATCACATCGGACTCGCGCCGATCGTGACGCGATGTCAACGGGCCTCTGGCTCCCGACGATCCATCGCCCATCGCGTAGCACCGGCCTCGAGGACTGTCATACCGACAAGGGGTGTCACACGCGCTGTCCTACTGGGCCGGGCTCCACAGCCGTATTGTTGGCGTCCACCGGTGTCAACGACGGGCGGGTCATCGAGGTCTGTGTCGACGCCGATCCAGGTTTTGTCCGGCGCCGACACGCGGCCGCGATGCGTCGATCGGGCCAGACGCCGTCGATGGTGGGCCGCGAGGCTACCCTGACAAAGCCCGGCTTAAGTGCCCGTTGAATAATCCAGGTAGATCTCAGGTTCGGTGATGCCGCTGTAGATGGTGGCGATCTGCTCCTCGGGGCGCCCCAGGAGCCAGGCTTCCGCCTGGTACACGGCGATCACCGTGTCCGCTCTGCGCCACCATCCGTCCGACACTCCCTCGACCTCCACGAACGGCTCCATGCCAGACAGGTCGACTTCGTCGACCGCTGGGCCGCGCACTGTGACGCTCCGCGGCGCCCACCGCTGGACCTGGTACGCCAACGCCACCGACTCGATCCATCCCGTGATCGAGCTGTGCAGAGTGATTCGATGAGCGCGGTCGCCGATGCAGAATTCGTTCTCGGGGCCGATCAAGAACCCGTACCACGTCGAAACCCGCGGATCGCCCGCGTCGAACCACCAGTTACTCGCGCCGTCGGTCTCCGGCATGTCGCTGCGGAACACCTTGGGGCCGCCGTTGTAGCGCGGCGCCGGGGGCAGCAACCATCCGCCCCATTGTGCCTCGTATGCCGCCATCCGTTCGATCACCGATGGCGGAATGCCATGCTTCGTCCAGTGATCGCGCGTGGCCGGGCTCATCTCGGTGTGTAGGCGGTGCCCGTCAATGCTGAGGAACGAACGCGCTCGCCTGGTCAACGCAGCTGGTATGGAGCCTCCACTCTCGGTCGCCGCGGCGGGCAGCTGCCTGCATCATCACAGGACGCTGGCCAGACCTTCGGAAGCATCCTTCCACGCGGCGGGTCGTGCGTCGGCAGCTCCCACTGGGCGTCGGTGAGGCCGAGCGCATGCTTGCGCCCCATGTGCACCATGGACGGTCGGCCAAGAGGCGAACCAGATGCCGACGCCACCGACCTCTACAAGCGCAGCATGTCGCCGATCAAGCGATGCCGAACACGCCACTGGTTGCGGTCGCCTGACGGCAGCGGGAAGCCGCCTTCGCTGAAGACCCAGTTGAGGTAAGCAACGAATGGCATGTTGGCTTCCCAGGAGAACAGCCCGTCGACGCAGCCGTCGGGCAGCACGAGACCATATGGTCCGCCACCGCTGACGTTTTGCTTATGAAACTTGTCCGGCGCTAGCGGAAGAACGAACGGCCGGGATTCCCGCCGATTGTTCCAGGTGCGTTCGAAGTAGGAACGAATCGATCCGCTGCCGTGCCGGGTGCCTTCGACTTCCAAGACGAAGGGATCGGCGCTGGCGGAGCTGGTCCATTGCGGGTGCGTTCCAACGAGCCACACGTCTCCGACAAGCCGGACCCATGACAGCAGCGTCAGGGGCACGGAACCGAACTGCTGCTGCAGCCATACCGCGTGCTCGTCCGCGGCAGGTGTCGGCGGATAGTGGGCCACATACGGTGTTTCCTCGGCGTCGTTGCGGTGAAACCGGTAGCCCTCGTCCGACAGGCGTTGCACGGTCAGCTCGATGTTACGCCGCGCACGGTGGGCCATCTCGTCGCACACCAGCTGCGCCTCTTCCATGAGCTCGGGATGCGCGCGGATGGCACTGCCCAGCTGCCGGAACTCGTGCCACACCTGATCGTGCTGCCCGTCCTGATATCGCTCCAGCCAACGAGGCTCACGGTTGATCATCACGCGATTATCGCCGCACAAACTGTTCCCCGCCGCCCTACGCGGCCGCCCCAATGCTCAAGCGAGAGCAGCAAATACGATGACACCGGATCGCTGGAGGACGCGGCATCTCGGCTCGTGACTATGAGCACGACCCCGCGTATCCCCGAGGCGATCAACCCCGGGCGCGATCAGCGGCATGGGTCCTTACCTGGGGCAGGCCAGCACGCGGTCAGCGAGCCTGAACCTCAATGCACACAAGGCATAGCTCCTCCAAAATGCTCAATGAGCCACGATCCGCACCGAGCAGCAAACCCAACCTCGAACGCGAGCGTGTTCCTGGATGCACTGGAACCCACTCCAGCTCGACATACCTAATACTTGCTGACCTCGGACAACCCTCCGCGGCCCGGCCATCCACCGGGATCTCAATTCTTCCGGCCACGCCACTCAACAGTGGTGACCCACGTCTGGCGCGGTCGTACGAGCGAATCTCGGCGTTTCAGGCCGGCGCGCCAGAGGCCGCCGTGTGGATCGCTCGCCCGGAGCACGAGCTGGCCGAGGGCAAGCCCGCCCTCGCCGTGAACGGTGAGCTGCAACGGGTAGACCGCGACGAGTGCCGGCGGCAGCCCCGCGACCTCCTCGTCGGCGCGTACCGAGTTCTGAGCCGCGATGCCTTGGCAGAGATCGTCGAGGTGCATGCGGTGCATCACGACTTGCGCGATGTCGACGTGCTGGTGGCGCCGAATCAGCGCTGCCGCTGTGGGCCGATCCCCAACCGTCAGCTGCCGGCCACCAGAGCGATCGCCCCGACCGCCTTGCGCACCTTGCCGGTCAGGCCGCCAGCCTGTCGCTCGATTCGGTGGCCGGGGCAGACCCTCGCGGTGCCATCGCGGCGAGTGCCGCAGCGAGGAACAGGCTGATGCCGCTCGCGAGCGAGACCGCCGGAATATACGAAAGCACCAGGAAGGGAAAGCGGGAGTCCTGATGCGACCAGCCGAGCGCCGTGGCGAAGTAGAACGCCAGGACCAGCGCCGCTATCCCAGTCAGCGCGGCCACGACCAAGCCGGGTATGGCGACCACCAGCATCGCGATCCTCCCTGCGGATGTGTGCCGCCGGAATCCGCGTAGCGCCCATCCGGCGAACATCCAGCCGACTATGACGCCGAACAACAGTCCCACCACGGCTCCGACCGTGACCATGGGGGGTGCCTGCTTGTGGACCTGGATGCTGACGTTCGGGTTCGAGGGTGCGTACTTCTCGGTGGGGTCTCCACTGACGCGGACCACAAGGTCGTCCTTGACCGCCCAGAAGATCGTCTGCTCGGGATATTTGGCGACGGCCAGATCGGTCTGGCTGGAGACGGTTCGCCCGATCTGCCAACCGTCGGCTATCAACTGATCTCTGACCTGTTCAACCCACGCGTTGACCTCGGCACCGGGCACCCGGTACGCCAGCCACGTATGTCTGACCACCGGGTCGGCACCGGCCGGGACAAGGGACTCGCAAGCTTCGTTGGTATCCGCGTGGTCACAACCGTCGTAGTACGCCGAGGGGAACGGACCTTGGACCGGCGCCAACGTGGTGACGGACCTGCCGATCGCTTCCACGTCGGCGTCCGCAGGCATGGTCGGCGAGGCGCGCCAGACCAACTCGCTCGCGGCGGCCGATGCGGCGAGGCCGATGAACATGGCCACCACGATGGCGACCATCCGGTACGCGGGTCCGCCGGGGAGTCTGAATCGCCATCTGAGTCCGCCCAGGATCAAGTCCGCAGCCTCTGACCTGGTCGGCTTGGTCCGCCCCGGGTTGGCCGCGTCCATGAGGGTTGTGACGACCTCCTGGCCGCGTTCACGGCGGAAGCTCCTGGGGTAGAACAGCAACAGCCTGCGGTAAGCGCCTTCCAGTTGTGTCATGTTCAGCCCCTACATAGCCGGAATCGGGCGCAGCCGCGCTGCGGCGAGAGACGCGTTCTTGCGGAGCAATTCCACCTCGGCGGTGAGCAGCGCCCTGCCGCCATCGGTGAGTCGGTAATACCGGCGGAGTCGGCCATCGACGGCCTCCTCGCGGTCGAGGAACACGTGTCCCTCACCAGAGAGGCGGTCCAGGGCGGCGTAGAGCGTGCCCGCCTGCAGCTTTACCCGCCCCTCGGAGAGTTCGTCGACGGTCCTGATGATGCCGTAGCCGTGCAGCGGCTCCTTCGCCAGCGCGGTCAGAATGAAGAACGTGGGTTCACGGATCGACACGTACGCAATATAAAGACTATCTCTATATGTAGTCAATCGGTTAGTGGCTGCAAGGAGCGCGCGTGGTGAGGCGCTCCGAACCCGGCCGAGGTCGCGAACCACTCAAGCGAACATCGTTTGTGTTGACGGCGTCCAATCAACTAGGTGAACCCGTGCCCGCGCCCTCGGGCACATGCTGAGTCACGAGCCATCCTGAGCCGCGAAGGGCCGGCTCGCCGGCCAGCGGGTCGGCTCGCCCGCCCACGCCGGGTGCGGGCGGGTGCCAGAAGGCTTCCGGTGTCAGCTGGTGAGGCTGGCGTCGTGGGCGAGTAGGGCGATCTGGGTACGGTTGTTGAGATTGAGTTTGGTGAGTATGCGGGAGATGTGGGCTTTCACGGTGGCCACGCTCATGAACAGCTCGCCCGCGATCTCGGCGTTGGACTTGCCCCGCCCGACGGCGATGGCGACCTCGCGTTCGCGTTCGCTGAGCTGATCCAGCGCGGTGGTGGCGTGCCGTTGCCTGGCGGCGGCGCCGGTGTCGCTGAGGTGGGCGATGAGCTGTCGGGTCACGGTCGGCGACAGGATGGGTTCGCCGGCTGCGACCCGCGTGATCGCGCGCAGGATCTCGGCGGGTGGGGTGTGCTTGAGCAGGAAGCCGCTGGCCCCGGCGCGCAGCGCGCGCAGGACGTGCTCGTCGGCGTCGAAGGTGGTCAGGACGATGACCTCGGGTGGGTCGGGTCGGGCACGCAGCTGTTCGGTGGCGGCGAGGCCGTCGAGGGTGGGCATGCGGATGTCCATCAGCACCACGTCCGGGGCGTAGGCGTCGACAGCGGCGGCTACTTCGCTTCCGTCACCGGCCTCGCCCACCACGGTCAGGTCGGGCGAGCCGCCGATGACCATCGCCAGGCCGGCCCGCACGAGCGGGTCGTCGTCGACGACGAGGACCCGCACCGCTGCGTTCACGTTGGGCTCCTTCTCTCTGCCCAGCCGGGCCACGGACCGACCCTGGCCGCGATCAGAGGGTAGGCCACGGTAGCCAGACCCAGAGCCGGAACTCACCGGCCGGGGTGGGTCCGTGTTCGAGGCGTCCGCCGGCGAGGGCGGCCCGTTCGGTGAGCCCGATGAGACCGATGCCAGCGCCGGGAATTGCGGTACCGCCGCCGGTCCCCATCGGACACGGGTTGCGGATCTCGACGGTTACGCCGTCGCCCGGAGTTGCCCGGACGGTGACGGCCACCTCGCCGTCGGGGGCGTGCTTGCGGGCGTTGGTCAGCCCTTCTTGCACGATCCGGTACGCGCTGCGCCCCACACCAGTCGGTACGGCGGAAAGCGGGTCGGTCTGCCAGTCGAGCCGTGCCCGCATCCCGGCGCGCCGCGATTGGTCGACGAGGTCGGGGAGGTCGGCCAGGGTGGGCTGCGGCCGTTCTGGCGTCTCGTCGGACCGGTCGACACCGGTGCGGAGGACGCCGATCACCGCCCGAAGGTCCTCCAGCGCTTGGTAGGCGCTGTCGCGGACCACCCCGGCGGCGCGGGCGACCTCGTCGGGCGCGGCGTCGGGGCGTAGCTCCAGCGCCCCGGCGTGCAGGCTCAGCAGGGACAGGCGGTGGGCGAGCACGTCGTGCATCTCCCGGGCGATCCGGTTGCGTTCGCCCTGGCGGGCTTCGGCGACCCGCAGTTCCTGTTCGGCCTCGACCCGCCCAGCCCGCTCCCGCAACGACTGGCGTCGGGCCCGTACAAACATGCCCCAGGCGAGCACCGCGACGCCGAAGACGACGCCCAGCACGATCTCCGACGGGGACCCGACCGGGACGTCCGGGCGGACCAGCAGCGTCAGGAACGGTACGAGCGCGCACCCAGCCGCGATCGGGGCGACCACCGCGAAGCGCCGGTGCACCGCGACGGTGAATAGCGCGATGAGCGCCGCGCCCCCGGCGGACGTCGCGTAGACGCTGACCAGACCCGCGGCCACGGCGAGGCCGACCGGCCAGCGCCGGCGCAGCCACACCCCCAGACTGCACAGGCCGCCGAGGATGAGGTCGACGGTGAGCGGGACCGGCGCGATGTGCTGCCCGCGGCTGTCGGCCAGGGTCAGCACCACCACGCCAACGGCCAGCAGGAAACACGCGGCGTCGACCAGCCGGCCGCGCGCCGTGGGCCCGGCCGGGCGTACCGGGTCGTGGTCAGCATCGCTGATCACGCCCGCCGGTGGCGGGCTCCCATCCTGCGGGTCCGCCGGGGCCATCATGATCAAAGGGTACGGCCGGTCCAGGCCCCATGGCATCCGACCAAAGTCGAACCCACGGTGTAGACCTTCGGCCCGCCGCCTTCGACCTCGGTTCGTAGCGGCGTATCCGGCGGCTCCAGCAATCTGTTCCACATCATGGGGACGGACAGCCAAAGAAGAGTCGTCCGAGGTCGGGCTACCGCTGCCCGGTCGAGGCGATGTGCTCGTCCAGGTGGGCGCGGCCTCGGTACATCCTGCCGCCACTCCGGCGGAGGGACCGCTTCTATCGAAAGAAGAACCGATGACCATCCGAAGGAAAACCCCCGAACCTGCTCGACAACCCGCCATCCGACTGAAACGAAGGAGTAAGAGATGAGATCACCGCAGAACACCGCCACCACGCAAGCCCGCAGTTGGTTCGTTCGAGGCCGGCTCGTCGGCGCCGCGGCGATCGCGTTCGTGGTGTCGGTGGTGATGGAGAACGCGGTGTTCGCGGTAACGGGCGCGCCGAGCTACGGCGCTCCGATCGAGGAAGTGCTGGCCTACTACGCGTCCAACCGCGACTCGGTCGCGATCGCGTCCGGTCTGGTGGCCCTGTACCTGCCGCTGCTGCTCGTGTTCGTGACGGGCCTGTACGGCCTCGTGGAGCGGCGCGGCGGAGCGGGCGCCGACTGGTCGCGCCTCGCCTTGGCCGCTGGCGCGACGCTGTCGGCCATCTTCGTGTTTGTCAACGTCCTGCAGATCGGGCTCGCGCTTTCCGCCGGCGGGCTCGCCGAGCCGACGCCCGCGCTCGAGTTCGTCTGGCGGGCTCACGCGGCGGCGTTCGCGCTGGCGCTGCCGATGCTCGGCACCACCTTCATCGGCGCGGCCCTGGCCGCGCACGCGAGTGGGCTGACTCCGGCTTGGCAGCGCCTGCTGGGCCTGGTGGGCGCGAGCCTGCTGCTCGCCGTGGGGCTCGGCAACCTCGCGATCGCCGACGGCTCGCCGCTGATCTTCGTCGGGCTCCTAGGGTTCGCCGCCTGGCTCGTCTGGCTGCTCGCGACCGGCGTGCGCCTCGTCCGGTCGTGACCGAGATCAGGGCGGCGCCAAGGTCGCGCACGCGGGCGAGGACTCCGTGGAGGGCCGCCTGGTCGAGTCCTGGGCTGCGTAGCGCGGTGGTGCTGTCGCTCTCGTGGTGAATGGTCAGGCCGGAATCCCTGTCGTACCAATGGTTGTCGGGGTGTCCCTCCAGCCGGAGCTCGTAGCCGGGGATCCCATTGCCCGGCGTGATCCGGCCGGTCATGGCAGTGGCGCCCGGACCGGCGCCGCGGGGGTACCACGGCGGGGCCGCTTGCGGATCTGCCGCTCGGCGACCGCGAGGTTGACCGACGCCTTTGACCTTGATCCGATCGCCGTTCTCGATCCAGCCGACGTTCATACCGCCCTTGGCCGAGGGTTCGGTCGCGATCTCGTGCCCTGCCCGTGACCGTGAAGCGCCGGTGAAGCCGATCTGAAGCAGCCGATCTCCATGCTTCGGCAATGAGGAGACTGAATCGGAGGCTGCGCCGCTTTGCGGCCGCGGTCTGCGCCTTGCTGTCGGCGTCGACGACGGCCGTCGTGGTGATCGCTGGCGCAGCGGGGCCGGCGGCGGCCAGCGTTCCCGCCGGTGGGATGACGGCCGCTCAGGTGAGCTCCATGTTCACCGAGTACGGGGACGCGGGCGGGCATTGGACCGGTGGGGACGGCACGGTGTCGGTGCTGCTGCCCGACGGCCGTGTGGCGTGGCTGTTCTCGGACACGTTTCTCGGCACGGTCAACGCCGACGGCACCCGGCCGGACGGCGCGCCGATGGTGAACAACACCATGGTGGTGCAGGACGGTGCCACGCTCGCCGTCACGCTGCACGGTGGGTCGGCCGCCTTTCCGGAGACGCTGGTGAAGCCCGCGTCGGAAGGCGAGTTCGCGTGGGTCGGCGACGCGGTCGTGGAGTCCGGTGTGTTGAAGGTGCTGTACAACCGCTTCCGCCGGTTCGGCGC
This sequence comes from Hamadaea flava, assembly GCF_024172085.1. Classification (NCBI taxonomy): domain Bacteria; kingdom Bacillati; phylum Actinomycetota; class Actinomycetes; order Micromonosporales; family Micromonosporaceae; genus Hamadaea; species Hamadaea flava. The sequence continues at coordinate 1,907,564 of NZ_JAMZDZ010000001.1, read as the reverse complement.
TGGCAGCCTCGACGTGGAGCTGATGGGTACGTCGCTGGCCACCTTCGCGCTGCCCGGCCTCACCCAGACCTCGCTGATCGATCTGCCGGTGGGCCGGTCGATCCAGTGGGGTTCGGCGCTGCTCGGCGACGGCTCCTACACCTACATCTACGGCACGTCTTCCGGGTTGGCCGGAATGAAGTTCGCGCACATCGCCCGGGCTCCGGCCGGCGGTTTGGGCGCAGCCTGGCAGTACTGGACGGGGACCGGGTGGTCCGGCGCCGAAGCCGAGGCGACGCGTGTGATGAGCGGCGTCGGCAACTCCTTTGCAGTACAGAAGGTCGGCGGCCAGTACGTGCTGGTGACGCAGGAGACCAACGCTGTGTTCGACCCGCAGTTCGTGGCGTACACGGCGACGTCGCCGACCGGCTCGTTCGCTGGGCCGGTACAGCTGCTGACCGCGCCGGAACAGCAGCCCGGTACGCAGAAGATCGTGTACACCGCACGGCTGCATCCCGACTTGGCGCGGTCGGGCAAGCTGCTGATGTCGTACGACGTCAACAGTCTCGACAATGCCGACAACTACGCCGACGCCCACCTCTACCGGCCGCGGTTCGTCGAACTGGATTGGCCCCGGCTCCAGCCGGATCCTTCCTCCTTGCCGGCGGCGCCTCTGGGGCTGACCGCCACCTCCGACGCCGCCGGCGTCGTCCACCTCACGTGGCCCGCGGTCAACGGAGCCCCCAGGTATTTCGTCCACCGGCGCGACGTGACCAACGGTCAGACGCATGCGGCTCGTCAGCCGCAGCCGGTGACGCAGCCGTCGGCCGACATCACTGGGCTGATCAGCGGCCACCGATACGAGTTCTCGGTTACCGCCGCGAACTCGGTCGGCGAGGGAGCGTTCTCGGCCACAGTCGCGGTGGTGCCGCAGGCGCAACGCGACGCCACCGTGATCCGGCTGGCGAACCTGCCCGAGTCGCTGCCGGGCCGGTACATCATCGGGCTCAAGACCGACGCCGCGGCACGCGGGCGTGGGGTGGAGGCCGTGGCTCGTGAGCTGGTGGCGCAGACCGGGGGCACGGTCAGCGATTTCTTTCCCGACCGGTCGCTGGTGTTCTCCGCGACGCTGACCGAGCGGCAGGCGATCGATCTCGCCGGGCATCCGGACGTGGAGGACGTCGAACAAGATCGTGAGATCGAACTGGCCGCCAGCGCAGGAGGCGAACAGCAGGGAGCACCGTGGGGTCTGGATCACATCGACCAACGGACGTTGCCGCTGGACGGCCGCTACCACTATCCGAACGTCGCCACCGGGGTGCACGCGTACGTGCTCGACACGGGGATCAGGTCGACGCAGGCCGACTTCGGCGGGCGCATCGGCAACGGCATCAACACCACCGGCAATCCCTCCACGACGGACACCGAGGACTGCTCGGGCCACGGTACGCACGTCGCGGGCATCATCGGCGGTACGCAGTGGGGCGTCGCGAAAGACGTTCAGCTGCACCCGGTGCGGGTGTTCTACTGCTATGTCGACCCAGTGGACGGCAAGTTCAAGGTCAAGTCCACCGCGTCCTCCGTCGAACGCGGAGTGCGGTGGGTCATCGCCTCCGTTCAGCGGCCGGCAGTGATCAACATGAGCCTCGGGGCGTTCGCCGGTTCGGGCCGCACCAGCATGGATCGGGCGGTACGCGACGCCACCGCCAGCGGCATTCCGGTCGTGGTCGCGGCCGGCAACCGCCGTTCTGGGCAGCAGGCAGCCGACGACGCGTGCGACGTGGCACCCGCGCACTCCGACAAGGTCTACCAGTCGGACGATGTCATCACCGTCGGCAACATGAACAAACTCCTGTCGCGCGACCCCTCGAGCAACTACGGGGCGTGCATCGACATCTGGGCACCGGGAACCGACATTCCATCCGCGGACTACGCCACGGACGCGCTCTTCCCGCCCAAGGTGCTCACCGGCACGTCGATGGCCGCACCGCACGTGGCCGGCGTCGTCGCACTCATCCTCGACGCTCACCCGGCGTACACGATCGCCGAGATTCAGGAAGCCCTGCGGCTGGCGGCGACGCGGGATCGGCTGACCGATCTCGTTGGTGCCCCCAACTTGTCAGTGTTCGTCGAGCAGCGTCCCACGAATGCGCCCACCGGCCTGACGGCCGCTTCGCTTGATGACGGCACGATCAAGCTGACCTGGACTGCAGTGCCCGAGCCGGACGTCCGGTATCTGATCTCGCAACGTGACGTGAGCGAGGGCGAGACCACCTTCACCCGGCGCAGCGAGAAGATCACCGGCACGACCGCCATCGCGAACGGCCTGCAGGAAGGACACACATACGAGTTCACCGTCGCGGCGTTCACCAGCACCGGCATCGGCCCGGACTCCACACCGGCCGGCGCGACCGCCCGGACCCAGCCGCCCGGCCCGCCGACCGGCCTGACCGCTGCCGCGAACCCGGACGGGACCATCAGGCTCGACTGGCATCCCCCCGCGCCCAACGTCTGGTACAAGGTCTATCAGCGTGACGTCACCGCAGGCGAGAGCGCCCCCACCGAGCTGCCGTCTCCGGTCGTGCAGTGCTGCACGATGACGGCCCAGTACCTGATGCACGGGCATGAGTACGAGTTCCAGGTGTCGGCCACCAACCGCGGCGGCGAGAGCCCGCCGTCGAACACCGCGCGGGCCGTCTCACGGTATCCGGTGCCGCAGCCACCCACGGGACTCACAGCGGCCGCAGGCGACGGCATGGTGACCCTGACCTGGACGGCCAGCCCCACTCCGTCCGTCTGGTATCGGGTGTATCGGCGCAACGTGACCGCAGGCGAGACCGTGACCACGCCGCTGCCCTGGCCAGTAGCCGATTGCTGCACCGTGTCGATCGGATATCTCGACAACGGTGCCGAGTACGAGTTCACCCTCACCGCGACCGGCCAGGGTGGCGAGTCGGCGCCGACCAACCTCGTGCGCGCCACGCCGCAGAAGCCCTTGCCGGGCAAGGTGACCGGGCTGACCGCGACACCGAAGCCGGACGGCACGATCGTCCTCACCTGGAGCGAGCCGGCCAACGGACCTCACTGGTACGACGTCTACCAACGGGACGTGACGGCGGGCGAGACGTCGTTCACGAAGATCGGGTTGCCGGTGACGACGTGCTGCACCTTCACGGTCAGCTACTTGACCCACAACAGCCGGTACGAGTTCAAGGTGGGCGCCACCAACGGCCGACCCGGGCCGCTGTCCGACCCGATCCAGGCGGTCTCGGCGTACGCCCCACCGGCAGCGCCTCGCAACCTCACCGGCCAGGCCGCCGGGGACGGTTACGTCGACCTGGACTGGGATCCGCCCGCCGCGGGCGACTTCTACTACTGGGCCTATTACCGCGACGTGACGGCTGGGCAGGCCGGGTTCATCAAACTCGGTCTGCCGACCGAGAAGACGTGGGTGTCGATCGGCCCACTCGTCCACGACCACGAGTACGAATTCAAGGTCACCGCGTCCAACCAGGGTGGTGAGGGACCGGCTTCGCCCATCATCCAGGTGAGGTCGATAGGTGGGCTGCCGCTGGCCCCGAGCGGGCTGAGCGCCCAGGCCGGTGACGGCAAGGTCACGTTGCGCTGGGCCGCGAGTCCTACGCCCAGCGTCTGGTACCTCATCGAGTACCGTCCGACCGGCGGAGCGTGGCGGCGGATCAGCGTTCCAGACACCACCTGCTGCACCAACACAGTGTCGCTGCTCGACAACGGCACGACGTACGAGTTCCGCGTACGGGCCACCAACGCCTCGGGCAACAGTTCGGCGTCGAACGTAGCGACGGCGCGGCCGATGCCGCCGTTGCCGCAGCCGCCGAGTGGTCTGACCGCGCAGGCGGGGGACGGCCGGGTGACGTTGCGGTGGTCGGCCAGCCCGACGGCGAATGTGTACTACTGGATCGAGTACCGGGCCAACGGCGGCGCGTGGCAGCGGATCAGCATTCCCGTCACCATCTGCTGCACCAACACCGTGTCGTTGCTGACCAACGGAGTCACCTACGACTTCCGGTTGCGGGCGACCAACATCACGGGTGATTCGACGCCGTCGAACGTGGCGACGGCGCGGCCGATGCCGCCGTTGCCGCAGCCGCCGAGTGGTCTGACCGCGCAGGCGGGGGACGGCCGGGTGACGTTGCGGTGGTCGGCCAGCCCGACGGCGAATGTGTACTACTGGATCGAGTACCGCGCCAACGGCGGCGCGTGGCAGCGGATCAGCATTCCCGTCACCACTTGCTGCACCAACACCGTGTCGTTGCTGACCAACGGAGTCACCTACGACTTCCGGTTGCGGGCGACCAACCTGTCCGGCGACTCCGCCCCTTCCAACGTCGCCACGGCACGTCCGTTGCCGCCGACCCCCGCGCCGCCGTCCAATCTCGTGGCGGCCGCGAGGTACAACTCAGTCAGCCTGAGCTGGAAGTCCAGCCCGTCGCCGAACGTAATGTACTACGTCTACTACCGCAACGTGGACCGCAACGGGGCATGGCTCAGGACGATGTACCCGACGCCGTCGACGTGGATCACGCTGAACTATCTCAACATTCACACGACGTACGAGTTCCGGGTCACCGCGGCCAACGCCTGGTTCGAGAGTGGTCCGTCCAACACCGCACGGGCCACGACCCACACCGGCGGTTGCACGACGATCGCAAGCACTCCGAGTTATCGGAAAGTCAGCGACGAAAGGTACCAGATCTCCGCCACCAACACCGCGAGTTGCCACGGAGTGGTGTTCAACGTCCAGGTGATCGTGCGGATCCTGGGAATGCTCGACGTCGACATCATCGAGTGGAACATGTGGGAGATGAACATCGAGAACTGGGGAACCGTCGGGGAGTACCGGGCCGGCACGAGCACCGCTCAGCTGAAGATGTACTACGACGAATGTAGGGCTTACCTGACCCACGCCGTCACGAGGTGGACGGACGGATACGGGACCTGGATAGAGACATCCGCGTACTCACCAGAGGTGAGAACGGTCCTTTGTCAGTGATCTGCGGTCATTCGATGGCTCCCATCCGGGCGGGCAGCCCGGGTGGGAGCCGCCCCGCGCCGGTAAGGCGACGTCGGCCCGACCCGGCTAGCGCTGGAGGCGTACCGGATAGCCGGACGCTGCTCTGCGTACCAGTCAAGCCACGCGCGGGCCTTGGGCTCTTGCTGAGTCGCGATCCATTGAGCGGCAAAGCCGATCTCGAACGCGAGTGTGTTCCTGATGGCACTAGAACCCGCTCTGGCGCGACATGCCTGGGACGGCTGGCCTCGGACGATGCTCGATGCTGTGTGGTCACCGGGCGCACGAATGCGACGGCTTGCTCGACGGGGGAGTCGGGTCGCCGTGAGTCGAAGAAGGCGAGCCAAACACCGAGGTCGGGACGGAAAGTGCATTGACGATTGCTGCTTGATGCGGCCCGTGATCGGAACATAGCGTCGATCGCATGAACACCCATCTGGCTCATGGGTGCGACAAATGGGGGTTCAAATCCCCCCTCGGACACCAACCAAATCCCAACGGTGTTCGCCAAGATCAATCTCGGCGTGCACCGTTTGTGTTTCTGCGACGTAAGTCAGCTTCAGGCGCATGCTCCGGTACAGGTCGAGCTTGTCCTCGGGTTCAGCTTCCTCCAGTGCCGCAGCGATGTTACCGAGCCCGTCGATCAGCGAGGCGATGTCCTCGGCAGTCATCGAGTCGGCCGTGTCGGATTCGCAGGCAGCGGGAGGACTTGCCAGGGCCGTGTCGCGCAGCTGTTCAGCCTCGGTGATCCAATCCGCCACGGCCGAGGGCTAGCTCCCTCATCGAGAGCCTGCCGGTATCGCGCGATCTTCTTGTCGAACTCTGCCGCGATGTCGCCAGCGGCCCGTCTTCTTGGAATCGCCGGCCGGATCGGGGTGCTGAGCAGACGAGCCAGCAGCTCGATCGTCTGATCGCGTCGAGAAGGGGCGAAAGCCGAAGCGATCCGGTCGTCGATTGGGCCGATTGCCTGGTCCTCGCGCATGATCACGTTCTTGGGGTGATCGACACGGTTGGCTAGGGCGTAGTCGGAGGGGTAGCGGCACGGGTAGTAGGCGACTTTGTGGGAGTGTTGGCCCTGCATGCGCCGCTGGCACACCGAGCAGTAGATGAGGCTCTTGAGGACGTACGGATGCCGTGTGCGATGTGGCTTGTGGGCGGCGGGCTTGTGCGTCCGCGACCCGAGCAGGTCCCGAGCTGCCTTGAAGACCTCGCCGCTGACGAGTGGCTTGTGGACGAACTCCTGCGAGATGATCCACTTATTCCGGGGGTTCCATCGCATTACCGGCATGTGTCCCAGTGCCACATCATCGACGTCAACGAGTACCTCGTCGGTGCGCTGCTTGTTCCAGACCTGTCTGCCGGTGTAGCGCGGGTTGGTAAGGATTACGCGGACGGCGCTGTTGGACCAGGAACTCCATGGCTGCGCACGCTGCCATTCGCGCGAGGTGTCAGCATCCTGGTATCCCGCGGTGGAGATCCGCCCGTAGAACGCAAACCGAAGCCGCGGATCGATCTGCTGCTAGCGGCGTTGGCGCGGGATGCGATGGGCTTCACTGGGCTGCCAGGCCGCGAATGCACCTAGATTTGGGCTTGTCGATTGTCATCCCGTCCTCTTCCACCATCCAATCTTCCGGAAGTGAGACAGCCAGACTCGTACGCGATGACGCAGTGGATGCGGATTCACTCCGCGGAGCAGTACACGGCATCGGCGGAAACGGCTGGCCATCGCGTTAGTCGAGCCGGTAACCTGCCTCGACCACCAAGGAGGCAGCGATGACCGAGACGATGACCCTGTGGCGGCCGACCGGCCCGCAGGAACTCGAACTCGTTCGCGCCTCCGGTTGGAAGACGTGGCCGCCGCGCCTGCCCGACCAGCCGATCTTCTACCCGGTCCTCAACGAGCAATACGCGATCATGATCGCCCGGGACTGGAACGTGCCCGCCTCCGGCGTCGGCTATGTGACCCGTTTCGAAGTCAACCGCGAGTTCGCAGCTCGCTACCCCGTCCAGCAGGCCGGCGGTCGCGACATCCTCGAGCTGTGGGTACCCGCCGAAGAGCTCGACGAGTTCAACCAGCACATCGTGGGGCTCATCGAGGTCGTCCATGAATTCCGGACCGACGCCCCGGGCCAGCCGTGATCGAGGCCTCTCGTCTCACCAGCCTGTGGGACCAGCGGTGGTCCGATAGCCCGCCACGAGCTGATTGGCTCAAGCATGCCTACCAGTCCAGGTGGGTGCGGTTCCACAGCCTGCCGGGTTCCAAGCGGTATCCCACCAGCGATGACGAGTACGCGACCGTGTTGCATCGCCATAACACAGTCCTCGAGGAGCTCACAGACGACCCGAACCTGCTATTGATCACGTGCGACTGGGGCGAGATCGAACAGCCGGAACCTCGCGATGAGCGCCTTCGCGCATTGGACCCGGCGGGTACCCTGTGGCAGGCACTGCCGCCCGACGACTACCGAGAATCCTGGACCTATCTATACATCAGCGAGCGGTCGTGGATGCGTGGCGTGCTGGATCCCGTGCTCCGTGCCGTCGCCGACGACATCTTGGCCGGGGTGATGGTCGCACCCGGTAACCTGAGCTGGATCTACCACCCGTATGACGGCGGCGCCGACGTCCTCCTGCCCACGAGTGGGGCGCGCGACCACATCCGCGAACGTCACCGCGACTGGCTCTCAGCTCATCCGTCCGGACTGTGAATCCCGATGGATCGAGAGTGACCCGAAGGGATATTCAGGCCGTTGGTGAACGAGTACCAGCAGAAACTGCGTGATCGTTTCCTCAGCGCGCCAGTGGCGTCGTTACCGGCGCCGTGAGTCGGGATTCCCCCCGAACGCGACCATCCCCGTGGGCGGGCTAATCGGCGTGGGCTTCGCGCCGGACCCCGCCACCAAAGCAGGTCCTGCTCATGGTCGCCTCCCACAGCGGTCGTGGACTGTTCGACCCAGCAACTGGTACAAGGATGGCCAGGGACTACGACCCCGACCTGTGTTACCCGGCCGGGCCTCACCTGTCATGTCCAGGGATCGGCGTTCTGGCCGACATGCGGGCCCGGTATCGAACTCCGTCAGGTTGGCGATGGCCTCGGCCCGGTCGTGGGAGGCGCGCAGGATCACGACCACGCTAGCGGTCATCACCGCGAGGCACCAGGCCGCCGATCGTGATGTAGCGACCCTTCCTGGCGAGTGAGGGACGGTCACCCTTGTGGCGTCAAAGCATCAGGAAGGGCCTGACGGTGGCGGTCCTCGAGACGGTGGCCACAGGCGTGCACCTCCTCGCGGATCGAAACTACCTCGGCTTCCCCTCAGGCATCTCCGGCGCGGAAGTCGCCGAACGGGCAGTGTTGCAGGCACGCAAGTTCGGCGCCAGCATCAGCATCCCCGCCTCGGCCGTCACGCTGGACAGCCGCAACGGCGACCACCGGATCGGCGCTCGGCGACGGCACCGAGATCTCAGGCCATGCCGTGCTGATCGCCACCGGTGCCCGGTACCTCGAGAAGACCAGCGTCTACTACGCCGCGACCACCGCCGAACTCCACGCATGCCGGCACGCCTCCGTAGCCGTGGTCGGCGGCGGCAAATCCGCCGGACAGGCAGCCACATTCCTTGCCGCGCAGGCCCACCGTACTTGTCATCGACATGGACACCCACCGGCCGGTGGACAGGCTGCCCAGGCACCTGGCGTGATGCGGTACGGCGAGCACGTAGCCTGCAGCTGCCGTAGCGGCGGAGGAGGTCAACGATCGGCGGACAGCTCATTGTCCGGTTGATAATGGTACGCAGCTTCACGTACCGCTTCGTCGCTTTCCAACCCGGCTCCCAACGCCCCGCCGAGTGTGCCGAGAGAGCTGGCCAACCACGCCAGCTGCACCTGGTCACCGATACCGGCCGAATGACCGAGGACAGCGGCGATCAGGCCGGCCGGAACCATGACGAGCACCCCCATCGCAGTCAGCATCACCAGCGCGCCGTACAGCGCCACCGCGCCGATAACCACGGTGAGAATCGTTACGATGTTGAACAGAGCCACCTGTTGGCGAATCCCGGGACCGGCAGCCCGGGGCGGCACCCGTTCCCACAGGCTGGCGCCGAACATCAGGCTCAGTACCACCGCGAGTAGCGAACCGACGGTAAGGATGCTCAGCCGCACCGCCCCCAACGCGTTCGCGAGCCGCCAGATGTCGCTCGTCACCAGCGCGAGGATGTCGACGGCCAGGGCCGCGACCAGAGCTCGGGAGAGCCGCGAAACCAGTCGCCATGGCCGGTTGGCTCGCAGCATGCCCAGCAGGAGCCGCAGATTTCCTGTCACTACGCCGGTGATCAGACCGACGGCTCGGCTTTCAGATACCGGCAACTCGTTCAGCTCGCGCGTCCGGCGGTACAGAGCCACCCGACGCCGCCGAATGGCGCGATCGTTTAGGTCCGCGTTCTCGCTGTCGACCTCGCCCAGCAGCGCCTTAACCAGGCGCACGATCGCGTCTGCGGCCCGGCGGGTCACACCCACGGCGCCCAGCGCAGGCAGGGACAGCACAGCGACAGCGTGCGTGGCACTCGCGTGGGCGACCACCGGCCCGCGCTGTGTCGCCAACGGTAGATCGGTGATGCAGATGGCCATTTGCCAGCCTTCGTCTAGCAGCCTGCGCCGGGCGGCGGCGACCAGCCGGTTCAGGTCTGCTGGGGCGTCGACCAGCCGGTCCACCGCCAGCCGCATCTGCCAGTCGCCGTCCGGCAGCCGAACGGAGATCGGGCCGGTGAGGTCCGCCAAAAGACTCTGTGCCAGGTCGGCAGCCGGCCCCGGTGACGCGACCAGTCCGATCACGATCATCTCAAGTCACCGGCCGAAGCGCTCGTCGCCCCAGCCGAGTCGTTAACGGTTGCCGTCGTCATCGTGCATCTCCCGACAGAGGCGTCGCTACCGGTACGGTGCGCGGTCACGCACCTGATGCACCTGCCCCGATTCGGTGAGCGACCATCACTCGGTGGTGGTCAATCATGCTACAGGTAACCCCGTCCAGTGGGGGACGGCTCAGATCATCCCAGCAAGGCAGGCTGCGACGGCGGTGGCTGGTCAACCGGTGTAGTCGGTTGATGGGCTGTGTCATCCGCCCGCTCAGACGTTGCACGACTATCGGAGGATCTTGATGTCGGGGCGGGCTGAGTGAAGATGGGTGGATGGAAGCGTCGGAGTCATTCGCCGGAGTGCCGGGCATCGCGCCAAACTGACGCTTGAGGAACTCGCAGAGGAGTCCGGTGTCAGTGTGTGGGCGCTGAGCGATATGGGCGCGGGCGGGCGCTGGGATCGCAGCGGCGCCCGGTGTTGTTGATCGCCGACGCGTTGAAGCTGGAGGGCACCGACTGCCAGGAGTTCGTTGCGCTGGCCAAAGTGGGCCGTGCCCGGTCGGCGTACGTGGCGGCCGCGCCAGGACTATGTGAGCCGCCCCGGTCGCTCGGCGACCTCACCGGGCGGGCGGCCGAGCTTGCCTGGATCCACCGTCTGGTTGAGCAGGCGGCCGATGGCGCGAACGTCGCGATCGTCTCGGGCGGAGCCGGGCTGGGCAAAACCACGCTTATGGTTCGAGCGGCGCACCGGTTACGTGACCGGTTTCCCGACGGGGTCTTGTTCGTCGACGCCCTGGGCATGAGCCGGCGGCCGGTCGCCAGCGACGAACTGCTTAACCGGCTGCTGCGCGCGCTGGGCATACGCGCGCAGCACATCCCGGACGACACTGCCGAGAAAGCCGGACTTTCGCCACCTGCTCGGCGAGCGGCAGGTCCTGGTGATCGCGCTTTGAAGGACGGCTTCCTCCAGATCACCGCATGCGACCGGACCGCAGTCGCCCGCAGGGCTCCTGACCCGCTCATACTCGGCGCGCCTAGGCAACCCCGAGATCAATATGCGAGAGCGCTCAACCGTGTGTGCTGGACAGGGCTGGATGAAGCTCGCGGTGGGTCTGCGGCAAACCGCTCGCTGCGGATCACCCGGTGAGTTGCCCCGGGCTACGGACGTCCCTGCGAACCTCGCGTAGCCCGATGCTCATGCGCGGAACGAGTAAATAGTTAGACTCATCGCCGTGCTGACGAACATGTCGTGGTTCAACGAGCCGCGCGAGTGGTCATTGAAGGACGGCCTACTGCGCGTCGTGACGGAGTTGAAGACTGACTTCTGGCGCGAGACGTTCTACGGCTGGACCACCGACAATGGACACTTCTTTTACCAGCCGACGACTGGCGACTTCACCGCCGAGGTGGTTGTGTCCGCTACGCATACGACACGGTTCGACCAGGCTGGCATGATGGTCCGAGCCGACGGGCGTAACTGGCTGAAAACCGGCTTGGAGGTCACGTCGGGCACCGTGCAGGTCAGCACGGTGTTCACCCGCGGGTACTCGGATGTGTCGATGGCGCCGATCCAAGGATTTCTTGGAGAGGTTTCGATGCGAGTCACCCGCTTCGGCGAAGCAGTGGCCGTGCATTGCCGTAGCGGCGACCGTCCGTGGCAGCTGCAGCGGCTCGGCTATCTCGCCCTTCCTGCCACCGTAGACGTCGGCGTCATGTGCTGCTCGCCTGAGCGTGCCGGGTTGGAGGCCACCTTCCGCGACTTTCGAATCGGGCCCCCGACCTCCCGGGATGGACTTGAGTAGCGCACGGGCGTAACGCGATGAGCGAGACATGCTCGTGCCGTTCGTCGACATCGCACCGCATAGCCGAGTTGTTCGGCTGGCCGACCAACCATCTCGCCCACCGCCATCGCTCAGGAGGTGGCGGAGGTGTTGGCCGGGCGGGTCGACCGGGTCCGGGCGTATCCCAGCGACAGCCGCCGATATCCACGCTGGTGTGCGCCGTCGCTCGTCATAACTTGAGGTGATAGACGTGCCCGCCCTGCTGGGACCCGAGCACGGGAATGGCCTCGGCCTGTTTGCACTCCTTAGCCCGGGTCGGCGGTGGCCCGACCCGGGCGGCCGGTGCGAAGGTCAGCGCACTTCGGCTTGGATCACCCGCCGAAAGCCGATCAACGCGGGGAGCGCTACCCAGACGACGAAGGAGGTCAGGGCGCGGGGAACGTCTTCGCCCACCACCGCCATGTCGAGCCACTGGAGCACCTCGCCGGCAGTGGGGCTGGCCGTTCGCAGCAGGCTCACCAGCATCGGCCAGGTCAGCACGACGACGATCGCCGTCGGCGCGTTGCCGATCGCCAGGGCGAGGGCGTAGCCCGTCAACGCGAGCGCGATGTTGACCAGCATGGATCTGAAGAGGTCGCTGGCGTCGACGGTCCAGACCAGCGCCGAGCGAGTGGCGAGCGAGCCGACGGGACCGATGACGACGGCAGCCGCCAGCGCCAGGGGAGTGATGGCGGCCGAGACGGCGACGACCGCACTGGCCTTGGCGAGCAGGACTCGATGCCGGCGGGGCGTCAGGGCGTATGTGGTCAACGCGGTGCGGTGCGTCCGTTCGGCCGTTACCAGCAAGATCGCGATGACCGGGCCGAGTGTCCCCGCCGGTACTGCGGCCAGCAGCGCGATGTCCCCCAGGGTGGCGGGCTGCCGATACAGCACCGCGCCGGCGCCGAAGACCCCGCTCAGGACCACGGCGACCGCGGCGAGGACCATACCGGACCGGGTGTCGACGAGCTTGCGGAGTTCCACGAGGACAAGGACGCCGAACGGGCGTGGCCGGTCGATGGGCGGCGTGTGCATTGTCACCACCTGCTTTCAGCGTGGGCCGGGCGATCGTTGCCGCCGGTCAGGGTGAAGTAGACGTCGGCGATGCTGCCGTGCTGAGCACGCAGCCGGTCCGGGGTGTCGTCCGCCAAGACCTTGCCCGCCCCGACGATGACCAGCCGGTCCGCCAGCTGCTCGACGTCGGCCAGCTGGTGACTCGACAGCAGCACGGCGCACCCCTGGTCGGCGCGGCTTCGCAAGAGGCCGGCGAGCCACCGTTGGCCCTGCGGGTCCAGACCGTTGGACGGCTCGTCAAGGATCAGCGCCCGGGGCCGGCCCAGCAGTGCCGACGCCAGTCCGAGCCGCTGCCGCATCCCGAGGGAGAAGGCCCGGACCGGTTTGCCGGCTGCCGTGCCGGGCAATCCGACCTCGTCGAGGACCTCGTCGACCCGGCCGGGTGCAAGCCCGATGGTGCGGGCGGCCAGCCGGAGCGACTCACGCGCGGTACGCCCCGGATGAAAGCAGTCGGCGTCCAGCAGCGATCCGGCCACCAGCGCCGGGTTCGGCCAGTCGGTGTAGGCCCGGCCGGCGATGGTGGCCCGGCCCGCGTCCGCTCGCCCCAGGCCCAGCAGGATACGTAAGGCGGTCGATTTGCCGGCGCCGTTGGGACCCAGTAGGCCGACGATGGTGCCCGCTTGCACCCCGAAGGAGACCCCGTCCAGCGCGACGGTGTCCCGATAGCGCTTGCTCAGATCGGTAAAGGTGATCATGCCGTTCAGCAAACAGCGGGAGGCGGCGCCGTCGCTGCGGGCGAAGGGCTCAGCTGGGCGGCCAGGACGCTCGCGGTCGGGCATCGGAACAGGCCAGTCGGCTATGGGATCAAGCCGATGGTCTCCAAGAGCCGGCAGCGGAGCCTCGCTAGTCTGGCGGAGTGACACCTCCCGCCCGCGTACATCAGCCCAGCCCGGGGCGGCTGTTCGTGGCTTTCGGCGGTGCCGTCGCGGCGCTGTTCTGGCTATATCACCTCACGGCCTTTCTCTCGCCCGTCGAGCGGCCCTGGCACATGATCGTGGTGCAGAGTGTCGCCGGGCTCGCGGCGATCGTCGCGTTGACCCTGTGGCGGCGATCCGCTGCGTGGTGTCTCCTCATCGTCGCTGGCTGCCTGTTCCTCAGCCCGGCGGGTGTCGGCGCGGCGTTCGCCGTGCAAGCGGCCTCCGCGTGGCGGCGCGGCCGGTCGCTGGTCGTGCTCGTCACGGGAGTCGGGCTCGTGGCGACGAAGATCGCCCAGTTGCTCCTCGGCCCGTATCACCGTGGCTGGATCGTCGCATCGACGGTGGAGCTGACCGTGGCTGTGGCGGGGCTGGCCGCGGCCACGCTGACGGGCTGGTTGCTGCGCAGCGTCTCCGCTGAGCGGACGCTGCGCGAGGACGCGCGGCTCGCCCGCCGCGACGCCGAGCACGCCCGGATGGAGCAGGTACGCCTGCAGGAGCGGGAGCGGATTTCTCGCGAGATGCACGACGTGCTCGCCCATCGGATCTCGCTGGTCGCCATGCACGCCGGCGCCCTGGTCTATCGGGACGATCTGGACCCCAAGACCACCCGGGAGACGGCCCGAGTCATCCACGGCAACGCCAAGCAGGCCCTCGATGAGCTTCGGGGAATCCTGTCCGGCCTCCGGGACGGCACCCACGACCACGACCATCCGGAACCACCTCAGCCGACGCTGCGGGAGCTGCCAGTCCTGGTCGCGGAGGCCCGCTCGACCGATACCCCGGTGAGACTCGCTCTGACCGCGACCGGGCTGGACGACCTGCCCACACAGGTGAGCCGCTCGGCGTACCGAATCCTCCAGGAAGGGCTGACGAACGCCCGCAAGCACGCGCCCCAGGCGCCAGTGGAGCTACGCGTGGACGACGGTCCGGACAACTCGATCGTCCTGACGGTGGGTAATCCGTTGAGCCGCGAGCAAGACCATTGGCCGGCGGGTGCTGGTCTGGGCCTGGTGGGCGTCACCGAGCGGGCGCAATTGCTGGGCGGCACTGTCACAGTCGGACCGGTCGACGGCCGCTTCGAGCTGACCGTGACCTTCCCGCGGCCAAGCGCATGATCAGGATAGTGATCGTCGACGACGATGCTCTGGTACGCCGCGGACTGCACCTGATCCTTCAGGCCGACGCCGAGTTGGAGATCGTCGGCGAGGCCGACGACGGCGACCGGGCACTCCAGGTCATTCACGAGACGGCACCTGACGTCGTGTTGCTCGACATCCGGATGCCGCGGCTGGACGGGTTGGCCGTCATGGAGCGCCTCGCCCGGCTGGCGTCGCCGCCTCACGTCATCATGCTCACAACGTTCCACGCCGACGACTATGTCCTGCGGGCACTGCGTCTCGGCGCACAGGGTTTCCTGCTGAAGGACACCGACCCACCGGACATGATCAACGCCATCAGGGCGGCGCACCGTGGAGAGCCGGTGCTGTCGCCATCGGTGACCGCGACCGTCATCGCCGCCGCCACCGGACATCCAGCGACGGACCCCCGGATCGCGGCGGCGGCCGCATCGCTTTCGCCACGTGAGCGCGAGGTCGCGGTGGCCCTCGCGCAGGGAATGTCCAACATGGAGATCGGTAGGACGCTCTATCTAAGCCTCGCCACGGTCAAGACGACAGTGACGCGTATCTTCACGAAGCTGGGCGTGGACAACCGAGTCTCGGCGGCGATGATGATCCGGGATGCCGGGCTGCTCTGACGCCCGTCATCAGGCCAGCTGGGGCCACCGCGCTGAACCGTGCAACTGCCGGTCTGCGGCGAGCGCTGCTGCGAACGACGCCT
Organism: Hamadaea flava; assembly: GCF_024172085.1. NCBI lineage: Bacteria > Bacillati > Actinomycetota > Actinomycetes > Micromonosporales > Micromonosporaceae > Hamadaea > Hamadaea flava. The sequence continues at coordinate 1,892,037 of NZ_JAMZDZ010000001.1, read as the reverse complement.
CTACGACCGCCAACGCCGACGTCTCATGGATGCGAGCCATCGCAAACCTCCTCGGGCTCGGGGACCACGCGAACCCGTCTAGAAGGCCGGCTCACACGCTCACAACCGTGTCCGGCGACCCACAACCGCTCACAGGAGGACTCCACCAGAGTCGGGGCAGTTCGCAGCGAGGTCAGTGTGGGCAGGTGAATACCGGCGCGTGGCTCACACCAGCTCACAGTGGTTCGACCGGCAATCGGCCGACAGGCGCGCTGACACGGCGGATCGCGGCCGGCAGATGTGGATGGGTCACATCCCACCAGACCTGGGGCTGCCCGCATGCCGTTCGCCTACGTGTCTAGGGGGCTACAGGCCGCACGCGCGTGTGCGTATGCTGCCGTTCCAGTAGGCGATCATGGGGGCGAGAGTGAAGATCAACAGGCGGCGGGTCATCGCGATGGGCGGCGCGGTCGCCGCCGCGACCGCGTTGGCCTCACCACGGCCAGCGGCAGCCGCGCCCGCGTACGACGTGACCGTCAGCACCGTGTCCGGTGACCGGACCCGCATGTCATTGCACATCATGGGAGCTGACCCGGTCGGGGCGATCACAGCCCGCATCCACGACACCGACGGCTCGGTGCTGGCCACCCTGACCCGGTTCAGCATGATCGCCGGTACGCCGACCGACAGCCGGTGGCACGGCGACGAGCACGTGGCACTACCGCGGCTCGACCGCTACGACGTGTCCGTCGAGATCACTGCCGCTGCAGGCGGCGACCCCTATACGGCACGCTTCCCGAAGGTGTTCATCTACTACGCGAACACGTTCTTCGACGACCTCACCGTGACACCACCCATCGTCGATGCCGACCATCGGGAAGTGGTCATTGCAGGGTTGCTGACCTGGGAGGATCCGGCGACGCATGTGCACACTCCGTTGCCAGGCCGTGTCGTCGCAGCCGACGTCAGCTTTCGCAGCGGGACGAACCTGGACGTCCTGCGGACGACGGCGACGACCGACGCGTTGGGCAGGTTCGAGTTCCGCGAGGAGTTCCCTACCGAGGCCAGGATCGGCCTGAACTTCTACGACGAGTTGCCGTACATCTTCGTCAGTGGCAGCGCCAGCGTCGGAAGCTCGATCCGGCAGACCCGCATGTCGCTGGCGCAGGTCGAGCCAGACGTCGTCTTCGGAGATCCGGTTCACCTGGCCGGAAAGCTGGAGATGTTCGTCAGCGGATCCTGGGTCGGGTACTCCGGCCAATCGATCCTGTTGCGCACACCCGACGACAGCAGTCTTTCCGCCGTCACCGACGGCGACGGCAGCTACCAGTTTGTGGTGGCCGCTGGCATGTGGCAGTACTCGGCCTTCTTCAACGCGGGTCAAGATCGCGATTTCCTCGTTGCGTCAGCCCAAGCGAGCACCACGGTGGACATGTGGCATCGTGCGACGTTCGTGAACACCCGGCTCTGGAACATCAGCGACGGCGTGTTTCGGATGATGGGCACAGTCGACTACCCGGATTCCTTGTATCCGGCTACCACGACGCTCCTGATCGAGACGATGCCGTTCGGCGGTTCGACGTGGAAGACCTACGGCACGAAGGTGCTGGGCGGGCCGTTCTCCTTCGAGATCGACCTCACCCTGCCCAAGCAGACGTACGTCCGCGCCCGCGTCGAGCAAATCAAGCCCTTCCTCGCAGCGGTCGGCCCGACGTTTCCCACCTCCTCACCGCTCGTACGGCGGCCCACCGTGGTGACACCACCCGACCCACTGCCACGGCGATGACGCCCCTGGTTGCCAGAGACCTGGGCAAGACTTTCTCGTGAACGGTGTTGAGACGGTCTCCTGGGTACGCTTCGGCAGCCAGCAAAACGGTACGACGGTGATCATGTTCCTCGCCGGCGGCCTGATCACAGGGCGGCCAGGGGCACTTCCGGCTGCTGGTGTACGAGTAGGGAGCAGCCGGTGCAAAATCCCTGAACCACGTACCGTCGCCCGTTCGATTTTCTACAGTGTGATCGGGTGATCTCAGCCGCTGCCGAGCGATCAGCGGGGCGACGGCGGCCTGGCATGCCGAAGGGGGTGGGGTGTGCAACAGCCCCGGAATCTGCAGATAGAGATCCTGGACCGGGTCGCCATCGACGATCTCATCGGGAAGGTGCGCAGCGCCGCCGACCAGCCTGGTGCGGCCGACGACGTGGGAGCGTGGCGAGCCGCCAACGGCCAGGACCATGCCACCGCGAGGGCGAACTCGTTCGTCGTCGTGGGGTCGACGCTGATGTTCCTTCACCCATGCCCTGATGGTGTGATTCTGCCGTTCGCGGTGTATCCCGACGGGACCACCAAGGTGTACACCGACGCCGAACACGCCGGCGAAAGCTTCTACCGCACGGAGTAACAACGGTCGGTGCGGCTGTGACCGCTGCACGGCGGTTGCGCCAGGCCCGCGCGGAGACCGACCGACATGCCTTCCCAGCAGGCGTCAGGCCAGATCGCCGCGAGCAGGGCGACCTTCGACCTCACCGTCATGACCGGGTTTCCTCTCCAGAAGTAATACACGGCGACCGCTGGGTGCCACCGCACTGGCGGATCAATGGCTGGCCAGGTCATCCCAGCGATCGGTCGCCATGATCATGATCATCCGCCGGGCGCCCTCCTCATCGCGAAGCCATGCATCCGGATCGGCCGGCGTGGCCGTGATCTGCTCGGCGGTCATCTGCTCGACGTTGTTCCACACTCCGTGGGCTCACGGATCTCAATCCACTCACGCCTGATCAAGTCGGCTACGACGTTCACGGGACACGATGTCGTCCGGGCGGATCTGGTCGCCGCCTGAACCCGTGACGACGGCGTGGGAACTGGAAAGCTCCAGCACTACTAGATCCACGGTCCGCTCGCCCCGTCCGTTCTCGTCGCAGGCTTGGGCGAAGCGTTCACCAGGGCGAGCCCAATGCCGCGGGTGATAGCCCTGGATCGGCGAGATCCTTACTTTTACCCCAACGGACAGGTGATCGCCTCTGGTCAGGTTGCTGTCGACCGGCGCGTTGGTAACGGGCTAGGCGCCGAATCATGACGATGACCATGGCCCACTGGACCGTCGCGGCGTGGTGTTCGGGATGGCGCTCGTAGTCGCGGACCGTGCGCCGGCAGCGGGTGATCCACGACAGGGTTCTCTCCACGACCCATCTACGGTGCAGGACTTTGAACCCGACCTGGTCAGCCGGCTTTCGCACGATCTCCACCAGAGCGCCTTGCGCCTGACACTCGTCCGCTTCGGCCGATAGATCCGCGAGGCGCCCATCCATGACCCCTGGGACATGTAGGTCGCATACCGCCATCCCTCCGGAGCCCGGCAAAGGATCAGCGTTGTGGGTTGGCCCCACCTGTCTCTCCAACGTGCCTGCATGGATCGCGATTCTGCCGCGCGGTTCTTCAACAGGAACCTATCGACGCAGGCCGAGTCAGTAGCGCTCTCAGCTGGCCGATGACGCGGTCCGATCCATAGCAGTCAACTGACTACCGGCTATTGCTGGTCGCCTCAGAGCTTGTCCTCGGCGTCGGCGGCGTCGTTGCGCTCGCTTACCTTCTCCAAGGCCCTTGCCGCCTCACACAGGGCTGTGAGTCGTCGAACTCTGGACCGCTGTGTTCCATTGCCTCATCGGCCCGAGCTGCTACGGGTCGGGTTCGCCAGACGAAGTGCTGGACGCATAGGGGCGCATAGCGTGGGAGCCGCGCAGGTGTAGGACTTCGACTTGGGCCCTTCGCGTTGGTTGATCATTGTTGCGATCTGATCTGCTTGTGCGCGGTGTTTCTGTGCGGCTGCGATGTCGCCGAGGCCGGCGTATGCGTCGGCGAGAGTGACCAGTGCCAGATCGCTCCGGGCCGGCCACGGCATCGCGCCGTAGGCGTCGACTGCAGCCTGTGCGTATCTGGCCGCGAGGTCGAATTCGCCTAGCCCGTTGTGGGAGCCTGCGAGCACGAGGTCGACGAAAGCTACCCCGACGTCGCGCTCACTACGGTCGGCGCCCGCGAGTACGACCCGACTGTGGGCCGGTTCATCTCCGCGGACCCGGTCGCCAACTACCTCAACCCCCAACAACTCAACGGGTACGCGTACGCGTCGAACAGCCCGCTGGCCAAGTCCGACCCGAGCGAACTGTATGAAACCCAATGCAGTGCGGGGGTGGCCGGATGCAGCGGCAGCGGCATGGACACCAGCGTCGGCTGCCAAGCCGGCGGGTACGCCTGCACCAACAGCACCTGCGAAAGCTCCGAGAAGTACCGGGGATGCAACGGGTACAGCCGAGCGTTGTCCGACTCCTATGACGTCGCCATGTGCGCCACCGGCGAGGCTTTGATGTGCGGAATATCCGGCACGATGGCGAACTCCATGCAGGTGATCAACGGCTGCTACGGCTATAAGGGCGTACCGAATAACGACTGCTTGAAGGCGGTCGTCTCGGTGGCGACGTCGACGCTCAACAGCTTTACTGCGAACATGGCTGCAGGACGTGTGTCCAGGAGCCCGCTCGCAGAGAACCCCACGATCTGGGGCAACGACCGCTCTAGTAGGGGACGCACCTTCTGACCGGCTTGCTCGTCGCTTCCGGTCGCCGTGCGAGCGCCAGGAACGATGAAAGTTGAGAAGATCGGCAGTTCGACGGCCGGGAGGCGATCTCGTGGTGGAGATCGGCTCCCGGCTGTGTGCGCGTGCCTGTTCATGCCGATGGGCGGAGGCGGCACTGTCTGGGTGGCCGCTTCGGGCTGGTTCGGGGGGCGGCTCGGGGGTGTGTCTCATTGATGGCTATTCCGGCGCCTGCGCACCCACTGCGGGGTCGGACGCCTCGGCAACCTTCGAGTTCGGCCCCGACCGCAGCTACACCGTCCACCGTCAGGGCCTTGACGTTCATGCAGAGCGGACGGTGATGTTTGCTCCCAGTCTCTTGCCGCGATCACGAGGCTGGATCTACGGACATCGACGTACGACTCATGGATTGCGTACTAAGGCGGCGGTTAGAACGCTCCGCGACGTGCGACGATCCCGGCCAGTTGAGTGATCCGGTCGCTCAGCGTGCCTATTTCTTCCGTCACGAGATGCTGTCCGTAGACGGTCGCCATCTGTGACAGCGCGCAGGACATCTGCGCGTAGGCCTGTCCTTTGGCAAGGTCTCCCTCGGCGAGGGCGTCGCGTGCCAGCGACATCGCCTGTTCGGCCAGCGTGGCCTGGCGGTACATCTCGTCGAGGAGCCGGGCGCTCAGTGAGGGCTCCGAGGTCGAGGGAGATTCCTTCTTCGCCATCCCTGAATCCTTGCACGAGGGACGGGGCGAGGGTCAGGTGCGGTGCGGCGGGAGTCGAACGAAGAATTCTGTCGGCGGTTGTCCAGCTGAGCGGGTCCCGTTCGTCGTTGAGGTGTAACCCATGAAGGAGGAACCCGATGAGCCTGCCCGAGATCGTTTCACGCGAGCAGTGGTTGACCGCTCGCAAGACGTTGCTGATTCGGGAGAAGGAACTCACCCGGCGGCGCGACGCGCTCAACGCCGACCGGCGGCGCCTGCCGATGGTCCGGGTGGAGACCGACTATGTCTTCACCGGCCCGGACGGCGAAGTGCGGCTGGCCGACTTGTTCGGGCCGCATACCCAGCTGATAGTGCAGCACGTCATGTTCGACCCGGCGTGGGAGGACGCCTGCCCCGGCTGCACCGGCGGGCTGGACGAGCTGAACGCGCAGTTCCTCGACCACTTGGCGCATCGCAACACCGCGTTCGCGGCCATCTCCCGGGCGCCTTATCCGAAGTTGGCCGACTACCGCGACAAGCGCGGCTGGGACTTCCTGTCTTGGTATTCGTCGGCCGGCTCCACCTTCAACTACGACTATCACGCCTCGCTTGACCCCGCCGTGACACCGGTGGTGTTCAACTATCGCGACGCGGATGAGCTGCGGGCTGCGGGTATGGCCGAGGTCGCCGAGCAGGCATCGGAAATCTCAGGCATGAGCTGCTTCCTGCGTACGCCGGACGGCATCTTCCACACCTACTCCGCGTACGCCCGCGGAACCGATCATCTCGGCGGTGCCTACGGTTTCCTCGATCTGACTGCGCTCGGCCGCCAGGAGCAGTGGGAGGAGCCGAAGGGCCGCTCGGTCGCCGTCTTCGCCAACGCTCCGTTCTTCACCGAGGAGAATTCGGCGAAGACGTGCGACTGCGGTTGCTGAGACGGCCGTGCCGCAGCTGACGCTGGCCGGGGTCGCACTCCTGGCGGGTGCGACCCTGGGCGGGGCCGCCTTGGCCCGTTCGACCCGGTTCCCCGCCCGATGGCTACACGGTGCCGCAGGGGTCGTGCTGAGCTTGCTGGTGCTGGATCTGGTCGCCGAGATCTGGTCGATCGCAGGCCTCGTCGCCGCCGTTGCCGGGTACGCCCTGGCAGCCGTGCTCGGTTCGCTGTCGTACGGCTCCGCTGCCACTGCGATCGGCGTACACCGGTTCGTCGAGGGCGCGATGCTGACCCTGGTCATCTCACCCGCCGCCATCGCGGGATTCGCCGCTCACGCCCTGGCCGAGGGCTTCGCAGTGGGCGTATCGCTGCTGGCGGCTCCCCGTCGGACCGTTGTGTGGTGGGTGGCCGTGGCCTGCATCGCCCCCGTATGCGGAGCACTGGTGATGTCACCCGTGCTGCAGCCGATATTTACCGCCATGGCGGCGGGAGCCATCGCACGAGCCGCCTGGCGCAGCGTACGTGCAGCTCTGGCTCGATCGGGGCAGCCGGATCCGCACAGCAACACGGACGCGGAAGGAGTCCGCGTCGAGGAGTAGGCGGAGCCGCACCGTTGCTGCCCACCCCTGGGCGCAGGAGGACGACGCGTTGATCGGTTCAGCGCAAGTCGCGGGGTTTCAGCAGACCCGCGACCAGCTCGCGGCGGCTGTCGACCGCGGTGGCCACGTCGTGGTCGAGATGAGCCAGGTTCCGTTCGTCGATTCGGCTGGGATCGCCGTGCTGGTCAACGCACGCCGCCGGGCTCACGCTGCAGGTGGAACGTTGTGGCTACGAGACGTCCAGCCTGCAGTCGGACGCGTGCTTCAGGTGATGGGTCTGCTGGAGTGGATACGGCCATCCGTGGAACCTAATCGATCAGCGTTTGCGGCGGCAGGTCGCGCGGCGGGGCCGAGGGCCGCGCAAGCCGTCGCCGTATCCATAGTGATGGCGGGCGCGTCGGCTGATGCTGTGGTTGCGGCGCTCTGTGCCGGAAGGTTGTCGAGTTTGGCCGGCGAGCCTCTCATGCCGAGGTCGTGGATGATCGACCTGGGACTGTGGCGAAGCATTGCGTCACAGCGCGTTCGTAGCTCCTAGCCGCAGCCATCTCGAAACGACATGTAGTTGAGTTCGCTGGGCGATCGGCTGACACCCAGCGAACACCGCACTCCGGCAAGCCTTGTCAACGACCGGCCGGCACTGCCAGCTGGGCAAGCGCTACGGCGGCCTGCTGGAACTGTCGGCGCCACCGTGCGGCGAGCATCGGTTTGGTCAGTCCGATGACGGTGCCGTTGAACACTTCCGTGTTGCCGATGCGGGTTCCGCCGCCCGCGAGCGCGGTGAAGGTCCACAGGTGGCAGGACCGTACGCCGTTGGCGTCGCCGGACCAGGAGGCGCGCTGAGTCGGCTCGGCGATGGCGACGGTGACGTGGTCGGTGGTGGTCCCGGCGGGGAAGCCCAGGCTGAGGGTCTGGTCGAAGGTCGCCCCGGCGGTGAATCCGGGCGGCCCGGTCCACTCAGTGGACCGGTGCAGCGGCGACCAGGACGGCCAGCTGGCCAGGTCACTCCATAGTGTCCAGACGTCTTGCGGGCTGGCCATGCTGTCGGCGGTGGCGGCGACGATGAGGGTCTGCCAGCCAGGCCGGGATACGCCGATGCCGTCGAGGCAGAATTGGACATCCTGCTGTGGGGCCGGGTTGTGGCTCGTCATGCTTGATTTCTCCCGTAGGTACAGTATCTTGGAACTCAGATGCAGTATCCTGAACACGGGGGTGGCTCGTTGTCAACCGATCCAGCCGAAGCGGTCAGTGCGACGTTGGCAGCGAACCTGCGGGCGGGGCGAAAGGAGCGCGGCTGGCGCCTGGAAGACCTCGCCGCTCGCAGCGGCGTCAGCCGCGGCATGCTCCAGCAAATCGAAACGGGCCAGACCAATCCCAGCATCGCGACGGTGGCGCGCATCTGCGCCACCCTCGGTGTCTCCATCGGACAGCTTGTCGAGCCGCCCGAAGACCTCGGCCGGGTGACCGCCGCCGAGGACATCGACGTCCGGCGAGCAGGGCGTGCCAGCGAAGCGAGGCTGCTCATCAACGACGGACAGGCGCCTTTCGTCGAGCTGTGGGACCTCGTCGTGGCCCCGCACGACGAGATCAGCTCACACGCCCATCCCGCCGGCACTCGCGAGTTGATCCATCTGCACCGGGGAGAGCTGGTCGTGGAAGTCGGCGGAGCCACCTTCCACGTCGGAGAAGGAGGTTCCGTACGCATCCGAGGCGACCGCGCCCACCTCTACCGAAACCCGGCTGCCGAGCCGGCCCGGCTCACCATGACGGTGGTCTACCTCGGCAACCAGGACCCACGCTATGCCCGCCCGGCCACCTGACGGATGCCGATGGCTCGGATGTCATCCGTTGTCGGCCAGCAGCTTTCGCAGTTCTCCCGACTCGGGCTCGCCGAACTGCGCGTACAAGTTGAGAGCCTCCCGGACATGGTCATGCGCGGCCGGTGAGCGGCCGACGAGCAAGCGGGCTAGGCCCTCGTGCGCGCGAGCTGTCTCAAGCCGGTTGCCGACCTCGCCGGCGACGGCGAGAGCGGCCTGGTAGCCGTCGATCGCTTCATCAACGTCGCCGGCGTCCGCGGCCACAGCCGCCAGCCCGTTGAGTGACCGGGCTTCGCCGCGGCGGATTCCGAATCGCCGGTAGATTTCGAGGGCCTGCTGGTGGCATTGGTGGGCGTCGACAAGACGGCCTTGACGCCGGTGTACCAGGCCCAGGTTGTTGAGTACGTCGGCCTCGCCACCGTCGGTGCCAAGACTTCGGAAGAGCTCTCGCGCCCGAGTCAGCGCGGCCAGCCCTTCGGCGAAACGGCCCGCTTCCTCGTGCACAGCGCCGAGGCTGTTGAGGACGACCGCCTGACCGAACCGATCGTCGCGGCCGCGGAACAACTCCAGCGCGGCAGTGAATCGTCGCAACGCCTCGGCGCCATTGCGATGCTGCTGATGGACGCTGGCCAAGCCGTGTTCGGCCCGAGCCTGGGCGGTGCCGTCGCCGGCCATGCGCGCCTGGGCGATGGCCTGATCGAAGAGGTCGAGCGCATCAGCGTATCCGCCGCGTCCGAACGAGAGCCAGCCGAGGTCGGACAGGGCGCGCGACTGCGACAGGTGGTCTCCCGTACGCCGACCAGCCGCCAGCGCCGCCGTGTAGATGGTGCGCGCGTCGATGTCGTGAACGTTGTTGTAGAGGTAGCGGTAGAGGATGGTCGAGAGACTTGTCGCGTGAGTGGGCCAGCCGTGGTCGGTCGCGAAGGCGCAGACGGCAGTGAGGTTGCCACGTTCGGCGTCCAGCCATGCGGTGGCCTCGGCCTCCCCGAACAGGCGCTCCGCGCGTACGACGTCGGGTCGGCGATGCTTGCTGTCTGGGTAGAGCACATCGATGGCGGCCGCCGCAATATGCAGATAGTGATCGAATAGCCGGGTCAGCGCCAACTGCTGGTCGGCCTCGACATCCGTAGCGGCTCCGGTGGCGCGAGCGTGTTCGCGAAGCAGATCGTGAAAGGTGTACCGCCCCGGCTCGTGCTGGGTGAGCATGTGGGCGTCCAGCAGGTGCTCCAGATCCGTCTCCGCGTCGGCGGGCTCCATGCCGGCCATCGATGCGGCGGCGTAGGTGTCGACGTCGCGACCGGGATGCAGCCCGAGCAGCCGGAACATGCGTTGCTGCGACATCGGCAGCTGCTGATAGGACAGAGTGAACGCGGCGGCGACTCCCCGTTCCCCGGTCGCCAGTTCCACAAGTCTTCTGCGTTCGTCACGCAGCCGATCCGCGAGGTAAGCCACCGTCCACCGCGGACGATGGTGCAGACGAGCGGCGGCGATGCGTACGGCCAGCGGCAAGTGGCCGCACAGTCGCAGCACGTCACCGGCCGCGGCGTACTCGGTCCAGGCCCGCTCGCCCACGACACTGCTGAACAGGGTGATCGCGTCGGACGCAGGCAGCACGTCGAGCGAGAGCGAGAGCGCGCCGTCGAGGTCGGTCAGCCGGCGGCGGCTGGTGATCAGAAACAGGCTCTGGGTGGCTCCCGGCAGGAGCGGGCGCACATGCTCGGCGTCGACGGCGTTGTCCAGCACGATCAGGACGGATCTGCGGGCGAGCTCGGTACGCCACAACGCGGATCGCTCAGCCTCACCCAACGGAATGTGATCCGCCGGTACGCCGATTTGCCGCAGTAGGACGTGCAAGGCGTCGGACGCCGTCACCGGCGTCTGCCCGGCGGTGTGCGCCCGCAGATCGACGAACAGCTGACCATCGGCGTACCGGTGGGCGAATCGATGTGCGGCGTGCACGGCCAGCGTGGTCTTCCCGATCCCGGCCATCCCGTCGACGACACACACCCGGCTCCCGAGCCCGCGCAGGATCCGGTCCAGCTCCACCACCCGACCCGTGAAATCGGGCACATCGTACGGCAGGAAGTTCGCACCACGTATCGGCTCCTCCGCGGGCGGGGCCGGCCGGTCGCGCAGGATCTCCTGCTCAAGCTGGAGGAAGGACCGCCCTGGATCGAGGCCCTGCCGCTCGGCGAGACCGGCTCGATATCGGCGACCGGCGGCCAGCGCGTCGGCCTGCCGGTCGGACGCGTACAACGCCCGCATGAGCTGCCCGACCAGCCGCTCCCGGAGCGGGTACGTCGCCACCCAGGTGGTCAGCTCCGCCGAAACCTCTTCGTGGCGGCCCAACGCGAGCTCCACCTCGGCTAGCCGTTCGACCACCGCCAACCGGCGCTCCTCCAGCCGGGCCCGTGCGCCTGGGGCGTACTCGGCGCTCACCCCGATGAGGGCATCGCCTGGCCACAGTGCGAGGGCCTCCCGCAGCCGGTCGGCGGCCACCTGATGATCGGCCGACTTCTGCGCCTCCTCGAGCAGACCGCCGAACTCGGCCAGATCAAACGCGCCCGGCGGGGGCGAGAGCACATACCCGGCCGTACGGGTCTCGAGCACGCCGTCCAGGTCAGCCGAGCGCAACACCCGCCGGATCGTCGTCATCGCCGCGTGTATCTGCGAGCGGGCGGTGTCCGGCGGCGAGTCCGCCCACAACGCCGCCGACAGGCGCTCAGCGCTGATCACCTTTCCCGCATGCAGCAGCAGGTACGCGAGTACGGCGCGATGCCGAGGGGCCAATCCGGCCACCGGGCGACCGGCGACCGTGACATCCACCGGTCCGAGCACCGAGAACCGCCCCGTCACCCGTCGAACCTCCTCTGACCAGTGTGGAGTTTGCATCGTAAACACATCGTGGGCGTATCGACTCCCGGCCACAGGATCTAGTCGTACCGCAGATCCCCACTGAGGAGAAGATCATGACCGCAGTTCGCGTACACCACTACACCGTCGACCCCGCCGGCCTTGAGCAGCTGCTAGCCCGCCGGGCCGAGCTGATCACCGGCATCCGGTCCGGCTTCCCGGGGCTGCAGGAAACCCGGCTCACCCGGCTCGACGACGGAACCTACCAGGACGTATGGCGGTGGGAGACGGCCGAGCTGCGCGATGCCGCCGTCGCCGCGGCCGCAGCATTCCCGCCGGTCGCTCAGACCCTCGCCCTCACCCACGACGCCACGGTCCAAAACGGCGACATCATCGACGAACGGTAGGACGCGGACGAAGCTCGCGTCGCTTCCGGACGGGAGCTGCGCGAGCTTCGCATGAATGGCTGGTCACATTCGTACGCCCCGGTACGTCATGTCGGTACTACCCGAACGCAGAATTCCGGAAGGACGATAACCATCATGCAGACGACGACAACCATCGCGGTGGCCGGCGCGACCGGCCGTGTCGGCCGGCACGTCGTGCAGGTACTCCAGGAACGCGGTCACCGCGTCGTGTCCATGTCTCGTTCAGCCGGCGTGGACGTCGTCACCGGAGCCGGGCTGGTCGAGGCACTGGAAGATGCCATTATCATCATCGATGTGTCCAGCACGCCCTCGCCCGATCAGCAGACCGCGACCGAGTTCTTCACCGCCACCGCCCGCAACCTGCATGAAGCAGGGCAGAAGGCCGGCGTACGCCGGATGGTGGTGGCGTCGATCATCGGCATCGACGACTCCGTCGCCGGCTACAACGCGGCAAAGCTCGCCCACGAACGGGCGGCGCTAGCCGGCCCGATCCCGACGCGGATCGTACGCGCGGCGCAGTTCCACGAGTTCGTCGAAGAACTCGTCGCCTGGGGTACGCAAGGCGATATTGCGTACGTGCCCAAGATGCGCACGCAGCTCGTCGCCGCGCGGGCGGTCGCAGAGCGGCTAGTCGACGTCGCTACGGCGGCCGACCCGTTTGTCATGACGCTGCCACACCCGGAGATCGCAGGCCCCCGTGCCGAAACCCTGGCGGAGGCAGCCCGCCTGCTCGCCGCCCGGCGTGGCTCCCCCTCGCGGGTTGAGGAAGTCAGTGACGCCGCCAATCCGGACCGTGCGCTGTTCGAGGGCGGTGGCCTGCTTCCCGGCTCCCACGCCACCCTCGCCGGACCGACGTACGCGGAGTGGCTCGACCAGACCGCCCGGTGAGCGGGGAATGCCGCCTTACGTAGGTCGCGCGCGAGTGCACCCGACAGGTTAATGAGCATCCACATCTTGCAAGGGACATAGAGTATGACGTATGCCTTCCGGGCGGCGAGGGCTCGATCTCGCGCTGACGCGGACGGGCGGCCCACGGCCAAGACCGCGCCGGCCGGTGGTGACATCGCCACCGAGTATCACGAGGCGGGCAACGTCACCATCCTCAACCGGCTCACCAGCCAATCGCAGGCCGCCGGAGTACTCGTCTACGACCTCGGGTACGACGCCAAGAATCGGCTCGTCAGCCTCGCTGACCCGACCGGCGTACGCACGCAGGGCTACGAGACGGCTGGTCGGTTGACCTCGGTCAGCCGCGCGGGGCAGACGCTCAGCTGCGGCTTTGACGCGGACTCCAACATCAGCTCCCGCACCTGGCCCGATGGCCAGCACCCCGCCTACACCTACGACCTGTTCGACCGGCTCACTCTCGGCGGCCAGTACTTCCACCGTGAACCTTCAACGCTCCGCCACCAGGGAGATTCGTGACGACTATTTCAAGATCTACATCAGTGGTGTCTATCACCGACCTCCGTAGGCACTCCGCCTAGATCGGGGCGAAGATTCCGGGTATGCCGCCGCCTTCGGGGTCGTTGGCGCCATACTCCAGCAATTCGTCGTCCTGGATGTAGGTGAATTCGGGGACGAAGTCGCCTATCCGGATCGACACCCCGTCCACGTCCATCAGGTTTCCCCTGAGAGTGGGCGTAGCGGCGGCCACCGCGTTCCAGTCGATCGTCAACTCATCCAGATTCAGGTGAGGCTTGAGATCGATGCCCTCGGTGAGCAGGCCCTCTTGCACGATCCATAGCGTCAGCGTGCCGCCCATGGCGAGCAGGTCGCGCTGCATCCTCGCGTCGACGGAGTCGTCCAGCACGAGCTCGTCAATGACACCATGGATACTTTCGAGGTCGGGGAGGGCAAACAGCAGGCCCTGACGTCCTCCGCCTGGCCGGATGGATGCCTCCAGGACATAGCAGCTGCGGTTTTCCGACGGCTCGGGAGCGGGTTCGTCGCCCGCCAAGGGCGTCTGCGGGAAAGGAAATCCGCCTCGTTCGTCGGGGACTGGCAGCTCCCACATCCCGCCGCTCAGGGTCAGAAGGACTCGGTCGCCCTTCGGGTCGTACCAGGTGTCGCACGGCGACCCATAGGGCGCATTCTCAGCGGCCACCGCCTCCTCAGGGAGGGCTGCAACGGGCTGGAAGGCGTCGTCGCGCCACACCGCCAGACCCTCGGGCGTCATCGCCCATAAAGCCGGGGCGGTTGGACGGCAGAACAGGAGGCGGATGCCTTCGCCCAGGGACGCCAAGCGCTGCCAGCGGTCAGAGTCGTCGAAGAGGAACGGACGATCTTCTTCGTCCACATAGAACAAGCCAACCGGGGTCGAGCAGAACACGCCGGTGCCCTTCGGAGGGCCGCCTCCGTTGACCTGCGTCCAGGCTCCCTGGCGGACGACCCAGGTCCGGTGCTTGCGGCCGTGCCAGAGGACGACGCGGTCACGGTCGCAGATCAGGGCGAGCTCGTCGTCGATCTCATCGATACCCGTGAGGGCGTCGCAAGGGGCGGCGATCTCGTCCGTGCGGCCGTCGATCGTATGGCTCAGGGCGCCGCGCTCATCGAGCGTGACGGTTCCGTGCTTAGCCGCGGCATGAAGGTAGAAGCTGCTGGTCGGCGCATCGGTCTTGACCCAGCGGTCACCGTCGAGCCAAACGTCACCCACGTCCTTGACCGACAGCGCCATGAGGGTGCCGCCCACGCTGACCATGTCGGGACCATCAGGCAGCGCCAGCGGCAGGAGCTGCTCCCTCCACTCGCCTCCGGGACTGCGGCGCAGAAGGCGGTGCGCTTCGAGCAGCGCCCACTGGCCGGTCGCCTCGTCGACCGCGAGCGGCAGGCGATACCAGCCACCCGGCATGTAGACCTTGGTCGGGACTCGCTCCTCGCCCCAGGGCTCCGGCTCGGCCCAGGGGCCCACGTTTCCACCGCCACGCAGCACCTCGGGCCGCCGGGTGAGCGAATTCCACATCAGACCATGGCCCAGAGGACCGATGCGGGGACCTGGCTCCCATCCCGTGCTGGGGACGAAGTGGTGACCCTGCCCCTTGTCGGCCACGGCCACCAGGCGGCCGTTCTCGTGATCAGCCACCACGAGGGACAGATGGTCAACCCAGAAGTCATCCATACCGGGCAGCGGGTCAGCCACCGGTGACAACGAGTCCCCATCGAGGCGAAGGACGGCCCCGTCCCGGCGGACGGCGTAGACGTCCGTGCCGAGGGCGCAGGCGTCAAAGATGCCGTCCTCGTGCAGCTGGAGGGGCGTCGGTTCGCCGTTCTCGGGGGTCAGGAGCGCGAAGCCCTTGCCGTCGAAGGGACGCCGCTGCCTCCGGACGAAGCGGTCGTCGTCCCAGACCCACTGCTCGATCCCGCTGCCCACCACGCAGAAGAGCACCAACGAACCTAGCGAGGGGCTGAAGGCCATCCGCCGCGACCATCCCTGGGCGGGCGAAACCGCCCGCCACTCCACATCGCCATAGATCACGACGAGTCAGCATAACGGGACGCGACCAACCGCCGCACCTTGATGATCATGCAAGGCCGTGTGGAGAGCAGCGGCTCTGACTGGCCGAGCCGGCCCAGCTAGCTGAGGCCGCGAACATGGGGTGCAGCCAGGGCCGTGGGCCCTTGCTACACCCCGTGTTTGTACGGCTCAGTCGCCGAGCGTCCCGTCGGTGAGTTCGCGCAGGATGTCGGCGTGGCCTGCGTGCCGGGCGTGCTCGCGGATCAGATGAATGTAGATCCAGCGCAGCGCAACCCGGCCGTTCTTCTCGTGCGGGACGGTGTAGTCCAGGTCGAACTTGGCGGCCAGGCGCCGGGACTCGGCGCAAGCGTTGTCGAACTCGGATACGACGTCGGCCACCGTTTGCGTGTCGTCGACATGCCAGCTGGCGGGGCCGCCGAGCGAGTCGCCGGTGATGCCTTCGCGGGGCCGCTGCGCCAGGTAGTGCTCGAACCAGTTCCGCTCGACTGCGGCCGCGTGCTTGACCAGGCCGATGAGTGTCGTCCGTGAGGGCACCAGCTGTTGGCGTGCCTGTTGTTCGGAAAGGTTCCGCAGTCTGCCCCCTTAGACTTCGCGGTGGTAGTCGAGGAAGGTCTCCAGGACTTCCCGCCCGCCTGCGGTGCTGACGGAATCTTCGTCCACTACTGGCGCGGTGATCAACATCGAGTCGCTGTAGCTGCCGTCACGGCGTGCCGCGGTTGGCTGCCGAGGGCCGGGAGGCCAGAGCGTGACGCCGTGTTCGAGGAGCTGAGAGGGGATGTCTGCTAGGGCTGGCAGCTGTTCGATGTGGTGGACTCCTGTCGGCAGCGAGCCGGTGACGATCTTTCGGGTGACGTGGGCGGCGACCAGCGCCGTGATCCGGCTCTGTTCGATGCCGGTCAGGTTGTAGGCGGCGTGTCTGCCGCCGCGCTGGCCGTCGACGCGGATCGCGAACCGGCTCGTTCCGATATGGATGCGGGCGAGGATCTGGGTGAGGGCCTTGCGGAGCGGTTCGGTGCGGAAAGCCCCGATGCGTTTTAAGCCGAAGAGCAGCGCGGTGAGCGGTGCGGAGTCCAGGCACAGTCGTGTCGTGACATTGCCGACGCCCAGCGTGCGGCGCAGGGTGTACTGGTCGGAGAAGCCGAACGGGTAGGCGGTGCGGGCGCCGTACCCGGCCAGCGCGACGCTGAACCGCCGGGCCTCATGCGCGGACTGTTGGCCGAGCTGGCCGACGGTCCAGCCGACGGCGTCGAGGCCGTGGTGTTCGCCGGCACCGAGAAGCACGGTGATGTCGAGCTGGTCGGTCCCGCCGAGGGTCTGGTGGACTTGCTGTGCCAGCAGGTTGGTGAGTCCCGGTGCGACGCCGACGCTCAGTACGGCGGTGGCGCCGCTGTCGATGGCGAGGTCGGCCATCGCCTCCACCTTGCACAGGAGTTGGTCGGAGGCGCCAATGTCGACGAGGTGGATTCCTTGGCGCAGGCAGGTGCGGGCCAAGGCGCTGTCGGGTGGTTCGACGCAGAGGACGACCGTACTGATCGAGTGCTGGCGCAGGAGCTCGTCGAGGCTGCCAGGTTCGTGGAGGTCGAGGCGGACAGCCGTGATGCCGGGCTCGAGGCGGGCCTGTTGCGGACGGCGGCCCGCCGCGAGGACGCGACCGGGGAACCATCCGTCGAGCGTCCGGGACACGATCGTGCCTACGGCGCCGTAGCCGCCGACGACAAGGATCGAGCCTGTCTTGGTCGTGTTCATCGCATCGTCGCTGGATCGGTGATGGTGTCGGCGATCCGCTGGACCGCGGTGAAGGCTCCGTAGGCGACCAGACGGACGAGTTCCGCGTCGTCGGAGTGACCGGTGGCGCGCCAGGCCGCGACTGCTCCGGCATCGATGCGGTGCGGGTCGATCGAGGCTAGCAGGGCGAGTCTCGCCCCAGGCTGCTCGGCGGCGGGCAGCCCGGCGAGCGCCTCGGCGAGCCATGCACCTGACGGCGGCAGATGTGCACCGTCCCACCGGGCGACACTCGCGTAGATGATCTCGCGGGCGGCGGTGCTGAGTAGATCACCGCCGGAAGCCGTGGCGCCGCCTAGGGCGGCGAACGCGGCCGCGATCGGCGTACCAGCCGCCCACGCGGGCGATAACCCGGCGGTGATGCCGTCGAGGAGCGGCAAGCTGTCGCCGGGCGCGAGTTCGCGCTGCATAACCCGGGTGTAGGCCATGGCCCCGACCCGGCGTACGACCCCGGAGCGTTGCAGGTTGCCGGGCATCAGCTGCTCATCGGTGAACGCGGAGAACATCCGGTTCGTGAAATGTGTCGCCAGTGCGGTGCCGAGGTATTCGGCGGCGTGTTCCGCCGGGAACGGGCGCGCGTGCGGCGGAATGGCGTCCAGCCGTCGCGTCGATGCTGCCCAGGCGGCCAGCTCCGCATGTGCCGGTTCGGCCGGGATCCGGTCGTGCAGCAGGTCTTCGGCGAGATCGTGCGTACCGTGGGCGTGGATCATGATCGTATGTGCGTCGATGCAGAACCGGCACCCGTTGGCCTGCGATACGGCGACGGCGATGACCTCTTTGCTGACGCGGGGCGCGCGGCCGACGAGTTCGGCCTCGCGCAGCAGCGCCCAGGTGGCGGCCTGGATCTCCGGCGCGGGCGACAGCATCATGAAGGCGGCCTGGCCGAAGTCGGCCAGGGACTGGGTGTAGACGGCGGCGACGCGTCCGGTGGCGGCCTTGCGCGCGACGGGTACGACGTGGCGGATGGTCACAGGGAACTCCTCAACGGTTGATGCTGGGAATCGGGCGTGGGCGACTGCCGTCGGAGGCTGGTCGGGCGGGATGGTGGACCGGCGGAACGGCACCGGCTTGTGGTGATGCCATCGGCGATACGCCCGGCTTCGCGCCCGTGCTGGCGTAGGTTGCCCTCGATCGCGGGCCAGAAACCGGTGAGCCACAGGCCAGGCAGCGCCTCGCGGCCCTTGCCGGTGCGTGGCCGCTGGTGCTGGTCGAGGACGTCCAAGGGGCCGAGGAGGTCGGTGAGGCCGGAACGGTAGCCGGTGGCGGTGACGATGACGTCGGGCTCGACGCGAGTGCCGTCACGTAGGACGGCCTCGTCTGCGGTGAGGTGGTCGACGTCGGCGACGATGCGCAGCCTTCCGGCAGCGAGGTGATCGACGAAGCCCTGGTCGATCGCGGCGGTCACCCCGCTGGTACGCATCCGCCGGAACGGGCCATCCGTGGCCGTGGGCAGGCCATAGCGGCTCAGATCACCGAACACGTGCCGGGAGATCGCCTGGGCCAGGCGGTCGCGCAGCCCTTCGGGCAGGTAGCGCAGCGCGACGGTGGCAGGGTGCAGCGGGATGCCCCACAGCTGGCGCGGCAGGATGTTGGGCGGGCGTCGAACGGACATCCACAGCTCAGCGACGGCGTGGTCGACGAGGTGCCCGGCGATCTCGACGGCGGAGTTACCCGCGCCGATCAGCAGGACACGCTTCCCGGCGAGGTCGGCTGCACGCCGCAGTTGCGCCACGTGCATGACCGGTCGGCCGAAAGCGGCGAGACCGGGCAGGTCGGGCTGCCAGGCAACCCGGTCGTTGCCGGTGGCGACGACGACATGCGCCGCCTCGTACACTCCAGAGTCCGTGTCGACCTGCCAGCCGCGGGCGTTCGGGTTGAGGCGCTGGGCGCGTACGCCGAAGCGAATGTCGAGGGCCTGCTCCAACGCGTACCGCTCCAGATAGGCAATGTAGTCGTCGCGGCTCACCCAGCGGCCCGCGTGCCGGGGAATGGCCAACCCCGGCAGGCCCGACAGCCACCGGATGGTGTTGAGCCTCAGGTCCTCGTGGCGCTGCCGCCATGAAGTCGCGACCCGATCGCCTTGCTCGAGAACGACGCTCCTCACGCCGCGTTCCAGCAGGGCGGCCGCTGCGGCCAGTCCGGCCGAGCCAGCGCCGATGACCACAACCGTCGGCTTCATGACACCCGCCGGCCGACGTAGCGGATCCCGCTGGCCCGAACAGAGCCCTCTTCGATTGCGGCTTGCTCGTCCGCGCTCGTGGCGTCGAGGCCAGCAGCGAAGTACGGAGTGAAGGTGAGCTGTTCTGTCGCGAACGTCGAGTTCAGAACTCCGGTGATGGCATCGCCGGTATGCAAGCCCTCCTCGGCCGCGAAGCCACGTAGATAGGTGTCCCAGTCGATCCCGGCTGCCTGCCACCGGTCGTGGTGGCGCTGCAGCCATCCTGGTTCCACTGGCTCGGACCGCAGGTGGGCGAAGCACCACCGAGCAGTCGGTTCGTCGAACCGCTCCCATGCCCATTCGACGACGATCAGCGTCCCGCCGGGACGCAGCGCAGCGTGGATCCGGTCGACGACGGTGTCGATACGGTCCACGTGGTGCAGCGACGTGCACGCGACGATCACATCGAACGGGCCGTCGATGGCGTGGTCTTCGAAACGCTCGCGGTGGTATCCGGGCGCGTGCGGCGCGTGCGGATCGACGCCGGCCGCCGCATAGCCCGCGGTGTGCAGAGCGGGAACGAAACCGCCGAGCGGCCCGCAGCCGACCTCCAGCACCCGGGCGGGCGCCGCCGGCAGATGTTCGCGGACGAACGGCCAGGTCTCAGCAAGCCATCGCTCGTCGCCAGTGGCAAGGGTCATCAGTGGTGTCCTTTCGCTACGGCCAGCGTCACGGCGGCCTTGGATGGATTGGGGCGCAGAAGGATGAGGGTGAGCAGCAGGCCAAGCAAAGCGAGCGCCGCGCACGCGGCGAACCCGGCCCGCAATCCGGCCAGGTACGCGGGGCTCGTAGCGGTCGTCTCGTCACCAGTCACCGCAGCGGCCAGTACGAGGACTGCGGTGACTCCGAGCCCGGAGCCGATGCGCTGGGCGGTGTTGACGACTCCCGCCGTCACACCCGCGTCGGCTGAGGCGACCGCCGTGACCGCCGGGGCGGTGACGCCGACAAACGCTGCCGGAAGGCCGACGCCCAGCAGGAGCGTCGCAGGCAGGACATCCGCCAGGTAGTCCACCGTGGAGGGCAGCATGGCGAACCAGGCCAGCCCGGCCGCTTGCAGGGCGAGGCCGATGGCCAGCACCTGGCGGGCACCCAGCCGTTTAAGCAGCCCGGGGATCACCGTCCGCGACGTGACCAGGGCAGCGGCCGCGACAGGCAAGACGGCCAGGCCCGAGCGGTTCGGGCCGTAGTGCTGCGTCTGCTGCAAGTACAGCGCCAGCAGCGCGAATGCCGGGACATGCGCCGCACCGACCAGCGCGTTGACCAGCGTCGACCCGGTGACCTCGCGTACGCCGAACAGCCGCAACGGCACCAGCGGCTCCTGGGTACGCGACTCGATGACCGCGAAAACCACGAGCAGCACCACGGCGACGGCCAACAGCCCCGCGCCGGCTACGCGCGTACCGGGGTCGGCCAGCGCACCGACGGCGTAGCCAAGCGTTAGCAGTCCTGCGGTACCGACGACGGCGCCAGGAAGGTCGAGCCGGGCGGTCGTGCCGCGGGTCCGTGCCGGGTCGGCCGTGAGCAGGCGCGGGCTCACGACGAGGGCGACCGCGCCGATCGGCACGTTGATCAGGAAGATCGCGGGCCAGCCCAGAGACTGCGTGAGCAGTCCGCCAGCGGAGGTGCCGATCGCCGCACCGGCAGCCCCCATCGCGCTCCACACCCCGAACGCGCGGCGGCGCGCATCCGGCTCGGTGAAAGTCTGTGCGAGCAGAGAGAGTTGCGCGGGGATGAGCACCGCGCCGCCGATGCCTTGCAGGGCGCGGGCGGCGATCAAGTGCCAGGGCGCCACGGCCAGCCCGGCAGCGGCCGATGCCAGCGTGAACAGCGCCAGTCCGATCTGGAACATGCGCCGAGCGCCGAAGTGGTCGGCCGCCCGGCCACCGACCAGCATGCACCCACCGAAGGCCAGCAGGTACGCGTTGGTGACCCAGCTCAGACCGGCCTCACGCAGGTGCAGGCCGTCGCCGATTTGCGGCAGAGCGATGTTGACCACCGAGGTGTCCAGAAAGACCAGCAGCTCGACGACGGTGATCAGCACCAAGGCCCCGCCGCGACCCATGAATGAGCGTTCGCGCATCAGATCTCCAATTCTCACTAGAGTGGGACTTCAGTGAGAATTGCGCTAGAGTGAAGCTCTAGTCAACGTGAGGAGAGTCACCCATGACCGGCAGCCCGAAGACCGGAGTGCGCGCGGCGAAGGCGGCCGCCACCCGCGAACGCATGTTGAAGGCGGCCCGCAAGCTGTTCACTGAAGGCGGCTACACGGCCACGACGATGCAGGCGATCGCCGCCGAAGCTGGCGTCGCCGTGCAGACGCTCTACTTCACCTTCGACACCAAACGCGCGATCCTCAAAGAACTCCTTGACATCGAGATCGCCGGCGACACCCTGCCGATCGCGTCCCTCGAACGACCCTGGGCCGACGAAGCCCTAGCCGCCCCATCCGCCGAGATGCTGCGCCTACTCGCGGTGAAGACCGCCGAGATCCACTCCCGAGTCGCGGCGGTACTGGAAGTCGTACGATCCGCCGCCGCCACCGACCCGGAGATCGCCGAAATCTGGCGCACCAACATCACCCAGCGCCACACCGTCCTAGCCGTGTTCACTGGAGCGCTCGCCGCCAAGGGCAGCCTTCGTCCCGGCGTCAGCCCGCTGCGCGCCGCCGACACCGCGCTCGCGATCATGACGCCGGAAACCTTTCTGCTCCTCACCCGCGACCGGGGCTGGAGCAACGAGGAATGGACCGAGTGGGCCGCCGACACCCTCGCGCGCCTGCTACTCCAATAGCTCACTAGAGGCTGTGTCTAGCAAGGCTTCGTCGAACGGTGCAGGCGTTGGCATCCGCTAGCACGGGCCGTGCGTACCGGCGACGACCCCACCGTCTGCCACAGCGGCGATCATGAGTTGGTGGGTCAATGAGGTTCCCAACGCTCGAAGCTGACTGCCGAACGGGCCACGCAGCTGCTTCGACACTGTCAAGCCATGTCGATACGATCTACCGACTGAGGGGCGGCGCCCAGTCCGTTCCACCTGCGAAGGGGTCGAGACCAGAACGCCGCCGAATGATCAGCTGCTACAGCAATGGGATCGATGTGGACAGCGTCGGGCCCGGTTGGGTATTGGTTTGTATCTCGGACGTTGAACCCCCGCCGAAATGCATCGACGCTGTCCGATAAGACGGCGGTCTTGTGCTTTCCGGGGACGTCGCCGGCGGCCGTTGTCGACCCGGGCTAGCCGCGGCGGCCACCCGCCGAAGACCCACTCGCCGTCAACCTCCAGTTGCCAGGTGTAGAAACCGCAGCGGACGGCGACCTCATGATCGGTCAGGTATCCCGATATCACCGCCCGCCCACCCAGATGTCGCCCTTGCGTCGCCGCCTGGGCACGCATGGCTGCCTTCGCTCGAAGCTGCGCCCGCTGAACCTCACGCCTCGAATGCACCCCGAGCAGCGACGACAATAGCTACATGTGCAACTCATTGGCCGGATCGACCGGCCCGTCGAGCTCCGGCAGTCACAACCGCACACCATGCGCGGCGAACACCGGCGCCAGCTGTGCGTACTGGCCGGCGTAGAACGCCCGCTCGAACTCGCCCACCACGATCGCATCAAACCCCCGACCAGGCTGGGGGAGCGCTCCGTGCAGGTGGCCGGCCTGCGGGCGAAGATGCCACGGTGTGCGCCGGGAGACACCGACGTCGAAGAACTCCGCCACGATCATGCCCCGCCCGGCGATCAGCTCGCCGGCGAAGTCCCGTTGCCGCCGGCCCGATGACAGACGGTCCTGAAAGTCCTTGGTGGAGTCGCAGCCGTAGAACGTGAACCTGAGCACCGTGCTCGGAGCGGTCCGCCGGGGGATGCGCGTCCGCCGACCCGGACCGTTCGCACCGATCCACCAACCCAATAGATCAGGCTGCTCCACCTGCGTGTCCGCACCAGTCATCGCACACCTCCACCGAGGGGCGAGTGGCTGCTAGGGCAATCGTCGCGCGATCTCTGGCCGACCGCGATCCTACGGACGGCGGTCCCCAGACCGACCGGCCTGGTCCGCCGCAGTGAGGGGTGGGAGCGCCGGTGCGCCCCGTGGTGCGGGTCCACCGCTGATTCGACATCTGTCTAGGTTGACAGGTGATAGTGGCCTGCGGGACGCTGCCGGACGGCTGTTTTGAAGACTATCGAGGTAAAGGTGTGGGTTATGGGTGCGCTGCCGATCGAGTCGGTGCGTGTGTTTTTCCCGGCGTTCGCCAATGGGGTGATCCGTCTGGACGGGCCGGGTGGTTCGCAGACTCCGCAGCCGGTGCTCGACGCGATCACCGGATATCTGTCGGCCAGTAACGCGAATCTGGGTGGGGTGTTCGCTGCCAGCGAGGCGACCGGTGATCTGGTCGCGGGGGCACGGGCGGCGGCGGCCGCGTTCCTGGGCGCCGCATCGCCGGCGGAGGTGGGATTCGGGTTCAACGCGACCTCGGTGAACTTCAACCTGTCGCGGGCGGCGACCCGGGATGTGGTCGCGGGCGATGAGATTGTGGTCACCGCCCTGGATCATGATGCGAACATCGCCCCGTGGACGCAGGCCGCCGCCGACCGGGGTCTGGTCGTGAAGACAGTGGGTCTCGACGGTGACGGCCGGCTCGACATGGTCGCCCTTGCCGCGGCGATCGGGCAGCGGACGCGGATCGTGGCGTTCCCGTACGCCAACAACGCGACCGGCACTGCGGTAGACGTGGCTGCCGTCGTCCAGCTGGCGCACGCGGCTGGGGCGATCGCCTGGGCCGACGCCACTCACTGGGCACCGCACTTCCCGACCGTGGTCGGCGAGCTGGGGGTGGATGTGGCGATCTGCTCGGCGTACAAGTTCTTCGGCCCGCACCTTGGTCTGTTCTACGTCCGTGAGCGGGTCGCCGACCGGTGGCGGCCGCATCAGGCGGCCCACGCCGTTGCCGCGCCGGGCGCGGCCCGATTCGAGCACGGCACCCTGGCGTTCGAAGCCCTCGCCGGCTTGGTCGCCGCCCTCGAATATGTCGACAGCGTCGGCTGGGCCGCGATCGTCGATCACGAACGGCGGCTCGGGCAGCGGTTCCTCGATGGTCTGCCGGACGGGATCCGGTTGCACGGCCTTCCGGCGATGGACGGCCGTACCGCGACGTTCGCGCTCACCGTGCCGGGCCACGCCCCGGTCGAGGTCGCGAAAGCCTTGGCCAGCCGGGGGATCGCGGCCGGTGCGGGCATGTTCCACGCGCCGGCGGTGTTCGACGCCCTCGGCATCACCGGTGGGGCGGTGCGGGTGGGGTTCCTGCACTATCACAGCGAAGCCGACGTCGACGCGACGCTGACGGCGCTGCGGTCACTGGTCTAGGGTCGCGGCGATCTGGGTGGCCATGGTGCGGGCAGCTGGGCCTACCCCGATCAGGGTGGCTGAGGCGGGGCCGGTCCAGTCGCCGTAGCCGAGCAGATGCAGCCGCGGTTCGTCGACACTTCGAGTGCCGTCGGTGACAGGGTGCCCGTGTTCGCGGGACAGTTTCAGCGGGGCCAGATGTGCGAGGGCGGGCCGGAATCCGGTGGCCCAGACGACCGCGTCACACGCCCAGGCGGAACCGTCGGCCCAGCGGGGTCCGTCGGTGCCGAGGCTGGTGAACATCGGCCAGGCGGTGCGGTGTCCGCCGTCCCGGGCGGCGCGGACGGCCTCCACCGCGACGATGTCGCCGAGTTCGCCGATCCCGGCCGGCGTCGGCTGTCCGGCTTGCAGGGCGCGGTAGCGGCGGTTGGCCAGCTGGAACAGGATCCGGCCGTCGACGTCGTCGGGTAGAAACCGAGGCGGCCGCAGCGTGCACCAGCGGACCTCGGCGGCGTGGCCGGTGAGGTCGGCGGCGATCTGGGCGCCGGAGTTGCCGCCGCCCACCACGGTGACGCGCTGGCCGGTGAAGTCCTGCGGTTTGCGGTATTCGGCGGTGTGCAACTGCGCGCCGGCATACGCGCTGCCACGTGCCAGGGCTGGGAGGAAGGGCCGCCACCAGGTGCCGGTGGCGCTGACCACTATCCGGGCGGTCCACGGTCCGCTGCTGGTGTCGACCAGGAAGCCGTCGTCGTCGCGTCGGACCGCGGCCACGCGTGTGCTGCGATGGATGGGCAGCTGGTAGCGGTGTTCGTAGCGGGTCAGGTAGTCCACGACGTGTGCGGCGTCGGGGTATCCGGCGACCGGCGGCATGGGCCAGCCGGGCAGGGAGCTGAACTGGGCCGGGGAGAACAGCCGCAGCGAATCCCAGCTGTGTGGCCACTGCCCGCCCGGGGTGTGGCCGGCGTCGAGGATGGTGAAGTCGATGGCGTGCCGTCGCAGGTAGAACCCGGCCGCGAGGCCGGCTTGTCCGCCGCCGATGACCAGGACATCGTGATGGCGGGGGCGGGTGTTCATTTTCAGCAACTGTGGTTCCTGTTCAGACCGTTTCCGTGGCCGCCGCAGCGGCTTTGGAAGGCGTCACGTGCGGTCACGCCGACGGCAGTAGTTCGGTCATCAACGCTTCGACGCGTTTGCGAATCTCGTCGCGGATGGGGCGTACGGCTTGGATGCCTTGGCCGGCTGGGTCGTCGAGTTCCCAGTCGAGGTGGGTTTGGCCGGGGAAGTAGGGGCAGACGTCGCCGCAGCCCATGGTGATGACCACATTGGACGCCTCTGATGCTTCCGGGGTGAGGATCTTGGGTTTCTGGTCGGTGATGTCGATGCCGACCTCGGCCATCGCTGCGACGGCGACGGGGTTGATCTGGTCTGCGGGTGCGGAGCCGGCGGAGCGGACCTCGACGGTGTCGCCGGCCAGGTGCCGCAGCCAGCCGGCGGCCATCTGCGAGCGGCCGGCGTTGTGGACGCAGACGAACAGCACGCTCGGTTTGTCGGTGCTCATGGGGTGGTGCTCTCCTTGCCTTGATCAGTCAGCTCGGTGAGAAGTACGCGGACGCGGCGGTCGATCTCGTCGCGGATGGGACGGACTTGGCCGATGGGCAGGCTTGCTGGGTCGGGCAGGTCCCAGTCGAGGTAGCGCTTGCCGGGGTAGATGGGGCAGGCGTCGCCGCAGCCCATCAGCACCACCACATCGGAGGCGCGGACGACTTCGTCGGTGAGCGGTTTGGGGAAGTCCTTGGTCACGTCGACGCCGACTTCGGCGAGTGCGGCGACCACGGCGGGGCTGATCTCGGCGGCGGGGGTGGACCCGGCTGATCGGACGTGCACCTGGCCTGCGGCGTGGTGGTCGAGCAGTGCGGCGGCCATTTGGGAGCGGCCGGCGTTGTGGACGCAGACGAACAGCACCTCGGGGATGCCGGTGATGACCGAGCCGTCGTTCTTGGCGATGGCGGCGAGGCGGTCGGTGGCGAAGTGCACGGCGAGGTTGGGCAGGTGGCCGGTGACCTTCGCGGTCGCTGCCAGGAGGGTGTAGGACTCGTCGAGGTAACGCAGGATCGTCTCCAGGGAGAACACGCCTTTGTATTTGTCGGCAAGTTGTTCGGCGGCGCGGGCGAGGGTGGCTTCGGGGCTGATCAGGGTGGGCATCTGCCAGCCGGCGGGTTCGGTCATGTCCTGCTCCTGGCGGGTACACGCTCGGAAGTGGTGGCGGGTTCGATGGTGGCGATATCGCCGGTGACGGTCTGCGGTCGTGGATACAACACAGCCACCAGAGCGAGGCCCGCGATCGCACCGATGATCTGGAAGGCGATGAACGCGAGCACGGAGGCGGGGCTGATCCCGGCGAAGGTGTCGGTGAAGGCGCGGCCGACGGTGACGGCCGGGTTGGCAAAGCTGGTGGAGCTGGTGAACCAGTAGGCTGCGCCGATGTATGCGCCGACGGCGGCCGGGGCGTATCGGGTGCGGTGGGTACGCACGAGACCGAAGATGAGCAGGATCAGCCCGCCGGTGGCCACGGTTTCACCGATCCACAGGTGCGGCGTCGTACGCGCGGTGACCGACCATGACACCGCGTCGAGACCGAACATGAGGTTCGCGAGGACCGCGCCACTGATCGCACCGAGCACCTGCGCGCCAACATATCCGACCACCTCGGCCAGGCCGATCGTGTCGTCGTCGCGGCGGTGCAGCCACCAGTCGGCAAGGGTGACGACCGGGTTGAAATGTGCGCCGGACACGGGGCCGAGGATCAGGATGAGTACGGCCAGGGCGAGCATGGTGGCGATCGAGTTCTCCAGCAACTGCAGGCCGACGTCGTCCGGGGACAGGGTGACGGCCATGATCCCGGAGCCGACGACGGCGACGACGAGTAGCAATGTGCCGAGATATTCGGCGATCAGCCGTCGGGGCTGAATCGGCCGGATGGTGCTCACGGGTGATGCTCCTCGATCGTGGGGATCAGCCGTTCGATGCGGTCGGCCAGATCGATGTAGGCGGCTTCGAACGCGTCGTCGGTGTCGACCGGGACCGGGTCGGGAACCGACCAGTGCAGCCGGGTCTGTTCGGTGGGCAGGGTTTCGTGGACGTGATCGCAGACGGCGATCAGCAGGTCCCCGTCGGCGCTGACCTCGTCCAGGTGATGCGTCGCGGCCGGGTCGATCCGCAGCCCATGGCGCTTGGCCGTGCGTACGGCGCGGGGGTTGGCGCGGGTGGCCGGTTCGGTGCCGGCCGACGTGACGGGGATCGGGCTGTGCTGGCCCCAGAGCGCCGCGGCCAACTGCGAACGGGCGGAGTTGCGGGTGCACACGAACACCACCCGCCGTGGCGCGTGAACACGAGGCGGGTTCAGTGCGGCCATCGCGGCGGGCCGCAGTTGCAGGTAGCTGCGGCGTCGGTCGTGCTCGGAGCGGCGGCGGTCGATCACTCCGGCGTCGGCGAGCACACCGAGGTGGTGGGCGACCAGGTTGGTGGGCATGCCCAGGTGGGCGCCGATCTCGCCGGGGGACGCATCGCCGGTGGCGAGGATGTCGGCGATGGCCAGGCGGGCCGCGTCACCGAGTGCGGCGTGGATCTTCGCCCGTGCCTCGACAGAAAAAGCGTCAGCGTTCATTGCCTCAAAAACTACTGAGGCAATGACGTGGTGTCAAGGCAATGGCCGGGGAGTGGTCTCGGGCGGTCAGGCGATCGGGGTCGCGACGTCGAGGAGGGCGGACAGGGCGCCGAGCTTGGCGCGGTCGGCCCGGTAGTAGACCCAGGTGCCGCGCCGTTCGGAGGAGACCAGTCCGGCTTCGCGCAGCGTCTTGAGGTGGTGGGAGATCGTCGGCCCGGACAGGTCGAACGCAGGGGTCAGGTCGCAGACGCAGGCCTCGCCGCCGTCGGCCGAGGCGATCATCGACATCAGCTGCAGCCGGACCGGGTCGCCGAGGGCCTTGAACGCGGGGGCGAGTTCGCCGGCGGCGTGCGCGTCGACCGCCTGTGCCGCCAGGGGCGCGCAGCAGGTGCCGTCGTCGGCGATCTCGATCAGCGGCAGCAACTGTTTCGACATGCCTCTAGTTTGACAGATGTCGAACATGATGGCAAAGGGCAGGTGGTGGCCGCCACAGATAGGTATAGCATTGCTACGTATGAGGGCGGAGGCGTTGAAAGGCCACCTCGACGGTCTACTCCTGGCGGTGCTGGAGGCCGGACCCGCGCACGGGTACGCGGTCGTGGACAGGCTGCGGCAGGCCAGCGGCGGCGCGTTCGACCTGCCGACCGGAACAGTCTACCCAGCGCTGCATCGCCTGGAAGATCTCGGTTTGATCGCCGGCGCCTGGTCGGACGGGCAGGGCCGCAAGCGCCGCACGTATCAGCTGACGACGGCCGGACAGAAGGCGCTGACAGAGCAGCGTGCGACCTGGGAGACGTTCGCCGACGCGGTCGGAGCGGTTCTGGGCGGGCGGCAGGCATGGATCCCGGCGACCTGACCCGCCTTGCGCCGACCGCGGCGTACCTGGCCGACCTGCGCCGGGCTCTGCCTGTGCGGCGTGCGATCCGCGATGCGCTCGTCGACGAGGTCGCCGACGGTTTGTGCTGCGCGATCGAAACCCACGTCCGGGTCGGCGTCAGTCCGCCCGATGCGGCGACACGCGCGGTCGCCGAATTCGGCCCGCCCGAAGACATCGCGCGCAGCGTGCTGCGCCAAATCGCTGTCACACGTTCCCGGCACGCCGGTATCGGACTGGTTCTGACCGGCCCGTTGGTCGGCACCGTGTGGGTCGCCACACTCGGCGGCCCGGGGGACGCATTGGCCCGGGTCGGCCACGTCCTAACGGCCGCGCCCCTCATGGTCGTCGTCCTTGCTGTGGCGATACCCTGCGCGATCACAGCGGTCAGCGCGGCGGGCATGCACGCGCCGTCCTGGCTGCCGGCCGGGTTCAGCGTTCCTGTGGCGCTGGTCGCGCTGGCAGCCTGCGCCGCCGGTGACACGCTGCTGCTCGCCTACGCGGCCGCAGCAGGCCTGCCCGGAGCCGTGGCCATCGCGGCGCTCGTCAGCGGGTTGCGGCTGACCGCGGTCGCGGTGGCGGCCGTGCGGCTGACCCGCCTCCGGGCGGCTACGAACTGAGGGTGCCCGCTCCTGTGCGCCCTGCCGGTCGGCGGGGCTGGGTGCTGACACCGCGGCGGTAGCGGCGCAGTGCCGACCGGATCAGCGGTACACCGATCACGGTGGGCAGTATCCAGAAGGCCCACGTGGGCAACAGTTTCCATAGCGGCAGTTGCGGGCCGTTGTCCACATAGAACGCGGTGAGCAGGGCGATGTAGGAGCCGCCCATGCCGATCGCATGCCACCGTGGCCAGCCTGCGGGCCGGCGGCGGCGCATCTGCCAGCCGAACAGGCCCAAGGTGAACGCGACCAGCCCGATCGCGAACAGGTGGGCGTCCTGCCGCCAGCGTTTCACGGACAACACGGTCGCGGTCGCGAACACCACGGCCAACCCCCATAGGTAGACCCGGCCTGCGGCGGGATGGCGGCCGGGGCGTTTGCGGGCGGTCGCGGCGAGCGCGCCGGTGATCACGCAGGTCAGCCCGGCACCGATGTGGATTGCCAGGGCGGTGGCGAAGACCGGTCCGGCGTCGGGGATCGTCACCCCGAGAACGTCGTCGGCGAGCATGAGCATCACCTCCACCAATAACAGTAGCAACGCTACATATAGTATCGCTACTGCTTTGTGTGAGTGGATCCTGGTGGCCGTCGTCCTGCCGCGTACAACAGTGCAGCCGAGATGAGGCAGAACAACCCGGCCAGGGGCAGGGCTCGGGCGGGGGTGAGCAGGGCTGCGGTCAGGGGTGCGCCGGCTTTGGCGAGGGTGGTGGGCAGGGTGAGGCTGGCGGCGATGGTGGCGTAGCGGGCTGTGCCGTAGCGGTGGGCGACGATCGCCGGCCGTGCGATGGTGGCGACGCCGAAGCCGATACCGAACGCGATGACACAGGCGGCGGCTCCGGCGAGGCTCGGGCCGAGGTAGGGCAGTGCCGCGGCGCCGAAGGCTTGGACGGTGAAGATCGCCGCGGTGACAGTGGTCATGCCGTGCCGCCGGGCCAAGGCGGTGGTGGTGAGCCGTCCGGTGACGGAAAGGACGCCGAGCAGCCCGGCGAGACTGGCCGCGACGGTCGCCGGATGCCCGGCTTGGCGCAGGTAGATGACCAGGAGCACGCTCACGCTGGACACTGCGGCGGTGTGCAGGACGAACGCAGCCGCGAGGAGCCAGAAACCGTTGTCGCGGAACGCTTCGCGGGCGCTTCGCCCGTGACGATTGCGGGCTCGGGCGGCGTGAACGCTACGGCTCGGGACAGCGGCCAGGTGCGCGGGCACCGCGGTGGCGGCGAGCAGCCCGGCGAGCGCAAGCAGGGCGGTACGCCAGCCGAGCGCCTCGGTGAGCGCGGCGGTGAGGGGGAAGAAGATGCTGCTGGCGAATCCGGCCACGACGGTGACCGCGAGCAACGATCCGTCGCGGTGTGCGGGGTCGGTGACGGCGATCAGGACGCTGAACGCGGCGTCGTAGAGACTCATCGCGCTCGCCAGACCGATCGCGGCGAACACCGCGTACAACTGGGTGAGGGTGCGGACCTGGGACCAGGCGGCGACCGCGAGTACGCCGAGCAGGGAGCCGGCGGTCATCAGCGCGCGTCCGCCGTGGCGGTCCAGCCATCGGCCGACCGGGATCGCCGCGCCCGCAGCGGCCAGCACCGAGACGGTCAACGCGATGGTGACGTGGGCGGCGGTGCTGTGCAGATCGGCCGCGATCGGTGCGAGCAGGACGGAGAACGTGTAGTAGAGCACGCCGTAGCCGATGGTCTGGGTCACCGCGAACACCGCGACCAGACGCCGGGGACGGGCCCGGCCACCACCCGTGCGGGTGGTGGCCGGGGTGAGGGTGGTGCTCATGTCAGCCGCAGCACGACCCGCCGGAAGCCTTGGCGCCCACTTCGACCAGGGGCAGGGTCAGCAGGCCGCCGGTGACACCGGTCGCCAGGCCGCGCTTGACCTCCACGGTCGCGACGGGAGCGCTGCCGCAGCAGCTCCCGCCGTCCTCCTGGTCGCTGTCGAAGGCGTTGCTGGAGCTGCAGACGCCGGTCTCGGGCAGTTCGAGCTTGACGTCGCGGGCGGCGTCCCAGTCTCCGGCCAGGGCGGCGACGACCGAGCGGGCCTGCTCGTAGCCGGTGGCGAGGAGGAACGTGGGGGCGCGGCCGTAGGACTTGGCCCCGATGACGTAGAAGTCCTTCTCCGGGTGGGTCAGTTCGTCGACGCCATGGGGTGGGACGGTGCCGCAGGAGTGCTGGTTGGGGTCGATCAACGGGGCGAGCGTACGCGTGGAGCCGAGGATCGGGTCCAGGTCCAGGCGCAGTTCGCTCGCCGGGGTGTGGTCGGGGCGGGCGCCGGTGGAGTTGACGATCACCTGAGCGTCGACCTTGCGCCCGTCGGCGGACACCAGGCCTTGGTCGGTGACCTCGGCGACGAGGAATCCGGTGTGGACGGTGATCTTTCCGGCGTCGACGAGGGCGTGTACGCCGGTGCCGATCGCTCCCCGGGCGGGTAGCGCGTCCGCTGCGCCGCCGCCATAGGCGCGGTCGGGGCTGGGGGACCGCAGCAGCCAGTGCACGGCGGTGCCGGGCTCGGTGTCGGCCAGCTCGGCCAGTGCGAGGAGGGTGCCGGTGGCGGAGTGTCCCGCGCCGACGACCGAAATCGTCTTGCCCGCGAACTGCGTACGCAGCCTGCCGTGAACGTCGGGCATCCCGTTGTGGATCCGTCCGTCGGCGTACGCGACGGATTCACCGTGGGCGGAGATGCCGTTACCGCCGAGGGGGTTCGGGGTGCGCCAGGTGCCGGAGGCGTCGATCACGGCGGAGGCGAGCAGTTCGGTGCCGTCGGCCAGGCGGATCAGGTACGGAGAAGCGTCGCGGCCGGTGGTGCGTACCTTGTCGAAGCCCTGCCGGGCGATCGCGGTCACCGCCGCACCGAACCGCACGTGCGGGGCGATCGCTGGATGCGCGGCGAGGGGAGCGAGATAGTCGGAGATCAGGTCGCCGCCGGTGGGCAGCGTCTCCGGGTCCGGCGCGGTCCAGCCCGTCTGCTCGAGGAGAGCGCGGGC
Organism: Hamadaea flava; assembly: GCF_024172085.1. Classification (NCBI taxonomy): domain Bacteria; kingdom Bacillati; phylum Actinomycetota; class Actinomycetes; order Micromonosporales; family Micromonosporaceae; genus Hamadaea; species Hamadaea flava. Next base: position 1,859,160 of record NZ_JAMZDZ010000001.1, on the reverse strand, counting down.
GGCGGGATCGGTGTCGAACCGCCATGGGGAGAACAGCCGCACGTGCGCCCATTCGGCGATCGACGCGGCGACGGTGTCGCCGGCTTCCAGGACGACGAAGTCCAGGCCGCGGGTAGCGAGCTGGGCGGCGGCGGCCAGGCCGATCGGTCCAGCGCCGATCACCGCGACCGGATGCTGCGGGGTGGTGTTCATGGGCGTATCTCCTGTCCGGCGACGCGGCCGAGTTGTTTAGAGATTCTTCGAACCAGCTCTGTTTAGAGTGTCAGCTAATTAGTTATCTGTCAAATCAGCCTGACGTGGTGGTTGCCCTCGCTTCTGAGTGGTGTGCGGTGTGCGGCGCAGCGCGTACATGCGGCTAGTGGATGTTGGGGCTGCGGCGTTCGATCAGCAGCACGTCCCGCCAGCCGTCTCTGGGGTGGCGGCCGACTTTCTCCCGGGTGCCGATCACCCGGAACCCGGCCTTGTGGTGCAGGCGCAGGCTCGGCTCGTTGTCCGGGAAGATCCCGGACTGGATCGTCCAGATCCCCGCCGCCTCGGTCGACGCGAACAACGCATGGAGTAGGGCCGTGCCAGCGCCACGGCCGTGCGCGGCGGTGCTGACGTAGACGGAATGTTCGACAACCCCGGAGTACACCGGCCGGGCCGACACCGCCGAAACCGCGACCCAGCCGACGACCTGCCCGTCCAGCTCGGCGACGTGCCGATGTCCGGGTAGTTTGCCCGCGTCGAACGCCTCCCATGCCGGAGCCTGGGTTTCGAAGCTGGCTAGACCAGCGTCGAGGCCTTCCTGGTATATCCGCAGCACGGCCACGGCATCCGCGACGGTCATCCGCCGCACCACAACAGTGCTGGTCTGGGTCATGAGCACGCTCCCGTCGGTGCCGGGGCCGGCTTGCCCATCACGACGTCGGCGGCGCTCGGGAAACACGACACGCAGTTGGTGTTGATCCGATACAGCCGGGCCGTCCCGGCCGCCTCCACGAGCACAAACCTCACCTCGGCCAGGATCTTCAGATGCTGCGACACCGTCGACTGCGCCAGGCCCATCGCCGCCACGATCTGTCCGACCGTCATCGGCTCACCACGACGGGCCAGCAGTTCCACCAGCTGCACCCGGCTCGGATCGGCCAACGCGCGGAACCAGGACGCGTACTCGGTCGCGGTCGTCCGGTCGAGAAGCTCCACCAGCACACCTCTATCGTCTATCGCCGATGAACGATAGAAGCGTATCGCACTACGGCCGGCCGCGGCACGGCGGGTCAGGTGCGGTCACCGACCAGGTGTAGGACGGTGTGGGCGACCAGGCGAGTCGCGGCGATCAGCGTCGCGGGCTGAACGCGGTCAGGGGTTTCGGCCGGAGTCTGATAGCCGGGCAGGCCCATCCCGATCCCGACCGCCGGCAGCCCCGCGGCACCGTAGCGGCGGTTGTCCGACGCCATCGCCCCCGCGCGTAGCGGCACACCGGTCAGCCGTCCCGCCGCGTCCAGGGCTTCGAGGACGGGCAGCGCGGGCCCTGCCGCCTCCACCGATGCGGCCTCGTTCATGTCGGCCGCCCCATCAACGTTGATCACCGACGTGCCGGGCGGCAGCGTCAACGCGTGATGCTCGGAGCCACGCGCGCCGACCTCCTCGGCATCCAGCAGCGCCACCTGCAGCCTGGCACCGGATGGCAGCAGGGGAGCGACGAGGCGGGCGGCTTCCAGGACGACCGCGACGCCGGAGGCGTTATCGGCCGCCGAGGGCAGCCGCACGCCCGGGTCGTCGCCGACGCCGTCGTAATGTGCGGTCAGCAGTACCGACGGCCAACCCTTGGCCGCGTCCGAGAAGTCGCCGTAGAGGTTGACGCCGATCACGTCCACGGTGGACAGCGGAACACTGGCCGTCACGCGCACCGGCCCGTCCGCGACCAGGCCGGACCACCGCTGATGCAGATCAGCGCGCAGCGACAGCGCCGGCAGGGGGCAGGTCGCCGGTCCGGCGATCAACTTCGGCATCCAGCCCGCGTCATCGGTGCCGCGCGGCACCAGCAACCCGACCGCCCTCGCAGCCGCCGCCGTCACAGCCGCCTCGACGGTGAACGCCGGAGCGAGCACCCACCGGCCGGTCACGTCGGCGTCCGACGCGTGGCCGAGTACAGCCTCTACTGGCTCGGCCAGGTCCGCCGACGCGAGATGCTCGGCGAAATCTCGGCGATGGACCAGGTGCTGCCGGCCGGAGCCGTCGTCGACGGCCAGGACCGGTGTCGCGTACACATCCCGCGCCTTGGCCGAGAACTCCGACGTCGACACCCTCGCGCCGGCCGCGTGCAGCTGCGTGGCAAGCCACGCCCGCGCGGCCGCCGACCCGGACGTGCCGACCCGGCGCCCAGTGAACTCATCCGCCGCCAGCTGCACCACCGTGTTCGTGAGCCGGTCGACGTCTGGAACGAGGGCGGGGCCGGCGTACGCCGGCCCCGCGATGTTCGTGGTCACGAACAGCACCCCGCACCAGACGCGACCGCCTCCGCCTTGGCTTCCGTGCCGCAGCAGCTGTTCGAGGCGGTCGCCGATTCGGTGGTGCCGCAACACGTGCTCGCCCCGGCCGTCTCCGCCGCCGCGGCGCTGGTGGCGGTGCCGCCGCAGCAGCCGCCTGCCGAAGGCGGGGTGAACGCCTGCGCGAGGTCACCGGCGAACCCGCCGATCTGAACCTGCTCCGTGGTCATCGCACTACTCCCTCTATCTGTTGACTGGGACGGGCCTTGGGGGCTGGGTCAGCGGATGTTCAGATGCCACTGAGCGGCCTGAACCTGCACCCGCTCCCGCTGCGCCTCCGACCGGCACGCCGGCGTGCACACCTGAGCGCAGCTCTCACAGAACTCGGCCCCCACCGACGTGGCGGTGGCGCGGGCGCGGCGGCGAAGCGTGAACATCGGCCTACTCCTTGTCTAGATGTTTCTCGAATCAGATCAAGGCAATCCTGCATCCTGTTTCGAGTTCTGTCAACCTAGACGGATATCTAAGCAGCTGTGTGGTTGCGGACAAGCTGCCCGACGCCGCACGGCATCGGCTAGCGCCCGAGCTAGGGGCGAGTCCCGGCGGTGCGTCACGCTGGCGGATCGCCGACGCTGTGCCGCCGTAAACCGTGAGCTGGCAGGAGAACTACGACTGGCACGGCGTACCGACGCGAATCCACCGCAGGCATCAGGCCCGGGTGGCCGGTGTGTCAGTGCCGGGGCGCGTACATGATGACGGCGACACCCACTAGGCAGACCAGCGCGCCGATGATGTCGTAACGGTCGGGCCGGAACTTGTCGACCACCACGCCCCACGCCAGGGAACCGGCGACGAACACGCCACCATATGCGGCCAGGATCCGGCCGAAGTTCGCGTCGGGCTGGAAGGTGGCGACGAACCCGTACGCGCCCAGCGCGATCACGCCGGCGGCGATGAACCACAGCCCGCGATGCTCACGCCAGCCCTGCCACACCAGCCACGCGCCGCCGATCTCGAACAACGCCGCGAGCACGAACAGCGCGATGGACCGGGTAACCGTCATGATCGGCAGCGTAACGCCCGGCCTACGTCGAACCGCCGCAGTCGCCGCCCGCGCAGCCGGCGGCATGAGCCGGCCGCTGCCGGGCCCACCACCATGCGAGCCCGGCAGCGGCTGCCAAGACGAGCGCGATACCGGGCAGGATCTGGCCGAGCGCCGCCCAACCTGCCCCGCCGAGAACGCCGGCCGCCAACAGGAATGGAATAGCGCAACACAACAAGCAGGCCAGACCAGCGAGACTGCCCAGGCTGCCAGGCAGCACTTTGCGCAACTGTGTGAGTGGGGAAGTCACGAGTGGTCTCCTCGGTCAAGGTCAGCAAACGGCAAGGGGCAACAGTCACTGGTGGCACAGGTGGCCAGGTCGTCACATCCGGCATCCAACGCCGCCCGCAAGCTGGCCGCGATGACCTGTAAATCGGCGATCTTGGCCTCGATCTCAGCCAGCTTGGTCGCGGCGCGCCGCTGCAAGCTGCTGTCCGTACGCCGGCCATGTCGATGGGTGCCCAAATCGACGAGATCCGCGACCTCGTCGAGGGTGAACCCGAGCCGTTGCGCCGTCTTGATCACCCGCAGCGTTGTCAGCGCACCCGCCGGGTAGAGGCGATGCCCTCCAGGGCTGCGCTGCGGCTCGGCCAGTAGACCGCGACGTTCGTAGTAGCGCAGCGTCTGCAGGTTCACCCCGGCAGCCTCCGCGAGCTGCCCACTGCGCAGGCCCGAACTCATGCCGCACCACGAACCGCGTCGGCGCGGCGCTGCAACGCGTCGAGCACCTCGACCTGGCCAGCCGGCACCCCGATATCCAGCTGCACACGTTCAGCCCCGCGAGCGGTGACGGTGAAGGTGAAGAACCCGCAGCACTGGGACTCCCGCGCGACGAGATCGCGTACCGAAGCTTCCAGATCAGGGGCGCCCGACAGGTCGACCCGAAGGCGGAGCTGTGACAAGCGCTCACCGCCGCGAACGGACGCCGCGAACAAGGCGTCGAACTCGGCCAGCCGCAATGGCTGCTCGGCGGTCGGCAAGGTGCAGGCGTCGGGCACCCAGTTCGGCGCCGGCGCAACGTGATCCGTCATGACTCCACGGTAAGCCTGTACCCAGGTACCGGATGCAAGTCGACGACCAGTGGCCGGCTCAGCACCGCCGTGTCGTGCTCAACCTCGCCGTTGAGGTGACCCATGCATTCCGGGGTGAGGGCGGCGTGCTTTCGACGGGCATCTCGGAAGAACGAACCCGCGAACGATCCATCTCTCCAATCACTGCGAGACAAACCGTGGTCAGCCGAACCCTTGTCGGTGTGTATTCGCAGCTACGGCTCGCGGATGGGCTGCAATGTGCCGTCGCCGTGCCGCTGGCATGACTACACCGTGGCGGGTTTGGGATCCGGTCGCATGTCCGAAACCACGTAGCCAGAATGCCGATCACCGTCAATATGTGCCGGGCCGGATCGCCAGCCAGGCGGGTCAGCTCTCGAGGAGGGCGAGGAAGGCGGACGCGGCTGGCGTACGGCTGAGGAGGCGGGAGACGACGTACTCGACGCGCAGAGGAGCGTCGCGGATTTCGACCGTCACCACCCCGGCAAGCCGTGGCGCGTACGCCGAGGGCAGCAAGGCCACGCCGAGGCTCCGGCCGACGAGCTGGGCCATGAGGTCGGGTGTGGTCACCTCGAAGGCGACGTCACGGGTGAGTCCCGCGGCGGCGAATGCCTGATCGGACTGGGCGCGCCCGGGTGTGCCCGCGGTGAAGTCGACGAAGGGCTCGCCGGAAAGTCTGCGCAGGTCGAGCACTGATTCCCGGGCGAGCGGGTGGTCGGGGCTGAGAACGGCGACCAGCCGATCGGTGGCGAGTTCGCGCGCTTGGACGCCGATCGGTTCGGCCGTGGTCGGCAACCCCAGGAAGGCCACGTCGATGACGCCTTCGCGCACCTGGTCGATCAGTCGCTCGCTGGCGTCCACCCGCAGCCGTACGTGTACCGAAGGGTGCAGGCGGCGAAAGTCGCGCAGGGCGGCGGGGACGTCGACCGCGGCGATGGTCGGGATCAGGCCGATGACCAGCCGACCGCGTACGACGCCGACGGCGGCGGCGACCTCCGCTGCCGCACGGTCGGCCGCTTCCAGGCATTGGCGGGCAGCCGGCAGGAACGCGTCCCCGGCGGGGGTGAGCCGGACCCGGCGGCTCGTCCGCTCGAACAGCTTCCCGCCCAGTTCGCGTTCCAGACGCGCGATCTGGTGGCTGAGCGCGGACTGCACCACCCGGCATTGTTGCGCGGCCCGGGTGAAACTGTTCGTCTCGGCGACCGCGACGACGTAGCGCAGCTGCTGCAGCTCCATAGATCCATCTTGCTTCACGATGGATGCGGTGACAAACATGTGTTGGACTCATGGATCATGACGCGGCAAGACTGCGAGCATGTCGATCCACCCCGTACGCCCATCCTCGCCGCCTCGCGGCTGGCTGGGAGTCGCCGCCATCACCGCCAGCCTGTTCGTCTTCATCACCACCGAACTCATGCCCGTGGGCCTGCTCACCCCGGTGAGCACCAGCCTGAACGTCTCCGTGGGCATCGCCGGCCTGACGGTGACGCTCTACGGCGTGTCCGCTGGGCTCGGCGTACCGTTCATCGTCGCCTGGACGCGCCGGATCAACCGGCGCACACTGCTGACCGCACTGCTCGCAGTATTGGTGCTGGGCAACTTGATCACTTCGATCGCGCCCACCTTCGCCCTGTTACTGACGACCCGGCTGGTCATGGGATTCGCCAACGGTGTGTTCTGGGCCATCGGCGTGGGCATGGCGATGCGCCTCGTACCCGAACACCGGGCAAGCCGGGCGGCGGCCGTCACCCTGTCCGGCATCTCGATCGGCACGGTCGTGGGCATCCCGCTGGGCACACTCCTGGAAAGCATCACCGACTGGCGGTCCACGTTCCTGCTCTGGAGCGGCTTGAGCGCGTTGGCTCTGCTCTCCGTCGCGGTCCTCGTCCCGTCCCTGCCCTCGGCAAACGCCGTCCCGGTCCGCGAAGTCTTCGGACTGCCCCGCCACAACGCCCAACTACGCCAGGTGATGCTGATCGTGATGTTGTTCGTGCTCGGCCACTTCGGCGCGTACACCTTCATCCGGCCGTTCGCGGAGACGACCGCTTCGGCGACGCCGGGCTTCGTCACCGCGCTGCTGATCATCTACGGCCTCGGCGGCGCGGCGGGCAACTTCATCGCCGGCCACACCGTGACCCGGAACCTGCGCGCCAGCTTCACCGCCGCCTGCGCTGGGCTCGTCGTAGCTGTCCTCGCGATGCTCATCATCGGAGACCAGCCCGCCGGCCTGATCGCTGCGGTCGTCCTATGGGGACTGTCGTACGGCGCCATCAACCTGTGCCAGATCAACCTGACGCTCGCCGCCGCGCCCGGCACGTTCGAGGCCGCCATGTCGCTGAACACCATGGCGTACAACACCTCCATCGCCATGGGCGCGCTGATCGGCGGGCTGATCGCTGATCACTCATCCTCCGGCGTACGCGCGGCGTTCTGGTTCGGCACGGCACTGACGGCCGCCTCGCTCCTGGTCACGCTCGCCACCCAGCCACGGCGCAACCCCGTCGCGCAGATGTGATCGCATGGAGCGCGCGGCCGGTAGTGGCGTACCGCCAGGCGCAGTTGCCCTTTCGACTGGGTCCGCTACCTCGAGTGCAACGACTGCCTAACCCGTGCGGCGAAGGTCCGGGCCGACGGCTGGCCCGTGTCACCGCCCCTGCCGGTTGCGTCCTACAACGATCAGCACCGACTGACCTGGCTCCTCAATGGTCAGGTCGCCAAGGGTGTCGGCCGCTACGCCACGCAGCTCGACCTGGAGTGCAGATGTCCCGGCCGAGCCAACTTCGACCTGCTACGCAAATGCTGGACCTTCCCGCAGTCCGGCTTGATCGGGGCCGCTCATTGGGATGCTTCGTGCCACAGATCCATTTCGGCTCGACTGCTCCGCCAGGACAAGAAGGCGGTGACGAGCCCGGACAGCACGGCGATCGCACCGACGCCGATGCCGGTGTTCGCCAGCGAGGTCACGCCCGTGAGGGCCCGCCCGACGGCCAAGCTCACCAGCGTCGCTCCACCGAGCGCCAGCGCCCACCGCAGGCCGCGTCGCACCCACGTCCGGCGTATGCCCGCCCGTTGCAGCACCAGACGTTCATGCTCCACCAACTCCACGAACCGGGAACCGATGGATTCCCGGAGCAACCCGACACCCGGTCCCTGGAGCTTCACCTGCTCCGCGACGGCGACCAGCTCGAGGTCCTGCTTGAGCATGGCCCGGAGCCGATACCGGCGGCGAGCTCGATTGATCGCGGGGGCGGCGGTGATGGCGAGACCCGCCCCGCCGAGCGCCAACGCCGTCCAGTCGGCCATCTACATATGAAAGCACCGTTTAACCCGCCCTGGTTAGGAGGCCATTACGTTCTGTCTCGGGGTTCCTTGGTCGCTGGCGGTGGCATGTCGCCGACTCTGCGCCAGGTGCGTGGTCTGGTGTTGCCGTTCGGTGAAGACTGGCTCCTGGAAGTCGCCGACTCCTCAGGAGCGCACCATGTCATCCCTGTTCAGCAGACCGGTGCTTGACATTCGTATACGTCTTTCGCCCAGTACTGGGGCGCGGCCGCTCTATGCCGAGATCGTGGTCGACCTCGAGCCGCTCGGGAACAGGACAAACGAGTTCGAGTTCGTCAGCCTCGCTGACCCGCTTCATGCCGAGTTCGCTGCCGCAGTCGCTGCTGGCCTTCGCGATGAGCTGAACAGCCAGGTGGCAAGCAGAGGCTTGTCGTCTGTCTTTGAAGGCGCAGGAGTCCGGGCCACGCTGACCAGCGCCCGTTCCCACGACGTCGATTCGAGCGTGTCAGCCTTTCTGACAGCGGCGCGCTTGGCCGTTGGCGCTGCCGTTGAGCGCCACCGATGACGAGAGGGTTCGCCGATCGCAACCGTCGGGCACGGCACGTAGCCTGTCCAACGTCACGACGAGGTCGAGTGTGGCCCGGTAGCGGCTGGCGACCTTGTCGAAGCTGGTCGCCAGTCCACGCCAGTGCTTTCGCCGGTTGAACCCGCGTCGACCTGGCTGCGTTTGCGATAGGCGGCGCGGCCGAAGTTCGGCGGCCTGCCGCCGACGCGTCCGCGCCGCTTCCGATTGGCGATCTGATCGTTCCGCTCGGGATGACCGTTGTGATGTCCCGCGAACGCAGTATGTGGCGGTTGGCGTCGATGAGTACGCCTTGTCGCCGGTACTCTTGCGGGCCGCGTCCAGTTCGGGCCAAGCGCTCCTGGGCCTGCCACGCCGCCACGGCGTTGATCTGCCATTGGACCTTTGGCGACCTATCTGACCCGACGTGCCCGCCGGCTGGACTCGCACAACCCGATGGCGTCGGATTCGGCCGCAACTTGAGCGAGCTGTGCTGGCCGGCCACTACGCTTGAGCTGTGAGGATCGACCTGGCCGGCAGGACTGCGCTCGTGACCGGCTCAACCCAGGGCATCGGCCTCGCCATCGTCCGCGGCCTGGCCGCTGCCGGAGCGCGCGTCGGTGTCAACGGCCGGTCGACCGAATCCGTCGACCGGGCGATCGACGAGTTACGCATGGTGTTGCCCGAGGCAGCTCTGGTGCCGGTGGTGGCCGACGTCGCTTCCGACGAGGGCTTCGCGGCAGCGACCGAAGCGCTGCCCCAGGTGGACGTGCTGGTCAACAACCTGGGCATCTTCGAATCGCGCCCCGCATTGGAGATCACCGACGCGGAGTGGCGCCAGTTTTTCGAGGTCAACGTCCTCGCCGCCGTGAGGCTGACCCGGCATCACCTACCCCGCATGTCGAGCCGCGGTTGGGGGCGGATCCTGTACATCGCCAGCGACTCGGCGGTCGTCATCCCGACCGAGATGATCCACTACGGTATGTCGAAGACGGCGCTGCTCGCCGTTTCCCGAGGGTTCGCGAAGGAAGCATCCGGCACTGGCGTTACGGTCAACTCGGTCATCGCGGGGCCCACGCATACCGGCGGGGTGGAAGACTTCGTCTACCAGCTCGTCGACCGCGACCTGCCCTGGGATGAAGCGCAGCGCGTTTTCATGAGGCAGCACCGGCCGCAATCGCTGCTGCAGCGATTGATCGAGCCGGAGGAGATCGCCAATCTTGTGACGTATCTCAGCTCACCGCTGTCCTCGGCAACGACCGGTGGTGCGGTGCGGGTCGACGGCGGGTACATCGACGCGATCCTGCCCTGACCCGCTCACGCGTCGGAATCACTTCGGCATCGGGCCGCCACAACGTCCTCCGTGCGCCGACACCTTGTGGTGTTCTGGCACGGCGGTCAGCGGGAGTTGAAGCGCACGTCGTGGGTCGATGCATCCGGGGCGGCGAATGCCAGCAGCCTCAGCCCCTCCTCGGTCAGCTCGTGAACGTCACGGGTCGGGATCTGGGCGAACGGCCGTACCACCAGGTAAGCCGACTTGCCTGACCGGGTGATCTTCCAGGTGCCTTGGGTGAAACCGTCGACCAGCACGACGCCCGGGACGACGCCCGGGGTGGCGAAAATGGCCTTCCGGTCGTCGTCATACATTATGCGTGCCCGGTCGTCGTGGGCCTGGAGCGCATTGTCGAACTCGGCCAGGTATCGGGCGGGCGCGGGTTCATCCTCGTCGGGCAGCCTCGCGTCGGGGATGTCGAAGAGCTCCGCGCCATCCTCGCCCCGCAGGCGTACCAGACGCAGGTTGACGTCCTCAACGATCTCACTCAGGCCCAGCAGGCCTGACCATGCCCGTATGTCGTCGAGGGTCGCCGGGCCGTAGGCCGACAGGTACCACTCGACGAGGTCGGCCACGGTGGACGTCGGGGGATGCGGGTGGTTGAGCCACGCGGACAGCGTGGTCCAGGCGGGCTGGCCTACGGCGCCCCAGGTGCCGCCTGGCGGCACTGGGACCAGCGCCACCTCGGTGCGGGCGGCAGCGGTTAGCGATGTCACGGGGACGTCTGGCCAGCGGGCGGCCAGCTCGGCGCCCAGGTCGGCGATTGTTCGAGGGATGTCCTCGACTAGCTCCCGGGTCACCCGGGCAACCTCGGTCAAGGGCGCCCCACGTAGCCGCTCGCCGTGCGTTGCCAGCAGTGCGTCGTGGAGGGCGGGCTGGACGACGTGGCGCAGGCCCGGTGCGTCGCGGGCGGCCACGAGCTGCGCGGTACCGTGCATGAGAGCCACGCGGACGACCTGCCGAGTCTCGATCAGCTCGGTGAGGTCCGCGAGCGCGAACTGGTCCAGACGCGACCACAGTCCAAAGTAGGGCGGGTTCGGCGACTGTGCCTGAAGCCCGGCGACCCTCCCGATCGCTGTGAGAGGGTCCGTCGCCGATCGATCCAGCAGAAGCTGGCGGGAGAGCAAAGCCCGGTTGAGGACGCGGCGGGTGACCATGCCCCCGATCCTGCCACCCCACCAGGCAGCGTTTCGGTTGGACAGGGTGTGTTCTCGGCATCACGCAAAGGCGATACCGTTCACAGCTCTGTGGTGCGCTGCTGGTAACACTGTTTGGGTGCAGCTGTGTACCAGCTGCGGGGGAGCGAGGGCTGGTGCCGTCATGAGGGCAACATCAGAGGAATCCTTCGATGAAAGATAGTTCGCCTACGCCATTCCAGACGTGGGTCCTGGAGTGTTTACAGCTCGCTGCTTATCCTGCCGAGCGACAACTAAGGGAGGTGCGGGACCTCGGCGTCGGCGTTGATGAGATCGCGCTTCAGCTCGACGACATGGTCAACGTCGCCACGGCCCATGTGGCAAATGACGACCTGCCGACAGCTGACCTGGAGCTGTTGCGGTCCGTAATAGCCAAGGTCGATGAATACGATCGTACGCGGCCCAACTTCTTGTCGGAGGCAGGACTTCAGCTTCCGGAGTGGGCACAGGTTCGTCAGTTAGCGGCTGACGTAATGAGCGCATTGCAGGTTTCGTGGGATATCGACGCGGACGCTGAGTAGATCCTGCCGACGGCTGATGGCTGACGCGCCCGTCGACCGCGTCGGCCGTGGCGCGCCGTCCCGCTGGACGACTCAGACATCGTCTCGTCAGGCGATGACGAAAGACGTTGGCCCGAGCTTGACCCACTCTGCGCAGAGGGATGGGCACGTTACCCCATGAGCGGCACTCACCACCTGGTGAGGGCTGCCTTTGCATTCTCCCCTCGCGCCTGTTGCGGCATCAGTCTCGCTTGACCTCTGGGTCAGTCCGGCAGCCAGTGCAGCTCGTGCGCCAGGGCTTTGGCGACGGCACGGATGCGGCGGTGTAGCGGCGACTGTTCGCGTGGGAGGACCAGGTGGAACGCCAGGGTGGGCGCGCCCCGCAGCGGTCGCCAGGTGAGACCGGCCGGTTGTGCCGTGGCCGCGGCTTCTCCGGCCGGGGCGAGGGTGACCCCGTCGCGTAGGTCGCGCTGGGACATGTCGAAAGAGACTGCGGGCGTGTGGAATCGGGGATGTGGCCGGGTGTCTCGGAACAGTGCGGACAGCTGATCGTGGATCACAGGGTTGGCCGCACGGTCCGGGAGCCGCAGCGGATACGCGGCTGCGTCGGCGATCTCGATCTCCGGGTGTTCGGCCAGCGGATGGTGCTGCGCCAACTGGACTCCGATGCGCGCACGCCGCAGCAGGAACCGGCGCACGCCACGGCCCGATTGTTCACCGCGGGTGATCCCGGCATCGATGCGGCCGTCGGCGACTGCGGGGGAGATCTCCGGTGTCGCCATCGGGACCGCGCTGACCTCGAGTCCGCTGTTGCCGCGAATCAGTCTGTCCACTAAGGCCGGTGCGGTCTCGGCCCCGGCGCTGAGGCTGTATCCGATGCGCAGCGCGCCCAGTTCACCGGCCGCCGCGCTCCGGGCGGTGCCCCATGCCCGGTCCAGCGCCGCCAGCGCGGGCGGCGCGGACTCCGCCAAAGCCGCACCGGCCGTGGTCAATACGACGCTACGTGTGTTGCGGACCAGCAGGGCCGTACCGAGTTCCGCCTCCAATCGGCGCATCCGGGCGCTGAGTGCGGGCTGTGCGATACCGATCCGTGCGGCCGCGCGGGTGAAGTTCAACTCCTGCGCGAGCACCAGGAAGTACCGCAGGCTCACCGTGTCCGGCGCCACGTGCCCCCCTGCCGATTGATAACGATCCGTTCTGAGTCTATCCCGTACCGGTCTTTCCCTCGACCGCACATCAAGCCCTAACCTGCGCATATGGCGATTCGACTGACCGTAGTACCCGTCGCCGGGATCGGTCGATCCGAGTGCCAATTCGAAGTCGGACCGGTCCGGCCGAACACAGGAGGTTTCCGTGGCTAAGGGCTACTGGGTCAGTGTCTACCCCGCAATATCAGACCCTGAGAGGTTGACCGCCTACAACAAGCTGGCCGGTCCGGCTGTCCGGGCTGGGGGCGGGCGCACCCTGTCCCGTGGCGGTCGAGTCGTCGCGCACGAGGCCGGAATCACGCAACGCGTGGTTCTGATCGAGTTCGACAGCTTTGCAGAGGCGGTCGCGGCATACGAGAGCGAGGCGTACCAGAAGGCGCTCGTGGCCTTCCCCGACGGCGTCGAGCGCGACTTCCGCATCATCGAAGGCATCGACTGACCGGCGACCCAGACATCGCTGACCTTGTGGTCAGACAGTGAGGATCAGTCACGACATCGCACGACCGGGCAGCGTCGCCACCGGTAGCCGCTCGGCCGCTTACCCGGCCTTCCAGCGCTTCGTCAGCGAAGGGCGGCGCAAGGACGACTGGGAATGGCAGTTCGAGCTGGGCCTGGACTGCATGCTCGACGGCATTGCAGTGCGCGTCCGGGAGGCCGCCAACACCTAGCGGCGGGCCGCGCCGAGGTCGGGATCGTCCCTGGGGACAGTCAGGAAACCCGGTAGGCGGCGGCGCCGTCGTGAAGGAATCGAGCACGACCGTCCTCGTCGGTGCCGACAAGGGACAGCACTTGATGGCCGTCGAGCCCCGGCGTGGCGGTGATGATCGCGTTGTCGTTGAGGCGGACTACCTCGACGCGTTCCTCAGACTTGCCGAGGAAGGACTTCGCGAGTTCGCTGCGGGGACGGCGAATGAGGAACGCGCGGTCGCCCTCGACGATGAGCGTGCGATCGTACAAGGTGCTGCGGTAGGTGCCGCACATGCGCCCCACGTCGACGGGGATCGACTCCGCAGGCGGCACTGGCAGCGGAGTAGTCACCGCGTCGGTGAGATCTGCCAGGACGGCGGTGAGAATCTCGTAGGCCATCGGCGCCGCACCCGAACTGTTGGTCAGCACAGCTACGGCCACGCCGGCCGAGGGCACGACGCGCAGGAATGCCGTCTGCCCCTTGGAAACGCCGGTGTGACCGACGACGCCGTCCTGGTAGAGCATCCAGCCGAGCCCCCAGCCTACGACGCCGCCGCCGAAGTCCGGGACGGACTCGAGCTGGGGTTCCCGCAGCGCCGCGAGCGCCGGGTCGGTGAGGTGCAGGTGGACGAACTTCAGCAGATCGCGAGCGCTCATTGCGAGATGAGAGCCGCTCGGCGTGGAGAAATAGCGGACCGCCCAGCTCTTCGTGGGCGCCAGCTCCCCGTCGGTCGCGACGTGCCCGATCGCGGCGCGATGCAGGATCGCCTCGTACGTCGTGGTGGCGACGGTCGTCAAGCCCAAGGGGGTAGCGAGGTGCTCGCGGAGCACGTCGTGGAAGGGTCTGCCCCGGAGCACCTCCACGAGCCGGCCGAGCACCACATACCCGCTGTTGGAGTAGGAGAAAAGGGTGCCAGGCAGAAGCGGGTGGTCCGCGTCGGCGAGCGTGGCGACGAACTTCTCGATCGCGTCGTCGTTGCGACCGGTGTCGATGAAGTGGTTGCCGTCTATGCCGCCGGTGTGGGTGAGCAGATGGCGGGCAGTCAGAATCTCGGTGGCCGCCGGGTCGCTCAGCCGAAAGCCGGGCAGGTAGTCGCGAACGGGACGGTCGAGGTCCAGCACGCGGTCATTCACCAGCTGCTGGACCAGCGTGGCTGTCCAGACCTTGGTGATTGAGCCGATCTTGAACACCGAATCGGTCGTGGCTTCCACTCGGGTGTGCAGGCTCAGCACGCCTGCGGTCTCCTCGCGGATCTCCCCGTCGGCCAGCACGGCGATCTGTGCGCCCGGTACGCCGTGCTTCGCGATGAGCTCGCTCAGGTGCCATCCCATTCCCTCAACCTAGCTATCGAGCCTTCGCCGGCATCGCCAGACTTGTACGCGACCGCGCGACGCCGCCGGTCCGCGGCACCGGCTAGAGAAGGCTCGTGCGAGGCTGTTTCAACGCAAGCCCGGCCGCTGCGGCGGTACTGGCCGAGCCGCGGTGGATGTCGTGCAACCGCACCGACGGCCGTGCGACTTCGCCGCCCCGACACGGACCTGGCCGCCGACGACAGATACCTGCTCGCGTACCGTGAGCTCCCGTGCTGCGAGCCCGCGGCCGCCGTACGCAACGTCGCACCGCATCCCCGCGGCCGGCCCGTAGGAAAGGATCACCACACGCGCATGGTGGTTCCAGGCAGCATGGCGATCGGCCCCATCCCCGGCTGGAGCCGATGGTGGGCCCGGCCGGTCGTCGCAGCGACCCTGCTGTCCGGTGTGCTGAGCCTGGTTTGGGCGCTGTGGATGGCCCGCGACGCAGGAGACCTCGCGGCGCAGTACGCCTGGACGGCCTTCGTCCGCGATCACCCCGGTTCGGCGTACAACCTGTCCTGGTACGGGGGGATACACCCGGCGTCATACAGCGTGATATCGCCGTACCTGATGGTCCTGATCGGGGTACGCACCACTGGCGTCGTCGCCGCCGTCGCGAGCACCGCCCTGGCCGCCCGGCTGCTCTCCCGGTCGGGCGTGCACCGGCCACTGCCGTCGATCCTTTGGCTGTCCTTCGCCATCTGGCTCAACCTCGCCGCCGGGCGAGTCACCTATCTGCTCGGCTTGGCTGTCGCCCTGCTCGCAGTGGTCGTCCTGCTGGATCGCCGGCCACGTCCGGTGCTCGCCGCGGTGCTGGGCGCCGTGGCCAGTTTGTGCAGCCCGGTTGCCGGACTGTTCATCGAGGTGTTCGCGGCGGCGCTGTTCCTGACCGGCCGGCGTCGGCCGGCCTACCTGATGGCGGTAGGCCCGCCGGTGGTGATCGGGACGACCGCCCTGCTGTTCCCGTTCTCCGGCGTGCAGCCTTTTCATCTGTATTCGGCGCTGGCCACGCTCGCCGCGGCCGTCGCGGTCGCGGTGCTGGTCCCGCGGGACTGGTCGACCGTACGGGCCGGAGCCTGGGTCTACGCGGCCGGCGTCGCCTTGTGCTGGGCGGTGCCGACCCCGATCGGCAGCAACGTCGAGCGCCTGGTGATGCTGGCCGGTGCGGCCGTCCTGATGTGCGCCGAGGCTGCCCGCAAACGCAGCGGCTGGCCCCGGCGGGCGAGCTATGCGGCCGTGGCGGCGATGGCCATCTGGACCGTCGCGCATCCGGTCGTGAACATCGTCACCACCGCGCCGGTGACTGCCGGCGTGGCCGACTCCCGGCCGCTGATCGACGAACTGCGGCGGCTGGCCGCCCAACAATTCCGGGTCGAGGTGGTGCCGCTGCGCTCGCACTGGGAGGCAGCCGGGCTCGCGCCCTACGTCAACCTGGCCCGCGGCTGGAACCGGCAGGCGGATGTGGCCCGCAACCCGCTGTTCTACCAGGACCAGCTGACGGCCGCGGACTACCGGGCTTGGCTGCGTGAATGGAGCGTCGGATACGTCGTCCTGTCGGCCGACGAGCCCGACGACGCAGGCATCGCCGAAGCGAAGATCATCACCTCCGGGCACCCGTGGCTGAGCCTGGTGTGGTCGGACGCAGACTGGCGGGTGTACCGGGTCGACGGCGTCGAACCCCTGGCCACGCCACCGGCCACGGTCACATCCGGCGGACCTGCGGCGATCACCCTCGACGTGCCCCGCCCCGGTACGGTGCTCATACGCATCGCCTGGTCACCGTGGCTCGCCATCCGCGGCGTCGTCGACGACCAGGCCCCGCACGCCTGCCTCACCCAGCACGGAAGGTGGACCGAACTGTCGACGCCCACCGCCGGCACGTTCACCATCGAAGCCCAGTACACCTTCGACCGGGGAACCGCTTGCCCGACCACGCCTTGACGAGCAGCGGTTCAGCTAGCAAGGTCGGTCGGCGCAGGCCATTTCTGGAGACGTCGCTTGAGATCCTCGTTGCCTTGCCGGGTGCCGCAGGGCGAGTACGGGCCTACCTCAGCAAGGCTTCCCTATAGGTAGGCCCCGCCGACGTTCCGGCCGACTAGGACGACCGCGACGGCAGCGGCGACGGTGATGACGCCCGCCGCGGCGGCACGCCAGGGCAGGCGTACCTGTCGGGCCGTCAGCAGCACCGACAGGACGAGTCCGACGATGAGGAGCGGCAGAGCGGCCGCGGCAGCCTTGGTCGTGTCGCGGAGGAACTCTGCGCCGGTCAGGCTGACGTCGAAAGCGTGCGACACCTTACTGGCGGTCACGTCGGTGACCCGGCCGCCGAACATGGCCACCACCCAGAGGAGTGTCCACCCGACGCCGACCATGCCGAACGCGGAGACCCTGGACACGGCTCGGGGGTTGGTGGGCTGCGCGGAGAGCAGAGCAACGACGACGCCCACGAGCCCCGGCAACGCCCCGAGCGCGACGAACAGCCAGTACTGCGGTGCGAGGTCGTACCAGTCAGGTGTTTCGCCCAGGCCCAGGCCGCGGTAGAGCAGCCCGCCGAGCAGCGGCTGGACGAAGGCCGGCACAACGATGATGGACACGATCATGCCGACGATGCCGAGGCAACCGCGCAGGTCGCTGGGCGGGGAAGGGCGTTGGCTCGTCGGCGCGGAGCCGTCGCCGGTCCCGACGTCCCCAACCTGCGGGTCCGACATCGTGTACGCCTCATCTCCCCGGCCGGTACGAATCTCGTGCCATCCTGCCAGGCGACCGGAAACCAGTCGGCCGCGTGGGCGCGTCAGGCCCGGCGGTTGTGTGTCGGCGGGCCATCGCTCCCGGGCGCCCCAGGACGCGGGCAGTTGCAGCACGACTCGGCTCGCGGCGTGGGCGGATCCGAGGTCGACCTGCACCCATTGCGGGAAGGCGTTGTTCGGGCCTTCCCAATAGCTGGCCTGGTTGCCGTCGGTGACGTTGCCGGAGGCGTACCCGTCGTTGTGGGCGGATTCGCTGGTCGGTCTGCCGGCTGCCAGGTTCGTGCTGCTGCCCGAGGTGAACTGCAGGCTGTTGAGAGTCCAGCCGCCCGCGTCCTGGTAGAGGGTCAGCGTCTGGGTTCCGGCCGGCAGGGTCACTCGCGCCGACGCGGTGGTCCAGGTCTGCCAACCCCCGCTCGCGGGCAGACTCACGGCCCCGGTCAGCTTCACGCCGGAGGCGTTGGCCAGGTGGAGGGCGCCGGTCACGGCATTGGGTGCCGCGACTCTCAAGTTCAGCGTGTACGCCCCGGCGGTGGCGACGTTGACGGTGTAGTGGAACCACTGACCGGCCGACGTCCAGCCCAGGCTGTAGCCGCTGCTGTCGGAGGTGGCTTCCAGATCCACGCCGTCGGCGCGGCAGGCGTTGCCAGTCCCGTTCGTCGAGTTCACGCTGTAGGCGACGCCTTGCCCACCCGTGGTGTAGTTCTCCGCCTGCAGCACGCCGGGCACTGCGCTGGGCGTACCGCCGAATGGTGCCCCGGGAGTGCCGCCGCCTTGCCAGCTGTTGCCGGACAGCGCGGCGGTGAAGCC
This sequence comes from Hamadaea flava, assembly GCF_024172085.1. Taxonomy (NCBI): domain Bacteria; kingdom Bacillati; phylum Actinomycetota; class Actinomycetes; order Micromonosporales; family Micromonosporaceae; genus Hamadaea; species Hamadaea flava. The sequence goes on along the minus strand of NZ_JAMZDZ010000001.1, from coordinate 1,840,866 downwards.
GCCGGAGTTGTTGTTACTGGCGGTCACGTGGTCGACCAGGCCGAGGTTCTGGCCGTCCCCGCCGGTGCCGATGTGGAATTCCGGTTGTCCCTGGCTGTACGCGCTTTCGGCCGGACCGCACGACGACATTGCCGGAGACGGTGGCCCGATGTCCCGTAAGCAGTGAGCTGAGGGATCGTCAGCCGCGCCGGGATCGGGAAGCCCGGTGGGCACAGGGGTGCCACGTTGCGCAATAGCCAGAAGTAAGTGATTTATGCGATATTGTCACATTTTGGCGGCAACCCCCGCAGTCGCCTTCTGTCGACGACCAAGGAGGTCTTGTTGCACAAACCCATGCGACTGCTCGTCACGGCGCTCATCGCGGCGACCGCCTGCTCCGCTCTGGCGGCGCCGGGCACGGCGGCACCGACAGCGGGGGCGCCCCAGAGCAGCGATCCGAGGTTCGGCGAAGCCGTCTTCGCCTCCACTCACGACAGCTTCTCCGGCGACATCGGCGGCGATCGCGGCGACCTGCGGTCACAGCTGAACGCCCACGTCCGCCAGCTCGAGTTCGACGTCCATCTGGCCCACGGCCGGTTCGAGGTGGGTGACGAGTCCCCGGGCGACAAGGTGTACCACGGCGGCGGCAACCCGCGGACCAATCAGCTGACCGATTGGCTGCTCGTCGTGAAGCAGTGGTCGGACCAGAACCGGACCGCCGCGCCGATCACGCTGGTGCTCGCGACCCACAGCAATCTGAACAACGAGCAGGGCAGCAGCGCCGTCCTCGTCAACAACCTCATTTCGGTCTTCGGCCGCAGCCGGCTCGCACTACCGGGGATCGACCGCCGGGTCTACGACTACCGCGGCAAAATCATCCCCGTGCTCTCCGGCCAGGTGGAATCGCGGCTGGCGTACCTGCGGGACCGTGGGGTGAATCCCGCCGTGGCGATCAATGACAGCGGCCAGGTCGTAGAGGTCCACGACTCGGGGCACGGCACGCTCTGGTACTGGACCGGGCAGGTCCAAAGCGACTGGACCGTCACCTGGCTGACCCACGGCCGCTACGACACCGGCAGCAACCCGGTCGTGGCGCTGACCGACTCCGGCATCCTCGTCGAGGTCCACCAATCGCCGAGCGCGGCCGCGCTCTGGTACCGACTGGGCCACGTGGAGCCCGGTGGCCAGCTCACCTGGCAGGTTCCGAGCACCTCGCTCATGAAGGGGAGCCACCCGTCGCTGAAGTGGACCGGAGCCCGGATCCTCAGCGAGATCCATCAGGATCCGTCCGACCCGAACACTCGCATCGAGCGCGTTGCGCAGGTCAGCCTCGGAAAGATTTTGTGGGGTGGGTCGCAGACGACGAGCTGGCCCCGGCATCGTAACGATCAGGCCGAGAACCGCCAAGGCCAGGTCATCACGGTCGAATCCGGCTACTTCCCCGACGGGATGGCGGGCGTCCTGCAGTACTCCATGAACCCGATCACCAGCGATTCGTGGCATCGCATCATCTATCCGCAGATCATGGGGACCGAGGTCGGCTACGACGATCAGAAGGACCGCGAGACCTACCTGACGCTGCTGTGGAACGCGCCGTTCGCCGCGATCACGGCCAACCGGGGAGTGCCGCAGACGACCTGGATGAACGACGTCAAGAACGAGCGATTGGTCCGGGTGGCGCGGTTCGCGGAAGACAGCACGGGCCTGCCGATCCCGACCTATCCGTCGACGGACTACCCGTACGACCCGTGGTACCGGCTGTATCTGTCGAACCGGCCGACATACGTGTACTGAGCCGAGTCATCTACTGGGCCGCATCGCCGTCCAGCGGGGGGAACAGGCTTCCCGCTGGACGGCGACCAGGGCCGGTTCAGTCCAGCGGTGCGCCATCCCGCGCCAGGCATCGGCTTCGTTCGGCAAACCCTTCGTTCGGCGAACCCCGCTGCGGTCAGGACGGCGGGGATTCCTCGCTGGGGAAGAGGATGGGACTGAGCAGGTAACGCGTCCGGCCTGCGGCGGGCTTGTTGCCCAGGCGAGGCACGATGGCTGCGCGCAGCTCCCGGATCATCGCGTGCAGTTCCTTCTCGTCCAGCCAGATGGCGTGCTGCTGGTACCCGACTGGGTCGGCGGCCGGATCGGTCTTCGGCCGGTCGAGGTAGGCGTTGAACTCGGCGACGAGGGCGGCGACGGCGGCCGCGAAGCAGCGCCGGTGGTCGTCAGAGGTGAACGTGCTCGCCTCGGCCGGGTCGATGCCGGCCCGCTCTCGGCGTAGCCGGTAGTGGCGTTCGACCGCACCGCGTACGCGGCGCTCTTCGGCCACCTCCAGGACTCCGCCCTCGGTCAGCAGATCGACATGACGGTAGACCATCGCCTTCGACACATCCGGGAGCAGGGCTGCCAGCTGGGTCGTGGTGAGCAGCCGGTCGCCACGCAGGGCGTGCACGATCCGCAGGCGTACCGGGTGGCCGAGCAGTTCCAGGGTCTCCATCCAGCAATGATCTCATAATGTGCTACCGTTCGCATGTTGTGAGAATGGTGGCGTCGGGCCAGGGAGAGTTGGGATGAGGCTGGAGTCGGAGAGCATCGCCGCGCACGTTGCCGCGCTGGCTGTCGAGGGTGGCTTCGCCGACATCGAGGCACTGTTCGCAGCCCCGCTCCGGGCAGTCGTGTCGGCGGAGGCCCTACGGACGGCCTGGATGGCCGAAGCGGCCAAGGCGGGACCACACCTGACTGTCGGGGAACCGGTGAGCGAGTCGGTGGACGGGCGCATTCGGGTGAGCGTGCCGGTGACCGGTGCACAGGGCGGGTTCACGCTCGTGCTGTCGGTCGACGACGCCGGCCAGGTGCAGGGCCTGCGGCTGGCGCCACCACTAGGGCAGAGCTGGCAGGCGCCCGGTTATGCCAAGCCCGGCAGGTTCACCGAGCGCGAGGTGGCCCTCGGTGAGGTCATGGGCAGCCTGACGCTGCCGAAGTCCCCGACCGGGCCGGCGGTCATCCTGCTCGCCGGGGCCGGGCCGTTCGACCGAGACGGCACCGCTGGGCCCAACAAGCCGCTCAAGGATCTCGCCTGGGGGCTCGCCAGCCGGGGTGTCGCCGTCGTTCGCTTCGACAAGCCGGTCTTCGGCCCCGATCCGTACACGATGATGGACGAGTACGCGCCGCCCACCCGGGCCGCGCTCGACCTCTTGCGGCGGACGTCTGGTGTGGATGCCGGCCGGATCTATGTGCTGGGCCACAGCGGCGGCGGCAAGGTAGCGCCCCGGATCGCGGCCGAAGAGCCCGCGATCGCCGGCCTCGTCATGCTCGCCGCAGACGCCGCCCCGCTGCCAACCGCCGCCGTACGCGTCGCTCGTCACCTCGTCAGCCTCAATCCCGGCGCGGCGGGGACGGCCGACCTGCTCGCCCGCCAGGCGGCCGCCGTGGAGGACCCGGATCTGTCGGTCGCTACCCCTGCAACCGAGCTGCTGTTCGGGTGGCCGGCGGCGTACTGGCTCGACGCGCGGGCGTACGACCAAGTCGCGACCGCGGCCGCAGTCGACCGCCCCATCCTGGTCCTGCAGGGCGGCCGGGATTACCAAGTCACCGTCGCCGACGATCTGACCCGCTGGCGCGCGGGGCTCGCGGGCCGGGCGGACGTGACGATCCACGTGCTCGACGCCGACGACCACCTGTTCTTCTCCGGCAGCCGACCGTCCACACCAGAGGACTATGCACGGCCCCAGAACATAGACCCCGAGGTCGTCGAGACCATCGTGCGCTGGCTCGCGCCGGCCCCCTCCGGTCTGGTCGCCCGGCTGCGCCGCCGACTCGCCAAGCCGGGCGCCGCGGAGAAGTAACGCCCGACGTCGCTGCCGACGCGCCGCCTGGCTCAGATGGTCCGCCGAATTACGTACTCTTACGTACGCAGGCAACCGCTGGTCGCTCCTACGTTCGGTTCATGGTTCATGGTGCCGATACAGTTTCGATGGGCGTCGATTCAGAGCGGCCGACGCGGGCGTACACGCTGGAAGAGGCAGTCGCCGTTTTCGTCGAGACGCGGCCGCGTCTCTTCGGCATCGCCTACCGAATGCTGGGCAGTGTGACCGAGGCCGAGGATGTGCTTCAGGAAGCTTGGGTGCGCTGGCAGCGCACCGACCGCTCGGCCATCGCCAACCCGTCGGCCTTCCTGGCGCTGACGACCACGCGCCTGTCCATCAACGTCATCCAGTCGGCCCGTTCGCGGCGGGAGACCTACTCCGGGCAATGGCTGCCGGAGCCCGTGGACACCAGTGCCGACCCGGCGCTGGGGGCGGAACGGGCCGAGGCACTCGAGTTCGCGTGCCTGCTGCTGATGGAGAGACTCGCTCCCGCGGAGCGGGCGGCCTATGTCCTTCGCGAAGCCTTCGTGTACCCGTATGAGCAGATCGCGGAGGTTCTTGAGATCACCGCCGTGTACGCCCGCCAGCTGGTGAGCCGGGCCCGCAAGCATCTGCGGACGGCAGTAGCGGGTGGCGCGGAAAGAAGCCGAGGCAGGCGACCGGTTGCGGGCCGGAGGGTCGGCCTCAGCGAGTTGCTGATGTCGTGCCGAAGTCTCCGGAACGCCGTCGAGACGGAGGTGTAGCCAGGGCAGCCGGATCCTGTCACGGACGATCGGTGACCTGCATCTCTTGCCCTGGACTTGGGCCTGATGCATGATCGTCGGCAGCAGGCAGGGGGACCGGATGGCGGGCGGAGCACGAGGACTGCGGGAGTCGCGGACACAACCGGTATCGGCCCGAGGCATCTGGTGATCGTCGGCCGGGCGATACAGACCGAGGCGCTGACGACTCTGCTGGACGAGGCCGTTCATGACCGCGGCGGCGCGCTCGTCCTTCGAGGTGAGGCCGGTATCGGCAAGTCTGCGCTGCTCGGCGAGACTCGTGCGCGAGCCGTGGAACGCGGCATGCGTGTGCTGACCACCACCGGCGTGCAGGCTGAGGTCCACTTGCCGTACGCCGGGGTGCAGCAACTGCTCCATCGGGTGCGTCCGGGCCTGGGCGCTGCGGCGGGTGAGTCGCCGTTCCAGGTCGGCGTCGAGGTGCTCGGCCTGCTCGGCACGATCGACGAACCCGTCCTGCTCGCGGTCGAGGACGCGCAGTGGCTGGACCGGGCGAGCTGGGACGTGCTGGCCTTCGTCGCCCGGCGGCTGGCGGCGGATCCGGTCGCGCTCGTGATGACGGTCCGTGACAGCGCTGATGTCGAGCGGCTGCTCGCCGCCGCCGCGTTGCCGCAATTGCCGCTGGAACCGCTGGAACCATCCGACGCCCGCGCCCTGCTCGACCAAATCGCGCCCGAGCTTTCACCGGCGCTAGGCGATCGCGTGCTCGCCGAGGCGGCGGGCAACCCACTTGGACTGGTCGAGCTCGGCGGACTGGCCGCGCGAACCGGCCATACCGCACTGTCGCCATCCTCGCTTCCGCTGAGCACCCGAGTCGAGCAGACGTTCGTGGGGCTGGCCGACCAACTGCCGGCCGAGACGCGTGCGCTACTGCTGGTCGCAGCGCTCGATGACGGCGACGACCTCGATGAGGTGCTTGCCGCGACGGCCCGGTTCTTGGACCGGCCCGCCACGGTCGACGACGTCGAGCCGGCCGTTGCCGGTCGGCTGATCAGCGTGGACGAGCAGTACCAGGTGCGGTTTCGGCACCCGCTGATGCGTTCGGCACTGCGGCAGTCGGCGGCGGTCACTCAGCGGCGGCGGGTGCACGCCTGCCTCGCGGAGATTGTGACCGGCCACGATCGGCGGCTATGGCATCGGGCGGCAGCGGCTGCCGGCCCCGACGAGACGCTCGCCGTTGACCTTGCCGCCGCGGCCATCCGAGCCGCCGACCGGCAGGCCGGTGCGATCGCGCTGGCCGCTATGGAGCGCGCCGCCCAGCTCAGCGAAGATCCGCAGGAGCGGGGCAGCCGGCTGCTTTGGGCGGCTGGGATCGCCGGCGAGCAAGGCGACATGGATTCCGTACGCCGCCTGCTCGCCCTGCTGGAAGGTGCGGACCTGCGCCCGTCGGACTGGTTGCGGCTGACGTGGTACCCGGAGGTGTACCTGGCCACGGGCTGGACTGGCAGCAGCCGGTTGGGCATCTACGCCGAGCACATCGACAGCATGCGAGGTGCTGACGACCTGGGGCTCGCGCTCGAGACGATGAACAGCATCAGCCTGAGATTCTTCTGGTCGAACCCCGACGACGACACCAGGATGCGCTACGTGCGTGTGGTGGAGCAGGTCGGCGCTCAGGTGGTCGACTGGCGAGTGATCTACGCGCTGGCGATGGCCGGGCCGGTCGAACGCGGGGCCTACTGCCTTGACCGTCTGACCGCCTTGCAGGATCGGCTGGATCTCGAGCCCTGGGAGAGCTGCGACCTGGGCATCGCCGCCTCGGCGCTCGGCGCGTTCGCGCTCTCCAACGCGTTTCTGACGACGAGTGCGGCCGCTCTGCGGAGGAAGGGCCGGATCGTCTCGCTGACGAACGCCCTGACGAGCCTGGCCTACAACGCCGCCACCGCCGGCGACGTGCGGGCAGCCATGCCGACGGCGACCGAGGGCATAGCGCTCGCCAGCGAGGTCGACCGGCCCGCGTACGCGTTGCAGGCCGAGCTTCAGCTTGGCATGGCGGAGGCTTTGCGCGGCAACGGAAAGACCGCTACTGAGATCGCCGAGCGAGGCGAGACGGTGTTGCACTCGGCCGGCATGCACCCGATGCTGGCGTTGACGCAGCGTATCCGCGGGGTGGTCGCGTTCGTCGAGGGTCGGCCGGAGGAGGCGGTACAGGAGCTGCTTCGCGTGTTCGATCCAGCGGACGTGGCCTACCACCCGTATGTCCGGCTCACCCTCGTCGGTCACCTGGCCGAGGCCGCGGCCCACAGCGGCGCGCTCGACGAGGTACGCGCCGTCGTGGCCGAACTGACGCCGCTCGCCACGACGAGCCGCTCGCCCGCACTCGCTGTCGGTCTCCGCTACGCCGAAGCGGTGCTGGCCGACTCGGCGGAGGCGTACGACTCGGCGCTGGCGGCAGATCTGCACGACTGGCCGTTCGAGCGGGCCCGCCTGCAACTTGCGTACGGTGCTTGGCTGCGCCGCAAGCGCCGAGCCGCGGAGTCGAGGCCGCTGCTGCGTGCCGCGGCCACTACGTTCGACGCGCTCGGAGCGACACCGTGGGCCGAACGCGCGCGATCAGAGCTGCGGGCCACGGGGGAGTCGCGCCGCAAGCCGATCGACGCGATCGACTCGTTGACCCCGCAGGAACAGCAGATCGCCCGCCTCGCCGGCGACGGGTTGAGTAACCGGGAGATCGCGGAGCGGCTGTTCCTGTCGCCGCGTACGGTGACCACTCATCTTTACCGACTGTTCCCGAAGGTCGGCGTCAAGTCGCGAGGTGAACTCGCCGCGCTGATGGTCGAAGGTCTCCGCTGACGGTGCCGCCATCCGGCGGAGGTCCCCGGTGCGACACCGGGGACCTCCGCTGCGTTCTGCTTACGCCGCGACCGCGTAGACGGCGTCGAGGATCGACTCGGTCACCGCATCGGGGGCGGAGACGCTGATCGCGTGCGAGGCGCCGGGCACCTCGCGGACGCCCTTGGCCCCGGCGCGATCGGCCAGGAAACGGTGCAGGGCGACCGGGATGTTGAGATCGGCGTCGCTGAAGACGAACCAGGACGGGATCGACTTCCACGCGGGCAGCTGCGACCGCAGCCCAGTGGTGAGGGCATCCTGCGTGACCGGGCGCTGCGTCGCGGACATCATCGCGGCCACCTCGGCCGACACGTCGGCGGCGAACTGGTGGTGGAACGCCTCCGGCCGGATGGCGAACTCGTTGCCGCCGGTCGAGACCGGATACGCGGCCAGCGCCGCGCCGAGGGTGCTGCCCGGGAACTTGGTGGACAGCTCGAAGGCGGTCTCGCCGTGCTCCGGTGCGAACGCGCAGACGTAGACGAGCGCGGCGACCTTGTCGTTGCCCGCAGCGGCTTCGGTGATGACCATGCCGCCGTAGGAGTGGCCGACGAGCACGACCGGCCCGTCGATGCTCGCGACGACGTCACGCACGTACGCGGCGTCGCCCGGCAGGCTGCGCAACGGGTTCGCGACCGCGACGACGTCGAGGTCGCGGTCGGCGAGCCCTTCGACGACCCCGGCCCAGCTGGCGGACTCGGCGAACGCGCCGTGGACGAGGACGATGGTCGGCTTCTGCTCGGACATGGTTGTTCTCCTCTACGGTGGATTACTCAGATGAGTCGGATGACGGCGGGCGCTAGTCGCGGCCGAGGGCCTTGCGCAGGACGTGGATCGCCTGCTCGATCGCGGCCGTCGAGGCGGCGGTCTCGCGTACGGGATTGAGCATCATGAAGTCGTGCAGAGTGCCGTTGTAGCGGGCACTCGTCGTGCGTACGCCGGCCGCGGTGAGCTTGCGGGCGTAGGCTTCGCCTTCGTCGCGAAGGACGTCGTTCTCGTCCACCAGGACGAATGCCTCGGGCAGCCCGGCGAGATCGTCGACGGTTGCCCGCAACGGCGACACCGTGATGTCATCGCGCTTGTCGTGCTCGGGCAGGTACGCGTCCCAGAACCACGCCATCGCCTTGGCGGTCAGGTGCGGTCCGTCCGCGAATTCGCGGTAGCTGCCGGTGTCTTGGCCGGCGTCGGTGACGGGGTAGTACAACGACTGGTGGACAAAGGTGACGTCGCCGCGCTGTTTGGCCAGGATCGCCTGCACCGCGGCCATGTTGCCGCCGACGGAGTCCCCGGCTACGGCCAGCCGAGCGCTGTCGAGCCCCTCGTCGACACCGTGCTGGGTGATCCATTGCGCGGTGGCGTACGCCTGCTCGATCGCGACCGGGTAACGAGCCTCCGGCGAACGGTCGTACTCGACGAACACGACCGCGGCGTGCACCCCGGTGGCCAGCTCGCGGACCAGGCGGTCGTGCGTACCGGCGTCGCCGAGGATCCAGCCGCCGCCGTGTACGTAGAGGATCGCCGGCAGGACCGACTCCGCGGCGACGGGCTTGACGATGCGCACGCGCACATCGCCCACCGCCGCAGGGACGATGATCCACTTGTCGTCGACTTCTGGCATGGCGATCGGGGCCGCCTGGACGTCGTCGAGGATCTTGCGGGCCCCATCCACCCCGAGCTCGTACAGGAACGGCGGCTGGGCGACCGCGTCGGCGAACGCCTGAGCCGCCGGTTCGAGGATGTGCTGATTCATGTGGCTGCCTTTCTGCTCCGGTGTCAGCTCAGACCGAGCAGCCGGTGGGACCGTGACAGCCGGGTGGGTGTGACGCCGTTCATGCCGCGGGTTCGCGGCTGAGCTGTCACGGATCGGCGGGCTGCCCGGTCTCTTGCTGCAAATGAGTCCGGGCGGCCCGCGTGGCCGCCGACCGAGGGCGGGGTGGCGGGTGGATCAGCGGCGTTACAGCTCACGGCACGGCAAGAAGCTCCGGCTGCTGGGGCGTGCGGCCGAGCGGCAGGTCCTTGATCAGCTGATCAAGGCGGCGTGTGCGGGGGAGAGCCGGGTGTTGCTCGTGCACGGTTCGGCCGGCGTCGGGAAGTCGGCTCTGCTCGACTACCTCGAAGGCTCCGCGACAGATATGCGCATGCTGCGAGCGGCCGGCGTCGAATCGGAGATGGAACTGGCGTACGCCACCTTGCATCAGTTGTGCGCACCGCTGCTGGACCGGACGAAGAACCTGCCGGCTCCACAGGTCGCGGTGCTCGAAACGGTGTTCGGCATGCGCGAGGGGAGTCCTCCCGAACGTTTCCTGGTGGGGCTCGCGGTGCTGAGCCTGCTATCGGAGGCGTCCGAGGGACAGCCGCTGCTCTGCGTCATCGACGACGCGCAGTGGATGGATCGGGCATCGGCGCAGGTTCTCGGTTTCGTGGCCCGGCGGCTGCTGGCCGAGTCGGTCGCGCTGGTCTTCGGCGCCCGGGAACGGGGCCAGGAGCTGACGGGCCTGCCCGAGCTGGAGGTCACCGGGTTGCGGGACGGTGACGCGCACGCCCTGCTCGACTCGGTGACCCACGCGCGGCTCGACCGGCATGTCCGGGCCCGGATCATCGCGGAGGCCGACGGCAATCCGCTTGCCCTGTTGGAACTGCACCGCGGCCTGACCATCACCCAGTTGGGCGGCGGCTTCGGCCTGCCGCGCGCGGACACGCTGCCGGGCAAGATCGAGGAGAGCTTCCTGCATCGCATCGAGGAGATGCCGCTTGCGACCCGGTTGCTGCTGCTGATCGCCGCCGCCGAGCCGGTCGGGGATCCCGCCCTGGTGTGGCGGGCCGCCGATCGACTCGGGGTGACACCGGCGGAAGCGCTCACCGGCGGCATGGACGGTCTGCTTTCGTTCGGCGTCCGGGTCACCTTCCGCCATCCGCTCGTGCGGTCGGCCGTCTACCGTTCCGCGCCGGAAACGGACCGGCGATCGGTTCATCTGGCGTTGGCCGAGGTGACCGACCAGCAGGCCGACCCGGATCGCCGGGCCTGGCATCTGGCGTCGGCCGCCGCCGCTCCGGACGAGCAGGTCGCCGCCGAGCTCGAACGATCGGCCCGGCGGGCCCAGTCCCGGGGCGGGCTGGCCGCAGCGGCGGCGTTCCTTCAGCGTTCGGTGGCGCTGACCGTGGACCGGGCCCGCCGGGCCGAACGCGCGGTCGCCGCGGCCGACGCCAGCCTCCGGGCGGGTGACCTCGCCGCCGCGCGGCGGTTCGTCGACATCGCGGCGCTCGACGCCCAGACCGAGTTCCTGCGCGTACGCGCACACCTGGTCCGCAGTCACATCACGATGGCGGCCGGGTTCAACAACGAAGCACCGCCGATGTTGCTGTCGGCGGCGCAGCGACTCGAACCGCACGACATGGATCTGGCGCGGGAGACCTACCTGTTGGCCTGGGGTGCGTCCTCGTTGATCGCCGCCGACGGCGACAGCCTGGTCGCCGTCTCGCAGGCGATGCGGTCGGTCCCGCCGCCGCCCGGCGTCCCGCGTCCGATCGACCTGGTGCTGTCCGGGTACGCGCTGCTCGTGACGAAGGGCCGGGCAGCTGCCCTCCCCACGCTGCGGGAGGCGATGGTGGCCCTGGCGAACCCGGCCGCATACACCACGGAGGATCTGCTGAAATGGGGCTGGGTCGCCGCCGGGGTGAGCTGCGTCGTCTGGGACGACCGCGCGATGTGCCAGACCTACGCGCGGGCCGCAGAGGAGGTACGCGCGGCCGGAGCGTTGACCGAGCTGCCGATCTACCTGGCATCGCTGGGGATTTCGAGCTTGCTGACCGGTGACTTCGCCGGCGCCGCCGCGATCGTCGCCGAGTCCGACGCCATCGCGACCGTCGCCCGGATTCCGATCGCCCAGCACACCCGGCTACTCCTCACGGCGTTGCAGGGCAGACAGACCGAGGCCGCGGAGCTGATCGCAGCCACGATCGACTGGGCGGGGCAAGACGGCCAGCTGATGGGCGTCACCGTCGCGAACTGGGCGGCCGCTGTGCTGTACAACGGGCTCGGGCGCTACGAGCAGGCAGCCGCGGCCGCCGAGACCAGTACGCAGATCGCCGAACTGTGGGTGTCGGTGTGGGTGCTTCCGGAGATCATCGAAGCGGCGACACGAGTCGGGGACGGCCAGGCGGCCCGCCGCGCCTTGGACCGCCTGGCCGAAGCAGCCGAACCATGCGACACCGATTGGGCACAGGGAACGCTGGCCCGATGCCGGGCACTGCTCACCGCAGGTACCCAAGCCGATCTGCTGTATCGGGAGGCGATCGAGCGGCTGGGCCGGACGTTGCTGCGTCCCGAACTCGCCCGCGCTCATCTGCTGTACGGCGAGTGGCTGAGGCGGGAGCGTCAGCGGGCCGAAGCGCGAACCCACCTGCGCACGGCGTACGACATGTTCGTCGAAATCGGCATGGAGGCGTTCGCAGAGCGAGCGCGGCGCGAACTGCTGGCCACGGGCGAAACGGTCCGCAAGCGCGCGGTCAACGCCGCCGCCACCGACGAGCTGACGCCTCAGGAGGAGCAGATCGCCGTGCTGGTCCGAAACGGACTGTCTAATCCGGAAGTCGGCGCTCGGCTGTATCTGAGCCCGCGGACGGTCGAGTGGCACCTGCGCAAGATCTTCACCAAACTCGCCATCACCTCGCGCTCGCAGTTGCGTGACGTCCTGCCGCTCGGCGAGCACGAGACCGCCAGGCCCCTGGAGGTCCCGCACCAGTGAGTTTCCCTGGCGCGGGCGGGTGCCTGGCCACGTGAGTCTCGTCGAGTTGGCGACGGCGCCTCAGCGTCGTCCGTGACTCGAGGAGACCACCATGTCCGATCAGCCGCTTCAGTCCGCCGTCGCGCTCGTCACCGGAGCCACCGGCGTCACCGGAGCCACCGGCGGCGTCGGCGCCGCCACGGCCCACCGCCTGGCCCAAGAAGGCGCAGCGATCGCCCTAGCCGGTGACCGGCGCGAGCACCTTGAGCCGACGGTGCGGGACGTCATCGGCGGGGGAGGCCAGGCGGCCGCGCTGGAAGCCGACCTCACCACGGCGGACGGCGCATCCGACGCCGTCCAGGAGACACTGCGCCGGTTCGGCCGGCTCGACATCCTGATCATCACGGCCGGCCATCAGCTGATCAACACCGCGTTGCACGCCACGGTCGAGGAGTGGGACCGCATGGTCGCCCTCAACCTGACCACGGCGCTGCACATCACCCACGCCGCGGTGCCGTACCTGATCGACGCGGCCGCCACCGCACCCCGGCAGGTGGCCGACCTCGTGATCGTCGGCTCCACGGCGGGCCGAGTCGCCCGCCCCGCGTCGAGCGCGTACAGCCTCACCCAGTTCGGGCTCGGCGGATTCACCGAATCCCTGCGGCAGGAACTGCGGCCGGAAGGCGTACGGGTCGGTCAGGTGCGGCCCGGCGACGTGTCCGCCGGAGCGGCGCAGGACAGCGGGGCGCTGCGGCCGGTCGACGTCGCGGATGCGATCAGCTACCTCGTGACCAGGCAACGACAGGTGTCCGTCAACGAGATGGTGCTCCGCTCCAGCGGTCAAACCTGGTGACGGCACACACCCTGGCCCCGCCCTGGCCCGGCGTCCCCAGTGAGTTTCCCTGGATCGAACGGGCCACTGGCGATGTGACGGTGAGGAAACGCAAACGCCTGCCACCAAAGGAGAACCATGGACTGGGTTGCCACACCGTGGACGTTCTGGCGCAGTGACGCCACGTCGCCGAGCCCGCTCGAGGACACCCATCTCGACCTCACGCTGATCCACATCGCGTACGACGTCATCGCCGCCGAGTCCCGCTGTCAGCGGTGCAGCGCCGGCTTGGGGCGCCGGCTACGCATAATGCGATCGTCGGACGACTTCGACCCCTACTGGGCGGCCGTGGTCGCCGTGCGATGCCGTGGCTGGCGTCGTCATCCGCACATCGCCGTGGTGGAGGAAGACACCGACGGCGTCAGCATCGGGCCGTTCCACGGTCGTGGCCGGCACGACGCTGCGAGGAGCCGATGAGCACCTCGACGAACACCCTCGACCACGCCGTCTCCGCCTTCGTCTCGGTCCGGCCCCGCCTTTTCGGCATCGCGTACCGGATGCTCGGCAGCGTCGCCGAAGCCGAGGACATCGTGCAGGACGCCTGGGTGCGCTGGCACAGCACCGACCACGAGGGCGTCGGCAACCCGGCGGCCTTCCTCGCAGTGACCACGACCCGGCTGTCGATCAACGTCGCCCAGTCCGCCCGGTCGCGTCGCGAGACCTACGTCGGCACCTGGCTGCCCGAACCCGTCGACACAGAGGCCGACCCGGCGCTCGGAGCCGAACGCGCGGAGGCCCTGGAGATCGCCTGCCTGCTGCTCCTGGAACGACTGAGCGCGGTCGAGCGGGCCGCCTACGTTCTGCGGGAGGCCTTCGGCTACCCGTACGACCAGATCGCAGACATCCTGCAGGTCACCGAGGTGTACGCGCGCAAGCTCGTGAGCCGGGCCGGCCGGCGGCTGAGCGGCGGCCGTCCGAACCCCATCGACAAGCTCGAACATCGGCGGTTCCTGGCCCGATTCCGGGCCGCCGCGCAGACCGGCGACGTCACCGCACTGGAAGACCACCTCGCTGCCGCCGCCACCCGTACGCCTAGGAGAACGCAATGACCGACACCTTCCAGCCCGCTGCCCGTGAACACCGATCGCTGCGCCGGCAGCTGGCCCGCCACCGACGGATCAGCCACGTCCTGCAGGACGCGATCCAGCCGACACCCGATCTGATCACCGACCTCGGCGGGCTGCGGATCGCCGTGCGCTGCCGGGCCGGCGATCCGCAAGTCCACATAGGCGGCGACTGGTACCTCGTCACGCAGCTGCCCGACGGCGATGTAGTGCTCGCCGTCGGCGACGTCGAGGGGCACGGCCTGCCCGCCGTCGAATCCATGATCGGCCTGCGCTACGCCATGGCGGCGTACGCGTCCGCCGGTGAACCGCCGGCGGTGGTGCTGACGAAACTGAACAACCTGCTGTGCCAGGCAGCCGGCTCGGTCACCGCGACCGCCGTCATCGCAAAGTACCGGCCGAGCGGTGGCCGGTTGGTCTGGGCACGCGCGGGACATCCACCGGTCCTGCTGTCCGATCATCGGCGTGGGGTGCGGCTACCCAACCCGCGCGGGCCGTTGCTCGGCATGTTCGCGCAACCGCCGTACGAGCAGGAGGTACGTGTCTTGCGGCCAGGGCAGTCACTCGTCCTCTACACCGACGGCATGATTGGGCGAGGCAGCTTCGATGACGGCATCAGCCAGCTCGCCGATCGGATCGCGGGCATCCATCATCCGGCAGCCCTGCTCGACCAGCTCGACTTCAGCGCCGCGGCGGGCGACGACGCCTGCGTGCTCGTCGCTCAGCGGACAGAGTGATCAGTGGGGCCGGGCCCTCGGCCCGGCCCCACTGATGGGAGGCGGCGGAATCAGCGGGTCTGGTCGGTGGGCCGGATGAGGATCTCGTTGACGGCCACGTGCTCCGGCTGGGCGAGCGCGTAGAGGATCGCACCGGCGATGTCCTCGGGCCGCAAGGTCCGCATCGACCGAGCCATGTCCTGCGCTAGGGATCGAATGGCCTGATCGGTGATGTGATCGGCCAGTTCCGTCGCGACGAATCCCGGTTCGACGACGATGACCCGGACGCCCTGGGCGGTGACCTCCTGCCGCAGCGCTTCCGAGAATGCGGTGATCCCGAACTTGGTCGCCGCGTAGACGGCGCTGGCGGCCGAGGCCGTGCGCCCGGAGGTCGAGGAGATCTGGACGACGGCGCCCTTGGTCTCCAACAGGTGCGGAAGCGCGGCGTGGACAGCGAACATGGAGCCCAGGAGGTTGGTCTCGACCATCCGGATCCACTCGGTCGTGTCGGCGCCCAGGATCGGGCCGCTGAGCATGACTCCCGCGTTGTTCACGAGCACGTCGAGTCGGCCGAACCGGGCGACGGTGGCCTCGATGGCCGCCTCGACCGCCGGCTGGTCGGTGACGTCCAGGTCCAGGGCGAGCATTTCGCCGGACGCGTCGTCCACGAGGGACCGGAGCCGGTCGGCGCGCCGCGCCCCGACAGCGACCCGGGCGCCCGCTTTCGACAGGGCGAGCGCCGTGGCCTCGCCGATGCCGGACGACGCCCCGGTGACGAGGACGACCTTCTCGGTCAGACTGGTGGTCACTTCTCCTCCACGATGTTCTCGATGTAATGGATTGCCGGATCGACACGCCTCATCGCGTCGCCCGCGCGGCTTCGAAGACCTCCCGGACGGCGTCGGCGAACTCCTCGGGCGCTTCCTGCGGGAGGTTGTGGCCCGCGTCGCGTACCCGATGATGTGCGCGCGGGCCAACGAAATGCGCGGCGCTGGGGGTGCCGTCGGTCGCCGGGAAGTTCCCGTCGGCGGTGCCGTCGAGGGTGACCGCCGGCACGGTGATCGCCGGAGCGAGCGCGAGAGCGGCTTCGGCCGCGGCGTACGCGGGCGCGCCCGCGGCGTGTCCCAGACGGTGACGGTAGGAGTGGATGACGACGTCGACGTAATCCGAGTTGTCGAACGCCTTGGCCGCCCGGTCGAGGTCGGCCGAAGTGAAGTCCCAGTTCGGCGAGTTGTGCCGCCAGATCACCTCGGCGACCGCACGGCGATTCGCGGTGAGCCCGGCGCGGCCGCGCTCGGTCAGGAAGTAGAAGAAATACCAAAATCCCGCCTCCAACTCGGGCGGAAGCGGGCGCGTCGCGACGCTGATGTCCTGGATGAGGTAGCTGTTGACCGAGACCAGGCCGGTGACCCTTTCCGGGTGCAACGCCGCCGCCACGCAGGCCGCCCGACCACCCCAGTCGAATCCGGCCAGGATCGCGCGCGGAATCGCCAGCGCGTCCAGCAGTGCGATCACATCGGCGCCCAGGGCGGCCTGCTGACCGGACCTGACGGTGTCCGGCCGCCGGAACCGCGTCAGGCCGTGCCCACGCAGATAAGGCACCACGACTCGATAACCGGACGCGGCCAGCGAATCGGATACCTCGATGTAGCTGTGAATGTCGTACGGGAACCCGTGCAGCAGAAGCACGGGCTGACCGTCGGCCGGGCCGGCTTCATGACAGGCCACCTCAAGCTCATCGGTGACGACGGACCGGGTCGGCAGGTCCCTCATGCGGCTTCTCCTCATCTGTTCACGCGGGGCGGGTCCGATCCCATGCCGCCGCTGCCAGCCAGCTATGACCGCCCAGCCCGGACAGCTGTGACAACGGACCATGCCCGGCCCGCGCCACGAAATCTGTCGGTCTGGACCTGTCACAGGTAGGGCGACTTCCCGGTCATAGCTGGTTGATCGGGGAGACCGAGTCCCCGGAGGTTCGCTGCGAACAGAAAGGCCCTGTCATGAAGATCGTGGTTATCGGCGGTACCGGACTGATCGGCTCGAAAGTCGTGACGAAACTAGGGCAGCTCGGCCACGAAGCCGTCGCGGCGTCCCCGAACACCGGCGTGAACACGCTGACCGGAGAAGGGCTCGCCGACGCGGTGGCCAACGCCTCGGTCGTCGTCGACGTGTCGAACTCGCCCTCGTTCGAGGACGCGGCGGTCCTGGAGTTCTTCCAGAAGTCCACCGGCAACATCCTCGCCGCTGAAGCGGCCGCCGGGGTGGGCCACCACGTCGCGTTGTCGGTCGTGGGCACCGAACGGCTGCCGGACAGCGGCTACTTCCGGGCCAAGATTGCGCAGGAACAGCTCATCGCCCAGTCGGCGATCCCGTTCTCCCTCGTGCACGCCACGCAGTTCTTCGAGTTCGCCCACGGCATCGCCGACTCCGCGACCGACGGCGACAAGGTACGCCTGGCACCGGTGCTCTTCCAGCCGATCGCGGGTGAGGAGGTCGCCGACGCGGTCGCCCGCGTCGCGACAGGCGTACCGCTGAACGGGCGTACCGAGGTCGCCGGCCCGGAGCAGCTCCGGATGGACGACTTCTTCCAGAAGGCGCTGAGGAGTTGGGGGGACACGCGTCAGGTCGTCACCGATCCGCACGCACGCTATTTCGGTGCCGAGCTGTCGGAGCGCTCCCTGGTGCCCGACGACGGCGCGGCGCTCGGCCACCTCACCTACTCCGACTGGCTCGCGGGTGGTGGGAAGCGATGAGCGACTCGTTGCACGACCTGGAGATCCAGGTGGCGGCGGAATTGGCCCTGCAAGCGGCGAGCCACCCCGAGGACGCCCTGGCCCGGCCGGTCACCGAATGGCAGTTCGACCCGGCCGACGCCCAGCGCGAACAGGTCGGCCTGCGTAGTCTGCTGGGCGCGATCGAAGCACTGGAACGCGACGCGCCACGCGCCGATGCCGCCGAATCCGGGCTCGACACGTGAAAGAGACACCGGTGCGATCATCCGCACGCATCACCACGCTCGACGATCTGCGCGTACATCTGCAATGGGCCATCGAGCTGGAACACGCCACCTTGCCGCCCTACCTGTGCGCCCTGTACTCGCTGGACGCGACCCGGAACCTGGCCGCGGCCGAGGTCATCAGCAGCGTCTTCGCCGAGGAGATGCTGCACCTGGCGTTGGCCGCCAACCTGCTCAACGCGGTCGGCGGCCGACCCCGGCTCGACACCCCGGAGCTGCTGCCGCCACATCCCCGGCGACTGCCGCACGGCGACCCGTCGCTGGAACTGGCCCTGCTGCCGTTCGGCCCGCAAGCGCTGGACATGTTCCTGCGCATCGAACAGCCGGCGGCGGCGGGCGCGCCCGCCGAAGGCGACCGCTACGAGACGATCGGCCAGTTCTACGCCGCGATCGAACAAGGCCTGCGCGACCTGTGTGACCGGCTTGGGGAGCACGCGGTGTTCACCGGCGACCCAGCCCGGCAGGTGACCGGCGGGTTCCGGCACACCGCCGGTCGGCTGCACGCGATCCAGGACCTGGACGGCGCGTTGGCCGCCGTAGCGGAGATCGTCGAACAGGGCGAGGGGACCTCGCGAGGTGAAGTCTGGGACGGCGACCAGGACATCTTCCACCCGGATCGCGACGAGGTCGCGCACTACTACCGCTTTCAGGAACTCAAGGCGGGCCGCCGCTACCAGCGAGGCGACACCGCGACCTCGGGCCCCACCGGCGAGGCGATCACCGTCGACTTCACCGCGGTTCGTCCGATGCGGCCCAACCCGCGGCTGACCGACCACCCGCTGGGCAGCCCGGTACGGGTCGCGCAGGACAAGTTCAACCACACCTACGGCACCGTCCTTCACCTGCTGGACGAGACCTTCAACGGCAGCCCGGCGTTGCTCACCGTCGCCATCGCAAGCATGTTCCAGCTCAAGGCCCAAGCCCAGGATCTTATGGGTACGCCCGGCGGCAGCGGCGCCTCGACCGGGCCGACGTTCGACTACATGCCGCCCGAACAGCGGGCCTGGCACGCCGGGGGAGGGCGACGCATCGTCGCACTCCCCAACGGTCCCTACCTCGTCTACGGAGGGATCCCCCTGCGACGCAAGACGAAGATCGTATCGGCCCAAGGCAAGGCGGTGACCTGGAAAACCGGCGACCCCCTGCCGACCGAGGACACCTACGCCCTGTGCCGCTGCGGTCAATCAAGCAACAAGCCGTTCTGCGACGGCACGCACGTCCGGATCGGCTTCGACGGCTCCGACGCCGCCCCGCTGAAACCGTACCGAGAGCTGCAACATGTGCACGACGGCGTAGGCGTCTCGGCGCAACGCGTCGGCGAGCTGTGCATCCACGCCGCGTTCTGCTTCGGGCGTACGCGGCCGATCGCCAAGATGCTCGACGACTCCCAGGACAGCGACGTGCGCTCCGACATCATGAGCCGGATCGACCACTGCCCGTCCGGGTCCTACTCGTACGCGTTGGAACGTGGCGGCGAGACGATCGAGGCCGACCTCCCGCCAGCGGTGTCGGTCCTCGAGGAGGAGGACGGCCTGGCAAGTGCGCTATGGGTCACCGGCGCGGTCGCGGTGCTGCGTACGGACGGCACACCGATCGAGACGCGGAACCGCGTGACGCTGTGCCGATGCGGACATTCGGCGAACAAGCCGCTCTGCGACGGGACCCACCGGGCGATCGGCTTCCGGGAGGAGGCGCCCGAACAGTGATCAGCGCAACGACCCGCGACCTGGATGAGGTCATGTGATCCCGTGCGGACGTGAGGACGTCGACCGTGCTCGATCCTGAAGTCGAGCGCACGACGTCTCTGGCGGAGGTGCTCGACGAACGTCGGCACCTGATGGCCTTGGCGGCGCGAATCGGTTCGCCGGAGACGGCAGACCACATCGTCGCCGAGGCCTACCGCCGTTGGTACCTGCTCGTTCCCGCGGAACGCGCCGCTGTCGCACTGCCCGAAGCCTGGCTCAGCGCGACCGTCGAAACCATCGGCCGGGGCGTGACGCCCGGCCCGGCGACCGACACCCAGCCGGCATCGGCGCGTCTGGCCCCCGTCGCGTTCGTGATGCCCCGCCACGAGGACCCCTTTGACATGGTCACCCGCCACTTCGCGGCGGCGTGCGAAGGCGGCGACTCGGCGGCACTTCGGCGCGCGCTGATTGCCGAAGCGGTCCTCATCGCCGACGGCGGCGGCAAGCTGCGAGTTCCCACCGACCCCGTCCACGGATCGGAGCGAATAGCCCGGTTCCTCACGGGCTTCCTGGGCGGCCGACCCCGCGTCTTCGTGGCGGCCGAAGCTGTGAACGGGCGCGCGGGCCTGGTTCTGCGCCTGGCAGGCCAGGTGGTGGGCGTCGCCAGCCTGACCGTCGCCGCCGGACGAGTGCATGTCGTGTGGCTCGTGGTAAATCCCGACAAGCTCCGCGGTTGGCAGTGATTCCGAAGCATCGATACCGGCTCTTTCGCCGCGACTTCAATCGGGTCATGCGCGCAGTTGAACAGGTGCGGCCCATATATGCCATGTGAACATCCCGATTCCAGATTGCACATGCCGGATCGAGCAAGCGTTGCCCGATCCCGCAATAGGAGGCGTATGCGAATATCTCTGGGTCGGTGAGACGGCTGGGCGTCGCCGCGTCGGTCATGGTGGCCACGGGTGCGGCCGTCGTCGCGCTTTCCGCGACGCCAGCTGCGGCGGCGTACCCCGACCGCGCCAAGGCGACGTCGGGCCGTACCGCATCGGCGACCTGTGCCTCGAATGGTTCCACCGATGGTCTCCTGACGTCGCCGCGGTACACGTACGAATACGGCGCGTGGAAGAACCCGGGCGGTCTTTCAACGGCCACCTGTGATTCAGGTTGGTGGATTGTCTGGACCGGGGTAATCATCACCAGCTGACCGAACCGTTCTCGTCCGCCGGCACCCCATTGAGTGAGGTGCCGGCGGCCTCTTTTTGATCGCACGGTGCCGTTCGGGTGCGGGGCTCATCGGTCCGGCTCGCCGTCGTGACTCGAACGCTGCGTGGTGGACGACCTCGCCTCAGGACTTGATTGACTAGGCACTTCTGCCGACTGCCTCGCCTGAGTCGACTGATTATCGTCCATCTCGCAATCAGTTCCACTCCCACACCATTGCGAGGCCTTCGGCGTCGAGCCCGGCCTCCGTTCGTGGAAGGAATACGTTCTGTGAACGATCTGAAGAGCCGTATCCTCGATGATCTCGACGCCGAGTTCTCCTCGGCGCCGGTGACCATTCCCGCGGTGGCGCCCCGGACGCAACGGCGATCGAAGTTCTTCGCCTACGCGGCCGTGCTCATGGCCGTGTCTGGTTCGATCGTCTTCGCCGGAGCCTCGCCCGCCGCGGCGGTCACCTGCAACCAGCCGGACTTCAAGAACTACGACCACATGAAGTGGTGCGGAATCGCGCGGCAGGACTTCGATTACCTCTACACCACCAACTACTACTCCGCGCGCACGACCTGCTACACCTTCGACCACTACGCGTGGATGTGCGGCTACTACGAGCGCTACTACGCCGGCCGGAAGAGCTCCTGCCGCACCTACTGACCTTCCCCGGTACGCGGTTGCAAGGGTGGTCGGGCGTTCCGCTCCGGCCACCCGGCACCTGCCACCCCACAGTCCACATTGCAGGTGCCCATGGACGACATCGCAGGTCTACTCGAGATCTATCAGCCAATCCCGGACGGTGCTCCAGCCGGCAGCGACGAACTCTGGCCCGTCACGATAGTGGTGCTGACCCTCAACGAGGAACGCGCCATCGCTCGCTGTTTGGACAGCGCGCTGGCCACCTCTGTCGACCGAGTGCTCGTTGTCGACACCGGCTCGACCGACGCCACCGTTCAGATCGTGGCCGGCTATACCGATCAGCGCGTCGAGATGCTGCAGATCGCTTGGGCGGACTCGTTCGCGCAGGCGCGCAATGCCGCGCTGGACGCCGTCGGCGAGGGCTGGGCAATGTTTCTCGACGCCGACGAGTGGATCGACAGCGACTGCACGGACGTGCTACGCGATCGGCTACGCGCCTTCGAGTCAGTCGCCGGAATAACCTGGTGCGCTCTCACACCGGTGATCCGGGAGGACGGACGAGACGCGGAGTATCGCGAAATCGCCAGGATCGTGCCCGCCGATCATCTTCGCTTCCGCGGCGAAGTGCACGAGTACCCCTACATTCCCGCGGACGCGGATGCGGTGCCCGGCCTGATCGGTATCGATCTGGTTCTGTGGCACGACGGCTACTCCTCCGAAGTGGTGGTGGCCAAGGACAAGATCCAGCGCAATGTGGCCCTGCTCGAATCAGCACGGCGGCGAGAGCCGGACAATCCGCGCTGGCTGTTCTTTCAGCTGCGAGACGCGCTGCCGATGCTTCACTTCACCGATGTGATGACGCTCGTCGAAGCCTTCGACAGCGCCAAACAGCAATACCCGGGCGACCGGCAAGCGCCGGAGTTCTATCGA
The DNA here is from genome assembly GCF_024172085.1 of Hamadaea flava. Classification (NCBI taxonomy): domain Bacteria; kingdom Bacillati; phylum Actinomycetota; class Actinomycetes; order Micromonosporales; family Micromonosporaceae; genus Hamadaea; species Hamadaea flava. The sequence goes on along the minus strand of NZ_JAMZDZ010000001.1, from coordinate 1,818,544 downwards.
TCCCTCGCCCTGTCCCGGGCTTGTGGTCGCCTCGCGCAGCTGGGTGAATGGACGACGGCGCTCGGGCTCTGTTTCGACCTCGACCGGCTGACGGCAGGCGAGCACCCCGACGCAGCCTACTTTCGCGGGTTACACGAGCTGAACAAGGTCCAACAGCCGGCACCGGACACCCTCGGCAGACTGGTACGCCTGCGGAAAGATCCCGCGGCAGTGACCCTCAGCGGTCTCGACAAACAGGGCCGCCCGCTGGACGCGCTCATCGCCGCGTACCTGTTCCGGCTCAAGGGCCGCGACGCTGCCAACGCCTACTTGAGCTTGTGTGAGCCCTGGACAGATGAGTTCTTCGACATGTCGACCCTTCGGTAGGTGTCCGGGCTTGGTAAGCGCTGGTGTCTCAGCGGTCTGACTGCGGTGTCTGCGCAAAGGCGGCCAGCTGTCGCGCGAGGTCGTCGAAAAGCCGTCCGGCGAGGCGGAACAGCTGATCGCCTGCCGCCTGCTCCGGTCTGCGGGGCGGCTCCGTGGCCCGTTCCGTGACCGGATCCGTAGCCGCTACGGATGTCGGACCGCAGCCCGGCCGAGATCCTTGACTCCATCGGGTCAGCACGGCCCACGACTCAAGGAGTGATCGGACATGACCTCTCAGATCAGCGCGGATGTGGTTACCGCCGGCACCGGGCAGCGGCGTACGCGGATCACCGGAAACGGCGTGCTCTGGGTGGTGCAGGCGCTGTGGGGTGTCTTCTTCGCCGGTAGCGGGTTCGGCAAGGTGCTGCTCTACGACGACACCCTGTACGCGGCAGCGCCGCAGGCCGTGGCCTGGTACGCCGCCGTGTCGCAGCCGTTGATCGTGTTCATCGGGGTCGCCGAGGTGCTGGGCGGTCTCGGCTTGATCCTCCCGGCGATGACTCGGGTGCGGCCGAGCCTGACGCCGCTCGCCGCGGCGGGTCTGACGCTGACGATGATCCTCGCCGGTGCCTTCCACGTCGTACGCGGTGAGTTCGAACTCCTGCCGTACAACATCGTGCTGGGCGCGGTGGCCGCCGTCATCGCGGTCGGCCGCTGGACCAAGCGGCCCATCCCGCCGGCGCCCCTGACCCGAGGCCGGCTGGTGTTGTCGGTGGTGGTGGTCGCCTTGGTGGTCCTGCTGGTGTTCGGCCCGACCTGGTACTCGATGACCCGATTCTGATCGGGTGCCAACGCGAAGGCGACGCCCGGCGAGAGCCGGGCGTCGTCGTGCGTGTGTCGTCTGATCAGGCCGCCGGGCGTCAGGATGGCCCGATCTGGCGGAGCAGGCAACGGGCGGCTGTGATGACCTGGTCTCGGTCGTGCGTCACGGCGTAGTCGAGGTGCTCGGGTTCGCCGTCGCGCCGCTCGGCGAGGACGGCTATGGCTACTCCGGAGGCGAGCAGCACCGCCGCCCAGCAGCCGTCGAGCGCTTGCTCGTGGATTGCGCCGCCGCGTACGTCGGGTGCCGGTGGGCTGGTCAACCCTGGGCCGATGGCGGCCGTCAGGACGTCCCGGTGCGCCAGGGCAGTGAGGAACCCATCGTCGACAGCAGCGAGCGCGGCCGGATCAGGCACGAGCAGCAGCAGCATCGCCGGCCCGCTGGATGGCACGTTCGTGCTGATGAGGTGGCGCATCAATGCCACCAGGAGGCGCCGGTCGGCGCGGCGCATCGGTTGACCGGTGACCGCCTGCAATGGCGTATCCACATCATCGGGTCTCGAGACGGCCAGCTCCCCGAATGCGTCGGCTTGGTCGCCGAGGACTCCGTGGGCCGGCTGTGGCCGTCCGAGGTAGTGCCCCTGCAGCAGCCGCGCCCCGATTGCTTGAGCTGCGCGTGCGTGTTCCGGGGTCTCCACGCCTTCGGCCAGCAGCACGGAGCCGGCGCGTTCGGCTTGCTCGAACGCGAAGTCGAGACAGGACATTGCGGTCGGAGAGGTATGCGATTGGGTGATCGTCAGGTCGAGCTTGATCACGTCGGGTGTGAGTGCCGACAGCAGCGGCAGCTGCCGAATGCTGGAGCCCACATCGTCGACAGCTAATCCGGTTACCTTGCCACGCTGCCGGTCCACTCCCACCAGCAGGGCGCGCGGGTCACGTTCCAGCGACCGCTCGGTCACCTCCAGCACGATCGGATAGTGCGCGAACGCTTCGTCGATGTCCGCGGCCAAATCCGGTGGGCATGGCGAATCCAGGGCCAAGGGCTCGATGTTGACGAACAGCATCGCCTGGCGCGGCAGGCCACCTGCGAGGGCGGCGCGGCATGCGGATGCCCGCGCTGCCCAGTCCAACTCCACCACATTGCCGACGCGATATGCCTCGGCGAACAGAGCGGCCGGCGCGGCGTACCGCGATCCGGCCGGTCCTCGAACCAGTGCCTCGAATCCGACGACCTGTCCGTTATCGCCATCGACGATCGGTTGGAACCAGGTGTCCAACCGCCGCTGGCGCACGATCATCTCGTACTCGGGATCAGGAAGGCTTCCGTAGCCCCGCACCATCACGGATTACCCACCGACCAGGTGCCGCAACCGCCCATCTGGCCGGGTAGGCAGCCGAGGTCCGCTGCTCGCTCGCAGCCGCATCCGTGAGCGTCAGCTGGGCACCGCCCAATCGAGGATCATGCGGCTGAAGTTAGCCACCCGGCCTCGGCGACCATGTGCTCACAGGTAGGGCTGGACGAGAATGCCCCGGGCGATCTTGTCCTCCAAGCCCTGCCGGAATCGGTTGAGGTCGACGAGCTTGGCGATGTTCCCGCGCTCGGCGTCCAACGCCTCCCGGAACATCACCCACAGTTTGGCGCGCAGGGCAGGATACCCGCGGGGATCGAGTAGCCAGACGAGCCGGTCGAGGTCGGCGTCACCCATTGTGGCGTGGCGCAGCAGGTCTTTGCGCATCTGCTTGATCAGCTTGGAGCGCTGCCGTCCGTCGAGCACGCCGCTCGGCAGCGACTTGACCTCTGCGATGAGATCGAGGACCAGCCGCTCGACGACCTGATCGTCCTGTTGGACGGTCTCGATCAGGTACGTGATGATGTCGATCACGCGGTTGGTGTCGTCGACCTCGAACCGTAGCAAGGCTGCCGGGTTGTCGGTGATGAGCTTCTTCGCGGCGAGCAGTGCCCCGGCCGCGCCCGTGTAGATGTGGCCGCCCATGACGAAGTCGAAGATGACTTTGGTGATGCCGCTGTCGTTGCGCAGGACGCGCGGAGCGATCGCGCCCAGCAGGTCGAACAGCTCGTCCGGGGTGCCCTCCATCGTCTCGGGGGCGAATTCGAGGACGTCGGTCCAGTTGATCTCGCCGAACATGGGGCCGGGATACTTCGGGCTGGCGTTGGTGTGCGGCCGGTGCTCGCTGAGGAACAACAAGCCCTCCAACCGCTGCTCGGTCATCTGGTCGACCGCGGTGATCAATCGCCGGACGAGTTCGTGGACGGCTTCGCCCTCGGCGTTCGCCTCGACGTACTCCCGGATGTCGCGCAGGATGGTGTCCGACCCGTCAAGCGTCAGTACGCGCAGGAATACGTCGTCGAGCGCGGTGTCGTAGTGCAGAAGTGTGGGCTTGAACCACTGCAGCAGTTCCATGCCCTCCTGTGCCACTCGGTCGATGAGCAGTTCCGCTTCCTTCGTCGCGGGCAGGAACGGCTTGAGTCGTTCGAAGATGTCGGCCACCCGCGTCGCCTGTCGTGCTCCCTTCACCGCGAGCTCTATCGGTTCCTCGCCGATGGCGAACAACAGGATGTCGAAGATGATCGGACCCAGGATCCGGCCCAGCTGGAACAGGAGATCGACGCCGACCGCGGCGGAATGCAGCGTCACGAACGGCTGTGCGGCGGCGGTGGCGAGCATCCCGCCCGCTTCGTGCGCCAGTTTCTCCTGCCCGGCCTGCCACATCGAGTAGACGACGAAGCAGATGAGGGCGACGAGGATCGGCCCCGACGACAGCAACAGGACCAGTGCCACCACGCCGAGCAGGTCGCCGACGAGACGTTCCACCAGCCCGGCGACCATGCCGGCCTGGATGACCGGGTTCGCCACGACGAGGTGTTGCTGGACGCTGGCGGTGAGGTTGTCGAAGATCTCGGTGTAGAACGACAGCTCGCACAGCCCGCTGCCGGACAAGCCCTCCTCCATACCGGCGGCGAACTCGGTCATGTCCCGGTACGCCGCCTGCAGCACGTCGGGATACTCCGACAGCGGCGGCAGCGACGCTGCGAAGGTGGCCATGACCGGCTTGGCGAGATCGTAGACGGCCGGGGCGAGCAGGCCGAGCGGACCGAAGCCCAGTTGCAGCGCTCCGCTCTCGGCCCAGTCCCGGCCTCGCATCAGATCGTCGCTCGCCCGCGTCCACAAGATGGTCGACTTGTCCCAAACGAGCTGGAAGAGGTCGGCGAGCGCGCCCGGATCAGGCGACAGCCGGGTGGTGATCGCCTCGACCAACGGCCCGATGTCGGGCTCGCCGTCCAGATAGGTCAGCAACGTCCGGTCGATCAGCTCGCCGAGGTCGTCCACCGTCGCCCGGGCGGCGGGATCCGTCGTGCCCGGCGGCAGACTGTCGGCTGGGCGGATGGCGACCGCTGCGACCACGGCGTCGCCGGTGACCTGGTCGGCGGCGGGATCGGCACCGGTCGGCCCCGCGGTGGGCAGCCCACCGAGCAGCCCGGCCGGTGTGCGTACCATCTGATCGAAAGCGCGAGCCGACGCGACCATCAGGTCGCCGGCGGGGCGGGAGTGTCCGTGGCCGGCGCGGGGTCCGGGACGAAGAGGCGGACGTAGGTGTCGGCGAGGTTGGTCGCGCCGCTGCTGACGATGCGCTGAGCGAGTTCCTCGCGCCGGTTGGACAGCTCGGCCGCGGTGTTCGCGGCCCGGCGCTCCTTGAGCGCCTCCTCCTGCAACGCCGTGTTGTACGGGTCGAGAGCCGGCGCGACGCCCATGAGCGCCTCCACGACGATGCCTTCGGTGCGCATGACGTTCTTCTGCACCGACAGGATGACGCCGGGCACGGTGAAGGCCGCGCCGGTGGCAGGGTCCTCGTACTCGGTGACGAGATCGCGGTTGAACTGCCACACTTTGGTGACCGAGCCGTCGCGTTCCGGGTACGACCGCTGCCGGATCGCGTCGCGCACGGGCTGGCCGCGCCAGTCGGCGACGGTGTTCAGCGCGTGCAGGATCTCGGCCCGGACCTCCTGGCGCTTGTCGGCGTCGTCGACCATCACCTCGTCCAGCAGCGCGCCCAGCTCGGGCAGTGGGCGCTCCTGTTTGGACTCAGCGAAGTTGTTGAAGAACGCGACTCGCACGTCGACAAGATGCAGGATGGTGATGAACTCCTGGTTCATCTGCCGGAACACGAAGTTGAGCGGCGCCGAGAGGTTGATGTTGGAGATCTCCCGGGTGATCGAGGTCTCCGAGCCGACCTCTGTGGACACCTCGGAGCTCGTGTTGATCTGCACGTCCCGCTTGGATGAGGCGCTCGCCGAGGTCTTCTCGGTCGCCGAGGCCACGTTCTTGGCGGCCTCCTCACGGCTGGAGTTCGTCGACCCGGCGACGCCGCCGCCCACCTTGACCATGCCGAAACCCCAGGAGGCGGAGGCTTCCGCCTTATACTCGAAGCTCTTGGCGTAGGTGGACTGGTCGGACTGCTCGCTCTCCACCGCCGACTCGAAATCGGTCGCGCTCTGCTCCGAGAACGAGTCCAGGATGCTCGACGCCTCGGACTGCGTCGTGGTCGACTGGGTGTAGGACTTGACGCTGATAGTCGTCTTCTCGCCCGGTAGCAGAGTCATCGTCTGCACGACCCGGCCCGCGCCATAGGAGCCGAGATAGGTGGACAGGCGGTACTCCTCGACGAGGTAGAGCCTCGGTTCGGCGGTCTGGGCGGTCGGAATCCAGGTGGAGACGTCCGATCCCCACAACGACGTGTAGACCACCGGAGTGAGGCCGGCCTGGATGTGGGACGCGATCGTGCCGGGACCTGCCGGGTCGTCGTCCTGGTCACCGCCCTGACCGCCGCCGTGCTGGCCGCCGTGGTGACCGCTGTCCTCGTCGTCCGGGCCGGGCAGGTCCGTGGACTCGCCGGTGTCCGGGTTCCATTGCCGGGCCGCCGTGCCGCCTCGGGTCCGTGCCGGTCGGCTTGCGAATCCGGCCAGCCCGCGGGCCGCGTGCGCGACTAACGGGAACTCCCGCGGATCGGCTGCGCCGTCGAGCGAGGCGGCGACGACGGAGGTGATCTCGGTAAGGGGACGGCCTGCCAGCTTCGCCCGGTCCGGGACCACCTTGCCTGCCGCGGTGAAATAACGATCGTCGAACGGCAGCTCGATGTAGTTGCGGCCCGGGTACGACGTCGGTTCGGGCACGTTGTAGCTGAGAATGGTCGCCTGGCCCGAGGCTTCGAGGGCGACCAATGGCGCGGCACTCGGTTCAGTCATAGGTGGCACCGTAGAAGCGAGTGCAGCAGTGGACTGTCAGGTCGCCGACCCCCAGGTGGGCCATAGCCGGAGTACCAGGGTGGACCGGTGTCGGAACCCTGACGGCTTCCCGGCGGCGTCGGACGCTCGGACGGCCACGCCCAGCAAGCCGGGCGTGGCCGAATCCTGCTATCGCAGCAGGGCCAGCGCCTTGGTGACGGCGGCGTCTCGTCCCGCCGACAAGTCGACTGCGGTCGTCGGCGCCAGGTGATCAGGTGCGACGCCGACGATGTCGACCGTTTCCCGGTTCGCGCCGATCTCGCGGTGGCTGGGCAGCGTCAGTTCGCTGTTGTCGTCGAGCGCGTACGGCAAGGTCGGGCCGGACACCATGCCCGCGGTACGCGTGCCGATGAGCGTACCGAGGTGGAGGTCTTTGACGGAACTGGCGAACGAGTCGCACGCCGAGGCGCAGTTGCGGTCGGTGAGCACGACCAAAGGCAGGTTCACCAGTGCCACCGTGTCGTCGGCGTGGTTGGCGGTGCACTTGTCGCGCACGTCGCACCAGTAACTCGTGGGCTTGCCGTGAACGAAGGCCCCCAGCAGCCGCAGGAGCTCCGCGCCGACGCCGCCGCCGTTGCCACGCATGTCGAGGATGAGACCGCGTACCGAGGCAGTTTCGCGCAGCTCGGCGATGGCGTTGAGCACCTGGTCGGCGACACCCGGAGTGAAGCCCGGGATGGTGACCTCGGCGATGTCGCCGGGCAGCAGGGTGGCGTCGACCTTCGGGCTCTGTTGCGGGAAGTCGACAGGGGTCACCGTGGTGGTGAAGGTCGTGTCGGTGGCCGGTCGGTGCAGCGTGAAGGTGATCTGCTGGGCCGGCGACGCTGTGGTCAGCCACCGGACGACGCCTTCGGACACACTGCCGTTGAGAATCAGGGGCACCCCGTTGACGGCGACCACCTCGTCGCCGGGCTTGATCCCGGCGCTGGCCGCGCCACTTCCGGCCGCGACCGTGGTGACGAAGATCGGCGCGGTGACGACCGGATCGACGCCGTCGACCCGGAGTCCGGAGAACTTCATGCCAAGCAGGCTGCGCTGCTGCCCGCGGGTCCACCGGGCGTGGTTGTCGTCGAGCGCCGACACCATGCCGAGCAGGGTGGCTTCCGCGACGGCCTGCCGAACAGCGGCATCGTCGGGCAGTGCGGCGGCGATGGTGTCGTAGGTGCGGCTGAACGCGGTCCAGTCGGCGTCCTTGCGGCCGGTCAAGGCCGGCAGGGTGGCACGCGGTTGATCGATGCCTCGGCGTTGCAGCTCCCGGGTGAGGGCGGCGAAGGCGGGCACCAGCAACGTGCGGTCGTCCAGTTCCGGTCCGCTGTAGTAGTTGTCGAAGATGCAGTAGTAGGCCTGGCCGATGGTGGTGATCGTGGTCGGCTGCGGGGGAGCAGGGGTGGTCGGCTGCCCGACCTGCCCGGTGGGCGCGGTGCAGGCGGGTGGACGGCTGGACGACTCGGCGGATCCGGCCGGGACGATCACGACCGTCAGAATGCCGCCGACGAGCGCCGTCGTCGCTACTCCGACTGCGATTCGTAGCTTGTTCCTCATGCGGCCCACCCTCGCGGTCGGACCGTTGCAGGGGTGTGAACGCAGCCGTTAACGCCGACGAAGCACGGCCCCTGGTACAGAGGCTGGATGCGAATCCTGGTAGCCGAGGACGAACGGATGCTCGCCGATCTGGTGGCCGAAGGGCTGCGTAAGCAGGCGATGGCGGTGGATGTGGCCTACGACGGGCCGGCGGCGTCCCAGCGGCTCGCGGTGCACGACTACGACGTGCTCGTCCTCGATCGCGACCTGCCTCAGATGCACGGCGACGTGATCTGCCGGGAACTGGCGAGCAGCGGTGCGCATACGCGGATTCTGCTGCTGACCGCTGCCGCGTCGGTGCCGGATCGAGTCGCCGGGCTGAGCCTGGGCGCCGACGACTATCTGCCCAAGCCGTTCGACTTCAGCGAACTCGTCGCGCGAGTCAAGGCACTGGGACGCCGCAGTCAGCCGCCCGTCCCGCCGGTCCTGCAGCGGGCGGGGATCGTCCTGGACACCCCGCACCGGCAGGTCTTCCGCGACGGCCGCCACGTGCCGCTGTCGGTCAAGGAGTACGCGGTCCTGGAGGTGCTGATGCGGGCCGATGGGGCGCTGGTCAGCGCGGAGACGTTGCTGGAGTCGGCCTGGGACGAGCACGCCGACCCGTTCACGACGGTGGTCCGGGTCATCATCAGCCGTCTGCGCGCCAAACTCGGCGAACCGGCCTGCATCCACACCGTCGCCGGCGTCGGATACCACCTGTGAAGCGGCGTACCGTGCGGGTGCGGCTCACCGCGGTCTACAGCGGGCTGTTCCTGGTCACCTCGGTCACCGTACTGGCGATCACCAACCTGCTGCTGAAGCTCAAGCTGGAGAAACGATTCACCAACCTGCGGTTCAACCTGATCGGGAGCGCCGCCGCCCCCTCGACGACAGCGGCCCCGACGCCCGGGCCCACCAGCGGATCTGTGCCCTCCGACAGCAGCGGCATCGGCTATCTGCCCGACACCGTGCTCGGCTACCAGTGGAGCATCGCGGGCGTCACGATCGCCGTCCTGACAGTCGTGTCGATCGTGGTCGGCTGGTGGCTGGCGGGCCGGCTGCTGCGCCCGGTGCATCAGATCACCGCGACCGCCCGGCGACTGTCGCTGTCCAACCTCACCGACCGCATCGCGCTGGCCGGACCGCGCGACGAACTCTCCGAGCTCGCCGACACCTTCGACAGCATGCTGGACCGGCTCCAACGATCCGCGGACAGTCAACGCCGGTTCATCGCGAACGCCGCGCACGAGCTGCGTACGCCGCTGGCGATCCAACGGACAGCGATCGAGATCGGTCTGGACGATCCTTCGCCCGAACGGCTCGCTCGAGTACGCGAGGAGCTGCTGGAGGTCAATCGCCGCAGCGAGCGGCTGATCGACAGTCTGCTCATCCTCGCCCAGGGCGACAACGGTCTGGAGACGAGGGAACAGGTCCGCCTCGACATCCTGGTACGCCGGGTGATCGGCGAGACCCCGGCCGGAGGCGTCCAGATCCGGCGGCAGCTGGAACCGGTCACGGTGGACGGCGACCCCGTTCTGCTGCATCGGCTGGCCGCCAACCTGCTGCACAACGCGATCCGCTACAACCAGCCCGGCGGAGTGGCGGACATCAATGTCGAGCCCACTACGGGCCTCACTGTTCGCAACACTGGCCCGGACGTTCCCGACGATCGTGTTGGCGAACTCTTCGAACCGTTCCGCAGGCTGCACCCGGAGCGAACCGGATCGGCCGACAGCACTGGTCTGGGCCTGTCGATCGTGGCCGCCATCGCACGCGCCCACGACGCCACGATCACGGCCGTGCCGAACCCCGGTGGCGGTCTGGCGGTGACCGTGCGGTTCCCTACGCAGACAGACGGACTCTGGCCCGGCGGCGCTGATCTACTCAGCCGAAGTTGAGTAAGAGTGACGATGCTCGTGGGCTCCGCCACCCGGGATCCTGACGGTATGCACCGGGCCCTTCGTGTTTCCTTGACAGGTCTGCTCGCTACGGCCGCCCTGGCCGGTTGCTCGTCGGCCGAGGATCGGGCCGAGAGCGACGCAGCGACGAAGGCTTCGCAGGTCGGCGAAGCGGCGCACGGAACGTTCAACCCGGTCCAGACCGCCGAGGAGATCGGGCGGCGCGTGACCGGGCGCGACGATGCCACCTTGCTCGCCGTCGCCGGCAGCGATACCGGGACGAAGCAAGGCGTCACCATCACGATCAAGGTCGTCGGGGTGGCGGACGCGGGATGGTGGGAGCCCGACCGTGAGGACGGGCCGGCGTACGAGTTCTGCTACGACGTCCGCATCACCCGATACGAGGCTCATAAGCCGAAACAGGTGCCCTGCCCCGCGGTCGCACCGATGACGTATCCGCCGCTGGCGCCCGAGCCGAAGCTGCCCGATCCGGAATCCCTCCAGCAGAGCTTCGCCAAGGCCACCGACGAGGCGGGCGTACGGGAGATTCTGTCGAAGCTTGCGTTGGACCAGCGTGTGCGCGTCGACGTCCTCGTCCGAGACGGCTATGTCGGGGTGGCGCTGCGAGCCGATCGCACCTTCGGACACTCTTACGACTGCCGCCTCATCCGCATCGCACCCGTCAAGACTGAAGCGTGGCGGCCGGCAACGGTTTACCTCCAGCCGGGCGAACTCTCGTGCACCGCCGGGGAAGCCATCGGCGGCGCGGGAATGCGTCCGCCGCACTGAGACTATGGCTCCGGCCGCCCGTCCTTGCGGTGGATCTTCAACTCCCGTTCGAGGTCGGCCACGAGCGAGCGCAGGTCGTCGAGCCGTTGGCTCACCATGATCCGATCGATCTCGTCCGGTACGCCGTCACGGTTCTCGTCGACGGCCATCCGCTCGGTCATCTCCAGCCGGCGGGCTTCCTCCATGGAGTTCACGAGCACCGCGATCAGGATGTTCAGCAGCAGGTGAGCCGTCACGATCACATAGCTGATGTAATAGACGAGCGTCCATGGTGACAGCTCCACACCCTGCTGGATCAGGTCCGGCAGGTTCTCCAGGGACAGCAGCACGAACAGGGTGAGCACGGCGCGGCCGATCGTGCCGTACTGCTCGGGGTACGCCTCGCCGAAGATGAGCCACCCGGCCATGCCGTAGACGTAGAGCGACACCAGAGCCAGCGCGAAGAACCCGCCGATCCCAGGCAGGCTCCGCAGCAGGGCGACGACGATGACGCGTAGCCCGGGGGAGAAGCGTACGAGGCGAAGCACTCGGGCGATGCGGATCACCCGCAGGGCGGCCGACTCGCCGTGCAGACCGGGAACGAACGCGGCGGCGATCACCACCAAATCGAAGACGTTCCACCCGTGGCGGAGGAAGTCCTGAGGCCGGCGGCCATACGCCAGCACCCGGATGGCGATCTCGATGACGAACACGGCGCGGAAACACCACTCCAGCGTCCGCAGCAACTGGCCGAGCGATCCGTCATGGGGGTAGGTCTCCACGCCGAGGAGCAGGGCGTTGACGCCGATGACGACGACGATCGTCAAGTCGAACCAGCGCGACTTCACGATGTGGGCGCACCATCGCGTCAGGCGCGACGGCGCAGGTGCGGTCGTGTCGGGTTCGGCTCGTTGGGGCGGTGCCAGCTGCGTGTTCATCCGTTCGCCTTCACGGACCCGGCCAGCGGCAACGGTGGGGAGAGGTCGATCGGCAGGGGTGGGTGGATCACCGGGCCAGCCTACGGGCGCTCCGCTGACTGTCCGGTTTCCGTCGTCGCCGCAGTACAAGTGGGGGAGGCGCCGTCCCGTCCGGCGTTCCTAGCCTCGGCGATACGCCAGGTGCCATCCACAGTCGATGAGACAGTCGATGACACACGGCGGAGACGGCTCGGCTGGAGGACGCGTGCGTACCAAACAGGTTCTGATCGTCGTGACGGCGCTGGCAGTGGTCATCGCGGGCGGCGCGGGCGGCTGGTGGTGGACTCATCGCGACCGCGGCCAGGCGCAGACGGACCCAGCGCCTCAGGTGACCGGCAAGCCGACGAAGATCGGGCCGGACGGCGGCACGGTCGACAACGGCGACGTCACGATCGTGATCCCGGCCGGAGCCGTGCCCAGCGGCGAGACCGTCACCGTGTTATCGGTCGAGTCGATCGGCGCGCACGACGGGGAGATCTTCGGCCGCCCCATCGGCGTGGAACACAGTCAGCCCCTGGCCAAGCCGGCGACCCTACGGTGGAAGGCGGGGGCGCTGACCGCCCGCCAGCGGGCCTCGGCCGTGTTGACCCGGTGGGATCCCGACAGCCGGATGTGGAAGGTCGCCGGTCCGCAGTTGACGGTCGACGGCGACGTCCTGACCGCCACCGTCAGCGAGTTCTCCTTCTGGGACTGGGCCGCCAGTGCCAGCCAGTGGACCGGGCAGATCGCCGGAAAGCGGGTCGACGCGCCGCACTGCAACGGCAAGCCGTTGCCGGGCTGGGTCCGTGGCGTGGTCGATCCGGACGAGGACCTGTCCGCCGCCGCGCTACGCGTGTGCTTCGAACCGGACCGCGACGACATCGTCACCGCCCGCGTGGCGAACAACCGCTCGTTCACTCAGCGGCTCACACTCACCCCGAAGGACGCCGCGTGGGCGTGGACCTGGGCAGGACGGGAAGAGTTCGGCCCCAAAGCCGTCATCTACCGCACCGCACATGACGTCTTCGACTCCGACACCAGCTATCTGCTGCCGCCCACGCACGAAGTCGCGGTCGGCATCGGCCGACCGGCCGGAGCGGGCAGCCAGATGCAGACCGCCACCGGCGTCGTCGACTTTCGGACGGTGCTCACCGACGCGGTCGCGTACGTGTTCGATCAGATCCCCGTCGGTGGCAGCGACAATCCATTGATCAACGCCCTGCTGCAGGCGCTGTTCGAATGCGGTGGCAAGCAGGCGCTCGACCGGCCCGAACGGAAAGTGGACGCGATCGTGCGGGCCGTCGTGCAGGCCGTCACCGGCTGCGCCGCCGAGATCGTCCGGCCCGACAGCGAGTTCGGAGCACGCCTGGAATCGCTGGAACAACAGATCATCCGCAGCAACCCCGGCGCCACCGCGCAGACGATCGCCCGCGGCGACCGGTTGATCCACCAGCTCGCCCAAGCCTGCAAGATCCTCGCGTACGCCGATCTGCTGTTCTATCTGTCCGATCAGCTCGCCGAGACCCTCGTCGGGCCGCTCATGTTCAGCGTACGCGGCGACGGAAAGCCGCAGAAGCTCGGCGAGTGGAAGCCGTCGTGCACCGACCGGGACACCGACTCCAACCGGCTTTATCGCAACCTCGCCCTGCAGGACACCTTCGCCGACAAGAACAAGGAGCTCTGGCAGTTCTCCCAATGGCGTTCGTCCGCCCGCACGGCGATCGAGCCGATGAAAACCTGCCCGGCCGAGTACCTGCTGAAGTTCGCCGACTACCTGCCCGGTGACTGGGGCGACCCGAAGGCCGCCCGCGTCGTGGCCGACGAGATCCGCCGGCTCGCCGGGTACGCCGCCGTCCCCTCTGGTGATCAACTGCGCCGTCTGGGGGCCTGCTCGGCCGCCTGTACGGTGACCGGCCAGGTCTGGTTCGACCATCCGGCGTGGGGGCACAGTCTGCTGTTCACCACGCTGCCGAACGAGGTCGGCGTCGGCGAGGCGTACATCACCGTGATCGACGGCGCCGGCAAGGTCCGCTGGCAGCACCGGGCCGGCTACTGGTACCGGCTGGCCCCCAACAGCCCGGCCCGCGACAACACCGGGCACATCTTCCTCAACTACGACCCCGGCCGGCTCAACGGCGTCATCATCCTCAACCCGAGCCCGGCCGGGTTCGACACCTACCAGACCCTGCCGGCACCGGGCGACTACGCGCAGCGGTTCTACAGCGCGAGCGTGGTCGACACCAACCACGACGGGCGTTTCGAGATCGACTCGGCGCTCAACGACTGCGAACCGGACTGCGCCGGCGGCACCATCCACCACACGAGCTACCAGTGGAACGGAACCGACTACATCGGACACTGAGCCGCTCGGGCCCCGCCGCAGGCGGACACTCTGGGCGACGCCGAGCCGGTCAGGCGCCGTCCGGGTCGAGGTCCGCCACGTCGTCGCTCGCATCGGGGTCGGTCACACCGTTCATGACGCCGGTCACCGCCAGCACGCGTTCGACGATGTCATGAGCGTTGGCGACGGTCAGGGTCGTTCCGTGACGGGCGGCCGCCCAGCGGCATCTCATCAGGGCGTGGACCGCTTGGGCATCGATGAAGGTGACGTCATCCAGGTCGACCACGACATGGTTCACCTCGGGGTGCCGGATGGCGTCGGTGATGCCGGTGGCGAACTGCGCGCAGGTGCTGATGTCCACCTCGCCGGCCATCGCGACGTGGCGCACATCTGAGCCCCGGGCGTACGGATGAACGGTCAACTGGGTCATGGGCGCCCAACGTCGATGCGGATGGGATCTCGAGGATTCCAGCTACGGAATTGATCTTTGTTTATGGATCCTACTCGCAGATCCTGCACGGTAAACCGCGTATCGGCAAATCGTGGGCGCCCAGCCCGCCGACCAGTGGCCCATGCCGTCGCCGGAAGACCGGGTAAGGGGTGGGGGTTTGGGCTCGCATCGGGCGGGCATCACCGTCGCAGCCCGCGTGCGCGGGATGGACGAATCGAGGCAAGGGGCCCACTGTGGATGGGATCGTACTGCTGAAAGAGGATCACAAGGCGGTCAAGCGGCTGTTCCGGGAGTACGAGCGGATCCACGAGGACGCTTCGCCGGCGCAGAAGCGGGCACTGGTGGACAAGATCATCCATGAGCTGACGACCCATGCGTTCATCGAGGAGACGATTTTCTATCCGGCGGCGCGAGCCGAGGTTCCCGGCAACGACGAGCACGTCCTGGAATCGGTCGAGGAACACCACGTCGTCGCGTGGTTGTTGGCGGAGCTGGCGAAGCTCGACCCGGCCGACGAGACGTTCGACGCGAAGGTCACGGTGCTGATCGAGAACGTGGAGCATCACGTCGAGGAAGAGGAGCAGGAATGGTTCCCCGAGGTGCGCAAGACGCTCGGGCGTAATCGGCTCAGCGAGCTGGGTGAGCAGATGTCGGCGGCGAAGGCGAAGGCGCCGGCCGATCCGCTGGCGCTGATGTCGGCCAAGGCCTGACCGGCGTGATTCGGACGCCGCTGGCCGGGCGGGCCGGTATCCGCCGCAGGTTGATCGTCAGATCCTGCGGTGGCATCTGGTAGGTGGACCGGGCGAGGATGGTCGAGGTCTGCTCGATGATCGCCCGGGTCACCGGTTCGCCCGGACAGCGGTGCCCGGTTTCGCGGTCGCCCGCGCCCTGTGGGATCAGATCGAACAGTCCAGGCGGCCGCTGCCGGTAGCGGTCGGGATCGAAGACATCGGGATTCGGGAACACGCGCGGGTCGTGGTCGATTCCGTACACGTCGAGCAGGACCGTGGCATCAGCCGGGAAGTCCAGGTCGTGCCAGCGGAAGCCGGTGCGTACGCGGGCGGCGAGGAACGGGGTGAACGGGTACATGCGGCGTACCTCGTCGGCGAAGTCGCCGGCGTCGCCGGGGTCACCGTCGGCGAGTCGGCGCCGCCACTGGGGCATGGTGTGCAGCGCATGGGCGGCGTACGCGATCATCCAGCTCACGGCGACCGTCGGGCGTACGACGTTGAGCAGCTCGACGGCGGCGGTGGCCCGATCCAACGTCGGGTCAGCGGCGATGATCGCAGTCGCCGAGCCGGACGGCGGCCGGAGGTTGCCCCGCCGGACGTCGTCGATCACGTGGCCGGCCCACAGTTCGGTCCGCCGCCGGGCCAGGCGGGCCAGCACGTGGCGGGGGCCGAGGGTCGCGAAGCCGTCGACCATGGCGACCAGATTGCGAGCCAGTTCGTCCACTCCTGCTGCGGGGATCGGCGCTCCGGCCCAGCCACAGGCGGCAGCGGTCAGCACGCGGGCCGCCTCGTCGAACAGCACCAACTGACGCCGATGCCGTAACGCGGCATGCCAGGCGGCCCCGGTCAGCTCGAGCAGGCGGGCGACCGACTCCGGAGTGTTGACCGCCAGGAACAGGCCCTTGCGTGCCTGATGCGGCCGGCCGTCGAGACCGTGGATTCCGTTCTCGCCGAACAGCGTCTTCTTGACCGGCCCGGGAAGGACTCCCTGCCGGTCGAACCGGGCCGCGTTGTAGAAGACCTCGGCGGCGTCCGGGCCGCCGATCGCGTAGAAGCCGGGAATCGGCAGGCGGACGGCGTCGGATCCGGCCCGTTCGCGCAGCCGGGTCAAGGTGAGATAGGACAGTCCGAGGCTCATGGTCATCCCATCGCGAGCACTTGGGGGCTGGCGTCCTTGATCCGGGTACGCAGCCACTGCCAGCGATGTTGAGCCTCCTCCTGAATCGGGCGGAGGACGTCGACGAGTTCGGTGTCGCGGATGGCCAGTGCGCCTTGGAGCAGGATCACCCAGTTCAGCTCGGCCTCGTGCGCGATCGGGTAGAGCCGCCGCAGATCGTGCAGCAGATGTAGACCGGCCGCCGGGACGATCTCGACCGCGTCGTCCAGCGCGCGAGGCGTCAAGTCAGCGGAGAGATCCTTCGGCGCGGCCGGTGCCCCGTGGCGCTGTGCGTGCGGAGTCAGCGTGTCCAGATGCTCGGCGCACTTCTTCGCCAGGGTGCGGCCCATCGCGTACACGTCGGGGTCGGCGACGTGCCGTGCCGACAGACTCAACAACTGCCGGGCCAGGCCCGTCTCGGCCGCGTACACGTCTTCGATGGTCTGGGCCAGCTTCATGCGGTCACCTCCACCGGCGCTGAGGCGGTCGTCAACGGCGCCGGCGCCGGGACGCCGCCGGAATCCGCGAGCTTCTCCAGGCGTACCGCCGCCGTCTTGAACAGGGGCTGTTTCGAGACCGGATCCCAGGTGGGCTGGGTGACCGCGTTGGCCGCGTGGCCGACGCCGGCCCGCGATCCGTAGTGGAACGGAGCGAAGACCACCCCCTCGCGCACGCCGCTGACGCGCGCCCGCGCCTGCATGCGGCCGCGTCGCGACTCGACCGCGACGAGATCTCCTTCGGCCACCCCGAGCTGAGCGGCGTCCGCGGGCGAGATCTCCACCCAGGCCTCGGGCGCCGCGTGCTGGAGTTCCGGCGCGCGTGCGGTCTTCGTCCGGGTGTGGAAGTGGTACGCAGTGCGGCCGGTCGTGAACAGCAGCGGATAGTCGTCGTTCACCGGCTCGGCCGGCTCGACGTAGTCGGCGGCTTTGAAGATCGCCCGCCCTTCGGTGTGCAGCGCGGCGTAGTCCTTGCGTTCCTGGGTCGCGCCGGTGAGCAGATCGTGCCCATAGTCCTCGCAGACGTCGACGCCGGACCAGAACGTGTGATCGGTGTAGAGCCGTTCGGTGCCGTCGGGGTGGTCGGCGTCGCACGGCCATTGGACGCCGCTGCCGCCGCGCAGCTTGTCGTAGCTGAGCCCGGTGTAGTCGCACAGCCTTCCGCGGGTCGCCTCGGCGAACGCGTCGAACACCTCTTGCGGCGTACGCCAGGGCAGCAGTGGGCTGCCGTCGGTCCGGTTCAAGCCCAGACGTTCGGCGTAGTCGAGGAAGATCGCCAGGTCGGACCGGGCCTGACCGGGCGGTTCGACCGCCTGCTCCGACAGGTGCACGGTGCGGTCATAGTTCGTGAACGTGCCGGTCTTCTCGCCCCACAACGCCGCTGGGAGCACGACGTCGGCCAGCTCGGTGGTCTCGGTCGGGAAGGCGTCGGTGACGACGAGGAAAAGCTCCGGCCGTCGCAGGATGTCGCCGATGCGGGCCAGATCGGGCAGCGACACCATGGGGTTGGTGCCGGTCACCCACAGGAATCGCAGCGAGCCCTGTTCGGCGTACCGGAGGATCTGCATGACGTGTGTCGGCGGCCCCCAGCTGGGGATCTGCTGCTCGGGCACGCCCCAGAGCCGGGCGAGTTCGGCGATGTGCGCCGGGTTCTGCCAGTTGCGCATCGCGGTCAGGTCGCCGTTGGCTCCGGTCTCGCGCGTGTTCTCGGCGGTCGGCTGGCCGTTCATCTGGAACACCGTGCAGCCTGGCTTGCCGATCATCCCGCGCAGCAGCGTGATGTTGTTGACCTGGCACGCGGCCGCGGTCGCCTGATGCGACTGGTACACCCCCTGCAGGCAGGTGCTCACCAGGCGCTCGGCTGAGCCGATCACTTCGGCTGCGCGCCGGATGTCGGCCGCGTCGACACCGCAGATCTGCGCGGCCTGCTCCGGCGGGTACGCCGCGACCATCTTGGACAGCCGGTCGACCTCGACGGTGTGGCTGTCGACGAACTCGTGGTCGATCCAGTCGTGCTCGATCAGCTCGTGCTGGATCGCGTTGAGCAGGGCGACGTTGGTGCCGCTGCGAATCGCCAGGTGCACGTCGGCCAGTTCGGCGACCTTCGTCCGGCGTGGATCGACGACCACCAGCTTCGGCCGGTCCGGACCGTGCAGCCGGTCCAGCAGTCGCATCCACAGGACGGTCTGGGTCTCGGCCAGGTTGTGGCCGACCGCGAACAGGGTGTCGCAGGCGTCGATGTCGGTGAGCGAGCCCGGGTCGCCGTCGCAGCCGAAGGACTCCTTCAAGGCGGCTCCGGCGGTCGCCGTGCACAGGCGAGTGTTGCCGTCCAGGTGTGGCGTGCCGATGCCGCCGCGGGCCAGCACCGCCAGCGCGTAGTAATCCTCCAGGAACAGCTGACCGCTGGTGTAGAAACCCATGGCCAGCGGCCCGGACTCGGCCAGGATCTGCCGGGACCGGTCGGCGACCAGGGTCATCGCCTCGTCCCAGCTCGCGTCGACGAGGCGCCCGTCGCGACGGATCTGCGGCGTCGTCAGCCGATCCGCTGCGGCGTTCGCCTGCCAGCCGAACAGCCCCTTCGGGCCGAGCCGGCCATGGTTGACCCGATCGACGGCCCGCCCCCGCACTCCGACGATCTTCCCGTCGCGTACGCCGGTGTCCATCCCGCAGCCGTTGGAGCACAGCACGCACGCCGACTGGACCCACCGGACCTCGTCCGGGCGGACCCCGTCGAGGAGGTGGATGTCGACGCGGTCAGGCCACTCGCCGCCCTGTGCGTACGGTGTTCTATCGCCCCAGATGTCCGAAATACGATCCGTCACGCGGCGTTGATACCCGTTCTGATCGCGGCTAGGCGGGCACGGCGCGAGTCGTTCGGCCGTTCGCATCCAGGTAGGCGAAGCCCTTCCCGATTCCTCACCGAGTCCAGCCTGCCCAGCCTGGATGCGAACGCCTCAGTTGCGCATCAGGGGTGTGTGCTCAGTGGCCGTCACGTGAAGATGCTGACGCCGCCCGGCCCGACCAGCAGGCCCACGACAATGAGGACGATGCCCCACAGGAACTGGCGGCGTACCAACGCCACCACGCCGGACACCACCAGGATGACCGCCAGGAGCCACAGAATGAATTCCATAATCTCGATCCCTCCCTCTGATCGAGGTATTCCCCGCACGGCCGGGTGCAAACCTGAGCCGATCTTGAGCGGGTGGCGGTCATGATCACGGTTTGCGGCGGTGGATCATGGGGTACCGCGTGATCTCATGACTGACCGCAGGCAACGACCGGACCGGGACGACCAGGAACCGGAGCAGCAGGCGACCCTCGTCGCCGGGCCGCACGACGATCCGCAACTCCAGCACCAGCAGGAGCAGACCGAACGCGATCTGGCCCGTGAGCGCGAAGACCAAGAGCCGAACTCCGATCCGCGTGAGGATCAGGACCCGCCGCAGCCGTTCTCCGGCTCCGAGCATTGACCGTCCTCCCGGGTGAAGCGATCACGCGGCTGGCATGGTCGCTGATCCGGCTGGGTACGGGGCTGCCCGCTTTGAAGCGCCGCCGCTGAAGGCGCGGCGGCGAGTGCTCACAAGATCGGTTTCCCGCCGGTGACCGGGATGAGCGCACCCGACATGTAGCTTGCCTCGTCCGAGGCCAGCAGCACGTACGCCGGGGCCACCTCGGCAGGCTGGCCGGGCCGGCCCAGCGGCGAGTTCTTGCCGAACTCCTCGACCTGCACCGGTGGCATCGTGGACGGAATCAGCGGCGTCCAGATCGGGCCGGGAGCCACCGCGTTGACCCGGATTCCGCGATCACCCAGCAACTGCGCCAGCCCGGCGGTGAAGTTCGCGATCGCGCCCTTGGTCGTCGCGTACGGCAGCAGTGTCGGCCGGGGCATGTCGGAGTTGATGGAACTCGTATTGATGATCGACCCGCCGGCGCCCATGTGCGGCATGGCTGCCTTCACCAATCGGAACATCGCGGTGATGTTGATGTCGAACGTCCGCGTCCATTCCTCGTCGGTGATCTCCTCGATCGTCTCGTGCGTCATCTGGAACGCCGCGTTGTTCACCAGCACGTCGATGTCCCCGAAGGCGTCCACGGCGGTGGCGACGACCTGCTCGCACTGCCCGCGATCGGCCAGATCCCCGGCGACCAGGACCGCACGCCGCCCCGTCTCCTCGACCAGTCTCGCCGTGTCTCGGGCATCCTCATCCTCACTCAGGTACGCGATCAGCACGTCGGCGCCTTCCCGGGCGAAGGCGATCGCGACCGCCCGGCCGATGCCGCTGTCACCGCCGGTGATGATCGCCTTCTTCCCCACCAGACGGCCGGAGCCACGATACGAGTCCTCGCCGTGATCGGGCTTGGTTCGCATCGCGGTCAGCAGACCTGGAGGCTGTTGTTGTGGCTCGGACATGGCACACCCCTCCGTTCCGGGCGCAGCTTCGCTGCGTCTGATGAGGCGGATACCCGGCAAGCAGGCTGGTACGCGCGGAGTAGCCCGGCCAGATCGGGGTACCGGCCGGCACATGACCGTCATGCCCGGCCGGGCCGAGTCGTATTGGATGGACTCCACCACGGCGACCGGCTACCCGGCGCTCAGTGAGGACATCCAGGTCGACGTCGCCGTGATCGGTGCGGGCATCGTCGGCATCAGCACGGCGTGGGAACTGGCCAGGACCGGGCGCTCGGTAGCTCTGCTGGAGGCCGACCGGATCGTCGCCAACACCACCGGCTACACCACCGGGAAACTGACCTCGCTGCATACGCTCATCTATGACCGGCTCAGCGGCGACCTGGGGGCCGACGCGGCTCGGCACTACGCGACGTCTCAGCAGGACGCCCTCGGCCGCGTCCATGAGGTCGTCGCCGAGCTGGGGATCGACTGCGACCTGGAGATCCGTCCGGCGTACACGTATGTGACCGAGGACGACGGCGTCGAGGCGGTGCGGGCCGAGGCCGAGGCGGCGGCCGACGCAGGACTCCCGGCACAGTTCGTCACGACCACCGCGCTGCCGTTCCCGATCGCCGGCGCGGTCCGGGTGGACGGGCAGGCCCAGTTCCATCCACGCAAATACCTGCTCAGGCTCGCCGCCGACCTCGTCGCCCACGGCGGGATGATCTTTGAGCGTACCCGTGTGGTCGGTCTGGCGGAGGATCGTGACTGCCGGGTGACCACGGAGACCGGCCACACGGTGACCGCGCGCGACGTGGTCGTGGCGACCCACTATCCGGTGTTCGACCGAGGCCAGTTGATGACCCGCCTGGTCCCGCACCGGGAGCTGGTCGTGGCCGGGACCATCGCGGACAGCGACGATCCCGCGGGCATGTTCATCACCCGCGAGGACGACACCCGCTCGGTACGCACCGCGCCATTCGGCGACGGACGGCGGCTGGTGATCGTCACCGGCGAGAAGTTCGCGCTGGGCAGCTCTGGAGTGACCGAGCGGCTGTGGCGGCTGGTCGGCTGGACCCGCCGGATGTTCGACGTCGAGGAGATCACGTACCACTGGGCCGCGCAGGACAACGTGAGCACCGACGGCCTGCCGTTCGTGGGGCCGCTGCGGCTCGGCGCCGAGCACACCTGGGTCGCCGGCGGCTTCGGCGGCTGGGGGATG
The DNA here is from genome assembly GCF_024172085.1 of Hamadaea flava. Classification (NCBI taxonomy): domain Bacteria; kingdom Bacillati; phylum Actinomycetota; class Actinomycetes; order Micromonosporales; family Micromonosporaceae; genus Hamadaea; species Hamadaea flava. Next base: position 1,796,606 of record NZ_JAMZDZ010000001.1, on the reverse strand, counting down.
AGCAACGGAGTCATGGCGTCACGGCTGCTCACGGCGCTCATCACCGGTGCGGCGCCGCCGCCGTGGGCCGGCCTCTACACACCCAAGCGCCTGAACCTGCTCGCGGAGGCGCCCTCGTTCGTCAAGAACACGGCGTTCGTCGCGAAGGAGTTCGTCGCGGGCCGGCTCCGTTCGTCCCACGTGGACAAACCGGCGGACGTGGCCCCCGGTCAGGGTGCCGTGCTGCGAGTGCACGGCCAGCGCTGCGCCGTCTATCGCGACGACGACGGCGCGATGCACGCCGTCTCGGCCACCTGTACGCATCTGGGCTGCACCGTCGGCTTCAACGACGTGGAACGCACCTGGGATTGTCCCTGCCACGGTTCGCGCTTCGATGTGGACGGTGCAGTCCTGCACGGACCGGCGAACCAGCCGCTGGAACCCCGCGACCTGGCCTGACCGTCGACGCCGGGTGTTTGGCCGGTCAGCCCGCCGGGTAGGCGCGAGCCACATCGATCTAGACGCCGGGCGGGGAATCAATGGGCCAGCAGGCTGACATCCCTTTCGACACACGCCGCAGGCGTGATGAAGCGACCGTTCTGTTCACGATCAGCGCCACCTCCGGTGCGGTGGCCTGCCTGAGCTGGGCGCTGTTCGCCGGGCCGCACATCGCCGGGAAAGCGGCGGCGCTCGCGGTCGTCTTGTTCCTGTTCGGCGCGGCTGCGTTCGGCTGGATGACTTCCCGCAAACCGCCGGCTGTCCGCCGACAAGACCTGGACCGGATCGAAGATCGGCTGAGAGCGGTCGAGGCGGCTGTGCGCGAGTTGCCCGATGATCGGCTCCAGTGCAGTCGATCACCAGAGCCGTCGGTGCCGGACGACCTCAACGCCTTCCTTCAAGGCTGGCACTCGGCTCGTCCCGACGACGACCGCTGACGCACCCTTTGCATGCCGTGCCTGGGTTCGGCGCGGATCCTGCGATGCCGAGGTCGGCTGATGCGCGGAACGTCGGCGGACATCGTCGGTGTGACCTCCTGATGGGGATATCCCGCTGACTTGACCCCAGGGCCACACCAACCAGCACATCCCCGCGAGTTCGCCGGGCCAGACCCGTTTGCTGGCGAGGTGCTCGGGTACGCGTCGCCAAATCTGGCGGCTGGGCTCGCTAACTAGACTCTCACCTGCGAAAACTCAGCTCCTCTCGGTGCGTCCAGCCGTACTTCTGATGGGAGGACATCGATGAAACCGTCAGTGGCAATTCCGCTCGCCGTCGGCGTCGGCTACGTACTGGGACGAACTCACAAGCTGAAGCTCGCCATCCTGCTGGGAGCCGCGGCTGCTGCGGGCAAGTACGCCGGCCCGGCCAACGAGATGATGCAGCGCGGAGCGCGTTCGTTGACATCGTCGACTGACTTGAAGCAGTTGACCGAACCTGGGCAACGGCTCATGGAGGCGGCCAAGGGCGCCGCCCTGACTGCGCTCACCGGGCGCCTGAACCAGCTCAGCGGCCGTCTCACCGAGGGCATGCCGAGCCTTGGTGGCGCCGGCGAGGAGCCCGACGAGCGGGAGTCCGACGAGCGCGAGCCCGAGGATCGGGAGCCCGAGGATCGGCGTGAACGATCGAAGTCCGACGAGACCCGCCGCGGACGATCCGCCGCGCGCCGGCGCGAAGAGCCGGAGCCGGAGGAGGACACCGACGAATACGACGAGGACGAGGACGTCGAAGAGCCGGAGGAACAGCCTCGCGAGCAGTCCCGCACTCGGCAACCGGTACGCCGAGGCCGGCCCGAACCGGCCGGACGGCGGGGAAGGTAGTCCGCGATGACCGGCGACAGTCAAGGAGGCGTCCTCGGCAAAGCCGTCGAGAGCCTCGTCAGCGCCGCAGGCAAGAAGGCCGTCTCGTCGATCGGCGACCGGATGGGTTCGGTGACCGAGCGCCTGGGCGATTACGCGAAGAACGCGGCCGGTGGTGTCACGGAGTCCGTGCTGGAGAACAGCGGGCCGGCGGGCAAGGCCCTAGGCGCCGTCGGCAAGATCAAGGAGAAGCTCGGCGGTGGCGGCAGTGGTGGCGACAAGAGCAAGGGCAAGGTCACCAACATCGTGGAGAGCATCGACGTCGGGGTGCCCATCAGCGTCGCGTACAACCAGTGGACGCAGTTCACCGACTTCCCCAGCTTCATGAAGAAGGTGGAATCGGTCGAACAGGGCGATGAGCCGCAGAAGCTCTCCTGGAAGGCGCAGATCCTCTGGTCGCATCGCAGCTGGGAGTCCGACATCGTCGAGCAGGTTCCCGACGAGCGGATCGTGTGGCATTCGCAGGGAGAGAAGGGCTACCCCGACGGGGCGGTCACCTTCCACGAACTCGGGCCGAACCTGACCCGGATCATCGTGGTCCTGGAATACCACCCGCAGGGATTCTTCGAGTACACCGGGAATCTGTGGCGGGCACAGGGCAGACGGGTACGCCTGGAGCTCAAACACTTCGCCCGGCACGTCATGACCGACACGATTCTGCATCCGCAGGACGTCACCGGCTGGCGGGGCGAGATCCACGACGGTGAGATGACCGCTGAACCCGGCCAGGCCGAGGCCGACCAGGACACCGAGCCCGACGAAGGCACGGAGCCTGACGAGGACACCGAGCCCGAAGACACCGAGGCCGATGAAGGCGCGGAGCCTGACGAAGAAGCCGAGCCGGAAGGCCGCAAGCGCCGGGAGGCGCAGGAGAACAAGTCGCGCCGCCGGCCGCCTGCCGGCCGGCGTACCGATGAGCGGCCCAGCACCCGCGAACGCTCCCGCGACGATCGTGGCGGGCGAACTCGAACGGAGGCGTGATCATGACGATCGCCACCGGTGACGGCGGCGGCGGCTCGGGCTCCGGCTCGTCGTCGCTGGCCGACGTCGTCGACACGATTCTCGACAAGGGCCTGGTGATCGACGCGTACATCAGCGCGTCGGTCGTCGGCATCGAACTGCTGACCGTCAACGCCCGGGTGGTCATCGCCAGCGTCGACACCTATCTGCGCTTCGCCGAGCGAGCCGATCGGCTTCATCTGGAATCCGGCGGAACCGGTGTGCCGGAGATGGTCCAGTCGGCGACGTCCAGTCAGGCGAAGGGCCGCGCGGCCAACAGCGCGATAGGCGCGGCCAGCTCGGCGCTCGACCATCTGGCCGAGTCGCTCGGCTCGCGCCAAGGAGGCTAGGAGACAGGCATGTCGCACTCTGAACGGGACACCGGCGTCGAACGCGTCTGCTACGTGTACGGCGTGGTGCCGGCCGACGTCGAACTCGACGAGGACGTGCAGGGCGTGGCCGAACCACCGGCACGCGTACAGGTGATCCGTCGCGGCCGTGTCGCCGGCCTGGTCAGTGAGGTCGGTGTGGACCGGCCGCTGGGCCGGCCCGACGACCTCGTCGCGCACAAGCAGGTTCTGGACATGGTGGCAGCGGTGGCTCCGGTCCTGCCGATGCGCTTCGGCGCGGTGGCGTCCAGCGCGGAGGTCGTCGCCGACGAGTTCCTCGACGCGCATCAGGACGAACTGGCCGCCGACCTCGACGACATCGAGGGGTACGCCGAGTACGTCCTGCACGGTCGCTACGACCCCGACGCACTCCTGGCGGCAGTGCTGGAGGAGAACCCTGCGGCCGCCCGGCTGCGAGACGCGATCCACGGCGTGCCGGAGGACCAGAGCCGGGATGCGCGCATACAGCTGGGGGAGTTCATCGAGCAGGCCGTCGAGGCCAAGCGTCAAGCGGACACCGAGACGATCAAGCGGGAACTGGAGCCCTACGCCCGCGAGGTGGTCGTTCGCGACCCGACCCATGAGGACGACGCGATCTACCTCGCCGTCCTGGCCGAGACCGGGCGCTCCGACGAACTCGAACAGTACGCGGAGGACCTCGCGGACCGCTGGGACGGCTGGATCACGCCCCGGCTGCTGGGCCCGATGGCGGCGTACGACTTCGTCGCCGCACCGGAGACCTGACATGGACCTGTTCGCGGCCCTGGCGACGCTGCCGCTGGCACCCCTCCGCGGGCTGCTCGCGGTGGCCAAGGCCATCCAAAGCGAGGCGGACCGGCAGCTATACGACCCGGGGGCCGCCCGGGGACAACTCGAGCAGCTGGAGTCCGCCGAGCGGTCCGGCGACCTGTCGGCGGAGGAACGCGAACGGGCCGAACGGGAGATCGTCGGGCGGCTGGTCGCCACGCCGCCCGGCAAAGCACAAACCAAGAACGGTGAGGAGGGCCAAGGATGAGAACCGACCACGACACCGACGCCACCACCGGCCGCCGAAAGCAGCCGGACCAGGAAATGACCACGGGCCAGGCCGCCCAGGCGGGCCTGAAGCACGTCGCAGACTTGACCGGGAACGAAACCGTGGGGATCGTCTCGGTGGAACCGTCCGACCAGGGTTGGGTGATCGGCGTGGAGACCGTCGAAGAGCGGCGTGTCCCCTCCTCGACCGACGTTCTGGCGCTATACACGGCCGATATCGACCTCGACGGCGAGCTGCTGTCCTACCGGCGCGTCCGCCGCTACTCGCGAGGCCACGGCGACGACGGGACCACCTCATGACCGGACCGACCGCCGGGACGCCACAAACCACGGGCACCAACACGATGGGGCAGTCGACCAACCTCGGCGACATTCTGGAGCGGGTCCTGGACAAGGGGATCGTGATCGTCGGCGACATCAAGGTCAACCTGCTCGACATCGAGTTGCTCACCATCAAGCTCCGGCTCCTCGTCGCGTCGGTCGAAACCGCCCGCCAGCTGGGCATCGATTGGTGGCAGCACGATCCGTGGCTCACCTCCGACGCCCGCCCGGCCGCCGAAGGCACGACGCGTACGCCGCTCACGGGCGCCCACCGGGAGGCGATCGCGGACGGCGACCATGTCGCCGACGAACGGCTCCCGCAGGAGCCGATCACCCAGGAGCGGTACACCAAGGAGCCGGACGATGCCTAGCTCATCAGGACTCTGGCTGTACGCGGTCACCCGGCGCTCCGAGGAGTTGAGCGGGCTGCTCATGCCCAGCGGAATCAGGGGCCTGCCGGTGACCCTCCGGGACGCCGGCGATCTCGTCGCGGTCACGACGATGCTGGACCTGGACGAGTCGCCGACGGCGGACCTGGAGACGGCACTGAACGACCTGCCGACCCTCGAGCCCATCGCGCGCGCCCACCACGCGGTCATCGCCACCGTCGCGTGGACCGGCGCCACGCTGCCGGCGCGATTGGCCACGATCATCTCCGACGACGAAAGCCTCGACCGCCTGCTGGCTGACCGGCGGCCGCGGCTGCACGCCGCACTCGACCAGGTCGCCGGGCGTACCGAACTCGGGGTCAAGATCTTTCCGGGAGCCACGCCAACCGACGTCACCGACCCGGCCGGCGACGATTCCGCGACCGGAGCGGGCGCGCGATATCTCCAACGGCGACGTGCCGAGCTGGACGCCGGCCGCAGAGCCGCCGCCCGCACCGCCGCGACCGCCCAGACGATCTATCGCGTGCTGGCCCGGCACAGCCAGCGGGCCCAGCAGAATCCGGTCGGCCGGGTACCGCGAGCGGAAGTACCGCTACTCAACGGAGCCTTCCTCGTCTACGACCGCGACATCGGCGTCTTCCTGGGCACGGTCGACGGCCTGCGCGCGGCCAACCCGGAGGTACGCGTCGACATCACCGGGCCCTGGCCTGCGTACTCGTTCGCCGAAATGAGCCTGGATGAAGCCCAAGTGAGAGGGGAGGCGGATCGTGCAGCCCTATGATTCCGCCGGACAATCGATCATCACTCCGGCCGCGCAGACGTCGCTGGTCGACATCCTGGACCGCGTCCTGGCCAGCGGCGTCGTCATCACCGGAGACGTGACGATCTCCATCGCCGAAGTCGACCTGATCCACCTATCACTGAACGCGCTGCTCGCGTCTGCGGTCGGCGGCGAGGATCACCGATGACCGCCACCGATCAGCCGCTCAGCGGCCGCATCGAACTCGATCGCGACTCCGCCGAGCGAGGCTTCGCCGCACTCGTCCTCACGATCGTCGAACTGATCCGGCAACTCATGGAGCGCCAGGCACTGCGACGCGTCGACCAAGGCGACCTCACCGACGACCAGATCGAACGGATCGGGTCGACGCTGATGGCGCTCGACGAGCAGATGACCACACTCTGCGATCACTTCGGACTGCGGCCGGAGGACCTGAACCTGGATCTCGGCCCGCTCGGCACGCTGCTGCCGCAGGACGTGGCCCGCTGACGCCGCGAGATCAGCGCCCCTTCTCCCACACGGGGACGGAGGGCAGCCCTCGCTCTGCCCGCGCCCCGTCGGTGAGTTCCTGAATCAGTGCGGTCTTACGGCCGGAGTAGCCGGGCAGCCCGGCGATCTCCCGTTTCAGCTGGGCGTACCGGTCCGCGTCGGCGGGATGCTCGCGCAGATAGTCACGCAGGATGCGCTGGTTGCGCGTAGGCCAGCTCGCCGAAGTCACGACATGCAGAATGTGCGTACGCCGCTCGTCGCGCTCACGGACATAGAGCAGGCGATCCTCCATACCGTTGAAGTGGCGCCGATAGCCGAGCCTTCCCAGCGTGGCCCCCTCCACAGTGTCCAATGACACTACCGCCGCCATCAGATCGATCACCGGCTTGGCGGCAAGGCCCGGAACGGCAGTCGAGCCGATGTGCTCAAGCTCCAGAATGGTGTCGGGCAACGCCGTCCGGAGTTCGGTCATGGCCGCCTCCGCCATGACCGGCCACGCCGGGTCGTAGTCAGCGATCGCAGCCTCACGGTAGCGCGATCACCCCCTCAAGCCCCCATCCGACCTGGCCGAGAAAATCAGTCGGCAGCACACCGTCCGGCCGGTATCGTCCCTCACGAACAAGCAACATCCACTCGTAAGGAGACCGACCGTGAACACCTGGTATGCGAAGCAGACCCGGCACCTGCCGGTGTTCGCTGCTGCGCTCGCCATGGTAGATCGCAAATCGGTCCTCTGTGGAAAGCCGGAGAGCGGTAGCCCCGACTCGCGGCGAAGGCGGCCATGACGATCTGACCCAGAACGTCACGGAGCCGCCCGACCCGCAAGGGGACCGGGCGGTTTTTCGTTGCAGGACAACGGCATCAACCACATAGGGGCGTAGCTCAACTTGGCAGAGCAGCGGTCTCCAAAGCCGCGTGTTGCAGGTTCGACTCCTGTCGCCCCTGCGCATCACCCCGGCTACGGCCGGCGGTCGTGAGCATTGAGAACTTCACAGTGGATGGCATATCCGGTCGCCGGCCTCACGCCGGCCGGCGACCGGTCACTTCGGGAACGACCGGCTCGGCGACCGGGCCTGGTTTGGGACCAGGACGTGCGGGGTTCGACTCCCCGGTTCCCGACTCAGGTAACTCCATTCCCTACTTGCGGCTGTAGCACAACGGTCAGTGCATCGCCTTGCCATGGCGAAGACCGGGGTTCGACTCCCCGCAGCCGCTCCACATCCACCGGCCAGACAGACTGAAGGAGGTGACCCGGTGAACGCTGTACTCGTCGTCAACGCCGACCTGGGGCCGCTGCACCGGGTCAGCCTGAAACACGCGATCCGAATGGTGCTCCGGCAGGTCGCGGAGATCCACGAGGCCGAGCCGGACCGGCTCATCGGTGTCTACCCGATGCCGAAGGTCGTACGGCTCGTGCATTACGTGGTGACCCGGTGGCGCTTCAGCCACGGGCCCGCCTGGTCACGGCCGGGAATCCTCTCCCGTGACGAGGGCCGGTGCGGCTACTGCGGCGGCCACGCCACCACCATCGACCACATCCTTCCGCGGTCGCGTGGCGGCAAGAACACCTGGAAGAACACGGTCGCCGCGTGCGGCACGTGCAATCAGCGCAAGGGCGACAGGACGCCGGCCGAGGCGCGGATGCCACTGCGGGTCGTCCCGCAGGCTCCGTCATGGGCTGTCCTGTACGCACACTGATCCGGCCGGCGGGCGGGCTTTCGCTCCCCGCCGGCCGTATTCCGAATCGCGCTGCACGGCGCACCATCTCCCTCGGTTGTACACCTCGCGCCGCTAGCTCAACTGGCAGAGCACGGGACCTTTAATCTCATGGTTCAGGGTTCGAGTCCCTGGCGGCGTACTTGCGGGATGGCGCAGTGGTAGCGCGCTGGGCTCATAACCCAGAGGTCGCCGGTTCGACTCCGGCTCCCGCCACCAACCGGTCGGTATGAAGCGTCGACGATCGGCCGTTCAAGGGCGCGCGCCGACGTTGGAGAGTCGGGGCTGGCTGTAACCCAGTTGCCGCATGGCTTAGGGGGTTCGATTCCCTCCGCGCCCACCCACATTTGTTTCGGCACCGGATCGCGTACGCCATTGCGGCACAGGTGCTGTCTTCCCGATCAAGGGGATGCTGATATGGGTTGTCTCGCCGTCCCGAGTCAGCCCGATGCGGAGCATGTCGCCGACGTCGAGGCGGATGATGTCCGGGTATCGGGGAAGTTCGATGCGCTCGCCGTCGCGGAGTCCGGCGCGTTCGGCGGCTCCGCCGGGGACCAGCCCTCGGACGCGACGCGTCACGAGTGTGGACGGGTCGAACCCGAGGTCGAGGATGGGAACCTGGACTGTCTCCGCCTCGAACCGTGGTCCGAAGCAGCCCTTGCCCGGTCGGCCTACGCCGGTGAAGACCATGCGGTCGAGGATGGGCATCTCGGCGTCAGGGAGGATTTCCTGAACACGGGCGCACCATCGCTCGACGCCGACGCGTGCGCCGGCCTGGCGGCTTCGCACGACGTATCGGACGACGTCGTCGACAGACTGTTCGCCTGAGGTCGCGAGCCTGATGCGGGCGTCCAGGTCTGCGAGATAGAACATGCCGCGTGCGTACGGGAGCCGGTGGGCCAGGAAGTCCGAGAAGAACAGTTGGTGCGCCTGCCGGAGATGCAGGTCGCGCCGCAGGTTGGCATAGGCCTCCCGGGCTTCGAGGTTGACTGCGCGCAGGAACGCTTCCTCGTCGAGCATTCCTTCGCGGAGGGGAAGGACGAGGGAGTAGTAGTCGGCGGCCCCTTCGGAGAACCAGGTCACCTCGTCGGCCGGTCCGTCCAGATGTAGCCATTCGTGGACGAGTTCGTGGGCGATGGTTTCGTAGAGCGACGCCTCATCGAGGGGGTTGGCCGGGTTCACGGCCATCACGAACGACGCCGGATGAGCAGAGGCGTTGGCACCTTGGTGCGGGTGGGTACGCAGGAAGACCCGGTAGGGGTGTGCCGGTGCGTCGAACGCCTCGGACATGACCTGGTACGTCGCTCCCAGCTGCGCGCTGAAGGCTTCGACGTCGATGCCCGGAGGCGTCAGCCACCAGGTCGACAGCTCGCCGTCGCGGTGATGATGGTTCGTCAGGTCGCCGCACATGATGTAGGTGTCTCCGAGCAGTTCGAGCCCGGTACCCGCCAGTTCGCCGTCGTGTCCGTCGCCTTCACCCAGGCTGGTGACAGCCATCCAGCTGTCGGAGGTGGCAGGTCTGTCCCATCGCACCGTGAAGGTGAGGTCCTCCGGTCCCGGCGGCAGGATCAGGAAGCACTTCAGGGCTCCGGAAAGCCCGACGCCCTCCGCGCGAAGTTCGAGCGGTGCGGTGGCGGGCAGGGGTTCTTTCGCCACGGGCTCCGCCAGATACGACACTTCGATCGGTCCGGAAGTGGAGCGCCGCACGCTCCAGCGGCGTCGAGGGTCGCCGTCGTCGTCCTCAGAAATGCTCATGATGAGCGGTACGGCTCCGAGCGCGTCTCTCGCGGTCACGGCCGCGTCGTCGAGCTGGAGTGTGGGCGCGCCGGCGATGGACAGGGGCAGTTGTCCGAGTGTCTCCTCGGTGTTCAAGGTGACACCGTCCAGCCGCCACGTCACCAGGACTCCGCGTGGCCCTACCGTCAAAGTCACCAAGAGATGCATCGAGTGACACTAACCCAGCTGGTGTCCATGGCCCTGTGCCCGAGTGGTGAGGGGCGCGCCTGCAAAGCGTGTTACGCCGGTTCGATTCCGGTCGGGGCCTCCCATCGCCATCCACTGTGGAGTTCCAGCGGGCGCGGCCGCGATTGCCGAATCAGCCGGTGGCCTATCCGCGTAGTGCGGCGATCAGCTCCGGCAGAGGTTCGATGACGAGGAACGTGCCTCCGGTCGGGTCGGCGATGTACGCCGCCGTGCCGATGCCGGCGTCCACCGGCCCGGCGAGCACTCGCCCGCCCAGCTCAGGCGTACGCGCCACGACTTCGGCGCAGTCGTCGACCTGCAGGATCGTGCGCCAGTGCGGCGGCGTACCGGGCGGGTAGTGCCCGCCGTCCATCATGCTGATCCCGCCGACGACCCGTTTCGCCGAGATCCACTCGTAGTACTCGTGCTCCTCGGTAGCGGTTCCGACCTGCTGGGTCCAGCCGAAAACCTTGCCGTAGAACGCGGCGGTCCCCGCCGTGTCCCGTGTGACGACCTCGCTCCAGGTCACCGCGCCAGGCTCGTCGATGACTTCGGCGCCGGCGAACGAGACGCCGAGGGTCGTTCCGTGTTGCCAGGCTCCGACGACGGCGCCGAGGGAGTCGGCGTACACCGCGGACCGGCCTCGCTCGCCCCACTCGGTGCTCGGCCCCAGCACGTTGCCGCCGGCTTCGAGCACCAGCTGCGAGGTGGTGTCGATGTCGTCGGTGGAGATGTGCGTCAGCCAACCCGGCCGCTGGCCTCCGCCGTCGCGGATCTCGGCGAGACCGGCCACGGCCAAGCCGCGCAGGAGGAAGACGGTGGCGCCGTTGTTCGTCGCCGTCGTCCAGCCGAAGAGGCCGGCGTAGAACTCCGTGGTGGCGGCGACATTGGCGCTGTAGTGCACCGCCCAGCACGGCGTCGCTGCGGCATAGCCTCGAACTCGCACGGGGTGTTCCTCTCTCAGCCGGACGTGCCTCGGTGAGTCACCATAGGACAGGCACGCGTGGTGTTGATCACCCTTAGGGCCCATACGCCTCCGCGATGCGGAGGACTCGTTGTCGGCTGTCGAGTCATCCTCGATCAGGTCTCCACACCATCGCCGGCGGACCTGGGTCGCGCCTGCGTTGCCGGGTCGGTACCGTGCGCGCGTGGGTATCTACCTGGTCGACATCTCGGCTGACAGTTGGGCCCAGGACGAGGTCTCGTACGGTATCGGCTCGCTGCTCGACCGCGCCCTCGCCGAGCGGGGTGTCGGGCCGTACGCCGGGTCGTCGCGGGAGGTGCCGCCTGAGGAGAGCTTCGAGGAGAAGATGTCCCCAGAGCTGGACGGCTTCTCCGAGCTGTGCGACCGACACGGGGCCAGGGATGTGCTCGACGCCGCCCTGTTCGTCCCGGCGGTGTTCGACGGCTTGATCACGCTGCCGGTCGGCAACGCGTACGACGAGGAGAGCACCCGGGTTGTCAGCGCTCACCGGCTGCTGGACATGGTCGCGCCGATGGCCGCCGAGATCGGCCTGCTTGCCGACCTGCCGCGCGGCCCGCTGGCGTTGAGCACCAGCATCGAGGACCCGGTCACCTTCTACGTCGCGGTGTATCGGCAGGCAGCCGCGCACGCGTTGCGCCACGGCTGCCCGATGGGCTACATCTGACGTCGCGTCAGGCGTACCCGTGGGTGTGGGCCTTGGCGAGGAGTTCGACGATCTCGGTGGTGGAGCCGGTCTGGCCGAGGAGCGGGAAGATCCGCTCGACGCTGTTGCGGTGCGCCTCCGGGTTCAGATCCGCCATGGCGTCCGTCGCGAGCGTGACGTGGTAGCCGTGGTCGTACGCGGCGCGGGCGGTCGACTCGACGCCGATGCTGGTGGTGAGCCCGGCCAGGATGATCTGGGTGACGCCGCGGCGGCGTAGCTGCAGGTCGAGATCGGTGCCGTGGAAGGCGCCCCAGGTGCGCTTGGTGACGACGATGTCGTCGGGGTGCCCGGCGAGGTCGTCGACGATGGCATCCCAGTTCTCCGGCAGGGAGCCGGGGTGGGGTGGGAGCTCGTTGCGGCCCGGAGCGGCATCCGATCCGTCCGCGCGGGCTGTGACCCGGACCAGGACGACGGGCGCTTGGCGGTCGCGGAAGGCGTGGGCGAGTTCGACTGCGCGGGCGACCACCTCGGGGCCGCTGGCGGGCGTGACGGGGGCGTTGACCGTGGCGTTCTGCAGGTCGATGACGACCAACGCGCTGGACGGGTCGAGTGCGGAGACTGTCATGAGTTCTGCCTTTGCGGTTGGGCGGCTCGGCCGCGGTGTCTGATGAGTAGTTCGGGGCCAGTGGTGTTGTTGTCGCGCGGATCCGGGCGGCGGGGCAGTAGGAGGGGACTGGCGAGGAGCAGCAGTCCCGCGACCGCGATGGCGATGCGTGGACTGGTGGCTTCGGCGAGCAGTCCGCCGAGCGCGCTGAGAACGGCGATGGCGGCGCTGCTGCTGATCGACCAGGCGGACAGGGTGCGGGCGGTGCGGTCTTTGGGGGTGTGTTCCAGCCGGTAGGTGGCGAGCACTGGGTTGTACAGGCTCATGCTGATGATGATCGCGAGTTCGACCGCGATGACCGTCACGAGTCCGGTGACGCCGGGCTGGACGATGACGAGGCCGATGAGCCAGACCGCCCGCAGCGTGCCGACGGTGCGAAGGATCCGATGCCGGCCGTACCGGGCCACGACACGCCGGGACAGACGAGAACCGATCAGCCCGCCGACACATGGCGCGGCGAAGGCGAGGCCGTACTGCCAGGGCGGGAAGTGAAGCTCGCCCAGCAACAGCACGGCCAGTAGCGGCTCGGTGGCCATGATCAGTCCGCCGACGAGCAGTTGGTTGAGGTAGAGCGCCCGCAGGACAGGATGGCTCAGGAGGTGCCGCCAGCCGTCGAGCAGCTCGCCGGGTTGGACCGGGCGCTTGTCGGAGCGCCGCGGATGCTCTTCGTGGCCGCGAATCGCCGTGAGACCCAGCGCGGAGAGCAGGTAGCTCAGCGCGTCGGTGGCTACGGTGGCCACCGGTCCGAGCAGGCCGACGGCTGCGCCGCCCAGCGGTGGACCGACCGCGATGGAGCTCCACGTCGTCGACTCGAATCGCGCGTTTGCCACGAGCAGGTCGTCCGGCCGGACCAGCGCCTTGAGGTAGGAGCCGCTCGCCGCGGTGAAGGCGATCTTGGCGGCGGCGACCACCGCCGAGACGACCAGCAGCTGAACGAAGGTGAGCCAGCCGACGGCGTACGCGACGGGGATCGTCAGCATGGCCGCGAACCGGGCCAGGTCCATCGCGATCATGACCGGCCGCTTGCGGTGAAACTCCACCCATGGCCCGAGCGGCACCGCGATCAGCGCGCCCATCGCCGGGCCTACTGCTGACAGCGCGGACACCTGACCAGGGCTGGCATGCAGCACCAGCACCGCGATCAACGGCAGCGCGCCGAATCCCAGCCCCGAGCCGTACGCGCTGACCGCGTACGCGGCCCATAGCCATCCGAACTGCCGGCCCAGGGACCGTCTGGCCGCCATGTCCCACACCTCCCCTTTGAACAACCCGCCGTTGACCGAGGTGATCAAAGCAAGGCTGGAGAGGGCAGATCAAACAACTGCACCGGCGGCGAGCCACAACCGAACGTTGTGGGAGTAGGGTCTCGGCGTGGATCTCGACGCTGTGCGCACGTTCGTCGCCGCCGCGGATGCCGGCCAGTTCCAGGACGCCGCGGCCGCCCTGTCCATCACCCAGCAGGCGGTGTCCAAGCGCATCGCCGCGCTGGAGAAGGACTTAGGTGTGCGGCTGTTCCATCGCACGGCTCGCGGCGCGCAGCTCACGATCGACGGCCAGGCGTTCTTGCCGCACGCCTGGGAGCTGCTCCGGGTGGAGGCGCGCGCCGACGCCTCGGTGCGGCCGGGCCAGCGGGCGCTGCGGGTCGACGTCCATAGTCGACGGACTGCGCCGGGGGTGCTGCTGCAAGAGTTCCACCGTACGCATCCGCGCATCGAGCTGGATGTCGTGACCCTCGACGCCGACGTGCACGGGGCGAGCGCCGCCGTCGAAGCGGGGACGGTCGACGCCACCTTCCACGCCGTCACCGTCCCCGCGCGCCGGTTGCCGACCGGCATCAGGGCTGCCCGGGTGATCGACGAGCACCACGAGATCCTCGTCGGGCCACGCCATGCGCTCGCCAACGTCCAGTCCGTGACGCCCACCCAACTCGCCGAACATCGCATCTGGATGCCCGGCATGGCCGACGGCACCGAGTGGGCCGCCTATTACGACGAACTGGCCGCCGCGTTCGGCCTCACCATCGACAGGGTCGGGCCGACCTTCGGCTACGAGGTGCTGCTGGCCGAGATCGCCGACTCGGCGGAACTGGCGACCTTGGCCGGTGAACGCACGCGATACCTGTGGCCCGACAGCTACGACCTGCGCCGTATTCCGGTGCTCGACCCGGCGCCGGTCTACCCGATGTCGATCATCTGGCGTGGCGACAACCCGCATCCCGCGCTCGTCGAGCTTCGCGACTTCCTCGGCTCCAGACGTGCGGACACATCCGACGAGAAGGTGTGGCTGCCGACGTGGGCACAGCACGCCACGGCCTGAAGGCCGACGCCGAGACTCTTCCTCAGGACTGGAAGTACTCCGACATCAGACGGCCGACCCATTCCGGCTGCTTCACGTCGTCCGGCAGGAACTCGGCCATCACCGGCTTCAAATCGATGACCGGGGTGCCCGCCACCGCGTCGAGGCCCACCACGGTCAGTTCGCGGCCCTGGACGGACTCGATGCGGCAGGACGTCACCCCGATGCGGTTGGGCCTGCGCGGGCCGCGGCCGGCGAACACGCCGACGGGCGGCAGGTCCGCGCGTCCGCGGTTGGGGCGGGGCTCGCGGAAGTCGCCGCCGTCCGGGAACTGGTCGAAGAGGAAGAGGACCTCCACGTGGGAGAAATCCTCCAGTCCTTGGAGACACTTGTCGCCGAAGCGCTCGTCGACGGTGATGGTGCTGCGTACGGCACCCCAATTGTCCGAGTCTTGAATGTCCGTCCGCGCGTTCTGGACGGTTCCGATCGGGGTGATCTCGAAGCTGAGCATGATTCCTTCCGGTTCCTTGATAAGCAGTCGCCACCATCACCGAGGCGGTGGCGGCAGGGACGCCGCCGGCGATCGCCTCGGGTCCCCGTGCTGCGCAACACGATCAACGCGTCGCCGATTCCGAAGCCGACGGCTGCGCTTCGTTTGCCCACCGCGCCCGGATGGGAACGGGCACGGCGTGTTCGACGGATTCGAGCTGCGACGGGTGGATGTCGGCGGCGGCGTCACTCTGCGGGTACGGACCGGTGGCTCAGGTCCGCCGGTCCTGCTGTTGCACGGCCACCCGCGTACGCACGTGACGTGGCACCGGGTGGCACCGCTGCTGGCAGTCGGCTTCACCGTGGTCTGCCTGGACCTGCGCGGATATGGCCAGTCCAGCAAACCGCCGGCAGGCGAGGATCACGCCGGCTACAGCAAGCGCGCCATGGCCTGGGATTGCGTGGCGGTGATGGCGCAGCTCGGTCACCGGAACTTCGCCGTTGCCGGGCATGACCGGGGCGCGTACGTGGCGCAGCGGCTCGCTGCGGATCATCCGGAGATGGTCAGCCGTCTCGCGGTCATGGACGCGGTGCCGATAGGTGAGGCGCTGGCCCGAAGCGACGCCCGGTTCGCCGCGAGGTGGTGGCACTGGTTCTTCCTCGGCCAGACCGCCAAACCAGCCGAACGCGTGATCAACGCCGATCCCGACGCCTGGTATCAGGTCGACGCGGCGACGATGGGCGAGGAGGCGTACGCCGATCTGCGGTCGGCGCTGCACGATCCGGCGACGGTCCACGCGATGTGTGAGGACTATCGAGCCGGCCTGACCGTGGACCGGGCGGCCGACGAAGCGGATCGCCGGGCGGGGCGCCGGATCAGCTGCCCGACGCTGGTCGTCTGGTCCACCCGGGACGATCTAGGCGACCTCTACGGCGATCCGGTCGAGGTCTGGCAGGGCTGGGCCGACGCGGTACGCGGCGTGGCTCTGGATTCCGGGCACCACCTCGCGGAGGAGGTGCCCGATCAGCTGGCGGCTGTGCTCCGGGAGTTCCTCGCCGGGCCGGCTGGAACCCATGTCATCTGATGCCGAACGACCGTTGGGTCGGCATGGGTGTCGCCGCGCCGGCGCGTAGGCCGTCGAGGGCGACCTGAAGCACCCTGCGCCAGTCGGATTCGGGGACGACCGGTGCGATCCGGCCCAGTGCGACGAGCAGCAGCGAGATGTCCTCGGCGGTGACGTCGGTGCGCAGCTCGCCGGATTCCCGTGCGGCGTTCACCAGTTCCGAGATCAGCGGTCCCACCTGCTGGCGGCAGTGCTGGCGCGCGGTGTTGCCGGCCTGGCCGGGCAGCGCCTGGCAGTACGCGTCGAGCAGGCCGGGGGAGGCTGTCTGCCGGGTCAGCGCGTCGCCGAGGAAGTAGCTCAGGTCCAGCCAGGCCTGGCCGGTCCGGGCGGCGGTCGCCTGCTCGGCCCAGGAGGTGAACACGTGCTCCAATGCCGCGTCGAGCAGCGCTTCCTTGGTGGGGAAGTGCCGGTAGAGGGTGCCCATGCCGACCTCGGCGCGGCGGGCGATCTCGCGTACGTCGACGTCGCTGCCGCGCTCGGCGATCAGTCCGGCCGCGGTTTCGAGCAGCCGGCCCCGATTGCGGGCGGCGTCGCTGCGCATGGCCGGTGATGTCATACACACACCCTACCGGAGCACTCGTTCCGGTTCAGTGCTACGGTCGAGATAGGCGGAGCACGTGTTCCGCTTCACGTCGAGCGGGCCGACCAGGTCCGGCCGCCGGGACCGAGCGTGGTCACGTCGGCCCGATCCGGCATCGCACGGCGGTGCTCGCTCGAGCCAGAAGGACGTCGCATGCCCACTCCGCTGTCCATCCTCGACCTAGCCCGCATCGGCCCCGGCGAGACCGCGCGCGAGAGCATCGCGGCCAGCGTCGACCTCGCGCGCACCGCCGAGGAGCACGGCTACGCGCGCGTCTGGTACGCCGAGCACCACAACATGCCGACGATCGCCTCCTCGGCGCCCGCTGTGCTGATCGCGCACATCGGCACGGCCACCCGCAAGATCCGGCTCGGCGCGGGCGGGGTGATGCTGCCCAACCACACGCCGCTGACCATCGCCGAGCAGTTCGGCACTCTCGACGCGATGTATCCGGGGCGAATCGACCTCGGCCTGGGCCGTGCTCCCGGCTCGGACCAGAACACCATGCGCGCCCTGCGCCGCGACGCGCAGTCGGCCGAGGCGTTCCCGCAGGACGTGCAGGAACTGCAGGCGTACCTCGCTGGGCGGTCGCGCATCCCGGGCGTGGACGCGGTGCCGGGCAAGGGTTCCGAGGTCCCGCTGTACATCCTGGGCTCGTCGCTGTTCGGCGCGACCCTGGCCGCCGCGCTCGGCCTGCCGTACGCGTTCGCCTCGCACTTCGCACCACAGGCGCTGGAGGCGGCCGTCGCCGCGTACCGGCGGGATTTCCGGCCGTCCGAGCAGCTGGACCGGCCCTACGTGATCGCCGGCGTCAACGTCGTGGCCGCGGACACCGCCGCCGCGGCCCGCGAGCAGTTCCAGGCCACGCGCCGGACGTTCGCCACGGGTCTGTTCGGGCGCGGGCAGAGCTTCACCGATGAGCAGGCCGACCAGCTCCTGGCGCAGGGCGCGGGCGCGCACGTCGACCAGATGCTGAAGTACTCCGCCCTCGGCACCCCCGCCGAGGTTCGCGAGTACCTCGAAGGTTTCGTGAAGCAGTCAGGTGCCGACGAGCTGATCGTCGCCCACCACGCCACCGGCGAGGCACGGCTGCGCTCGGTCGCCCTGCTGGCCGAGGCGATGCAGCCCGCCAACGCCTGAGCGGTGCGGACGATCTTCCGGGTGACGGCGTGGGCCGCCACCCGGAAGCGGGCCTACCGTGCGGCGCGTACGGTGCGGCTCAGTGTCGCCGCCAAGGCCAGCAGGGCAAGCCATCCAGCCAACGCGTAGGTCAACGCCGGGGCGCCGATCAAGGCGATCGAGGCTCCGGCGGCCATCGTGCCGACTGCGCCGGCCCCGGTGGTGAGGGTGTCGACGGCGCTGGTCACGCGGCCGCGCAGGTCGTCCGGGGTGACCCGGAGCCGATAGGAGTCCAAGGCGACCGTGTAGACCGGCGTGACCACCGATTCGGCGAACGCGACGGCCAGCAGCAGCCACCAGGTGGGCACCAGGGCGTAGAACGGGAAGGCGAGCGCCTCGATCCACAGCATGGCGATCGACAGCTTGCCGAGCGGGAACCGCCGGGCCAGCCGACCGGCGAGCAGACTGCCGGCGAACGCGCCCACTCCAGCGCCGGTGAACACCAGGCCGACCTGGGCCGGGTTCGCGTGCAGGCGCTGGGCCAGCATCACGATGAGTAGATACCCGGCACCGAACCGCAGGCTGTCCCCGGCGTCGAGCAGGGCCAGCGTACGGATGACCCGCCGTCGCCACAGCCAGCCCAGGCCGTCGCGGATGTCGGCGAGCAGCTGCCGTGGTGATGCCGACGCGGTCGGATTCGCCTGCTGGAAGCCGCTCCGGATCGATCGCAACGCCACCGCCGACACCAGGAACGACACGGCGTTGACGCCGAACGGGACCATCCGCCCCAACGCGTACGCGGCACCGGCGACGGAGGCGCCCCCGATACGGACCAGATTGGCTAGGGCACCGACCGCACCCAGTGCGCCGGGCAGCTCAGCCGGGCCGACGATGTTCGGCAGCGCCGAGCTGTTGGCCGCCCCGAACAGCGTGCCGAGCAGGCCGTTGAGGATCGCGACCGCGTACAACTGGGGCAGGGTCAACGCGTCGGCGGCCGCGGCGATCGGGATCGTCGCGGTCAGCAGGCCGCGTCCGAGATCGCACCAGATCATCGTGGCCTTGCGGTTCCAGCGGTCGGCCAGCGCTCCCGCGACCAGGCCGAAGACGAGATAGGTGATGGTCTGCGCGCCGAGCACCAGACCGGCTTGGGTCGCCGAGCCGGTCAGCGCCACGACGACCAACGGCAGGGCGAGGAACTGGAGCTGGTCGCCCACCTGGGAGACGAGCCGACCGCCGATCAGGAGCCGGAAGTCGGGCCGGCGCCACAGGCCACGCACGGGGGCAGCGGCGGTGGGTTCCGCCGGGATGAGGGTGTCCATGATGAGTCCTGTCCAGAAGTACCGGGCAAAGGGATCGCTGGACGCGCGGCACCGTCAGAAATGGCCCGGAAAAGGGCAGACTCCACCTGCGCGTCGGACTCGACAGCTATTCCCTGCGCAGGCTGAACATGGTTCAAGATTCTAACGCCGGAGTCGGGCCATCGTCACCGGGTTTACCGCGGCCCAACTGGGCCCCCTCCGGGTGGTCCCTCAGCCACGTGAGCAGAGCGGCCACGAGGCCGTGAAGCAGCCGTGTGAGTGCGGCATCACCGTCGGCGGTCATAGTCCGCGACCAGACCTGCCTCGTGACGCACGGCGTCGCCGAGGAACAATGGGCGCGCGAGTTTCGATCTTGCGCCGCCGGAGAGGATCAAGAGGATGAAGAAGTACATACTCTTCGATCATGACGGGGTCCTGGTGGACACTGAGTTCTGGTACTACAAAGCCGGCGAACGAGCCCTGGCCGACGTCGGCGTGACCTTGGGTAGAGGTCAATACCTGCGGGACATGAACCAGGGACTGGGGACGTGGGCACACGCCAGGGCGGCGGGTGTCGACGAGGCGACCATCGACCGGCAGCGTACGGCTCGAAATGACTACTACCAGGAATATCTGCGCACGGAAGCCATTGAGATCGCGGGCGTCGTCGAGGCTCTCGCCGAGCTGTCCCGGCACGTCCGCATGGCCATCGTGACGACGGCGAAGCGGCTGGATTTCGATCTCATTCACGAGAAGCGGCACATTCGCAAATTCATGGACTTCGTCCTTGTGCGCGAGGACTACCAGCTCGCGAAGCCGCACCCGGAACCGTACTTGACCGGCTTGAAGCGCTTCGGAGCGGCCAAAGAGGAGACGCTGGTGGTGGAGGACTCGGCCAGAGGCCTGAATTCGGCCGTGGCGGCCGGTATCGACTGTGCCATCGTCCACAACGACTTCACGAAGGGGAGCGACTTCTCGCAGGCCAGCTATCGAATCAATACCCTTGTGGAAGTGAAGGAGATCGTCCTTGGCCGAACGTCTGGTTAAGGTGCCCCGATGCATGCGGACGAGACCCAACGCGCGATCAGGGCAGCCGTGTCGACCGCCTCGTCGCTCGGCCTGGCCGCCCACGACGCCGTCGTACTCCATAACTCGAACAAGCTCGCGGTGCGCCTGCGACCGTGCGACGTCCTGGCCCGGGTGGCCCCGACGACGGATCAGTCCGCCCGACTTGAGGTCGACGTCGCTCAGCCAGAGCGGCCGGCCCGAACAGCTCCTGCACGGCGAACCTCATCCGGGCAACCTGCTCTCGACCCAGGCCGGCCTGCTCTTCATCGACTTCGAGACGTGCTGTCGGGGACCGATCGAGTTCGACTTGGCCCACGCGCCGGTCGAGGTCGCCGACCACTACCCGGGCGTCGACCATCATCTGCTCCGAGAGTGCCGGACCCTGGTGCTGGCGATGGTCACGACGTGGCGCTGGGATCGCGACGACCAATTCCCCGACGGCCGCCGGATCGGCATCGAGTGGCTGAGCGAACTCAGAAGGTCAACGGCGTAGCCCATGGCCGGCGGGGTGCCGCAGCTCGGCGGGTTCGTCACCCGCCTCAACGCTTACTAGGTTTCGTACGCCCCGACGGCTTGGCCTTGAGGGGATTGTCCGGCCAGGGATGGTTCGGGTATCGGCCGCGCAGCTCGGAGCGTACGGACAGGTAGCCGTTCTGCCAGAACGATTCGAGGTCCGCGGTGACCGCCGCTGGGCGGCGTGCCGGCGACAGCAGGTGCAGCACGAGCGGAACCCGTCCGCCAGCGAGGGTAGGTGCCTGGGCCGTGCCGAACATCTCCTGAACCTTCACGGCGAGGAACGGCGCGGTGGGGTCGGTGTAGTCGACCTGAATCTGCGAACCGCTCGGGACCTCGATGCGGTCGGGTGCGTACTCGTCGAACTGGGCGGCCTGCGCCCACGGCAACAATCGGCGCAGTGCCGTGGCAACGTCGATCCGCGCCAAGTCGGCGCGGTTGCGCGCGTTGACGAGCGCCGGACCTAGCCAGCCCAGGTCGGCGAGGAGAGCGGCGTCGTCCACGGCCGGCCACGGTTCGCCGAGCGTGTGGTGCAGGAAGGCGAGGCGTTCGCGTACGCCGGTCGCTTCGGGAGTCCAGCGCAGCAGTTTGAGTCCTTGGCGGCGTAGCCCTTCGCCGAGTGCCGCGGCGACCTGCTGCGGATCGGGTTTGGTGAGCGGCCGTTCGGTGAGCACGATCGCGCCCAGCCGGGTGCGGTGCCGGGCGAGCACGTCCCCGCCGGTCCAGGTCACCTCGCCGCCGTCGGCGTACAGCGATTCGGCGGCGAGCTTCGCCGTCTCGGCGTCGATCGGGGCGGCGAGCCGGATCCGGGCGGCGGCGTTGCCGGGCTGGCGGTCCGCATCGGCGATGGCCAGCCATTCCATGCCGCTGAGCGACGTCTCGGCGGCCAGTTCCGCGGCGGTGCCGCCGGTCATCAGGTAGACCCGCCCGCCCGCTTTGCGTACCCGTCCGATCCGCTCGGGAAAGGCGAGCCCGACGAGCAGCGCGGCGGCCAGATCTGCCGACGAGCTGCCGGCCGGCCGATGGGGGGCGATGCCGCCGGCCAGCCGGCGAGCTTCAGTCCGCCACGCGGCGGTGGCCCCCGGTTCAGCGTTGCCGCGCAACCGCCGCAGCGCCGCCGGCAGGTCATCGGTGGTCGTCCGCACGTCGGCCGAGAGCATCGCGACCACTTCCGAGGCGACCGTGCTGCCGACGATCTTGGACCCGTCGAGCAGGGCCCGGGCCAGCCGCGGATGCGCGCCGACGTCGGCGATGTCACGGCCCCGCACGGTGACCCGGCCGGCGTCGTCGAGCGCGCCGATCGCGGTCAGGGTTTCTCTGGCCACCTGCGCGGCGGCCGCGGGCGGCTGATCGAGCAGGGCGAGCCCGGCTCCGTCGGTCCGGCCCCAGCAGGCCAGATGCAGCACGAAGGCAGTCAGGTCAGCGCCCGCGATCTCCGGGTCGGCCTGCGCCGGGAGCCGCGCATGGTCATGCTCGGACCAGCATCGGTAGACCCGCCCCGGCGCTTCCCGGCCCGCCCGGCCGGCCCGCTGGGTGGCGGCGGCCCGCGAAGCCCGCACGGTCACGAGCGCACCGAGACCACGGCCATGGTCGGTACGCGGTACCCGCGCCAGTCCAGCGTCGACGACGATGCGGACACCCGGGACGGTGAGGCTGCTCTCCGCGACGGCAGTGGCGAGCACGACCCGTCGGCGTACGCCGGGGCGCAGCGCGTCGTCTTGCTTCGAGGAGTCCTGTCGGCCGTGCAGGGTCACGACGTCGACCTCACGCAGACCGCCGAGCCGGTGGGCGACCCCGCCGATCTCCGCCGCCCCCGGCAGGAAAGTGAGGATGTCGCCGGATCCGTCCGCCAGGGCGCGCCGGATGACGGCCGCGACATGATCAAGCAGCCGAGGGTCGACCCGCAGCCCGTAGGGCGCGTCGACCGGGCCGGTGGGCGGGGTCCAGAACACCTCGACTGGATGGGTGATCCCGGCCGCGCTGACGATCTGGGTGCCGGCGCCCATCGCCGCCGCGAGCCGCTCCGCCTCGGCGGTCGCCGAGGTGGCGAGCAGCATCAGGTCCGGACGCAGGTGCGTACGGGAGTCGAGGGTGAAGGCGAGGGCGAGGTCGGTGTCGAGATGGCGCTCGTGGCATTCGTCGAGGACGACCGCCGCGACGCCAGACAGCTCCGGATCGCGGTGCAGCCGCTGGACCAGGACGCCCGTCGTGACGACTTCCACCTTGGTGGCGGCGCTGGTCCGGCTGTCGCCCCGAACCGTGTAGCCGACCAGCTCGCCGACTCGCGTACCCGTCAGCTGAGCCATCCGGGACGCGGCCGCGCGGGCGGCGATGCGCCGGGGCTCCGCGACGATCACGCGGCCGTCGACCTCCTCGGCGAGCGCGAGCGGGACCAGCGTGGTCTTGCCGGAGCCCGGCGGCGCGACGAGGACGGCGGTGCCGGCCCCGCTCAGCGCGGCGAGCAGTTCCGGCAGCGCGGCACGTACGGGCAGGTCGACGTCGGGCACCATGCCGCCAGTCTGCCCGATGCGACTCTTTCCCCGTTCAGCACGGCCTCGCCGAGGAATTGAGATACGCCGGTCAGTGGGTCGAGGGTGCGACCTCGACCTCCTGCCCGTCCTCCGACCACCGGGTGTGGAAGGTCCCGTCCTGGTCGACCCGCTTGTACGTGTGCGCGCCGAAGAAGTCGCGCTGGCCCTGGATGAGAGCCGCCGGCAGCCGGTCGGAGGCGAGCGAGTCGAAGTACGCCAACGCCGAGGAGAAACCGGGCGCGGGGACGGCCGACGCCGCCGCGATGCCCACGATCCGCCGCCAGGCGGCCTCGCCCTGGGCGACCGCCTCGGCGAAGTACGGATCGACCAGCAACGTCGGCAGGTCCGGCTGGTGGGCGTACGCGTCGACGATGCGGTTGAGGAACCGGGCCCGGATGATGCAGCCCGCCCGCCAGATCTTGGCGAGCGCACCGAGGTCGATGTCCCAGCCGAACTCCTTCGCCCCGGCCACGATGAGGTCGAAGCCCTGGGCGTACGCGATCACCTTCGACGCGTACAGCGCCGCGCGTACGTCGTCGACGAACGAATCCGGCATCGCCTGCTCGGTCGGCCTCGGCCCGAACGTGGCGCTGTGGACGGTCGAGCGGACCGCCGCACGCTGCTCCGGTTTGGAGGAGACCGCCCGGGCGAAGACCGCCTCGCCGATGCCGGAGACCGGGATGCCCAGGCCGACCGCGTTCTGCACGGTCCAGACCCCGGTGCCCTTGGAGCCGGCCTGGTCGAGGATCACGTCGACCAGCGGCTTGCCGGTCTTCTGATCGGTCTTGCCGAGCACCTCGGCGGTGATCTCGATCAGGTACGACTCCAGGTCGCCGGAGTTCCACTGCTGGAAGATCGTGACGAGCTGCTCGACGGAGAACCCGCCCACCCGCCGCAGCAGGTCGTACGCCTCGGCGATGAGCTGCATGTCGGCGTACTCGATGCCGTTGTGCACCATCTTGACGAAATGACCGGCGCCGTCGGTGCCGATATGGGTCACACACGGCTCGCCTTCGGCCACCGCGGCGATGCTCTTCAGGATCGGGCCGAGCGTCTCCCACGCCTCGACCGACCCGCCCGGCATGATCGACGGCCCGTGCAGGGCGCCCTCCTCGCCGCCGGAGATGCCGGTGCCGACGAAGTTGAGCCCCAGCTCACGCAGGTCCCGTTCACGCCGGATGGTGTCGTGGAAGTTGGCGTTGCCGCCGTCCACGATGATGTCGCCCGGCTCGAACCGCGCGGCGAGCTGCTCGATCACGGCGTCGGTCCCGGCGCCGGCCTGCACCATGATGATCGCCGTACGCGGTTTGGCCAGCGAGGCGACGAAGTCGTCGACCGTCTCCGCCGCGAGGAAACCGGCGTCGCCATGCTCTCGCAGCAACTCCTCGGTGCGGGCGTAGGTACGGTTGTAGACCGCGACCGTGTTGCCCTCTCGCGAGGCGAGGTTGCGGGCGAGGTTCGACCCCATGACGGCCAGTCCGACCACGCCGATGTTCGCCTGACCGGTTTGCTGCGCGGAAGAAGACATCAGGATCCGTTCTCGTCGTCCGGTGCGGGCGGCCCCGGGCGCCCGGCGTATCCCTTCCGATTATCCGATGCCTGCCACCGCGCGGCAGGGGTTTGCGGCGTCCGAGGCTATTTCTGCCGCGACAATGTGACGACGCTGCGCGGCCACCACGGGGTCTCGACGAAGCCTCGGCGGAAGGTCAGCAGGACCATGTTGGCCGTCCAGCCGCGTACGCCCTCCAGGTGGCCCAGCGTGTTGGTCGTGAAATCGAAGATGTCCTTGGTCGTCGGCAGGATGACCTCGCACATCAGGGTGTTCTCGCTGAGCATCGCGGCGACGAAGCGTACGCCCCGGTAGGTGCTCAGTTTCCGGGCCACCGCGTCGAGCGACGGCGGCTCCACGGTGATGTTGAACAGCAGTTCCGATTCGAACCCGAGCGCGGGAGCCGGCACCAGGGTCGTGACGAGGATGCAGCCGCGGCCTTGCAACGTCTCGAACCGGCGGCGCACGGTGCTCTCGTTGACCCCGATCGCCTCGGCCACGGTGGAGAAGCTGGCCCGGCCGTCCTCCCGCATCACCTCGATGATCTGGTGGTCCACCGGGTCGAAGTGGCTCGGGTCGCACTCGTGCAGCTCCGGGACGACGACTTCCGCGTCGGCCGACAGCAGCTGCCGGCTCCAGTCGGCGGCGACCTTGTAGGTGTGCAGGTTGAGATCGGTCCGGCAGCGCTGCACGCCGTCGATGACCTGGATCTCGTTGATCATGTCCTGCAGCGTCTGATCCTTGCGGACGTTGAGTTCGCAGAAGATGTCGTCCGCCCCGCTCACCAGCGCGACGAATCGGATCGCCGGATGCTTGGCCAGTTCCAGGCACACCTTGACCTGGCTGCCTGGGCGGCAGCCGAGGCGCAGGTCGTACAGGTCGGCCGCGCCCGCATGGTTGATGTCGGGGACGACGGCGACCCGGACGATGCCGTCGCGCAGCAACTGCTGCCCACGCCGGGCGGCCGTGGCGACCGAGGTCTCGCACAGTTCGGAGATCTCGGTCCAGCTTGCCCGGCCGTTCGACTGAAGGGCGGCGACGATGCGCCGGTCCAGCGGGTCGAGCCGTGCGATGCCGTCAGCCACAGGTCCGCTCCATGTCATGCCTTTGCCGGCCGGTCCGCGCCCACTTCGGACAGGAACTCGCGTACGGTCGCGCGCCACAGGTCCGCCTCTTCGATCTGCGGTGAGTGCCCGGAGTTCTCGAACACGACGAGCCGGCTGTCCGGGATCAGGTCGACGATCGTCTGGCTGCTGGCGACCGGGGTGATCCAGTCGCTGCGGCCGACGGTCACCAGGGTGGGGGAGGTGATCCGGGACAACTGCGCTTTGATGTCGTAGTTCGGCTGGTTCACCGCGAAGGCGAAGTTGTGCGTCGCGTACCGGTAGTACGTCGCCTCCACCTTCGCCTCCACCGCGGCCGGGTCGTACACGTGATCGTAGAGCGGGAGGATCTCCCGCCAGCAGTCTCTCAGATCGGCGTCGTCGCGCACGGTACCGCTGTTGATCCGGTCGAGTTTGGCCCGGTCGATGGTGACCCGGGTCGAGGAGAGCGCGTTCTGCTCGGCGGCCTTCTCGTTCTCGTGATCGGCCGAGGTGTCCCGCAACACGAGAGCGCGTACGCGTTCCGGGTGGCGGATGGCGTACTCCATCGAGATGAATCCGCCGTAGGAGCCGCCGGCCATCACGAACGTCTCGACACCGGCCCACGCACGCAGCGCGTCGACGTCGGCGACCCACTGCTCGTGCGTGAACGGCCCGTTGCCTTCGCTGACGCCGGAACCACGAGCGTCGAAGACGATGACCCGAAAGGTGTCGGCGAACGGGGCGAAGGTGGCCCGCGGTTCGGCTCGGGAACCGAGTCCGGGCGCGCCGTGGTGGGCGATCAGCACCGGCGCGTCGGCGTCGCCGAACGTCTCGACTTCCAGCTCGTTGTCGTTGATGGTCAGCCGCATTGGCTCCCCCTTGAGATTGTGGACGGTTCTAGACGGGCACGATGACGTCGGCGAGGCCGCGCGGGTACGCGGTGAACGGGCGGGCGCCCTCCTCGGTGATCAGCATCGAGTCGGAGATGCGGTAGCCGCCGTGGTCCGGGACGTAGATGCCCGGCTCGTTGGAGACGACCATGCCCGGCTCGAGCACGGTCGGATCGCCGTCCTCCAGCCACGGCGGCTCGTGCATGCCCAGCCCGATGCCATGGCCCTGACGGTGGCGCAGATACTGGCCCAGACCCGCCGACCGGATGACGTCCAGGCAGATCTTGTTCGCCTCCGCGCAGGTCAACCCGGGTCGCAGCGCCTCGGTTCCGGTCTGCTGCGCCTGCTGGACGGCGGTGTAGTAGCGCTCCTGCTCGGCGGTGGGCTCGCCGAGGACGAAGGTCCGCTCGCCTTCGACGAACCGGCCACCCACCGCGCAACCGAGCGACAGAACGAAGGTGTCGCCCGGCCGCAACCGGTAGGCCGACGGCAGGCCGTGTGGCCGGGCGCTGTTGCGCGCCGCGTACACCAGGCCACCGGCCAGGAACGAGACCACCACGACGTCGTCATGGTCGGCGTACATGGTGCCGGTCCCGACCGAGGAGACGTGCGCGGCGAGTTCGGCCTCGCTGGGCAGCTCGCCGCCGGCCGCGATCGCGTCCTCGACCAGCTTCCGGCCCTCGACCAGCATCAGGTCGGTGATCCGGGCCGCCTCCTGGTGCAGCGCGACCTCCTCCGGCCGCTTGCGGTAACGCATCCGCATGACCAGATCGGTCGGGCTCAGCTCGGCGCCGGGCAGGGCCGCCCGGACGAGCTCCAGCCGGCCGACGGACATGCTCGGGGGAAAACCGACCCGCCCGTGGGCTCGGTCCGTCAGGAAGGCGAACGGCTCGCGGATTCCGGGGAACTCCGGGT
This sequence comes from Hamadaea flava, assembly GCF_024172085.1. Classification (NCBI taxonomy): domain Bacteria; kingdom Bacillati; phylum Actinomycetota; class Actinomycetes; order Micromonosporales; family Micromonosporaceae; genus Hamadaea; species Hamadaea flava. The sequence goes on along the minus strand of NZ_JAMZDZ010000001.1, from coordinate 1,768,945 downwards.
ACGCGATCAGCTCGGCGGCCGCGTTCTGCACCTGTGCGTGCTCGGCCTCCAGCTCGGGCAGCAGCAGGACGGCCGGCCCGTCGACCGGCAGCAGCACGGCCACCGGTCGTTCGCAGGGGTGGTGGAAGAAGCCGGTCAGGTAGGCGACGTCTTCCGGGTCGTCCGTCAGCAGGGCGGCGAAGCCGGCCTGTTCGGTCGCTGCGCGTACAACATCTTGAAGATCGGTGTAGAAGTGGACCGGGAGCCGCTGCGCGAAGCCCATGATGGTCATTCCTCTCTGGTACGCGGATTGCGCGCGTCGTTGTACGCGATGGAGACGAGGGTGGCCGAGACGACCAGAGCGAGGATCGCGAGCGACGGGAACAACGTGGTCCACCAGGCGCTCGACATCGCACCGGACTGCTGGGCCTCGTAGAGGATGCGTCCCCACGACCAGCTGTTGGGGTCGCCCAGGCCGAGGAACGCGAGCCCGGCGGCGGACAGGACGGCGCGTGAGGCGGTCAGCACGACCGACACGACGACGACCGGGGCGACCGCCGGGACCAGGTGTTTGCGCATGATCCAGAGGTGCGAGCCGCCGGTGAGCCGGGCGGCGTCCATGTAGGGCAGTTGGACCACCGACAGCGCCTGTGAGCGCACCACCCGGGTGACCTCGGGCCAGGCGAAGAACGCGATGACCAGCACCACGGTCGGCAGGCTCGGCCCGGCCAGCGCCGCGACCAGGATCATCAGCGGCAGCACCGGCAGCGACAGGCACAGGTCGACGATCGTGCCGATCACCCCGTCGACCTTCGGGAAGTAAGCCCCGAAGACCGCCACGACCACGCCGATCACGATGGCCAGCGCCGACGACGCGGCCGCGATGATCATGCTGATCCGGGTGCCCCAGACGACTTCGGCGAAGATGTCCCGGCCGAGGTTGTCGGTGCCGAACCAGTGCTCGCCCGAGGGCGGTTGCAGCACTTCCGACCCGTAGCCGCTGGGGTAGTCGGCGAGGAGCGGAGCCAGCACCGCCACCGCGACGAGCAGCAGCATGATGAGGACCGCGCCGAGGCCGAGCGGATTGCGCCGGAACGCCCGCCAGGTCGCCGAGGCGGCGGTCGGCTGGTCGGCGACGACGGTGTCCAGGGTTGTCGCTGTCGCTGTCATGACGTACGCACCCTCGGGTCGAGCAGACCGTACGCGAGGTCGGTCAGGATGTTGGCGATCACGACGGTCGCGGCGAGCAGGACGAACGCGCCCTGCAGCACCGGGAAGTCGAGCTGGGTGACCGCCTCGTAGATGCCGCGCCCGATGCCCGGGTACGCGAACACGGTCTCGGTGAGCACCGCGCCGCCGACCACGAAACCGAGTTGCAGCCCGACCAGGGTGGTGGTGGGCAGCAGGGCGTTGCGCAGCCCGTGCTTCCACACCACCTTCCGGTTCGGCAGTCCCTTGGCCGTGGCCAGCGCGCAGTAGTCCTCGCCGAGCGCCTCGATCAAGGTCGCCCGCAAGGTCAGCACATAGGTGCCGATCTGCACCAGGACCAGGCTCAGGCACGGCAGGATCAGATGCAGCGCCACGTCGCCGTACCAGGCGGAGCCGTAGACCCCCGGCGAGTACGCGCCGCCGATGGGCAGCCAGTGCAGTTGCAGGCCCAGCGTGAACAGCAGGAAGATGCCCACGCTGGGGATGAATAGCGACTGCCCGACGACCCCGCTGACCTGGACCAGACGGTCCAGCAGGCCGCGCGGGTGGGTGGCGGCGAGCACCCCGAGCGGGATGCCCACCGCCATCGTCACCAGCAGCGACGACACGGCCAGCAGCAGCGTCCACGGCAGCCGGTCCATCAGCACCGTGGTCACCGGCACCTGCTGGGTGAAGGAGATCCCGAGGTTGCCGTGCAGCAACTGCCACAGGTACTTGCCGTACTGGACGAACAGAGGCTCGTCCAGGCCGTACTGCTGGAGCAGGATCTGCCGGGATTCGGGGGTCATGTTGGGGCTGGCCACCGCCAATGCCGGATCACCGGGCAGCAGTCGCAGCAGCAGGAAGGTGACGGATGCGGCGAACCACAGCGTCACCAGGCCGCGGAGCAGCCTGCGGACGGCGAAACCGATGACTGGTGGCATGGGGGTGGCCGTCCTCAGCTGGTCTTCTTGACGTTCGCCAGCGACTGCGGGTCGATGATCGACATCAGTTCGCTCGGCTTGACGATGAACCCCGTCCACTTGGCGCTGTGTGCGACGTAGAGGTTCTGCATGTACATGACGTTGTCGTACACGTTGTCGTGGACCAGCGTCGCCGCCTGCCAGACCAGGTCCTTCTGCTTGGCCTCGTCCGTCTCGGCCTGCGCCTGGGTGATCAGCGCGGACAGCGCCGGGTCGTCGACCAGCGTGTAGTTGATCGCACCCTTGGGCAGGTACGTCAGCGCCATGTTGGTCGCCGGGTCGTCCATGATGGCGAAGTTGCCGGCGTAGATGTCGTACTCGCCGGCCGCCGTCTTGGCCAGGTAGGTGTTGCGGTCCAGGCCCTGAAGGGTGATCGTGATGCCGGCCTTGGCCGCGGAGTCCTTGACCATGGACGCCCACTGCGACGTCACCGCGTCCTGCAGCGAGTAGATCATCGTGAGGTTCAGCGGGAACCTGCCGCTGCCGTCAGCCTTGTACCCGGCCTCCTGCAGCAACTGCTTGGCCTTGTCGACGTCGAACACGTACTCCTTGAGCGACGGGTTGACGAAGTCCTTGAGCACCGGCGGGATCGGGCTCGACCCGGTCGTCACGCCCTGACCCTGGAGGACCACCGTGCGGATCGACTCGTAGTCGACGGCGGCCGCGAGAGCCTGGCGTACCTTGAGGTTCTCCAGGGGCTTGCGCGACATGTTGTAGGTCATGTGGGCGTACCCGAGGCCGGGAACCTCTTCCACCGTGATGCCGCTGGTCGACTTGAGGTTCTTCACCTGAGCCGGGGGCAGCGCGTTGGCGATCGCGTCCACGTCGCCGTTCTTGAGCGCGAGGATCTCGGTGTTGACGTCGGGGTAGACGCGGAAGACGACCTTCGCCAGGGTCGGCGTGTTGTCGGGGGCGAACGGGTACGGAGTGACGCGCTCGAGCGTGTAGCTCTGTCCCTTGACCGCGCTGACCAGCTTGTACGGTCCGGCGCTGACCCAGGCGGAGTTGTTGGCGAACTTGGAGACGTCGCCCTGCTTCTCGAACACGTGCTTGGGCACGACGTTCATCCAGTAGCCGACCTCGGGGATGACGGTCGCGTCGGGCTTGCTCAGGTGCAGCTCGACCCGGGTGGCCGAGGCCGCCGTCGCCGACTCCACGTTCGCCAGCTGCCCGTAGGTGGTGTTGCCGGTCGGCTTGTACTGCTTGATCGCGTTGATCGTGTACGCGACGTCCTCGGCCGTCACCGGCTGGCCGTCGCTCCACTTCATGTCCGACCGGATGGTGTAGTAGCCGGTCTTGTCGTCGGCGTAGCCGTACTCCGCGGCCAGCATCGGCGACTTGGCGCCGTTCGCGTCGATCGTCAGCAGCCGGGGATACATGAGGTTGGAGACCCAGTAGTCCGTCCGGCTGTTGCCGACCAGGGGGTTGTAGTTCACCACGTCGGTGGTGGTGGCGATGGTCAGCGTGTCGCTGCCGGCGCCGCCCGTCTCGCTTGGCGCGCTCGGGCTACAGCCCACCACCGCGGCGAGCGGCACGGCGGCGACGCCGAATATGAGGGCACGTCTTCTCATCAGACCCAGACCTCCTCGAGGACCCGGATGGTGTTGCCGCCGACGACCTTGCGGATCTCGTCGTCGGAGTAGTCGTGCTTGACCAGCCATCCGATGATGTTGAAAAAGCATTCGGCCGGGTTCTCCAGGCCGTCGACGTACTCCACCTTCGGGAACTGCACGGCGCCGTGCGCCTCCTTGGTGGACAGGTTCGCCGCGAACGCGTCGTGCAGGCCGACGTGATCACCGAACAGCGTGTCTGGCCCGAACGTGACGTGATCGATCCCGATGAGGTCGACGCAGTGCACGAAGTGGTCCATCACCGATTCCAGGCTGTGGGCCGGGTGGGCGTGGGAGAGGGTCGTGTGCGGCGCGGCCTCCAGCCCCAGTACGCCACCACGCTCGGCGCACGCCTTGATGACGTCGTCGGGCTTCATGCGGTTGATCGGCCACACCGTGCGGGAGCCGCAGTGGGTGATGAAGACCGGCTTGGTGGAGTGCTTGACCACGTCCAGCGCGGTGCGGTCGCCGGAGTGGGAGATGTCGATGGCCAGGCCGAGCTTGTTCATCCGCTCGACGGCCTTCTCGCCGAAGTAGGTCAGGCCGCCGTCGCCGCGCTCCTTCAGACCGCTGCCGAGCATGTTGGCCTCGGAGTAGGCGATGCCGATCTGGCGTACGCCGAATCCGTAGAGCACGTCGAGCCGGTCGACCTCGTTCTCGATCATCGTGGCGGCTTCGAGGGCGAACACGTGCGCCACCCGGCCGGTCTCGTGAGCGCGGTAGATGTCCTTGAGCGTCTCGGCCTTGACGACGAAGTCCTGGTGGGCCAGGTCGGCCATGCGTACGCCGAGGTCGAACAGCACGTCCTGGTACTTCCAGCCGGCGTCGCTGGAGATGCAGCAGGTGCCGTCCATCCCGTTGTCGAACACGGCGGTCATGCCCGAGCGGGACAGGCCCTCGTAGCCGGTGGGTTCGCGGCCCTGGCGGATGTGGTCGCGCAACTGCGTCATGTCCTGCGGGAACACCTGCACGTGGTCGTGCAGCGAAATGACGATCTCCTCCCGCAGCAGACGCGTCGTGCGCTCCTTCTGGCTGTCCGAGAGGTCCAGCCCGGCGTACGGGGCGACGCGGCCGATCTGCTGGGCGTACGCGAACTCCTTGTAGTCCTTGCCGGCTTCCAGATAGTCGTACGCGGTGTATCCGGTGTAGCGCTTCGCCGGTTCGAGCATGAGTGACTTCCCTTCGTTTTCGGCCCGTCGCAGTGGTCCTTGGGGGTGCCAACCGCGCGAAACCGGTTCGACGCCGTAACAGACTCGCAATGATCCGGCGTGCTGTAACCAAGGGTTGCAATAATCCGGCGTAGAAGTCAAGATGTGAGTGAAGATCAGGCAGTGATCTTATAGAGGTGCAGGTCAGACCATAGCTCGCCCCCGGAGACGCTTCACGGGCCAGCGAGAGAGCACGGCGAGGAGGTGCCCATGACCGAACCGACCCCCACCCCGGCGCTGTCGGTCCGGAAGCTGTCGGTGACGTTCCACAGCCGCCGCGGCGACATCCCCGCCGTGGCCGACGTCGGCTTCGACGTCGCCCCCGGTGAACTCGTCGCCCTGCTCGGCGAGTCCGGATCAGGCAAATCGGTCACCGCGCGGGCCGTCATGGGTCTGCACACCGGGTCCGCCGAGGTCCGGGCCGACCGCATCGCGCTGTCCGGGACCGACCTGCGCACGCTGCCCGACCGCGACCTGCGCGCGCTTCGCGGCAGCCGGATGAGCATGGTCTTCCAGGACGCGCTGTCGGCCCTCAACCCGGTGCTGTCGATCGGCGACCAGATCGGCGAGCTGTTCCGCGAGCATCGCGACATGTCCCGGCGGGCGGCCCGGCAGCAGGCGACCGACCTGCTCGGCTTGGTCGGCATCCCGGCGCCCACCCAGCGGGTCGGCGACTATCCCCACCAGTTCTCCGGCGGCATGCGCCAGCGCATCCTGATCGCGATGGCCATCGCGCTGGAGCCCGAACTCGTCATCGCCGACGAGCCGACGACCGCGTTGGACGTGACCGTTCAGGCCCAGATCCTGGAACTGCTCGACGACCTGCGCCGCCAGCTGAACATGGCGGTCCTGCTGATCACCCACGATCTGGGCGTCGTCTCCGAGGTCGCCGACCGGACCATGGTCATGTACGCCGGGCGCATCGTCGAGGCGAGCACGACCGAACAACTGCTCGGCGCACCCGCCCACCCGTACGCCCAGGCGCTGCTGCGCTCGGTTCCGCAGGCCGGGCAGATCGGCGACGACCTGTACGCCATCCCCGGCACCCCGCCGGACCCGCGCCGCCAGCCCTCGGGCTGCCCGTTCCACCCCCGCTGCGACCAGGTCGTCGACCTGTGCCGCAGCGAACGGCCCGCACTTCGCTCGCTGCCGGGCGATCGTGCCGCCGCCTGCCACCGTGCCGAGGAGGTTATGCATGCCGTCGCCTGATCCGACGCCGTCCGCCGAGCCCTGGGCGCTCGAAGCGACCGATCTCCGCAAGACCTTCGCGACCGGCCGGGCCGGCCTGCGCCGGACCAAGGTCAGCGCGGTCGACGGGGTCAGCCTCCGGCTGCGAGCCGGCGAGTCGCTGGGCATCGTCGGCGAGTCCGGCTGCGGGAAGTCCACCCTGGCCCGGATGCTCGTCGGGCTGGAGAGCCCGGACTCGGGGAACATACAGATCGCGGGCCGGCCGATCGGCGACAACCGCCGCGAGCTGAGCCGCCACGTCCAGATGGTGTTCCAGGACCCCTACACGTCCCTCGATCCCCGCATGACGGTGCAGGAGCTGATCTCCGAACCGCTCACGGTGCACCGGATCGGCACCGCCGCCGAGCGTCGCGACCGGGTCGCCGAGCTGCTCCGGCTCGTCGGGCTGTCGCCCGAGATGATGGCGCGCTATCCGCACCAGTTCTCCGGCGGCCAGCGGCAACGGATCGGCATCGCCCGCGCCCTCGCGTTGGAGCCGCGCGTACTGATCTGCGACGAGCCGGTGTCCGCGCTGGACGTGTCGGTGCAGGCGCAGGTCGTCAACCTGCTCCGCGACCTGCAACGCCGGATGGGCATCGCCTTGGTGTTCATCGCGCACGATCTGTCGGTCGTCCGCCACATCGCCGACCGCACGGCCGTGATGTACCTCGGCCGCCTAGCGGAGACCGGCGACACCGCCGACGTGTTCGACTCACCGGCGCACCCCTACACCCAGGCGCTGCTGTCCGCCTCACCCGTCGTCGACCCCACCCGCCGCCGGCGTCTGGCCGACCGCATCGTCCTCGCCGGCGACCCGCCCAACCCCACCAACCCACCCTCCGGCTGCCGGTTCCACACCCGCTGCCACATCGCCGTCGCCGAATGCGCCACGACGCAGCCGCAGATGCTGAGCGTCGGCGGCGGCTGGGCGGCGGCCTGCCACCTCGCCCAGCGCGAACCGGCCGACAGCTCCACCTCCTGAGACGGATCTGCCGGGCCTGTCCGAAGGACAGACCCGGCAGCCGTCGTCACATCTCTCGCGCAGCCTCATCCAGCGCGCGGTCGATGTCCTTCGGATTCACCCCGAGTTCCTCCGCGGTCTCCCGCTCGGCTCGGGCCAAGGCGTTCTGGATCGCCTCCTCGACCTTGCTCTCGCCGACTACGACCAGACCTGCCTCGCCGGGTTCGATCAGATCGCCGAGCCGCTTGACCTCGGAGCGGGACATGCCCTTGGCGAGATGGCCGCTGACTGCTCCGGCGCTCGCGCCGACCGCTGTCGTGGCGAGGATGGCCGGTGGGAAGAGCAGGCCGACGGCGGCCCCGGCCGCAGCGCCCCACCAAGCGCCGTGACGCGTCGCCGTCTCGTCCTTGTTCTCGTGGATCTTGCCGTTGGTGTCTCTGGTGATGACGGCCGCGTCGTACGAGCCGATCAGCCCGGCGTCGTGCAGTTCCTTGACGGAGAGGTAATCGGCTCGGACCGCCGCCTCGTCGGGATACGTAGCAACGAGTAGAAATGTATCATTCTTCTGGGCCATGATCTTCCCTTCTTGTCACGCGAAGGTCGAGGTTCGGCCGTGATGCACGGCCTAGAACGGGAACGCATCCACCGCGTCAGCCGGCGGCGGATGCAGATGCTCCCTCGGTGGCAACGTTAGCCGACCTCGTCGCCGGGCGGTCGGCTTCGCCGACATTCCCGGCGGCCTTCCCTGCCGACCTCAGACCGGGCCCGGTCACCACCACTTGTGTTCTTGAGCCTGGTCGGTGCCGCTCGTCTGATCCAGCCCGTCGAGTACGCCCATATCCGCGGCCGACAGCACGAAGTCGAAGATCTGTGCGTTCTGGGCGATACGGTCGCGATGGGTGGACTTGGGGATGACCACGAGCCCGTGCTGCGCCGCCCATCGCAGCAGCACCTGCGCAGGTGTCCGGGCGATCCGCTGGGCGATCTCGGCCACCGTCGGATCGTCGAGGTAACGGCCGGTGCCCAACGGGCTGTACGCCTCGACCGCGACGCCATGCCGGTCGCACGCCTCGACCAGGCGCGTACGCCGGTGCCACGGGTTGAACATGACCTGGTTCAGGGCGGGTGGGACGGTGCTCGCCGCGACCACGGAGTCGACTTCGGCGGCGCTGAAGTTGGAGACGCCGATGGAGCGGGCGAGACCCAGCTCGCGGGTGCGTTCCATGCCCGACCACGCCCAGGTCGGCCCGCCGGCCGGCCAGTGGATCACGTACAGATCGACCTGATCCACGCCCAACCGGCGAAGACTCCGCCGCGCCTGCTCGACCGGGTCGTCGCCGCGCGGATGGAACTTGGTCGTCAGGAACACCTCGTCGCGAGGCACCTCGCTCTCGCGCAGCGCCTGTCCGACGGATTCCTCGTTGCCGTACGCCTGAGCGGTGTCGATGTGGCGGTATCCGACCTCCAGCGCCCACCGGACCGCGTTGACGCAATCGGGCCCGTTCGGCACCTGCCACACGCCGAGCCCGAGCACCGGAATCCGGTTTCCGTCGGACAACACACGGGTACGCCCGCCGTCCTGGTCTGCGATCGCGTTCATGAAATCCAGCACAGCATTCGTCGGCCCGTCCCGGTAGGGGTATCCGCAAGATGACGCATCCTGCGGATACCCGGTCGATGCGTGGGTTCAGTGCGCGGTGCGGGCGATGAACGGACGCATGGTGGTCTCGTCGCCGACCGATCCGACTGCCCACATCCCGCCGTCCGGGCTGGGTGCGAGCGCGCTGATCGAGGCCAGACCGGGCGCCGGAACAGCAGCCGGGATCCAGCCGGCCCCGGTCCAGCGGCGTGCGTAGGCCTCGTAGGTGTCGTCGAGCGGCGAATAGGTGTCACCGGCCGCCAGGACCATGCGGCCATCGGATGCGATGTCGCGCAGGTCGCCGCGCTCCTCCGGCGCGTGCGTATCGGTCCAGGCGGCGCCGTCCCAATGGAGGACGAGCGGACGGTTGATGTCCCAGCCGTACGGGTCGCGCTGGCCCCGGCCGGCGATCCACACGTCGTTCGCGGCGACTACGCGTACGCGGGCCACCCGTTGGATCACCATGGTGATGGCGGGCGCGGGGAACTGCTTCCAGCCGTAACCGTTCCAGTGCAGGATCAGCAGCTTCTCGCCAGTGGTGTCCTTGCCGGTGTAGTCGGTGCCGGCGATCCAGACATCCTGCCGTCCGCCCGCGTCGACGCTGCTGATGTCGAAGTTGTCGCCGAGCGCGGGCAGGGCGACGAGCTGCCACCGTACGCCGTCCCAGTGCTGCACGAAGCCACGGTCGTCGCCGGTCGTCCCGTCCCACGCGAACCCGGACAACCAGACGTCGTACGCGCTGATCGCCTTGATCCCGCTGAGGAAGTACCCGTCCGTGCCCGGGATCGGCACGGGCGTGGTCCGCGTCCACGTCTGGCCGTCCCAGCGCAGCACACCGCAGTCCGCCGCTGCCCAGACATTGCGGCGGCCCGACGCGCTGACGGAGTTGATACGCCCCAGGTTGGGAACCGGCACCTGACTCCACGAGGCCCCGTCCCAGTGCAGCGCCAGGGACGGAAGGCCGCCGGCGTCGCACTGGTCCGCCTCGGCGGCGGCGGGGCCGGCGATCGTCTTGTCCGGGACGGTGAAGCCGACGGCCCACGCGTCGTCTCGGCCGATCGCCGTGACACCGGTCAGGTTGGCGTGTTCCAGGACGGGCAGGTCAAACGGCTGCCACCGCGGCCCGGCCGACTCCTCGCCGCTCGGCGAGGCCGTGCCGGTGGAAATGCCGTTCCTCGGTGGGTGGCTCGACGCGGCCGGTGCGGCCGCCGTCAAGGCGACCGACACGATCGCCAGGACGCCCAAGGCGTGCCGTCCGATCGACATGGTGATTCCCTTCTCCTTTGTGGACATCGGTGCTGCGTTCATCAGTCGTCACCGGCTTCCTGGCTCGTCGACAAGGGTCACGATGAGCCGGAGCCGCGAGCTGACGAGCGATCCCGCCGCCGGGACCTGCTGGTTCGCCGGGTCGTCGGCCCACTGCTGCCAGGCCGCGCGCTTGTCCGCGGACAGCCCGGCGGGCGGCTGCGGACGCTGCTTCCGTACGCCGTCGCTCACCACGCGCTCGCCGAGGTACCGGTAGGTCGCCGGATCGAAGAGGATTTCCGGCGTACCGGGCAGCGAGAGCCCGACGGCGGGTTCCCCCACGACATCGGTCGCGGTGTCCACGCGGATGCCGGGCAGGGTGGCCAATGCGCGGTACAGAGCCGCCTGTACCGAGGGCGGCGCTCCCAGCGGCGAGTTCCACAGCAGCACACCGGCGTTGGCGAAGGCTCGCTCGCCGGGCGATCCGGTCGTGTTCGAGGACAGATCCGGCTGGTCGCCGAGGGCTGTCACCATCGCCGCGGGCTCGGTCGGCAGCCCCGCGAGCCGCTGCCACGCGCCCAGCGGCGTGTAGACCTCAGGCTCCGAACCGGCCGGTCCACTGACGACGACGATCCTGCCCCCGACCACGCTCGCGTCCTGCCGGCCGTCGAGTCGCTGCCACGCCTCACCTCGATACACCGGGTCCTTGCTCTTGGGGTCGTAGCCGGCGTACCGGTAATGGATCCACTGGTTCGGCTCGGGCGTCAGCGCCGGCAGCCCTTCCGCGGTCCACGCCGCGTTCGTCAGCACCTGCTGCGCTGCGCTCAGCTGGGGAGCCTGCTGCCTGCTGGGGTCGCCGGATCCGATGCCGCCCACGGCGACGACGGCGACGACCGCAGCCGCGCCCAGCGCCAGCACGGCGACCCGGAGCGGTGCCCGGCGTGGGCGTCGGCCACGTATTCCGCGGATCATCCGCTGCCGGCCGTCGGCCAGCGCCGACGGTGTGGGCGCGGGTTCGGCGAACACCCGCTTCACGATCTCGATCTCGTCCATCAGTTCTCCTTCAAGGGGTTCACGTCGCCCAGCACCCGGCGCAGTTCGCGCTTGGCTCGGTTGAGGCGGGAGCCGACCGTCCCGGCGGGAACGCCGAGGGCCTCGGCGACCTCCTGGTAGCTCAGTCCGCCCAGCGCGGTCAGGAACAGCACGTCACGGTCGGCCCGGGCCAGCCCTTTGATGGCGCCGGCCAGCCGCGGCCCGGCTCGCTGGGCCGCCACCCGCGCGGCCACATGGTCTTCGTGGCCGTCGGCGGCGTGCTCGGCGCTGACCCGGGACAGCGCCTTGAGCCGGCGTCCCTCAGCACGCCGGTGGTGGGACACGACCTTGGTCGCGATCCCGAAGAGCCACGGCTTGATCTCGCCGCGGTCGGGGTTGAAAGACGCCCGCTTCCGGAACGCGACCAGGAAGACGTCGGCGGTCAGGTCGCCGGCGGGTTCCCAGCCCAGCCGTCCGGCTATGTACCGGTGGATGTCCTCGGCGTATCGGTCGTACAGCGAGGTGAACCACTCGGGGTCGTCCCGGGCGAGGGGATGGGCGTCGGTGTCGACGGACATTGGCTCCTCCGTGGTGAGCGGTCACCCAGTACTCGCCCGCAGCCGCGATGTTCTTCATTCCGCGCGCGGATGCCACCCGGTGCCGGTCGCCGACGTATGTGCCGTCAGTGGGTTCGGGTCTCCCAGATCGGCCGAGAGGGCTCGTCGTTGCGCACGATGACGTCGGCGTGCTCGACCGGGCGGACCGTGGCGACATAGAGCTGCTGGGCAGGGATGTATCGCTCGCGCCAGCGCCGTTCGACGGCGGCCGGAGCGGACACGGGGCGCTCTCGGATCACGGCGCGATCCACGGTCTTCTCCAGGTCCGTCGACACGAAGACGCGTAGATCCCATCGGTCGTTCAGTTCCGGGCGCAGAAGGAAGACGCCGTCGAAGACCAGCACGGCATCCGCTGGCGCGGTCGTGACGGGCGGGGACAGCACGGTATCCGTGGTCCGGTCGTAGACCGCGGGCTGGAACCTTCGATCGCCGCCCGGACCGAGCGGATCGAGCAGAACCCGGTTCAGCGCCTCGTAGTCATGGGCGTCGAAGTAGCAGCCTTCGGCCGAGTACTCGCCGCGCGGATAGCGCTGTGCCCGGGGGAACAGGAAATCGTCGATCGTCGCGCGGATGACGTCGCGGCCCCGTTCGCGCAAGACGGCGGCCAGTTCGTCGGCGAGGGTGGTCTTGCCGGCGGCGGGCGGTCCGTCGACGGCGACCCGCGTCGGGTGCGCGACGGCGATGGATCCGACTGCCTCGGCCAAGCGGCCGAGCAGATCGCCGCGGGTGACTTGGCCCATCAGCCGTCAGCCGATGCCGTGGAAGAGCACGTCGAGGATTCGGGCGGCGGCCGCGTCGGGCTCGCCGCCGCCGGTCGGCCCGTGCGCGGTCTCGTTGATCAGCGCCAGGTAGACCTGCCGGGCCCAGGCCAGGTCGACCCCCGCTCGGATGTCGCCGGCCTGCTGGGCGCGCCGGAACACCTCGTCGCAGGCGGCGTAGACGGCCTGCTGCAGGCGGCCGATCTCCTCATTGGTGGCCGGCTGGCCCAGTGCGAACGTCCAGCCGGACTTGATGGCGAGGATGTTGGCCGTCGCCTGGTGCAACGCCACCAAGGGCGGCGCGGTCGCCGGGCGCGCGCCTTCGACCGCGCCGGCGATCTGCCGCCAGGCTGACTCCGCCAGCGCGGCCAGTAACGCGTCCCGGTTGGCGAAGCGCCGATGGACCGTCGTACGCGCGACGCCGGCCGCCTCGGCGATCTGCTCCAGGGTGGCCGCCGGATCTTCTTTGAGCACCCGTTCGGCCGCCTCCAGGATGGCCTGCACGCTGCGTTCGGCGTCCGCTCGAAGCCGCCGTCCCGTTGCCGTCACGACGGAGATGCTACACGACGCCACTGTTGCTATGAAGAACTGCAACACGATGTTGCGGTTAAGTCGACGAACGGCTACGTTGAATCGCAGTTACCCCTCCAGCTTGGGAGTTTGCATGGCACGCCAGACCGCACTGATCACCGGCGCCTCCTCCGGCATCGGAGCCGCCTTCGCCCGGCAGCTCGCCGCCGAGGACTACGACCTGGTCCTCACCGCCCGATCCGTGGCGCCGATGGAGGAACTCGCCGCACAGTTGCGGCAGGCCCACGGCGTACGCGTGGAGGTGCTCGGCCAGGATCTGGCTCAACCCGATGCCGCCCGCCGGATCGCGCGGGAACTGGAAGACCGGAACCTGGCGGTCGATCTGCTCGTCAACAACGCCGGGTTCGGCACCTGTGGCCGGTTCGAGCAGATCGACACCGACCGCGACCACGATCAACTGATGGTCAACGTGGTGGCGCTGACCGACCTCACTCACGCGTTGGTGCCGCACATGCTGCGCCGCGGCAGCGGGGCAGTGGTCAACGTCGCGTCCACGGCCGGATTCCAACCGGCGGCGTACTTCGCGGTCTACAGCGCGGCCAAGGCGTACGTGCTGAACTTCAGCCTCGCCCTGTGGAGCGAGTATCGCGATCGCGGAATCAAGGTGCTGGCACTGTGCCCTGGGCCCGTGGAAACGCCGTTCTTCACCGTGATCGGCACCCGCGACGCGGCCGTCAGCGGCCGGATGGTCACCCCTGAACTGGTGGTCGGCAAGGCGCTCAAGGCACTCGAGCGCAACCGCGGCTACCTGGTGCCGGGCCTGAGCAACTTCGCCAGCGCCCACCTTCAGCCGCGCCGCCCACGCAAACTGTTGGCGCTCGTCAGCAAGATGGTCACCCGCCGCGTCCTGACCGCCTGAGCCGTATGCCGGAAGCGCCGGCGAGCCAACCTGGCTCGCCGGCCTTCACGAGGTGTTACTTCCCGTCCGCGCCGGGCTTCGTGCTCAGGGACTCCTGATAGGCGTCGGCGTAGGTGCGCGAGTCCTTGATCAGACCGTCCGCGAAGGCGGCGACGTCGTCGCCGATCAGCTCGAGCACTCCCTTGCCGGCGACGACGCCCTCCTCGAAGAAGTCGACCAGCTCGGGGAGCAGACTCCCGTCCGCCAGGTCGACCGGTCCGACCTTGAAGAAGTACCGCTGCATTTCCTGGTAGACGATCTGGTAGTCGGGCGGGAGCGCCTTGACCCGGGCCACGTGCGCCCGCCACTGCCGCTTGCCCTCGATGATGTCCTGAATGCCCACGTCAGCCTCCCAGCCGGCCCAGTTTCCGGGCGACGTTCCGGTTCAACTGCTCGCGCCACCGGTCGCGATAGGTCCGAGCGCCCTTCCCACCGGCCAGCGCCGCGCAGAAGCCGGGGATGTCGTCGCCGAGCACCTCGCCGATGCTCAGCCCGTCCGCCGAAGCCTCCTCCAGGAGTCCCAGGGCGGCGTCGACGATCGGCGTCAGGTCGCGACCCGTGAAGCCCGCGTACGGGAAGAGGTTGCCCTTGATCTGTTCCCAGGCCGCCTGGTAGTCGGCCGGCAGCACCTGCGCCCGAGCCTCGAACGCCTTCCAGTCCCTCGTGAGGTCGCTGCCTGTGATCGTCTCCCAGAAGCTCATCTCCCGCCCTCCCTGAGCCTGTCGATGCGTGATGAGACGTACTGCCACTTCGCCCAGAACGTCGCCAGCTCCGTACGCCCAGCGTCGTTGAGCGCGTAGAACTTGCGCGGCGGGCCCACATCGGACGGCCGTTTCGTCACCTCGACGAGCCCGTTCCGCTCCAGCCGCAGCAGGATCGTGTACACCGTCCCGTCGATGACGTCGGCGAAGCCGAGCTCGTTCAACCGGCGCGTGATGGCGTACCCGTAGGTCTCCTCGCGGCCGATGATCTCGAGCACGCAGCCCTCGAGCGTGCCCTTCAACATCTCCGTCAGGTCTTCCATCGCGGCCCCTTCTTCGTCTCCGCGGTATCCCGTGCTACCGGGTACCACTATACGGTAGCACCAGATACCGCTATCCGGTAGTACCGAATAGTGGGCTGGTCGCGTGGGGCCGTCATTCCTCGTGGCCGGGCGACATCAGGCCCGGCCACGAGGCCGATTCGGTTACGCCGTGACGTCCGCGGTCGCCCAGGAGTCGCGGAAGGCGTACCGCTTGGGGTTGGCGTCGTAACGGAGGAAGGCCGTCCCGGTCGAGGCGCTCACCGCGGTCGAGGTGTGGTGGAACCGGCAGCCTTCGTAGATCAGCTTGCCGTTGGTGAGGGTGGCCCCGTCGGCCGCCACCACGTGATAGCCGCCCAGGACGCAATCCTGGTAGCGCACGATCGGCAGCCTGCCCGTGCCGCCGCCGGTGTAGCGGTGGAAGTTCAGGAATCCGGCCGAGTCCTGGATCGCGGCGACGTCGGAGCAGGAGGTGAAGGTGACGTTGCCCCGGTTCCAGTCGCAGTCGATGACCTTCTGCTCGGCTCCCTTCTTGGGTTCGAACCGTACGCCGTTGACGTTGAGACGCGCGTCGGTGATGTCGCCGTCGGCGGTGTTGGAGAGCGCGAAGTAGCGCGCGGGCGCGGTGCCGACCATCGACCACGAGCCGCCGAAGACGTTGATGGAGCCGCCCCGGTCGAACTTGAGCAGGTCTCCGCCCGCCAGGGCGAAGTTGCAGGACAGGAAGAAGTAGTTGAGGAACTGGTCCTGTTGTTTGCTCCCGGCCGGGTTGGTCACGCCGCAGTGCAGGAACGCGTCGGTGTACGCCGAGACGGTGTCCGTCGAGCAGAGCAGGAAGTGGTGCTCGCTGTTGTTGTTGGCGTACTTGTCGCCGTCGAGCCCGATGACCCGGTTCCACTTTCCACGCCATTCGACGTTGCGGTAGACGAAGTACTGGTTCTGCCCGGCCCCGTACTGCGGATACACCGAGTCGCCGGCGACCGAGATCACCGACCAGTAGTACGCGAAGTTGTTGTTCGGATTGGTCGAGCTGACGCTCATGTCCTCGAACGTGGTGTAGCGCAGGCGTACCGCCGCGGTGATGAGATTGTTCTCCCGCGGGTCGGCGTTCGCGGCGAACGTGGTGTCGAACGTGATCGTCGTGACCCGTACGCCGGAGCCGCGGTAACGCAGGCCGAAGACCTGGTCGGCGGTGCCGGTGGTCGGGGACCACATGAGGGTGTCCTTCTGCGTGATGCGGTAGTTGCCCGGCGGGAAGAAGATCTCCTTCTGCGCCACGCCGGAGGCCCGGCCGGCGATCGCGGCGGTCACCGCTGCCTTGATGGCCGCGGAGTCGTCGGTCACGCCGTCGCCTTTGGCCCCGAAGGTCTTCACGTCCACCGTGTAGACCGAGGGGTCGGTGTTGGCGGCGGCGGCCTCGACGCCCAGCAGCGCGGCGGCGCTCGCACCGCCGACCGCGCCCAGCCCGAGTGTCAGGGCCCGGCGGCTCAAGCCGCCCCGGTCCTCGTGTCCCATACAGATCCTCCCCAAGTGGAAAATGATCTGTACAAAGTAGACGCCGGGAATCTCCGCACACAAGATCGTCGATCAAGAGCGGCCCGCGTGTCTGCGCCGGGAGCGCGCTGCGTGCGCTCCCGGCGAGACTCGCCGACCGGACGTGCCCGCCGACTCACAGCTGGGAGAGGGCCCGGTCGCTGACGAACACCTCCAATCCGAATTGTTCCGCCCGCCGGGCGGCGAAGGCGGCGAGCCCGTCGCTGTCGGCGTAGTCGAGCGCGTACAGGTCCAGTTCCAGGTCGGCCAGGCCCTCGGCGATCTGCGCATGGTGCTCCAGCACGTCCTGCGGCCACGGGGCGTACCCGTCCTCGACCCACCGCACCGAGAAGGACTCGAAGAGCACCCCGTCCACCAGTTCGGCGAGTTCCGGCAACATGCCGAAACCCCGGTTGGCCAGGATGTACGCCGAACCGGCCATCGCCCGCATCGCGGTGATCAGGGAGATCAGATGCGGGACGTCCTCCGGATAGGTCAGCTCGACGTTGAGCGTGTCGAGGAACAGACCGTCGAAGCCCATCGCCAACGCGGTGTCCGCCTGGCTCAGGACATGGTCGACCCAGCCGGGATGATCGACGTGGACGAAGTGGCCGCCCCAGTCCGGGTTGCGGTCGTCGCGCTGCCAGGGCGCCGGTGGGCCCTGGTCCTCCGACAGCGACAGGTACGCCAGGGTGCGTACGCCCCGCTGGCCGAGGTAGAGCAGATCACGGGCCCGGTAGAAGTCTGGTTGCAGCACCACTGTGCGGTATTCGGTCAGCCGGTCGAGTTGCCCGTTGCCGTAGTAGAAGGCGATCGGCTTACGTTTGCGGCCTGGCCGCATCCATGCCGCGTACCAGTCTCGGGTGCGGATGACGCCCTCGGCGAGGGAGACCTTCGGCTCGTAGCCCGTCAGCCGTCGCAGCAGCGACAGGTCGGGCCAGCGGCGGCTCACGGATCCCGACGGCGCGGGCTCGGCGTGGACAGTGGCGGTGTGCCCGGTCGCCTCCAGGACTAGCGCCGCCAGATCGACGATCTTGGTGGTCTCGGTGTCGTTGCCGATGTGCACGATCCGCCGGCTCGCCTTGGGGCTCTCCATCAGCCGCAGCATGGCCTCGATCGCGTCGTCGATGTAGCAGAAGGCGCGATACTGGTCGGCACCCGGGACGGCGAACGGCTCCTCCCCGTTCACGGCTCGCATCAGCATCTCGGGAATGACGTGGTCGCTGCCCATGCGGGGCCCGTATACATTGTGGAACCGGCCGATGACCAGGTCGAACCGCTTCGCGGAGGCGGCGTGGAGCAGGGCCGCCTCGCCGAGCAGCTTGCTCGCGGCGTACGCGAACCGCGGCGCGGCGATGTCGGAGATCATCAGGGGAACGTTCTCGGCGGTCGGGATGCCGACGACGCCCGCTTCGACACCGCCGGCGTACACCTCGCTGGTCGAGGCGAAGAACACCCGGCCGTCCTCTACAGGGTGGATCCAGTCCAGCAGATTCATCACCGTCATGGTGTTGACCCGGATGACCCGAGCCGGATCGCGTTCCACATTGCGTACGCCCACCACCGCCGCGAGCAGGTAGACCTGATCCCAGCCGTGCTCAAGGTCGGCCCACGCCTCGGCCGACGTCAGGTCGGCCGAGACCACCGTGACCGCCGGATGCTCGCAGACGGCGGTGAGATCCTGGTCGTGGCGGGCGCGAGAGAAGTCGTCGACGATGCAGACCTGGTGGCCGTCGGCGGCGAGCCGGCGGGCCAGGTGCAGCCCGATGAACCCCGCGCCGCCCAGAAGCAGTGTCCTCATGCCGGCGCCCCCACTCGATAGCCGAGCCCGGCGTATCGGATGCCCGCCGCCGTCAGCGCCTTCTCGTTCAGGACCCGCCAGGAGTCGTAGACCAGCTCCGGCTGCCCGTAGGTGACCACGTCCTCGACGCGCAGCGCGCGATAGTCCGGATGGTCGGTGACGACCAGAACGGCGTCGCTGTCGCTGAACGCCTTCTCCAGACTGATCGGCTCGCCGCCGAAGGCCCGGATCACCTCTGGGGTCACCATCGGATCGTGCCCGAGCACGGTCAGCCCAGCCTCGCGGAACACCGGAATCATCGTCGCGATGGGCGTGCCGCGCATGTCGTCAGTCGGCGGGGTGCCCTTGTACGCCCAGCCCAGCACGGCCAGCCGCTTGCCGGCCGTGGAGCCGTGACGCTCCGCGAGGAGCTCCACCACTTGGCGGGCCACGTGCAGCGGAAGGTGTTCGTTGAGCTCGCGCGCCCGGTCGATCAGGAACGTCCCCTCGCCGGCGGAGCTGGCGAGCATCAGGTACGGGTCCTTGGACAGGCAGCCGCCGCCGACGTATCCAGGGCGGGACAGATCCGGCCTCGGATAGCCGACGTTCGCGGCGTGGATCAGCTCCAGCGGATCGATCCCGTGCCGTTCGGCGATCAGCGCCACCTCGTTGCCGAAGGCGTAGATCAGATCGGTGTGGCAGTTGTTGGCCAGCTTGACCATTTCGGCCACCTCAAGGCTGGAGACCGGCACCACGACGTTGGCGAGCTGTCCGAACACCTCGACGGCGGCGGCGACACTGCCGTCGTCGAGGCCGCCGACGATCTGCGGCAACTCGACGAGCTCCCGCAGCGCCTGGCCCTGGATCGTCCGTTCCGGCGCCATCGCCAGCAACGGGGTCTCCCAGGTGGCGGCGAGGATCGGCAGGACGACCCGCCGGCAGGCGCCGATCGGCACCGTGCTGCGCACGACCACGAGCGTGCCGGGTGCACACCATTCGGCGACGTCGGCGGTCGCGGCGGCGACGTTTCGCAGGTCGGGCTCGTGGGTGAGCGGATCCACGGGCGTCGAGACGCAGATGACCGCGGCGTCCAGCCCGTCCCGGGGCAGCTGCCGGCCCACGAGGATGCGGGTGCCGGCGTACCTGCGGAGCACCTCGTCCACGCCCGGCTCGTAGATGTGCGTCCGGCCGCGGGCCAGCTCGTCGACGACGTCCGGCTGCACGTCCACGGCGTGAACGGTGTGCCCGGCCCGGGCGAGCGCGGCGGTGAGGGTGAGCCCGACATAGCCCAGCCCGATGATCCCGATGTTCTTCGGCACTTTCCAGATCCTCCTACAGTGATCAGCAGCTGACCCCGATGCGGTCCAGCTCGCGTACGCCGACATAGCCGGCGAACTGTTCTTTTCGGTAGCGGGTGCACAACGCCTGGACGTGCTCCGGCTTCACCGCGTAATCGACGGCGAGCACGAACTTGCCGCCGTCGCGCAACGCCTTCACGTCGGCGAGGTTCTCGGCGCAGTAGCGCTGCTCGCAGGGCACGTCGGTGGCCTGATAGAAGAGCTCTTCGACGCCGACACCGTCGATCGCCTCGGTGTAGCCGCCCTGGTGACGCAGTTCCGGCGAGTTCTGCGGGACGATGCGGAACCCGGGGCGGTGAGCCTTCGCGTACCGGCTGATGCGCACGACGAGGTCCGCCATCGCCCGCGCGAGCCGTCCGCGATCCCATCCCGGTACGCGCGCGAGGTCGATCTCCTCGTAGGCGAGCGGGGTGTCCAGATAGGCGCCGTCGAACCCGGCCGCCAGCGCCCGGTCCAACCGGGGCCGGACGACGGTGTCCCACCAAGCCGGTTCCCAGTAGCGGCCGAACCGCTCGCCGGGCCAGTCCGGCCACTCGTTGAGCAGCAGCCCGCGATCCTGCACGGCCGGGAAGTCGGGCCGGAAGTTCTCGATGCTGCCGATCTCGAAGTAGGCCAAGGCCGTCGTTCCGGCGGCCCGGAGCGCCGCGATCTCGTCGGCTCGGAAGTAGCCGGTCGAGTTGTCGCGAGCCAGGTCGATCACGGCGTACGGTGGTCTGCGGGCCGCGATCTCGTCGAGCCTGCCACCCGGATAACCCTGCAACTGGTAGATCCAGCCGCTGTCGGCGGCAGCCGAGGTGGCCGGCGGCTCGCCGCAGCCGCTGGCGACCAGGGTCAGCGTCAGCACCACGACGGTGGGACACATGCCTTTCATGCGCCGGCCGATCCCGCCCACAACGCCTTGAGCGACTCATCCAGGTCGTGCGCCGGTCGCCAGTCCAGAATCGACCCGGCATGGCTGATGTCGGCGCAGGTCCAGCTCACCTCGGCGGAGCGCGCGGAACTCGCACCGGTCTCCTTGATCTCACCGGTGAACCCGGCCAGGCGAGCCAACGTCTGGACGGCGGCCCGCGTCTGCACCGCCCGGCCGCTGCCGACGTTGAGCACCCGGACCGGCAGCCGGGGCGCGAGGAGCGCGGCGACGACCGCACTCGCCACGTCGCGGGCGTCCACGAAGTCGCGGTACGCCGACAGCGGGCCGAACGTCATCGACGTCCATCCCCCCGAAACGGCTTGGCGCAGTTGCGTTGTGGCCCGTCCGAGCAGGCTGGCATCGCCTGACCCGGTGCCGATCGGGTTGAACACCCGCAGCGTCACGCCGTCGACTCGTCCGGCGGCGGCCGCCATGGACACGAGGTGCGTAGCCGTGAGGTGGCTGAGCCCGTATGCGCCGACCGGCTGGGCCGGATGGGTCTCGGTGACCGAATGATGGAACGGGATCGGCCCGTACTCGCCGGCCGAGCCGAGGCGTACCAGGCGGATCGGCGCGTTCGTCACGGCGATGGCGTCGAGCAGCTTGGCCGTGACGACGGTGTTGGCGAGCACCAGGTCGGCGAGGTCCCCGTCCAGCCGCCCGGTGCAGTTGACGACGGCGGCTGGGCGCTCGTCGTTCAGCAGCCGCGTGATGTCGCCGACCGAGGCGGTGATCAGGTCGCACCGATCGCGGCCGGGACAGCTGACGTCGTTGAGCCGAGGGTGGTCCAGCAGCGCCCGGTGCACGTGACCGCCGAGAAAGCCGGACGCGCCCAGCAGCAGGATTCGGTTCATCTCGCCTCCACCAGCGTGCGAACTGGTTCGGGCAGCAGCAGATCCTGCAACTTGGCGAAGTCCCGGTTGGCCACGTCGTAGTCATCGGGCCGGCCGATGTCGAGCCAGAAGCCGCCGAAGTCGTAGGTGGCCGGGAACAGCCGCCGGTCGATGAGGTCGAGGATCAGCCGGTCGAAGCCGAGCGCCTGGCCGAGGGCATACGGCTGCAACGTGTCGCGGGACATGCCGTAGACGCCCATGCTGACCCGATAGGTGAACGCCGGCTTCTCGGTGAATCCGACGACTCTGCGGTTCTCCAGGGTCAGCACGCCGAACTCGATGTGGGTCGTGCGTGGTGACGTGGCGACGGTCAGCGGAGCACCGCTGCGTTGGTGGGTGGTGAGCAGATCGGCGTAGTTCAGGTCGGTCAGCACGTCGCCGTTCATCACCAGGAACGTCTCGGGGAGCCGGTCCCTGAGCCCGAACAGCGGTCCCACTGTGGACAGTGGGCTGTTCTCCTCGGCGTAGTCGATGGTGATGCCCCAGCGAGACCCGTCCCCGGCGAACGCCCGGATGAGCCGGCCCAGGTGGTTGATCGCGAGGGTGGCCGAGGTGAAGCCGGCGCCGGCCAGCTGGCACAGGATGATGTCGAGAATCGAATGGTTGTCGCCGATGGGTACCAGAGGTTTCGGCAGCACGGTCGTGTATGGCAGGAGCCGGGTTCCCTTACCGCCCGCCAGGATCACAGCGTGCACGGCGGACCTCCTTCGTCGTGTGCGGATGAGCCGTGTGCGGTTGAGTCAGGTGCGGATGAGTCGCGTACGGCTGAGTCGTGTGCGGATGATCGGACGTCGTCACCGGTGCCCCCAGACCTGGCCGATCCGGCGGTACGCGGCGACCAGCGTCAGGAGCAGCAGAAGGGCCGTCGTGGCGGCGAAGACCTCCGCGGCCCGAGCCGCCGAGCCGCTGCCGGCCGCGGCGGTGAACGCGACCAGGCAGCCGAGCAGACTGACGCACAGCCACGCCTGCCGGCCGAGGTTGGCGAGCAGGAACGTCACGAAGTACGCGCCGGCGAGCAGCACTGACGCGGCCGACATGGCCAGGACCGGCGGGCTGAGCCTGCCGGCGACGGCGAGTGCCGCCAGCAGCCCGGCCGCGAGCAGGCCGACGCCGGCCAGGCAGGTTCCCAGCCCGATCAGCATGAGCCGGCCGGCCCTGGCCGCGAACTGGTCGGGCCGCCCCACCTCGGCCAGCAACGCGTGCGCGCGGTCGCCGAAGCGATGCGCCTGCCATTCCACGATGCCCATCCCGGCGACCACCGGCAGTGCGCCGAGCGCGATGACCAGGTCGCCGGACAGCAGATAGGCCTGTGGATAAAGGAAGTAGGCCGCCGTCAGGGCGGTGAACGCCACGACCAAGGTCAGCCGGCGGAGGTTCATCCGGATCATCGGCCACAGTGGCGGCTCGGGCCGGGCCTCCGGATGCGTCGTGGCGTGCAGCGCGGCGCCGAGGGTGAACGCGACCGCCGTCATCGCGAGGACCACCGCCGGCCCGAGCAGCCGGGGCCCGACGGTCAGGCAGAGGATCCCGGCCAGCGCGGCGGGTGCCATGGCGGCGAAGATCCACTGCTCGTGCCGGTAGAACACCAGCGTCGTCACGCTCATCTGGTATGCCGTCAGCCCCACCGCGAGGATGATCGCGCCGCCGTTCCGCCCGACGACGAGTGCGCCGAGCAGTCCGCTGACCGGAAGCGAGGCCAGCGTCGACCACCGCAGAATCCGCCCGGCGGACTCGGGCCGGCCGACGCCGACGAGGTGATATCCGAGCCACGCCGCGCTGCCGCTCAAGACCCAGCTCACCCAGCCGACCAGGAGGACACCCCGCAGGAGCGCGTTCGCGCCGAGCATCGTCAGCACAGCCGGGAAGATCGCCGTGGGCAGCAGGTACAACGCCCCGTGGCCGAGATCGCGGGCACCCCGGACCAGCGCCGGGGGAGCGGGCCGCTCGACCGAGGGCGGCGGACCGGCCCGGCGAAAGACCTCCTCGGCGAGCGCGAACACGTCGGCGTAGCCGAACTCCACCCGCGCCACCCGGTCGGTCACGCCGTCGGTCTCCAGCCAGGCGGCGATCTGCAGCGGGTCGACCGCGCGTACGGCGACCGCGCGGCTGCGCTCCACCAGGTAGTCCACCGGATCGGACCCGCTGATCCGTGCCAGCACGGAGCCGACGTCGGCCGTGGCGTCGTCGGCGGCCTGGCGCGCCCGCGGCATCAAAGCCCCGGCGCTCATGCGACCTCCTCGATGTGTGCCAGCGGCACCCGGCCGATCACGCGTAACCGGGTCGCCGGCCGGACCGTGGCGACGGGAAGCTGACGCTGTTGTGCCGCGACAGCCGGATGCGGCTGCGCCACCAGCGCCTCGTATACCTGCCGATACGCGTGCAGCGAATCGGCCAGCGTGAACCACTGCGTGACCCGTTCCCGGGCCGTCCGCGCCATCCGGCGCCGCAGCCCGTGATCGGTGAGGAGCTTCGTCAGCGCGTCGGCGACGGCCAGCGGGTCACGCGGAGCCACGACGAAACCGGCGTCGGCCACCGCCTCCGACACGCCGCCGACGTTCGTGCAGACCATCGCCCGGCCGCACGCCATCGCCTCGACGACCGCCACCGGGAAGCCCTCGGAGATGCTGGTCAGGGTGACGACGGTGCCCGCGTGGTACGCCGTGACCGGCGAGTCCACCGAACCCTCGAACGTGACCCACCGGGCGAGCCCGAGGTCTTCGGCCAGCTGCCGGCAGCTCGCCGCGTACGCCTCGTCACCGGGACCGGCGGCGCCGAAGATGCGCAGCCGGGCGCCCCGAACCCGGGTACGCACGGTGGCGAACGCCCGGATGAGCGTGTGCACGTCCTTGAGCGGATTGATCCGGCCGAGGTAGACGACCGTCGGCTCGGCCGGTTCGCCCTCGGCGACCGGGAACTGATCGAGTTCGACGCCGTTGTACATGGTCCAGATCCGGTCCGGGTCGGCGCCGAACTGATGCTGCCAGCGCCGGTTGTAGTCCGAATGCGGGGCGAGCACGTCCGAGATCAGGTAACCGGCCGCGGCCAGCGAGCGGAAGAACCCCAGCAGCAGTGTCCGCACCGCGGGCGGCGCGTCGCAGTCCATGTACTCGAGATACCGCTCACGCAGGTAGATGCCGTGCTCGCTCATGACGACCGGGGTGCCGTCGCGCCACTTGGCGGCCATCGCCACCAGCATGCTCAACCCGTTCATGGAGGCATGGACGAGATCGCAGCGCGGCGGCGCGGCGGCCAGCGGACGCAGCAGGTGACCGAGGACGTCGGCGGCGTACGCCGCCTCGGCCAGCTCCAGCTCCCAGCCGCGCAGCTTCCGGGCGGCGTCGAGGAGCTGGCTGATGGACTGGTTCGTGGTGACGGCGGCGTACGGGTCGCCGCCGGCCGTCGCGAAGTCGTAGACCGCCCGCAAACCCAGCAGGAACCGGCTTTGCCACACCGCTGTCGCGCTGGAGCGGATCTCCGGTGGCGTCAGCATCGCCGCGAGCAGCGTCTCGTACGCGGCGGCGAACCGCTCGGCCTGGGCGCCGGCCGGAGCCCGCCCCGGCCGCCTCGAGCCCCAGACCGGTATCCGGTGCAGTGCGTCGAGGTTGGCCGGGGTGCTCCACAGCGGTCGTTCGGTGCCGTCCACGGTGAGTGCCACCATGTCCCACCGGTATTCGGGGAACCCGCGGATCAGCTGGTCGCACCAGGTGCTGACGCCGCCGACCGCGTACGGGTAGGTCCCCTCCGAGACGAGCGCGATCTTCATAGCCGGGGCCGCATCGACACGGTGAGCGGCGTGTTCGCCGCGAGCGTGAGCTGTGCCGAGACGTCGTTGCCGTAGGTGGTGGCGCCGGCGGTCTGCGCGCCGCACAGCGTGAGGGTGCCCGCGGTGGGCGACGTCAGCGTGACCGTGACGGTCGCGGCGTCGTAAACGGCGTCCACACCGGCTCTGAGCTGCGCGAAGTGTGCTGTGCGGGCCTGGGCGTAGGCGGCCAGGGCGGGCCAGCCAGGGCTGAGCACCGGCACGGAGTAGTACGAGCTGTACTTGGCCAGCAGCTGCTGGGCCCAATCGGTGAGCAGCGTCTGGCCGCTGCCGTAGTCGCGCAGATTGCCGATGTGGAACGTGGTCGTGTAGGACGACCCGGCGGCGAGCCGCAGCAGCGCCTGATCGGTCTCGTACGCGATGATCTGGCTGTAGGTCAGGTTGGTCGACCAGTACGGGAACTTGCCGTTCGGCCCGTAGAACGAGTTGTAGAAGTAGGTCTCCTCGTCGGGCGTGGTCGAGAAGTACGCGATGTTCGTGGGCCAGTCCGGCACGATGCTCAGGTTCGGCGCCATCGGATGCGCGATCACGCAGTTGAAGCAGGGCGGCTGGTGGCTCGGGAACGACATGTTGCCGTGCAGGTACTTCACCCCGAGATCGGTGGCGGCGCGCAACAGGTCGGGGTTGGAGGCGTTCAGCCCGAAGTCGGTGGGCGGGTCGACGTCGTTCGTGGCGTCCGGGTTGTAGACGCCCAGACCCGAGTACTCGGGCGTCTTCAGCACGGTCCGGTCGACCGGCAACCCGAGCCGCTGGGCGACGGTGAGGTTCTGGCTGATCTCGGCCACGTTGGTGGCGTACGGCGTGGAGTTCATCTTCGGATGCGTCAGCGTGTGGTTGATCCACCGGAAGTTGTTGCGCAGGCAGCGGGTGGTGGAGGTCAACCGATTGATGCCCCCGGTGGGGTAGCACTGGGAAGCGGCCGTGAGGTTGGCGTCGCCGCCGTTGATGGCCATGCCGAAGGTGAGCTGCGAGGCCAGCGGATAGGAGCTGCGCAGCCCGGTCTGCCGGAGGTACGCGTTGTACGCGTCGTGCCCGCTCATCTGGTAGCCCGGGTCGCTGTTGAGCTGACCGTTCGGCAACATCTCGTCGGAGGTGTTGAACCAGTCGTCCACGTCGATGTTGAGGTAGTGGCGCTGATCGCCGAGGAACAGATCCTTGCTGGCCCAGCGGAACAGGCCGTAGGTCAGCAGGCGGGCCTGCAGCAGGTACTGGTTCGAGGTGAACGTGAGGGTCATCCGCTCGCGTCCGTCGGTGGAGGTGCTGCGTACGCCGACGACGTCCGACCCGATCTGCAGCACCGGCTGGGCGGCGCAGCCGGCCGCGAGCTGGTTGCGATACACGTAGGACTGCAGGATCGGGATGTTCGCGGCCGGGTTGAGGTAGTCCAGCGCGGCCGCGCCGTCGGTCGTCAGGGTCGCGGTCAGGGCGGTGTCGCCGACGCTGCCCTCGGTACGCGCGCGCAGGCAGTAGTCCTCCGGCCAGCTGCCGTAGCTGCCGTAGAGCGAGACCTGGCGAACCCCGTAGTCCCGCTCGTACGCCCACAGCAGGTTCCACTCGTCGCCGGTCAGCCCGGCGGTGTATCCGCCGCCGTCGGAGTACAGGAGCATCGTGCTGGTGAGCAGGATCGCGTTGTACTTGCCGGTGCCGTCCGGCCGCACCAGCGTCGTGCCGGCCAGCGGCGTGGTCGCCGTGTAGAGCACGTCGTACGCCGCGCCGACCTGGTCCAGCGTCGAGGTCCATGTCGGCACGCCGAAATCGTCGCTGGTGGTGGCGACCACCAGCGCGCGCAGGGCGACCTTCGCGGTGGCCGGGGTGGCCAGCGTCGACGCGCCGGCCTTCGGGCTGACGCGAGCGGACTTGTCGAGCTTGACGGAGCCGCCCTTCTTGGGCAACGGGTTCGGGGCAGGCGTCTGAGGTGCGGCGACCGGCGGATAGCCGACGATCGACGGCGCGACGACCGTCGTACCCGTGGGGGACTTCGGGCGTGCGGCACCGGGGCTGGCCGTCGTGGACACGATCGCCAGCGCCGCCGCGATGGCCACGGTGAGCCATCGGGCCGCGTGCCGGCGCGGACGAGAAATGACTGCACGGCTGAATCGCACCGTGGGCTCCTTCGAACATGGATGAGGACGTTCGTCGGGCAGCCGCCATCGCACCCATGACTGGGTGGGGCGACAAAACTCCCGAGACACGCAAATAGGCAAGGTCGGTCGGAAGACGATGCTGTCAGACAGCTCGGACGAAACGTCCGAACAATTCCGAGGGGTTACCTATTCGTACGAACTTTGGTCCGCACCCGACGCCCTGGCACGTTCTGGCACGTTTGCGCAGCCTGACTCGTGTCACGCCCGTGACACGGTTCGGCCGAATGCCTGTCGTGCCAGGCGTCCTACATCTGGGCTCTCAGCACGTCGATCTCGCAGCCGGGCGCGTTCGGGTCGAAGCCGTGCTCGGCCAGCCAGCGGATCGCCAGCAGGCAGCGCATGGACCACCACGCGCGGATCAAGTCGCGATCGGCGTCGCCGTAGCCCGCGAGCACATCGTCCAGGCGTTCGGGATGTCCGAGGGTCAGACTGGCGAGGTCGAAGAGGGCGTCGCCCGGAGCGGCCTCGGACCAGTCGATCACGCCGGTGATCGTGTCGCCCTCGGCGAACACGTGGGCCACGTGCAGGTCGCCGTGCGTGAACGCCGGGGTCCACGGCCGCAGCACGGTTTCGGCGATCCGGCGGTTGTGCGTGACGACGTCTGCGGGAAGCACGCCGGTGGGAAGCACCTCGTTGGCGAGGAGCCACTCGCATTCGTCCTCGAGGTCCGCGGCGAGCTTGTCGACGCTCCGGCCGGGCCACGGCGGAAGCGGTGCGTCATGCAGCGATCGGAGGGCGGCTCCCGCCGCCGCCCAGGCCGCCGGGGACGCGGTCGACGGCTGGCCCAACGTGCCGAGGGTGGTGCCGCGAAGGGCAGCGAGGGCGAGCACGGGCGGCTTTCGCCACAGGATCCGGGGAGTCGGGATCGGCGCCAAGGTCATCGCCTCGACCTCGGCATCGAGGCGCGCCCGATCGGCGTCGATCTTCAGGAAGACCTCGCCGACCCGCAAGGTCGCGCGCTCGTCATGCGCGATGACGACTTCGACCTCATCCACGGCGACCATTGTCCCGGGGATGCGACCCGGCGTCGCCCGGTTTTCGCCTTCAGCCGCCACGATCGACCGCGGCACTCGGTCCGCCTCAGCGGTCCGGCCCGCCGATCGGCAGCGTCGCGGCCACACCCTTGCCGTGGCGCCCGTCCAGACGTTCCACCTCGACCCCGCGCTCGCCGGCGATCCGTTCAAACTCGACGGCCGCCTTCTCCACCGCGCCGTGATCGAGCGCCGCGAGGCGTACCACCGCTTCCGTCGCCGCTTCGGCCCGGCCCGGTCGCCGGTGCGCCGTCACGGCCAGCGTGACAGCGACCCCGGGCGCCAGGACCGGCAGCTGATCGGCGAGCGCTGCGGCATCACCGATCCGGAACGTGATCTGAGTGATCGGCCCGCTGCGCCAATGACGCCAGGTCTCCCGGATCTGGCCGCGTCCGGCGTTGACGTGCGCCAGCGCCGCGAGCGTACTGAGCACCTCGTGCTCGACGAGGACTCGTGCGGGCAGGCCCTCCTGGCGAAGCCGGCGCAGGACCCGCCGAACCGCGTTGCTGAGGACGCGGTGCACGTCCGGATCGCGGTGGACGTCGACCGTGCGTCTAGCCTCGAGCGCGATCCAGGTCCGAGGTGGACGGCTGCGGTCGGTCCCGGCATGCCGCACGACCTGCACGGCGAACGCGACGGCCTCGCCCGCGCCGGGCAGCAGGTCGGTGGCGGACGGAATCGCGCCGGGCTCGCCGGTCGGCTGGAGGACGGCGGTCGCTCCGGCTGCGCGGCTCACCATGAACAGCTCACCCGGGACGGTCACCGCCTCGGGCGCCAAGAACCGCAACAGCGCCGCTCCGGCCTGATCGGTCAGGTCACGGTCGCGGTCACGGCGTACGAAACCGAGCCAAAGCACAAGCCACTGGTACGCCCGGCGACCGCGTACCGGGATCGCGGTGACCGCGATGAACGCCGCCGCCACGGTGATCACCGCGATGGCCAGCGGCCACGGCTGACGGAGTGCGACGACCCCGGCGATCAGCCCGAGCTGCCAGCACATGATCTGGACCAGCACCGCCCGGCGGGGACGGCGTACGCCGGGTGACACGATGGCAGGTGCCGGACTCGGCCGCACGGTGGCTGCCGGCTGCTGTTCGACGGGAGCGGGCGGGGCAGCGGCAGCGGCCTGAGCGGCGGCCAGTGCTGCGTACGCCGCCTCGCGAGCTTCGGCTCTGGGTGCGGCCAACGCCTGCGCCCGAGCGATGTGCGCGGCGTCCACATCGGTGGCCGGGCGCGCCTGCTGGACGGGCAGCGGCGGCCCGGCCGCGAGGTTCTCCGCGCTCTGTGCCCACCCGGCGCCTGTCACGGACCACACTATCCGGCCGGATCAGGCGACCGGGCGAACGATGGCACGATGCTGCCACCCCGCGCCGGCGATCATCTACTGTGGGCACAATTCGACCTACGATCGACTCCGGCTGTGGGAGCAGATGTGGGGGCCCGCCATGACCACGGATGAGACGCCAGAACGCGGCAGGCTGGCCGGGATGCGGCCCCGGCTCGTGGTGGCGGTCTTGGTCCTCGCGTCGGCCGGTCTGCTCGGGCTGGTACTGACCGACCGGTCGCCCGCCGCCAGCAACCTGCAGTTCGCCCAGGCGGGCCACTGGGTCTACAACGACAGCCGGGAGACCGCGTATCACGTCGACGGCTCGACCAGTCAGGTCGACGTCCAGGTCTCGGTGCCCGGCGGCGAGGCGGGCAGCCTCGTGGCGCAGGGCGACCAGTCGGGCTACGTGGTGGGGCGGTCCCGGATCACCGAGTTCGACAAGTCGACGCTGACCGTGGAGGCGAGCCAGACGCCGCCGGCGACCGAGCGCCCGGAGGTCCTCGAGGTCGCGGGCGGCCCGTATCTGGTCTACCGCAACGCCGGTCAGGTCGTGCGGCTCGGCGATCCGACCGCGACGGTCCCGGCGGGCGGCCCGCTGTCCCGGCCCGCCGTCACGAGCCACGGTTCGGTGTGGCTGCACCGGATCGACACCGGTTCGCTGTGCGAACTGGCGTCCGGCGCGACCCGGATGACCTGTGTGGCGCAGGCGGCTCAGGGCCACACCGGCGCGGTGACGATTGTGGACGATCGACCGGTGCTGGTCGACACCACCGCGGACACCTTGCAGACCTTCGGCAAGGAGGGGCTCGGCAAGGCGGTGCCGATCGGCGTCGACCTGCCCTCGACGGCGCAGGTCGCCAGCGGCGTGGCCGCCGGCCGGCTCGCGATCGTCGACCCCGAACGCGGCAAGCTGCATCTGATCGACACGGCCGGTCTGCAGAGCCGCCCGGTCGCCAAGCCCGTGGCCGTCGACCTGCCCCCGGGCGGCCGCTTCGCCGATCCCGTCGCGACGCCGCAGGTCATCGCGGTGCTCGATCAGGTCAACAACGAGCTGACCACCTACGACAGCTCCGGCGTCGTCCGCGGCCGGGTGCCGTTGGTGGACGCCACGACGTCCGAACCGGTCCGGGGCGAGGACAACCGCATCTACCTCGACGGCGCCGACGGCACCCATGTGCTGGTGGTCAACGGGGAGAACGGCGTCGTGACCAAGGTGGCGGTGGGCGGCACGTCGCCACACCCGACCACGACGTCGACGCCGCCCAGGCAGACCCCGACCACCGGGACCACCACCGCGCCGGGCCAACCCGGCGGGCCCTCCGTGCCGGGCGCGCCTCGCAACGTGACCGCCACGGCCGGGGACCGTACCGCGACCGTCCGATGGTCGCCGCCCGCCTCGAACGGCTCGCCGGTGACGGCGTACCGGCTGTCCTGGCCGGGCGGGTCGACCCGGGTCGGCGGCTCGGCCACGTCCGCCACGGTGACCGGCCTGGCCAACGGGACGACCCACGTCATCACGGTGACCGCGGAGAACGGGTCCGGCCGCGGTCCCGGCACCGGCGTCCGAGTCGCGATGCCCTCGCCGGCCGCCGGGAAGCCGGTGATCACCGTGCAGGTGCCCAGCGTGTGGTTCGGAACCCGGCCGATCACCGTGGTCTGGGCCCGTCCGGCCCTGCACGGAGCCACCCTGGTGCACTACGTTGTGAAGGTGCCCGACCAGCCCGATCAGACGGTGACGACCGAGAAGGCCGCCTACGCCAACATCTTCAACACCACGGCGGCCATCACGGTCACGGTGTACGCGGTGACGCGCTACGGATCCGGGTCGCAGATCAAGGGCGGGACCGGCAGCGCGCTGATCCCCGCCGTCGTGCCGATGCCATGACGGCCCCCGGTGACGCGTACAACCTGATCGCCGGCAACGTGCAGCAGGTGCTGCACGGCAAGCCGGACGCGGTGCGGCTGGCCGTGACGACGCTGTTCGCCGAGGGCCACCTGCTCATCGAGGACGTGCCCGGCGTCGGCAAGACCACGCTCGCCCGGTGCCTGGCCGCCAGTGTCGGCGGCGCGTGGAACCGGATCCAGTTCACCCCGGATCTGCTGCCCAGCGACATCACCGGCGTGATGGTGTATCACCAGAGCACCGAGCAGTTCCAGTTCCACCCGGGCGGGATCTTCGCTCACGTGGTGCTGGCCGACGAGATCAACCGCGGTACGCCGAAGACCCAGGCCGCGCTGCTGGAGGTGATGGCGGAGAACCGGGTGACGGTCGACTCGGTGGGCCACGACGTCCCGCGCCCCTTCATGGTCGTGGCGACGCAGAACCCGATCGAGATGGAAGGCACCTATCGGCTGCCGGAGGCCCAGCTCGACCGATTCCTGATGCGACTGTCCATCGGCTACCCCGATCATGACGCCGAGACCCGGGCCGTCCAGGGCGACCGAGCCGGGATCTCGCCCCACCGGCTGGAGCCGGTGCTCTCCCTCGACGAACTTCAACAGGTGATCACCACCGTGCGGGCCGGTCACGTCGACCCCGAGGTCGTCTCGTACGCGGTCCGGCTGGCCGCGGCGAGCCGGGAGCACCCGCATGTGCGGTACGGCGCCAGTCCCCGGGGAAGCATCGCGCTGATCCGGGCCGCGCAGGCGTTCGCCGCCACGCACGGGCGCGACTTCGTGACCCCGGACGACGTGAAGGACATGGCCCGGCCGGTGCTGCACCATCGGCTGGTGCTCACCCCGGAGGCGGAGCTGCGGCAGCGGCAGGCCGACGACATCGTGGCCGAACTGCTGGCCGACACGGCGGTGCCGACGGCCCTGGCCGGCCGGTAGCCGTGCGGCTCACGCGTCGTGGCGTGGCCCTGCTCGCCGGTGGGATCGGCTGCTACCTGCTGGGCGAGTACGCAGGGTTCGCCGTGGTGCGGATGATCGGCGGTGCCGCCGTCGGCGCGGTGTCGCTGGCGTTGCTGCTCGCGCGATTCCGCCCGGCGGTCCAGCTCAGCAGGACCGTCGATCCCGAGCGGGTCGAGCGGGGGCGGCCCGCGTTGGCGTCGCTCGTCGTACGCAACCCAGCGCACCGGTGGCTGGCCGCGTTCACCGTCGAGGACCGCGTGGGCGCCGAGACGCGCCGGATCCAGGTCAGGTCGCTGGCTCCGGGGGCGCTGGCGGCGTACCACTATGAATTGCCGACCGGCGTGCGTGGTCGTCATGAGCTGGGCCCGCTGAGCTTTTCCTCGAGTGACCCGTTCGGCCTGGTCCGGGCCGCGCACCGGCTCGGCGGTGACGCGGAGCTGTGGGTCGATCCGCGGCGGCATCGGGTCCGGGCCGGCCGGTCCGGACATCCGCGGCACCATCACGACGGCCCGGCCGCCGATCGCCTCGTACGCGGATCGGTGGACCTGCGCGCGGTCCGGGAGTATGTGGTCGGTGACGAGGTACGCCACCTGCATTGGAAGGCGAGCGCCCGGACCGGCCGCCTGATGGTCCGCGAGTACGCCGACCCCGTCGAGGCGCGGTTGACGGTGTTGCTCGACACGCGCGCCGGCGTGCTGAGCGCTGGGCAGTTCGAGGAGGCCGTCGAGGTCGCCGCGTCCCTCGTGTACGCGACCCTGACCGCCGGCCAACCCTGCCGCCTGGTCACCTCCTCCGGAGTGGACTCCGTTGTGGACGGTGGACTCCGTCAAGCCCGGCTGTTGCTGGATCCGTTGTGTCTGGCCGATCAGGACGCACCGGACTCCGCACCGCTGGTCCCCGAGCGGCTCGGCGCCACGCGCCCGGGCGGCGCGCTCGTCGTGATCGGCGGGCCGGACGACGTCGTCGAGCGGTGGCGACCGGACACCGTGATCCGGTTCAGCGGCACCGAGCCGGCCGCCGGGGTGATCGCGGCGACGGATGCCGCCGACGCCGTTGCGCGATGGAACGCGGGGATCGGATGACCGGAGCGTCCGGTCGGCCGACACAGCTCGCACTGGTGGGACTGCTGGGGTCCACGGCTACCGCTGGGCTGTTGTTCGCGCCGGTGTTCGGGCTGCGAGCCTTGATAGCGCCGGTGTTCGCGGTGGTCCTGGTGTGTTATGGCGGCGTCGAGCTCACTCTGCGCCGGCCGAAGCTGGCGGCGGTGCGGCCGCTGCTCCTCATGACGGCCGGCGGGCTGGTGGCGTGGGCGACCGTGTCGCCGTCCAGTACGCCGTTGCAGACACTGCGCCACGGCGTCACTGACAGCTGGCGACTCACCCTGGAGTCCACCTGGCCGGCTCGGCCGGACGCCGAGCTGCTCATGTTCGTGCCACTGGCCGTGTTGCTGGCCGGACTCCTGGGCGTGGAGATCCTGCTGCGCATCGGGCCTACCGCGGCAGTGCTGCCCGGGCTGGCCCTGGTCGTGCTCGCGCAGGCGTACCAGTCGCTCGACGGCGGATCGGCGGCGCTGGCCGTCGTCTGCTACGCCGCGCCGGCCGCCCTCGTGTTCTGGACCGGACGCCCGCCACCCGTCGTCATCGGGGCAGCCGTGGTCGCCATGCTGTTCGGCGCGGTGGGATTCGGTGTCCTGGATCCGGCCGGGCGTGATGCGTACCAGTTGAAGGAAGGTCAGGCCGTAGCGCCGCCGCCGACCCGCGTGGCCAACCCGCTGAGCGAGATCGCGCAGCGGCTCGCCGATCCCGATCGGGAGGTGTTCCGCTACCGGTCCGACGGGCCGGTCGACCGGTGGCGGCTCGTGGTGCTGGACGGATTCGACGGCGCGAACTGGTACGCGACCGCGCGGATGCTGCGGATGGGCGCCCCGCGGGGCGCACCCGACGGCGATCTCACCCGAAGCGCCGACGTGCGGGTGAGCGGACTGTCCGGGCCGTGGCTGCCGAGCCAGGCGATCCCGCGCGGGGTGGACGGGCTCGCCCCGCTGGTCGATCAGACCGCCGGCACGCTGCTGCTCGACCGAGCCGGGCCGGTCACCTACCGGTTGACCTGGTCGGAGCCGGTCTCGCTCGGCGCGGGCACACTGGACACGCAGGCCGCCGGCGGGTTCGGCGGGCTCGGCGTCGTGCCGGCCGGCATCGACCAGCAGGCCCAGGTGGCGACGCGGAGCATGCGTCCGACCCTGCAGGCCGCGCTGCAACTGGAGCGCTACTTGAGCGCGAACTATCAGCTGGCCGCCGGTACCGACCTGCCGACCGGGCACGGCTGGCCCCAACTGCGGAACTTCCTGCTCGACAGCAGGCGCGGCACGAGCGAGCAGTTCGCCGCCGCCTTCGTCGTGCTGGCCCGGATGAGCGGCATCCCCGCCCGGCTCGTCGTCGGCTACCGCGGCGGCGTCGACGCCGGCGGCGGCCTCCACGTCGTTCGCAACGGCGATGTGCTGGCCTGGCCGGAGGTGGCGGTCGAGGGCGTCGGCTGGGTGCCGCTCGATCCGACCGCGCGCGCCACCGCCGCGTCGTCCAGCGGGGGACTCGCGGCCGCCGCGGCCAAGGCCCGCGATCAGCTTCCGGCCGAGGACGAGCTGCCTGCGGCCCAAGAGACAGTGGAGACACCGCCGGTCCCGGTCCAGGATCAAGGGCGGAGCTGGCGGCTGCTCACGGCTTTGCCGCCCGGCCTGGCTCTACTGTGGATTCTGGTGGTACGCACAACGAAGCGCGTCCGCACCTGGCTGCGCCGTCGCCGGACGGGTGCGGCAGGAGTGCTCGCCGCCTGGGCGGAGGTACGCGACCGCCTGGCCGAACACCGAGTGCCCTATCGCGCCGGGATGACACCCCGCGACCTGGCCGCCGAAGTGTCCGATGAAGACATCGCTCAGCACGTCCGCCGACTGGGCGTCATCATGGACCGGACACTGTGGTCGCCGGACCCCCACGCCGACGCGAAGAGCGCCTGGGAGTCCGTCGACCTCGTCCGCCGGGGACTGGCGCACCGCAGCCTGCGGGCACGCCTGCGCGCGGCGCTCGATCCGCGTACGCTTGCGCGCCGGTGACGCGTCAGAGTTTGCAGCGCGCGCCACGGATCGGGAGAGCCTCGCTGGTCCAGATCTGCCGTCCGTCGGTGGCCCGCACCTGGAAGCAGTATTTGCGATCCGGATCGACCGGCACCGTCAGCGTACGGTCGCGGCGGGCGACGAGGACCATCGTGTCGATCTGCTCACCCGCGACCACCACCGCGAAATCCAGGTCGCCTTCGGCGCTCCAGGTCAGCCGCACCTTGCGGCCCAGATCGGCCGGCGGAGCGAGCACGACTCGCGGCGCGGCCGACGGCGAGACCTGGGGAGAGCTGCCGGCGGCGACGGTGGACGGGTTCGCCTGCGAGGGCGACTGCTGATCGTCCAGCACCATCGGCAGGACGGTGACGAGGCCGACCGCCACCGCACCGAGCCCGACGAGCAGGCCGTGCTGGGGCTTGAACCGCCGCCGTGGTGTCCGGGGCTCGGCGGTGGTGTGGATGAGCGTGCGGCCGCCGACCATGGGCGGGGGAGCTGCTTCGGTGGGGACGACGACGTCGGAGACGGCGACGGCGGGGATCGGGACGGCGGGGATCGGGACGGCGGGGATCGGGACGGCGGGCACGGCGACGGCAGGGGCGGTGAGGACGGCCGGGCTCAGGTGCGCCGCGGTGGGAGTGCTTCCGGCGAAGTCGTCGAAGTCGAAGTCGTCGTCCGGGACGGCCGGCCGGACCTGCAACCCGTGCAGCACCGCGGCCACCTCGGCCGCGTTCGCGGGCCGGTCCGCCGGGTTCTTGGCCAGCAGCCGCCCGACCAGTTCGGCGAGCACGCCCGGAGCGTCGTGCACGACCGGCGGCGGTTCCCGCAGCACCTGCAGGATCCGCTCGCTCGTCGCCTGCCCGGTACGCCGCGGAAACGGTGGCGCGCCCGTCAGCATCGCGTACAGCACAGCACCCAGGCCGTACAGATCGGACGCGGGCGAGCGTAGATTCTCGCGAAGCGTCTCGGGAGCGGTGTATTCCAGGGCGTGCACCGGATCGCGCGGGAACCGGTCGCGCAGCACCACTCCGAAGTCGCCGACGACGATCTCGCCGGAGCGCCGATAGAGCACGTTGTGCGGGGTGACCGCGCCGTGCGTGATCCCCACCCGGTGGGCGGCGCCGAGCGCGTCGGCGATCGCCGAGCCGGCGTCGACGATGTCGGCCAGGCTCAGCGAGCCCAGCGTGCCCGCCAGGGAGCCCGAGCACAGCTCCATGCGTACGCCGGACCGGCCATCGGACGTCTCGACTACGTCGTCGACGCCCAGGATCGCCCGGCACCGTAGACTGTCCAGCGCCCGTCGCTCCCGGTCGAACCGAGCGGCGGTGTCCCGGTCGAACCGGTCGGCGAAGACCTTGACGGCGACCTCCGCGCCCGCCAAATGGCCCGCGTAGACCGTGGCGACCGGCCCGGTAGCCAGCACACGCGGGGCGATGACGGAGCCGATGTCCATGAGTCCATACTCCACCGTTGGCACTGCCACGCGCCGACCGTAGGCCCCCTGCGAAGTCGCGGGCGCGGGGCGGCAGCTTGCTGCCAGGAGGCCCGCGCACCGGGCGGCACCGTCGAAGCTAGCTCGCATGCAGACCACCGGCCTGGTCAAGGTCACCATCGCGGCGCCCCGACGCCGCCTGGACATGGCGTTGCCCGAGCAGGCCGCGATCAGTGAGATCCTGCCCGGCCTGCTGGCCCGGGCCGGTGAGGGGCTGGCCGACGACGGGGTGCCCGGCGGCTGGCTGCTGCGACGGGCCGACGGCACGGTGTGCGAACTGGACCGAACCCTTGCGGCCCATCGGATCCGCGACGGTGAGATCCTGCAGCTGACGCCCAGCCAGACCGAGTGGCCCGAGCTGGAGTACGACGATCTCGTCGACGCCATCGCCACCGGATCGCAGGGCACCGGCCGCGCGTGGGGACCCCGGCACACCCGGCACGCCGCGTTGACGATCGGCGCGGCGGCACTGCTGACCGGCCTCGTCGCGGTGGTACGCGCCGGATCGCCGTGGACGCCGCCCGCGCTGTGGGCGCTCGGGGTCGCCGCGATCCTGCTGGCCGCCGCCGTCGTGCTGGCCCGGGCCGTCGGCGACGCGGGGGTGGGTGCGGTCCTGGCGGCGACCGCGTTGCCGTACGCGTTCGCCGGCGGCGGCCTGGTGCTCGCCGGGGCCACCCCGATGACCGGGTTGTCCGCCGGGCATCTGCTGCTGGCGGGCGCGGCATTGCTGCTCGCCGCGCTGGTCGGCTATCTCGGGGTGGCCGCCGCCGCGCCGGTCTTCGCCGGGGCGGCCGTGCTCGGGCTGCTCACCGTGGCCGGGGCCTGGCTGGCCGGCACCGAGACCCTCACCACGGCCGAGGCGGCCGCAGTCCTGGCCGCGATCGTGCTCGCCCTGTCGACGGCGTACGCGCCGCTGTCGCTGCGGCTCGGCCGGGTGCCCATGCCGATGCTGCCCCGGTCGGCCGCCGACCTGATCCGCGACGATCCGCAGCCGTCCCTGGAACTCGTGCACGCCGCCGTCGTACGCGCCGACGCCCTGCTCACCGGGATGCTGGCCGGTTCGAGTGCGGTCCTGGTGGCCTGCCAGATCATCCTGGTACGCAGCGGCAGCACCGCCGGGGTGGTGCTGGCCGCCCTCGTCGGCGTCGGGCTGCTGCTCCGGGCTCGGCTGTATCCGATCCTGCATCAGCGGATCCCGATGCTGATCGCCGCTGTGCTCGGACTGGGCTGCCTGGTCGCCGGTCCGCTGATGGGCGACCGGACGACCTTGCTCGCCGTCGCCGGACCGGTCGTCCTCGCACTCGGGGCGACCGTGATCGCCACCGGGGTCGCCCGCAAACACAGTCCCTACCTGAGCCGCTTCGCCGAGTACGCCGACATGCTGGTGATGGCCGCGATCGTGCCGGTCACCTGTGCGGTGCTCGGCCTGTACGCGTACGTGCGTGGGCTGGGGGGCTGAGGCTGATGGCGTCCAAACGCGACCAGCTGCAGGCGTACCAGTTCCTGATCCAGCGGGCCACCTCGGCGCTGGTGCTCCGGGAGACCGATCCCGAGCAGCTTCCGTTCCGCCGCCCGGCCGCCGCCTCGTACGCCGGTGTCGCGCTGGCGATCATCGTGCTGGCCTGCTTCGGCGTCTACGGCATGATCGTGCCCGGTGGGGCGAACACCTGGCGGCAGGACAACGTCGTCATCGTCGAGAAGGAGACCGGCACCCGCTACGTCTGGACCCAGGGGCGGCTGCATCCGGTCACCAACTACGCCTCCGCGCTGCTGCTGGTCGGCACGCACGGCAAGACCGAGCGGGTGTCTCGTGACTCGCTGGTCGGCGTTCCCCGTGGTCCGCGGCTCGGCATACCCGATGCGCCCGACGCGCTGCCCGGAGCAGATCGGCTCCTCACCGGAGCCTGGTCGCTGTGCTCGTCGCCCGCGACCGACGTGACCGGCGGCCGGGTCGACGAGTCCGTGCTGCTCGTCGGCACCGCGCCCACAGGCGGCTGGAGTCTCGGCGACCAGGCCCTGCCGGTGCAGCTCGCCCCCTCCGGCGAGCGATTCCTGATCTGGCGCGGCCACCGGCATCCCATCAACGACTACGCCACGGTCGGCGCCGGTCTCGCCCTGACCACACTGCCCTGGGTACGCGTCGGCCAGGCGTGGCTGGACGTCGTGCCGTCGGGCGCCCCGATCGAGCCGATCGCGACACCCGACGCGGGCCGGCCGTCCACCGCGGTCGCGGGCCGGACAGATCTGCGGATCGGGGCGCTGCTGGTCGTGCAAGCCTCCGGTGGCAAGCAGTACTACCTGGCCGAACGGGACACCTTGCGGCCGATCACCGAGCTGCAGTACGACATTCAGCGCGCGTACCCGCCGACGCTGGCCGCCTACCCCGGTGCCGAGCCGTACGCGATCGACCTGGCGCCGTCGTCGGCCGCGGCCGCGCCGCAGCCGAGCCCGGTCACCGACCCCGCTCCTCCAGCGCGGCCGGAGATCGCTCAGCTGCCCGGCCGGGAGGCGACGGTCTGCACCACGTTCGCGCCGGGCGAAGCGGTTCCCCGGTTGACGGTGGACCCGGCGTTGCCGCCGGCCGACCCGATGTCCGTCACGATCCGCCGGACCAGCACCGGAACCCCGCTGGCCGACCGGGTCTACGTGCCGCCGGGCTGGGCCGCCGTCGTGGAGGCGATGCCGTCCCCGCAGGCGCCGGCCGGAACGCTCACGGTGGTCACCGATCTGGGCCGCCGATATCCGGTGGCCGGCCCGGAGGTGCTCGGCATGCTCGGCTACCGGGCCGACCGGGCGGTACGCCTCCCGGCCAGCCTGGTGGCGAGACTGCCCGACGGGCCGGGACTCGACCCGGAGGCCGCCCGGCGGCAGTCGCTGAGCGGCTGACATCACGGTGCTATGCGGGTGCGATCACGGCGCGGTCAGGGTGCGATCAGATAGCCGAATCCGCGCACCGTATGGATCACCGTGGGTTCCCGCAGCTTGTGCCGCAGCTGGCCGATCACCACGTCCAGGACGTTCGACGCCGGGTCCGCCATCTCGTCCCAGGCGTACGCGACCAGCTCCTGCCGCGAAACGGGCTGTCCCGGTCCGGCCATCAGCCGTTCCAGGATCAGGAATTCCTTGCGGGCCAAGGTCAGCAGTACGCCGTCCCGGGTCACCCGATGCCGGCTTCCGTCCAGCTCCACATCGCCGCAGCGCAGCACCGCCGGCCGTCCGGACGTGCTGCGCCGGCACAGACTGCGTACGCGGGCGACCAGTTCCGCCATCGCGAACGGCTTGACCAGGTAGTCGTCGCCGCCGAGGCGCAGCCCGTCGATGCGGTCGGCCTCGCTGTCGCGGGCGGTCAGGAACAGCACCGGCAACTGCCAGCCCTCGCCCCGACGGCGATGGACATAGGTCAGCGCGTCCCCGCCCGGCAGCATCCGGTCGAAGACCGCGCAGTCATAGGTGTTCACGAACAACGCCTCGTCGGCGGCGGGCAGGTCGGCCGCGCTGTCCACCGCGAATCCGGCACCCCGCAGCGCCACCTCGAGGGCGAGCCGGAGATTGCCGTCGTCCTCAGTGATCAGCACCCGCACGGCACCTAGTCTGCCGTGGCCACCAGGACATCGTCGACAAGCATGGCGCGCAACTGGTCGACCGTCGGCAGCCGGTCGATCTGCCGCAGCCGCTGCGACTGCGCCTTGCGTACGCCTTCGAACAGCCGCCGGGCATCGCGAGCGTTGCCGAAGTTCGGGCCACCGGAGATGCGGGCGAAGTACCGGATCAGCACGGGAGCGGCCGCCGGGTCGAGTTCGTACTCGCCGGCCGACACCATCCGGCCGATGATGTCGAGCAGCTCGTCCGGGGTGTAGTCGCCGAACTCGACGGTCTTGCCGAACCGTGAGGCGAGGCCGGGGTTGGCGGACAGGAAGTCGGCCATCTCCCCGGTGTAGCCGGCGACGATCACCGCGACCTCGTCCCGATGATCCTCCATCAGCTTGACCAGGGTGTCGATCGCCTCCTGGCCGAAGTCGCCGCCCGAAGCCCCCGCCCGGGACAGCGTGTAGGCCTCGTCGATGAACAGCACACCGCCGACGGCCTCCTCGAACACCAGCGACGTCTTCTCCGCGGTGTGCCCGATGTACTGGCCGACCAGATCCCGCCGCGTGACCTCCCGGAACTTGCCGTGCGGCAGGACGCCGAGCGCCTTGAGGAGCCGGCCGTAGATCCGGGCCACCGTGGTCTTCCCGGTGCCGGGAGCCCCGGCGAAGATCAGGTGATGGCTGGCCGCGCCGACCGGCAGCCCGGCCCGGCGTCGCCACTCGTTCACCTGCAGCTCGTCGACCAGCGCCCGCACCTCGGCTTTCACCTCGGCCAACCCGGTCATGGCGTCGAGTTCGCCGAGCAGCGCCTCCAGCCCCTGACCGGCCGGACCGCCACCGGAAGCGGCTCCGGCGATCACCGTCGTGGTGGCACCGTCGGCGAGGGCGACGCCCGGCTGGGCGGTGTTCTCGACTCGGCAGGACTCCAGAGTGCCCGCGCAATCGGCGGCGACGGCGATCCCGACCCCGCGCGCGTCGGTCACCGAGCAGTTCCGGATCACTGGCGTGCTGTGCTGCGCGACCGAGATCCCCTCGGCCCCGGTACGCGACACCTCACAGCCCTCGATGACCGGGCGGCCGTACTGGTAGATGTAGATTCCACGCAGGCCGGCGCCGGTGACGGCGCAGTTGCGGATCGCCGGGTCCGCGCCCATGCCGATGATGATGCCGTCGCCGGTGACGTCGGAGATCGTGGTCCCCTCCAGACGACCGGACGCGCCGTCGACCACGATGCCCTGCTCAGCCTGGCTGACGGTGCAGTCGGTCACGGCGAAGCCGGCCGATCCCCGGATGCTGATCGCCGGCCGGCGGCCGCCGGTGACCGTGCAGTGCCGCAGGGTCAGCGCCGAGTCGTCGACCGAGATCCCGGCGCGTACCTCGATCCCGTGCAGGCTCACCGCGCCGTTCTTGGCCCGCAACGCCGGCCGGTCCGCGCCCGTCCCGTCGATCACCACCTTCGCCCCGGCCAGGGCGGCCAGGGTCACGGTGACGTCCACCAGTTCCAGGGTCTCCAGGTAGGTGCCCGCCGCGATGGAGATCAACGCATCGGGCGGCGCGTCCGCGAGGGCATGCCCGATCGTCGGGTAGGCGCCGGGCTGTCCCGAGACCAGCAAGGTCCGCGACATCAGCTCGCCCTCGCCATCAACCAACCCTGCCCCGCGGCCTTCGCCCCGGCCTGGAACCGGCTGCGCGCACCGAGCCGGTTCATGATGTCGGCGACCATCCGCCGCACGGTCCGCACCGAGATGCCCAGCTTCATCGCCGCCGACTCGTCGGTGTGCCCGGTGTACAGCAGGGTCATGAGGTCCCGCTCCCGCCAGGTCAGCGGGCCGTCGTCGCCGGCCTCCTCCACCGGGGTCAGCGGCACCGCGGAAGACCAGATCCACCCGAACAGCTCCAGCGTCGCGGTCACCACGCCC
Organism: Hamadaea flava; assembly: GCF_024172085.1. Classification (NCBI taxonomy): domain Bacteria; kingdom Bacillati; phylum Actinomycetota; class Actinomycetes; order Micromonosporales; family Micromonosporaceae; genus Hamadaea; species Hamadaea flava. The sequence goes on along the minus strand of NZ_JAMZDZ010000001.1, from coordinate 1,726,235 downwards.
GGCAGCCGGAACGCGGCCACGCCGGTCGGATGATTGGGCAGCAGGGCCGTCGTGCCGTCGATCACGATCGCTTCCACCGGGATCTCTACATTGGTACGCACAGCGGCGCCGGCCAGCGCCATCCGGCTGAGTTTGGTGGTCAGCCGCATCGAATCGGGGAACAGGACGCGATAGCGTACGCCGCGGGCGAGGTTCTCCCGGTCGACGGCGCGGTACTGGCCGATCGGCGCGGATCCCGTGCTCATGACCAGGACCTCGCTGACCGCCGAGGCCAGGATCGCCTCGATCCCGCCGGGCTCTGAGGTGTTCACGACGGCATCCTCCTCATCGGATAGGTCGGCTAACCTGCGGTACAGACACGATCTATCGGCGTACATGAGGTTTTGATGACACGAGTGCTGGTCGTCGAGGACGATGAGGATCTTCGCGTGGCGGTGGCCGCGAAACTGAGCGCCGACGGACTGCTCGTCGACACCGCCCGGGACATCGCGTCCGCGGACGAAGCCCTGAGCGGCCAAGAGTTCGACTGCGTGGTGTTCGACCGGATGCTGCCCGACGGCGACTCGATCGGCTACGTGCACACCCGCCGCCGGCAGGGCTGGGCCGTGCCCGTCCTGTTCCTCACCGCCCGCGACGCGTTGGCCGACCGGGTCGCCGGATTCGAGCACGGCGGCGACGACTACCTGGTCAAGCCGTTCTCCGTCGCCGAACTCAGCGCCCGGGTGGAGAACCTGTGCCGCCGCACGGGACGGCCGTCGGTGTTACGCCACGCCGATCTGGAGCTAGACTGCGCACGCCGGGAGGTCCGCCGCGCCGGCGTCCTGATCACCTGCTCGGTCAAGGAGTACGCGGTGCTGGAATACCTCCTGACCAGGGCCGATCAGATCGTCGAGCGGGCCGAGGTGATCGAGCACTGCTGGGACTCCGGCACCGACCCGATGTCTAATGTGGTCGACGTGGTGGTCAAGCGCCTGCGCCGAAAGCTGCACGAGCCGCAGCTCATCCACACCGTCCGGGGCCGGGGCTACCTGCTGGGCATCGCATGACGTCGTCGGCCACCGAGCGGCTGCGCCGACTGCGCTGGGTGCTCACCGCCCTGGTCACCGCCGCCAACATGCTCGCGATCGTGGGCCTGGCCTGGTGGATCGTCCGCACCGACGGCCGGCAGGGGCAGGCCCGGCTCGACGCCGAACTGCATCGGGTCACCTCGTCGGTCAGCCGGCTGATCATCCTGGACGACGCCATCGACTTCAGCCTCGTCAACACCGACGAGCTCAACGACCGCTGCCCCCAGTTCGCGATCATGCCCGGCGGCGCGCTGACCTTCCAGGCGCACATCTCGCGGCAGCTCTGCGTACCGATGGACAACGCCGTGCTCAGCGGACTGACCGCCACCGCGATCCGGACCGGTGGGGCGGTCGTCGGCTACCAGCGGGGCAGCGGCGGCGAGCTGGTCCGCGTACGCGTCGAGCCGCTGCTCGACCGCAAACACGACTACGTCGGCGCGGTGGTCGCCGTCGCCGACACCGCAGCCGAGCAGAAGCGCCACAACAAGCTGACGGCGCTGGTCATCGGCGGCTGCGTGGTGCTCTTCGCCGGCCTGGGCGCGGCGGCGCACGCGCTGTCGGGCCGGGCGATCCGGCCGGTGGCGGCGGCCCTGCACCAGCAGGAGGTGCTGCTCGCCGAGACCGCACACGATCTGCGTACGCCGGTCGCGGCGTTGCGTGCCCTCGCCGAGACCGCCCTGGACAACCCCGAGCGACAGGCCGACCTGCTGTCGCGCACCGTACGCCTGGCCGGCCGGATGGGCCGGATCATCGACGGTCTGCTCGTCCGGGCTCGGCTCGCCGCGGGCGTGGAGAAGCTGGCCATCCAGCCGATGTGGCTCGACCAGCTCGTGACGGCCGTCGTCGAGGACACCGCCCCGGAAGGTGCGCAGATCACCGTCACCGCCGCGCCCACCAAGGTCAACGCCGACCCGATCCTGATCCAGCGCGCGATCGGCAATCTGCTCGACAACGCGATCCGATATGGACGTCGGCCGGGCGCGTCGGCGATCGTGCACATCACCGTGGCCGGCGGCGTCGTCACCGTCGCCGATCACGGTCCCGGCATCGACGCGGCGCTCGCCGACGAGGCGTTCGACCGGTTCTCCAGCACCGGCGGCTCCTCCGGCCTCGGGCTGTCGATCGTCCGCTGGGTCGCCCAGGCGCACCGGGGCACTCTGACGGTCTACAACGCCGACGAGGGCGGCGCGATCTTCGAGCTGCGCCTGCCGGTCAGCGCACCGTGACCCGCTGCCAGGGCGGCAGACTGACCCAGGTCCCGTGCAACTGGTACGCCAGGTAGTAGGTGTAGGTGCCGGGCGCTGGGAGTTCCCGCTGCGTCTCGAACACCCGAGGCTCCGGGCTCAGCTCGGCGTCGACCAGCGTCGGGAAGTCATGGAACGCGCCGGCTTCGTCGCGTACCTTCACGGTCAACGCGCTCAGGACGACGTCCCGTTCGGCGCTGAGGGTGGCGCGGGCGGTGACCAGGCCGCCGGACGCGGGCTCGGCCGGATCGAGGACGAGCTGGCCCGCGATGGTCACCTGACCGGTCGGCGGATCGAGCGGGATGAGCGCCGGCCCGCGCCACCAGGACAGCCCGAGCACGACGGCGAGCACGCCGAGCACGGCGAGAGCCGCGTAGATCCATTTTGGACGCACGTGGGCTCCTGCCGTCGTCGGCCAGGTCCGTACGCGGCGAGGCGGGCCGATCACCCTCGCGGCGGAGTCCAAACTATCGGGCCCGGCGTCTCGTCGTCATCATCGTCCCCCGGTCCGTCGAAGTTGTACGGCGATCGGTAGGGCTGGGCAGGAGTGCCGTCGGACGGCGGATTGATCACCGACTCGATCAGGCCCGGCGTACGGTCGCCGCTGGGCAGGTGCGACTCGCCGGGAGTCCCGGGCACGAGCGTGGGGGCAGCGTCCCTGAAGCCCAGCGCCTCGGCGACATCAGGCCGCTGGAACCAGGCCCGGGCCCAATTGACGGGATTGAGAACAGTACGCAACCGGCGGCTCGCGGTGAACGGGTCGAAGGCTCCGGCGAGGATCGAGATGTTGGGATTGATCTGCAGGCCCGCGCGGTCGTTCCCCTGCGTGAACGGGTCGTGGAAATTGTCGGCGTGCTCGTGCTCCGGCGTGCTCGCGATGTCGTGAACCTGGCTGACGTCCCAGCCCAGCCGGTCGAAGGTGTCCAGGTAAGGCGTGTAGCGGTGGGAGTAGCCGATCTCGAAGACGAGCGGCTGCATCTCGCCACCGCCCTTGAACGAACCGAAGTACGTGCTGACCGCCTTGCGCCGGTGCCACCAGGCCCGCACGCGGTGTCCCTCCGCGATCAGGCGCCGATGCTCGTCGGTGATCTCGGCGAGATTGCGGACCAGCTCGTCGTAGTCCTGGCTGCCGGTGACCGAGACGCCTTGGCCGCCGACCCAGATGTAGAAGCTCGTCACCCCGGCGATCTTGACGTCGAGGAACGTCCCGATGAACACGTACGCCGTGAAGGTGTGAGTGTTCGTCAGATCCGGCGACGGCGTCATGCGCGCGATCGCGATCCGGGTGCCGTCGCCGAAGTCGCCGATCGCCCGGATCGTGGTCGGCCGCGTCTCGCTCTCCTTGTTGCCGAACGGGAGAGGCGTGCCGATGCCACTGCCGTCCTTGGTGCTGACCGTGACGGGGAGGTGCCCGACGATCCCGGCGATCAGGTCGATCACGGCGTGGCCCGTGAGCGGGAACAACCACGCCGGTGGCGTACCGGTGGGGCCGTATCGGTTGCCGTGACCCTGATCGGGAGCGGCGTTGTCGTTCCACGGCGTATACGTGGAGAACCGCAACCCGCCGAGCCGGTTGATCGTCCGGGTCGCCGCGGTTTTCGTGTAGGCCACCCACTTGTGCGAGCCGTCGGGCAGCAGCAACCGGGTGAAGCCGGTCCGGTTGCTGAACGCGCTGACCCGCCACGGGCGCTGGTAGCGGAGCTTGCCGGTGAGCAGCGCCAACGGCCTCGCTCGGAGGAACTTCACCGGCCACAGCGCGCTACGCGCCAGAGCGGCGGTCGTCGGCGTACGCCGCGCTGCGACCCAGTCCGAGCCCATGCGGCTGATCTGGAACCGCCGTGCGGCGATCCGCCGTTCCAACCGGTCCGCCCGGCGAGGGCCGATCCGGCGTACGAACGGCAGCAGTGGCTGATGCGGCGGGGTGCTCAGCGAGCCCGTCGACTCCAGCGACACCGGCAGGTTCACCGTGAACCGCCGTCGCCCCCGCGAGACCGTCCGCGACGGTGCGGTCGTCATGGTCGGCACCGCGGACCGGATCGCCGGATCCAGCACGCTTTCCATCTCCAGCAGCGCCTTCACCCGGAACGCGATCGGAGCCGGCATGAGCCGGACCAGCAACCGGCGGCGCAAGGTGGAATGCACCTGCCCGTCGCGTACGCCGGCCTGATGCAGCAGGACGATCAGGTTGGCGACCGTGGCGGCACGATGGTCGACGCCCATCCGTTCCGCCTGCCATTGAATCTGGGCGGCGAGCGCGACGTCGGCGGGACTGGCCCCGTGGATGTCGTGTCGCTGGCGATAGCTGAGCTGATGATGGCCCAGCGCGTCCGCCGGCTGGCCCGGTCTGCCGTCGTCGGTACGCCCAACGGTCTCCAAAGCCTGGGTCAGCGCTCCGACCAGGTGCAGCGAGACGAGGTCCGCGGACTGCCCGTGAGCGACCGTGATGGTCACCGAGCGGTCGGCGAAGTCGATCGTCGTGTGCGCCGAGGTGCCGGTGGCCGGTGATCCGGTCCGGAGGCGTACGGTCACCGGGCCCGCGAGGCTGGGGTGGGTGACCGTGGCCACGGTGTCCAAGCCGTCCCGGCGTACTGCGGTGAGCGTCAGACCACGGCTCAGCGCCACTTCCGGCAGCACGGTCGCCAGCTGCTCGGCGATCTCGGTCGCCGTCAGCGTCGGGCCTATCCCGCGAAGCTCGGCGATCTCCGGGGTCTGCGTCGTCGCCTGGCCCGGCTGCTGGTCGAGGAGGAGGTCGGTGACCGTCCGGGCGCGGTCACGCGCGGCGGCCTGCTCGCGAGCCTTCTCCGCGAACTTCCTGGTCTCGGCGTTGCTGAGGTCGGCCGCCGCGACACCCTGGTCGGCGAGCAGGGTGTCGACCGCGGTCGCCGCGTCCGCGCCGAACAAGGTCGCGATCGTCGAAGCCAGCTCGGCCCGGCGCTGACCGTGCTCGGGCTGGTCGAGCCGCAGACCCAGGTTCTCGATGAGCGCCTGCGCTTCGGCCGCCAGCCGCCGTCCCGCCGGGGTCGCCGAGGCGGGCTGCGGAACCGTCATCACCGCAGCGATGGCGGCTAGCCGGGCAGCCTGCGGCGTCACGTCGGCGGACGGCCGGACCCACCCGTCGACATGTTCCGCGTGGGTCGCGTACGCGAGCCCGAGCGCTTCGGCGATGTCGAGCGGCAGCCCGACGCGGTTGAGCTGGCGCGGATCGACGCGCAACTCCCAGACCCGCTCTCCCCGGCCGGGCCGGGGCGGGCGCACCTCGACGCCGCGCCCGCCCCCCACCCCGGCGATCCGGACGCGGACCCGCGCAGGGCCCTCGCCGTCCCGCCAACCGAGGTCATACGTGGTGCGACCGCCGTCCTCGGTCACGGTCAAGCCCAGCGCGTCCGCCACCCTTCCCATGGCGGCCCGGATCGCCGTGGCCGAGGTGTACGGCGTGCCCATGCCAAGGTCGTTCACGAAGTCGTTCCGCATCGGTCCACGCCGCGGTGCCAGCCGAACCCGGTGCGGCATCGCCCCCGCCATCGGCCGCCCGGCGTCGGTACGCAGGTCCGGCCGGACCTCGACGTCGGTGACGATCGCCTCCCGATCGGCCAGGAACCGGTGCACCTGGACGGTGACCGCGACGACCTGCCCGTTCGGCAGGAGACGCTGAAACACCACGTACGCGTCGCCACGATCAGTGTCGCGAATGGACATCCGATCCGGGTTCGCGATCGTCCGCCGGATCACATCGCGCGCGGTGTCCACGATGGCCGCAGCCGACTCCGGCGTGCCCTCGCCGGCGAGGCCGTGCAGCGCCTCGCCCCAGCGGGCCAGCATCGCCACCTCCTCGCTGGGCGTGGCGAAGCCGAGCGTCGCGGCGACTGAGCGCAGCGCGGCTCGCAGCGAGACGTCCAGCCGCGCGGGTCCACCGGCAAGTGGCCGCAACGCCACACGCTGCCGCTCGGTCTGCCCGTCGCGCGCCGTCCGGCTGTCCAGTTCGGACTGGAACTCCGCGGCGGTAACCTGCGCTGCTGTGGACGTCTCCGACGTGAAAGCGCCGTCCGGTCCGATCGCCTGGAGCGGATCGCCGTTCGCCTGCGCGGTGCCGAGGACAGTCAGCGCATGATTCACTGCCTCGTCGGCGATCGTCGACAGGTCCGCCACGTCCACCGACCCCGACATCCGCTGATCGAGCTGCCCACGGGTGGCCGCCAGGGTCGCGGCCATGATCCGGCCGACCTCGGCCCGCCGCCGCACGTCCTGCGCGCTGTCGCCGGCCGGGGCGCTGTCGCTGGCCGGGGCGTCGAGCCGGCCCACCAGCCGCGCGAGCCGACGGGCCGGGTGGCCGCTCACGGTCGCGTCGATGGCCGTCAAACGGACGATGACGTCGGCCAAGCTCGGATCGACCGCCAGCGCCGCCCGCAACACCCGCATGACGCGCTGCTCGTCGGCCCGCGCCTGCTGCGTCAGGCGTACCGCTGCGGCCACGTCCGCCTCGCGGCCGGTCTGCCCGGCCGGCCGGCTCATCGCCAGCGCGTGACCGACATCCGAAATGCCCATATAGCTGTACGCCTGGAGCACGTCGAGGAACATGTCCTCGGAACTGCGGTCGTCAGCGCGGAACTCGGAGGGCCCGAGCACGACCCGGCCCAACGCCTGGGCCAGCTCGACCCGGACGCCGGGATCGTTGACGTCGACGTCCTGGCCGACGGTCAGCCGGAACGCGCCGGCGTCGGGGTCGTAGCCCAGCCGCACCTGCGTACCCGGGGGGAGGGCTGCGCGGTCGACCAGCACCCGGCGCTGGGTGTTCTCACCGAAGACGACGTCGACGCCCTCGGGATCGGTGGTGACGGTGACCGGGTCGCCGACCTGAAAGCCAGACGTGAGCAGCTGGGTGACGACGTCCACCGCGTCGGTGTTCCCCCTCGGCACGGTCGGGGCAGTGGGCGGATTCGGATCGGTAGCCGCCGGCCGCTGCCCCCTGCCCTCGTGCACGACAGCGGAGGTGAAGAGCTGGAAACCGTGGTAGTGCCAGACCGCGTCGGCGCCGTTGGCCAGCAGCTGCGCGAGGAGAGCGTTGGTCAGTTGATTGGTGTAGAGGCCGATGACGAGCGGCGGCCGCCCCGACGGCTCACCCGCCTCTTGTCCGCGCTGGTACGCCTCGTCGGCCAGCCGGCGCTGCGTTCCGAGCTGCTGGAGGATCTTGGCGCGGTCCTGGACGAGACCGAACTCCCCGTAGTCCTTGACCTCGAACCGGACCTCGGTGCCGTCCGGCAACCGGCCGAGGATGTCGATGTCGGTCTGATCCGCGACCGGTACCTGCAGTCCTTCGATCGTCAGTCCGGGCGTGCCCAGCTGCGCCAGCAGCTCCGGCGGCAGCTCGGCCAGCGCAAGCGCGGCGTCGATCGCCGCGAGCAGACCCACGACGTTGGTGGCATCACCGTCCAGTGTGGTCGCATTGATCTGGTCGCCCGCCTGCACCGACCGCGCGTTCTTGAGGTAGTCGCGCAGGGTCGCCTCGGCGTGGGCGATGTCGACGCCCAGCGCGGCGAGCCGATCGAGCTTCGCTTGGATGTCGGCGGCCTCAAGCACCATGCCCTTGCCAGGCTGAGCGCCGAGGCGAGCCAATTCTCGCTGAGTCGCCGTGGACTGGTCCTTCGCGGCCTGCTGCGTCGTGAGGCTGGTGACCTTGCGGGCCATCCGGTCGGCGAAGGTCTGCCGCTCGGCCTCGGTCATGCCGGCGACCAGCTCGGCAAGCGGCCGGTCGCGGCGGCCGGAGACGACGCTCTTCGCCGCGCCCAGCAACGCATTAGCCAGTGCTTTCTGCTCCCGTGCGGCGGCTTTCGGATGGGCGGCGGCCAGCCGGCTGACGACGTGGCGTACGGCGGGCGGCAGGGCGTCCCACGTCGCGGCCAGGTCGTGGGGCAGGCCGTCCGGCCGGGCGACGGCTGCGGCATCCGCGGCGGTGGGGCTGGCCAGTCCGGTGTACGCCGCGATCCGCTCGGCGAATGCCCGGCGCTGTGCCTCGCTCATCCGGTCGAGCGTTTCGGCGAGCGACAGGCCGGACTCTCCGGTCACGCTGGCAGCCATCGCGGTGACCAGATCGCTGAGCCCGGCGCTCCGGCGGTCGGCGGCGGCCTGATTGGCGGCGGCTAGGTCGGCGACCGCCTGTCGCGCGCCTGCCGGCAGTGCGTCCCACACAGCGTCGACCTCTGATGGCAGGTTGTCCGGGCGAGTGGAATCGGGCGTCCCGGTCGGCGAGTTCTCCGAGGCGGTGGCCGACTCGGGAACCACCTCGGACTCCGCGGAAGCACCGGTCGGAGCTGACGCCGGAGCCTGGTCGAGGCCGGCCTGCTCCTCAGTCGTGCTCTCGCCACGACCGTCTGCGCCGGACTCCTCCGAGTCGGTCCCGCTCTGGTTCTGCCCGTTGGTTGCCGATCGGTTGGAGGCGGCCGGCGTGGCGCCGATCGTCGTGTGACGGGTCGCCGCCGGTCTGGTAGCGGTGGCGGGCGCGGCAGCGACCGGACCCGTGACGGCTGGATCGACCGAAGCGGATTCGGTGGATTCGGCTGGCGGCAGGCCGGATTGCTGCGTCGCGGAGCCGTCCGCGCCGAGATTCTGCCCGCCGGTCGGGTCAGCCACGTTCCCGGCTTCCGGTGAAGCCTGGTCCTGGTCCGCACCGTCGGGTGTGGACTCCTGCGCAGTCTGGTGATCCGCTCCGTTCTCGTCCGGACCGGACGGGACGTCGGTCGTGGCGTCGGGTGCGCCCGCGCCCACGCCGTCACCCACGTCACCGGAGCCTGAAGGCCCGCCTGACCCCGAGGAGCCAGCGGAGCCGCCCGACCCCGACCCACTGCCCGACCCCGACGTGCCGGCCGAACTAGACGTGCCACCCGAGGTCGACGCGCCGGATGATCCGCCCGCGCCGGACGTGCCGCTGCCGGAGCCCGAGCTGCCCGAGCCTCCGGAGCTACCCGAACCCGGCGTGCCGCTGCCCGAGGTCGAGCCGCCTGACGCTGACGCGCTGGATGATCCGCCGGCCCCGCTTCCCCCAGCCGCCCCGGCTCCCGCGGCGCTTCCGCTGGCTGCACCCGCCCCGTTCCCGGCTCCCGCCCCGGCGCTGTCCGGCGCGAGCGGCGTAGGCGGGTTCCCGTTCGGCGGCCCCGATCCGTGACCCAGCTCTGTCGCCACCTGGCTCCAGGTGCTCGGCCCGCCGGTGACCGCGGAGTGGATCTGCCGCCCGGCCAACTCAGTGTTCGACCGGCCGACGGCCATCGCGCCCGCCGCGAATCCGTTGTCCCGGACGGCTTTGGCGTACGCGCCGACGTCGCCGATCGCGGCGAGGTTGCCGTCCATGACGTTCTGCGCGACGTGCCCGGCGACGGGGGACGTCACCCCGTTCGTGATGAAGGAGCTGGCCGCGGTGGCGGCTTGTCCGGGCTTGTGGGTGAGCTGCTTGAGGCCGGGGACCTCGCGCAGACCTTCGCTCAACGGCCCGCCGATCGCACCGGCGAGCCCGGCGGTGGCCGTCTGCTTGAGGTCGATGGTGGTGCGGTATCCCTGCATCTGGCTCAGCTTCTGGCCGGTCCAGTCGATCCCGACCTCTTCGAACCCCTCCTTCGCCACCCCGAGGGCGAACTTCGAGACCTTGCCCATCTTGCTGGCGGCGGTGGCCACCCGCAGGGCCATCAGCGCCACCCGGGCCGCGATCTGACTGGCCATCCGCGACGCGAACAGTGATATGCCGGCCGGACCGCCGAGGCAGGCCAGCGCGAACAGCGCGGCGTTCAGCGCGATCTCCGCCCGGACCTGGTTCTTGGTGTCGGCGAGGTCCCGGGCGTAGTTGCGGCACTTGGTGGCGATCTGCCGCAGGTCCGCGACCAGCTGGGTGAGCCCCACGGAATCGCCGGCGCCCTGGTTCAGGCTGTGCAACGTGTAGTACATCTCGAAACCCGCCCCGTCGAGCCAGGTTTCGAGGAGCTGGACGGCGGCCGCTTCCGATGTGTCGATCGCCTGTTGCAGCGCGTCGGCCGCCGCCTCCCAGGCCTCGGCGAGGGCGATGACGTCGGATTCGCTGTCCGGCGGCCAGATGGCGTCCTTGGCTTTGCCGCCGTAGCGCAGGACGGCGTCCCACAGGCGGCCGACGGGCTCGAGGACGTCGCTCATCGGCTACTCAGGCGGGAAGAGCTTGGTGGACTCGATCGCCGCGCCCTGGTAGAGCTGCACACCCTGATAGCCGTTGTTCGCCAGCGCCTGGTAGACCCCGCGGACGTTGCCGGCCGCGGTCACGAGGGTCTCCTTGTCCGCGGCGTAACCGGCCATGAACGACTGGCCCATGCCGCCGTTGCCGATCTTGCCGGGGCTGTTGATCCGGTCGAGCGCCTTGGCCCAGGACCGGCCGAAGTCCGCGCCGACGGTGTGCACCCGGGCCAACTGGGTCGTGGTCTCCTCGGGGTACATGTCGACGAATCCGTCGCCGTCGCGGTCGACGGTCATCGCCGGCCACCTCCGCCGGTCTGCTGGTCGAGCGCGGTCAACAACGGGTCGAACCGCAGGTCGGCGGACTCGACACCGGGCGGCAGGTAGGCGGCCGCGATCGCCAGGCCCTGACGCTGGGCGAGTTCGGCCGCGCCGTGGATGGTCTCGGTGACGGTCCGGGCGAGCAGGACAGAATCGGGGTTCCGGAAGACCCGCGGATCCAGCCACAGCTCGATCAGTTCCCCGGCCCCGCCGACGGTCGCGCTGACCAGCCCGTCGGGGGAGTCGTACGTGGCGCGGATCCCGGCCAGGTCGCGCTGCACCGCCCGGATCTCCTCAGCCAGTAGCTCGTAGTCGGTGAACATGGGCCCAGTGTCCGACGGGAGCGCCGTGGAGATCGTCCGGTGGCCGGTTACTGCCGTGTGGGCCGCCGATTCCGGGCCCGGCGGCACGATCACCGGGACGAGAGGAGAGCGGTGAAAGCAAGGCTCGCAGCTGTCGTGCTGGCCGTGACGGCCCTGACCGCCGTCCAGCTGATCGGCGTCGCGCCCGCGCGAGCGGTTCCACCGGCCGGTGCCTGCCATGATCCCGATCCGGGACGGGCTCCGGTCCGGGAACTGCCGTGGGCGCAGAAGCTGCTGGATCCGCAACGGGTGTGGCCGTTCAGCAGGGGAGCGGGGGTGCTCGTCGCCGTCGTCGATTCCGGTGTGGACGCTGATCATCCGCAACTGCGTGGCCGCGTGCGGGCCGGCAAGGATTTCTTCACCACGCGGAATCGACCGGCGACGTTCGACTGCGTGTCGCACGGCACCGCCGTGGCGGGCATCGTCGCCGCCGCGCAGGTGCCGGGCGTCGGGTTCCACGGAGTCGCGCCGGACGCGGCGATCCTGCCGGTCCGGATCAGCGACCGCGACGTCGACGACCGTGGCGAGACGTTGCGGATCGACCCGCAGATCCTCGCCAACGGCATCCGGTACGCCGCCGACGCCGGTGCCAAGGTGCTGAACCTGTCGCTGGCCGGCTACGACGACTACCCAGCCGTGCGAGCGGCCGTCGCGTACGCGGTGGCTAAAGACGTGCTGGTGGTGGCCGCAGCCGGAAACGGTCAGCAGAGCGGCGGCGCCGAGTGGCCCTCGTTCCCGGCGGCGTACGACGGTGTGCTCGGCGTGGGGGCGATAGACATCGACGGAGCTTTGATGTCGGGTTCGCGGACCGGCCAGTACGTCGACATCGTGGCCCCCGGGGTCAAGGTTCTCGCGCCGACGCGGGTGACCGGGCATGCCTATGTCGACGGCACCAGCTTCGCGGCGCCGTTCGTGGCCGGTACCGCCGCCCTGGTCCGCGCCGCCTGGCCGGCCCTGACCGCCGCGCAGGTGGCGCAGCGGCTGATCGCGACGGCGAACCCGGCCCGGGGCGGTCTGCACAGCACGCGATACGGTGCCGGACTGGTCGACCCCTACCGGGCGGTGACCGACGGACTCGATCTTCGCGGCCCTGGAGAGCTGCCCGCGTTCGTGCCCGACCCGCCGGACGAGGCCCGGATCGCCGAGGCGGCCCGGCAGCATCGGGTGGCCACAGTGGCCAAGTGGTTGACCGGCGCAGCTGTCGGCGGCGTCGGGCTGGCCTTCGTGGCCGCGCTGGTGCTGCCCCGCGGACGCCGTCGCCGCTGGCAGGCGGGGTGGGCGGCGCCATCGCCGGTCGAGCCGGAGATCGTCGAGCCGCCGGAGCAGACGTTCTTGATCTGAAGAAGGCCCCTTCCCCGCGGGGAGGGGCCTTCACGGACCGCGTCCGTTCAGTGCTGGGTGACGATCCGCAGCGCGGTGCTCAACGTCTGCGCGGCGATGTCGCCGACGTTGTTGAAGACCGTGCCGTGCTGCTCCAGGCCGCCGGAGTGATCGTCGGCCATCTTCATCTCGTACTGAGCCTCGACGACCTGCTGTTCGGACAGGGCGTCACCGGAAGCCAACCGGGCCACGACGTGGAACTTGTCCTCCGCGGTCTCGCGGATGAACGTCGCGTGCTGGAAGTAGTCGCTGCCCTCGGCGTACATGTCGGGAATGCCGACGAAGTAGCGGTTGGAGTCGGTCATCTGCAAGCCCCTCTCAGCCGTTGATGACGGCGGTCGTGCCGTAGTCGAACGAGCCCAGCGCGTGGACGGTCTGCGCGTCCCCGCCCTGGACCGTGTTCATCGCCAACCGGTTGTTGTCGTTGGTCTCCTGGCCGTTCCGGTAGACCCGGGTGAAGTCGGCGACGCTCGCCCGGCCCGCGTCATAGGCCCGGGCCTGGACCGTGCCGCCCAGCCGCTGGGCGATCGTCTGGCTGCTGCGCGCGTCGTTGGCCCGGGTGGCCCGGTCCTGCTCGTCGCTCCGGTCCTCGTGGACCTTGATGGCGTACGCGGCGTCCGCGTAGGTCATGTCGATTCGTGAAGTGTCTCCGCCTTGCACGCGTCCTCCCAGTGCTCGGGTTCCTCTGCGGGCAACGCTAGGGAGCCCCGCCGCCGCCCGAACTGGAGCGGCACGTTCCTGCCACGTCGCCCAACCACCGCCGGCCCTGGCGCACGATCGCGTCCGTGGCGACTGTCGTGGTGAAGAGACCAGCTCGCCGGCCGGCGCCGGAGATGCCGTCCGGGGAGCTGATCCTGCAGGCCCCGCCGGAGATCCCGCCCCCGGCGGCGATGCAGTGGACCCAGCTGCTGATGGTGCTGCCGATGATCGCGATGACCGTCGCGATGATGCTGATGTACTCCGGCGCTCTCGGCGGCTCCGTCCGCTACGTGATCTACGGCCTCATGGGCGTCGGCATGCTCGGCACCCTCATCGCCGGTCTGTTGCAGGGTGGCGGCCCGAGCAAGCGGGAGATGGGCCACGCCCGGCGCAAGTACCTGCGGCACCTCGCCCAGCACCGCCTGCGCCTGCGCCGCGCCGTACGCCGCCAGCGCGACGTGATGGAGTACCTGCATCCGGACCCGGCCACGTTGTGGTCGCTCGCGGCGAGTTACCGCCTCTGGGAACGCCGCAAGGACGACCCTGACTTCGGCACCGCCCGCATCGGCCGCGGCGCGCAGCGTCCTGCGTTGACGATCGTCGCCCCGGAGACCAAGGCGCTCGAAGAACTGGAGCCGTTGTCCGCGCTCGCGTTGCGCCGGTTCATCACGACCTACGCCACCATCGAGCGGCTGCCGCTGGCGATCGCGACCAACGGCTTCAGCCGCATCTACCTTCGCGGCGATCGGACGGCGGCGCTGGGCATGCTGCGCGCGATGCTTGCCCAGCTCGTCACCCTGCACCCGCCGGACGACCTGCGGGTCGCGGTCTGCGCCCAGGACGTCAGCCGCGTCGACTGGGAGTGGACCAAGTGGCTGCCGCACGCGCTGCACCCGGAGCGGACCGACGCGCTCGGCCCGCTCCGGCTGGTCGCGCCGACGATCCCGGCGCTGGAGTCGATGCTGGAGGAGGAGCTGACCAAGCGACCCCGGTTCGACCCGGAGGTCGACACGCGGACGCCCGGCCCGCTCCTGGTCGTGGTCCTCGACGGCGGCGCGGTCGCCGGGTCGAGCCATCTGATGACCGGCGGCGGCGTCGAGGGGGTCACCGTCGTCGACCTCAGCTCGCCGCCGCCGCGCGTACTGGACCGCACGGCGGTCGTGCTGGACGTCGACGCCGCCGGTGACCTCATCAGCGAGACCGTCGACGGCACCGTGCACCTGGGGCACGCGGACTCTCTCGGCCTGGTCGCCGCCGAAGGGCTGGCCCGGCAGCTGGCGCCGCTGCGGCTCAGCGCCGGCCTGCACGGCGACGCACCGATGACCACCGAACTGGGCCTGGCCGAGCTGCTGGAACTGGACGACCCGTACCTGCTGGACCCGGACGACACCTGGGTGCCCCGACCGCATCGCGACCGGCTCCGGGTCAGGTTCGGCATCCAGGCCGACGGCACCCCGATCGAGATCGACCTGAAGGAGTCGGCCCAGGACGGCATGGGCCCGCACGGCCTGCTGATCGGGGCGACCGGCTCCGGCAAGTCGGAGCTGCTGCGGACGCTGGTGCTGGCGCTGGCCGTCACCCACCCGCCGAACGCCTTGAACTTCGCCCTGATCGACTTCAAGGGCGGCGCGACGTTCACGCGGCTGGACTCGCTGCCGCACACCAGCGCGGTCATCACCAACCTCGCCGAGGAACTACACCTCGTCGACCGGATGACCGACGCGATCAACGGCGAGCTGATCCGCCGGCAGGAATTGCTGCGGGCCGCCGGGCACTTCTCCTCGCTGCGGGACTACGAGAAGGCCCGGGCCGCCGGAGCCCCGCTGCCCGAGGTGCCGACCCTGCTGGTGATCTGCGACGAGTTCTCCGAGCTGCTGTCGGCCAAGCCAGATTTCATCGACATGTTCGTCCAGATCGGA
The DNA here is from genome assembly GCF_024172085.1 of Hamadaea flava. NCBI lineage: Bacteria > Bacillati > Actinomycetota > Actinomycetes > Micromonosporales > Micromonosporaceae > Hamadaea > Hamadaea flava. The sequence continues at coordinate 1,711,062 of NZ_JAMZDZ010000001.1, read as the reverse complement.
CGGGTCGGCCGGTCGTTGGGCGTACACCTGCTGCTCGCGTCGCAGCGGCTCGACGAGGGGCGACTGCGCGGCCTGGAGACGCACCTGTCGTATCGGATCGGGCTGCGGACGTTCTCCGAGATGGAGAGCCGGGCCGTCCTCGGGGTGACCGACGCGTTCCAGCTGCCCCGCGCGCCCGGCCACGGTTTCCTCAAGGTCGGCACCGAGCAGATGATCCGGTTCCGGTCGGCGTACGTGTCCGGCGTGCGGCAGCGCCCCACCGGCCTGCCGGCCCCCGCCGCCGCCACCGAGTGGCTGTCGCTGCGGGAGTACACGACCTCCTACGTCGCCGCCGACCTCGCGATCGACGAGACCCCTGAGCCGGCCGACGAAGACACCGCTGTCGGCGAGACCCTGCTGGACGTGCTCGTCGATCGGCTGGCCGGGCGCGGCGCACCGGCGCATCAGGTGTGGCTGCCGCCGCTGTCGGACCCGCCGAGCCTGGACGAGCTGCTCCCCGGGCTGGCCGCCGACCCGGTACGCGGCCTGACGGTTCCCGCCGCCCGGCCGCTGCGCGCCGTGCTCGGCCTGGTGGACCGCCCGTTCGAGCAGCGCCGCGATCCGCTGGACCTGGACCTGTCGGGCGCGGCGGGGCACATGCTCGTGATCGGCGCCCCGCAGACGGGCAAGAGCACCGTGCTGAGGACATTGATCGCCAGTCTCGCGCTCACCCACACCCCCCGCGAGGTGCAGTTCTACGCCCTGGACTTCGGCGGTGGCACGCTGGCGTCCATCGCGGGCCTGCCGCACGTCGGCGGGGTCTACGGCCGGCTCGACACCGGGGCGGTCCGGCGTACCGTCGCCGAGGTCGCCACCCTGCTCGCCCAGCGGGAGGCGCTCTTCGCCGAGCACGGCATCGACGGCATCGCGACCTACCGCCGGCTGCGGGCCGAAGGCCGATTCGCCGACAGCCCGCACGGCGACGTGTTCCTCGTGATCGACGGCTGGCAGACCCTGCGCGGCGACTTCGAGGACATGGAGGAGATCGTCGCCGACATCGCCGCCCGTGGCCTGTCCTACGGCATCCACCTCGCGGCCAGCTGCACCCGCTCGTTCGATCTGCGGATGAACGTCCGGGACCTGTTCGCCAGCCGGGTCGAGCTCAAGATCGGCGACCCGATCGACTCGTTCATCGACCGGCGGGCCGCGATGAGCGTACCGGCGGGGGCGCCGGGCCGGGGCATCTCGATGAGCGGACACCAGGTCCTGGCCGCTCTGCCCCGGATCGACGGCAGAACCGGCGTGGACGACCTCGCCGACGGCGTATGCGGCATGGTCGAGGCGGTCGCGGCGGCGTGGCCGGGCCGGCCTGCCCCGTCGGTACGCCTCCTGCCGGGCATGCACCCGCATGACGAGCTGCCGCCGACCGACGAACTCACCGGTGCCGAGGCGGGACTGGCGGTGGGCGTACACGAGAAGGATCTGTCCCCGATGCGGCTGAACTTCGCCGCCGACCCGCACTTCTTCCTCCTCGCCGACACCCAGTGCGGAAAGACGTCGTTCCTGCGGCTGCTGGCCCGCCGCATCACCCAGGCCTACCAGCCGGACGAGGCCCGGATCGTCTTGCTCGACTACCGCCGCAGCCTGCTCGGCGAGGTCGGCCCGGAACATCTGCTCGGCTACGGCACCAACGACGAGCACAGCCGGGGCCTGCTCGCCGAGGTGGCGGCCGCGATGTCCAAGCGCCTGCCGGGCGCGGATGTCACGCCGGAGCAGTTGCGGGCCCGCAACTGGTGGCGTGGGCCGGAGATCTTCGTGCTGGTCGACGACTACGACATGGTGGCGACCCATCAGAACCATCCGCTGATGCCGTTGCTGCCCCTGGCCGCGCAGGCCGGCGACATCGGGCTGCACGTGATCCTGACCCGGCGTACGGGCGGCGCGGGCCGGGGACTGTTCGAGCCCTTCCTGGCGCGGCTGCGCGAGGTCGGCACGCCCGGCTTGATGATGTCCGGCGACCGGGACGAAGGTCCGCTGCTGGGCGGCATGCGGGCGCGGGTGCTGCCCCCGGGTCGGGGCTGGCTGGTGGACCGGCGCGGCCACAAGGGACTCGTCCAGCTCGGCTGGCTGCCGCCCAAGGAGTGAGCCATGGCCGGAACCTGCCGCCTGCCGCACCCGGTCCGGCTGGACTGCTTGGCTGTCGATTACGTCCACAAGGGAGGGAGCATGGCGAAGGAGTTCACCGACGGCGAGCCGGAGAAGATGCGGGAGGCGGCCGGCCGGCTCACCGCTCCGTCCTACGGCGACGATCTCGTCCGTCACCCGACCCACGCCTGCGAAGGCGGCATGCCCGACTGCACCGGCCTGTTCGGCTGCGATGTGGACAGCACGAAGAAGGTTCAGGAGCTCATCACCTACGTACGCCAGGGCTTCGCCGGGTTCCAGGCGATGATCACCGACTGCGCGGATCTCTACGCGAATGGGGCCGGGATGAGCCAGGACGAACTGAACTCGATCGTCAACCGTCCCCCCGCCGACGGGCTGCCCGACCGAGAGCCTCGGTTCGACGCTCCGACGGGAGCCAAGCCATGACCTTCGACTACCAGGCGTGGACGATCGACCAGCACCTCGCGGCGGTCAAGGCGGAACTCGGTCATCGCGAGCAGCTTCAGCAGGCGCTGAGCATGTGGCAGGGGTTCTCCACCTGGCTCGGCCTGGCGCAGGCCGAAATCGAGAATCGGCGCGAGCCCGTGGGCGACGGCTGGACCGACGGCGCGCATACCGAGGTCGACGGTCGCCTGGTTCGATCCCGCGACGCGCTGGGGGCGTGGGTCACGCAGATCAAGGACTCGGGAGTCGTGCAGCAGCTCACCGATCTCCCGAACCTGATCAGCACGACATACAGCAAGGTCGAGTTCGCGAAACAGCGACGTGACTGGGCGCTGCGCGGCTACCGGTACACCGACGTGCTGTCCGCCGGCTCCAGGCCAGATCCCCATGTCAGCAAACTGAGCACTCCCCAGATGACCGAGGAACTGGTCACCGCGACCGCGGACTCGGTACGAGCCATGAACGAGCTGGGGCAGGCGTACGCGAACGCGGCGAAGGCCATGACCCTGGCCGTCGGTGGCCTGCTCTGGCCGGGTCCCCGCGCGGGTGAGTCGGAGACGACGCTCGGTCCCGACGGAGGCGTGAGTCCGGACGCCGGATCGGCGAACGGTCCAGCCGGTACGCCTGACCCCGAGTCGGCCCCGGAGTCCCCGCAGGAGACGCCGAATCCGGCCACGACGCCGGAGACGACGCCGACCGAGTCCACCGATCCGACGAAGGACGCGTCCGACGTCGCGAGCGCGCTGAGCGACCTCGCCGAGGCCCTGACCGGCAGCGGCACCACACCCGATCCGGTCACCAGCCCGCTGCCGACCGACCTGGGCGACGTGATCAACCCGGACACCGTGCCCGGCGTCGCCTCGGGGCTGCCGGGACTGGCCGGCGTCGGATCGGCCGTGGAGGGCGGCGTCGTGGCCGATGCGGTGGCGCGGGCGGCGGTCCCCACGACGACCGCCGGGCCCGCCGTCACGCCGCTGCCGACCGGGCTGACCGCCGCCACCGCCGCGACCGGCGGGTATCCGCCGATGTATCCGCCCCACGCGGCGGCCGCCGCCGCGAAGCGATCGGGTGGGATCAAGCCGGGCACTAGCGAACAGCCCGTTTCCGGCCGCCCCCGGGACCGCAGAGCCGCCGCAGCACCCGGAGCCGCCGGTGTGCCCGGTGTGGCTCTGCGTGGCCGGCGCAGCGGCGCGACCAAGCCCGCCCCGGCCGCGCAGCGGCGATGGGACGCCGAGGACGACACCATCCGCCTCCTCGACGAGGAGATGTGGCAGGTCGATCAGCACGACGACGTGGCCGAAGGCCGGACCCCGAGAAGAGGCAGCTGATGTACGAAGTCCACGGCGACCCCACCGCGATGGCGGCGTTCTCCAAGCAGCTCACCGTCCCGCCGATCCCGGACTCGATGAGCCGGGCGAGCGTACCGCCGAACCTGACCGGGCTGATCGAGGGCATCGCGATGTCCTTACTGGACAAAGCCGCCACGGTCGCCGCGGCCGCGTATCTGACGCAGGTGACCGACGAGCTGCTGACCTACACCGCGAAGGTCAACACGATCGCGGTGACCTACTCGGCCGCCGAGGTCTCGAGCGCGGCCAAACTCGTCGCCGCGACGGCGAAGCTCGCCACGGCGGGCGTGAGCATGGCCCAGTCGCTGAGCGGCTCGACCTCGTCGGACAGCGCCGATAAGGACGACACGGACGACAAGGACGAGTCCGGGGCTGCGAAGACGGACGCTGCCCACTCCACCGACCCGCAGCAGCAAGCCTGAGGAGCGCACCGTGGTCCCGTACAACTTCTTGCCGATCGAGACCCACCTCGCCATGGTGACCGCGCAGAACGCCAACGTCGCCGCCCTCACCGACGCCGCCCGGATGTGGACCCAGGTCCGCGAATGGATCGCGGCCGCCGAGGTGGAGTTGCACGTACGCGCCGCCGACCTGCTGCCGCACTGGCCGGACGAGGCCGGTCGGGAACTCGAACGCGAGACTCAGCGCACGCTGGCCGAGCTGAAGATGTGGGGCGAGCGGATCGACGCCTCCCAGGTCGTCGCCGGTCTCGGTACGCTCGCCGCCGCGGTCCCCGCCAGCTTCCAGATCGTGTCCGGGCTGCACCAGAGCTATCTGGCGGCCCTGTCGAACCCGTTGACCGCCTGGGCTGCCCTGGGATTCCAGCAGGCCTCCGGCGCTGAGATGACCGCGCTCGGCGGCCTGTTCGACACGACCATGCTCCAGGTCTGCTCGGCCGCCGGAATCCGGACGCCGAACGTCAGCATCGGACCGGCCAGCGAGGGCAACTCCACCGACGACGTCGTCACCGCGGTCGAGTCCGTGACGAGCGCCGTGACCAGTCTGCAGGGCCTTGTCTCCGCGGCCGGCGTCTCAGCGAACCTGTCGGACCTCTCCGGGCTGACCGGCGACGGGCTATCCCTGTCCGGTGCCGACCTCATTCCCAATCTGCCCGGCGGTTCGCTGCCCGGCGTCGACTCCGCGCCCACGGTGTCCGTGCCCGGTGGCTCCCTCGGCGCCGCCGTCGGTACGCCCACCCTGCCGGCCGCCGTTCGAACGCTGGCCGGGCGACGGGCCGTCGGCGTCGGCCCAGAACTCAGCGTCGCGGCGACCGCGGCCGGAGCTTCGGCGTCGGCGGCCGGGATGACGCCGCCCATGGTCCCGCCGGGTGCGGCCAGGGCCGCCGACGGCACCCTGCGCCCGGTCTCGGCCTCCTCGCCGACCGGCCGGGCCCGCCGAGGCGAGCAGCCGGTCGACGGGACTGGAGGCGTACCGCGGGAGCTGCGCGGCCGGTCCGGCAGCGGCGACCAGTCCTTCGGCACCGCCAAGGCCAGAGGCTCCCGGGATCCGCAAGCCGCCTACGATCTGGCCCGCGACTGATTCGCAGCAGGACGGCCGGTATCAAGAAAGGGCGGCGAGCGTTGGGCCCGCCGCCCGTACCAGGGGATGTTCTATCCGGCCGTGACCGGCGCGGTGTCGAGTGTGGACTCAGTGGGGTCCCAGCCGACCGGCAGCGGCGGCGCCGGTTCGACTGAGCTGGTGACGTCGACCGGCAGCCGGGAGGCGGCCGACGACGCGATGGCCACCATGATGTCCAGGACGTGGTACGCGAGGTCGCCGCTCGCGCGTTCAGGTACGCCGGCCCGGATGGCGCGGGCGAGTTCGAGTACGCCGATGCCACGGGTGTGTTCGGCTGGTCCGGCGTCGATCTCGGTCGGCGTGTTCGGGTCGTCGGTCCACAGTGACGTGGTTCCGGTGAAACTGTTCGGATCGGGCAGGGTGATCGTGCCCTGGGTTCCGGTGATCTCCAGCGTCGGCCGGTTCGACCGGGCTGCCTGGAAGCTGAAGACGACCTGGCCGATGCCGCCGTCGCGGAACTCCAGCAACGCCGCGTGGTAGGTGGGGACGAGCACGGGGAACTCGACGCCCTTGCGGGGCCCGGACCCGATGGTCCGCGTCGTACGCGCGGTCGAGGCTGCCGCGCTCACCCGCATGACCGGTCCCATGAGCTGGACGAGCGTCGTGAGGTAGTAGGGGCCCATGTCGAACAGGGGCCCGGCGCCGGGCGCGAAGAGGAACTCGGGGTTCGGATGCCACGACTCCGGCCCGACCGCCAGGAACTGCGCGTTCGCCGTGACCGGCTGCCCGATCGTTCCGTCGGCGACGATGCGGGCGGCCGTTTGCAGGCCGGCGCCCAGGACGGTGTCCGGTGCGCTGGCGGTACGCAGGCCGCGCCGTTGCGCCGCGGCCAACAGCCGGCTGCCGCCGGCCAGGTCGAGCGCGAAGGGCTTCTCGGCGAACAGATGCCGTCCGCTCTCCAGGACCTGCAGCCCGATCTCGACGTGGGCGGCGGGCACGGTGAGGTTGACGACGAGTTCGATCGCCGGATCGTGGAGCAGTTCGCCGACGGACCCCGAGCGCGCCACTCCGTGCCGAGCGGCCTGGGCGTGAGCCCGGTCGACGTCGAGGTCGGCGACGAAGCGTACGTCGAGGTCGGGGAATCGGGTCAGGTTCCGCAGGTACTGCTCGCTGATCACGCCGGCGCCGATGACGCCGACACCGACTCGGCCGCTGCCGTTCACGCTTCCTCCGTCTGTGCGTCGGCCGGGGGTTCGGTCTGGGTGCGTACCCAGGCCGCGCCTTCGGCGAGTGCGGCGAAGACGTCGCCGGCGTACGCGTCGAATTCGAGCACCCTGGTCGCGCCCGGCACGGCGGCGAGGACGCCCGCGAGGTCGACTCGTCCGGTGCCGGCCGGCACCTGCGACGCGGGATCCTGCTCGATCGGGCCGTCCTTGACGTGCAGGTGCCGAATCTGACCGGCCAAGCCGGTGGCGAGCGTCGTGACGTCCGCTCCGCCGACGGCGGCCCAGTAGACGTCGAGTTCGAGTACGACCGGCGGGTGCAGCATCCCCGCCAGTTGTTCCAGTGCGGTGGTGCCGGCGAGACGGGTGAACTCCCACCAATGGTTGTGGTATCCGATGGTCAGCCCGTGGGAACTCGCCCGCTCGGCACAGTGGTTGAGGCTGTCGGCGATGGTCGCCACGCCACGAAGGTCCTGCCAGCCGTCGCGTACGGTCGGTTCGATCACGGTGGTGATGCCCAGCCGGGCCGCCGCGTCGAAGATGACCGGCAGGTCCGGCGCGGTCAGCAGCGACGCGTGCCCGGTCCGGGCCCGCAGACCGGTGGTACGCAAGGGTTCTTCGAGTCGTGGCGCCCATTCGACGAGGTCGAACGGTTCGACCTCGTCGAAGCCTGCCGCGGCCAGCCGTTCGAGGGTGGCCGCGGGATCCTTCCGCAGACTATCTCGAACCGAGTACAGCTGCACGGACAGGGCGCTCACTTGAGCCCCGAGAAGCCGATGCCGCGGACGATGTGCCGCTGGAACAGCAGGAAGACCACGATCGGCGGGACGCTCGCGATGAGCAGCCCGGCGACGAGATAGGCGGGATCGGTGTTCTGCGCGAGCCGGGGCAGCGCGACCGCCAGCGGCTGCGTCTCGGGGTCGGACAGCGCGATGAGGGGCCAGAGGAAGTCTTTCCACGCGGTCATGATCGACAACAGGGAGATCACCGCCAATACGGGACGGGACATGGGCAGCACGATGCGGCGGAAGATGGTGAACCAGCCCGCGCCGTCGACCTGCGCGGCTTCGAAGATCTCGGCCGGGATGGCTTGGAAGAACTGCTTCGCCAGCAGGATGTTGAAGGCGTGCGCGCCGGCGGGCAGCCAGATCGCCCAGGGCGTGTCGGCGATCGAGACGCCGAGACCGGGCAGATCGAGCACGGTCATGTAGAGGGCGACGAGGGTGACGGTTCCGGGCACGAACAGCGTCGCGAGCAACGCCGCGTAGACGTAGCGCCCGTACCAGGGCCTAATGACGGCGAGGGCGAAGCCGGCGGTGGTCGCGACGATCAGCTGCACCAGCCACGATCCGGCGACGAGCCAGAGGGTGTTGACGAGGTAGTGGTCGATGCCGAGCAGGTTCCACGCGTCGGAGATGTTCGACCACTTGGCCGGTTCGGGCCAGACGGCGAGCGGGCGCTGGACCAGGTCGGTCGTCGTCGACGCGGCGGCCCGGATCATCCAGACCAGCGGCACGGCGCCGAAGAGCAGCAGGCCGATGAACAGGACGGTGTGCATCCCGCGCCAGCCGGCCCTGGTCGCGGGCCGGCTCCAGTCTCGCTCGGACAGAATGCGGCGCGGCGGCGCCGGGGCCGCGCGCCGGGCACGGCCGAGGGCAGGGGCGGTCACGACGTGCTCCAGGCTCGGGTGAGGCGCAGATACGCGGCGGACACGACGACCAAGGCCACTGCGAGAAGTACGCTGAGAGCCGTGGCGACGCCGTAGTCGCCGAACAGGAACGCGTACCGGTAGATCATCAGCAGGACGGTCACGGTGGCGTTCGCCGGCCCACCGTCGGTCATGACGTAGGGCTCGGTGAAGACCTGGAGCGCGCCGATGATCTGAAGCAGCAACAGCACCAGGATGACGCCGCGCAGTTGCGGCAGCGTCACATGCCAGACGCGCCGCCACACGGAGGCGCCGTCGAGTTCGGCGGCGTCGTAGAGTTCGGTGCTGACGCCGGTCAGCGCCGCGAGGTAGACGAGGATCGCGGTGCCGGAGCCGGACCAGGTCGCCACGATCACCAGGCTCGGCATGGCGAGGTCGGGCGACTGCAACCAGGGATAAGGCCCGAGACCGACGAGGTCGAGCACGGCGTTGACCACGCCTTCCTCGCCCGGATTGAAGAAGGTCTTCCAGAGCAGCACCGAGACCACCGGCGGGATCACCACCGGCAGGTAGGCCAGCGTGCGGGCGAGAGCGCCGCCGCGGCGCAGCTCGGAGGTGAGCACGGCCACGGCCAGCGGCAGCGGCAGCCCGATCACGAGCGACAGGGCCGCGAACCACAGCGTATTGAGCACGGCCTGCGGCAGGAGCGGATCGGCGAACAGCTCCTGGAAGTTCTGCCAGCCGACCCACTCGGGGGCGTCGACCAGGTTCGTCTGCTGGAAGGCGAGCACGACGCTGCGGCCGATCGGCCACCAGGCGAAGTATCCGAACAGGAAGATCGCCGGCAGCAGGAAGGCCAGCGCGCTCCAGGCCGACCGGCGCGCGGCCGACGCCCGGCGGCTGGCAGTGCCGCCGGGCGTCGTACGTGCCGTCACCGGTACGCGGGTGGGAACGGATGTCACCGCTGCGCCTGAGTCAGGATCGTGTTGACGCGCTTCTCGGCGTCGGACAGCAGGGCGTTGATGTCGGCGTTCTTGTCGGTGAGCACCTTCTGCACCAGCGGATCCAGTGCGGCGTAGATCTCCTGGGAGGACACCGCCGGTTCTGCGACGTAGGTGAACCGGTTCAAGGAGTCGACGTAGGACGCGAAGTTCTTGACGGGCACGTTCACGTACGCCGAGATCGCGGTCTGCACCTTCTGGTACCGCTCCTGGCTGAAGATCGGCAACACCGGTACGCCGACCGGCAGGCCGTCCGCGGCGGACGCCTTGGCGTACTTGGCGGCGACGTCGGGATCGTAGTTGGGCCGCAGCGCCCGGAACTCGATCCACTTCACCGCGGCGGCCCGTTGTGCGGCCGATGCCTTGGCACTGACCATGAGCACGGTCGCCCCGGCGAGCGTCGCGTTCGCGCCGCCCTGCGGCATGGCCGCCGCGCCGTACTTGGCGGGGTCTCCGCCGGCGGCGACGTAGTTCGGGTAGAGGTCCGGTGGTGCGGAGACCCACATGCCGACGTTGCCGGCGGTGAACTGCGCGAGCAGGTCCTCCTGCTTGCCGAGCATGTTGTCGCCGAGGGAGTCGTCCTGCCACCGGACCTGCTTCCACCATTGCAGGACCTTGCGGGTCGGCTCGTCGTTGAACGACGCCACGTACTTGCCGTCGGCGCCCTGCTTGATCATCGTGCCGCCGTTGGTGTACGTGTACCCGGTGAGGTGCCAGCCGCCGCTGTTGTTGGTGGAGATCTCGCCGAAGCCGGTCTTGCCGGTCTTCTCGCTGATCTGCTTGGCGGCCGTCCGGACCTCGTCCCAGGTCGTCGGCGGGTGGTCGGGGTCGAGCCCGGCCTTGGTGAACAGCTCGCGGTTGTAGACGAGGCCGAACGCGTAGCTCTTCTCCGGCAGCCCGTATACGACCTTGTCGCGGACGAGGAAGTCCATGACCCGCGGGTTCAGCTCGGCAAAGCTGGCCAGCTCAGACGCCTCGGCGGTGATGTCGGCGACCTGCTTGCGCTCGATCAGCGACGGCGGCTCGGTCAGGGGTACCCGGATGACGGCGGGCGCGTTGCCGCCGGCCAGCCGGGCGGCGAAGGTCTTCGCGTCCCACGGGACGTCGCTGCCGACGACGTCGATGGTCGGGTTGGCCGCCTCGAACTCCGCTACCTGCTGCTGGAACAGGGCGAGCGCGGCTTTGTTGGTGGCGGCCGGCTGGCCCATGACGGTGATGGTGACCTTGTCGGTGCTCGCGTCCTTGTCGGAACAGGCGGCGAGGGTGGCGGCGACGGCGAGGACTGCCGTCGCGGCGGCCAGTGGCCTATGGCGCGATCTCAGCATGTTGGCTCCTCGGGATCGGCTGCGCGGTGCAGCGCGACGGGTGGGCCACGACCGTGGACGTCTCGGGCCGGCGGACGGGCCGCCACGGCGTGTGACGCCCCCATGATTAAAGAAACAGTCCAGAAACGCAAGACCATGTGTCGATAGGTTCTCATTTCGTTCTGATAGTTGCGATAAGTTGATCAGGTGTGGTCGAATCGCCGCATGAGTTCCAGCGACGACCACGCCGGCATCGCCCGGCTGGCCCCCGCTTCCCGGCCACGGACCCTCGTCGTCATGGGAGAACGACACTTCCGCGACATGTTCGACGCCCCGCGCCTGCATCGGCTGCGCCACCTCTGCGACGTACGCGGGCCGCTACCTGCCGGCTCCTTCCACGACGGGCGAGTCCGAGCCGAGCTGGGCGAGGTCGAGGTGCTCCTGACCGGGTGGGGCTGTCCACCGCTCGACGACGAGGTCCTGGCCGCCGCACCCCGCCTGCGCGCCGTCTTCCACGCGGCCGGGTCGGTGAAGGCGAACATCCCGCCGGCTGCCTGGCAGCGAGGACTGGTCGTCACCTCGGCGGCGGCGGCCAACGCGAAGCCGGTCGCCGAGTTCACCCTGGCCAGCATCCTGCTCGAAGGCAGACGGACCTGGCGCTACGTGGAGGGGTACCGGCGACACCGCGACGGTGACAGTGCGTGGCGGGACCTCGTTCCGCCGACGCTGAACCATGGCGCCGTGGTCGGACTCGTCGGGCTGTCGCGGGTGGGCCGCCGGGTGGCCGAGCTGCTCCAGCCGTTCGACTTCACCGTGCTCGCGGCAGACCCCATTGTGGACCGCGACCAGGCGGCGCGGCTTGGCGTGACGCTGGCCGACCTCGACGACCTCCTGCGCTCGTCGGACATCGTCAGCCTGCACGCCCCAGAACTTCCGGAGACTCGTCATCTGCTCGACCGTCGCCGGCTCGCGCTGCTCAAGAAGGACGCCGTGCTCATCAACACCGCACGCGGCGGGTTGATCGACACCGCGGCCCTCATCGACACCTGCCGTGCCGGGCACATCCGGGCCATCCTCGACGTCACCGAGGACGAACCGCTGCCGGCCGATTCGCCACTGTATGAGCTGCCGTCGGTTCAGCTCACTCCGCATATCGCGGGATCGATGCACGGGGAGACGCGCCGGTTGGCCGACTCGGCGCTCGACGAGCTGGAGCGGTTCCTCGACCGCCGGCCGCTGGAGCACCAGGTCGAAGCCGCCGGCCTCAGCACCCTCGCCTGAGCGGGCCACCGCCGGTGCAAGAAGGCACGAGACCGTAAGAGTTCGAAACCGCCGCGGTCTCTAATATTAGTGCCGGACTCATCGCTGTCAGCTACGGAAGATCGTCACGGAAGGACTCGCCATGCTCGCCGCGGAACGACGTGCACACATCCTCGCGCGTGCCCGGGAGGATGGGTCGGTCAAGGTCACCCGGCTCGTCGCCGAGCTGGGCGTCTCCCATGTGACGATCCGCCGGGACCTCGACGCCCTCGTGGACGAACGCGTGCTCGACAAGGTACGCGGCGGAGCGATGCTCCGCGTACGCCCGGACTCGGCCGCCGCGTCGTCGCAGCCGTCGTTCGGTGGCACGATCGGCCTCATCGTGCCGACGTCGTACTACTACCGGCACATCGCGGCCGGCGTCTCGGCGGCGGTACGCCGGCGCGGCGGCGAGATGCAGCTGGTCGTGTCGGAGTACAGCCTCGACCGGGAACTGCACCTGCTCGGCGAGTTCGTCCGCGACGGCGTCGGCGGCGTGCTGTACGCGCCGTCGATCCAGCTGGACGACGACGACCGGCAGCTGCGGGAGCGCCTCGAATCGGCCGGCGTCCCGATCGTGCTGGTGGAGCGTACGCTGCCGGCCGGCGGGCTCGGCGGGCCGTCGACTGTCCGCACCGCGCACGAGCGGGGCGCGATCGGCGCGGTACGCCACCTGGTCGGGCTCGGGCATCGCCGGATCGCCATGATCAGCCGTGGTCGCACCCAGACCGCCGACCTCGTCCGAGCCGGGTGGCGGCGAGCCATCGGGCAGGCCGGGCTGGAGAAGGAGGCGATCCTGCTCGGGGCCGACGTGCTGGGCGGGGAGCCGACCTGGAAGCCCGACGGCGTCGAGCTGGTGCTCGATCGGCTGCGGCAGCATGGCGCGACGGCGCTGTTCTGCCATGGCGACGAGAACTCGCTGCTCACTCTGGTGCATCGGGCACGGAGCACCGGTCTCAGCGTTCCCGGCGACCTGTCGATCATCGCGTACGACGACGAGATCTCCGTCTTCGCCGACCCGCCGCTGTCGGCGGTCGCGCCGGACCGGGAGACGGTCGGCTCGCTCGCGACGCGGTTGCTGCTCGACAGCATCGAGCGCGGTGACGAGCCGTCGGCACCGCTGCACATGGAGGTCGAGCCCCGTCTCGTGGTCCGCTCGTCGACGGCGAGCCCGGCGCGCTGAGACGCCGTGCCCTGCCCTGCCCGGCTGAAGCCGGAAGTGGCGCGGTAACCAAAAGTTTCGTTTCTGAAAGGTTTCGACAGTCGAGTTTCGAAACCTTGTGTTAATGTGAGATCGGGTGTGACACTGATCCAACCTGGGCGATGGCGTCCGGGTGGGGAGGATGTCATGTTCGAGACATTCCGGATCCGAGGATGGGCGTTCGCCGCAGCGGTAGCGGCCGCCATCCCACTCACCGTCACAGTGACCGCGGCTCCCGCCGCCGCGGCCACCGTGCTCGAAGTCGCCGTGAGCCAGGCGGGCTACAGCTCCAACGCGTACAAGGTCGGCTATGCGGTCGCCGACGCGAAGCTGCCGGTCGCGACGACCTGCCAGATCGTCCAAGGCTCGACGGTCGTCGTGCCGAGTTGCGTACTGCTCGACCGGGGCGTGACCTGGGGGAACCACGTGTACGTGGTGGAGTTCGCCGGGCTGACGACCGCCGGCGGGGATTACGCGCTGGTGGTGGGCGGCGTCGCGTCACCCCGGTTCGCGATCATGGCCGACGTCTGGACGAGCTACCTCGACGAGATGACGGCGTTCTACCGGATCCAGCGATCCGGCGTGGCCACCGCCGACGTGTATCCGACCGGATACAGCGACATCGCGCCGAGCCCGGAGATCTTCCACGCGGCCGGGCACCTCGACGACGCCGCGTCCGCCGACGGCACCGAGCACTACGCGCTCACCGGCGGGTGGTACGACGCCGGCGACTACGGCAAGTACGCCGGCAACCAATGGGTGGGCGGCTCGATCGCCATCAGCTACCTGCGCCACGCGGCGGCGCCCGCCGTCGCGTTCGACAACGACGGCAACGGCGTACCCGATCTGATCGACGAGGCCCGGTTCGGCAGCGAATACCTGCTGCGGTTCGCCGTCGCCTTCGGCGGCGCCATGTACGACATCAAGGGCAGCGGCGGGTTCACCCACCCGGAGACCCAGACCGACGGAGTCATCGGCACCGCCGACGACCGCCGGATCTCCGGGCTCGGCGTCGGCGGCTCGGCCAAGGCCGCGGGCACCCTGGCCGCGACCGCCCGAGCGATCGAGACCGCGGTCACGCGCGGGCACATCGCCCCCGCACAGGTCGCGGCGTACCAAGCCTTCGCCGCCCAATGCGAGCAGACCGCCTTGGTGTACTACAACTACGCGGTCGCCCATCAGGCCGACCCCATCGGCTCGTACTCCACCCGCGACGGCATCGCCAACTCGCTGCTGTTCGCCCAAGCGGAACTCGCCCTGCTGACCGGCGATCAGACGCTGCGGGACGCCGCCGAGACGACCATCGCCGCCACCGCCTTCAGCGTCCGGTCCTCGACCAACTACTGGGACATGGCACCCCTGTCGATGGCGGAGCTGTACCCGATCGCGACGGCGACGGGGAAGACCACCATCCAGCGTTTCCTGAAGAACCAGCTCGACTACATCCTCTCGTCCACCGACGACACTCCGTACGGCGTCGTCAACCAGTTCAAGAACTTCGGCGTCAACGAACCGCACGCCTCCTACATGGCCGACGCGCTGCGCTACTACGAGCTGTTCGGCGACCAGCGGGCACTCAAGGCCGTCCTGCGCGGGACGTACTGGCTGTTCGGCGCGAACCCCTGGAACATCAGCTGGGTCTCCGGCATCGGGCAGAACTCCGTCAAGTTCCTCCACACCCGGCTGGACGAGCAGGCGCAGAGCGAGACCGGCGACGGCGTCGTCATCCCGGGAGCGCTGGTCAGCGGACCCAACGCGAAGGACCCCCTCGACGCCCGCAGCGCGAGCCCGTGGTACGAAGACCGACCTTTGTGGACTGACAGCGGTCAGCAGTGGCGGTACAACGAGTACTCGATCAGCATCCAGGCCGGTCTGCTGTATTCGATCGTCGGGCTGGCCGACATCAACGACGCCCCGACCACCGTCGGCACGCCGCCCACCGCCATGTCGGTCACGTCCCCGCTCATCGGCGACTACGTCACCGGCAACGTCACGGTGTTCGCCCAGAGCGGGACCTCGCTGACCGACCACCGGATCGGTCCCGACTGGCAACCGATGACCAGCGCCGGCGGCGGCGTCTCCACCGCCGTGGTCGACGTCAGCGGCCTCCAGCCGTACACCACGACCCGGGTGGACGTCCGCGGCGCCCAGGCCAGCGGTGCGTACAGCTACGGGTCGACGCACTACACGATCGCGCCGCCCCTGCCGAGCCCCGAGACCCCGCTGCTCTACGATGGCTTCGGCGGCGACGGCGTGTTCGGCGCACAGGGATTTACCTGGGTGAACTGGTGGAACAACAACGCCGGGGTCGGCTCGGCGAGCAAGGTCGTCTACGACGGGCGTACCGCCGGCCGATTCGTGCAGAACCCCGCCACCGCGGCGTCCCAGGCGAAATATCAGCCGTGGCACGACGTCGCGGATCTGTCCGGCTATCGCTACGTCACGGTCGTGATGCGGAGCCCGTCGCCGGGCAACCGGGTGTGGCTGCAGATGACCGACGCCGACTCCAGCCATCGGGTCTCCGGCACCACGTTCCTCACCGTTCCGGACGCGTGGACGACCTACCAGTTCGACCTCAACGCCTTCCCCGGCCTCGACCGCTCAGCCGCGAAGCTGGAGCTTTGGCAACAACAGACCGCCGACGTCGACGGCGAGCTGTACGTGGACTCGATCAGCTTCACCAACACCGCGTCCGGCACCGCGCCCACGCTCGGCGGGCTGGCGGTCTCCTCCGCCACCGGGTCCACGACGACGACCTTCACCTTCTCCGCGCAGTACACCGACGTCGACGGCCAGCTGCCGTTCGCCGTGCAGCTCGTCGTCGACGGGGTGGTGCGGCCGATGACCGCCGTCGACCCGGCGGACACGAACGTCACCGACGGCGCCGGCTACCAGTTGAGCCTCACCCTGCCCAAAGGCCCGCACGCCTGGTATGTCCGGGCCGGCGACACGACCTCCTCGCCCACAGTGACCCCACAACAGACCGGCCCCACGGTTTCGTGACCACCCGAAGGAGCGAAAGCATGGCCCCTCAATCGCCGTCCAGACCGCGGCGCTCGCGCCTACGGCGAGCAGCTCTGGCCACCGCGACGGCGCTGATCGCCGTCAGCGGCCTTGCCGCCCGCCCTGCGGCAGCGGACACCACACTGCCCACCCTCGCGTACGCCGGTGAGGTGACCGTCGCCGAAGAGTTGTCGTACAACCCGACCGGCGAGTTCATCTTCCCCAGCATCCTGCACGCCTCGGAGTACTTCGTCGCCCCGCTGGCCGAGTGGTACCTGTACTACGCGCCGCACGAGAACCCCGGCGGCATCTCGCTCATGTACGCCGACTCCCTCGACGGCCCGTGGACCGAGTACGCCGCGAACCCGCTGATCGCCAACGTCTGGTCGCCCTATTACAGCGTCAACCACGTGTCGAGCCCGGACGCGATCTGGAACCAGGAAGCGGGCGAGCTGTTCCTCTACTACCACGGCGGCAACGACCAGACCCGGTACGCGACGTCGACCGACGGCATCACGTTCAGCTACGGCGGGACCGCCGTCGACAACGCCATGGGCGGCACGACCACCACCGAGACGTCCTACGCGCGCGTCTTCCGGCACCCCGATCCGGCGTCGGCGTACCACTACGGGATGTTCTACATGGAGAACACCACGGCGAACAGCCGCCGCATCCGGGTCGCCGAGTCGGTGGACGGGCGTACCTGGACGGTCCGGCCCACCCCGATCGTCACTCCCGGATCGCTGGACGCCGGGAACGTCTCGGCGGCGAACCTGTGGGAGTTCGACGGGCAGCTCTACATCGTGTACCACGCCTCGTCGAAGAAGATCTTCGCCCGCACGATCGATCCCACCCTGACGACGGTCGGCGCCCCGGTCGTGCTGTACCAGGCCAGCGGCGTCGGCGACGACGTCGGCCGGGTGGCCTCGCCCGAACTGGTCACCGACAACGGCACGCTGTACCAGTTCTACGAGGCGGGTGACCGGCTCAACGCCACCGTCGCGTACGCCAAGGCGACCCTCGCGCCGCCCGCGTACGCCCTCGACGTGGACGCCGTCGCGACCACCGGATGCACCTCGGCGGGACTCGCCACGATCACCGTGGCGGCGACCAACGGCTCCACCGCGCCGACCGACGTACGCCTCACCACGGCGATCGGCGAACGCAAGGTCACCGGCCTCGCCGCGGGTGCGACGTTCGCGCCGACCCTCACCTCGACCGGGGCGTCCCTGGCCGCCGGAACCGTCACCGTCAAGGCGTTCGCCCGGGTCGACGGCGTCGCGTACGAGGACACCTGGTCGGTTCCGTACGGCGGCATAAGCTGCTGAACTGCCACCGCCGGCACCGTCCTCGCCTCGGCCAGGGCGGTGCCGGCGTACTGACGAGTCCCCGAGCAGGAGCCAACCGTGACCGTGCCCGCTGAACCAGCATTCGCCCAGCCCTGGCCGGCGCCCGACGGCGTACGCATCACCGGGGTGCGGGCGATCGTCACCGCGCCGGAGGGCATCCCGCTCGTGGTGGTCCGCGTCGACACCTCCGACGACGGGCTGTTCGGGCTCGGCTGCGCCACGTTCACCCAACGCTGGCGATCGGTCGTCGCCTTCGTGGAGGAGCACCTCGCCCGGCTGGTCGTCGGCCGCTATCCGGGCGACATCGAGGATCTGACGCGGCTCGCACGGTTCTCCGCGTACTGGCGAGACGGGCCGGTCGGCAACAACGCGATCTCCGGACTGGACCAGGCGCTCTGGGACATCGCCGGCAAACGGGCGGGCCGTCCCGTGCACGAACTCCTCGGCGGCAAGGTACGCGCCGCCGCCGACACCTACATCCATGCCGCCGGCCGCGACATCGACAGCGCGCTCGACGACGCCGAACGGTTCCTGGCCGCGGGCTGGCGGCACCTCCGGCTCCAGGTCTCGCAACCAGGGACGGGCGCCTACGGAGCGCCGCCGCTCGACCGTGACACGCTGCCCGGTGCCCCATACGCCCGGGGCTGGAACGTCGGGCACTACCTGCGTACCACCCCGCAGTTGTTCGCCGCCGCCCGCGAACGGCTCGGCGACGACGTCGAGCTGCTGCACGACGTGCACTCGCGGCTCACCCCGAAACAGGCGGTCGTGCTGGCCCGGTCCGTCGAACCGTACCGGCTGTTCTTCCTCGAGGACGTCCTGCCGCCGGAGCACTGGGACGCGCTCCCCGCCGTGCGGGCGGCGTCCCCGGTGCCGATCGCGGTCGGCGAGCTGGCCACGTCACTGAGCGATGCCACGCGGCTGGTGCTCGGCGGGGGAGTGGACCTGATCCGGTGCCACGTGTCGGCGATCGGCGGCCTGAGCCCGGCCCGCAAGCTCGCGGCAGCGGCCGAACTCGTCGGCGTGCGGACCGCGTGGCACGCGCCCGGCGACACCTCGCCCGTCGGAGCGGCGGCCAATGTCGCACTGGACGTCACCTCGGCCGCGTTCGGCATCCAGGAAGGCCACGTCTACTCCGACGCCGTGCACGAGGTGTTTCCGGGAACCCTGCGCATCGTCGACGGCTGGCTGAAGCCGAACGAGCAACCCGGCTGGGGCATCGACCTGGACGAGCAGGCCGCCGCCCGGTTCCCCGCCGGGTTGAGCGGCCACGACGCCTGGGCGGCCGGCGTCCGCGGCCTCGACGGCGGCCTCATCGCGCCCTGAGAAACTGTTCCTCAGCGCGCCATTCGAGCCGGCGGCGGGAACGACGGGCCACTAGCCTTCGACGGGTGCGCTTCGCCTTCAAGACCTCGCCGCAGGACACCACCTGGACCGACCTCCTGCGGCTGTGGCAGGCCGCCGACGACGTCGACGTGTTCGAGTCCGGGTGGACGTCGGACCACTTCCACCCCACCCACGCCGCCGACCCGCTGACCCCACGCCTGGAAGGCTGGACGACGCTGGCCGCACTCGCGCAGGCCACCCGGCGCCTGCGGCTGGGCACCCTCGTCACCGGCGTGCACTACCGGCATCCGGCCGTCCTGGCCAACATGGCCGCCGCGGTCGACATCGTCAGCGGCGGCCGCCTCGAGGTCGGCCTGGGAGCCGGCTGGAACGCCGACGAGTCCGACGCGTACGGCATCGCGATGGGCCCCGCCGCGCAGCGGAGCGACCGCCTCGAAGAGGCCTGCCGAGTGCTCATCGGGATGTTCACGCAGACCCGCTTCGACTTCGACGGCGCCTACTACCAGCTACGCGGCGCGTTGTGCGAGCCCAAACCCGTCCAGCGGCCGCACCCGCCGCTGTGCGTCGGCGGCACCGGCGAGAAACGCACGCTGCGGACCGCTGCCCGCTACGCCCAGCACGCCAACTTCGACACCCCGACCCCGGCGCAGTTCACCCGCGCCCGCGCAGTGCTGCACGGGCACTGCGCTGCGCTTGGTCGCGACCCTGCCGAGATCACCGTGTCGGCCCAGGTACGCCACGACGGCGACCCGCACGCCACGGCCGCGGCCGCCGCCGCGCTCGGCGTACTCGGCGCCGACCTGGTCATCGTCTACCTGCGCCCGCCCTACACCCCAGCGGTTCTGGAACCCCTGGCCCGTGCGCTGCTCGCGGTCGGCGACCCGTAGGACAACGGCGGCTGTCAGGCGGCGCGTACCTCGCTGTCCGGGGCACCCAGCAACCACATCGCCTCGCGGCGCAGCAGCCGCCGCCGCGAGGCCGAGGCGTACGACTCGACGCCGTGGCCGAGCCCGTCGTAGATCGCCCGCGCGCCGCCACTGATCCACGCGACCGGCTGGTCGACGCCGTCGTGGTGGGTCGTCAGCAGGATCTGCGACGTCTCGGCGACGTCCAGCGCGCAGTACCGCTCGTCGTCGGCCACCACCGGGCCGAGCCCGTCGACCACCGGATGAACGGCCACCGGAGGAATGCCCGCCGAATCAACGCCTTCCGGCTGAACCCCCGCCGGGGTGAACGTCGCGACGCTCTGGGGCGGGTGCATCGAGTGCCCCGGGATCCACCGTCCACCCAGGATGGAGCGCCAGCCCGGGTTGTCGGGGAAGGTGTTCGCCGCCTGATGCAGGCCGAGAATCGCCCGGCCGCTGCGGGCGTACCGGTCGACGTCGGCATGGGCTTGCTGCCACTGCTCGTCGGTGCCGTCGAAGGCGGGATCGGGCCGGCCCCGTCCGCAGTTCACCACCAGGAGGTCGACCTCGTCCAACAAGGCGAACGCCGCCGCGAAGGTGCTGCGGATCCGGACCTCGACGCCGAGCGACTCCAGCTCGACGGCCACGGCGTACGAGGTCGCCGCATGGTCGTGCCAGGGATCCTCATACCGGCCTCGCCCAGCGAGAACGAGAACGCGCTTGTCGTACCACATGTCGAACCTCACCAACCTTGCCGACGCAGGTACGCCGCGCACGCCGTGGTCCACGCCGCGGCCGGCCGGCCCTCGGCGAGTCCCAGGCCATGGGCGCCCTGCGGATAGACGTGCAATTCGAAATCTCGATGACGCTCGGCGAGCGCTCGCGCGAGCAGCAGGCTATGGCGTACGTCCACGGAGGTGTCGTCCGACGTGTGCCAGAGGAACATGGGCGGTCCGGCCGGGCCGACGCGATGGGGCAGCGACAACTCTTCCAGCAGTTCGGGCTCCGGGTGCGGGCCGAGAAGATGGCCGTTCGCCGGCAGATGCGGGTGGTCGGTCAGGCTGGTGATCGGGTACCCGAGGACGGCCAGGGCCGGATGGGGACTGGCGCGGTCGACGTCGTCGCCGACCGTGGGCGGCGGGGCCGCGCCGGTGGCGAGAAGTCCGGCCAGATGCCCGCCGGCCGAGAAGCCGAGTACGCCGACCCGCGCCGGATCCAGGTGGAACCGCCGGGCGTGATGGCGCACGAACCGGACCGCGCGAGCGGCGTCGAGCAGCGGAATCGGATACCGGTACGGGTCGACGCGGTAGCGCAGGACGAAGGCGTGGACGCCGATTCCGGCGAGCCACCGAGCGACGGGTTCGCCTTCGCGCTCGGAGATGTGGGCGTACCGGCCGCCGGGGATGACGATCATGGCCGGACCGTCTTCCGTGTCCGCCGGGTACGCGGTCAGCGTCGGGGTGTGGCCGGGCCCGGTTCCGGTACTGCGCGGCGGATCTGTCCACAGCGGGTGGACTTCGGCTGACGCGAGGGTCATCGGCGTGCTCTCACCCCTTCGGATCTGCCGCCCGACGGTAACTTCACCGCGTTAACGTGTCAATCTTGACTCGACGCGGTGTTACCGTGTCCTGCCGACGCCCCGAGCTGAGGAGGCCCGCCCTGAGCGAGCAGCCCGAACCGCTGCTGTACCAACAGATCAAGCAGGATCTGCTGGCAGCCGTCGCCCGGGGCGACTACCGCCTCGATCAGCCGTTCATCACCCAGCGCGAGGTGTGCGAGCGCTACGGGGTCAGCACCACCACCGCCGTGCGCGCCCTCACCGACCTGGTGACCGACGGCGTCCTGCTCCGCCGGCGCGGCAAGGGAACCTATGTCGCACCTCAGCGAGAAGCCTCCCACCGAGAGGTTCTCCAGCAGGAGGTCGCGCAAGGAGTCGCCTGCATCGTCCACGGGCTGCCCGGCCCGCATGTCTCCGGCATCGTGCAGGGCGTCGAATCGGTGCTGTCCGAGCGCGGGTTCCGCATGTTCCTGGCCGACTCCGACGGGACCGCCGCCCGCGAGGCCCGCGCGCTGCGCCAGGCGATCGCGACCGGGGCGGCCGGGGTGATCCTCTATCCCGTCGACGGTGAGGCCAACACCGACCTGCTGGAGGAGGTACGCCGTAGTGGCATTCCGCTCGTGCTCGTCGACCGGTATCGCACCGATCTGGCCACCGACGCCGTGGTCACCGACGACTTCGGGCTCGGCCATCGGCTGACCGCCGAGCTGATCGCCCGTGGCCACCGTCGCATCGGCACACTGTGGAGCGAGACCCGCAGCACCAGCGTCCGCGATCGGCTCACCGGTCATCAGCAGGCGTTGCGCGAGCACGGATTGCCGATCCTCCCGGAACTGACCACGTTGTCGAGCTACTTCCCGGCACCGGAGGCGGTCCGGCGGGCCGCGCTCGCGCGGCTGTTCGACGCCGCCGAACCGCCGACGGCCCTGTTGTGCGCCAACGCGTACGTGGTGGCGGCGGTGGCCGGGGATCTGCTCAGCCTGACCGGGCGACGGCGGGTCGAACTCGCCGGACTGGACGACGCCGGCCCCTACGACATCCTGCCGCTGACCTCGGTCGCCGCCGCGCTGCCGTCGCGGGTGATGGGGGAGCGGGCCGCCGAGCTGCTGCTGGACCGGGTCGACGCCGGCGACGCGTACGCCGATCCACAGCGGATCGTGCTCACGGCCGAGATCCGGACGGCCGCCCGGCCGGTTGCCCAGCTCCAGATCTTGACACATTAACGTGTTAATCGCAGGATGACGGCGAATCGCCTACCCGCCCGCCCTCGCGAGGAGCAGCCGTGCACGACCGCGAACGTCACACCGCCGCCCGGCTCGAACGTGTTCTGGCCCAACGGATCCGTCCGGCGCTCTATCCACTGCGGCGGCCGCTGGCCGTCACCGCGTGGCACGTGCCGGGCGAGCCGGTGGCCGTTGAGCACGCCTTCGCCGCCGACTACGAACCCTTCGACCCCGGTACGCCCTGGGGCCCGCCGTGGTCGACGATGTGGCTGCATCTGACCGGTGCGGTGCCCGCCGACTGGGCCGGTCGCCACGTCGACGTGCTGGTCGATCTCGGGTTCACCGACGCCTGGCCGGGATTCCAGGCCGAAGGTCTGGCGTTCGACGCTCTCGGCGTACCAGTGAAAGGCATCGCGCCGCGCAACCACCATGTGCCCGTCGCCGCCGTCGCGGCCGGGAACGAGCCGATCGAGCTGTTCGTGGAGGCGGCGGCGAACCCGATGCCGATGCCGGGTTTTCGGGCCTGGCCGCCGAGCCCGCTCGGCGACCGGACGACAGCCGGGACCGAGCCGCTGTATCGGTTCGAAGGCGCGGACCTCGCGGTGCGCGACGAGGCGGTCTGGCATCTGATCCACGATCTGGACGTGCTGAGCCAGCTCGGCGACCAGCTGCCGCCGGGCCAGCGGCGAGCCGAGATCTGGTACGCGATCGGCCGCGCCCTGGACGCCCTCGATCTGCACGCCGTGAACGCGACCGCGCCGGCCGCCCGCGAGGTGCTGGCGCCGGTGCTGGCGCGGCCCGCCCACGCGTCCGCGCACCGGATCAGCGCGGTCGGCCATGCCCATATCGACACCGCGTGGCTGTGGCCGCTGCGGGAGACGGTCCGGAAGGCCACCCGCACGTTCGCCACGGTGACCCAGCTCGCGACCGAATATCCCGAGCTGGTCTTCGCCGCTTCGCAGGCGCAGCAGTACGCCTGGATCCGCGAGCGCAGGCCGCAGCTGTGGCAGCGGATCGCCAAGGCGGTCGCCGACGGGACCTTCGTGCCGGTCGGCGGGATGTGGGTGGAGTCCGACACCAACCTGCCCGGCGGCGAGGCACTGGCACGGCAGCTGATCCACGGCAAGCGGTTCTTCCTGGAGGCGTTCGGCGTCGAGACCCGTGAGGTGTGGCTGCCGGACTCGTTCGGCTACAGCCCGGCACTGCCGCAACTGGCCCGGCTGGCTGGCAACGACTGGTTCCTGACGCAGAAGTTGTCCTGGAACGCGGTGAACCGCATTCCACACTCGACGTTCTGGTGGGAGGGCATCGACGGCACCCGCGTGTTCACCCACATGCCGCCGGTCGACACATACAACGCCGAGCTGACGGCGGCGGAGCTCAACCGGGCGCAGACGCAGTTCGCCGACGCCGGACCGGCGACGATGTCGCTGGTGCCGTTCGGCTACGGCGACGGCGGCGGGGGTCCCAACCGCGACATGCTCGAATGCGCTCGCCGTCTGCGGGACCTCGACGGCAGCCCGGCCGTGACGATCCGGTCCCCGGCGGAGTTCTTCGCCGCCGCCCAAGCCGAGTACGCTGACGCCCCCGTCTGGGTCGGCGAGCTGTATCTCGAACTGCACCGCGCCACCTACACGACGCAGGCGAAGACGAAGGCGGGCAACCGGCGCAGCGAACATCTGCTGCGCGAGGCGGAGTTGTGGGCGGCGACCGCGGCACTGCACCGGGGATCGCCCTACCCGTACGAGCGGCTGGAGCGCGTCTGGCAGCAGGTGCTCACCCTCCAGTTCCACGACATCCTGCCGGGCAGCTCGATCGCGTGGGTCAACCGGGAGGCGCGGGAGGCGTACGAGCACCTCCAGGCCGAGCTGGAGGAGCTGATCGCCGAGGCGGCCGCGGCGTTGCGGGGGTCCGCTCCGTCAGCGTCGAACGCAGTTTTGAACGCCGCTCCGCACGCCCGGGACGAGGTGGTGGTCGGCGTCTTCGCGGACGGGCAGGCGTTGCCCGACGGCCGGCACGCCGCCTGGGCGAGCGCACCCGCCCTCGGGATCGGCATGCTCGGCGCGTACTCGGGACCGCCGGTCACGGTGGCTTCCGTCGACGGTCTGACTACTGTGGACAACGGCGTGCTGCGAGTGGTGATCGACGGCGACGGCCTGATCACGTCTGCTGTGGACGCCCGGTCCGGGCGCGACGCCATCGCCGCCGGGCAGCGCGGCAACCTGCTCCAGCTGCACCCCGACCACCCCAACAACTGGGACGCCTGGGACATCGACCCGCACTACCGCAACACGGTCACCGACCTGACGGCGGCGCAGTCGGTCGCCGTCGTCGCCGACGGGCCGCTGTTCGCCGCGGTCGAGGTCGTCCGCGTCTTCGGCGCGTCCACGATCACCCAGACCTACCGGCTCACCGCCGGTTCCCCGCGACTCGACGTCGAGACCGTCGTCGACTGGCGCGAGTCGGAGAAAGTACTCAAGGCCGCGTTCCCGCTCGGCGTACACACCGATCAGGCCACGACCGAGATCCAGTTCGGACACCTGCGGCGCCCGATCCACACCAACACGAGCTGGGACGACGCCCGGTTCGAGATCTGGGCCCACCGCTGGCTCCACGTGGGCGAGCCGTCCTACGGCGTCGCGGTCCTCAACGACGCCACGTACGGTCACGACGTCACGCGCGGCCCCGGAGCCACCACAGTCCGGCTCACACTGGTACGCGCGCCGCACAGCCCGGATCCGCAGGCCGATCAGGACGTGCACCGATTCGCGTACGCGCTGATGCCGGGGACGGGCGTCGGAGACGCCACCGTCGAGGGCTACCGGCTGAACCTGCCGCTCCGCGTGACGGCCGCGGAGTCGGCGTACCCGTCGCTGGTGACGTCCTCGCACTCGGGCGTGATCGTAGAGGCGGTCAAACTGGCCGACGACCGCAGCGGGGACGTGATCGTCCGGCTCTACGAAGCTCGCGGTGATCGGGCCGAGACCCGGCTGACGGCGGGCTTCCCGATGCGGGCGGCGACCATTGTGGATCTTCTCGAACGGCATGTCGCGGAGGTGGCCGTCGGTGACCGTGAGGCGGTCGTGGCCCTGCGTCCGTTCCAGATCCTCACGCTCCGCCTGTCGGCCTGAGTCTGGTCGGCCCGCCACTGGTGGCGTGGCGGGCCGACGAACTCAGCGGACCAGGTACGCGTGCGTGGTGGTCTGTTCGAGCCGGTTGCCGTCGGCGTCGGCGGCGGTGATCCGCAGGGAGACCGCCCCACCCGCCGGGTTGTCCACGGCTGCCAGCCAGCGGCTGCCGTCGCGGGTGAGCGGCGCGGACCGCCAGGTGCCACCGTCGTCGACCGAGTACTCCACGGTGATCTGGGTGATGTCGGGCGTTCCCGCTCCCAGCTGCCGGAACACCTCGACCGGAACGGTGTACGCGCCCGCCGCCGCGCGGTTGTACGCGTCGAGGTCGGGCCGATAGCGGACGCCGAGCAGCGGCAGCGCGACGGCCTGGTCGCCGTCCACGTGCGCCGACCGGAACGTCCACGCGGTCGTGACACTGGTGGAGATCTCCGAGGCGGGCGGCGTGACGGTGGCCTCCAGCCGGTAGGTCGACTCCGCCGGTGGCAGGGTGCGACTCAGGTAGACGAAGGGCTGCCAGTCCTGGAGCAGGACGCCGTCGCGGTACAGCCGGGCTCGTGCGGTCCTGGCCTGCACTTTGGGTTCGCCCGCGTGGTTCGGGTCGGAGTCGGCGAACATCACCACCGAGGCGGCGAACCGGTCGCCTTGCCGCATCACGCCGTTCGCCAATCCGTTGGGCTGCATCTTCGGCGCGACGAAATGCGGCCCGAAGACGCCGGAGGACCACCCCTGCCGATAGGTCCGGCCCGGTTCATAGCGGTGCCGCTGCTCGTCGTACAGCAGATAGTCGGTCGCGCCGGTCTCCCGGCTGCCCTGCATCATCATCGTGTTCCACTCGAGCCCGTCGGCCAGGTAGTACTCGGTGCGGGTGAAGGGCGCGGTGGCGATCAGGCGGTTCGTCGCGAAGACGGGTCCGAATTGGAGCAGGTCGGCCCGTCCGACGGTGGGCCGGGCCCCGTGCTCGGTCTTCACGTCGCGGGGTTCGCCGGTCACGGCGGCGTACTGGGCGTACACCGTGGCGAACTGGCGTTGGGCGGGCCGCAGCCGCAAGCCGGTGAACAACCTGTCCAGCTTCGTGTACGCCAGTTGGTATTCATACGGGCTGCCGGTGAAGTCGCCGGCCGGTCCGGGTTCGGCCAGCCGGCCCTGGACGAAGGCGACGAGGTCGCCGGAGGCTGGCGGGCCGCCGAGGTCGCCGGTGTAGAGGGGCGTGGACGCGTCGCCGGACACCGAATAGTCGAACACCGCGCCGGGACGCTCCATGTCGCGCGCCGCGTGCAGGTCCCACTGCATCAACCGGGCCGAGGCTCGCGGAGCGGTCAGCTCCACCGGTTTGGCTCGCCGGGCGTCCACCGTCAAGGAGACGTCGCGGGTCAGGTCGAGAACGGGGCGCATCAACAGGTTGGTGTCGTTCGTCCCGGCGGTGGTGCTGAACTCGGCCACCGTGTAGCGCCCCGGCGGCAACCGGAGAACCGACACGCCGGCCGATGCTCCCTCCGCACCGAAGGCGACCGCGCCACACGCCGGATCGGTGCCGCAGTCGCCGACACGGTCGACGAAGGTGACGTAGGAGCCCGGCACCGCGCCGTCCCGGCCGATGTGCCGGATCTTCAGGTCGTAGTGCTCGCTTTCCTTCTCCACCCCGACCGGCGTGCTGACCTGTACGCCGTCGGCCGAGGCGAGCAGCCGGCCCGCGTACCGGCCGACCGGCAGCACGTCCGACTTCGTGTCGGCGGTGACCGTCACCGATGTGGACCCGTGGGCGGGGATCACGACGTGGTCGGAGCCGACCGTGAACGAACCCGCCGGTGCCGGTACGCCGTCCGCGCCCGTCACCCGCAAGTCCAGGGCAAGGGTGATCGCCCCATCGCCCGTGTTGGTGTAGGTGATCGTCGTCGACAGCAGCGGATCGTCGGTGTGCGGCCAGCGGGCGACGCCGAAGCCGACGCTCGCCGGGGCAGCCGTGACGGGCAGCTTCAGCGCTGCCGCCACGTCGACCCGGCCCGCTCCCTGATCGGCGACCCGCGCGTCCGGCGTCAGGTGAGCCGAGCCCATCAGGGTCGACTTCAGCTGGCCGCCCGTCCACTGCGGATGGGCCTGAAGCAGGATCGCCGCCGCCCCGGCGACGTGGGGCGTCGCCATCGAGGTGCCGGACAGCCGCACGTACCGGTCGTCCACGACCTCCCCGGACTCCGTGCCGGCGGCGAGCGCGGCGACGATGTCCACCCCGGGAGCCGCCAGGTCCGGCTTGAGTCCACCGGTGCCGCGGACGGGGCCACGACTGGAGAACTCGGCGACGGCGTCCTGGCGGTCGACCGCGCCGACGGTCAACGCCGCCTCGGCGCTGCCGGGCGACTCCACGGTGCCGTCACTCGGGCCGGAGTTGCCGGCGGCCACGACGAACAGGGTGCCATACTGCGCCGACAGCGTGTTCACGGCCTGCTCCAGCGGATCGACGTCCGGGGTGTCGACGCCGCCGAGGCTCAGGTTCACGACGCGGGCGTGCTGCGTCACCGCCGCCCACTCCATCCCGGCCAGGATGGCATCCTCCGCGCACATGCCTTCGGCGTCGCACACCTTCGCGTCGAGCAGGCGTGCGTCGGGGGCGATGCCCCGGTATCGGCCGTTGGACGCGGCACCGGTACCGGCGATGGTCGAGGCGACATGCGTACCGTGGCCGCGGCCGTCACCAGCCGGGTCGGCGGTGAAGTTCGCCGAGGCCACCACCTTTCCCGCGAGGTCCGGGTGGCCGGCGTCGATGCCGCTGTCGACGACGGCCACGGTCACCCCGGCTCCGGTCAATCCCTGTCCCCACGCGGCCGGTGCGTTGATCTGCGCCGCGCTGCGGTCCAGGCTCACCCGCCGCAAGCCGTTGAGCCAGACCTTCCGTACGCCCGGCGCGGTCGCCGTCGTCTTCCACCAGGCGGTCGCTCCACGCTTCGGCACGGACACCGCCGTCGCGCCGATGCTGCGCAGCACCCGGCCCTGAACGCCGAAGGCCGACACCGGCTGCTCGTCCTTGGACTGCACGATGACCGGCACTTCGGCGCGACGTGAGTCGTCGTAACCGGACGCCAGCAACGTCGTCACGTCGAACAGCCGCTCGTCCAGCCGACCGGCGGCGATCAGTCCGGCGGCGTCGCCGGGGATCACCTGGAGATGGCCGGCCTTCGCGCGTACCTGGAAGGGCATGGACCTGCGCCCGGCGGCCGGGGTTATCCGGGGCTGCCGACCGGGGCCGGGAAGCTCCACCCGGTCCCCGGTCACCAGGGTCACGGTGCCGGTCCCGGCCTCCGCAGACTCCAGCACGGCGGCCGGAAGCAGGGAGCCGGCGGTGGAATCCGCCGCCACCGCGGCCACGCCGAGTCCTAACGGGATCGTCGAAGCCAGTGCGGCCAGACGTCTCCACATCAAAGGTTGCAAGATCATCGTGGCAGCCTAGGCGGGACGTTGTGAAGAACCCGCGAAGAACCGGTCAACCGTCGATGGAGTCCAGAATGGATGGACACTGCGTTCAGGGCAGCAACAGCCCCCAGTAGACGGCCAGCGGGACGAACGTCAGGCCGGCGGTGACGAGCAGGCCGAGCCGGACACGCTCCGCCGGTGCCACCTCGGTCCGCCGTCGCCGCCACGAGACCAGGGTCGTCGCCGCCGCCGCGACGGTGCCGACGGCGAGCAGGTGCAGGACCAGCCACGGCAGCGTACGGCCGAGGATCACCGGTCCGATGACGTTCGCGGCGGTGGCCATCATGAAGAAGAGGTACGCGGGCGCGGCGAGCGCGGTGGCCAGGCCCGCAGCGGCCAGCCAGCGGGCGGGCCGGCGCACCGGAGGGGCACCACGCCGGCCCCGGAAGCGACGGACGCCGGCGGTCAGCGGATAGCCGGCGAAGCCCACCAAGAGCAGCGAGAATCCGGCGGCCTGGAGCCACGTCGACCCGTACCAGGGCAGCGGTGCGACAGTGGGAACGTCGGGGTCCTGATCTGTGCCGGTCGTCGTCTCCGGCATCCGGTCGATCCAGGCCGCCTCGTACCGGCCGTAGTCGGCCGGAAGGGCGTCGAGGTGATCGAAGCCGCCGTTGGCGGTCAGGTGCAGAGTGTGCCGCACCCCCGGCACCCTGCGGACCGTGACGTGGGTGTTGCCGCCGCTGCTCAGCGCCCGCTGGATCGTCTGGCTGCTCAACTCCGGCATGGCGTCGTAGTCGAGTTCGCCCCACTCGGCGAGCACGGGCTGGCGTACGCCGCGCCACGCGGGCGCCGGATCGAAGCCGGCCTCGGGGAACATTCCCGCGGCGATGATCGTCTGAAACGAGGGCTCCCGCATGGCGTACGCCAGCGAGCCCGACACCCCACGGTGGTGGAGGTATTGGCCCCACTGCCAACGGGTCTGGACGGCGGGCGCGACGCCGACGGCGCCGACGGTGATCACGAACTTCACGTCGGCCGACCGGGTGGCGGCGAGCGGCGCCACGAAGGCGCCCTCCGAGGCGGCCCACAACCCCAGCCGGGCCGGGTCGACGTCGTGCCGAGCGCGCAACGTTCGCAGACCGGCGAGCGCGTCCCCGGCGAGCACCGAGTAGTCCCGTTGCAGCAGGGAGTAGCCGTCCGTGCGCTTGTCGTAGAGGAGCACCACGACGCCCTGCCGAGCGAACGCCTCAGCGTCGGCGCGCAGCGCCTGCTGACCCCGATTACCCGCGCCCTGGAGCATCACCATCGCGGGCCGACGCACCGCCGAAGCCGCCGGTGCCACCACGGTCCCGTGCAGCACCACGCCATCATCGCCCTCGAAGGAGACCACGGTGGCGGCCACGTCCACCCCGGGCGCAGCTGCCGCCGGCGTCGCATACGGGCCTCCGGCGCCCAGGGCGAGCAGCGTCACTAGAATCCATCTCCACGTCGTTCTCATGACGAACAGGCTCGCTCGTCGACCAGGTCGGGGACCACGGCGGACGCACCTGAAGTCGGCTGGGTGCAGGCACCTGGACGTAGTGAGGGGCCTGCTCCGTCGACTCCCCCGGTCCGACTCCCTAGATTCGATCTTGTGGTCGGCGGTCGGCCGGGCACTCGGACGCAGGGGAGGGACGTGACCATGGGGTGGAGGTTCGCCCGCGGTGCTCGCGAGTCAGGGCAGCTGCTCGTCGGCGCGGTCATCGGGCTGCCGGCGCCGTTCCTGCTGGCCATGATTCTGCTCTCGGTGCCGGCGAGTCTCGTCGCGGGCTTGGGCATCGTGGTGTTCGGCGTCGCCGGGACACTGCTGCGCCGGCTGGCGAACGTTCAGCGCGATCGGGCCGCCGCGCTGCTCGGCAGGCCGATCGAACGGCCCTATGCGGACCATCCCGAAGGACTGCTCCCCAGAGCCCGCGCCGTGGTCAGCGACACGGCGACCTGGCGTGACCTGGCCTGGCTGGTGTCGCAGTTCGGGCTCGGCATCGCCGGCCTCGCGGCAGGTCTCGGGCTGTGGCTCGCCGCCGTGGAATGCCTGACCGCACCGCTGCTGCGGGCGCTGTTGCCGGCTCGGACCGGGTT
Organism: Hamadaea flava; assembly: GCF_024172085.1. Lineage (NCBI taxonomy): Bacteria > Bacillati > Actinomycetota > Actinomycetes > Micromonosporales > Micromonosporaceae > Hamadaea > Hamadaea flava. The sequence continues at coordinate 1,679,894 of NZ_JAMZDZ010000001.1, read as the reverse complement.
CGACCCGGCGGTACTCGAGTTCACCGGCCGGTCGACCCTGCTGGGCTGGCTGCTGGTGCCGGTCGGCGCAGGGCTGGCGCTCCTCGCGTACCGCCTGCCCCGGCATCTGCTCAGCGGTCAGGCCCGGCTGGCGGCCGCGCTGCTCCGCCCCACGTCCGCGGCACAGCTGTCGGCTCGCGTGGACCGGCTCACCGCGACCAGGGCGGCGGCCGTCGACGCCTCCGCCGCGGAGCTGCGCCGGATCGAACGGGATCTGCACGACGGCGCGCAGATGCGCCTCGTTGCGGTACGCATGAACATCGGCATGGCACAGGACGTGCTCGACGCCGACCCGGCCACGGCGAGGGCGCTGATGGCCGAGGCGAGCGCGAGCGCCGGCTCTGCCCTGACCGAGCTGCGCGACCTGGTACGCGGCATCCACCCGCCGATGCTGGCCGACCGTGGCCTGGCCGGCGCGGCGCAGGCGCTGGCACTGTCCAGTAGCATCCCGGTGGAGCTCGACCTGCGGCTCGACCGGCGACTGACCGCCCCCGTGGAGTCGGCGGCGTACTTCGTCCTCGCCGAGTCCATGGTCAACGCGATCCGTCACAGCGGCGCGACCCTGATCCAGGTCGCCGTCGCCGATCATGGACACTTTCTGAGTCTGGCCGTGCACGACAACGGCCGGGGCGGCGCCCACGCCGGACGAGGCACGGGACTGCGCGGGATCCAGCGAAGGCTGTCGGCGTTCGACGGCTCCCTGCGGATCAGCAGCCCCACGGGCGGCCCCACCACGCTGGAGATGGAGCTGCCGTGCGCGTCTTGATCGCCGAGGACCAGCCCCTGCTGCGCGACGGCCTGACCAGGATGCTGACCGCCTACGGCTTCGAGGTGGTGGTCGCGCTCGACGACGGCTCGCAGCTGACCGAGGCGCTGGTGGAGCACCGTCCCGACGTCTCGGTCATCGACGTACGCCTCCCGCCGAGCTTCACCGACGAGGGCCTGCGCTCGGTCATCGCCGCCCGAACCGAGGTTCCCGGCCTCCCGGTGCTGATCTTGTCGCAGTATGTGGAGCAGCTGTACGCGAGGGAGCTGCTCTCCGACCGTGCGGGTGGCGTGGGTTACCTGCTGAAAGACCGGATCGGCGACGTACAGCAGTTCATCGACGCGTTGCGCCAGGTGGCCGCTGGTGCGACGGTGATGGACCCCGAGGTGGTCTCCCAGCTGCTCCAGCAGCGCAGCAGCCTGGCCGTGCTGACCCCCCGCGAACGGGACGTGCTGCGGCTGATGGCCGAGGGCCGGTCGAACGCCGCGATCGCCGCCGACCTGACGATCACCGAGAAGTCGGTCAGCAACCACATCAACGCCCTCTTCGCCAAGCTCGGCCTGCCCCCGTCGGCCGACGGCCACCGCCGCGTGCTGGCGGTTCTGGCGTACCTCAATCAGTAAGCGCTCTGCGTACGCCTGGTGGACAGGAGGCGCGACATCGGACCTCGGGGAAGCGTGCAGGTCGTGACCGTCTCCTACTGGAGTTCGGTCCAGCTGGCCGGGATGCTCGGCGGCCTGTCCGGACGGTATCCGGTGACGGTCGTCGACAACGCCGAACGCGTCGACGTCGATACCCGGCGCGTGTGCGCTGGGCACCGGTACATCGCGATCGGGCGCAACGCCGGCTTCGGGTACGCCTGCAACGTCGGCGCGCGAGAGAGTGCCTCGGCGTACCTGTTGTTCCTCAACCCGGACTGCCGAGCCGACCCGTCGACGATCGACGGCCTGATCTCGGTGCTGGAGGAGTGGCCGGACGCGGCCGCCTGCGCGCCCCGGCTGGGCCGGCGGCAGATCTACGGCGGCGCGACACCGGGCCTGCTCTCCGCGCTGGGCTATCTCCTGCTGCCCGACGTCCTGCTCGGTTCCCGCTGCGTCTGGGCTACGGCGACCCGGGCATGCGTTCCGATCGCCGTCGGCTGGGCGTCCGGCGCCTGCCTCCTCGTCCGCCGAACGGCGTTCGACGCGATCGGTGGCTTCCGCCCCGACCTGTTCCTGTACAACGAGGACCTCGATCTGTCCGATCGCCTGCGCGCCAACGGATGGCGAGTCCTGATCGATCCCCGACTGCTCGTGAACCACGCGGGCGCGCAGTCCTCGGCGGCCACGGTCGACACCGCGAACCTGTGGTCGCGGTCGACCCACCGCTACCTCGGCCGATCGTTTCGCTCGACCGTCGTCGCGGCGATCCTGGCCGGCGGCATGTGGCGGCGGCATCTCGTGGCCTTGGCGCGCGGGCGTCGAGGGGCGACCTTCGCTCCGCAGTTCACCGCACAGCTGGTTCGTCGTAGGACCACCACAGATCCCGTAGACGACCCGCCGGAAAGCTGTCCGTCCACGGCTTGTGACGGGTGACGAAATGGATGAGGTACGCCTCCCGCGCCAACCGGGCCAGCCCGCTGCGGGGAACGTATTCCTCGCCGTAGTAGGGGAACTCCTCCGCCTGCCAGATGTCCTCCAGCGGGAAGACGTTCCAGCGCCGGTCGAGCCGACGCCAGTCTCCGCGTACCACGTGGTTGAGCGCGTCCTGGTCCCAGAACCGCACGTGCTGCGCGGACGTGGTGGCGAAGCGCAGCGCGGCCGAGCCGATGCCGAGCCGCCGCCAGTGGTCGAGGTCGATGACCAGGAGCCCGGAGTTGAAGTACGGCAGCGCGCGCTCGTCCTCGTCGAGCGGCACGCCGGGCAGGCAGTCGGGGGAGCCGAGGGTGGGTACGCACACGTCCTGAACCGCGGCGAGCGGGTGCGGTCCGAGGTCCAGGGTGAGCAGCTCCGCCGGATCGCGCAGGAAGATGGTGTCCGCGTCGACGTACAGCGCGCTGTCGTACTCGGGGAGCAACTCGGCGATGTGCAGGCGGTAGTAGACCGCGGGTGAGCCGTGCGAGTCGAACGGCAGATCCAGGCACGCGCCCGTCATGTCGCGGATCTCGAAGTCGAGCCCAGCCGCGTGGGCTGCGCTGGTGACGGCGTACGCCTGGCGCTGGGGCAGCTCGCCGGCGAGCGCGATGACCGTGGTCTTCTGTCCAGTTCGGACAGCTGATAAGGAGTGCAGCATCGCCATGGCGGCGCGGGTGTATCGGCTGTCGAAGGTGACGACGATTGGCCGCTCGGCTTCATCAGGCATCGTCCACTGTAGCCCGACCAGTTCGATGATTCTCTATGATCATGGTCATTTCCGGGCCACCATGGCAGCGCGGAAACGACCATGATCATGCAGTAGGCGAGCCGGGCAGCTTCGCGACCAGTACGTCGGCGACCTTCGACCAGCCCAGCGAGCCGTACAGCGCCTGACCCTCGACACTGCCGACGAGCAGGCCCTGCGGAGCGCCCGCGGCGATCGCGGCCTCGGCGAGCGCGGTCATCACGGCGGTGCCGAGCGACCGCCGGCGATGCTCCGGCGCCGTCAGGATCCGGTCGATCACCGCGTAGGAGCCGGCGAGTCCGGCGTACCCGTGCGCCGCCTCGGTGCCGTCGTCGGCCAGGACACGGACGTGCACCACTGGACCGGTGACCTCGGTGTGCAGCCGATACGGCGCGGCCACCGGGCGGACCGGCTGCGTCCGCAGATCCGTCGTCATCAGCGCCTCGACCCGGGAGTAGAACTCCAGCCCGGCCGCCTCCAGCAGGGCCGCGACCCGGTCGGGCTCGCGGGTCGCCACGGTCAGCCAGGCGGTGTCCGTCTCCGCCGGCAGCAGCTCGGCGAGACGCGTCACCGAGTCCGGGTCGTCGTCGGCGTGCAGCGCGAAGATCTCCACGTCCCGCAACGGCTGGCGGCATTCGACGCGCAGGCCGCCGTCGACCGGCTGTGCCGAGGGCAGCTCCCGGCTGGCGGCCCAGCCGAGTTGCCAGGCGATGACAGTTTCCCGCAGGTCAGACATTCGGCGATGCTAACCGAAGAAATTCTCCCGCTGGTCGTAATGGTGACCATCGCCGCAGGCACCTACTAAGGTCAAGCCCTCGACCCCGGGAGTGAACATGACGTCCGACGCGTATCTGGCGCAGGCCGCCGCGGCCGGGGACCGCGACGCGTTCGAACAGCTCTACCGCCGCTATCGGCCCAGCCTGCTCGGCCTGGTCATCCGGCAGGTCGGCGACCATCACCAGGCCGAGGACATCGTCCAGGAGTGCTTCCTCATCGCCTGGCGCGACCTCGGCTCGCTGCGGGATCCGGCCGCGATCAAGACGTGGCTGTTCTCCATCGCGTACCGGCACGCGCTGCGCTCGGCCCGCCGCCGCTCGTTCGTGCCGCTCGGCGAAGGCGTCGACATCGCCGACCCGGACCCGCTGGCCAGTCCGGAGACGGCGGCCGAACGCCGCGAGACCCGTCAGCTCGTCTGGGACGCGGCCATGGGACTCGAACCGCGCCAGCGCGCGGTCCTCGAACTCGCCCTGCGCTGGGACCTGTCCAGCAAAGAGATCGGGGAGGTGGTCGGCGTCCGCGGCGCGCACGCGGCAGTGCTCGTCCACCGCGCACGTTCCGCGCTCGGCCACGCGATCAAGACGACCATGATGGTACGCCAAAGCGACCGTTGCCAGCCGCTGACCCGGTTGCTGCAAGGAGCCCGCCCGCCGCTGTCGGCCAAGCAGCGGGCCAGCGTCGACCACCACGTACGCCGGTGCGAGCAGTGCAAGCGCGTCGACGTGGCCGTTCCCGCGTACGCCGGAACGCTGGCGGTGCTGCTCGGCAAGCCGACGGCCCGAGTGGCGGGCAGCCCGCTGCGGTGGCTGGCGGTGAAGGCGGCCCTCGGCGTCGTACTGGCCAGCGTCGCGGCCGGCACCATCGCGTACGCCGCGGACGTCCCGCCGACGCCCGACGCCGCACCCAGCGCGTCCTCATCAGCGGAGTCTTCGGCCGCCCCGTCCGTCGCACCGTCGGCCGTGCCGTCGACGTCCGCCCCGGCCAGCCGTACGCCGTCGCCGAGCAGCAGCCCGACGAAGCTGTCCCCGGAGAAGCAGATGCTGGCGCTCATCAACGCCGAACGGGCCAAGGCCGGCTGCAAGGCGGTCGTGTTCAACGACAAGCTGGCCAAGGCCGCCGAACTGCACAGTGCCGACATGGCCGCCAACGAGTACTTCTCGCACACCTCCCTCGACGGGCGTACGCCCTGGGACCGGGCGAGGGCGGCCGGCTACCAGTACGCCTCCGCCGAGAACATCGCAGCCGGGAACGCCACGGCGAAGGGCACGATGAACCAGTTCATGAACTCGCCCGGGCACAAGGCGAACATCCTCAACTGCTCGCACAAGGCCGTCGGCATCGGCATGGCCAAGGGCGGCCCGTACCGGTACTACTGGACGCAGCTGTTCGGGTCGCGATAGCACCTGCGGCCGGGCCGTCGCTTCACCGCCGGAAGCTCTACACTGTGCGCCAGCTACGGGGAGGGTGACGCATGGCCACATCCAGAATCGTCAGAGCGCTTGCGGCAGTCGCGATGCTGGCCGGCGGAGCACTGCTGAGCGCCTCGTCGCCGGCGACGGCCGACACCGCGCCGGCGATCTCGATCGCGAGCAGCGCCTACTGCGACACCGCCGGGCAATGGCAGATCACCTACAGCCTGGTGGACCTCAGCCCGGTCGACGTGAAGGTCGTGTCGCTGCGGGACGCGGTCAGCGGAGCCACCCTCACCCCGACCAAGACGATCTTCACTTATGTGGATTGGCTGCCCAACGCGCTGTATGTCCAGACTGCGCCCGCGACTGACACCCGCGTCGGGATCACCGTCGTGGTCCAACGTGTGGACAGCACGGCCAAACTGACTCTGACCAGGGTGCATCCGCTGCCGGCCGGTTGCGCACCGCTGCCGGCCGGGACGGGCTGTGTGCATACTTCGGCCGCACGATTCCGGCACACATTCGACGGGGCGGCTGGGACGGCCACGATCGAGTTGGTCGGCAAGCCGCTCTGCGCGGGCGACGAGCAGGATTTCAGGCTGACCGCCAAGGCGGGTGACCTGCCGTTCGACTACAGCTCCGCGTACGCGGAGTTCTTCAGCGCCACGACCAAGATGTCGATCGCCGTCAACGTTCCTTCGTGCCAGGGCAAGGTCGCCCTGGCGGTGATGGACCCCGGTGGCGGCGGTGCCTTCTTCGAGCCCAACTATCTTGCCGGGAGCAGTGCCGCACCCGGCAACCACTCCAGCGGCCCACTCGGGCTGTACGTGAAGAAGACCGGTCCGGTGTGCAATCGGAACTCCGGGGCGAGTGTGGGCGTCGCCTGCACCGGCGACATCGTCGCGACCATCTGGAACGCTCCGACGGCGACCACCCCGGCGCTGCTCGCCTTCGCCGAGGTGGTGACCGATCCCCGGGAGGAGTGGCCGCTGTGGCACCAGATCCGGGCGGTCTCCCTGGAACCGGGGGAGAACACCACGATTCGTCTCTCCGATCTGCCGTTTCTCCGGCAGTACGGCACCGGGAAGGTGGCGATCTACAGCAACGGCGAGTTCTCCTACATCCCGTGGCAGGTCCCGGCCTGGTGCGGCAAGGTGGTGATTCCACCGCTCCGTCGGAACGGCGACGACACTCCGCTTCGGCTGCCTCGGCGCGGCCAGACCACACCGACGCCGTCTGCCACGGTCTCCAGCCCGCCGACGCCGATCCCCAGCCCGTCCGGTTCGGGGCCGGCCAGCCCGACTCCGTCGATCCCAGGTCCCTCCAGCGCTGCGCCGACACCGTCGGGGCCGGAGCCGTCCGTCGTGCCGATGCCGTCGACGACCGTGGTGATCCCCGGCTGACGGAAGTCACCGGCATCGCCTTGACGCCACCGTGGCGGAGACCTACTCGACGTCGTCGAGGGTTCGCCGGATGTGGCTCTCCAACAGCGTGGCTCGCGGCTGCCGGACCAGGTCGAGCGCTCGGGTGAGGGCGGCGCGGGCCTGGACGGTGTCGCCGAGCGCCCGATGGACCAGGCCGATTCCGCGCAGGCACTGCGCCTCGCCCGGCCGGTCGGTGAGGTGGCGGGCGATCTGCAACGCCTGCTCGAATCCGGTCAGCGCCTCCTCGGGCCGTCCTTCGGCGAACACGAGCCGGGCCAGCCAGAACAGCGCCGTCGCCTCGCCCTGCTGCGAGCCCGCCGCCCGGAATCGCCGAAGGGCCTCCGCCAGGTGCTCCCGGGCCTGGGGAAGATCCTTGGCGTCCAGGTGTGCCTGGCCCATCCCCCGCAGCACCCACGCGACGGCGACCTCGTCTCCGCTGGTGCGCAGCAGCTGCATCGACTCCGTGTAGTGGATGAGCGCGTCGTCGTTGCGATCGAGGAATCGTTCTACGGTGGCCAGCAGGGACAGCGTGGTGGCGTACGCGTGGGTGTCGGCGAGCGTGACGAACGTGTCGGCGGCCTCGGTCAGCAGCCGCAGGGCGGCATCGGGCTGACTGCGGTCGACGTGGTTGAGCGCGATCCGGCACAGCACGGCGGTCCGTCCCCGCGTGTCACCGGCCGCCTCGGTCGCGCGCTGGGCGACCCACAGGATCGACTCCAGATCCCAGAAGTCGCGGCGCATCTGGAACATCGGCGCGACGGTGCTGGTGAGTTCCCAGCACACCCCGGCCAGCTCGTCCCGGGCCGCCTTCTGGATCATCGCGATCACCGTCGGCCGCTCGTGGTCGAACCAGCGCATCGGCTTGGCCAGCAGTTCGCCGACGAGATCCTGGCCGGGCGACCAGCGAGCCCCGGACCCGGCGCGTACGCCGACCGGAGTCCATCGCGGGGTGTCGCCGCGGACGCGGTGACCGCCGTCGCCGAACAGCCGCAGATACTCCCGTTCGGCCAAGGTCAGGCAGAACCGGTACGCCCGGCTGCGCGCCGCGGCGAGGTCGGCGGGCGGATGTTCGGCGGCGGCTCGTTCCTTGGCGAACAGCCGCACCAGGTCGTGCATGCGATACCGGGGATATCCGGCGGTGTCGCGGCCCGAGACGTCGATGAGGTTGGCGTCGAACAGGTTCTCCAGCGCGAGCCAGGCCGTGTCGACGTCCCGGCCGAGCAGCGCGGTGGAGATCCACACGGTGGCATCGGGCAGGTCGACGTCGCCGAGCAGCCGCATGAGCCGCCGGGCTTCCTCGGGCAGGCCCTCGTAGCTCAGCGCGATGCTGCTGCGTACGTCGAGATGCTGGTAGGCGAGCTGGTCGAGCCGACTCTGCTCGTCGGCGCACAGGGCGGCCATCTTCTCGATGGTCCAGTGCGGTTTGGCGGCCAGCCGCGCGCCGACGACCCGGATCGCCAACGGCAGGTAGCCGCAGAGCCGGGCCAGCCTCGCCGACGCCCGGGGTTCGGCCGCCACCCGTTCGGCTCCGACGATGCAGGACAACAGATCCAGCGCCTGATCCGGCGCCAGCAGATCCAAGGCGACCGTACGCGCGCCCAGCGTGGTGCCGAGCCGGGCTCGCCCGGTGACGAGCACGGCGCATTCGATGCTGCCCGGCAGCAGTGGCAGCAGTTGGTCGTCCCCGGCGGCGTCGTCGAGGACCACCAGCACCTTGCGCGTCGCCAGGATGTCCCGGAACAGTTCGGCGCGTTCGTCCAGCGTGCTCGGCAGCGCCTGGCCCTCCACATTGAACCCGCGCAGGAACCGGCCGAGCGCGTCGAACGGGGGCACCGCCTCCTCGGGATCGGTGCCGCGCAGATTGGCGTACAACTGACCGTCGGGGAACTCGTCGCGCAGAGCGTGCGCGGCCTGCAAGGCCAACGCGGTCTTGCCCACCCCGGGCGGCCCGGAGACCGCGACGACCCGAGTGGGGCGGTGGTCCTGGGCGGACAGCGCGGCGGTGAGCGTGGCCAGCTGTTCCGAGCGGCCGCTGAAGTCGATGAGCGCGGGCGGCAGGGTACGCGGCACGGCCGCGGTGAACGGCACGTCGGCGGCCTCTTCCGCGGCGCCGGCCGGGACGGCCAGCAGACCGGGATCATTGTTGAGGATGGACACGTGCAGCCGTTGCAGGTCCGGGCGTGGCAGCGCGCCCAGCTCGGCGTCCAGCCAGCGCCGCCAGCGGTCATAGCCTTGCAACGCCTCGCTGCTGCGGCCGACCCGGTGCAGGGCCAGCATCATGTGTTCCATCAGCCGGTCGCGGGTGCGATGCCGGGCGGCCAGCTCCACGATCTCGTCGACGACCTCGTGGTGGCGGCCCAGCAGCAGCTCCAGGTCGAACAGGTCTTCCCAGGCGGTCAGCCGGGCGGCCTCCAGCTGCTGACAGAGCGCGCTCAGCGGCGCGTCGCCCGGCCGGGTGCCCAGCGCCGGTCCCCGCCACAGCGCAAGCGCCGTACGCAGGTTGTGCCGAGCTTGTTCGTCGTCGCCGGGCAGCCGACCCGCCGCGGTGAGCGTTCGGAACCGGTGCGCGTCGACCCGCTCGGGATCGAGCTGCAGCACATAACTGTTGCCTCGGGAGACGATCGGGACAGGTCCGTCCTCGTGGTACTGCGCGAGGGTGGACCGGATCTCGGACATCCGGCTCTGGACGGCAGCCCGCGCCTGGCGAGGCGCGGGCTGCTCCCACAGCAGACCGATCAGCCGGTCGCAGGAGACCTCGCGATTGCACTCCAAGGCGAGGATGCCCAGAATGAGCCGTTGATGGCGGCGGGCGAACGGGACGACAGTGCCCTGGTAGCGCGCCTCGACCGGGCCGAGCACCAGCACATCGAGCACTCCCGAGCCTCCCCCCAAGGCGGAGTCATAACCATACCTCTCCCGCTGGTTGACTAGGAGATGGCTGTGGCCGCCGGGGTCGGCTGCGAATCCGTTTTCCCATAGACGCCGATGGCTACCCGGTAGGTTGCGTCAGCAGCTGCTGCCGCCGTCGAACGGATCGAGCCCGCACCAGATGAAGTCGTCGCCGGTCCCGGGGCCGGCCTGGGCCGGCGACGAGAGTCCACCTAGGAGCGCGAGCACCAGGATGACGACGGCGAGCACGGATTTGGTCACACGCATGTAAATTCTCCTAGCTGTCGGAGTGCTGCTGAGAATGGCCGGTCGCCAACCCGAGCACCTGCGGCCACGGGCCCGCGTCGGCCGGCGCGTCGATGAGCCGGGACTTGTGCCACAGGTGGATCAGCAGGCTCTGCAACAACACCGGGGTGTCGTGCAGCCAGCCGTGATGCCGGTCGGCGATGACCAGCAGGTCGCAGTGGCGGCGCTGGGCGTCCGGCAGCGTACGGAGAAACGCCTGACCGGCCGCCGCGGGCGACATCCGCGAATGCTCTCCGACGGTGATGCCGACCGGGATGCCCCGATCGAGCACGCCGCGCAGCTCCGCACTGAGCCGTCCGCGGCCGTGCCCGCGGGCCAGCGCCAGATTGAGCCGGATCTCGCTCACCAACGCGTTCGTCCGCGCCCTGGCGGCCAGCGTCCGGTACGCGTTCCGATAGCTCTCCAGCGGATTGTGGGACACGTCGTCGGAGATGCTGGCGCCTTCGCGTACGTAGCGCCAGGCGATCGTCGGCCAGTTGGTGCTGCGCAGTCCGGGCGGATCGCCGAGCGCGACGCTGTCGACGTCGACACCGTGCGCGGCCGCGCGGGCGGCGACGAACCCGGCCAGGCTCGCACCCTGCGAGAAGCCGTGCAGGCACACCCGCCCGACGCCGGCCCGGGTGAGCACCGCCAGATAACGGTCGGCGATCGGGCCGAAGTCCCCGGCGTGGTACGCGCGACGCAGCGCCGGGTCGCGAACGCCGGCGAGCCCGGTCGGCCCGGGCAGCACGACGACGGCCGGGGCCTTCGGTCCGGCGAGCTGCCGGAGGAGTTCGTGCATGAGGTGCCCGCGCACCATCGGCAGCGGATTGGCCCAGTCCACCCGGCCGCCGAACGGGCCGAGGCACACCAGCGCGTCGCCGATCGGCTCGTCGGCGGCGCCGAACGTGACGAACCTGACGCCGTCCTCGGTCTGGTGGTCGGTCGCCGCCGCGCGCACCCGCTGGACCAGATCGTCCACGGTGTACGCATATAGCGGCCGCAACAGCTCGGCGACGGGCTGGGTGACGCTCATCTGACGGCGGTCTCCTCTCGGTCGCCGGTACGCTCACCGCTGACGATGTACATCGTGCCGAACCAGTGTCGGGCGCGATGTACTCCGCTCAGATGCCGGACGATGAGGTGCCAGGGCTCGTCGTAACCGTCGTATGTGGTCATATAGCGGTCGGACAGCCGCTTGATGACGGTCGTCGCGGCCTTGGGCGCGGTCTTCTCGTTCCAGTGCGTGCAGATGGCCACGACCCGGCCGCCGGGGCGTACCTTCGCCATCGCGCTGTCGACCGCCGCCGGGATCTGCGACAGGTCGTGCGTGAAGGAGAACAGCAGCGCGTCGGCGAGCAACGGCAGCTCCGCCTCCTCCAACGGCGACTCGAAGACCTCCACATTCGTCCAGCCCCGCCGGGCGATCTTCGCGCGCGCCTGCCGCAGCATCAGCGGGCTCTGGTCGATGCCGTAGACCTGCCCGGTCGCTCCCACCCCGGCACGCAGCCGGGCGAAGTTGACGCCGGTGCCGCAACCGGCCTCCAGCACCGTCTGTCCCGGGCGCAGGCCCAGGGCGGCGATGCCCTTGGCCCGCATCCCACGGAAGACGAGCTGGTAGTCGTAATAGCTCGCGATCTTCCCGTATTGGTCAAGCGCGGCTTGGCGATTGGGTTTCGACATGCTCCAACCTTTCGGTGATCGAGGGGGTCGCCGGAGCGAACATGGTCAGAAAGTGCTGCCGGTGCACGGCGAGGAAGGAGCCCACCGCCGCCACCGTGGCCAGCACGAGCGCCGTGTTGGCGGCCACGGGCAGCGGATCGCGGCCCAGCCAGGCGAACACGGGCACGGTCTTGGCGTACAGGACGATGGACAGGCTGCAGTACACGAAGCCCTTGGCCTTCGTGTAGAACGTCGGGCGCAGGTAGCTTTCGCCCCGGGCCAGCCCGACCAGGCGGGTCAGGTCGAGCACGGCCCGGCCGCCGATCACCGCGCACAGCGTGATCGGGTGGACCACGCCGGCGACGAACAAGCCGGTGAAGACGATGACGAACGTGTAGCTGTCGGCGGCGCTGTCCATCACCTGGCCCGCCCGCGGATCCCGTCCGGGCGTACGCCGCGCCAGGAAGCCGTCGAGCAGGTCGGTCAGGTAGGTCAGGAGGAGCAGCGCCAGGGTCGCCGCCGACCACGACGGACGGCCGGCGGCGCAGGCGAGCAGGAAGACCAGCGCGCTGGGGTAGCGGGTGGCGGTCACGAGATTCGGAAGGTCCAGCCGTCGCATCGTCGAGCCCCCTTGTCGGTGTGCGAGCGTTTATCGGTGGGTGAGCGAGGCGTTCTGCCGGGCGGCCGCGGAGTCGGCGAGGATGCCCGCGAGCACCTCGCTGATCCGGGTGCTGACCGACGTGTCCCAGTGCTCGGGCACCTGCGCCGGGCGCCGCGGCCCGCGTACCGCCTGGTCGGTGGCCGCGAGGGCGAGCCCGACGTCGAAGCCGGCGAACGCGTTGGTGCCGTGGCTGACGGTCTCGGGACGGGCGGTGTCGACGCCGACGGTGACGCAGGCGACGCCGGAGACCGTGGTCTCCTCCTGCATCCCGGCCGAGTCGGTGACCACACAGGCGGCCGAGGTGAGCAGCCGGCCGAAATCGTGGTAGGGCAACGGGTCCAGGTAGCGGACGCCGTCGACGGCGAGCAGGTGCGGCGCGGCCAGGGTCAGCAGCTTGTGGCAGCCCGGATGCAGCACCCACACCACGCGTTCCTGGCCGGCCAGCTTGTGCACCAGCTCCTCCAGCCAGGTCTGATGCTGCATGGTCGACGCCTTGTGCACCGATAGCAGCACATAGGAGCCGGGCTCCAAGCCGAGGTCGGCCGGGTCGGCCGCGGCCCGGCGCTCGTCGGCTCCGAGCAGGAAGCTCTCGGTGTGGGCGTTGCCCACCAGCCAGATCCGTTCGCCGGAGATGTTCTCGCGGAGCAGGTTGCCGACCGCACGCCGGGACGGCGCGAGGTGGAAGTCGGCCACGGCGGTGATCATCCGGCGGTTGAGTTCCTCGGGCTCGTCGCGCACATGCGAGCGCAGCCCGGCCTCCACGTGCGCGACCGGGATGCCGTTGCGGGCGGCGACCACGGCTGCGGCCAGCGTCGAGTTCACGTCGCCGACCACCACCGCGAGGTCCGGGTCGCCGGATCGGGCCAGGTAGCGGTCGATCACGGCGACCAGTGAGGAGAGCCGCTCGCCGTCGCGCTCCGCGTCCGGCGCTCGCAGCACCTCCTCGACGCGTATGCCGAGCGTGTCGGCGTAGGACAGGCCCATCCGCCCGGCGGCGTGTTGTCCGGTGTGGACGACACGCAGCCCGGCTCCGGCGTCGCGCAGCGGTGGCGCGGCGAACGCGCGGACGAGCGTCGCGGCCTTGGGCAGGTTGGGTCGGGCTCCAATGAAGAGAGTGACGTCGTGGGCGATGCCCGCCATTACGGCTCCTTTGTCGCACGCGATCCGGTCGCCGTGAACAATAGCCGGAACAACAATTGTCGGCTACCCGGAATTTCTTTGTCAGACAGGTATTCGAGGCATCTCTCATAAGAGACGCAAGACAACCTAGAATGCAATTCTGTGATTGCTGGCGTACGCATCGCCTTGCTAATTTCCGGCGGTCGGCGCGCCCGGTCGGGCCCGTCGGCGCGGGCCGCCCGAGGGGCGGTCGATCCGAGGAGAGGCAGGCAGATGAACGATGCGCCGGTGACGGCCGACCTGGCGTTGGCGCCGGTCACGATCACGCCGACCAAGCCGCTGACGCCCACTCACGTCAAGGGGCTGCTGTGGCTCGACGTGATCCACAAGAGCACCCGGGAGATCCGCCCGGTCACCTACGTGTGGAATCCGCGGATGTCCACCCTCACCGCCCAGACCGCGGCCTATTGGGAATTCCTCGACCGAGCGGTCGGCGCCGTCGACTGGTCGGCCTGCTCCGAATCGGAACTGGGCGAGTTGTACGTCCGATCCAATGCGGCGGGCGTACGCCCCACCGGCGATTCATTGCAACCTTATTTCGAACGGGTGGAGAAAGAGGGCTGGATTCATCCGGCCAGCGTCCGGCTCATCGACCTCTGGAAGGAGCAGCTCGACCTGCTCAACGTGGCCGATCCGGGTCTGCTCGACCCGGCCGAGCTGACGCTGACCGCCGACGACGTGCTCGACGTCCTGCGTGAGCATCAGCTCACCATCGACCACCGGGGCATCGGCGGGCCGGTCTACCTAGACGGCACGATCTGGGGCCTGCCAGTGCGGCAGATCGTCGACGAGGAGGGCGTCGCCAACTACCTCGTCCCGGTGTTGCGGGAACTCATCCCGATCGGCGCACGGCATCAGCGCGTGGTCCTCGTCTACGACCAGGAACTCATGCAGGACTACATCCTGCTCGACAAGGTGCTGACCGCGCTCGGAGCCGCCGTGACCCGGCTGGCCCTGGGCCGGGTGCCGATCGACGGCGTCGTAGCCTCCAGCCGGCACGGCGGCTGGGAGGGCAAGACCCTGTCCGACCTGGCGGACGCCTGCCTGCGACATGTGGACGTGCCGACCTACCGCCTCGGCATGCGCATCTACTTCATCGCCATGCTGGAACGCGGCTGTGCCAAGTCGTTCCAGCCCGAGCTGTTGCGGCGCTCGATGGTGCGCGCCGAACGCATCCTCGGCGAGACCGGCGACGCCGAACCGGACGGCGGCGGTCCCGAGTTCCTGCGGCGGCTGGCCGTCCCCGACGGCGGCTACGTCGACCCGTACCGGCTGACCACCGGCTTGCTCGACCGCCGCCGCCGGGTGCCGGCCGGCCTGCTGACCACGGTGTTCGGCTGACATGGACGAACAACAGCTGCTCGGCCGCCTCCTGCTCGCCCACTACGAACGGGTCAGCCGTGGGCTCGCCGACGACGCCGAACCCACCGCGCCGCCCACGCCGCGTACCGTGCCCATGGCGCCCATGGCGCCCACGATGACCGGCTACCGAGTCTCCGCGGTCATCGGGACGTTCGATCTGCGTACGTTCGTCACCGGGGCGCTCGGCTTCGCCGCCGCCGTCCCGGAGCCGGCCCGTGACCCGTGGTACCGCTCGTTCACCCGCGCGGTCTTCTTCGCCGGCAACCCGGACAGCGTCGCCCGCCGGTTCCCGTGCGACCACGTGACCGACGGCATCGCCTGGCTCGGCCCGGCCCCCGACGATCCCAAGAGCGCGCTCAGCCGGGGCCTGAAACTCCTGCGAGCGCCCGCGCCCTGCACCAGCCTGCCCGGCACGCTCACCATCACCGTGCCGGGTCCCCCTGGAGAGCCCACCGCGGCCACCGGGAATCGGCATCGCCTGGACATCGCCGTCGGCGGCGTCACCGTCGCCGAGTACCTCGTGCACGTCCACCACGTGCTCTGCGAAGCGGTCCTTCGCCGGACACTGCGCCCCGGCGACGAGCTGACCATCGCCCACGTCGACCGCCTCACCGTCGACGAACACCTCGCCACGGCGACCCACCTGCGGATCTCCGACGATCCACACCAGACCGGGAACCGCCGCCTGTACGCCCGCCTCACCTCCGACGTACCCACGCACTTGAGGGAAACCGCCGATGACTGACATCGATTACACCGACCGCGTACGCGCGGCCAAGCAGCGCCTGCTCAACCGGCTCGCCGAGCCGATGCTGGCCCAGCACGAAGTCCTGCAGGAAGTGCTGACCGCCAACTCCGCCACCGAGTTCGGCACCGAGCACGACCTCGCCGCCGTCCATTCGGTCGACGACCTGCGCCGCCGGGTGCCGATCCGGACGCACGAGGAGTACATGCCCTGGATCGAGCGCGCAATCGCCGGTGAGCCGAAGATCCTCACCGCCGAGGACCCGGTCGTCTACTTCTCGTCCAGCGGCACCACCGGCCGGGAGAAGCACATCCCGGTGACCCGGACGTACATGCGCGACTGCTTCCTGCCGTTCTACTACGCCTGCTTCGCCCGAGTGGTCGAGCACCACCCCGAGGCGATCGCGACGCAGAGCGGTGTGCTGAATCTGTGGCAGGATCCGCACTCGCCGATCGCGCGGACCTCCGGCGGCCAGCCGCACATCGGACCCAGCCAGGTCGACTTCGGCAAGTTCGGCGATCAGCTCGCCGTCGGACCGGGCAACGCCGCGCCGTGGAGCCGGCTGCCCGACGCGTTCACCGACGCCGACCACTGGGAGCGCACCTACCTGAAAGTGCGCCTGGCCGCCGAGTACGACATCCGCTGCGTCGTCACGGTCAACCCCGCCATCGCCGCCGCTTTGCCCTATCAGCTGGAACAGTGGTGGCCCCGGATGGTCGAGGAGATCGCGGCCGGCACCCTCGGCGGTCTGCCGCACCGGTCCCCGAACCCGGAACGCGCCCGCGAGATCGAGCGGCTGGCCGCGTACTTCGGCACGATCCGGCCCGAGCACCTGTGGCCCAACATCGATCTGCTCGTCACCTGGAACACCGCGCTGTCGTCGTTCTACCTGCCGCAGGCCCGCGCGGCCTACGGAGCCGACGTGAGTGTCCTTCCTGGACCTGTCGCGTCCTGTGAGGGCCCGGTCGCGGTGCAGCTGGACCGGCATCCGACCGCCGGGCCGCTGTACGTCACCGGCTGCCTCTACGAGTTCATCCCGGCCGAGGAGGAGATCAAGCCCGGCAGTGCCACGCTGCTCGCCGACGAGCTGCAGCCCGGCCGCGAATACCACGTCGTGCTGACCCACGTCGGCGGTCTCTACCGGTGCGCGGTCACCGACATCGTCCGCGTCGTGGACTTCGTCGCCGGTACGCCCAGAGTCGAGTACGCCGGCCGCAGCCTGCCCGCCGCCGACGTGAAGGACACCCTGCTGGAGCCGCAGCTGTTGCGGGCGCTGTCCGGCGCGCTCGGCGACGTCGGCCTCCAGGTACGCAACGCCACGTGCCGGATGGCGCCCGGCGGACGGCGTTACGAGGTCGCGATCGCGCCGACCGGGGTCTTCACGGCGGACGAGCTGGAGACCCTCGGCGTCGCCCTCGACGCCCGGCTGCGGGCGCAGTCGCCGGGGTACGCCCGGGGCCGGGCCGCCGATCGGCTCGACCCGGTCAGCGTGGTCGCCACCCATCCGCACGCGTTCCTGCGCGAATGGGAGCGCCGAGTACGCCGTGGCGAGCGCCCGCCTCGGGTCAAGGACCGCGTGTTCACCACCGATCCGCAGGTCTGGCAGCGGATCACCGGCGGGCAGCCGGTCGCGATGGCGGGACAGCGGCGATGACCGAGGCGACCTTCGACGTGATCCCCGGCCGGGGCCTGCACACCGAAGCCGCCCGCGCCGATCGGCTGGAGTGGTTGCGGGCACAGAGCGGCAGCGCGCTGGCCTCGCTCGGGCCGGGCCGGATCGACGCCCGGACGCTGGCGGGCAACATCGAGAACTTCACCGCGACCGTGGAGATCCCGGTCGGGCTGGCCGGTCCGCTGCTGTTCGACGGCGGCAACGTCCAGGGGCCGATCGTCGCCCCGTTGGCCACCACGGAGGGGGCCTTGGTCGCCTCGGTCGCCCGGGGCGCCCGCGCGATCACCCTCGGCGGCGGCGTACGCACGCATGTGCTCGCGCAGCGGATGACCCGTGCGCCCGTCTACGGGTTCGCCGACACGGCGGCGGCGTACGCCTTCACCCGGTGGCTCGCCGAGAACACGTCCCAGCTGCGGCAACGGGTGGGGCTGGTGTCGAGGCACGCCAACCTTGTCGACGTCCAGCCCTTCCAGATCGGGCGCTATGTGCACGTCCGCTTCGCGTTCGAGACGCGGGACGCCGCCGGGCAGAACATGACGACTGCGGCGACCTGGAGCATCTGCACGTTCATCAACGACAGCCTGGCCGACGACCCGCTGCTGAAGCCGGAGCTGTTCCAGATCGAGGGCAACCT
Organism: Hamadaea flava; assembly: GCF_024172085.1. Taxonomy (NCBI): domain Bacteria; kingdom Bacillati; phylum Actinomycetota; class Actinomycetes; order Micromonosporales; family Micromonosporaceae; genus Hamadaea; species Hamadaea flava. The sequence goes on along the minus strand of NZ_JAMZDZ010000001.1, from coordinate 1,662,029 downwards.
CAGCGGCGACAAGAAGGTCACCCAACTGTCCATGATCGACGGACGCGGTGCGCGGGTGACCGCTGAGTGCTTCCTCGACCGGGCCACCGTCGCGGCTGTCCTCAAGACGACGCCGGAGGCGCTCGACCGGGCCTATCGCGTCGGCCTGCTCGCCGCGCTGCAAGCCGGCATGCACGGCTACACCGTCAACGCCGCCAACGTCATCGCCGCCCTCTTCGTCGCGACCGGGCAGGACATCGCCTGCGTACACGAGTCGTCGACGGCGATCCTCGGCATCGAGCCGCACGACGACGGGATCCTGGCCACCATGCTGCTGCCCAACCTGATCGTCGGCACGGTCGGCGGCGGTACGCGGCTGACCCAGCAGCGGGACATGCTGACCGCCCTGGGCTGCGCGGGCGAGGGCAACGCCGGCCGGCTGGCCGAGATCGTCGCCGGGTTCGCGCTGGCCCTGGACCTGTCGACGGCCGCCGCCATCACCAGCGGGCAGTTCGCCGACGCCCACCAGCGGCTCGGGCGGCCGCGCGAGGTCCGGTGGCTGCGTCCCGCCGACGTGACGACCGGACTGCTCCAGACCCTGCTCGCCCCGGCGTTGCCCGGCGCGCAGGTCACCTCGGTCACGCTCGGCCCAGCTGTGCAGGGCTCGGGCATCATCACCGACGCGGTCGCGACGGGGGAGCAGCGCAAGCTGCTCGGCGTACTGCCGCTGGACCTCATCGTCCACGATGGCCGGTCTGAGCGGGAGCTGCCGCTGATGGCCAAGCTCAAGCCACTGGACGACGAGGTCGTGGTCGCGATGGCCCGGGTCGCCTCGCTGTGTGGCGACCGGGTCGCCCAGGCCTGGCAGCGGTTCGCCGGCCTCACCGGCATCAAGGACGCCCATCTGCGGGAACTCGCGCTCTACCGGGCCGACCTGCCCGAGCTGGCCTCGATCAGCCCGCGATGCTACGGCGTGTTCGAAGACGCCGGGCGGGAGGCGTACGCGCTGCTGCTGGAGCGGCTCACGCGGACCGAGGTCGTGCTCCTCGACACCGCCGACCGGCCCGAGTTGTGGGCCACGCCGATGGTCGAGGCCGCCGTCGACGGCATCGCCCCACTTCACGGCCGCTGGCTCAACGACACCGACGCCCTGCTCGACCGCGGCTGGCTGGGCTTCGTCCCGGGCAGCGAACATGTCGAGAAGGCGGCCGAACTGTGGCAGGCGCTGTGTGACTTCAACGCCGCCGAGCACCCCGATGTGGTGGACGCCGGTGCCCACCGGCAGATCACGATGCTCATCGACGAGGCCGGCGGCTGGCTGCGCGAACAGGACGCGCTGCCGAAGACGTTGATCCACAACGACTTCAGCCCGCGCAACATCGCGCTGCGCCGGAACGGGCTCGGTCTGGTGGCCTTCGACTGGGAGCTGGCGACGGTCGGTCTGCCGCAGCGTGACCTGGCCGAACTGCTGTGCTTCACGCTGACTCCGCAGGCGACGTCCGAGCAACTGGAGCACTACCTGGAGCGGCATCGGCGCAAGGTCGCCGGCGTGGCGGGCGTCGACCTCGACCCCGGCCAGTGGCGGCGCGGCTTCCGCTTCGCGGTGCAGGACCTGCTGATGACCCGGCTCCAGCTGTACTTGATGTTCCACACCCATCGCGAGCAGCCGTTCGTGCCGCGAGTCTTCCGCACCGCGCGGCACCTGTTGCAGCTGACGGGGGACCGATGACGAGCGCCGCTACGGATCCGCTGGTCGTCGCCCTCGTGGGGATCGACGGCTGCGGCAAGACCTCCGTCGCCCACGAGCTGCGCCGTCAGGCGGGCAGCGAACAGGACGTCACCGTGCTGCACACGATCCGGCCGCACGAGGCCCCCAACGGCCCGCTGCACGAGCTGTCCCGGCAGCTCGAGGAGCTGTCGGCGGCGGCGGATCGGCTGCACAGCCCGCACCTCAAGATCGCGGCCTTCTACCTGCAACTGGCCACCTACGGCCCGGCGCAGCGGCTGGCGGTCGACGCGTGGCGGCCCCGGGTGATCGTCGCCGACCGGCATCCGCTGGTCGACTCGCTGGTCTACCTCCCGCTCTACGCGAAGGCCCTGGCCAGATCCGCGGTCCCGCCCGCACCGCCGCCCGCCGTCCTGCCCGTGGATCCCCTGGTCCTCCTAGGGGTACGCGCCTGGGCGCGCCGCATCGGCTGTGACACGGATCTGTGGCGGCTCGGCGCGGACCTGCTCGCCATGTACGCGTTGCCGCCGGAGGACCTGGTCCGCCACCTCTCCGACACCTTCGCGATCGCCTTGCCGGACATCGTCGTGCTGCTCGACGTGCCACCGGAGCAGGCGATCGCCCGGCTGGACCGCCGGGGCCGCGGCGCGGAGATCCACGAGTCGGCGGCGCAGTTGGCCGCCGTCGCGCGGGGCTACGAACAGGTGCTGGACTGGCTCTCAGGAGTGGGCGTCCTCGTGCTGCGCCTCCGGGAGCCCGGTGGTGTCGCCGAGGTCGCCGCCGCCGTCGCCGCTCAGGCGTACGCCGGACGCCCGCCGGTCCTCGTGCCGGCGGCCGGGTAGCCAGCGGGCGACGATGGGGGTGGCGGCCAGCACGGTGACGGCGAGGATCAGCAACGTGGTCCGCAGCGCCTCGACGAAGGCGGTGTCGGCGGCGTCCACCAGCGCCGGTCCGGCCGGACCGAGCGAAGGCGCGACCGCGTGGGCGGCGGCCAGCGCCTCGGCCGCCGCCTCCCGGGCCGCCGTGGGCAGCCCCGCCAGGTGCGGATCGATCCCGGCCCGGTACAGCGGGGTCAGGATCGATCCGGCGACGGCGATGCCGAGCGCGCTGGCCACCTGGCGAACCGTGTTGGCCGTCGCCGAGCCGACGCTGGCCCGGTCGCGGGGCACGCTGGCCATCACCGACGCCATCGACGGCGCCATCACCAGCGACATCCCGATCCCGGCGGCGAAGAAGGCCGCGCCGACGATCACCAGGGATGTGTGGGCCGTGAGCTGGACCGTGCCGCCCAGCGCACCGGCGGTCAGCACCAGCCCGGCCCCGCACACCGCGCGGAAGCCGAACCGGCGGACCAGGGCGGCGCTGGCCGGGGCGAAGACGAGCTGGGCCACCGCGAACGGCGTCACCAGCAGCCCTGCCTTCAGGGGCGAGAAGCCCCGGACCAGTTGGAGGTAGAACTGGATGAAGAAGAACGCTCCGATGGCCGCGAAGAATACGAGGCTGATGGCGGTGTTGGCGGCGCTGAACCGGGCGTCGCGGAACAGCCGCAGATCCAGCGCGGGTTCGGCGGCCCGGCCCTCCCACCAGACGAACACCGCCAGCAGCACCACCCCGGCGGCCAGCCAAGGCCACGGCCGGGCGTCGTCGAAGCCGTGGTCGCCGCCGTCGATGATGCCGTACGTGAGCGACGTCAGCGCGACGATCGACAATAGCGCGCCGGCGGCGTCGACCCGGGCCGAGGAGTGGGTCCGCATCTCCGGCACGACGAGCGCGATCACCACGAACGCGGCGACCGTCACCGGGACGTTGATCAGGAAGACCGAGCCCCACCAGAAGCGCTCCAGCAGCAGGCCGCCGACGATGGGGCCCAGCGCCACGCCGATGCCGACCGAGCCGGACCAGACCGCGATCGCTCGCGGCCGGTCCGATTCGGAGAAGAGCCCGGTGACGATGGCCAGGCTCAGCGGCATGATCGCCGCCGCGCCCAGGCCCATCACCACCCGGGCCCCGATGAGCTGGGCGGGGCTGTGGGCGTACGCCGACAGCAGCGAGCCGAGGCAGAACAGCACCAGCCCGGCCAGGACTCCCCGCTTGCGGCCGAACCGGTCGCCGAGGGTCCCCAGAGACAGCAGGAATCCGGCGAACACGAGGGTGTAGGAGTTGATGGACCATTCGAGCTCGCTCTGGCTCGCCCCCAGGCCGTCGGCCGGATCGGCGAGCGTGGTCAGGGCGACGTTGAGCACGGTGTTGTCGAGCACCACCGCCAGGAGGCTGACGATCAGCACGCCGAGGACGACCCACCGGCGCGGGTGGTTCTGCGGTGCGGCGGTCACCGCGCCTCCCGCAGTCGGCGCCGCCGCTGCGGTGGGATGGAGGGGAACTGCTCGCCGTTGTTGAACTCCTGCTCCAGGCGGGTGGCCAGCTGCTCCATGTACTGCTCGATCGCGGCCGACATGTTCTCCGGCGCCCGGCCGATGGCGTCGGGCCGGCGGCTGGTCCAGTGCACGGCGGCGCGGAACCGAGCGAAGACCCGGTCGTTGACGTAGAAGCTGCGGTAGCCGTTGCTGTGGTGCTCCACGCGATGTTCGTTTGTTGGTTGCTTTTCAGGACGCACGATTTCACTCCCCCGGACAATGCTGAAACCGACTTCGTCCTTCACGTTAGAACGCGTGTTTTACCAGATCCTTACCAACGGATCTGCGCTGGTGGCGCGCCCGAAATCAGGTATCCCCGGCGATTGCCGGAAGCTTATGGTTGGCGCTTTTTACACGTCGTAACCTCTTGTAATCGTTCTCAGTCGGCCCGCTGTTTCACCCGTGCCGGGTGAGGGTCGCGTACCCCGGCCCCGGTGATGATCTGGAGGGACGAGGGGGTGGGGGCTGTGGTGGTGGACAGCAAGCCCGGCGGGCCGGCGTACGCCCGGTCGTATGCCGACGTCGCCGCAGCCGCCGGAGTGCGACCCGAGCAGGGCCTCGGTTCGGCCGAGGCGCAGGAGCGGCTGGCGAGATTCGGCCCCAACCGGCTGGCGGGTGGGAAGCAGGAGTCGGCGGTCGCCGCGTTCGTCCGGCAGTACCGCGACTTCATGCAGATCATCCTGCTGGCTGCGGCAGTGGTGAACCTGATCGTGACCAAGAGCTGGTCCACGACGATCGTGCTGGCCGGCCTCACCGTGTTCAACGCCGTCATCGGGCTGCGGCAGGAGGCCAAGGCGGAGGAGAGCGTACGCGCGCTGCAGCAGATGATGAAGACGATCGCCCGCGTACGCCGGGACGGCCAGGCGGTCGAGATCGATGCCGAGCAGCTCGTCCCCGGTGACGTCGTGCTGCTGGAGGCGGGCAACCGGGTTCCGGCGGACGGCCGGGTCGGCGTCGCGGCCACCCTGGAGATCGAGGAAGCGGCGCTGACCGGGGAGAGTCTCCCGGTCGGCAAGACGGTCGACGTGGTCCCCGGCGACGACGTCGCGCTGGGCGACCGCACCTGTATGGCGTACATGAACACCTCGGTGACGCGAGGTCGCGGAGAGCTGGTGGTGACCGCGACCGGGATGGACACGGAGATCGGGCATATCGCCCACCTGCTGGCCGGTACCGAGGCGGGCAAGACGCCGTTGCAGAAGCAGCTCGACGGCCTGTCGAAGATCATCGCGACGATCGCCGCGGTGGCCCTGGTCTTCGTCGTGGTGCTGGGGCTGGTGCGCGGGCAGTCGTTCGACACCGTGTTCATCACGGGCGTGGCGCTGGCCGTGGCCGCGATTCCCACGGGCCTGCCCGCGGTGGTGACCGCCCTGCTGTCGATCGGTACGCGGGACATCGCCGCACGCAACGCGATCGTCAAGCGCCTGCCCGCGGTCGAGACGCTCGGCGCGACCTCGGTGATCTGCTCGGATAAGACCGGAACCCTGACGCTGAACAAGATGACCGCGCGCGAACTGGTCATTCCCGGGCAGCAACGGTTCACGGTGAGCGGCGAGGGCTACGGCGTCGACGGCAAGATCACCCACGTCGGCGGGTCCGATTTCGAGCTGGACCCCTACCTGCTGCCGATGGCGCTGTGCGCCGACGCCGTGCTGGACGGCGAGAACCTGATCGGCGACCCCACCGAGGGCGCGCTGATCGTGCTCGCGGCCAAGGGCGGGCTGAACATCGAGGAGACCCGCGCGGGCTTCCCGCGCGTCGCCGAAGTCCCGTTCGACTCGGACTACAAGTTCATGGCGACCTTCCACGAGATGACCGACGACACGGGCAAGCCGGTGATCCGCTGCTACGTCAAAGGCGCGCCGGACGTCCTGATCGCCAAGGCATCGTCCTACCGCGACCCGTCCGGCGCGGTGGTGCCGGTCACGGCCGAGAACAAGACGCTCGCGTCGGCGGCGAACGACCGGATCGCCGCGGCGGGGGAGCGGGTCATGGTGGTCGCGCAACGCGACTTCGACCCGGCCACGTTCGACCCGGCCGCCGATCATCTCCCACACGTACGCGATCTGACGTTGCTCGCGATGGTCGGCATCGTCGACCCGCCGCGGCCGGAGGCCAAGGCCGCGATCGCCGAATGCCGGGCCGCCGGCATCCGCGTACGGATGATCACCGGAGACCATGCGACGACCGCTGCGGCGATCGCCCGGGAACTCGGCATCGAAGGCCGCGCCCTGACCGGAGCGCAGTTCTCGGCGATGACCGACGACCAGCTGCTCAAGGAACTGCCCGGGATCGGTGTGATCGCCCGCGTGGCCCCCGAGGACAAACTCCGCCTCGTCCGCCTGCTCCAGGAGAGCGGCAACGTGGTGGCGATGACCGGCGACGGCGTCAACGACGCGCCCGCGCTGAAGGCCGCCGACATCGGCGTCGCGATGGGCATCACCGGCACCGAGGTGTCGAAGGAAGCCGCCGTCATGATCCTGACCGACGACAACTTCGCCACCATCGTCGGCGCGGTCGAATACGGCCGGTCCCTCTACGACAACCTGCTCAAGTACCTGCGCTTCCAGATGTCCACCCTGGTCGCGTACATCGCGATCTTCCTCGCCGCCGGAGTCCTGAACATCGCGGCCGGCTCGCCCCTGAACCCGATGCAGATCCTGTGGCTGAACATGATCATCGACATCCCGATCGCGATCGCGCTGGGCTTCGACAAACCCACGCCCGGACTCATGCAACGCCCGCCCCGGCCGGTCGGCGCACCCGTGCTGTCGCGCGCCGACTGGATCCGGCTGTGCGTACAGGGGGCGGTCATGACCATCGGTTCGCTGGTGGCGTACCAGATCGGCGACTGGCAGGGCGGACCGGTCCTCGGCGCGACCATGCTGCTCACCACGTTGTCGCTGTTCCACCTCGTGGGCGGGCTGCTGTCCCGCGACCAGGTCGGCACGATCTTCGACCGGGCGGCCATCCCCGCCGCCCAGCAACTGCGCCGCTACGGCATCGCCCTGGTCGCGATCATCGCCGTCACCGCGTTCGACATCCTCAACCGAATCTTCGGCACGACCTCGCTCGGCGGCCGGGAATGGCTGATCAGCATCGGCCTCGCCGCCACCCTGCTCGTCGTGGAAGAGCTGATCAAGGTCGTCGTACGCCGGGGCATGCGAACCGCGCCGGACGCCACCCGGGCGACCGCCGGGCGTACGCCCAAGGCCGCGTGACCCCACGTCGCTTCTCCGACCGCCGGTTTACGTCATGGCGTATTCCGGCTGCGGTGAAGATCTTCCATACATTCCGATAACTGCGCGACTCTCTTCAGCGGGCGCCCAAACCCCCCACAGCGTCTGTTGAAGGAGCGACCATGAGTCCTCGTCGATGGCGACCGCGTGCATACGCGGTCGGCGTGCTCACACTCGGGTTACTGCTGTCCTCCGGCATACCCGGCGTGGCCGTCGCCACCGAGTCCGCCGCACCCACCGGTGCGGCCGCATCTCCCGTCACGTCGTCCACTTCGGGCGGCGCCAAGAAGATCACCCTGATCACCGGCGACGTCGTGACCGTCGAGTCCGGACCCGACGGCCGGATCAAGCCGACGGTCAGCTACGTCGCGCCGCGCCCCGGCGGCGTGCCGACGACGTTCCTGGAAGGCCGGGAGAACGGGGCCTTCCACGTCTACCCCTCGGACGCGCTCAAACTGGTCGGATCGGGCCTGCTCGACGCGCGGCTGTTCGACGTCGAGTATCTGGCGAAGGCCGGCTACACCGACGACCGGATCTCCGGGCTGCCGCTGATCCTGCAGTACCCGAAGTCCCCGTCGATCGACAGCCGGGGCAAGCAGTCCTCCCCGGACGCGGCGTCCCTGGCCGCCAAGACCGACGCGTTGCCCGGCACCGAGGCGGTACGCGGCATGCCCAGCATCGCCGCCGCGGCCACCCGGATCGATCGTGCGAAGTCCAAGGACCTGTGGAGCAGCCTCCGGTCGGCCACCGGGGTGCAGAAGGTCTGGCTGGACGCGCAGGCGACCGCGACGCTCGACCAGAGCGTGCCGCAGATCGGCGCGCCCGAGGCGTGGGCGGCCGGCTTCACCGGGGCCGGTGTCAAGGTGGCCATCTTGGACACCGGGATCGACCTGACGCACCCCGACCTGCAGGGCAAGGTGCTGGCGAGCCAGTCCTTCGTGCCGGGCGAGGACGTGCAGGACGGCCACGGCCACGGCACCCACGTCGCCTCGACCATCACCGGCAGCGGCGCGGCGTCCGGCGGCAAGTACAAGGGCGTGGCCCCGGGCGCGCAGCTGCTCATCGGCAAGGTGCTCGACAACTACGGCGGCGGCGACTACTCGTGGATCGTCGCGGGGATGGAATGGGCCGCCGCGAACGGCGCCAAGGTCATCAGCATGAGCCTGGGCGGCACGGACACCCCCGGCGACGACCCGCTGGAACAGGCGGTCGCCGACCTGTCGCAGCGTTACGGCGTCCTGTTCGTCGTCGCGGCCGGCAACAACTGGTACGCCAAGACCATCGGCACGCCGGGATCATCCCCGGCGGCCCTGACGGTGGCCGCCGTCGACAAGCAGGACGCGATGGCGTACTTCTCGTCCCGTGGCCCGGCGCCCGGTGAGCTGAACGCGAAGCCGGACATCTCGGCACCCGGCGTCGACATCGTCGCCGCGCACTCGTCGACGGGCGAGATGATGGGCGAGCCCGGCGAGATCTACACCTCGGCGAGTGGCACCTCGATGGCGACCCCGCACGTCGCCGGGGCGGTGGCCATCCTCGCCCAGGAGCATCCGGAGTGGACCGGTCAGCAGCTCAAGGCGGCGCTCACCAGCACCGCCAAGGGCATCGACGCGACCGCGCTGGACACCGGCGCCGGCCGGGTCGACGTCGCGACCGCCACCAAGCAAGGCGTACGCGCGTCGGGCAACCTCGACTTCGGCGCGATCGGCGCTCCCTACACCGCTCCGGTCAACCGGACGCTGACCTACACCAACGACACCGACACCGACGTCTCGCTCAGCCTGACGTCGACGTTCTCGATGAGCGTCTCGACACCTGCCCCGGCCGGGATGCTCACCCTCGGCCGGGACACCGTGGTGGTCCCGGCACACGGAACCGCCGATGTCGGCGTCACCTTCGACGTGACCAAGCCGGGCCTCGACACCTGGTACCACGGCGTGATCGTGGCGACCGGGTCCGGGGACACGGTGCGTACGGCCGTCGGCGGGCTCAAGGCGCCCGACCGGAACACCCTGCAGGTTCGGATCATCCCGCCGGCCGGCGCGGTCGACTTCAGCCCAGGCGGTTTCCTGCTCTCGCGGGTCGACGCGCGTACCGACCTCGACATCCAGATCCCGTTGAACGGCGCCCAGACCATGAGCGCCGCCGTGTACACCGGCAAGTGGAGCGTCAACGGCACCGCCTCGTGGCGGGACGCGGCCGGGGACGTGCACTTCCTGCCGATCGCCGAGCCGGAGATCACCGTCGACAGCGACAAGACGGTCACGCTGGATCTGCGCAAGGCGACCGAGGTGACCGTCAAGACGCCGAAGACGGCGGTGGTGCACGAGATGCTGCCGGGCTTCGAGCGCGTCTCGGCGGGTGGCAACGTCGTCTACCTGGGCGGCAACATCGGCGCCGGCCAGCATCTGTGGTCACTGCCGTCGGGCAAGGCCACCCTCGGCTCGTTCGTCCAGTCGGTGCAGGTGCGGATGGGCGTACCACTGCTGACCATGACCGCGAGCAAGCTGACGATCACGCCGTACTACTCGGCAGTGAGTCCGGACGAGGTCCCGATGATCGACGGGAAGCAGTCCCTCATCACGGTCGTCGCCGGCCACGGCACCGCCGAGGATCTGTCCAAGGTGGACGTCCGAGGCAAGCTCGCCCTGGTGAACCTGTCCGACCTCTGCACGGTTCAAGCCTGTGAGGGCGATCCGGCGGAGCGGCTGAAGGGCGTCGCCGCGGCCGGTGCGACCGCCATCATGGTCTACCTCGACCAGTTGCGGCCGATCTGGTGGTACAGCGCGTTCGCCTGGGTCGCCGTGCCGGTCGTGACGGTCAACGCCGAGCAGGGCAAGGCGCTGGAGCAGGCCACGCGTACGCGCCCCGTCACTGTGCAGTCCACCGGCACGCTGCTCAGCCCGTACCAGTACCAGCTGAAGTTCTACCAGAAGGGGCGGATCCCAGGACCGCTGCACTACACCGTCACCAAGCGCGACGTGGCCGAGGTGAACGCCCAGTTCGGCTACGACTACCCGAAAGGTCAGTGGACCGGCTACACCTACGCCCAACTGTCCGGCCACCAGGACATCCCGTCGGCCTGGCCGACCCGGTTCGTCCTGCCCCTGCACGCGAACCTCACGCAGTACTTCGGCCCGGTCGGTAAGGACCTCGTCTGGAACCGGACCTACCACCGGTACACGACCGGCGACTCCAACCCGCCCACGCTCAAGTACTCCAACGCGCAGTACAAGACGACGGTGTACCCGAGCGCGGGCCCGGTGGCCGAGACCTGGGGTACGCAGCCGTTCGCCACGGGCACCCGGGTCGGGCCGAAGACCGAGCCCTGGAACGGAGCCTGTTCGGTCTGCCGGGCCGGTGACGCCATCTCGGTGGTGCACCAGCTGGCCGACGTCGAAGGCAGCAACACCGTGACCTCCTGGGTGCGCGGCGAGAACCAGACCCAGACCGAGCGCCTGCGGCTGTTCCGGGGTGACCAGGAGATCGCCTTGGAGAAGCTGCCCGACTGGCTCCTCCGGGGCTACAGCGATCCGCTGTTCCGGCTCGCGCCGGAGTCGGCGACCTATCGGATGACCAGTGAATACACCACCGATCTGCCGGCCGAATACCAGAAGTACGCCCGCACGGTGAATACCGAGTGGACGTTCACCTCGGCCCGGCCGACCCAGACGGAGGTCAACAGCTGCAACCTGACGCTGGCGGGCTACGGTCCCTGCTCCGGCGTGAACCTGCTGTACCTGCGGTACGACGGTCACCTGGACGGCCTCAACACGGCCAAGGCCGGCTCCGTCCAGCGCCTGACCATCACCGGCTACCACGATCTCGGCTACACCAACACGACTCCGCTCCGGAAGATCACGGTGGAGCTGAGCTATGACGGCGGCCGGACGTGGCGTACCGCCTCGACCACGCCCACCCGTACGGGGGAGCAGGTCGCGACGGTCCGCTACCCGCAGCTCGACCAGACCGACGGGACGGTCTCGCTGCGGGTGTCGGCCACCGACACCGACGGAAACACCATCGTTCAGACGATCCCAGCGGCGTACGGCTTGCGCTGACGCACGATCAGCCGGGGCGGCCTTGTGCAGAGGCCGCCCCGGCACGCATCGCCGCCTGCACGCCCGCCTGGAACCGGGTGGTCGCGCCGAGCTGCCGATGGAACTCGGCGATGCGCCGCTGAACCGTCCGCGGCCCGACCCCGAGGTGCCGGGCGATCGCGGCGTCGGTCGCCCCGGCCAGCAGCAGTTCCGCCACCTCCGGGTCGACGGCGCTCAGCACCCGATCCGGGTCCGCCTGCGACCACAGCGCCTCGAACAACGCGCCGGTCGCGTCCAGCAAGGCCCCCGAATAGGAGACGATGACGGTCTCGGGGTTCGTCACGATCACGGCGAACCGATGATCCGCGAGGTAAGCGGTCACCGGCACCGTCGGCAGACTCCGGCAGCCGGGATCGGCCGGGTCCGGCTCGACTGTCACGATTCGGTGGGCGATCTCCGTGCCCGGCCGCCAGGCCCCCGGCCCCACCAAAGCGCGAAGCTCGGTCCGCACCTTGGCCTGGGCCTGCGCGATGCGTTCGGCCACGACCCGGGGGCCGGTCACCACGCTGACGGCGCAATCTCCGTCCAGATGCATGCGGTACGCCTTGGCCAGCGACTCGATTCGGTCAGCCAATCGGCGCAGCTCGTCGGCATCGGCGGCTTCGAGCAGATGGGCCGCGACCTCGGGGGCGAGACCCTCAGCTCCGTCTGACGTGCCCGTCATCACGCGACCGCCGGGGCGAGCCAGCCCCACTGCGCCGCCCGGTATCCCGCCTCATACCGTGACTGCGCACCGAGTTTGGTCTTCAACCGCTGTACGCGTTCCCGGATCGTGCGTTCGTGCGTACCGAGATGTTCGGCGATCTCGTGATCGGCCATCCCCAATGCCAGCAGCGACACCAGTTCCCGCTCGGCGGCGGTCGGCTCCGACGCCTCGGCGGCCCACGAGGCGTAGCTCGACAGTGGAATCGCCTGTTCCCAGTGCGCCTCGAACAACGCGCTCAACATCGCGAGCACGGTCGGCTCCCGGATGAGGAGCGCCCGGCGGGGCGCCTGCGGGGCGGCCCGGATGAGCACCGCCACCGACTCGTCGATCAGATACATCTTCAGCGGAATGTCGCCGACCCGTGCCTCCTCGCCGCGATTCAGCGAACGCACGAGTTCCACCGGATCCTGCAGTACGCCGAACGCCGAACGATCGTAGAGAATGCGATAGCGGATGCCCTCGGCCATGTTGGCGTTCTGCACCGGATCGTCCAGCGGCGGAGTGGCGATGCCGACATAGGGCGGCCGATCCCAGCCGCGTACCTGTTCGACCGCCTCGTACTGCAATTCGATGTTGAGCCGCCGGATGGCGGCGGGGTCCTCGACGACCTCGAACAAGTCGTCCCGCAGGGCCAAGGCGCTGGCCTCGACCGCCTGCACGATCAGCTGATGGCGATGAGCGGCCAGCTCTTGGGCGTACCGGTGGTAGAGCGGCGCGAGCGAAGCGTCCGGCGGCACGGCGGCGATCCGCACCGGCGAGGTCTGCTGCCAGGCGACGAGCCCGAGCGTGACAAGCCTCCGGACCATGGTCTGCGTGTTGGGCCCTCCGTGTGCTGACGCCGCCAGCTGCTCCAAGGTCATCGGCGGGTGGCACACGATGTGTTCGTACAGGGCCTCCAATTGCTCGTCGAACCCTAAACTGATCAACATCTTTAAGAGTATGAGGTGATCATTCTCGTGTGGACAACCATCGTCCCAGCCGGACTACACACCGCCGAGGCGTCGGCGGATCTCACCCTCGAAGTCGTCGTACGCGGCGAGGACGTCCTCGATGTCGAGCTGCGGAGGCAGGTCGTCGGGGCGTTGCCGGGCCAGCAGGTACTCCACGGTGGCGGTCACCACGCGGGTGCCGTCCGCCGCGAACAAGTCGGTGACGGCGGGCGAAGCCCGCACCAAGATCGTCACCGGGCCGTCCTCGTGCGGAATCTCGACGAGGTGGCGGCCGTCGTCAAGTTCCTCGATCTGCGTCTCCGCCATGATCAGAGCCTACACAAGCGGCCTACGCGCGGGTCCGACCTGCGGTGTCCGGCTGTGTGAAGTACGCCGCGCTGTCGTCGTCCATCGGGTAGTACGACTCGATCGAGACCTCGTCCAGCGTGATGTCCAGCGGAGTGCCGAAGGAGGTGGTCGTGGAGAACAGACGGATCTCCCGGCCACCGAATCGGAAGATCATCGGGATGGCGATCTCGGCAGTGCTGGTCCGTTCCTCCCCTTCACTGAACGGGGACCCGAGGTACTCCTCGAAGAGCGCCAGCAGTTCGGGTGACGGGGCACGGGCGAGCTGACGGGCCAGCCGCGCCCGGAGCACCGACCGGACCTCGGCCAGGTTGACGAGGTAGGGCGCGAGCCCGCGGTCGTCGAATCCGAGTCGCAGCATGTTGACCGGCGGCTGCAGCAGGTCCGGGGCGGCGTACGCGAGGAACGGGTCGAGTGCCCGATTGGCCAGCAGGATGTTCCAGCCGCGGTCGACCACCAGAGCCGGATAGGGCTCGTGCGCCCGCACCACCCGGCCGATCGCCTCCCACGCGGCCGACAGCCGTTCCCCGGTGAGCGGGCGTTCGGCGTACCGGGGGGCGAAGCCGGCGGCGAGCAGCAGCCGATTGCGTTCCCGCAGCGGCACGTCGAGGTGTTCGGCCAGCCGGATGATCATGTCGGCGCTCGGCTGCGACTTGCCGGTCTCCACCAGGCTCACGTGACGTGACGACACGTTTGCCGCGATCGCCAGATCGAGCTGGCTGAGCCGTCGCCGATGCCGCCACTCGCGCAGGAGTTCGCCCACGGTGTGCACGACGGCCGATGCTACGTCCGCCGTCGGGCGTACGCCATGAAATGCGATGTCATCGACAGCCCGCCGGTGGGACGGCAACACTGCACGCCATGACCACACAGACGACCACACAGGTGACCACACAGACGACCACACAGACCGGGTACGCCGACAACAAGACCATCGTCCAGCAGGCGCTGACCGCGCTCGTCGCGACGGGCGACGTCGAGGCGCTGGCGCAGTCCCTCAATGACGACTTCGTCCATCACCGGCCGGACGGACACGACTCCACCAAGACGGAATGGCTCGCCGCCGTACGCGCCGCGCTCGTCCCGCTCGACGGCATGCAGGTCGAGATCGAGCACCTGTTCGCCGACGGCGACCACGTCATGATGCACTCCCGCCGCCGGTTGCCGGGGGACGAACCGGGCATCGTCGTCGTCGACATCTGGCGTGTCCAGGACGGACTCATCGCCGAAGCCTGGGAGATCATCGAGCCGCTGACCGAGGCGGACGCCCACCTGACCTGGTGGGCCCCGGCCGGTCGTTGACCGTACGCCAGGGGCGTCAGTCGTCTTCCTCCGCCGCCCGGTGGATGTCCTCGGCGATGGCGGCGGCGTCCCAGCCACCCTCGCCGCCGCCGTCGCGCCAGGCGGCCACCGCTTCCTCGGCGTCCTCCTCGTCCCAGTCGTACTCCCGGACCAGGGTTTTCGCGACGAGCCGGTCCAGCGCGAGATCGTCCATGTCGAGCCACTCTAGCGGCCTGGCCGCCGAACACCCGGCCCCGACCGGCCAGGACGCGGCCCGGCGAGAGAGTCAGGGCAGCCGGCCGAGGAACTCTCCGTAGAACAGGCCCAGCGCGGCGACCACTCCGGCGCCGGCGATGATCCAGAACCGGGTCACGATGGTGACCTCGTGCCAGCCGACCATCTCGAAGTGATGATGCAGCGGCGACAAGCGGAACACCCGACGCTTGGTCGTCTTGTACGACGTGTACTGGATGATCCGCGACATCGTGATGATGACGAAGAGTCCGGCCAGGATCGGCAATAGGAGCACGGTCCGCGTCGCGACGGCCTCTCCGGCGATGAGCCCGCCCAGGGCCATGGAACCGGTGTCGCCCATGATGATCCGAGCCGGTGACGTGTTCCACCACAGGAAGCCCAGCAAGGCGCCGGCGGCGGCGCCGGCCACGAGAGCTGTCTCCAGCGGATCGCGAGCCTCATAACAGATGGCCGCGTTCGCCGCCGGATCCGCGCACCAGTGCTGATACTGCCAGAACGAGATCAACCCGTACGCGCTCAGCACCACGATCGACGTGCCGGTGGCCAAGCCGTCCAGGCCGTCGGTGAGGTTCACGGCGTTGGTCGACGCCATGACGATCGCGATGAACACGACGACTGCGCCGACCGTGCCGACGTCCAGCCAGCTGATCTCGCGGACGAACGACAGCCGCGTACTGCCCACCGACAGACCGGCCGTACTCGGGAAGCCCAGTGCGACGACGCCGAACCCGGTGCCAACGGCCAGTTGCAGGACCAGCTTCCAGCGCCCGCTCAGCCCGGCGGTGTTCTTCTTCGTGACCTTCAGGAAGTCGTCGACGAACCCGATGCCGCCGCAGAACACCATCAGGCCCAGCAGCACGAAACCCGTCATCGTGGGACCTGGCGGGACGATCTGCGCGTCCGGCAGCACGTTCATCACCAGGTGCCCGACCATGTACGCGAGCACGGTGCCGATCACGAAGACGAGGCCGCCCATCGTCGGCGTACCCCGTTTGACCTGGTGCGCTTCGGGGTTCACGTCCCGGATCGGCTGACCGGCCCGCAGCTTGACCAGGGTCCGGGCCGCGAACGGGGTGCACAGCAGCGCGAACACGAAGGCCACGGCCGCCGCTGCGACGGAGGAGATCACCGGTGCATACCTCCTGATGAGGGCGTCTCAAGATCGCGAGTCGCCAGCATACGACTAGACGCCCGGGGCTGCCGAGGGGTTGCCGCTGCGGCGGCTGCGGGGTGATCGGTGTCAGGAGGCGTGACAGAGCTACGACAGAGCGGTGACAGGGCGGCGGCCGATCGTAGTCGCATCAGAGAACGACGAACCGCCGACACAGGAGGCACCGAAATGTCCATCACCTTCACCACTCAGGACAAGCAGACCCTGCGGACCGCCGCGTACGGCGCGGTGTCGCTGCTGGCGGCGGCCGGTGCGGCCGGCGGCTCGCCGCACAAGATCGCCACGAACGGTTCGATCGCCTTGGCCTCGGCCACCGGCCCGGTCGGGCATGTGCTGGCGGAGAAGAAGGGCGGCATGGACCTGAGTGGCAAGTCGGTCGCCGAGCTGGCCGACCGGGTGCTGCCGGCGCTGACCGAGGCGATGAGCCTGCTGACGGCGCAGGCTCCGGCCGAGGCCGCCAACTACCGGGAGATCGTGCTGCTGGCGGTGGAGTCAGCGGTCGGCGGGCAGGCCAGTCCGACGGTGGCCGACATGACCCGCAAGATCACCGCAGCCCTGGACGCCTGAGGACGATTCGGGTGCCCCCGCCGACCCGGCCGGGGCACCCGATGATCATCGTCACAGAACGCATCTAGTTTCCATCTGGAAACTAGATGCTACATTGTCGCCATGAACGAACAGCCCCTCTCGCCGCAAGCCGCCCTCGACGCCGTCCATTCGGCTCGGGCCGCCGGCGATCCGCTCAACCCGCCCAACTGGTACGCGCCGGTCAGCCTCGGCCTGCTCGTCGGTGGTGTCGCCGTAGCCGGGCTGGCCTCGTTCGCCCGCAACCCCGTACGCATGGCGGGCGGCATCCTCGGCATCACGCTGTTCGTCGCCTGGATCGCCCTGACGCTGTACGCCGTCCGCACGTGGCGGCGGCAGGGTTACATCCCGCGCGACGCGCAACCGGCCGGGCTGCTCGCCGCGCCCCGAGCTCGGCAGGCGGTGACGATTCCGCTGGCGACCGCGGCGGTGGTGGCGCTGATCGCCGGGCTGGCCGGGGTCGGCTGGGCGCTCGGTGTGGCCTGCCTGCTCAGCGCGACCGCGGTGGCGCTGACCGGGATCCGGCGCGCGTCCTCGTGACCGGCTTCGACGAAGCGTTCGCGACGCTCCCGCGCTTGAAGGTCGCGGCCTTCCTGTCCGGCTGCGAACAGGCGGACTTCCTCACGATCGCCGAGCGCTGTGACCTCGCCGGCCCCACCCTGTCCAAGGCCATCGTGGCCCTCGAGGAACTCGGCTATCTGCAGGTGGAGAAGGGATACGTCGGGCGGCGCCCACGTACCTGGGTTCGCCTCTCCCCAGCTGGAACAACGGCGTTCACCGCCCACCTGGCCGCGGTACGCGGGCTCGCCGAGTCCGCCACCGAGGCGTGACCAGGTTGCGCCGCCCAGCTGTGACCAGCGCCTTGTCATAATGATCTTGGCGGCAACCTCCCGGCGGCGAAATCGCGTCGTAGAAAAGGGCGGTGGCGAATCAGGCCGCACAGGAACGGAAGCGGTGTGACAGATGACGATGTACGGCGACCAGGATCATTCGCAGACTCCAGCGGATGACGACGGCCCCGCACGGGGACAGGCACACGTAGGGTCGGCCTCGGTCCCAGGCTCGATCCCAGCTTCCGTCCCCGGTCCGGTCCCGGGCTCAGTTCCCGGCTCACCTCCGGGCTCTGTTCCGGGTACCGTCCCGGCCGCGACGGGACGGGCCTCGGTCGGCCGGGCGAACGTACCCGGATCGGCCGGGCGCGCCTCGGTTCCCGCCGCCCCCGTCCCCCCGACCGGCCGGGCGAGCGTACGGCCGGCGGGTCCTGGTGCGGTGGGCGGGCCGGATGACCGGGAACGAGTGGGCGGCGCCCAGTCTCGGCGTACCTCGCCAGACGGGAAGCCAGACGGGAGGACGGACGGGAAGTCGGCGGGAAAGCCGGGCGGGAAGGCGAAGAAGGCCCGGCGTACCAAGATTCTGCTCGCGTCGTTCGCGGCTCTGCTCATCGTCTTCGGCGGTGGCGCGATCGCCACGACGTACTACTTCGACAGCGTCGACGAGTTCCTGCCCGAGAACTTCAAGACCGCGCAGACGACGATGATCATGGATGTCGACGGTAAGCAGATCGCCCAGCTCGGCACCGCGAACCGGATCAACGTCCCGATGAACCTCATTCCCGAGAAGTCGCGGCTGGCCCTGATCGCCGGTGAGGACAAGGACTTCTTCGACCACCACGGGGTGTCCTACACGGGCATCATGCGGGCCGCCTGGAAGAACCTGACCAGCGACGAGTCGCAGGGTGGTTCGACGATCACCCAGCAGTACATCAAGATCGCGACCGATCAGGCCCAGATCTCGTACGCCCGGAAGCTGCGTGAGGCGGTTCTCGCCCGCAAGCTGGAGGACAAGTACGACAAGAACACGATCATGGGCTTCTACCTCAACACCATCGACTTCGGCCGGGGCGCCGTCGGGGTGGAGAAGGCGGCACAGGCGTACTTCGGCAAGGGCGCCAAGGATTTGACGGTCGCCGAGGCGGCCGTGCTCGGCGCGGTCATCCGCGACCCGTACGACGACGGCGGCAAGCTGAGCATCTACGACCCGGAGGGGCACCCGGACACGGCCAAGGGTCGCTGGGGCTACGTGCTCGACAACATGGTCGAGAAGAAGTGGATCACGCCGGAGGAACGCGCGCAGCAGCAGTTCCCGCAGGTCCGCAAGTACGCGACCGTCACCACCTCGGCCGAGTGGGGGATCAAGGTCCAGCCGGGCTCGCCGGCCGGCACGGCGACCGGCAATGTCATCAATTACGTGTACGAGGAGCTGAAGGCGCAGGGCATCGAGCCGCAGGAACTCAAGACGGGCGGCTACCGGGTCACGACCACGATCGACGCGGAGGCGCAGAAGCGGCTCGAAGCGGCGGCGCGGCCCGATCTGAAGGGCTCCGAACTCTACGGCCGCAAGATCGTCACCGATCCGAAGAAGAAGCAGGATCTGGAGTCGGCCGGCGTGGTCATCGACCACACCAACGGCCGCGTGATGGCGTACTACGGCGGCCTCGACGGCACCGCGATCGACCTGGCCGGGCTGAACACTCAGGGTGGCGCGCTGGTCGGCGGGCACCCGCCGGGCTCGTCGATGAAGATCTACACGCTCGCCGCGGCGCTGGAAGCTGGGGCGTCGCTGCAGAGCCGGTGGAAGGCCAAGCCGGACAAGTCGCTCAACCTGGGCAACGCCGGCTGGTCCAACCCGAGTTGCGGCGACTACTGCACGCTCGAGTTCAGCTTCATGAAGTCGTACAACGTGCCGTTCTACTGGGTCGCCCGGCAGATCGGCCCCGGCAAGGTCGTGAAGATGGCGTACCAGGCCGGTGTCCGCTATATGTGGAACAACGACAACATCGAGAGCCTGTCCGCCAAGGGCGTCCAGACCGACGCGTCGCGTACGCCGTTCGACCGCCAGGTCGGCTTCGGCCAGTACGGCATCACGGTGCTCGACCACGCGACCGGCGTCGCCACGATCGCCAACGGCGGGGTCTACAACAAGCCGCACTTCGTGCTGAAGGTCGAGAAGAAGGACCCGGACACCGGCAAGTACGAGCCGGTGCAGGGCAAGGGGGAGAAGCTCGACGCCAAGCAGGTCATCAACCGCCGTGTCGCCAACGACGTCAGCTACGCCATGGAGAAGGTCTTCACCGATCACGGCTGGTCGGGCGCGCAGGACGGCCGCCAGGTCGCCGCCAAGACCGGCACGTGGGAGGGGGCCACGGTCGACAAGAACGGCAACTGGCAACCCAGCACCTCCAACGCCCACGCCTGGGTCGTCGGCTTCACCAAGCAGTTCTCGGTCGCCATCTGGACCGGCAACGCGGCCGGTTCCTACCCGGTGCTCGACCCGAAGACCGGCAAGACCATCAACTCCGGCAGCACGCCGTATCGGGTCTGGTCGGAGTTCGTCAAGGACTACAGCGACGCGAAGAAGCTGCCGAAGCAGAAGCTGGCCGACCCGTCGCGCTACGGATCGGACGGCGTGCAGTTCGCCAACGGGGTGTCGCCGACGCCGATCACGCCGACCACGCCCGCCTGCATCCCGATGGTCAACTGCGCGACGGAGACGCCGAACCCGACGGCGCCGCCGACGTGATCGTCCCGCGTACGCGAGGCCGGAGAACGAACGCGGTGGCCAACGCGGCGGCAGTGCCCGCCGCGAAGGCCGCCGGTCCGCCCAGCCGTTCGACGAGCAGCGCGACCACGAAGCAGAAGATCGCGAACCCGGGCAGGCCGCGCAGGACTCCCGCGAGGATGGCCACGGCGGTGGCCGGACCGGCCTGAGCCAGGGCGAACGCCGCCACGACACTGGTCGCGATCGGAAAGGGCGCCAGTACGCCGGTCATCTCCGGCCCGAGCGCCGACGCCGCCGTGGTCAGCGTGACGACGAGCAGCCCGGT
This sequence comes from Hamadaea flava, assembly GCF_024172085.1. Classification (NCBI taxonomy): domain Bacteria; kingdom Bacillati; phylum Actinomycetota; class Actinomycetes; order Micromonosporales; family Micromonosporaceae; genus Hamadaea; species Hamadaea flava. The sequence goes on along the minus strand of NZ_JAMZDZ010000001.1, from coordinate 1,641,395 downwards.
CGCGACGGCTCGGCTGGGCAGGTCCCACCAGCGAGGCTGGACCGCGACCGGTGCGTCGGCCCGCCGTCGGGAGAGGATGTACCAGCAGACGGCGTCGACCGACAGTGCCAGCAGCAGCCCGCCGACCGGACCGACGTGGACCTGCGCCATGAGTACGCCGCCGGTGAGGCAGGCGACCCAGGTCACGCCCAGCACGACCGGCCACGGCAGGTACGCGCAGAGCACCGAGAACAGCAACGCGAAGCCGCCGAGGACGGCGATGCCCCGCAGGGAGGCGCTCGCCGCTTCGGCCGCGAACCGGTCGCCGTGGTCGAGCCAGCTGAACAGCAGGATGGGTCCGGCCACGATGGGCAGGGAGACCAGGACGCCGGCGATCGCGGCGCCCCACCGGCGGCCGGCGAGCGTGGAGCCGACGACCAGGGTGGGGGCGAGGATCAGTTTGGCCAGGAGCACAGCAGTCATCGCGTTGATCATCACACGTGGTCGCTGAGGCGGATCGCGTACGCGGCGTCCCGGACGTCGGCGACCGGATGGGAGCGCAGACTGCGGACCAGCTCCCGGTACGGCTCGGCGAATCCGACCGTGTCGCCGAGCCGGGACAGCGCGACGGCGGTCAGGCCACCGGCGAGGTCGCCCCGCTGCCGCAGGCTTTCGGCGAGACGCGGCGCGACTTCGCGGGTCCACTCTCGGCGTACGCCGGCCGCCCGGACGAGATCGGCGACGGCGGCCGCAGCCACCGGCCGGTCGGCCAGGCGGTCGCAGATCTCGGCGACGTCGTGTTCGCCGGTGACCTGGACGAGCAGCGACACGGCGTCGACCAGCAGCGGATCGTGGGTCGCGGCGTATCGGGCGAGGCCGGCCAGAGCGTCGCGGTCGAAGCCGGTGTCGTCGGTGCGGACGGCGGTCGCGATCGCGGACAGCGTCGACTGGGCGCGTCGCAGTGGTACGCGGTCGCGCTGCGGATCGTCGTCCGGGTCCGCCACCGCCAGTTCGACGAGCCGGCGCAGGACACTGTCGGCAGTGGATTGTCCGGCCCCCGTACGCAGCAACGTGACGAGCGTGGCGATGGCGGCCGGGCCGGGGCCGGTCGGGGACAGGTCGGTCAGGCCCGCCATGATCGTGGCGTCGAGACCGTCGGCCCAAGCCGCCCACGTCGGCACGCGGGCCCACGCGTGGTCGGCCGCCTTCTCGTCGGAGCTGCGGCAGCCCGCCAGGATCAGCGCGGCGTAGCGCGTACGGGCGTGGTCGGGCAGCAGCATCGGGTAGGCGGCGCCGAGCGCCACCACTGCGGCGTACTCGCCGGACTCGGCCGCCTCGGTGAGGATCAGCCACGAGGACGGCTGCTCCAGGCGAAGGCGCGCCACCCCGATGAGGGCGGCCCGCACGTCACGATGCGCGTCCGGCCGGCTCCACTCGGCGTACAAGATGGTGCCGGCCTGGGGCACCGAGAAGTCGGCGGCGAGGCGCGTGATCTCCTTGCGGCTGGTCACCTTGAGCGGACCGGCGAGCGCGGTCGTGACCACTTCGCCGAGCGCGCTGGGCGTGACGAACCGCGCGGCGCGGCGCAGGGCGTAGACGGCGACCCGCGCGCGATCGTCGCCGGTGTGCGCGAGCAGGAGCGGCAGCGCCTCGGCCGGCCGGTCGGTCCACGGCAGCGCGCCGAGCGCGGCCTCGGCGAGCGCGACGTTGGGGGAGTCGTGCCAGCGCTCGGCGACCGCCCAGCCGAGGTCCGGCACACGCGCCGCAGACCAGATCGCCGAGCAGCGGGCGCTGACGGTCGCGCCGGCGTCGGCCACGATGCCGCTCAACAGCTCGACCCACCGGGCGCGGTGCCGCGGCAGCCAGCGCCGCACGTGGCTCGCGTAGCCGGGCACCCATCGCGCGCCCTTCGCGATGAACGCGCCCGCCGGCGCCTTCTTGCCCAGCACCAGGTCCAGCAGGTCGGTGCGCCGGCCCTGCACGATCGACCACACCGTCGGCACCGCGATCGCCGACAGATCCGCGCGCAGCACCTCCTCGACCCGTGTGTCGCGATGCGCGGGATCGTCCAGCCACAGCTCGATCGCGCTCCGCACCACAGTGGACGGCCGGGCCACGCGGATCGTCTCGCGCAGCATCGCCTGCAGATCAACCAGGTTGTACGCACGACGCCCGAGCGCCGTCGTGAAAGCGAGTAGCAGCGCGTACTTGTTGCGACGCACACCGCTGTCGATCCACTCGCGCACGGCCGCGAACGCCTGGTGCTCCTGCCCGCGCCGCAGCTCCAACCGGCCGAGGTAGGGCAGCCGATCGTCGCCGAACAACGCCTCCAGCCACAACAGCGCGGCTTGGCTCAGCGTGGCGTCGGCGGCGTGCGTCACCAGCACCCCGAGGGCGACCTGCTGAATCGCGGAGCGGGTGGTCGCCGACGCGTCGCGGGCGGCCAGCGCGTCACCGAAGACGGTCGTCAAGTCGTCGATCGTGGCCGGTTCGATCAACCGCGGTGCGACGGCCGCGAACGCCGCGAGGGCGCGCGACCGGACCGGGTCCTGTTCGTTGCGCAGCCGCAGCAGATGCTGGACCAACTGGGTGACGACCCCCGGGTCCGCCGACCTGGCCGCACACCACGCGAGATGCTCGTACGCGTACGCGCGCTCGTCGGCGACCGGCGAGCGGGCCGCCGCCAGCAGTTTCGGTTCGGCTTCGGCCCAGGGCAGGAACCCGGTCAGCCGAACCCGGAGCACTGTCGTCTGAGTACGCTCCAGTGCCAGCATGCGCCGCGCCTCGGTGACCCGCCGCTGCCAGGGCAGCACCTCCAGGTGGACGTCGGTCAGCATCAGCTGGGTCCGGTCGACACCGGCGTACGCGCCGTCGAAGATCGCGCCACGGCGACTCGGGGCCAGCCGGGCCAGCAGTTCCGGCAGCCGACCGGCCTCCCGCAGGCGTACCGCGAGCTGGATGAGCTGATCGTCGGGCAATCGCCGGAACGCCGACAGCAGCGGCCGCGGCAGCGTGGCGCGACGCAACCAGTTGGCGCGCCGCGGCTCCAGCATCAGCGCCAGGAACCGCTCCGGGTACGCCTTGGCGAGCCGGACGTGATCGATGCCGCCCCCGGGCAGGGCGGCCGCCGGGGCGTACTCGGCCAGCAGGTCGAGCACGGCCTCCGGCTGCGTCGCCGACGCGCTGAGGATGCCCCCGCCGGGCCAGTTCCACCAGCTCTTGCGCTGCGCCTCGGGGAGGTCGGCGAGCTGCCGCCGGGCCTCGGCCAGCGCCGGCAACGGATGCGCCGTGACGGTCGCGTACCACGTGCTGCGCGGGCCGATCTCGGGGAGAAGCCGGGCCACCGTCTCCGGCGTACAGGCGGGCAGTAGACGGCTGGCCTCGTCGTCGCCGAACCGGGCGCGTACGCCGTCGACGATCGCGTCGGCCAAGCCGGGCAGCCGAACCCGGCTGCGCTTACGCCGCAGCAGGCCGTAGACCACCTGCCGCGTCGCCAGCGGGGCGTCGTCGAGCAACTCCCGCACCGCCGAGTGCCCGGCGGCTCCGCTGAGCAGCCACAGCTTCGTCGCCCGCGCCCGGATGACGCCGTCGGGATCGGTGCGGAAGGGACGCAGGGCCACCCCGTCCTGCGCCACCCCGGCGAGCAGCACCGCCATCTCCCGGCTGAAACTGTCGCCGGCGCTCAGCTCGGCCACCACCGCCGCCAACTCCGGCGTACCCGCCGTCCGGCGAGCGTGCTGGGCCAGCAGGCGTACGCGTTGCGGGTAGGAGAGCTTGTCGACGGACTGGCGGAGCGAACTGGCGCTGATCACGGCCGACATTCTGCCCGGTGATCTTCGGCGACGCCTTCCCTTTACGAGCCCGGTGGGGGCAGGCGTCGGCTGGATCGCGCCGGTCGGCGATCAGTTGTGGCCGAGGATGGCGTGCGGCCGGTACGGCGCCTCCAACTGCGCCACCTCGTCCGTCGTGAGCCGCAAATCCACCGCGGCCACCGCGTCCGTCACGTGGCCTGGCTTGGTCGCCCCGACGATCGGCGCGCTGACCACAGGTTTGCCGAGCAGCCAGGCCAGCGCGACCTGCGCCGCCGGTACGCCGCGCGCCCCGGCCACCGCCCGGACGGCGTCCACCACGTCGAAGTCGTTGTCGTCGTACAGGCTTTCGGCGAACGCGTCGTTGGCGGCGCGTACCGTCAACGTCTGGCCGCCCCGTTCCCGGTTCCCGGCGAGCAGACCGCGCGCGAGCGGGCTCCACGGCACCAGCCCGACGCCCTGATCGGCGCAGAGCGGGTTCATCTCCCGCTCCTCCTCGCGGTACACCAGGTTGTAATGGTTCTGCATGGAGACGAACCTCGTCAGGCCGAGACGTTCGGCGGTGTGCTGGGCCTTGGCGAACTGCCAGGCGTACATGCTGGACGCTCCGATGTAGCGGGCCTTGCCGGCCCGGACGACGTCGTGGAGGGCCTGCATGGTCTCCTCGATCGGCGTCTCGTCGTCCCAGCGGTGGATCTGGTAGAGGTCGACGTAGTCGGTGCCGAGCCGGCGCAGCGAGGCGTCGATGCCGGCCAGGATGTGCTTGCGGGACAGGCCCCGGTCGTTCAGGCCGCTGCCCATCGGCGAGTAGACCTTGGTCGCCAGGACGTAGTCCTCGCGGCGTTCGAACAGCTTGCCGAGCAGCCGGCCGGTGATCTGCTCGCTCACTCCGTCGGAGTAGACGTCCGCGGTGTCGAAGAACGTGACGCCCGCCTCGACCGCCTGGCGGACGAGCGGCTCGGCCTGCTCCTGGTTGAGCGTCCAGGCTCGTTTCACCTGGTCGCCGAAGCTCATCATGCCGAGGCAGATCCGGGATACCGACATGCCGGTGGTGCCCAGTCGTGTGTACTGCATGATCGTCACCCTACGGCTTACGCGCCGGCCGGTACGGCATCGCCCGGCTCCCCGGGCGGATCGGTGTCGGCCTGCTCGCCGGGCGGTCCAGTGAGGACCGTGGGCGCGTACTCGAGGAGCTGGAGGCGGCCGTCGAACGTGCGGCTCGTCAGCAGGTCGAGCCGGACGTCGGGGTACCCGTCGTAGATCCGCTCCTGGCCGGTGCTGCCGTTGATCACCGGGAAGACGACGACCCGGAAACGGTCCACCAGACCCGCCTTCAGCAGGGAACGGCACAGCGCGAGGCTGCCGATCGTCCGCATCGAGGTCCCGCTGTCCTTCATGCCGCGTACGGCCTCGACGGCGTCCTCGGCCACGAGGCTGCTGTTGGGCCAGGACAACGGGGCCGTCAGCGACCGGGAGAACACGACCGTCGGCATGCTCGCGAGGGACTCGGTGCCCTCCTCGCCCTCGGCGGCCAGCCCGGACATGGCGCGATAGGTGTTCGCGCCCATCAGGACGGTGTAGTCCGCCTCGGGTTGGTCGCCCAGCCAGGCGAAGTACTCGGGGCCGCCCATGCCCCACAGGCCGGGCCAGCCTTCGGCGGCGCCGTAGCCGTCGAGCGAGGTGATGAAGTCGACGAGCAGCTCTGCCATGGGTTCCTCCAACATCATCGGGTGGTAACCCAGCAAATCCTCCCATATCCACGCGGGCTACGCCGGTTGTGGCTCAGGTTGCTAGCGCATTGATACATTCCCACTTCCGGGCATGCGGATCCTGAACACCGGCGTCGGGTACGCCGCCGCGGCGTACGACTCGGCGGCCCGGCGGTTGGTGGTGGTGGCGGTCAACACCGGCGCCGCGCAGAACCTCACCTTCGACCTGTCCGCGTTCAGCCAGGTCGGCGGTGGCAGCGGCGGCCTGGTCCCGCGGTGGACGACGGTGCCGTCCGGCGGCGACCGCTACGCCGCGCGCAGCGACACGCGGCTGAGCGGCAAGACGGTCACGCTGGCGTTCCCGGCCGGGTCGGTGCAGACCCTCCAGATCGACAACGTCGTGGTGTGAGCTTGTCGCCTCGTGGGTGGACGGTGTGGGGCCTGGAGATGTGCCAGGAACCGCGGAAAGCCTTGACGCCTCACTTGAAACGTTTTAGCTTCAGCCCAGGCGTGGCAGTCACGGTTGTCTATCGCCTGTGCCGTCCTCGCCGTCCCCGAGCCGGAACAACCAGCGCCCACTGGTCCGGCCCGCTCCCATCCCACAAGGAGTCCACGGATGAATCGAACCCCAGTCGCCGGCGCAAACCCGGCCGTCGTGCCTCGCGCTGATCGCTGAGCCCGCTCGTACTCCACCGGTCCTGGAACTTTTCCAGGTCACGGCGATGATCCGCGCTTGATTCAGCCATTTAACGTTTCAAGTCCGCTGTGCTCGCGATCTACCTCAGGGAGATCCTCATGCAATCACCGAAACGCCGCGTCGCGTTGCTGACCGCCTGTGCGGTGGCGACGGTCGGCGCGCTGACGACCACGGTCACCGCGGCATCCGCGGCGGGGACCCGCTACGAAGCAGAGACCTCGCCGTCCACCTGTGACGGCACGATCGACTCGAACCACACCGGCTACTCCGGCAGCGGCTTCTGCAACGGCACGAACGCCGTCGGGGCCGCCGCTCAGTTCACCGTGACGGCCTCGGCGGCCGGGGCGGCGACGATCACCATCGGGTACGCCAACGGCACCACCGCGACACGGCCGACCGACGTGCTCGTCAACGGCGCGGTCGTGCAGTCGGCGATGACCTTCGACGCCACCGCGAACTGGGACACCTGGGCGACCAAGACGCTGTCCGTCTCGCTCGTCGTCGGTAGCAACACGATCCGGTTGACCCCGACCTCCGCCGACGGCCTGGCCAACATCGACTACCTCGACGTCGAAGCCGGCGGTACGCCGCCGGTGGAGCAGGGGCGGCAGATGGAGAAGCTGAACCGGGGTGTGACCAGTGTGCATTCGGGTTCGGGAAACATGGTGAGTTGGCGGTTGCTGGGTACGGATCCGGCGTCGGTGACGTTCAACCTGTACCGGGGTGGCACGAGAGTGTTCTCGGGGGCGTTGACGAATTATCTGGACGCGGGTGCGGCCGCGGATGCGGTGTACACGGTCCGCGCCGTCGTCGGCGGCGTGGAGCAGGCGGTGTCGGCGGCGGGGATCACGTTCGCCAACGGGTATCGGGATGTGCCGTTGCAGATTCCGGCCGGGGGCACGACGCCGGATGGGGTGGCGTACACGTATTCGGCCAACGACGCCAGTGTGGGTGACCTCGACGGTGACGGGGTTCTGGATTTCGTGGTGAAGTGGGATCCGTCGAATGCGAAGGACAACTCGCAGTCCGGCTATACCGGCAACGTATATGTCGACGGATACAAGCTGGACGGGACCCGGTTGTGGCGCATCGATCTGGGGCGCAACATTCGCGCGGGTGCGCATTACACCCAGTTCCAGGTGTATGACCTGGACGGTGACGGGCGGGCCGAGGTGGCGATGAAGACCGCCGACGGGACCGTGTCGGGCACCGGGCAGGTGATCGGGTCGAGTTCGGCGGACTATCGCAACAGTTCCGGCTACGTCCTGTCCGGGCCGGAGTACCTCACAGTGTTCGCGGGTCCGAATGGTGCGGTGCGGGCGACGGCGAACTATGTGGTGCCCCGCGGCACGGTGTCCTCGTGGGGGGATTCGTATGGGAATCGGGTGGACCGGTTCCTGGCCGGGGTCGCGTATCTGGATGGCAGGCAGCCGAGTCTGGTGATGGCCCGTGGCTACTACACGCGCAGTGTGGTTGCGGCGTGGGATTTCCGTAACGGCAGTCTGACGCAGCGGTGGTTGTTCGATTCGAACGTGTCGGGATCGACGTGGACCGGCCGCGGCAACCATCAGCTGTCGATCGCCGACGTCGACTCCGATGGGCGGGACGAGGTTTTGTATGGGTCGATGGCGGTGGATGACAACGGGGTGGGGTTGTGGACCAACGGCACCCATCATGGGGATGCCTACCATGTGGGGGATCTGATCCCGTCGCGGCCGGGGTTGGAGGTGTTCAAACCGTCGGAGACGACCAGTGAGGTCGCGGCGTGGATGGGTGATGCGCGTACGGGGCAGATCATCTGGTCGAACCCGACGTGTGGGTGTGACAACGGTCGTGCGGTCGCCGGTGATGTGTGGGCTGGTTCGCCGGGTGCGGAGGCGTGGTCGTCGTCGCCGTCGGGGTTGCGTAACGGGGCGACCGGGGCCGAGATCGGCCGTAAGCCGGGGTCGACGAACTTTCTGGTCTGGTGGGACGGCGACCCGGTCCGCGAACTGCTGGATGCCACGCATATCGACAAGTACGGCACGTCGGCCGACACCCGGCTGTTGACCGGGGCGAACGTGGCGGCCAACAACGGCACCAAAGCCACCCCCGCGCTGTCGGGTGATCTGTTCGGCGACTGGCGCGAAGAGGTGGTGTGGCGCACCAGTGACAGCAGCGCGTTGCGGATCTATGCCACGCCGACCCCGACCGACCGGCGGCTGTACACGCTGTTGCACGACGCCCAATATCGGGTCGCGTTGGCGTGGCAGAACACCGCCTACAACCAGCCGCCGCATCCGTCGTACTTCCTCGGCGACGGCATGAGCACCCCACCCGCACCCACCATCTACGTCCGCTGACCGCCGCCGTGGGCGCGCCGGTCCGGGCGAACCGGCGCGCTCACGGTCAACCCTCTCGTGCGTAGGAGCCCGCATGTCTTCCACCCGATTCCGCGCTGCGATCCTGTCGGCGAGCACCGCGATGGCGACGATCGGCCTCACGGTGGTCGTGACGACCCACGCCACCGCTGCGGTGACCCGATACGAAGCCGAGACGCCCCCCGCTGTCTGCACCGGAACCATCGACTCGAACCACACCGGCACCAGTTCGCCCAGTACTTCACCGGCAGCGTCACGGTGAAGAACAACGCGTCGCGGGCCGCAGCATCCAGACCTGGCTCTACGACCCGAACGTCACCACGACGACGGACTCGTCCGGCGAATGCGTCATCAGCCCGGCGACCTACTCCACCCGCTGGCAGGCCATGCTGGACGCCACGACCGGCATGAAGTCCGGCGACTATCTGCTCATCCAGTTCGGCATCAACGACGGGACGAGCACCTGTCCCCGGCACGTCGGCTCCGCGCGGTACCAGCAACTGCTCGGCGTCATGGCCAGCGCGGCCAAGGCGCGAGGAGCCCATCCCGTCTTCCTGACCCCGGTCGCCGCGATCACCTGCTCGGGCAGCACTGCTGTAGGCAATCGCGGATTCCTCACCGAGACGAACGCGGCCGGCAGCGCGAACGGCGTACCGGTCATCGACCTGCACCGGCTGAGCTACACGTTGTACAACACGCTCGCGTTCTGCCCGAACAACGGCGACTACACCTCGGGTCCGGTCGGCGCCTTCTTCTGTGACGACCACACCCACTTCGAGGCGGCCGGAGCCAAGCAGATCGCCGGTGTCGTCGCCTCGGCGCTGCGGAACCAGCAGATACCCCTGGCCGCGTACCTCAAGTAAGCCTCGCGTACCCGGCGTCCGGCATCCGCGGTCCAAGGCAGCGGGTGTCGGATGCCGGGGTACGCCGCAGTCGTGGCCTACGGTGTAAAGGTGGCATTTGCGACAAAGACCATCGAAGCTTCTCAGGAGCCGCAGAAGGCGGCGACGGTCGAGCTCGCGTCGCCGACCTGGTCGCCCCGGAGCTGGACCGGCCTGCTCGCGGTCCTGGCGATGGGAGTGTTCGGGCTGGCCGCCCGGCTGCGCTACGTCAACCCGATGCGCAGCGGGGACGAGCCGCACTACCTGATGTTCAACGTCGCGCTGCGGAAATACCACAGCCTCAACCCGGCCCACGCGTACGCGAACGGCGACTATCTGGCGATCCATCCGCAGCCGATCGAGCCGCATCTCGTGCCGGGACCGGACGGCCAGCCGCTGCCGCTGCACGGATTCGGCGGGCCGCTGTTGTGGCATCCGTTCTACCTGCTAGGGGGCGTCGCCGGGGTCTACCTGTTCATGGTGCTGGTGTCGACCCTGACGGTGCTCAACATCTACTGGCTGCTGTCGGAGCTGGGCTTCGCCCGCGCGTACGCGGTCGGCGTGGCCGGGCTGTTCGCCGTCGGGACACCGCTCTACACGTATTCCTCGATGCTGTTCATCGAGCCGATCGCCGCCCTCGCGGTGGTGTTCGCCGTACGCGGCCTGCTCCGCGCCGAGCTGACGGCCGCCCGGGTCGCGGCGGTCGCCGCAGCCATGGGTGCGCTCGTCTGGGTGCACGGCCGATTCCTGCTGCTGATCGTGCCCGTCATGCTGCTCCTGGCCGGGCGGATCTGGCAGCGCAGCCGGTTCCGTGACCGCCGGGCGATCGCCGCGCTGACCGTCCCGAGCGTTCTCCTGGTCGGCGGGTACGCCCTCTACAACCTCGTCGTGTGGGGCACGGCGAACCCGGCTCCGGCGAACGCGGCCTCCGGCAACGGCATCTTCCAGATCTCGCCGCTGACCGGTGTGCTCGACGCGCTCCTGGACCGGAACTACGGGCTGCTGCCCAACTTTCCGCTCATGTTCCTGGTCGGCGGGGGAGTGCTCCTGGCGCTGGGCGGCGGCCTGCGGCGTACCAGTCTGATCGTGGCGGCCGTGGTCGTGCCGTACGCGGTCTCGGTGTGCACCTTCGTCACCTGGTGGGCCGGCTTCGGCCCACCGGCTCGGTATCTCGTCGCCGTCACGCCGCTGCTGTCGATCTTCGTCGCGGTCGCTCTGCGACAGCTGAGCCACTGGCTCGCCGTCGCGGCTGCCATCCTGCTGGCCGGCTTTGGGCTGCTGCTCGGCCTGCTGAGCGACGTCGACAAGCTGCTGCGCTGGAATTGGGAGCTGCATCCGGAGGTCTCGGTCCTCGGCCGGCTCGGCGATCTGCTCGGGCTGCCGCTGGCCACGTTCACGCCGTCGGCGTTCCTGCCGGGACAGGCCGCGTTGTTCGGCTGGTGGAGCGCCGCCGTCGTCGCGGTGTCAGGCCTGATCTGGCTGGCCGGAAACCGGCACCGGCTGCGCCTCCAACCCGCAGGCCGCTTCCTGAATCGGCGCGGCAGAATCAGTCCTCCAGGCTGATCCGCGGGAGAATCCGGTCCAGCCACCGCGGTATCCACCACGCACGGTCGCCCAGCAACGACATCACCGCCGGCACCAGGATCATGCGTACCACCGAGGCGTCGATGAGCACCGAGAACGCCAGGCCGACCGCCAACATCTTCACGATGGGCTGGTCGTTCAGCACGAAACTGGCGAACACGACGATCATCACCGCGGCGGCGGTGGTGATGACCCTTGCGGTAGCGCCGATGCCGATCGCGACGCTGCGGCGCGCGTCGCCGGTCTGGCCGTATGCCTCATGCACCCGGGACAGCAGGAACACCTCGTAGTCCATGGACAGCCCGAAGATGACCGCGAACATGAACATCGGCACGAACGCCGGGATGGGCACCTTCTCGTCGAGGCCGATGAACGACGAGCCCCAGCCCCATTGGAACACCGCCACGAGTACGCCGTAGGACGCCGCCACCGACAGCAGGTTCATGACCGCCGCCTTGATCCCGATGGCGAGCGACCGGAACGCCATGGTCAGCAGGATCAGGGCCAGCAGCACCACCGCGCCGATGATCAGCGGCAGCCGCTGGACGATGCGGTCGGTGAAGTCGACCGCCTGGGCGGTGCCGGTGAGATAGGTGGTCGCCGCGACCGTCGGCAGCACGTCGTCGCGGATCCGCCGGACCGTGTCGGTCGTCGCGTCGTCCTGGGGCGCGGTGGTGGGGGTGGCGTTCATGACCGCCACCGTGTTGGCCGGGTTGACGTTCGCGGGCGACACCGAGGCGACGCCCTCGGTCTTCGACAGGGACTGGCTGAGGCTGTTCATCATCGACTGGGTGTCACTACTGGACTGTCCCTGTGGAACGGCGACGACGACCGTGATCGGTCCGTTGGCGCCCGGCCCGAATCCTTCCGACAACAGGTCGTACGCCCGGCGCGAGGTCTGCGACGTGGGGTTGGCCCCGGCGTCGACCTGACCGAACTCGATCTTCAGCAGTGGGAGGGCGAACACCAGGAGTAGCAGCGTCGCTCCGGCCGCGTACGGCCAGGGGTGGCGGCTGACCGCCCGGCCCCATCGGGCGAACAGGCCGTGCTCGTGATCGGGGGCGGCCGCTGACTCGTCGCGCCGGCCCCAGGCCCGGACCGCCCGTTTCACCAGGCCGAGCAGCGCGGGGACGAGGGTCAGCGCGGCGCACATCGCGACCACGACCATGATCGCCGAGGAGCCGCCGAGGGCGCCGACGAACGGCACGCCGGACAGGTAGAGGCCGAGGATCGCCACCACGACGGTGCTGCCCGCGACCACGACGGCCGCGCCGGAGGTGGCCGCCGCCCGGCCGATGGCCTGGAGAATCGGCTGACGGGCGTCGACGCCCTCGCGATGGCGGGCCACCATGAACAGCGCGTAGTCGATGGCCACCCCGAGGCCCAGCAGGGTGGCCACCGTCGGAGCGGTGGTCGGCAGGGTGAAGAGGTTGGCGAGCAGGGCCAGGATCGACAACCCGACGAGGACGCCCACAATCGCCGACACCAGCGGGATCACCGCGGCGGCCAGCGACAGGAACATGATCAGCAGCAGGACCAGGGCGAGCGCCAGCCCGACCGCCTCGGAGCTGCGGTCGTCGGTGGCGTCGTCGATCTGCCCGGCCCCGCCGCCGTATTCCACGGTCAACCCGGCCGCCCGCGCGGGCGCGAGGGCCGCGTCCAGCTGGTCGAGGTAGGAGTGATCGAGACTGCCGGGCACCACGTCGAAGGCGATCGTCGCGTACGCGATCTGCCCGTTCTTGCTCACCAGTGGACTGTTGGCGGCGGCGAACGGGCTCGTGGCGGTGAGGACGTGCGGCAGTTTGGCGGCGTTGCCCACGGCTTGGTTCACCGCCGAGGAGGACGCCGACACCTGTTTACCGGCCGGCGCTTGGAAGACGAGCTGCCCGCTGTAGCCGCCCGCCTGCGGGAACTCCTTGGTAAGCAGGTCCGCGCCCTGCGCGGAGGACGAGCCCGGCACCGTGTAGTCGTCGGCGAGTTCCCCGCCGAAGAACTGCCGGCCGAGGAGCAGGCCCACCACGGCGACAAGCCACAGCACGATCACCAGCCAATGCCGTCGTGCCGCTGACTGTCCCCATCGTTCCAGGATTGTCTTCATGCTCGATTCCCCCGCCAGCAGGCTACGCCGCGCGATCGGTGGGGCGTTCACAATCCGGTCATCCTGGCCCTTGGGATCGGCCTTGTATCCCATAATTCCCATGGGAACGATAGGAATTACGTGATCACGGTTCACGTGATCGTCCTGTCGCAAGGAGTTCCTCGTCATGCGCGTGCCCCGAAGGCTGCTGATCGCGGCCACGACCGCCCTCTTGTCCGCCGCGGCCGTCGGGCTGAGCGCCTGCGGCTCCGATGCGGACGCCGCCACCGGCGACCCCGGTGGTGCGGTGCTGAAGTTGCAGGACCCGGGTAACGCCGGACCCCTCGCGTACGCCAAACGCGAGGGAATCCTGGAAAAGCGGCTGGCCGCCGTGAATGCGAAGGTCGAATGGGGCGGCTCCTACGCCTCGTTCACGGCGACCGCAGACGCCGTGCATGCCGGCTCGGTGAACGTGCTGGCCGGGGCGATCTCGCCGGTGCTCGGCTACCTCGCCAACAGCAAGGACATCCGCGTCTTCGCCGTCACCGACCCGGTAACCGACGCCGCCGCGCCGCAGACCGACGGTCTCGTCGTCGCGGCCGACAGCCCGATCAAGTCCGTGGCCGACCTCGTCGGCAAGCGGGTCGCCGTCAACAAGGGCGGCCGCGGCGAATACCTCCTGCTGCTCGCCCTCCAGCAGGCGAACATCCCGGTGGACCAGGTCGAACGCGTCTACCTCGGACTCGACCAGGCGGCGTCGGCGTTCGCGACCGGCAAGGTGGACGCCTGGTGGGCCATCGTCAACGCGTACCCGCAGGTCGTGGCGAAGGGCGCGCGCGTGCTCGTGCACGGCCGCGACCTGCCCGACCAGGATCTGTCCATCGTGGCCGCGCGGCTGGAACTGCTCCAGCAGCACCCGGAGGCGGTCAAGGTCTATCTCGACGTGCTCCGTGAGCTGACCCAGCAGGCCAAGCAGGAGCCCGAGAAGTTCCAGAACGTCTTCCTCCAGCAAGGCCCCACCGCGGTCACCGGCGACCGGCTGAGGCTGGAGATCGAGAAGACGCGCTACGCGCAGGTTCCGCGCCTGGTCACCGACGCCGACGGGGCCGCGGTCACCTCGGTGTCCGACCTGTTCGCCCGCTACGGCGTGGTCAAGGACAAGGTCGCGCCGGCCGACGTCTTCCTCGTGCTGTCATGACCGCCGTCATCGATCCGCCGGTCGCCACCGCGGTCACGTCGCCGCTGGTCACACCCCGGTTCCTGGGTGCGCGGCGGCCCCGGCGGGTGGTCTCGCTGGCGGCCCGGCTCGCGGTCCCGGGACTCCTGCTGCTCCTCTGGTGGTACGCGACCAGCCGCGACCTGATCTCCGAGGAGGTGCTCGCGGGGCCGGGCGCGGTCGTGCGGGCGCTGCGCGAGCTGGCGTCGACCGGTCAGCTCGCCGAGTACCTGCTCGCCTCCTTCGGCCGGGCGGCCCCCGGCGTCCTCATCGGAACCCTGGCCGGGCTGCTGCTCGGACTGTGGACCGGGCTGTCGGCGATCGGCGAACGGCTGGCCGACCCGGTGATGCAGATGAAGCGGGCGGTGCCGTTCCTCGCTCTGGTGCCGCTGTTCATCTCCTGGTTCGGCGTCGACGAGCTGTTCAAGGTGGTGCTGATCGCGGTGGCGACGGCCAGCCCGATGTACGCGTACACGTATCTCGGGGTGCGTGGCGTCGACCGCAAGCTCGTCGAGGCCGCCCGCACGTTCGGGCTGTCCGGCGTACGCCTGGTCGCCGGGGTGATCCTGCCGACCGCGCTGCCCAACATCCTGATGGCGCTGCGGATCAGCCTGTCGGTCAGCCTCGTCGGGTTGATCGCCGCCGAGCAGGTCGGGGCCACTGCCGGCATCGGATACCTGGTGACGCTGGCGCAGCAGTACTACCGCAACGACTACATGGTGCTGTGCATCCTGCTGTACGCCGTCCTCGGCATCGCCATCGACCTCGGCGTACGCGGCCTGGAACGGCTGGCTATGCCCTGGCGGCGGCATCAGGAGGCCCGATGACCGACGCCGTACGCCCACCCGCCGTCCAGCTTCGTGGTCTGACCAAGCGGTTCGGGACCAAGACCGTGCTGGACGCGATCGACCTCGACCTGAAAGCGGGGGAGTTCCTGGCGCTGCTCGGCCCGAGCGGCACCGGCAAGACGACTCTGCTCCGCATCCTGGCCGGGCTGGAGGTACCCGACTCCGGCGAGGTGCTCGTGCCCGAGCGGCGTACCACCGTGTTCCAGGAGCCGCGCCTCGTCTCGGCTCGGCGGGTGCTCGCCAACGTCACGATCGGCCAGCCGCGCAGCGCCGAGGAAGCCGGACGGTCGGCGCTGGCCGAGGTCGGGCTGCCCGACGCCGCCCGGCGCTGGCCGGTGACCCTGTCGGGCGGCGAGGCCCAGCGCGTCGCGCTGGCCCGAGCCCTCGTCCGCCGCCCCCAACTGTTGTTGCTGGACGAGCCGTTCGCCGCGCTCGACGCGCTGACCCGGTTGCAGACCCAGGACCTCGTCGGCGACCTCGTCACCCGGCATCGGCCGGCAGTCGTCCTCGTGACGCACGACGTCGAGGAGGCCGTGCGGCTCGCCGAGCGGGTCGCCGTGCTGCGCGACGGGAAGCTCGCCGCCGACCAGCCCATCGACCTCCCCGGTTCGCGCGACCGCACCGACCCGCGGTTCGTCGAGTACCGCCGATTCTTCCTCGCCGAGCTAGGCATCCCGTCGTTGAAAGGGGTCTGACCCATGACCGCCGTTCTGGAATCTACTGTGGACAAAGTTTGGTACACCCGGTGCCCGGTGCCGACCGCCAGCGGCCTGGCCCTCAACCTGGGCTGGCTGGCCGAGGAGTTCGGCACGGCCGGGCTCGACGTGGGCGTGCTGCAGGACGCCGGGCCGGAGTTGGCCCGCCACCACTACGACCACCAGCTGCTCGGGCTGTTCCGCGAAGGCGGCAACGTGCCCGCGCTCGCGGCGAAGTCCGAGGGCGCCGCGACCAGGCTCATCGGGCTGACCTGGATCGACGAGTGGCAGAGCGTCCTCGTCCGGGCGGACTCGCCGATCACCGGCCCGGCCGGCCTGGCCGGAGCCACCGTCGCCCTCCCCGGCTGGGGCGCGACCCGGGGACAGAGCTTCCCCCGCGCGATGGCGTTGCACGGCTTCAAGGGTGCGCTCAGCCTCGCCGGGCTGACCCTCGACGACGTACGCCCCGTCACCGTGCCCAGCCTCTCGACGGAGATCGGCCGCGACCGGACCGGGGGAGGGCTGTGGCCCGGGCTGCAGGCCGTTGCCGACGGTGCGATCGACGCCGTCTACGTCAAGGGCGCCAAGCAGGCCGAGGACGCCGCCCGGCTGGGCCTGCGCGTGGCGGTCGACCTGGACGAGCACCCCGACCGGCGGTACCGGGTCAACAACGGCACGCCACGGCCCATCACCGTCCACGAACGACTCCTGGCGGAGCGGCCGGAGTTGGTCGTCCGGTTCCTCGTGCAGACGCTGCGGGCCGCCGACTGGGCCGCCGGGCACCTCGACGAGCTGCGGACCATCCTCGCCCGGGAGACCCGGTCCGGGGCCGACGGCGTCCTCACCGCGTACCGGTCGGGGTTCCACCGGACGCTGCATCCGACGCTGGACGCCGACCGGCTCGACCTGCTCGACCGGCAGCAGCGCTTCCTCGCCCTGCACGGATTCCTGGCCGGTGAGGTCGACGTGTACGCCTGGGCCGCGCCTGAGGTTCTCGAAGCCGCCCATCGGGAGGTGGCGGCGTGACCACACTGGATATTCAGGTCCTCCTGCCGACCCGGGCCGAGGGCGTACGCCACGGCTTCGGGCACCTGCGGGAAGTGGTCCGCGCGGCCGAACTGGGCACGCTGTCCGGCGCGGTCGTGCCGTTCGACCCGGACGGGCTGGAGAGCTGGAGCGTCGCCGCCGCCGCGCTGCGGGACACCCGCTGGCTGCGAGTGGCGGCGGAGTTCCACCCCGGCGTCAGCACCCCGGTGTACGCCGCCAAGGTGGCGGCGTCGCTGCAACGCTTCTCGGGCGCTCGGTTCGCCTGGCGGCTCGCCGTCGACCTCGACCCGGCCGTCGCCCGAGCGCACGGTGACTTCACCGTCGGCGACGACCGCTACCTGCGGGCAGCCGAGTTCCTGCAGATCGCCCGTGGTGTGTGGGGTGGCGGCAAGGCGTCCGGCCCGGGTGGTGTCAAAGGCGAGTTCACTTTCGAGGGCAAGTTCTTCGACGTCCTCGACGGCGGATTCGCGGCCCCGCTGAGCCTCGTGCCGTTCCCTCAGGTGCAGCTGACCGGGGCGTCTCCGGCCGCCCTCGACCTGTCGGCGCGGCACGGCGACGTGCACATCTTCGCCCCGCCGACGCTGGCCGCAGCCGCGCAGCTGACCGAGCTGGCCACAGCCCACGGGCGCACCGTCCAGCTCGGCGTACAGCTGTCGGTGCTGCTGCGCGAGGACGCCGCCGAACTGGCCGACGCGCCCTTCCGTGACGAGGTCGACTTCGCCGGAACCTACGCGGAGGCGGCCGACCTGCTGCGGGCGTACGCCGCCCAAGGCGTGTCCACCGTGGTGTTCGACGCCCGGCCGCGCATCGAGGAGACCTATCGCGTCGGCGAGCACCTGCGCCCGTTGCTGGAAAACCCTGTGCTGGAAGGAGTCTGACCATGTCGATCGACATCTACTGGCGGGTCGGCACGCATGGCGACCAGCCGTCCCTGCGACGGCGTACACAAAGCCGGGGAGGGTTCGTCGACGTGCCAGTGCCCGGTCAGCTCGCCCCGGGACTACGCGATGGCGTACCGGACGGATACAGCTACGCCGACCACGTGGCCGACGTCGTCCGGGCGTCCGAGGCGGCCGGCTTCGTCGGCGGTCTGCTGCCGTCGTTCCCCGGCACCGACGACCCCTGGGCGCTGGCCGCCTCGCTGGCTCAGCAGAGCCGCACGTACCGGTTCATGGTCGCGTACCAGCCGGGATTCCTGCACCCGGTGCAGGCCGCGCGACTGACCGCGAGCCTGCAGGCCGCGACCGGCGGGCGCATCGTCTACAACGTCATCTCCGGCGGCGGTGGACCCGCGCAGCTGTGGTGGGGCGACAAGGTGTCCCACGACGACCGGTACGCGCGGACGTCGGAGTTCCTCGACGTCCTCAAGGGAGTGTGGGCAGGGGACTTCTCCTACGAGGGCCGGTTCTACCGGGTCGAGGGAGCGGGCCTGCCGAAGGACCTGGCCGGACAGCCGTTTCCCGAGATCTACTTCTCGGGCTCCTCGCCCGCCGCGATCGAGGCGGCCGGACGGCATGCCGACTACTACCTGTCCTGGCTGGAACCGTTCGACGCGCTCGCCGCCAAGTTCGCCCAGGTCCGGACGGACGCCGCGGCGCTGGGCCGCACCCCCCGCTTCGCCGTACGCCTCGACGTGCTGGCCCGTCCGACCGAGGAACAGGCCTGGGACGAGATCCGGCGCGGCTTCGAGAATCTGGGTCCGGAGGCACTGCGCGCCTTCGAAGGCGGCGGCGACTCGGTGGGCGCGGCCCGCAGCCGGGGCTTCACCGGCGACCCGAGCAAGGGCTACCGCGGCCTGGAGGTCGCGCCCAACGTGTGGGGCGGTTTCCACCTGCTGCGCGGCGGCCCGGTCTTCGGCCTCGTCGGCAGCTATCACCAGGTCGCACAGCGCCTCGATGAGCTGATCGGCCTCGGCGTCGACGCGTTCATCCTCGCCGGCGTGCCGCATCTGGAGGAGGCGCACCGGATCGGCGAGAACGTCCTGCCCCTGCTGGCCCGCGACCACGACATCACCATTCCCTGACCTGACCTGACTTTCGAGAGGACGCCTCATGGCTCTGCGCATCGGCTACTTCCCGCACAACAACTCGCTCTGGGTGCTGCGCCACCGCGGCATCGTCGAGCGCACCATTCCCGACGTCGAGTGGATCGACATCCGTACCCTCCCGCCGGGCCCGCGCCCCGACGTCACCGCCGGGCTGCCCACCAGCCACGGCGACGGCCTGTTCGACGGCTCGTACGACTTCATCGGCACCGGGTTCACCCCGCCGATCACCGCCCAGGCCCACGGTCACGACATCGTCTACGTCGGCGTCTCCGGACCGCGCGTGGAGAACAGCAAGTTCGTGGTACGCGAGGACTCGCCGATCACGTCGTTGGAAGACCTGCGGGGCAAGCGCATCGGGATCGGCCACGGCTCCTGGCAGACGACGCTGGCGTTGTTCGCTCTCGACAAGGTCGGCCTGACCTGGTCCGACGTCACCCCGGTGGACCTCAACGGCAACGACGGCGCCCAGTTGTTCCTCGACGGCGAGATCGACGCCTGGACCGGCTCCTACCCGTCGCTGACCCGGGTCGAGCAGCAGATCGGCGTACGCGAGCTGATTCCGACCGACGGCCTGTTCAGTCACCGGTCGCTGTGGTTCACCCGCCGCGACTTCGCCGTCGACCGCGCCGAGGAGCTGGCCGTCATCGTGGCCGCCCTCCAGGAATCGGACACGTGGATCCGTGACAACCCGCGCGAGGCGGCCGAGCTGTTCGCCGCCGACGGCGGAGGCGACCTGGACGAGTGGGAGTACGCCCTGCGCCACCGGCCGTTCGGCGTACTGCCGGTCAGCGAGGACTTCGTCCTCGAGCAGCAGCGCGCCGCCGACCTGCTGTACGCCAACGGCCTGCTTCCGAAGCGGATCACGGTCACCGACGCGCTTCTGCCCGGCATCGCCGAGGCCATCCCGCCGGTGCCCGAGACCGCCGCCGCCTGACGGCAGACCCCCGGGGTCCGGCCGGGACCCCGGGGACGCCGCTCCGAAGTCGATCCGGGCCGGCTCGTCAGGTGATCCGGGCCAGCCGGATGTCGGCCCACACCTCTTTGCCCGGTCCGGACAGGACGGTTCCCCATCGCTCGGCTACCAGGTCGACGACACCGAGCCCATGCTCGACGTCGGGCTCCTCACTCAGGACCGCGTGCGGAATGCTCCGGCTCGCGTCGCTGACGACGACCCGCAGGATGTCCGGTCGCAGCGTGACCAGCAGCGTACGCGGACCGGCCCCGTGGGCGACGGCGTTGGCGGTCAGCTCCGCGGCGACCAGCTGCACCCGGTTGGCCATCCACGGCATCAGCCAGCTCCAGCAGGTCCGGCTGGCGAACCGATGGACGCGAGCCGCCATCGGCGGGGTCGCCCAGATGGTCAGCCGGGCCTCGGGCACGGGCGCGACCGGGAGCAGCCGGATCGTCGCGGCGGGGCCGATCTCCGCGCAGAGCGTGGCCCGTACATGCAGGTGGCGTTGAATCAGCTGAGCCGCCGGCGACTCCGGCGGGGCTTGAATCAGCAGCGGAATCGGATACTCCAGGTCACAGCAGTAGCGCTGAAGCGCCGGCAGCGCCAGCAGGCCCGCGGTATCGGCCTCGGTCACCTCCGCCAGGTCCAGGATGATCAAGCGGGGGGCCTCGGCCACACATTTGCGGATCGCCAGCCGCAGCTGAGGCACGGTGGCAAGCGTCATCGCACCATGTACGCGCACCTGGGCGACGGTCTGACCATGGTGGACGATTCCAATGCGGACACGGGTCATCACAGAGACACTTTCGGCTTCGTTGTGGATTTCCGCTACCCACGTACCCGATCGGCGACACCTGTTCGGCCGACGAAGTCCGAACAGGTCGGTCAGGAGGTTTTGAGAAGATCAGCTAGGGGTAGCGCACCTGGGCATGACGACCCCCAGGAATTCGGCGTCGCCGCCTCGACGCGGCTCCGATGGACAGCCCGGCCGGTCGGCCGGCGACGACTTCGAAGCCGGAGCCCGCATGGCCCGTGCGTGGCTCGGCACTGAGGACGGCCGACGGTGGCATCAGCGCGCCGCCGATTCGGCCGGCCTGCTGAAGGCCGTCCTCCGGGCGCTGTCCACCCGGCATGGTCGCGATTACCTGCGAGGCTTCGCGGTGGCGGCGACCAGTCCAGGCCATTCGACGGCGCCGGTCCGGTCGTCCGCAACCAACGGCTCGGCCAACGGTTCGGCGACCGGCGCGAAGCGATCCGAGCGGCTGACGGTCGGCCTGAGCGAGGACGAGGACCTGGCGCTCAAGCAGTTCGGCATGTCCGACGGCGTCGCCGCCGCCGCGCGGATCCGGGCGATGCTGCTCGTCTACCGCACCGATCCCGACTATCGGCGCCGGGTGGACGAAGTCATCCACCCACCCGGCTAAACCACGCGCCGGCCGGCTGACGGCTGCGCCGGCAGTGGGGAATCCTCGGCGTCGATGAAGTGCAGCAGACGTAGCACGGTCGCGACGATGCCCTGGGCGCCGACGACGCGCATCGGCTGCCCGGCGGCCTCCGCCGCGAGCTGAGCGGTCATCAGGCCGCGTACGCCGGCCGCGTCGATGAAGGAGAGCTGGGAGACGTCCACGGTCAGGTGGCCGCCGTCCCGGGTGATCGCGCTCAGCAACGCCTGCCTCGCCCGTCCGCCGGCGGGCAGGTCCAGCTCGCCCCGAAGGAACACGGTCACCTCGCCGCCCGGTTCAGTGACGGACCACGCCTCGAAATCGCTCGGCGTCACTATCCGCCTCCATCGTCCCAGCCTCCGTTGTCGGTCCCCGACGCGTACAATGTCCGTTTTTCCGGAAGTCCTGGAAATCCGGGAGTTTCAGCGATGGGCGCTCTGCCGTACCCATCTCAGGCGCCGGCGAATCGCATCTGTCAGAACCGGTGTCACGGATCGCGTATCGGGTGACCAAGCCCTAGAGTTTGAAGTGTGGCGCATCGCGACGTGGTGGTCGTCGGGGCGTCGGCCGGCGGGGTCGAGGCCCTGAGGGCGCTCGTCGCCGGATTGCCCGGCGATCTGCCCGCGGCCGTCCTGATCGTGCTGCACGTGCCCCGGTCGGCGCCGAGCGCGCTCGCGTCGATTCTCGCCCGCGCCTGCAGTCTGCCGGTCCGGCCCGCGGTGGATGGGGAGATGCTGCGGCACGGTCGTGTCTACGTCGCGGTCGTCGATCGGCATCTGCTCATTCTGGATAATCGCATCCGGCTCTCGCGAGGCCCTTCGGAGAACGGTCACCGGCCCGCGATCGACCCGCTCTTCCGGTCCGCGGCGCGAAGTTTCGGCCCGCGTGTCGTCGGCGTCGTCCTCTCCGGTACGCGAGACGACGGCGCGTCGGGGTTGGCCGTCGTTTCGCAGCTCGGCGGGATCACCGTGGTCCAGGACCCGGCCGACGCCGCGTACCCGGCGATGCCGCGTGCGGCGATGAATGCGTGTGAAGTGGATCATGTGCTGCCGATCGGCAAGATCGGGCCCCTGCTCGGCGAGGTGGTACGCCAACCGGCGCCGCCCTTCGTGCCAGGGCAGGATCCGCTGCTGGATGCCGAGGTGGACGTGTCGAGTTCCGTCCCGGACGGGGCGAGCGAGCTGGGTTCGCCGGCCACCTACGGCTGCCCCGCCTGCGGCGGTGCGCTGTATGAGGTGAGCGGTGAGCCGATTCCGCGCTACCGGTGCCGGGTCGGCCACGCATGGTCGCCGGAGAGCCTGCTGGAGGAGCAGTCGGCGGCGTTGGAGAGCGCGCTGTGGATGGCACTGCGGTCGCTGTCGGAGAAGTCGGCCTTGAGCCGTCAGATGGCCGGCGCGCTCGAGGAACGGATGAGCAGCCGGTTCGCCGTCGGCCGATTCGAGACGATGGCGCAGGACGCGGACCAGGCCGCTGAGCTGATCAAAGGACTGATCGAGGAGATAGGTGCGACTACCGACGGGCCTGCGGTGCAATCGACCGAATGACGCGTACGTCAGGCTAGGGCGCGCGGCCCGGTCGATGGAGTACGGTACTCGGGCGTAAGGCGTATGCCCGAAGGGCGTTGGCGATGATGATCCAGGCAGATCCCCAGTTCGAAGCGCTGCTGACGTATCTGAAGGACGCTCGCGGCTTCGACTTCACCGGCTACAAGCGGTCCAGTCTGATGCGCCGGGTCGGCCGGCGGATGACGCAGGTCGACATCGAGGACTACGGCGAGTATCAGGACTACCTGGAGCTGCATCCGGACGAGTTCACGGCGTTGTTCAACACTATCTTGATCAATGTCACCGGGTTCTTCCGCGACGCCGACTCGTGGGAGTTCCTGCGCAACGAGGTCGTTCGCCCGCTGCTGCTGACCAAGGCCGCCGACTCTCCCGTACGCGTCTGGAGCGCCGGCTGCGCCTCCGGCGAGGAGGCGTACACGCTGGCGATCATGCTGGCCGAGGTGCTCGGACCGGACGAGTTCCGGCAACGGGTCAAGATCTACGCGACCGACGTCGACGAGGAGGGCCTGGCCCAGGCGCGTCAGGCCAGCTACACCGAGAAGGACGTGAGCGCCCTTCCGCCCGAGCTGGTAGAGCGCTACTTCGAGGTGACCGGCGGGCGGTACGTCTTCCGCAAGGACCTCCGACGGTCGGTGATCTTCGGGCGCAACGACCTGATCCAGGACGCCCCGATCTCCCGGATCGACCTGCTGGTCTGCCGGAACACCCTGATGTACTTCAACGCCGAGACGCAGGCGCGCATCCTGTCCCGGTTCCACTTCGCGCTCGGCGAGGGCGGCGTGCTCTTCCTGGGCAAGGCTGAGATGCTGCTGAGCCACACGAGCCTGTTCGCGCCGATCGACTTGAAGCGCCGGGTGTTCCGCAAGGTGCCGCGGTTCTTGCAGACCAATGGCGCGATGCTCGTCGACGTCCCGCACGTCCCGGTGCGGGCCGAGGTCGGGCCGATCGACCAGCTGCGCAACGAGGCGTTCCAGGCCAGCCCGGTGGCGCAGATCGTGGTGACCGCGGACGGGCTGGTCGCGCTGGCGAACCGGCAGGCCGAGGCGCTGTTCGGGGTGACCAGCCGGGACATCGGCCGGCCGTTCCGGGACCTCGACGTCTCCTATCGGCCCCTGGAACTGCGCCGATTCATCGAGCAGACGCAGGTGGAGCGCCGGATGACGCGCGCCGGCGACGTCGAGTACATGCGTGGCCCCGGCGATTCGGTGCACCTGGAGGTTCAGCTTCATCCGCTCGTCGACGCCGACGGCGGGTTGCTCGGCACCGCGCTGGTCTTCCACGACGTGACCGGGGCCCGGCGGTTGCAGGAAGACCTCGAACACGCCAACCGGCAGCTGGAGACGGCGTACGAGGAGTTGCAGTCGACCAACGAGGAGCTGGAGACCACGAACGAGGAACTCCAGTCCACGGTGGAGGAGCTGGAGACGACCAACGAGGAGCTTCAGTCCACCAACGAGGAACTGGAGACGATGAACGAGGAGCTTCAGTCCACCAACGACGAGCTGCAGAGCATCAACGACCAGCTCCGCTCGAGCACCAACGAGCTGGACGAGGCGAACCTGTTCCTGGAGGCCGTGCTGACCAGCCTCCGGGCGGGGGTCACCGTGCTCAGCCGGGACCTCGTGGTGCAGGTCTGGAACCGGCGCGCTGAGGATCTCTGGGGGCTGCGAAAGGAGGAGGCGATCGGCGAGCACTTCCTCAACCTCGACATCGGGCTGCCGGTCGAACAACTCCGCCCGGCGATCCGCAAGGTCCTCAACGGCGAGCCTCAGCCGCAGGAGACTCAGCTGCCCGCGGTCAACCGGCGGGGCCGGCAGATCGAGGTACGCGTCGTCTGCACCCCGCTGGTGTCCAGCGCCGCGGAGGTGATCGGAGCCATTCTCGTGATGGAGTCGGATCATTTCAACGGTGGTTAGGCCGCCGGGCGTACTTGCAACGTAGCCCACACGGTCTTCGCGTTGGTTCCGACATTCGTGCCGCAAGCGGTCGAGAGCATCGCGACGAGCATGAGGCCGCGCCCGCCGATCCGGTCGTCGCCGACTCGGTAGACGAGACTGGTGAACGGCTCGATCGGGAACAGCGCCGGGGCGTAGGCGGTGTCGCGTACCTGTAGGTGCAGGCGTGGCCCACGATGAGTGAGGACCAGGTCCATCTCGGTCTGAGCGTGCTGGACCGCGTTGGTGACCAGTTCGGAGACGATGAGCTGGGCGGTGTCGGCGACGTGGGGGAGGTCCCAGCGGCGGCAGCAGTCGAGGGTGATCGCCCGGGCTTGCCGGACCGCGTCCGGACCGGGCTCCAGATGCCGGTACGCCCGATGCGAGCCGGCGGTCTTCCGATCGGCCGTCGCCAACGCCGCCGTGCGATCGGCATGCAGGGCGACACGCCATCCGATGCCCTCGTGAATCAGACGACCGGTCTCCGACGTGGGGTCGGCGTAGCACTGGAGGCGGATGCCGCAGTCGAGCATCGCGCGCTTGTCGAGGCTGGGCAGGACGGCCAGGTTGACCGGGTTGCCGACGTCCACTCCATCCAGTCCGAGCAGCAGCGCCCGGGGCTGTTCCGGCAGCACCTTCAAGACGGATCGGCGGAGCGACGCGGCGCCGGCGAGGTCGAGCGAGCCCATGGGCCGGAGTTCGTAGACACCGGTCCGCACGTTCTGTCGAGTCACCGTCGTCAGGGTCGTTGTCATCACCCGATCCGGCCGGGCCGCCCGGAGGTGGCTGGGCTTGTTACGCAAGTCCTGTACCCATCGGGAAGAGCACCAAATCGCCTTGAATCCCTAAACCTCGAATGCCGACAACCGAAGCGTGGTGCCGATCACCTCGCGGTGGCCAGGCTGTCTTCGGAGACTCGCACCGATCGGTAGACCGCTTCGACCTGCCCGGCGATCCGCGTCCACGGATACCGCCCGCGTACGCGTCGTAGACCGTCCGCCGCGTACGCGTACCGCAGTGGTTCGTCGTCGAGCAGCTGCCGGATCGCGCCCGCCAGCCGGGGCACGTTGCCGGGTTCGACGAGCAGCCCGGACGCGCCGTGGACCACCGAGTCGGTCAATCCGCCGACGGCGTACGCGACGACCGGGGTGCCGCAGGCCATCGCCTCCAGCGGAGTCATCCCGAACGGCTCGTACGCCGGAGCGCAGACGACGACGTCGACGGCCTGGTACAGGGCCGGCATCCGCCAGCGGTCCACCGCGCCGAGCAGCCGCAGCCGGTCGCCGACGCCCGCCTCGATCGCCGCCTCCACCAGCCGCCGAGCCTCCGGGTCGCGGCCGAGATGCCCTTGGGCCGGACCGCCGGCGATGAGGAGTTCGGCGTCGGGCACCGTCCGCAGCGCGCGGATGATGTCGGCGTACCCCTTGCGGGGCACGAGCCGGCCGACGCTCAGCAGCCGGGCGTGCGGCCCGTCCGTGCGCGCCGCCGGTTCGCCGTCGGCCGGACGGAAGTGCTCGGTGTCCACACCCGACGGGACGACGGCGATCCGCTTCCGGCGTACGCCTACGCGCCGGAGTTCCGCGACTTCGTCGGCGCTCTGCGCGATGACGCGGTCGGCGCTGGTGGCGACCATGGTCTCCAAGCCGACCCGGTCTGCCGGGCTGGTGTCGGCGGCGCCCTGCATGCGGCGCTTGACCGTGCCGAGCGCGTGGAACGTGGCCACCAGCGGAATCGGCTCGCTCAGGCGTACCTTCGCGGCCTCCAGCGCGGCGACGCCGCTCATCCAGAAGTGCGCGTGCACGACGTCCGGGGCGTCGACGGACCATCGCTCGGCGAGGCGGCGGCCGAATTCGCCCATGAACGGCAGCAGGGCGTCTCTCGGGATGCGTTCGGCGGGGCCGGCGGGGACGTGCACCACCCGGAAGCCGCCTGGCGCGGTCATGGTCTCCGGCAGGTGGGGACCGTCGCGTCGGGTGTAGACCGTGACCTCGTGGCCGCGCCGCCCCAGCGCGGTGGCCAGCGCCTCGACGTGGACGTTCTGGCCGCCGGCGTCCACGCCGCCGGGCGGGGCCATCGGGTTGGCGTGTTCGGAGATCAACGCCAGGCGCAGCGGTGTGGTCATGCCTGAGCGGCTACCCGGGCAGATACCGGCTCAAACTACCTATTTCGTTCATCCTTGGAGAGGCCGTCGATCATCAGGCCGAGGGTGAAGCGGAACCGGTCGTCGACCGTTCCAGCGGTCAGCTCAGCGGCGTACCGCTTGGTCTGCGGGAAGGAGTCCGGCAGGTCGGCGAACCGGCGCAGCAGCTCGTCCCGGCCGACTACCCAGTTGTCGTCACTGCGGCTCACCCGCCGGTCGACCAGCGAGACCTCCAAGCTGTACGCGTTGACGTAGAGCAGCAGCGCATCGATCGCCCAGGCGGCCGTCTGCGGCTCGACCCCGCCCGCGAGCAGGATGGCCAGCATGCCCTCGGCGACCCGCAGCGTCTCCAAGTTGGACGGCGCGGCGGCGAACGCGGCCCGGGAGACGCCCGGATACCGCAGATACTGGTCCCGGAGCTGGGTGCAGACGCTGATGATCTGCTCGCGCCACGCGGCGGGATCCGGCTCCGGCAGGCGGATCTCCGCGCACAACCGCCCGATGAGCAGCTCGTCCAGATCCTCCTTGTTGACCACGTGGGCGTACAGCGACGAGGGTCCCGTCTCCAGTGCGGTGGCGAGCCGTCGCATCGTCAGTGCTTCGTAGCCCTCCTGGGCGACGATGCCGAACGCGGTGTCGACGAGGGTTTCGACCGTGATGGGGGCTTTCCGGCCGCCGGACGGTCCGCGCCGGGCCTTGGGCGTACTCGACTCGGCGCCGAGCTGATGCCGTGCCGCGCGCCGTTCCTGCGGAGTCGGTGACATGGGGAGAGTCTAGCGGACAGGCGAACGGTGTTCGGCAAAACTAGGAACACCGTTCGCATGAATACGAACGGTGTTCTAGACTGGCGACATGAACCGCTCACCTCGATCCCTCCGGGAGGCCTGGGTCGCCCTGGCCGGGCTGTCCGCGGTCTTCCTCTTCGAGATGCTCGACAACTCGATCTTGACTGTCGCGCTGCCCACGATCGGCCGCGACCTGCACGCCTCCACAACAGCCGTGCAGTGGGTCACCGGCGCGTACGCCGTCGTGTTCGGCGGGCTGATGCTGGCCTTCGGCGCGATCGCCGACCGGTTCGGCCGCCGGCGCGTCATGATCGCCGGGCTGACCCTGCTCGCCGTGGCGAGCCTGGCGACCGCGTTCGTCACCACCGCCGAACAGCTGATCGCCGTACGTGTCGCGACCGGGATCGCGGCCGCGATGACCACCCCAGGTTCGATGGCGCTGGCCTTCCGGCTGTTCGACGAGGACCGCCTCCGCGTCAGCGCCACCACGCTGATCTCGACCGTCGGCCTGGCCGGGCTGGCGATCGGCCCGACCGTGGGCGGTCTGGTGCTCGCGGTCGCGCCGTGGCAGGTGCTGCTGCTGGTGAATGTGCCGATCGCCGCGCTCGCGATCCTCGGCGTACGGTTCGGCATCGCGCCGGACGACCCGGCCGACCGGCACCGCGATCCGATCGACGTCCAGGGCGCGGCATTGGGCACCGTGACCATCGTGTTCGCGCTCCTCGCGCCGACGCTGTTCGTCGACGAGGGCGCCGGATCGTGGGTCCCCTGGGCGGTCACCACTGCGGCCGTCACCGGCGCGGTCCTCTTCGTCCGCCGCGAGCGTACGGCGCGCCACCCACTGCTCGACCTGGCGCTGCTGGCCAATCCGCTCGTCTCCAGCGGCCTGGCGTTCAAGGCCGCCGCCGGGCTGGCGACGGCGGGCCTGACCTACCTGGTCACGCTGCAACTCCAACTCGACTGGGGCTGGCCGCCCGTGCTCGCCGCCCTCGGCATGCTGCCGCAGGTCGTGGTCCTCCTCGCGGGCAGCGCCTTCGTCAACCCGCTCGTGCGCCGTGTCGGTCTCGAACGGGCCGGCTGGCTCAGCGCCGTCTCCGTGGTCGCCGGACTCGCCGTCTACTGTCTGCTCGGCCGGAGCGGCTACGGCTGGGTCGCGCTCGCCCTCGTGCTCGTCGCGGCGGGGATTCGCGTGGTCGGCGTCGTCGCGGCGGTCAACGTGCTCCGGGGCCTGCCGGAAAGCCGGACGACGATCGGCGTCGCGCTCACCGACACCGCGACCGAGGTCACCTCCGGCGTCGGCATCGCCGTTGTCGGCACCATCCTCGCGGCCTGGTTCACCGGCGACATCGCCTCGTCCGGCTGGAGCCCGCACCAGACCGCCGAGTTCCGCGCGGCCACCACGCTCGCGAGCCTCGCGCTCACCGTGCTGGCGGCGGTTCTCGTCGGCTGGGGATTCACTCGTACGCGGAGAGCGGTGACCGAGCCGGTGACGGAGCCAATGACCGAACCGGCCGAGCACCTGGTCGCCGAGCGCACCTGAAACGCCCCGAAGAAGGGACATTTGCCCGTAATCTAGGGCTCAGTTTGTCGGGTGTTCCGGGGGGCTTCGACATGAGCATCGGCATGAGCGTCGGTACTGGCATCGATCAGCAGACGCTGGACAGCATCGCGCTGCCGAACGAGCTGCGTACGGCGGTGGGGGAGTTCTCCTTCATCGACGGAGTGCCGTCGCTCGACAGCGTCCGTTCGCTCTACGACGTCCTGGACCTGCTGCGCGGCGTCGAGGCGTTCCTGGTCGCGATGCCGGGCGCGGCGCTGTCGGCCATGCGCAACGGCGTACGCGCCATCGGGATGACGAGCACGGCGACGGTGGGCATCACCGACCCCCGGGCCAACTCCACGAGCCTCTACCTGACGCCCAACACCGACACCACGTACGCCCACGCGTTCCTCGATCTGCACGCCGACGGACCGGTGGTCATCGAGGCCCCGCCGAAGTCGCTCTGCGTCGTCGACGACTTCTGGTTCCGCTACGTCACCGACATGGGGATCGCGGGCGAGGACCAGGGCGCGGGCGGGAAGTACCTCATCGTGCCGCCGGGCTACGACGAACCGCTGCCGGACGGCTACCTCGTCCGGCGTACGCCGACCTTCACGAACTGGGCGGTGTTCCGGGCGCTGGAAGGCGTACCGGCGATCAAGACGATCAAGATCTATCCGCTCGCCAAGGCCGCCGATCCGCCGCCGACCCGGTTCGTCGACATCACCGACACCCCGCACAACACGGTGCACGCCAACGACTTCACGTTCTACGAGGAAGTCGACGCCATCGTCCAGGAGGAGCCGCTGGACAGCCTGGACCCGGAGCGCCGCGGCATCCTGGCCGCGATCGGCATCGTCAAGGGCCGGCCGTTCGCCCCCGATGAGCGACTGCGCGGCATCCTGGCCAAGGCCGCCCCGCTCGGCGCGGCCATCGCCCGCGCGCTCGTCTACAAGCCCCGAGACCCGGACAGCTATTACTACGAGGGCTCCTCGTGGAAGCAGGCCTTCGTCGGCGGCAGCTACGAGTTCCTCCGCGACGGCGCCCGGCTGCTCGACGCCCGAGCGCTCTTCCACTACTTCGCGACCGTCATCACCCCGGCGATGGCGGCCGCCTCGGTCGGCGCGGGTTCGCAGTACGCGTACACGGCCGAGGACAGCGACGGCAGCTGGCTCGACGGCGCGAAGGACTACCGGCTGCACCTGCCGCCGGGCGTACCGGCGAAGAACTTCTGGTCGGTCTGCGTCTACGACACCCAGACCCGGTCGCTGTTGCGGACCGACAACCCGTACCCCTCAGTGTCCAGCCTCGACCCGAAGACGGCGACAAATCCGGACGGCAGCGCGGACGTCTACTTCGGGCCGAACCCGCCGTCCGATGGATCGCCCAACTGGATCCAGACCGTCCCGGGCAAAGGCTGGTTCGTGATGCTGCGGCTGTACGGGCCGCTGGAGTCGTGGTTCGACAAGTCCTGGCGGCCCGGCGAGATCGAGCCGGTCGCCGGGAAGCGGTCGTAGCCGTGGGGGAGGTGGTCGGCGACCTGCTGCCACTCGCGCTCGGCGTCGCGATCAGCCCCGTTCCGATCATCGCCGTGATCCTGATGCTGTTCGCCCCGCGAGCCGGTGGCGCGAGCTTCGGGTTTCTGCTCGGCTGGCTGCTCGGGATCGTGGTCGCCACCGTGGTGTTCCGGTGGCTCGCGACGGCGTCCGACCTGGACGCCGACAGCGGCGGTTCGACCGGCGCGGCGTGGGTCAAGCTCCTCCTGGGCGTGGTGATGCTGTTGCTCGCCGTGAATCAGTGGCGGTCCCGGCCGGCGCCTGGAACCCGGGCGGAGCTGCCCAAGTGGATGGCCGCGATCGACGAGTTCACCGCGGCCAAGGCACTCGGTCTCGGCTTCGCCCTGTCGGCGATCAACCCCAAGAACCTGGCGATGTGCGCGGCTGCCGGGGTCGCCATCGGCGCGGCCGCCTTGTCCGGCGGGCAGCAGGCCGTCGCCGTCGTCGTCTTCACGATCATCGCGGGCTGCACCGTCGCCGTCCCGGTCCTCGCGTACGCGGTGGCGCGCAGCCGGATGCGAGCGCCACTCGACCGGCTCAAGGTCTGGCTGCAGGAAAACAACGCCACTGTCATGTTCGTCCTGCTGCTGGTCATCGGCGTGGTCCTGGTCGGCAAGGGGATCGCGGGAGCGTTCTGATCCCCGCTGAGCTGGGCTGGTCAGGGCGGATCAGGGCGGATCAGGCTGGATCAGGCCGGGTCGGGGACGAAGCGATAGCCGAGGCCCGGATCCGTACGCAGATAGCGCGGCCGGCTCGGGTCCGGTTCCAGCTTCCGGCGCAGGTTGGCCATGTGCACGCGCAGGTAGTTGGTCTCGGTGCGGTAGCGCGGTCCCCAGACCTCCTGCAGCAGCTGCTGATGAGTGATCAGCCGGTCGGGATTGCGCAGCAGCATCTCCAGCAGATGCCACTCGGTCGGCGTCAGCCGGACCTCGGCTCCGTCCGCGGCCATGGCTCGTCTGGCGGCCAGGTCGACGGAGAACGCGGTCGTCGTCACGACGGCAGGGGACTCCGCCGGCGTCGTACGCCGCATCGCCGCCCGGATACGAGCGAGCAGCTCGCCCATGCCGAACGGCTTCGT
Source organism: Hamadaea flava (assembly GCF_024172085.1). NCBI lineage: Bacteria > Bacillati > Actinomycetota > Actinomycetes > Micromonosporales > Micromonosporaceae > Hamadaea > Hamadaea flava. Next base: position 1,609,454 of record NZ_JAMZDZ010000001.1, on the reverse strand, counting down.
GACGTAGTCGTCGGCCCCGGCGTCCAGCGCGTTGATCTTCGACTGCTCGGTGAGCCGGGCCGACAGCACCAGGATCGGCACACTCGACCAGCCCCGGATCGCCTCCACGACGGCGACCCCGTCCAGGTCGGGCAGGCCGAGGTCCACGATCACCAGGTCGGGCGGATTCTGCTGGGCGGCGGCCAGCCCTGTCGCGCCGTCCGGGGCGACCACGACCTCGTAGCCCCGGGCGGACAAGGCGATGCGCAACGCCCGCAGCAGTTGACGGTCGTCGTCGACGACCAGCACCCGAGTCACGGAACGATTCCATCATCGGCGCCCGGAGTGCGGGCGAGCGGCAGGCCGACGGTCACCGTGAGACCGCCGCCGGGTGTGTCCGAGAAGGACAGCGTGCCGCCCATCGCCTCGGTGAAACCGCGGGCGATCGCCAGGCCGAGGCCGAGCCCGCCGGTGGTGGTGCGATCGTCGAGCCGCTGGAACGGCGCGGACAGCCGATCGCGGTCGGCCTCGGGAATGCCCGGCCCATGGTCGATCACCCGAAGGTCGAGCGTCCGTTCCCCAGCCGACGCGGTCACCAGGATCGGCGTACCGGGTGGGCTGTGATGCACGGCGTTGACGACGAGGTTGGCGACGACGCGTTCGAGCAGACCGGGATCGGCGTACGCCAACGGCAGGTCGTCGGAGACGTCGACGGTCACCGCCGCCTGCGGCTCGGGTTGGTGCAACATGGCGGACGCCACCACCTCGTCGACGGCGGTCGGCCGGGCGTCGACGCTGAGCGCACCCGCCTGAAGACGGCTCATCGCGAGGAGGTTCTCGACGAGGTCGGCCATCCGGTCGGCGGACTCCTCGATCGTCTCCAGCAGCTCGGCCTGCTCCCCGGGACCGAGCCGCAACTCCGGATCACGCAGGCTCGACACGCCCGCCTTGATCCCGGCCAACGGCGTACGCAGATCGTGGCCGACCGCCGCGAGCAGCGCCGACCGCAGCCGGTCGATCGCGGCCAGTTCCCGGGCCTGGGCGGCCTCCTCCGCCAGGCGTTCGGCCTGCAGCACCCGGGCCGACGCGGCGGCGATGCGGACGAGGAACCGGGGATCGGGGGCGAAGATCTCAGGTCCCTCGACGACGAGCTTCAGCCCGGGTCCGGCGGGCACGGTCAACACCGGCTCCCCGGTCAGGCCCCGGCCCGACTGCGCCACGACGTGATCGATGCCGGCCGGATCGGTCTCGACGAGAGCGGCGGCATCCATGCGCAGCGTCTGGCGTACCCGGGTAAGAAGAGAGTCCGTGGATCCGGCGGCCACCGGCTCCGCACTGATCCGCGCGAGCAGGGCGGCCTCGACCCCGGTACGCGCGGCTTCCGCGCGCTGCCGGGCGGCGAGGTCCATCGCGACGCTGACGGTGATCGCGACCGCGACCGACACGACCAGGGTGATCACGTTGTCGCCGCTGGCCACCCGGAAGGTGTGGTAGGGCGGCACGAAGAAGAAGTTGATCAGCAGATTCGCCGCGACCGCCGCCGCGAGCGAGACGGCCAGCCCGCCCACGATGGCCGTCACGACGACCACCACCAGGTACAGCAGGATCACGCCGGCCAGCGAGACGTGATCGCGCATCGGCAGCAGGATCGCCGTCAGCGCGGCCAGGCAGACCAGGGCGACCAGCGCGCCTGTCCGGACCCGCCGCCGGGCCTGGACGGCGGGCGGTGGTCCAGGCTGCGCGTCGCTCATCTCCGCCAAGTTAACTCGTGTGCCCGGCCGGAGTAGGCAGCTCGGCCGGGATCGCAGTCGGCGCGCCGGTCGAGTCGAGCTGCCAGGGCACGCTGGTCACCATCACCCCGCGCTTGTAGAGCAGCCGGGCCTTGAGCCGCAACGCGGACTGGTTGTGCAGCAGATGCTCCCACCAGCGGTCGACCACGTATTCGGGGATGTAGATCGAGATCAGATCCTGCGGATGCTCCGCGTGCAGCCGTGCGACGAACGTCAGCACCGAGCCGGTGATGTCGCGATAGGGCGAGTCCACGATGGTCAGCGGCACCGGGATGTCGTGGGCCTCCCATTCGGCCTGCAACTGGCGTACCTCGTCGGGGGTGATCGCCACCGTCAGCGCGGTCAGCGTGTCCGGCCGGGTCGCGCGGGCGAAACCCAGTGCGCGGATCGTCGGCCGGTGCAGCCGCGAGACCAGCACCACCGCGTGGATGCGCGGCGGCAGCAGCATGCCGCCCGGTTCGGGCGTCAGCTCCGTCGCCACCCGGTCGTAGTGCCGGCGGATCGCCCGCATCATCGCGAACAGCACCGGGATCGCGATGACCACGAGGTACGCACCATGCGTGAACTTGGTGACGGTGACGATGATCAGCACTAACCCGGTGAAGCAGGCGCCGACCGCGTTGATCGCCTTCGACCGGTGCATCCGCCGTCGCTGTCCCGGATCGCGTTCGACCCGCAGCAGCTTGTTCCAGTGCCGGACCATCCCGGTCTGCGACAGGGTGAACGAAGTGAACACACCGAGGATGTAGAGCTGGATCAGGCTCGTGACCGACCCCTCGTACGCGTAGATCAGCGCCCCGGCGACGACGGCCAGCAGGATGATCCCGTTCGAGTACGCCAGCCGGTCGCCGCGGGTGTGCAACTGACGCGGCAGATACCGGTGTTCGGCGAGGATCGAGCCCAGCAGCGGGAAGCCGTTGAACGCGGTGTTCGCCGCGAGGATCAGGATCAACGCGGTCGCGGCCTGGATGTAGTAGAAGCCGATCGAGCCGGACCCGCCGAAGATCGCCGAGGCGAGCTGGGCGATCACCGTACGCTGCGCCGCGGTAGCGCAGTTGCCCGGATATCCGACGAGGTCACAGGTGTTCTCGACGTAGTGCACCTTCGAGATCATCGCCAGCGCCGTGATGCCGCCGAACATGACGATCGACAGCAGGCCCATGGCGGCCATCGTCCGGGCGGCGTTGTCGCCCTTGGGCGGTTTGAACGCCGGTACGCCGTTGGAGATCGCCTCGGCTCCGGTCAACGCGGTGCAGCCCGATGAGAAGGCGCGCAACGCCAGGAACAGCAACGCCAGTCCGGACAACCCGGTGTGCCCCGGTTCGGGCACGACGCCGAACGCAGCGCTCTCGGCGACCGGTGCGTCTCCGAAGGCGACGCGTACGGCACCGGTCACGATCATGACCAGGACGCCGGCGACGAACATGTAGGTCGGCACCGCGAAGATCCGGCCGGACTCCTTGACCCCGCGCAGGTTCAACGCCATGAGCACGGCGACGAAGGCGAGATTGACCGGCACCCGCCACGGGTTCAGGTCCGGGAACGCCGAGATGATGTTGTCCACGCCCGCCGCCACCGACACGGCCACGGTCATCACGTAGTCGACGAGCAGCGCGGCGGCCACGACGAGACCGGCCGACGGCCCGAGGTTGCTGCTCGCCACCTCATACGAGCCGCCGCCACTGGGGTACGCCCGCACCACCTGCCGGTACGACAGCACGACGACGGCCAGCAGCACGATGACACCCAGCCCCACCCACGGCGCTAGATACAGGTACGCCAATCCGCCCAGCGTCAGGACCAGCAGGATCTCCTGCGTGGCGTACGCGACGGAGGAGAGCGGGTCGCTGGCGAAGACCGGCAGCGCGATCCGCTTGGAGAGCAGTTGCTCGCCGAGCCGGTCGCTGCGGAGGGGCCGGCCCACCACCAGGCGCTTGAACACCTCGAACACGCTTCCAGTCAAGGCCGTCAGGAGTGCGGCAGCGGCGATCTTGACGCGTTCTTAACGGCTCCGGCGCGGATCTTGACACGGCGTTAGCGGGGATGCGGCGCCTCCCCATGATCAGGGGAACTTTTGTGGTGCTATAGCACCACGAAACTGACCCTGATCATGAAGCGCCCGAGTGAGCCACGAGCACCAGGTCGTCAACGAACCGTCAAGAAACCCCGGCCGCGCGTCAAGAACGCGTAAGGACCTCTGTCCGCCCGGTTCCCCCGGCGCTTGACTTCGGTGGCGCGGCCGAACAGCGGCCGCTGACATCGAGGAGGACGAGCACGATGCCTGACGTGGCGTACGTGCTGATCACGGTGGCGGCTTTCGTCGCCATGGGTCTGCTGGTCAAGGGAGTGGAACGGCTGTGAGCGCGTCGAACGTGGCCGGCCTGGTCCTCGCGGTCGTGCTGGCGGCATTCCTGGTTTTCGCCCTCATCAAACCGGAGAAGTTTTAGATGTCCACAACTACGGCGGGCGTTGTCTTCATCGTCTCGCTGATCGCCGCCCTGGCGGTGTCGTACCGCTTCTTCGGCGACTACATGTATCGGGCGTTGACCTCGACCAAGCACCTGGTCGTCGAGCGCGGCGTCTACAAGACGATCGGGGTCGACCCCGCAGCCGAGCAGAAGTGGACCACGTACGCCCGCAGCGTGCTGGCCTTCTCGGCGCTGTCCCTGCTCTTCCTGTACGCCTTCGAGCGGTTCCAGGACAAGATCTGGCAGTTCGGTACCGACTTCACCGCCGTGCCGGTCGAACTGGCCTGGAACACGGCGGTCAGCTTCACCACCAACACCAACTGGCAGGCGTACTCCGGCGAGTCGACGATGTCGCACGCGACGCAGGCGGCCGGCCTGGCGGTGCAGAACTTCGTCTCGGCGGCGGTCGGCATCGCGGTCGCCCTGGCGGTCGTGCGCGGCTTTGCCCGCAGCAAGACCGATCAGCTGGGCAACTTCTGGGTCGACTTGACCCGGACGGTGATCCGAGTGCTGCTGCCGGTGGCCGTCGTCTTCGCGATCATCCTGATCGCCGGAGGCGTCGTGCAGAACTTCAGCAACGGCACCGACGTGACCACGCTGAACGGGGCGTCGCAGCACCTCACCGGGGGCGGCGTGGCCAGCCAGGAGGTCATCAAGCTGCTGGGCACCAACGGCGGCGGCTTCTACAACGTCAACAGCGCGCATCCGTTCGAGAACCCGACGAGCTGGACCAACTGGATCGAGATCTACCTGCTCACGATGATCGGCTTCTCGATTCCGCGGGTCTTCGGCCGGATGGTCGGCGACAAGCGGCAGGGCCTGGCCATCGTCTCGGTCATGGCGATCCTGGCGATCGGCAGCGTCGTGCTCATCAACTGGGCGCAGCTGGCGCACGCCGGCACCGTCCCGAACGCGGTCGGCGCGGCCCTGGAGGGCGTCGAGACCAGGTTCGGCGTCGCCAACTCGGCGACCTTCGCCTCCGCGACGACGCTGACCTCGACGGGTGCCGTGGACTCGTTCCACGATTCCTACACGTCCCTCGGCGGCGCGGTCACCTTGTTCAACATGATGCTGGGCGAGGTCGCGCCCGGCGGCACGGGCACGGGCCTCTACGGCATGCTCGTCCTCGCCGTGATCACGGTGTTCGTGGCCGGCCTCATGGTCGGGCGCACCCCGGAGTACCTCGGCAAGAAGATCGGCGCCCGCGAGATGAAGTTCGCGTCGCTGTACTTCCTCGTCACCCCGGCGATCGTGCTCATCGGCACGGCCGCGGCGATGGCGACCGGCAACTGGTCGACCCAGCTCAACGTCGGCCCGCACGGCTTCTCCGAAGTGCTCTACGCGTTCACCTCGGCGGCCAACAACAACGGCTCCGCGTTCGCCGGCATCACGGTCAACACCCCCTGGTGGAACACCGCGCTCGGGCTGGCGATGTTGTTCGGCCGGTTCCTGCCGATCATCTTCGTGCTCGGCATGGCCGGATCGCTCGCCCGGCAGAAACCGACCCCGGCCTCCGCAGGCACCCTCCCGACCCACAAACCGCTGTTCATCGGCATGGTGGCCGGCGTGACGATCATCCTCGTCGCGCTCACCTTCCTCCCCGCGTTGGCCCTCGGCCCGCTGGCGGAAGGACTCCGCTGATGATCATCAACATCATGTCGTGCCATCGCGGTGGTTCCGCCCGTTGCTCCCGCCGCACCGGTCAGGCCTTGACGGCCTTCCCTTCCACACCCGTGCTTTCAAGGAAACCCCGTGTCTGCTAAGAATCGCGTCTCCGGCGGTCTGCTCGACCCCCGGCAGATGCTGAACTCCCTTCCGGACGCCTTGCGCAAGCTCAACCCGGTCACGCTGTGGCGTAACCCCGTCATGCTCATCGTCGAGATCGGCGCGGTGTTCACCACCGTGCTGGCGCTGGCCGGCCCGAGCTTCTTCGCCTGGGCGATCGTCGTATGGCTCTGGTTGACCGTCGTCTTCGCCAACCTGGCCGAGGCGGTCGCCGAGGGCCGAGGCAAGGCGCAGGCCGACACCCTGCGCAAGGCCAAGACCCAGACGATGGCCCGCAAGCTCATCGGCTGGCAGCCCGGCCAGACGGAGACCCGCGAAGAGGCGGTCGCCGCGACCGCCCTGACGCTCGGCGACCTCGTGGTCGTCGAGGCGGGCCAGATCATCCCCGGTGACGGCGACGTCGTCGAGGGCATCGCCAGCGTCGACGAGTCGGCGATCACCGGCGAGTCGGCCCCGGTCATCCGGGAGTCCGGCGGAGACCGCAGCGCCGTCACCGGCGGCACGAAGGTCCTCTCGGACCGGATCGTCGTGAAGATCACCCAGAAGCCAGGGGAGAGTTTCATCGACCGGATGATCGCCCTGGTCGAGGGGGCCAACCGGCAGAAGACGCCGAACGAGATCGCGCTGAACATCCTGCTCGCCGCGATGACGATCATCTTCCTGCTGGCCACCGTCACCTTGCAGCCGATGGCGATCTACGCCAAGAACTGGCAGGGGGCCGCACCCGACACCCTGGCGATCAACGCCGACGGCGTCACCGGCATCGTGCTCGTCTCGCTGCTGGTCTGCCTCATCCCGACCACGATCGGCGCGTTGCTGTCCGCGATCGGCATCGCGGGCATGGACCGGCTCGTACAGCGCAACGTGCTGGCCATGTCCGGCCGAGCGGTCGAGGCCGCCGGCGACGTCAACACCCTGCTGCTGGACAAGACCGGCACCATCACCCTGGGCAACCGGCAGGCCGGCGAGTTCACCCCGGTCACCGACGTCTCCGAAGACCTGCTCGCCGACGCCGCCCAGCTGTCCAGCCTGGCCGACCAGACGCCTGAAGGCCGGTCCATCGTGGTCTTCGCCAAGCAGCAGTACGGCCTGCGCGAGCGCGAGCCGGGCGAGCTGACCCACGCGACGTGGGTGGAGTTCACGGCGCAGACCCGGATGTCCGGCGTGGACGTGACCGAGAACGGCTCCACGCGGCGCATCCGCAAGGGTGCCGCGACTGCGGTCATGAAGTGGGTACGCGATAACGGCGGCCACCCGACCGACGAGGTCGGCCCCATGGTCGACGGGATCAGCGGCAGCGGCGGTACGCCATTGGTCGTCGCCGAACACGTCGACGGGCAGCCGGCCCGGGCCCTGGGCGTCATCCACCTCAAGGACGTCGTCAAACAGGGCATGCGGGAGCGCTTCGACGAGATGCGCGCCATGGGCATCCGCACCGTCATGATCACCGGCGACAACCCGCTGACCGCCAGGGCGATCGCGGACGAGGCCGGGGTGGACGACTTCCTCGCCGAGGCGACTCCCGAGGACAAGCTCGCCCTGATCAAGAAGGAGCAGGAGGGCGGCAAGCTCGTCGCGATGACCGGTGACGGCACCAACGACGCGCCGGCGCTGGCGCAGGCCGACGTCGGGGTGGCGATGAACACCGGCACGTCCGCGGCGAAAGAGGCCGGCAACATGGTCGACCTCGACTCCGACCCGACCAAGCTCATCGAGATCGTCGAGATCGGCAAGCAACTGCTGATCACCCGGGGCGCCCTGACGACGTTCTCGATCGCCAACGACATCGCCAAGTACTTCGCGATCATCCCGGCGATGTTCGCGGCGGTCTACCCGTCCCTCGACGCGCTGAACATCATGCGGCTGCACAGCCCGCAGTCGGCGATCCTGTCGGCCGTCATCTTCAACGCCATCATCATCGTGCTGCTGATCCCGCTCGCCCTGCGCGGTGTGCGGTATCGGCCCGGTGGCGCGGCGGAGATGTTGCGGCGCAACCTGTGGATCTACGGCCTGGGCGGCGTCGTCGCGCCGTTCATCGGCATCAAACTCATCGACCTTCTCATTCAGAGCCTCTCCAGTTGGCTCAATCTGCCGGGGATGTAAGGCAATGCGACTTCCTTCATGGGTTTCACAACATTTGGCGGCACTGCGGGCGGTACTCGCCTTCACCGTGCTCCTCGGCATCGCGTACCCGTTGGTGGTGACCGGGGTGGCCCAGCTGCCCGGGTTGCGGGACAAGGCGAACGGCTCGGTCGTGACCGCGAACGGCAAGCCGGTCGGTAGCGAGATCGTCGGGCAGCTGTTCACCGACGATCAGGGCAACGCGCTGAAGCAGTACTTCCAGTCGCGGCCGTCGGCCGCGGGCGACGGCTACGACCCGGACTCGACCAGTGCGAGCAACCTCGGCCCGGAATCGATCGAGGACACCCTCGGCGACCCGGCCCTGGACCCGAACTCCGAGGCCGGTGACGGCAGCTCGCTGAGCCTGTTGTCGCAGGTCTGCTCGCGAAGCAAGGCCGTCGGCGAGCTGGAAGGCGTGGACGGCAGCCGGCCGTACTGCACCGCCGACGGGCTCGGCGCGGTGCTCCGGGTCTTTCACAGCGACGGCCTGACCGGCAAGGTCACCCGCGTGGTCAGCGTCAACCAGCGCTGCCCCGCGACGCCCTTCCGCTCGTCCTACGAGGGCGTGGCCGTGGAGTGCGCCACGTTCGGCGAGGACTACTCCGGGGGCGTGCTCGTGCCGATCCGGGGCGACGCCCCGGCCGACTCGGCGGTCCCGGCGGACGCGGTCACGGCCAGCGGCAGCGGCCTGGACCCGCAGATCAGCCCGGCGTACGCGAAGCTGCAGATCGGCCGGGTCGCCCAGGCCCGCAACATCACGCCTGTCGAGGTGCAGAAGCTCGTCGACGACAACACCACCGGGCGTGCCCTGGGATTCCTGGGGGAACCCGCCGTCAACGTCCTCCTCCTCAACCTCGCCCTAGACGCAAACTACCCATACCCGCAGTAGCGTGATCATTGCGCCAGCCATGTGGGTTCGCGCGGCGAAACGTCCGCTGAAGCGGCATGGCCGGCGCAATGATCATGAGAAGGAGGATCAGGTGCCACGCGGAACCCTGCGGATCTATCTCGGGGCCGCGCCGGGGGTCGGCAAGACCTACAAGATGCTCGAGGAGGGCAACCGGCGCCGGGAACGGGGGACCGACGTCGTCGTCGGCCTCGTGGAGACGCATGGCCGCAGACTGACCGAGGCGATGATCGGCGACCTGGAGGTCGTCGCGCGCAAGACCATGGCGTACCGCGGGGCGACGTTCACCGAGATGGACGTCGACGCCGTGCTGGCCCGGCGGCCCGCGGTCGCGTTGATCGACGAGTTCGCCCACACCAACGTGCCGGGCAGCCGCAACGCCAAGCGCTGGCAGGACATCACCGAGCTGCTCGACGCGGGCGTCTCGGTGATCACCACGCTCAACATCCAGCACATCGAGTCGTTGAACGACGTCGTCGAGGCGATCACCAAGATCCATCAGCAGGAGACCGTCCCCGACGCCGTCGTCCGGCAGGCGGCCCAGATCGAGCTGGTCGACATGACGGCCGAGGCGCTGCGCAGCCGGATGGCCCACGGCAACGTGTACGGGCCGGAGAAGGTCGACGCCGCGCTCGGCAACTACTTCCGGGTCGGCAACCTCACCGCACTACGGGAACTGGCCCTGCTGTGGCTTGCTGACAAGGTGGACGACCAGCTCGAACGCTATCGGGCCGAGCACAACATCGGCGGCGTCTGGGAAGCCCGGGAACGGGTCGTCGTGGCGCTGACCGGCGGCCCCGAAGGCGACACCCTGATCCGGCGGGCCGGGCGGATCGCCGACCGGACCAAGGGCGCCGAACTGCTCGCCGTCCACGTCGCCCGCAGCGACGGGCTCGCCTCCGGAACCGATCCGGCCAACCTCGCCCGGCAGCGCGTACTGGTGGAGGGGGTCGGCGGCAGTTATCACCAGGTCATCGGCGACGACATCCCGACGGCCCTGCTCGACTTCGCCCGGGCGGTCAACGCCACCCAGCTCGTGCTCGGCGCGAGCCGCCGAGGCCGGTTCGCCCAGATCTTCTCACCCGGCGTCGGCGTCACCACCACCGCCGAGTCCGGGCCGATCGACGTCCACCTCGTGACCCACGAGGAGACCAAGCGCGGTCGCCGCCGATTCTCCGGACGACTCACCTTCGGCAGCGGGTTGACGTGGCGACGCCGGGTCGCGGGTTTCGTCCTGACGGCATTGCTGATGCCGATCCTCACCTTCGCGTTGGACGAGTCCCGCAGCGTGCTGTCCCTGCCCAGCGAGATCTTGATCTTCCTCTCGGCGGTCGTGCTCATCGGCCTCGTCGGCGGGATCTGGCCCGCAGTGGTCGCCGCCGTCGCCAGCTTCCTGGTGCTCAACTACTACTTCACTCCGCCGATCCACGAGTGGACGATCGCCGAGCACGAGAACCTGCTCGCGCTGCTCGTCTTCGTGCTCGTCGCCGTCGCCGTGAGCGCCACGGTCGACCTGGCCGCCCGGCGTACGGCTGAGGCGGCGCGCGCCCGAGCCGAGGCGCAGACGCTGGCCACCGTCGCGGGGAGCGTCCTGCGCGGTGAGCGACCGCTGCCGGCCCTGCTGGAGCAGCTGCGGGAGACGTTCACCCTGGCCAGCGTCACCCTCCTGGAACGCCGCCCGGACACGCCCAGCGCCCCGGACATGCGCCGGGATCCGGCCAAGTGGCAGGTCGCCGCGAGCGTCGGCAACGAGCCCTCGGTCAGCCCGGCCGACGGTGACGTGGACGTGCCGGTCGACGACGATCTCGCGCTCGTCCTCAAGGGACATCCCCTCGACGCGGGCGACCAGCGAGTGGTGGAGGCGTTCGCCGCGCAGGCCGCGACCGCCCTGCGGCAGGAGCGCCTCGCCGCGCAGGCCGCCGCTGCCGGACCGCTCGCCGAGGCCGACCGCGTACGCACGGCGCTGCTCCAGGCCGTCAGCCACGATCTGCGTACGCCGTTGACGTCCGCGAAGGCAGCGGTCGGCAGCCTGCGCAGCCCGGACGTGGAGTTCGCCGACGAGGACCGGCGGGAGCTGCTGGCCGCCGCCGATGAGTCGCTGGACAAGCTGACCCGGCTCGTCGACAACCTCCTCGACATGAGCCGGTTGCAGGCCGGTGCGCTCGGCATGGCCGTTCAGCCGACGAGCGTCGGCGAGGTCGCCGGGCTGGCCCTGCGAGATCTCGGCCCCTCTGCCGCCGCCGTCGAGGTGCACCTGCCGGACGACCTGCCCGAGATCGCCGCCGACCCGGCGCTGCTGGAACGCATTCTGGCCAACCTGTTCGCCAACGCGCTGCGGTTCAGCCCGCCGGACCGGCCGCCGTCGGTCCACGCCAGCGAGTACGACGACCGGGTGGAGATCCGGGTCGTCGACCACGGCCGGGGCATCCGGGCGGAGGACCGGGCGAACGTCTTCCAGCCCTTCCAGCGGCTGGGCGACCGGGACAACACCACCGGCGTCGGGCTGGGCCTGGCGCTGTCGCGTGGACTCGCCGAGGCGATGGACGGCAGCGTCGAACCGCAGACCACCCCGGGCGGGGGTGTCACGATGATCGTGAGCCTGCCTATCGCGCTTCCACAGGGGGATATGTGACCCGGGTCCTCATCGTCGACGACGAGCCGCAGATCCTGCGGGCGTTGCGGATCAACCTGACCGCCCGGCAGTACGAGGTCGTGGTGGCGGCCGACGGCACCCAGGCGTTGCACGCGGCGGCCAACGAACACCCCGATCTCATCGTGCTCGACCTCGGCCTGCCCGACGTCGACGGCGTCGAGGTGATCCGTAAGCTGCGTACGTGGTCGCCGGTGCCGATCATCGTGGTGTCCGGCCGGGCGGGCAGCGCGGACAAGGTCGACGCCCTCGACGCCGGGGCCGACGACTACGTCACCAAGCCGTTCAACATGGATGAGCTGCTTGCCCGCCTTCGCGCCGTCACCCGGCGGCTCGGCGGCACGGAGGCTCCGGCGACCGCGCGCATCGGTGCGTACGAGGTGGATCTGACCGCCCACACCGTGACGGACGCGGCCACCGGCGACACGGTGCACCTCACCCGGACCGAGTGGCTGCTGCTGGAGGCCCTGGTCCGCAATCCCGGGATGCTGATCACCCAGCGTCAGCTGCTCCAGCAGGTGTGGGGCCCGACGTACGCGACGGAGACCCAGTATCTGCGGCAATACCTGGCGCAGCTGCGCCGCAAGCTCGAACCGGATCCGTCGCGACCGCGCCATCTGCTCACCGAGCCCGGCATGGGGTACCGCTTCACGCCGTGATCCAGGTGGTACGGATCAAGGCGGCAGATCCGGGTGGCAGGATGGGCCGAATGGATCAGCTCGCCGACGCCGAACTCGCCGCCTGGCTGGCGGCCTTCCGGGAGAATCCGGGGTCGCCCGCGCGGACGGCCGGGGCGGCGGCGATCCGCAGCGGGCAACGGCAGCGGGCCGCCGCCCGGCCGGCCGGCCCGGACCTGGCCGAGGTCTCCGACCGGAACATCGACGAGGTCGCCGTCCGCGTCTACCGGCCGGCCGAGTCCCGGGCCACCATCGTGTACGCGCACGGCGGCATGTGGGTGATCGGCGACCTGGAATCGCACGACCGGGCGTGCCGGCTGCTCGCCGAGGCCACGAGCGCGACGGTGATCGCCGTCGACTACCGCCGCGCACCAGAGCATCCTTGGCCGGCGGCGGTGGACGACGTCGTGACCGTCCTGCGTCAGGCGATCGAGGCGGGCGGACCCGTGTTCGTCATGGGCGACAGTGCGGGCGGCACCCTCGCCACGCTGGCCTGCCTGCGGCTGCGGGACGAGGGCGCCGCGTTGCCGGACGCCCAGATCCTGGCCTACCCGAACACGGATCTCACGCTCAGCCGGCCCAGTACGCGTACCAAAGCAGCTGGCTGGGCCTTGGCCACCGACGACGTGGCGTGGGGCGCGGAGCTGTGGGTCCCCGACCCCGCGCGGCGGGCCGACCCGCGGGTGAGCCCGCTGTACGCGGATCTGCACGGGCTGCCGCGCGCGATCGTGGTCACGGCCGAACACGATCCGCTGCGCGACGAGGGCGACGAGTACGCCGACCGCCTCCAGCGCGCCGGGGTGCCGACCCTGCACCGGTGTGAGGCCGGGCTGGTCCACGGGTTCCTCACGATGGACCTCGTCTCGCCCGCGTGCGCAGCCGCCGCCCGCCGCCTCTTCACCGACCTCACCACCCTGTCAGAAGGCTCCGGCGGTGACTGAGATCGCCATCCGGTTGCCGGCGTACTCGGTGACCGTCCACAGCTCGTCGGTGCTGCTGCGGTAGGTCAGATCCTCGTTGCCGATCGGCAGCGAGTCGTAGTTCATCGCCACCGATCCGCCCGGCTTCCAGGTCGCCAGGTCGCCCTCGTTGGCGTCGCCGTCGCTTGTGGACAGGAAGTACTTGCCGTTGAGGCTGAGCGCGCCCTGCATCGAGGTGACGTCCACCCGGTACGCCCAGCTCGCCGTCGCGTCGGTGGTGGAACCGCTGTCGTAGGCGAGTTCGCGATCGGTGTAGTCGATGTTCCACCGCACCAGCCGGGTTCCGGCGCCGGGGTACGCGTACTCGCCGACCAGGATGCTGTCCGGCGCGGTGGTGCGGTCCAGCGAGACGAACGAGAACGTCAGCGAGGCCGACCCGACCTGGTCGTACGCCAGCGCCTGCGGCAGGACGTACTTGTACCCGTAGGCCTGGTAGCTGCCGTCGGACTGGCGTCCGCACGCGGTGGAGCTGGACGTCGAGGTCTGCCAGAGGTGGTTCAGGTCGAAGACCCGCAGCCCCTTCGTGGTGTCGGCGATGTAGAGGTGGTGGCCGTACCAGAAGATGCCGCCCGCGTGCACGTTGATCGCGCGGAAGGAGTGCACGCCGCCCGAGGTGTAGGGCTCGACGAGCAGCACGTGGCGATACTTCGGGGTCAGCGGGTCGGTGCGGTCGACGAAGCTGACCCGTACGCCCTTCTCCCCGTCCACGCCGGTGGAGTACCAGCTGACGAGCACCGCCTTGCGGTCCTCGTAGAGCCCGTCGGCGTACGCGTCGGAGCTGGTCGTGATCCCTTGCGGGGTCCACTCGGCGGTGCCGTCGTCGCCGCTGTCGAAGTGGAATCCCGCGGCGAAGTTGGTGACCAGCCCGGCGCCCTCGCTCGCGGTGATCCGGGTGGCGGTGCGGTTGGCGTCGTCGAGGACGTGCTGGACGGTGACGTTCGGCAGGGCGGCGTCCAGTCCGGCGATGGCGGTGGCGTACGCACCGGCGCGGCGGCGCAGCTTGAAAGCGGTCCGGTCGATGGAGGCGGGGGCGGCGGCGGCCGAGCCGGGCACGATCAGGGCTCCGGCGGCGGCGGCGATCGGGGCGGCCATCAGTCCGTTGAGGACAGATCGGCGGGAGATCAACATTGAAGCACTGTAGTGGATCAATGGATGGCCGCGCCAGAGTGGCTGAGCCCGCCGGGTCGGGTCAGCGTCCGACCCGGCGAGAAGAACCGTCAGCCGCCGTGGCGGCGCAGCCGATGGAACGCGTACGCGCACAGCACGGCCGTGATGCCGGCGTACACGCCGAACTCCCACCACTGGAACGTCCAATAGCGATCGCCCGGCTGGTACGCGACGGCCTGGTGGTAGGTCTGGCCGAGCCGGACGACGCAGTCGTGCATCTGCTGGGCCGCCTCGGCCGGGACCGGTCCCGCTGCTTTGCCGCCGCCGCCTTGTCCAACGGTCGGGCAGGTCGAGCGGAACACTGCGTCGGTGAGCGGCTTGCCGGCCCCGTCGACCACGTCGGCCGACCGGACCCACGCGTTCGGCAGGTCCGGTGGCGGCGGTTGCAGACTCGCCTTCGGGATGCCGAGGAGGATGTTGCCGCCGGAGCCGTAGCCGGTGCGATCCGGGTCGAGGGCGAACGCCGTCTTCTCCGGCGTGGCGGCCAGCGGCCGGATCCGGCTGGTCACCGCGATCCGCACGGCCAGTACGCCGCCGAACGTCAGGGCCATGGCCGGCAGCGTCCGGCGCGTCGCCAGTCCCAGCGTCAGGCCGATGGCGAGGGCGAACATCGCGTACCCGACGGGCACGAGGTCGCGCTGGTCGAAGGTTCCGTAGACGGCGGCTGCCGCCTTGTCCAGCGGCTCCGCCCACCATGTGACGAGCAGGCTCAGCAGTCCAGTGAGCACGACGGTCGCGGCCCCGACGACGCCCAGCTTCACCGTGAGCCACCGCGTCCGGCTGATGCTCTGCGTCCAGACCAGCCGGTGCGTACCGGTCTCGACCTCGCGGGCCACCATCGGCGCGCCCCAGAACGCGCCGATCAGAGCGGGCGTCACGAGGACGATGAGCCCGACCGCCGTGCTCAACGGTGCGTTGCCGTGCACGAAGGTGAGCAGCGCCGGGCAGTCGGGGTCGTCTCCGCAGGCCCGTTGGGCGGCGGCGGCCGCGGCGACCAGGTGCGACCGCGTTGCGAGGACCAGGGCGGCGACGGCGAGGAGCCCGATCGCGGCGGTCCACGCCGACGCGCGGAACTGTCGGAGGGCGAGCCTGATCATGAGTTCGGCGTCCTTTCCGCGGCGGCCTGGGTGAGCTGGTCGAGCACGATGCGCTCCAATTCGGCCGGCGATCCGCACAGCTCGGCGATGGCGGAGGCAAGCCGAACCCGGCCGCCCGCGAGCACCACGACCTGCGTACAGACGTGGGCCAGATCGGCGACCAGGTGCGTGGAGAGCACGACGGCGGTGCCCGCGGCCGTGGCGGCGGCCGCGGTCTCGTCCAGGAACGCCCGTCGCGCGAGCGGGTCGAGGGCGGCCACCGGCTCGTCGAGGATCAGCAGGTCGGGCCGTTTCGACAGGGCGATGGTGAGGGCCAGTTGAGCCCGCTGACCTCCGGAGAGCCCGCCGGCCCGCTGCCGCAGCGGCAGACCCAGCCGGTCGATCCGGCTCGCCGCGGCGACGGCGTCCCAGCGGTGCGGATTCAGCCCGGCGCCCAGGTTCAGGTGGTCGGCGACGGTGAGGCCGGCGTAGGTCGGCGCGTCCTGCGCGACGAACCCGACCCGGCCGGAGCGCATCACCGTGGCGGGCGGGCCGCCCAACACCCGGACCGCGCCTGACGTCGGCGGCAGCAGGCCGACGATCAGCTGCAACAAGGTGGACTTGCCCGCGCCGTTCGGCCCGACCAGACCGACGATCGCACCCTCGGGCACGGCCAGCGTGCAGTCGTGCAACGCCCATCGCCGCCGGTAACGCTTGGCGAGGGCCTCGGTTTCCAGGATCATGCCGTCGAGTTCTACGCGGAGCCGGGTGACAGCCCGGTCACACGGCCGCTGTCACCTCGGTGTCACCTGCGGGCTGGCATGCTGGGCCGATGCGCGTACTGGTCGCGGAGGACCACCGGCTGCTCGCCGAGACGATCGGGACCGGGCTGCGCCGCGAGGGCATGGCGGTCGACGTGGTGACCGACGGCGGCGAAGCGCTGCACCGGCTGGCCGCCACGGCGTACGACGTGCTGGTGCTCGACCGTGGGCTGCCGGTCGTCTCCGGCGACGACGTCTGCCGCCAGGTCGGCGCGCGCGGGCTGCCCGCCCGCGTCCTGATGCTCACTGCGGCGGGCACGCTCACCGACCGCGTCGCCGGGCTCGACCTCGGCGCCGACGACTACCTGACCAAGCCGTTCGACTTCCCGGAACTGGTCGCCCGGGTCCGCGCGCTCGGCCGGCGCTCCGTCGCGCCGGTGCCGCCGGTGTTGCGGATCGGCGACGTCGAACTCGATCCGGCCCGCCGGACGATCACCCGGTCCGGGCGACCGGTGCCGCTCACCGCCAAGGAGTTCACGCTGCTGGCGTACCTGATGGCCCGGCCCGGCCGGGTGGTGTCCACGGAGGAACTGCTCGACCACGTGTGGGACGAGGCGGCCAACCCGTTCACCACCACGGTGAAGACCACGCTCGGCCGGCTGCGGGCCAAACTCGGCCCGCCGCCGATCATCACCACGATCCGGGAAGGCGGCTACCGTGCAGGCTGACCGGCCGCGGCTGCGTACGCGGCTCGCAGTGCTCTATGCCCTGACCGCCGTCGTCCTCGGCGCGGGACCGGTGGCCGTCGCCGGCCTCGGCGCCTGGTCCGGCGGCTCCACGCGGGAATACGGCGCTCCGCCCGGACCCCCCGACAACACCCTGGCCGTGCTCCTCGCCGCGCTGCTCGGACTGCTCGTGGTCGCCCTCGCCGCCGGTCCCATCGGGTGGCTGCTCGCGGGCCGCGCGGTCCGCCCGCTCCACGAACTCACCACCGCCGCCGGGGGCGCGGCCCCGGATCGGCTGCCCGGCCACGGCGAACTCGGCAAATACCAGGAGTACGCCGACCTGTCCGCCACGTTGACCAGCTTGTACGCCCGCCTGGACAGCGCGTACGCCGCCCAGCGGCGGTTCGTCGCCGACGCCTCCCACGAGCTGCGTACGCCGTTGACCGTCCAACGTGCCCTGATCCAGGTCAAGCTCGCCGACCCCGAAGCGGACGCGACGTCCCTCCGCGCGGTGTGCGAGGAGGTGCTCCGTCTCGGGGACCAGCAGGAGCGGCTCGTCGGGGCCCTGCTGGCATTGGCGCAGGGAGAGCAGCGCCCGGTGGCCGCCGAACCGGTCGACCTGGCCCGGCTCGTCGCCGACGCGGTGGCCGCCCGCCGCTCCGCCGCCGAGAGCCGGGGCCTCACCGTACGCACGGACATCCAGCCGGCACTGGTGTCCCGGGCCGATCCGACCCAGCTGTCCAGCCTGATCGGCAACCTGCTCGACAACGCCGTCACCTACAACGTGGCCGGTGGTCGGATCGACCTCGCCACTCGCTTCGCCGCCGGGCGTACGGTCCTCACCGTCGCCAACACCGGGCCGATCGTGCCGCCCGACGCGGTCGGCCGGATCATGCAGCCGTTCCAGCGCCTCAGCCCCCATCTTCAGGCCGATCGGCAGCCGGCCGATCGTCCGCAGACCGCGAACTCCGGGCTGGGACTGGCGATCGTCCGTGCCATCGCCGGCAGCCACGGCGCCGACCTCCAGGTTCGCCCCAATGCGGACGGTGGGCTCACCGTCACAGTCGGCTTCCCGCGGCCTGAGCCCTATTCGGGAGCCTGAGTCACTCGACGCGCGGGTGCACCCGGCAGTTGGTGTGCAGGTACTGCGCTCTACCGGTACCGCTGGCGAAGTCGTAGATCGCGACCGTCTGGGTGTCCTCCAGTTCGTCGGTCGGCGGCATCAGGAAATGCGTCTCGCTGACGGCCAGCAGCTCATACGTGACCCGATCGGGCTTGCCGAGGAACTCCGCCTGCATCGGATCGATCCCGAGGGTCAGGTGGAGCCTGCCGTCCTCCGCGGTCACCTCGAACCGCGCGCCGGGGCGCTCGTAGACCCCGGCGTACCGGGTCGGGTCGAGGATCAGCGCCGGGTCGGGGGCCGGGAGATCCGGGACGCCTGGCAAGCCGAGGTCGGCCAGGATCTCGGTGAACGCCTTGCGGTAGAAGCTTTCCCGGGGTCCGCCGTTGGTCAGCAGCACGATGGCCGTGTCCGCCTCGGGCAGGATGCGCAGCCGGGAGTTCTGCCCGATCGTGCTGCCGTCGCTGGCGTACACGGTCTGGCCGTGCCAGTCGCACACGATGAGCCCGAGCGCCCACTCCGGTCCGAACATGTAGGGGTCGGGCACGGGCACCCGCGACTCCTTCATCTCCCGGACGCGCTCCGCCGAGAGGATGCGCTTTCCGGTGGGCGCCAACCCTTCGGTGAGGATGACGTGCGCCATCGCGAGCACCTCCCGGACCGTCGAGGTGACGTTGCCGCCGGGGCCGAAGGCGCGCGGCAGGTAGTCCACCGGCGTGACGATCGGGTCCTCCGTCAACGACACGGTGAGGTGACCGGTCGCCGCCCGGCTCTCGTCGACCTGCTCGCGCCGGCTGCCGGTACCGGTCAGCCCCAGCGGACCGAAGACCCGGTCGCGCATGACGTCATCCCAGCGCTTGCCGTCGTGGACCTCCAGGATGCGGGCGAGGACGGCGTACCCCAGGGCAGCGCTGTAGCCGTGCGTGTGACCGAGCGGGAAGACCTGCGGCGCATCGGCGATCGCATCGACCATTCGCTCGTAGACGTCGTCGTCCTCGCCGGGATCGCCGTACGCCTCCTCGATCCCGTTGGTGTGCTGGAGCAGGTGCCGCGGGGTCACCGTGGCGCTGACCTCGGGATCGGCGACCGCGAAGCCGGGCAGGTAGGTGCGTACCGGGGTGTCGAGGTCCACCGCGCCCTCGTCGACGAGTTGCAGGAAGGCCAGCGCGGTCCAGGTCTTCGTCATCGATCCGCACTGGTAGACGGTGTCCGCCGTCGCGGGCTCCCCCGTGACCACGTTCTTGACGCCGACCGCGAACTCGGTCAGCTCGCCCTCGCGGAGTACGCCGATCGCCGCGCTCGGGATGGCGTACGCGGTGAGCAGGTCGCCGATCCGGGCGGACAGGCCGGGCAGGTCGATCGTCATCGGGGGAGCCCGACCGCGTTCGCGGCGTCCGCCTCGGCATACTCCGTCGTCGCGTACGCACCGGTGAAGCTCTCGAAGAAGTCCCGTACGCCGGCGACGGAATCGTGCGTGATCACGTTCACCGCCTTGGCCCCGTCCTTGCTGGCGACCGCCAGCACCCACTTCGCACCCTTGGGCAGCTTCGAGTGCGCCTTCTTCAGCGCGCCCCAGAACTTGGCGTCGTCCGAGACGGTCGACACGGCCATCACATGCATCATGGTTTCCTTTCCGACGTTCCCCCCGGAGGTTTCCGGCTACGGAAAAGCTACGTTGCGTTTCAGGAGTGAGCAACGCAGGGAAGCAAGAAAAGCCTTGCTGAAAGCCAATCATTGCAACAGAATTGTCGATGAACGCAACATCAAGCCACGGCCGTTGCACTGTACTGTGAGTGAACGCACGAGAGGGGACGCCAGTGCCGGGAGCCAGGCTGACGCCGGAGGACCGCCGCCAGATCGCGCTCTGGCTCGCCGACGACCTCGGGTACGCCGAGATCGGCCGCCGCCTCGGCCGCCCGACCTCCACGATCAGCCGCGAAGTCGCGCGCAACGGCGTACCCGGGGATTATCTGGCCGACCACGCGCAGGAAGCCGCCGGCGACCGGGCGCGGCGGCGCAAGCCCGCGCGACCGCCCGAGCCCACCGCCGCCGGGACGGAACCAGCCCGCGAGTTCGTGGACGAGTTCGCGGTCCTGCTGGCCGCGACCGGACTGCCACGGATGACCGCGCGGGTGTTCGTCTGCCTGCTCACCGCGGACGCTGCCGGTCTGACCTCGGCGGACCTGGTCGCCCGGTTGCACGTGAGCCCGGCCTCGGTGTCGAAGTCGATCGCCTACCTCGAAACCATGGACCTCGTCGTCCGCCGACCAGACGTCAGCGGCCGACGTGAGCGGTACGGCATCGACGACGACGTCTGGCTCAGGGCGTGGCAGGCCGACACGGGCGCGCACACCGAGATCGCGACCGCCACCCGGCGCGGCATCGAGATCTTCGGCGAGGGCACGACGGCCGGGGCCCGGCTAGCCCGGATGGGCCAGTTCTTCGGCCGCCTCAGCGAGCACATGAGCGGCAGCACGCTCGCCGAGTCCGTCGTCTACGACGCACTGACCGTGCTCGCCGCCCTGATGTACGCCGCCCGCCCGCTCACTCCGGCCGACCTCGCCGCCGCGCTCGGCTGGCCGCCGGAGCGGGCGACCGCCGCCCTCGACGCGATCGACGGGCAACCCGCGATCGCCGATCCCTTTGCGCTGCAAGCGATCGGGGCCACCTACTCGCTCATCCCGCGACCGGACCGCCTCACTCCCGCCCAACGCCACGCGCTCGCACCGTGAGCCGCCGCGAGCACCGTGATAGTTGCGCCGGCCATGCTGCTTGGGCCGACGAATCGCCGCCCGAAACGTGGCTGGCGCAATGATCACGCGAACTCGGCGAAGGCGTAGACGATGAGGAAGAGGAAGGGGAGCGCGCCGCAGATCCAGCTCACGGCGGCGACTCCGGCGACGACGCCGTGAGTTCTAGGGGCAGCGGGGCGGGGGAACAGCCCGCCCGCCAGCGCGACGGCGGCGAAAGCAGGGAGCGTCGCGATCAACCAGGTCAGATATGCGCCCTTCGAGCCGCCGCCCCGATTGCCGCTGAAGTAGTCGGCCACGATGTCGCCGAAGAACCAGGCGAGCGCGGCCACCAGCACCCCATGCCCCAGCACGAGGCCGGCGTTCCGCCAGCCCAGCCGCGCCGACCGGCCCACTCGGCGCGCCCAGGGTGACAGCGCGAGCGTGCCGACCGGCACCGCGAACGCGTACCAGCTGATCAATAGGAAGCCGACGTCCTGCCATCGCTCGCGGGCCTCGCGGAGCGCGGCGACGTCGTCGGCCGCCAGGGCGACTCCGACGGTGGCAGCCACGGACGCGGCCAGGGCCGCGATGCTCAAGCTGATGCGCAGGTGACGGTACGCGGGCGTGGGGGTCTCGCTCACGGCAAGATCGTACGCAGCCCGGTCGCGTTACGGGACGCGAGTGGCGAGGGTGCCCGCCAGCTCGTCCATCATCGCCTTGAAATCGGCGCGGTCGCCGGCCCGGTACCGCAGGAAGAACCAGTCCGGTACGCGCGGCGTCCGCTGCCGGGTGAGGTAGATGACGTCCTGCACCTGCCGGGCGAACCCAGCGAGGTCGACGCCGGGCGTGCGGATGGACTCGCGGACGCGGTCGCGCATGATGCGCAGCGCCCGGCCCCGTTCCTCCGCGACGTCCCGCTGGCTGCGGAAGATGTCGAGGCCGAGCAGGATCGCGCCCAGCGACGGCACGTACCACCGCAGCACGACGTCGCCGACGGTCAGCCCGGTCCAGGCGCCGATGACGACGCCGAGGACGGACCACGCGACGACCCCGCTGAGCACCACGTACGCGTACCGGCGGCGGACTCGGATGCCCCAGCCCAGGTTCTGCTGCTGGCAGGCCACCACGTCGTAGGGGGCGGGCAGGTCGGGGACCTCGTAGTAGTGCTCGATCATGTCCTGGCGGCCCCGATACCGAGTGCTCAGCCGATTGATCTCCTCGTGGCCGACCTGGTCGCCGGCGATGACCGGGTTCCAGGGCAGCCGGAACAGGCGTACGTCCAGCATCTCCTGCAGGACGGCGGCCCGGCGCAACTCGTTGTCGGCCCAGGAGACCAGGCCCACCGAATAGATCACGGCCCACAGCGCGCCGATGATCGTGAGGGCGGTGGCGACGTCGACGAAGGTGGCGGCGAGGCTGGACGCCGCGATCCCCAGGGACAGCACGGTCTGGGCGAGGTCGAGCCGCTGCGCCCGTTTGTGGGACACGGACATCGCCCGGAGCAGGGCGTGGATCTCCGGATCTTTCTGCCGAGCCAGAATCGTGGGCTGCTGTGTGGTCAACCGCGTCTCCAGATCCATGAGTAGGCCGGTCAGCGGCGCAGGGTCTCCAGCGTCCGCCGGGATGCCTTCAATTCCGCGTCATAGCGGACCGAGTCGCGTTCGGCGAGGATGCGGTGGAGCTCGACGGCCTGCCGGGCCGCATCGCGACGGTCGGGCAGGGTCTTGCGGCCGGCGCGCACCTCGGCGAGGTTGCGCAGGGCCACGGCGTGATCGTGCTGGTACCGCCGGTCGTCCCGCGCCATCGAGTCGTAGAGTCCCACGAGGCGCAGGGTCACCTCGTACTGCCGTTCCTTCTGGTGCAACTCGTTCAGGCACAGCGCGGCCTGGAGGAGGATCTGGCCGAGCCGTGCCCGGTCGGCGACCGTCGCCGGTGGTACGCGCTCCAGGGCCTCGGCGGCCGCCTCGGCCGACAGCAGGGCATCCGTCCACGCGTCGAGCCGGGCCTGCCGGTGGGACAGGTCGAGCAGCGCACCCGCGTACTCGGTTAGGTAGCGGGCCGGGTCGTCGGCGGCGAGCAGCCGGTACTCGTCGGCGGCTTCGCGCGCGGCGTCCGCGGCGGCGTCCCGGCTGGCCGCTTCACGGCCGCTGCTCGCGAGGTACTCCGACAGGTCCCGCAGGCACACCGCGATCTCCGCCATGCCGTCGACCCGGGAGAACTCCTTGAGCAGCCGGGCCTGCGCCACGGACTCCTGCGCCGCCGGCAACGCCTCCTCGGCTCCGGCTGCCTCGGCCTGCCGCTTGGCCGACCGGCGCAACGCCCGGACCAGTTTGCGCATCTGCTCGGGGTTGCCGCCCATCGCGACCGGTCGACGGTGCGCGACCGCCTGCTCGGCGTACGAGCGGGCCAGGTCGCGGCCCAACGCGTCGGTCGGCAGATCGGCGACCGCGTCGAGGGTGTCGGCCAGGTCGGCCGGATCGCGGGCGTCCCCGTCGCCGGTCGCCTCCCGATGCAAGGCGACCGCCCGTTCGGCGGCGGCGGCCGCCTCCGCGCCCCGGTTCGTCTCGGCGTAACAGGTGCACAGGAGCATGGCGACCGCGGTCCGCTCGTCGAGCCACGGTCGGGCCGGGCGCTGATCGGCGGCGTACTCGGTGGTGGCCCGGCGCGCGTACGCGATGGCGGTATCCCAGTTGCGGAAGGCGGCGAAGCAGCGCGCGGCCTCGTGCAGGGCGACCGCGTACGGGCCTCGGTAGACGTCCGGTTCGCGGGGACCGAACTGGTCGTACAGGACGACGATTCGGGCCGCGACGTCCGCCGCGTCCTTCGGCCGGTTCGCGCCCATCAGCAGATCCCGGTGCAGGCTGAGGGCCCGGACCTGGTCCGTCGCCGGGATGTCCGCCGGATCTGTCTCCACCGCGCGGGAGACGAGGGTGAGGCTCTCGTCGCGCCGGCCGAGGTGGCTGAGCGCCACGGCCGCGTTGGTATAGGCGGCGGCCAGGATCCGGTTCGCCGCACCGCCGTCGCCCGGCCGTCCCGGGGCCGACTGCGTCGACAGCAACCCGATCGCCTGCTGCGCGATCTGGGCGGCTTCGGTGTGCTGGTCGCGGGTGGCGTGGATCGCGGCCCGGTTGACCAGTGCGGCGGCGAATTCGGTCCGGAGCTCAGTCCGTCCATCGTGGAGCGCCCGGGTGTACGCCGTCAGCGCCTGATCAGCGGAGTGGGCGGCTTCCCGCCAGCGACCGGCCTCGGCCAGCCGCAGGCTCAAGGTGTGCTGGGCCAAAGCCAGTTCGGCGAGGACCGAACCCGGGGCGGCCTTGTTCGCCTGGGCCAGTGCCTCGATGGCCTCGGTGGCGGCGTCGAGCGCGGCGGCGGGCTGCCCGGCCTCGCTGAGCCGGACCGACAGCGCCATCGCCGCCGATGCCAGGGCCGGCAGCTGCGTGGCGGGATCCGCCTCGGCCGCTTCACGGCACAACCGCAGCGACCGCCGCAGCGCGTCCAGGGCGGCTTCGGCTCCCCGCAGCTGGAGCTGTGCCCGGGCGACCGCGTCCAGGCAGTCGATCAGCAGCGGCCGGGCCGTGGCGGGTTCGACGGCGTACATGCGCTGGGCGGCCCGCACGGCGTCCTCGCGCGCGGCCAGCGAGGCTGTGGCCTGCCCGTCGTCCCAGAGCACCTCGGCCAGCTGGGACGCGGCGTCCACGAGCCGGCCCGAAAGGTCGAACCGTGCGTCGGCCGTCGACTCGCCGTCGACCAGCACATCCAGTACGCCGACCGCTTCCCGCAGCGCCGCCTCAGCACCCGGCAGATCGCCTGCCTGGACGGCGTACGCGGCCTGCGTGGTCAACGCGTCCGCCAGCTCGGGGCGTCCGTGCGTACCGGTCGCCTCGGCGAGCGTGCGGTAGACGCCGGCGGCCTGCCCGGCGAGGTCCGCAGCAGCGATCGGCCGCCCGGCCCCGGCCTGCAGCCGGGCGTACAACTGACGGCTCTCGGCCAACGAGATCACGTAGCCCGCGCCGCGGTCGCCGGATTCGACGAGCCACTGATACTGCTCGACGGCCCGACCGGCGAGATCTGCGGCAGCCGTCGCCGAACCGACCTCGGATCGGAGCACGGCGTACGCCGCGAGCTGTGCAGCGAGCGCGGGCCGAACCCGATCCTGGCCCTCCTCCACGGCGACCTCGTACGCCGCGATCAGCCGTTCGTGCAGCCGCCGGGCGACCTCGGCGAGCGGCCCGGCGGTCGGCGGCACCCGGTCGAGCAGCGTCCGGCAGAGGTCGTCGGTGAGATCGCTGTCCGGGTCGTCGACGATCCGCTCCACGATGGTCAGTGCGGCCGGCTGTGCGTACGCCGCCTCGATCAGTGCGGGGCCGAGTTCGCGTACGCGGTCGCCGGCGAGCTTGGCCACCCGGTCGAGCAACGCGGCGTCCTCCGTGGCCAACAGCAGGGACAACGCCCGGCGGGCCTGCTCGGGTTCCACCGAGGGCAGCATCGCCTCCAGCAGCGACGACCCCGTCCAGCTCTGTGCGATGTGTTCCAGCAGCAGCGGCCGGGGCCGCAGCGTGCCCCAGAACGTTCCGTCGGCGTCGTCGGGCGGATAGAGCCCGCGAATCCAGGCCGCCGTCTCACCGATCGCTGACTCCGCGACTCCACGCATCGTCATCCGCAGGGTCTGCACGGCGGTCGCCTCGTCGGCCGCCCCGAACAGCAGAGCCGCCGCCAACGCCGCGGACCACGACGTCTTCGCGTCGGCCGGGAGCGTCTCGGTCGCTTGTCGCCATCGGAACTCCTCCTCGTCGAGCAGTACGCCGACCGCCGAGCGCCGATCGTCCGGCGCCCCGGTCAGCAGGCTCGCGAGCGCGGCCACGTGGAGCTGGAGCGCGTCGCCGGCGTCGGGGGTGGTGGCGTACCGGCGTGCGCCGGCGACGAGCCAGCCGTCGGGTCCGGGCAGCCACGGCTCGGGCGGCAGGGACAGCAAGCCGCCGAAGGCGACGGTCGCCTCGGTGAGCCGCTGCGCCATCGCCTCCGCGTCGGCGGCGATCGGGTCGAGCCGGTGCACCCGGTCCTCGAACAGGATGTCGAGGGCCGGATCGGGTGGCAGCGACGGATCGGCGGCCAGCAGGAGCACTCGCACCCGGCCGCCCGTCGGCAGCACCGTCCGGGCGAGCGCGGTGATCGCCGGCAGGTGCCGATCCGCGTCGGCGATGAGGAACACCGGCATCCGGGAGTGCGCCACGCCCTCCAGCCAATCCTCGGCCGGCCGGTCGGCGAGTTCGCCCACGGCCCACCCGGTGTCGCGCAGGCTGTCCGCGACGTGGCGGGCGAGCCGCCGTTTGCCCTGCCCGGCCGGCCCGACCAGCAGGGCGGCGGAGCTGGGACGCCGTTCGGCGCACCACTGAAGGATCTGGTGCGTCAGCAGTTCCCGGCCGTGCAGCGGGACGACCTCGTGTTCCGGCAGCAGCAGCGTGGCGGCCCGGCTGGCGTCCAGGTCCGGTCGCCAGCGCCGGATCGTCCCGGCGAGTTCGACGGGTTCGACGCGGATCCGCCGTCCGGCCGCCTGGTCGACGATCGCCCGGAAGTCCTCGTCGGCCAGGAGCGGGGCGACCGGCCGCACCAGGGGCCGGCGCCCGGGCTCACCGGGGCGGGCCAGCACGCCCACCAAGATCTGTCCACTATATACAGCAGTACCGGCGGGCAATTGATCGGTGAGAGCGGGCCGGCATTCTCGCGAACCGTCCGGAAGGGTGGCCGAATTATTGATCTCGATCGCGACCGGATGATCTCCGTCCACCTCCGACGTGATCCATTGGTCACTACTCGTGAGTACGCCCCATCGGGTGACGAACGCACTATTCACCCATTCGTGATCGATGATCTCTAATAGCGCGACCGCGGATTCCGCGCCGCTGCGCGGCCAGATCCGTTCGGCGGCGTACCGGTGGTCCGAGCCGGCCGGCGTGACCGTCGGCGCGGCGCCCGGAGGGCAGGCATCCGCGCTGGTCAGAACGATGCGCGGGGCGATCAGTACGCCCGCGGCGGCGTACGGGGAGCCGTCGGCGGTCCCGATCCGGACGCGGCCGCGGTCTGCTTCGGACATCGAGAACCTGCTTCCGAGAGAACGTCGGTGACGCTCATGCCGACGCGTATGGTAGACCGCGTCACTCGTCCCGGCGGGGCGGCGGCGAGTCGTGATGACGACTGGAGAGAATGCGGAATTCTGCTCTAGAGTGCGGCCCATGCCTCGCCAGCCGGGAGATGTGCGCGCGCAGACAATCATGATTCCGATCGACCCGCCCGGCGTTGCGGCGCGAGCCGGGAGACGCCGGTACGCCGACCGCCGAATGGACAGCGTGGATCGCTTGCGCGATCCGGAGATCCGCCGATTGCAGGCCCTGCTGAGCACCGAGTCGACCGGGCAGAGCGGCGGCGGCCCGGGTGGCGACGGCGCGGCGGCCGATCTCGTCCACGGGCTCACCCAGCAGCTCGCCGAATCCGCGAGCCGAGGCGACCTTCCGGTGCTCCAGCGCTTCCTCGGAGCGGTCGTGGAGAACGACTCGCTGGCCAAGGCACTGGCCGAAGTGGAGGGCGCGACTAGGTTCGGCAGCCTGATCGAGCTGGCCCGGCGCCGCAAGGGCGCCAAGGCGCTGCATCAGGCGGTCAACGACGCGACGCGGACGGCCGACGAGATGCGGGCGGCGATCCGCGCGCAGCCCTGGGTCTTCGGCGGTCGCTACATGCCGCCGGTCGACCTGCAGGACATCGACATCCTGACGACGGTCGACCTCGCGCTGATGCGCTCCGACGGCGCGATCCACCTCGTCACCATCGGCCCGGCGAACGTGCCCGACCTGATCGGCCGCGCCGACGACGGTCTACGGGTCGGGCCGCTGGTGGACAGCCTGGTGCAGAAGACGATGAACCACCTGCACACGGTGGAGGCCCAGGAAGGGCTGATCCGCGAGAAGCTCGGCGTCGAGTCCAAGCGGGCGCTCGCGACCGTCCTGATCGGACATCCCGCCTACGCGACGGAGAAGGTCAAGGACGGCGTCCGCAACACCCTGCGTACCTTCAGCAGCCGGTTGGTGGGCCTGGAGATCATGACCTACCAGGAGCTGATGGCCAGTGTGGACCAGACCCTGGAACTCTACGAGCGGGGCGAGCTCGACCCGTTGGAAGGCTAGCGGCGCAGATCCCACCGTCGCAGGGCCGCCTCGGCCCGCACGGTGACCTGATGGTCCGCGCCCAGCACCGACCTGGCCCGCACGAACACCTGCTGATACCGCCGCAAGGCCAGCGCGGTGTCGGTCGCCTCCAGCCGGACCGCCTCGTTGAAGAGCGCGACGAGTCCAGCCTCGTCGTCCGGTTCCGGCATCTTCCGGTCGTACGCCGAGAGCGGCGTACCGGTCTGGTCGGTCGCGGTCTGCCCAACCTGGAACGGGTTCGGCACCAGGCGAGCGGTTCTCGGCGCGACGCGGCCGGGGGCCAGCACCCGCAACGCCGCGCCCGCCGCGTACGCGGCCAGCTGGAAGAACCACCAGCGGACCGCCGGGCGGAAGCGTGCGTACGCGGTGAAGGCGAGCCCAAGCGCCTGCAGGCTCAGCCAGTACTGAAGCTGCCACGCTCCGGTGGACCCGGTCCGGGTGCGCGACACCGTCCGGGCGAAGGTCTCGCACAACGCCGTCGTCACCGCGAACGGCGGCTCCGGTCCGTCACCCCGGCCGAGGTCCAGCAGATGCCGGATCAGCGGTTGCCAACGGTCCTCGGGAAGACTGTCCAGCCCGCCGCCGATGGCCGACAGCAGCATCGTCACCAGATCCCGGGTCAGCGATCCCGTCTCCCGGGCGGTCGCGAGGTCGATGATCCGATACGCACCGAGATCGGGTACGCCGTCCGGCGTCACCGGGATCAGGACGTTCAGCAGATGCAGGTCGCCGTGCGTACGCCCGCTCAGCACGTCGATGGGGGGCGGGGTCCCGTCCCACCAGTGCCCGGCGGCCGACGGCAGTGGATTGGGCAGGACCGGTCCGGCCGGATCGACCATGAGCCAGGCGTCGCGGATGTCCAGCAGTCCCGCTCGCCGGGCCCAGCCGTTCAGCGTTCCGCCGGACGCGACGGTGGCGCCGACCTCATCGTGGAGGAACCGGCTGACCGAGACCGACGGCCGGGACAACCGGTAGTCGTTCCAGGACCCGGTCACTCCGCCGAGCACGAGCGCGCAGGCGTCGGCAAGGCGCTCGGGTGGGACTTCGGCCAGCGGGACGGTCGTGCCGCCGTCGGCCGCCAGATCCTGGAACATCAGCACATGGCCCGACTGAGTCGTGAGCGCGTCGAACCGCTGGCCCACCAGATGATCCCGGGCGAAACCAGTGGGGTCGTCGTCTAGGAAGAACCGATGCCGGGCGGGTTCGCCCGTCGGCCAGCCCGGTGAGGACGGGTTCTCCGGCCACGGCGGGATGCGTTTGACGAGCACCTTGTAGGAGACCCGGCCCCGGTCGACCAGGAGGCTGTGCAGCCAGGCGCCGGAGTAGCCGTCCGACGAACGCCAGGGCGGCCGCGGAACGCGTACGCGATGGCCGTTGGCCCGGCACCAGCCGCGGACGGCGTCGGCGCTGTCCGTCCCGAGATAGTCGGCAAGCTGCCGGAACTCGTCCGGTTGCTCCATGGCGGGGACCTTAGCCGACCGCCGGGAATCCACTATCGGCAATCCGACGCCCCGTCCGCCGCCCGGGGGATGGCCGCGTGAAGCATGACGGCGTTCGATGGCTCGCGTGACAGTGCTTTCGCGGGCGTTCGGGAGGATCGCGGCGCCGATCGTGATCGGCTACAGCTGGCTCGTGCTGGTCTACCTCATGGCGCGGCCCGGCCTGCCGTCGTTGTCGGCGGCCACCGGCGTCGTCGGCGTCCTCTACGAGGTCGCCCAGACGATGGGCAAATATCTCGGCTTCGTCGCCGGGACGATCATCGCGTTCGGGCTCGGCTGGGCGACGATCTGGCTGGTGATGATCGGGCTGCGGGTGCTGCCCGTGCCGAAGGAGGTCCGAGAGATCCATCTGCGCCGGCCGGAGCTGGGCGACCGGCGACCCTCCTACGGCAACTTCCGCGAGGAGCCGACCACCGAATACGTGGTGCACGGGGTGGTGCCACCCGAGCTGTACAGCCTCGGCCCGTTCGTCGACGACTTCCGCTGGATGTGCACGCAGGTCCAGATCTTCGCGGCGGCGCCCTGGCCGCTGGCGGCGCTGGCCGGGTATCTGTCGGCGGTCCAGTCGCGGTGGTGGCTGGTCGCCGTCCCGATCATGCTGGTCCTGCTGTTTTCGGGGTACCGCCGCTACATCCTGGCCTGCCGCATGCTCAGCCGGGCCGGGCTGGCGTACGCCGAGCAGATGCACGCCGAGGCCGAGCGGCGCTGGTTCGAGGGGCGCGAACGGGCCGCCTGATCCTCCGCTTTGCGGTCATAAGCCGTATATCTGCTCATCTGCTGAGAAGATATGGAGGTGACCGACCCCAGCCGACGACTCCGCTACCGCGCGGGCGCCCGCGACGTACGCGACGCACTGCTGGGCCTGGTGCCGACGGCGGTGGCGCTGCTCGTGGCGTCGTGGCTGGTGGAGGGCTTCGAGCTGGCTCCGTGGTGGGCCGCGATCGTCCTGGCCGCCGCGACGGGCGTGGTCGACGCGGTCGCCCGGCCGCTGCTGCGCCTGCTGGCCGGCAAGGCCGGGGCGGTCATGGCGCTCACGGTCGGCCTCGTCGTTCAGCTCCTCGTGCTCTGGGTCGCCGTGCTGATCGTCCCGGGCGCGTCGATGAGCGGCGTGGGCGCGTTCCTCGGCACGTTCTTCGTGGTGGCGATCATCCTCGCGGTGACCCGCTGGCTGCTCGGCGTGAACGACAGCTCCTATCTGGTCTCGGACCTGATCCGGCGCGGTAGGCGACGTCATCCCACCGACTCCGGTGACGACACGGAGGGCGTCGTCGTGGTGCAGATCGACGGGATGCCCTATCCCGTGTTGCGGTTCGGTGTGCTCTCCGGCGACCTGCCGACCCTCGCCCGCTGGGTCCGGTCCGGCAGCCACGACATGACGCAGTGGTGGGCGCGCGTACCGTCGACGACGCCGGCCAGCCAGGCCGCTCTCCTGCACGGCACCAACGACGGCATCTGCGCCTTCCGCTGGTACGACAAGGAACTGGGGCGGCTGGTGGTCACCAATCGCCCGGCCGACGCGGCGCTGGTGGAGTCGCGGCTGTCGGACGGGCGGGGACTGCTCGCCGGCGGCGGCGTCAGCGTGTCCAACATGTTCAGCGGCGACGCCGCCACCTCGCTCATGGTGATGAGCCGCGTCTCCGGTACGCAGGGCCTCGGCCCCGGCCGGGCATACCTGCGGTTCTTCGCCAGCCCCTTCGTCTTCGCCCGGGCGCTGGTGCTGACCGTCGGAGAGATGATCAAGGAGCTGTACCAGGGACGCCAGCAACGCCTGCGCGGCGTCGAACCACGTATCCGCCGGCACGGTTCCTACGTCGCGCTGCGGGGCGCCACCAACGCCGTGCTGCGGGACCTGAACGTGGCGCTGGTGGCCGAGCACATGATGGCGGGCGCGCCCGTGATCTATGTCGACTTCGTGGACTACGACGAGATCGCCCACCACGCCGGGGTCGCCCGAGCCGAGTCGCTCGCGGCGTTGCGCGGGGTGGACCGCGTACTGAGCACATTGGAGCAGGTCGCGGCGGCCGCGCCGCGGCGCTATCGGTTCGTGGTTCTCTCCGACCACGGTCAGAGCCAGGGCGCCACCTTCCTCCAACTCACCGGCCGAACCCTCGAAGCCGCCGTGCGGGAGCGCATCGGGGCCACCCCGTCGGCCACGGTGGACGAGACCCAGGCGGTGGAGGCGTGGGGTCCGGTCAACGCCATGCTCACTCAGGTGCTCAGCGTCACGCGTACCACCTCGCAGTGGAGCGCCCGCCGCGAACAGCAGGCGGGCGGCGCGGGCATGGTGCTCGGACCTCGCCACGATCTGAGCGCCATCGGCCGCCCGGAGCTGGTGGTGGCCGGGTCCGGCAACCTCGGGCTGGTCTGGTTTCCGCGGCTGCCGGGCCGCGTGCCGTGGCGGACGCTGGAGCGCGAGTTCCCCGGCCTCGTGCCGGGACTGCTCACCGAGCCCGGGATCGGATTCGTGGTCGTGGACAGCGAGCGCGGTCCGCTGGCGATCGGACCCGCGGGCGTCCACGTGCTGACCGACGCGGTGATCGAGGGGACCGACCCGCTGGTGCCGTTCGGGCCGCGCGCCGCCGCGGACCTTGCCCGGGTTGCGGCCATGTCGACCGCGCCCGACATCATCGTCCACTCGACCTTCGACGAGCGGACCGGCGAGGTGCACGCCTTCGAGGAACTGGTCGGCTGCCACGGCGGCCTAGGCGGCTGGCAGAACCGGGCCGCGCTCGTGCACCCGGCCGACTGGCCGCTGGACGACGACCTGCTGGACCGGTCCGTCGACGGTGAGGCCGTCCTCTACGGCGCGGACCTCGTGCACCGGCAACTCGTGCGCTGGCTCGAACGGTGCGGAGTACGCGCCAAGCCGGACGAGTCATGAGGATCACCTGGCTGGGGCACTCGGCGGTACTCATCGAAGTCCCCGGTCTGCGCCTGCTGGCCGATCCGCTGGTCCGCCGCCGGATCGGCGGACTCGTCCGGGCCAAGCCCCTGCCGGAGGTGGCGGCGCACCTGGCTCGGCGTGGTCCGCCGGTCGACGCCGTGCTCGTCTCCCACCTGCATCACGACCACTGCGACCTGCCGTCCTTGCGGGCATTGCGTGCGCCGGTCGTCCTCGCGCCGCCGAGATCGGGCGCGTGGCTGCGCCGCCAGGGCGTCGACGGCGTGATCGAAGCGACCGTGGGCGACGGTACGCATCTCGGCGCGGGAGTCACTGTCACCGCTGTTCACGCCGAGCACCAGGGTCGCCGCGAACCGCGCGGACCGTCCGCCGAGGCCGTCGGCCATGTCGTCGACACCCCGGACGGGTCGGTCTGGCTGGCCGGCGACACCGGGCTGCACCAGTCCTTCCGTGATCTCCGGTACGCCACCCGCACCGGACGGCTCGACGTGGCGGTCGTCCCGGTGTGGGGCTGGGGTCCCACCCTCGGGCCCGGCCACATGGATCCGCGTACGGCGGCTCGGGCGGCCGTGCTGTCCGGGGCGTCGCAGGCGATCCCCGTGCACTGGGGAACGCTGCATCCGTTGGGACTGCGGCGATTCATGGGATCTGTGCTGACTCAGCCGGGGCCGCTGTTCGCCGAGGCGCTCTACGGCACCGGAGTCCGGCCGCACGTCCTGCGGGTCGGCGAGTATCTCGACGTCTGAAGGATCACTGCGGGGGCGGGGCGGTGCTTTCGCGTACGGTCAGCGTCGTGCCGAGTTCGAGCCCGACCTGCTGCGTACGTTCCCCCCGGCCGAGCGCGAGCGCCAACTCGGTCGCGGCGACCGCCATCTCCGTCAGCGGCTGGTGGATCGTGGTCAGCGGGGGATCGGTCAGCGCCGCGATCGGCAGGTCGTCGAAGCCGACCACGCTGAGATCCGCCGGTACGCGCAACCCCGCCACCCGGGCGGCCTGGTAGACGCCGAGCGCCTGCAGGTCGTTGCTGGCGAAGATCGCGGTGGGCCGGTCGGGCCGGCTCAACAGGGTCTGCGCGGCCGTGTAGCCGCCTTCGCGGGTCAGCTCGGCGTGCACCACCAGATGCGGCACGAGAAGCCGTCCCGCCGTCTCCAGCGCCGCGCGGTAGCCGTCGAGCCGGGCGCGGCAGTAGAGCTGGTCACCAGGCCCCGCGATCATGCCGATCTGGCGATGGCCCAGTTCGAGGAGATGGCGCGTCGCCGTACGCCCGCCGTTCCAGTTGGTGGCTCCCACGAACGGCACGTCCTCGGGCAGTTCGCCGCTCGGGTCGAACACCACGAACGGGATGCCCTGCGCCTTGAGCTGACTGCGTTGCTCGCCGGACAGCTGCGCGACAGTGACCACACAGGACGGACGGCGGGCCAGGGCATCGTCGATCCAGTACCGGATGGCGCCCCGATGCGGCCCGAACTCGGTCAGCACCACGCCCATGCGGTGCTTCCGGGCGACCCGCTGTACACCGTGGATGATCTGCAGGCCCCACTGGTGTTCCAGCTCGTCGAAGACCAGCTCCATCAGCTTGTTCGGGTTCGGCCCGAGGCTGGGCTTGCGATAGCCGGTCTCGCTGATCACGGCCTCGACCCGGGCGCGGGTGTCGGCCGCGACGCCCCGGCGGCCGTTGATGACCTTGGACACGGTCGGGATCGACACCCCGGCCGACTCGGCGATGTAGGAGATCGTCACCGGGCGGGCGTCATCCTCGGCGTCGGGCACCTGGCTCTCCTCCTTCCCGCGCCGTGCACCGGTCCACCCGGCCGGCGTCCTCGTGAACGCGGCTGCGCGGCGGACCGGCGTACGGCGCAAAGGATACTGCCAAGCGGTCCCCGCTAGGCCGCTTCGGCGGTGGGCTCGGCGGTGGGCTCGTAGTCGAACCAGTCGAACCGCACCGTCCCGGCGGCGGCGTACATGCCGATCACCCGGCCGGTGAAGCCACCGGCGACCTCCGTCGACAGGTAGCGGCCGTCCAGCTCGGCCAGCACGTCGAAGGCGCCGTCGGCGTACTCGACACCTAGGCGTAGCCGATCCGGCTCCTTGCACGGGTTCCAGTCGGCCGGGTCGGTCGCGAGCACGTCGACCCGCAGCCGGACCTCCTTGCCCGGCACGGCCTTCGACGCGACGGTGGTGCGTACCGAGCCGAGCCGGGCGAGCACGCTCACCTGGCCGTCGCCCGCCTCGATCTCGTAGTGGTGCCGCTCGTCCAGGCGTACCGCCAGGCCGCCGCGGCCGTCCGCGGTGTCGATCAGGGTCCGCGCCCGGCACGACAGGTGCTGTTGGCGGCGGCCGACGAAGATCACCTCCGGGTGGTCCAGCGAATCGCCTCGGGCTCGCAGCGTGAGCCAGCCGCTCCGCTCGGCCAGCGACCAGTACGCCGCCGGCCGGGAGCGTACGGACACCCAGCGCGGGTGCAGCCGCTCGGCGTCGAAGTCGTCCCGGACGGGCGGCTCGGGGACGGGCGACGGCGGCCACGGCGGGACGGCCGTCGCCGGGGCGACCTCGCCGACCACCGGCCAGCCGTCGACCCAGGTCACGGGGGCGAGGAAGGTCTCCCGGCCGAGCACATGCCACCCGGGTGTCCCGCCGCGGGGGCGTACGCCGAGCAGCAGCAGCCACCACGACCCGTCGGCGGCCTGGACGAGGTCTGCGTGGCCCGTGTTCTGAATCGGCCGGTGGGTGCCCCGATGCGTCAGGATCGGATTGGCCGGGCACGGCTCGAACGGCCCGTCCGGCGCGGGGCCCCGGGCGATGGACACGGCGTGTCCCCGCTCGGTGCCGCCCTCGGCGATCATCAGGTACCAGTAGTCGCCGATCCGGTAGAGATGCGGGGCTTCCGGCGCCTGGGCTCCCGGCGTACCGGACCACAAGCGGATCGGCTCGCCGATCGCCTGCCCGGTCGCCGGGTCGAGCCGCACCTGCGCCACCCCGGCAACGGTGCAGAAGCAGCGGCCCTGCTCGTCCCAGGCCAGATCGGGATCGATCCCGGTCACGCCGGGCAGCAGCGTCGGCTCCGACCAGGGTCCGGCCGGATCGGTCGCGGTGACGAGCAGGTTGCCGACCCCGACGTTGGTCGTGATCAGCCAGAACCGGCCGTCGTGGTGACGTAGCGTCGGTGCGTACACCCCGGCCGACGACGGCATCTCCGCCGTCAGCACGAGTTGGCTCGGCCGGTCCAGGGCGTTGCCGATCTGCTCCCAGTGCACCAGGTCGCGACTGTGGAACACCGGTACGCCCGGGAAGTACTCGAAGCTCGAACAGGCCAGGTAGTAGTCGTCGCCGACCCGGCAGACGCTGGGATCGGGGTGGAACCCGGCGATGACCGGGTTCGCGAAGGTCTCGTCGGGCCAGTCGCTCGCGGTAGCGGCGACGGCCGGGGCCGGGGCCGGCTGGGGCGTAGAACTCACGCGCAGGGTTCCTTTCACTGTCCGGTGCCGTGCTTCTCGCGGACGCCCTCGTAGAACTTCCGAAGGTCGTCGCCGCCCTGCTTGCGCCAGGCGGCGACGGCGGCCCGGTAGTCGTCGATCGACTTGCGACCCGACCGCACATCCTTGATGGTGTCCTCGACCTGCTGGCCGATCGAGGCGTACTGGGCGGGCTCGGTGACGTTCATCGCGAAGAACATCGGCCGGACCGCGTGCTTGACCGCGTCCGCCTGCCAAGCGGCGTAGTCCTTGACGACCTGGGTGAACCCGTTCTTGACCAGCGACACCTGCGGCCCGCTGGCGAGGAACTGGTAGCTGGTCGCCACGTCCTTGGAACCCTGCTGGGTCAGTACCGGGTTGCCGCCGGTCATCGTATGGTCCACGTCTGCGGCACCGAAGTTGACCAGCAGATACTCCTTCGACCCGTACGGCGCGGCGAGGAAGTTCGCGATGGCCAGCGCTTCGCGGATCTGCTTGTCCGACAGCTTCCTGTTCAGGTAGCTGAACCAGCCCGCGCCGGGACCGAGCTGGATCTGCGGCGTACCGCCGGTGGCGCTGAAGACCTTGACCAGCTGGCGGCTGTAGGCCGGATTCGCCGCGGTGCCGCCCTTGTGGTCGTCGCCGTCCATCGCGCCGGTGCCGCCCGCGCCGATGGCGACCTTGCCGCTCCAGAACCGTTGCTGGCCGTTGCCGGTGTTGCCGGCGAGCGCGTCCGGGTGGACGTACCCGGCCTTGGCGAGCCGGGCCGCGAACGACATCGCCTCGACGATCCCGTCGGTCTCGTACTGGTGGACCAGCTTGCCATCCGGGCCGGGATTCCAGGTGCTGACCACGCCGTACGGGAACAGCAGGAACGGCCACAGGTCGTCGAAGGCCCAGCGGCCCGCGTTCGCATTGGTCAGCTGTTTACCGGCCGCGAAGAGGTCGTCGGCCGACTTCACGTCCGGCGAGACTCCGGCGGCTTCAAGCAAGTCCTTGCGGTAGAACAGATACCCCGGGAAGTTGTTCGGCGAGGAGAACGACGGGATGCCGTAGAGCTTGCCGTTCCACACTCCGGCCTGCCACGCCGCCGACGGGATGTTGGCGAGGTTCGGGTATTGGGCGACGTTGTCGCCGGACAGATACGGGGTCAGGTCGACGAACTGCTCGACCGCCGTGCCGAGGTTCAGCTTCTGGTTGCCCCAGGACGGAATCTGGAGCCAATCGGGCAGTTTGCCCGCCGCGAACAACGCCGGCAGGGTGTCCACATAGGTGTTTCCGTCGGCGGGCTGCATCGTCATCGTCGAACCGAGGGCGGCGTTCACCGCGTCGTAGTATGTGTTGCCACTCGACGGTGGAATGGCTCCCCACAACGGCGTACGCGTGGAGAAGACGCCGCCGGACCCGGGCCTCGCGGCGACCGTCTGGGCCGGAGTGGCGGGATAGCTGAGGAAGGCCGGATCGGACGCGGCGCCGGTGGCGCCGGTGACGCTGGGGATGTCCGGCGTGACCGAGGTGCTCGGGATGTACTTGGGCAGGGCCCGCTTGAGCGCGTCGGCGCCGGTCGTGCCGGGGGCGTTGGTCTTGTCGCCCGGACCGCAGGCGGTCAGACCGCCGCTCGCCAGCGCACCGGCGGCGGCCGCCGCACCGGTGAGGACGGCCCGCCGGGAGAGTCGCGTTGCTTCGGGAAACGACGTCATGGGAACCACCTTGAGGAAGAGGGGGAGCCGGTGGCGGCCTGGCAAGACCCAAGCCGGGCCGCCACCGGCAGCTGAGGAGGTCGGCCTTAGCTCACTTGGCTTGGCTCACTTGGCTGGGCGAGCCGTGAGGTTCAGCCGGTCGTGCAGAGTGCGCCGTTGAGGGCGAAGCTTGTCGGGCTGGCGTCGTTGCTGGACCAGGTGCCGGTGAAGCCGAACGACTGGGAGCCGCCGGCCGGGATGGTCGCGTTGTAGGCGGCGTTGACGGCGGTGACCGCGACCCCGGACTGGGTGACCGTGGCGTTCCACGCGTTGCCGACCCGGGTGTCGCCCGGGAACGTCCAGGTGAGCCGCCACCCGGTGACCGCACTGCTCCCGGTGTTGGCGACGGTCACGTTCGCCACGAGGCCGCCCGGCCACTCGCTCGACTTCACGTACGCGACCCGGCACGAGCCACCCTGACTCGGACTCGGACTCGGAGATGCAGATGCCGACGCGGACGCGGACGCCGACGCGCTGGGACTCGCCCCCGTCCCCGGGTGCAACTGCACCACCACGATCGAGTACGCCGGCACGGTCTGCGTCCCGGAGCTGCCGGTCGTGGCCGAGCCGATGCCGGACGCGTTCTTCAGGTACGAGTAGACCGTCGGGCTGCCCGCCGCCGCGGTGAACCCGCTGTAGGCGAGGCCCACCGACACGTCGTTGTTCGGGTCCTTGTTGATCAGCATGACCGACAGGTCGCCGTTGACCCGCTTGACCGCGTGCGCCGACAACAGCGACGACGAGCTGGTGGCCTGGACGAGCGAGTCGCCCGGACTGAACAGCTTCGTCATCAGCTGGATGCCGTAGTACGGCGCGAACGGCGTGTTCGCCGCCGGTTCACAGGACGCGCCGCTGGAGACCACCCCGCCGTCGTTGTAGTCGGTCGCGCCCTGGATCGTGGTGACCTTGCTGCAGTCGGTGCCGTTGCGCAGGTTCCACCAGTCGATGGTGAACGCGCCGTTCTCCAGCCAGGTCAGGTAGGTGTCCGGGGCGTACAGCCCGGCGGGGGAGGTGTCGACGGCGTACTGCGAGTTGCCCTCGGTCACCGCGATGCCGACGTTGGGCGCGTTCGTGCCCGCGTACTGGGTGATCAGCGCACGCAGGGTGCTCGTCATCGCCGGGATCTCCGCCTGCGGCTTGCCGAGCAGCTCGGCTTCGCTGGTGCTGTACGGGTAGTGGTGCACGATCACGTAGTCGATGCGGGACCCGGCGATCGACAGGACGGTGTGGTTCCAGTCCATCGTGTCGCCGGACCCGATCACTCCGTCGGGCCAGTTGTTCGGCGTCGTCAGCACCGCACCGATCTTGATCGTCGGGTCGACCGCCTTCATCGCGGTGATGAACTGCAACAGGTTCGTCGCGTACGCCGCCGGGCTCTTGTCCGCGTGGTTGTCGGTCTCCCACTGCGCGCCGTAGTGGCCGTTGCCGTACAGCTCGTTGCCGATCTCCCAGTATCTGATGCCGTAGCCCTTGGTGACGTTGGCGTAGCGCACCCAGTCCGCGGCCTCCTGCGGCGTGCCGGAACCGTAGTTCGCGGTGATGATCGGCTGCGCGCCGGCCGCCTTCACGGTGGCGACGTACTTGTCGAACTCGGTGTTCGGCGCGACGTAGCCACCGCCTTCGACGGTGTGCGTCTGCCAGTGATATCCGTCGGCGTACCCGCCGCCGGGGTAGCGCACCAGTTTCATGCCCGCGTTGGCGAGCAGCTGGGTCGTCTCCGGATCGTTCATCCGGCCGTCCCACACGGCCACGTTCATGCCGACGGCTTCGGTGGGAATCGTGGCCAGCCGCTGGCCGGCGTTGACCGACACGGTCGCGGCCGTCGCGGCGGCGGCGGGCAGCGTGACCGCGGCAGCGGCGCCGGCGGCGATCGTCAGGACGGCGAGGGCGGGAGCGAGGGACCTTCGGAGGTTCGTGGAGCCGGACATGGGGCCTCCCAAACGAGAAATGGGCGTTTCTCGGCTTCGGACGATCGAGGGGCACGACGTTGTGTCCAGTTAGGGCAGAATGCCTGGAAACTTTCTCGACATCGGTCCGATAGTTTCTGGAGACTAGTGTCGCCGGGGCGCTGCGTCAACGAGTTCGATGTCGACGAGCGCGCAACGAGTTCCACTCAGGACGCGCCGCAAGTCCTTGGCACGGCGCGGTCCGCATACCTACGCTGCGGCTATGACGCCCTTCGATCTGACGACCGGCTCCGACACCGACTGGGCGGACGTCTACCGGCTGCACGCGAACCATCGCACCCAGGCGGCGCCGGCCGAGTCCATCACCACCGAGGCCGACTACCGCGCCCGGCTCAGCCACCTGCCGCCCTCGGCCCACGCCGCCGCCTGGGCCCATCGCGCCCCCACCGGCGATATCGTGGCGTTCGCCTGGGCCGTGCTCCACTCCGCGCGTACCGTCTGGGTCTCGGACCTGATCGTCGCGCCTGAGCACCGCCGCCAGGGGCACGGCCGCGCGCTGTTCACGCTCGTCAAGGGGTACGCCGAAAGCAGGGGCTGTCGTTCGGTGGCCGGTTCGGTGCTCACCGAGCCCGGCCGCGCCTTCGTCACCGCCCTCGGCGGGCGCGAGTCCAATCGCAGCCGCCGCAGCGTCTGGCACCCGCCGCTGGACCCGGACCTGCGCCGCGACCTGCCAGCGGGTTACCACCTGCGATCGTGGATCGGCGCGACGCCGGACGGCCTGCTCGACTCCTTCGTCCGCGCCCGAGCGGCGATCAACGACGCGCCCCGCGACGCCGCGATCGACGACGAAGTCTGGACGCCCGAACGCCTCCGCGAAGTCGAACAAGCCGCCGCCGACCGTGGCAACGAAGTAAGGGTCACCGCCGCCCTCACCGCCGACGGAACGGTGGCCGGCTTCACCGATCTACGCGTGACCGGCACTCAGGCGATGGTCGACGACACCGCCGTGCTCCCCGAGCATCGCAACCGAGGGCTCGCCCAAGCCGTGAAGTACGAGTCGCTCCGTCTCCTCG
Organism: Hamadaea flava; assembly: GCF_024172085.1. NCBI lineage: Bacteria > Bacillati > Actinomycetota > Actinomycetes > Micromonosporales > Micromonosporaceae > Hamadaea > Hamadaea flava. The sequence goes on along the minus strand of NZ_JAMZDZ010000001.1, from coordinate 1,568,748 downwards.
TCGCCGACCATCCAGCGGTCACCACCGTCTCCACCAGCAACGACGCCACGAACGCGGCGATGATCGCCGTGAACACGAAGCTCGGCTTCATCGAGACGGCGACCTGGACCCACGTCCTCGTCACCGTGTGACGCTCCAGGCCTTTCATGACGGCGGTTTGTTAGGACCAACAGAACCACAAGGTGCCATCTGCGAGCCGGCCGGGACTTTCGACGTCGAGGCGTACCACTCCTGGCTCGGGTGTGTCGACGGTGAAGGTGAAGAAGGAACAGCATCGCGTCTCACGGTCGACGAGATCGCGTACCACCTGGGCGAGACCGGCATCGCCGGCCAGGGTGACGCGCAGGCGCCGAGGCGCGAGCCGGTCGCCGGCGCGGACCGAGCCGGTGAACAGCGCGTCGAATTCCGCGAGGCGCAACGGCTGCTCGGCGGTCGGCAAGGTGCACGCCTCCGGAACCCACCCCAGGTCAGCGGGGATCTGATCGGTCATGGTCCCACGGCAAACCTGTACCTGGGTACCGGATGCAAGAGCGACGCCGAACGAATTCGTTCGCCCGCGTGTCGGCCCGGTCGGCCGCACGGCCGGGGCGCATGCTGGCCCTGGTGGGCGCGTCGTGATGCGCGCGAGCGGACTTCGGGGGACGGATGCGCGCCGACGATCGGCTGTTGTGGCGGACCGAACGGTGGTTCCTCCGGCAGGGCCTGCCGCAACTCATCGAGGGCTACGACTTCCGCCAGGTCGTCGCGCGGATGCTGCCGTTCCTGGCGTTCACCGCGCTGCTCTGGCTGGACATGTTCGCCGCGATCAGCCCGTGGATCGCGGGGCTCATCGGCGCGATCGCGGCACTGGCGGTGTGGGGCTGGCTGACCCGGTTCGGCCGACGGCCTTCGCCGCGGCTCTCCACCCGGACCGCCGTCATGGTGCTGGCGGCCCACGCCCTGATTCCCCCCGCCATGTTCCTGCTCGCCGCGATGCTCGGCTGGATCGAGGTGAACCTGTCCCTGCTCGGCGGCCTGGTCGAGGTCACCGTGGGCGCGGACGAGGACTTCACGGACGCGGACTTCCGGGCGATCGTGCTCACGGTGACGGCCACCTGGGTGCTCCTCGACGCGGCGCTCATCGCGATCGGGTACGTGATCACCAGCAACGGGTTGTTCGCGTTGACGCTACGAGCTTTGCGGCATGCCGGGCATGACCTGCGCCAGACGGTTCGGCTCCAAGGCCGGGCGCTGCCGGTGGTGATGTTCGCGACCCTGTTCCTGTTCTTCACCAACGAACTCTGGCAGGCGTGTAACCGTCTCGGCTGGGCAAGGATCGGTCTGCTGGTCGGGGTGTTCGCGCTGATCGCCAGCCTCGCCGTCGGCGTACGCCTCAATCAGGAGGCGGCGCGGATCGAACACGACTTCACCCCGGCCGGAGTGGCCGACGCCTGCCGGGGTACGCCGCTCGCCCAGCGCGCGACGAGCATCAGCGGCCTGGCCCCGATCCCGCTGCGTCCCCGGCAGCGCATCAACGTGCTGTTCGTCCTCGCCGTACGCCAGCTCGTCCGGGCGGCGATCGTCGGGGCGGGCCTGTTCGCGATCCTCATGGTCTTCGGCCTCGTCGTGGTCTACCCGGCGATCGCCCAGAAGTGGATCGACGCGCCCGTGGCGTACTCGAAGCTGTTCCCGGGGCAGCCGCTGGCGATGTTCAAACTGGCGATGCTGCTGGCCGGGTTCGGCGGGATGAACTTCATGGTCAACGGGATGAGCGATCCGGACGACCGCGCCGAGTACTTCGCCCCCAGCGTCGACGAGCTGCAACGCGTCCTCGGCGTGCACGCGGCGTACACGGAGCTGCGGCATCAGGCGCGATAAGCGGTGGCGCGTTCCCGGCCGAGCGGGCACGATGGCTCTATGACTACCACTGGCAGCTCCGTGAACGTGATCGTCGTTCGGTGATCACCCGTCGACGTATCCGTTGGACTGCCAGGAGAGACTTTGAACCCCACAGACATATCGCGCCACCCTGCCCTGGAGATCGCCTGCGACGAGTCAGGCTGGGAAGGTAGCAACTTCGCCGCCGCGAATTCCGACGTCATCGCGTACGCCAGCGTCCGGTTGTCCGTCGACGACGCCGAGGCGTGCGTACGGCTGCTGCGCGGCCGAACCGAACGGCAGCACCACGAATTCAAGGCCGGCCATCTGATCCGGAACACCGACGGAGCCGGCCTCGCCGCGTTCCTCGGCCAGGACGGTCCCGTGCACGGCCGGGCCAGGGTCCATCTGACCCACAAATCCTGCTTCATCATCGGCCGCGTCCTCGACATCTTCCTCGGAGACTTCGCCGACACGGTCAGCCTGGGCCTGCGGCCCGATCCACGGCTGGCGGCCCAGGCGACCGCGCTGTGCCGATCCGGCCAGGAGATCTTCGGCCGCGATCGGTGGCAGGCATTCCTGTCCGCCACCAATCTTGTGCTGCGCGAGAACCGCCATCCCAAGGTGCACGGGCCGGTGGACGCCTTCTTCGACCAGGTCGACGCCCTCCGCGCGACGGTGGGCACGACCGCCGACGGCTGGCTCGCCGGGCTGCTCGGCGACCTGGCCGACGCCCGGCCCGGCGGCTACGCGGCGCGCATCCGGCTGATCGAGAACCACGTCCTGCAACCCGTGCTGGAGCCGCTGCTCCCGGCGCTGGCGCGCACCGTCCTGCACTGGAGCGCTGGTACGCAGCCCATCGCAATCGTCCACGACGAGCAGTCGGCGCTGACCGAACGACGGATCCAGCGACTGGAACACGTGCTGGCCGAACCGCCGCTGGAACTGATTCGCCCGCCTGCCCAAGGCCGGTTCCTCCAGTTCCGCCAGACGGACTCGCGTACCGAGCCCCGCGTCCAGGTCGCCGACGTCCTCGCCGGGGTGACCCGCAAGATCGCCTCTGGTGGCCCGCTCCGGTCGAGCCATCCAGAGCTGTCCGAGCTGATCCAGCCCTACCTCGATCCCGCCTCCTGCTGGTGCGCGTGGCCGGCTGACCGAGCGGTCTAACCGCGGAATTCGATGGTCATTCGCCCTCCGCATGCGCAGCGGTCGTTTCGTGGGCGGGTCGTTCGCGGGTCGCTCGTTCGTGCAGCGGTCGTCTCGTGCAGCGGTGTGCGGCGGTTGTTTCGCATGACGGTCGTCTTGCGCGGCGGTTGTTTCGCGTGGCGGTCGTCTCGCGTGGCGGTCGTCTCGTGCGGCGGTCGACTCACGCAGCCGTGGTCTGCGCGGCGGTCGTTTCGCGCAGGCGGAGGGCGATTGTCGGCTCGAACCGGCCTGAGTTCGCGAAGGCAGGGCGCATGGGCCGCCTGCGGCGCGCGCCGTGGCTCACCGCATCAGCATCGTCGGTGGAGAGTGTTCCGTACCGGTCTTCGTTGTGGGTCGACGAAAGCGGGTGGCAGGAATTCGGGGAAGCCGTCGGGTCTCATGCGGACTTCCCAGTGCCCGTGGTGGATCTCGCGGTGGTGGAACGCGCAGAGCAGGACTGAGTTCGCGAGGCAGGTGTCACCACCGTCTGCCCAGGATCGGACGTGATGCCCGTGGCACCACTGCGGCGGCCTCTCGCAGCCAGGGAAGGCGCATCCCTTGTCCCGCAACACAAGCGCACGACGCAGCGGCCCGTCGATGAGGCGTCGGGCGCGGCCGACGTCGAGGACTTGCCCGTCGCCGCCGAGCACCGCGGGAATGATCATCGCGTCGCATGCCAACCGTCGCACCGTCTCCGGGGTAAGCAGGTCACCGGTGTCGAGCAGCCCTGCGCCGACCTTGGCTTGGAGCGCGTCCCACGGCAGGGTGATCGTCAGGTGCGGTTTCTCGCCGCCGTTGTCCGGCAGCTCACCGGCGTTCATGATCCGCTGGCATATCTCGACCAGCGCATCGGCCCGCCGAGCGCCAGCCGAACGCAGATCCGGTTCCCCCGGCAGCACCCGGGCTGCAACGCGACCGCCGTCTGCCGCATCAGCGCCACGTCCCGCGCCCGCGCCGCTCGCATCCGCGCACCCGCCCGCGCCGCTCGCATCCGCGCACCCGCCCGCGCCGCTCGCATCCGCGCACCCGCCCGCGCAGCCCGCGTCCGTGCAGCCTGCCATGGTGAATCCGCCCGTTGCGTCCACACCCACGCAGCCCGCGCCCGCGCAGCCTGCCATGGTGAAGCTGTCTGCTGCGTCCACACCCGTGCCGCCCGACGCGTGGGAGCCGTCTGCGGCTTCCTGACCCCCAGCCAGCCCAGCCGCAGCGGTCGCGGTGGGCGCGGGCTTGCGCGGCGCGGACAGCGGATCCAACGCGGTCCGCACGATCGCCGCCATTTCAGCGTCCAGGACGCCGCGGACCCGGTATTCGCCTTCGCCGTAGGGGATGAGGGTGAAGTCGCGCCGGTCGTAGGCCGACCGTTCGGCACGCTCGAGGTCGCGGCGCAGCCGTTCCTCGGCGATCTCCGGCGCGACCAGCTCCAGGATCTGCGACCGATGATTCTCCAGCGTCTCCGGCCGCAACCGGTCGTTCACAGCAAGCTTGGTCAGCACCTCGGCGGCTTTCGCCTTGCCGACAGCACCCACCGCCGACGGCAGATCATCCACCGTCTTGGCGATGACCCGCGCCTGCTCGACGGTGACCCGCCCCGCAACGAGGGCTTCCTCGACCACCGGAGTCTCAGGCAGCAGCTTGGCCAGCTTCGTCCAACCGACAGCATCCTTGTGCCGCATGGCCAGGAGGTAGGACAGCCAGTTTGCCGTGCCGGTCGCGCCCGCGTTGTACGGAATCTCGCGACTGTCCGCGGTGCCGATCAACGTCAGCAGCCGACCGGAAAGCTGCTGGATCACGGCGTGGACCCGGCGGATTTCGTCGGTGATCTCGGTGTCCGAAAGTGTCCACAGGGGACTAGTCGCCAGCTCGGCGACATCCGCCTCGACCTGCGCCAACACCCCGCTCACAGAGTCAACGTTAGAACAACCGTCCGACACCTTCCAGGGGGTCAAGGTCACGAGAATGTGCCACGATGGCTCTACATTGGAAGGTTGCGATTCGACCGCGCGAAGGCGGCGTCCGTCCTACGCTGAGGTCATGGTTGACCAAAGCCGCCCCGCCCAGGTGGACGACGTGCACGAGTTGGCGCTGGCGATGCCGCACGTGACCGTCGAGAACGGCACCGGCGACAATCCGATCTACCAGGTGGGCGGGAAGTCGTTCATCTTCTTCCGGAACCCGCGGCCGGACGCGTACGACCCGGAGACCGGGGAGCGCTACGCCGACGTGATCGTCTTCTGGGTCGGCTCCGACGCGGACAAGCAGGCGCTCGTCCAGGACGAGGAGTCGCCGTTCTTCACGACGCCGCATTTCAACGGGCACCCGTCGGTCCTGATCCGGGCCGGCCGACTCGGGGAGATCTCCCGGGCCGAGCTGGCCGAGGTCGTCCAGGACGCCTGGCTGGCCCGAGCCTCGGCCCGCCGGGCGTCGGACTGGCTGGCCCGTCGGGCGGGCCAGGATGACTGAGCTCGGCCCGGAGTGGTGCGTCGTCGGCACCTTGCTGCCGTACCCGTACAGCCCGACCGGGCCGCAGGCCGAGCTGCGCAGTCAGAAGATCTTTCCGGCCGGAGCCAAGCTCTACGTGCTGGGCGGCTTCGCTGGCATGGGCTACGAGACCTTGACCGTTCTCGGGTACGCCCATCGCCGCCGGAGCCCCGTCAAGGCGCACATCAAGGCCAAGTACCTCGGCGGCTTCCGGGCGCAGCTGGTGTATCGGCCGGTGGTGCTGCGGGCCATTCACTGGGCGGAGGCTGAGGACGGCACGTGTCACCGCTGGCTGTTCGAGTATCGCGAACACGGTCGCGCGGACCTGGCGCCGTCGGATCCGGCGACCGGTGAACGACTGCCCCGCGTGGCGGCCGACTTTCAGAAGCGGCTGCACGGGCCGCCGCCCGATTCGGCCGACGAGCGCGGATAGCCCTGGTTGCCAAGGCGTCGCTCAGTGGCGGGAGCCGTAAAGCCGCCGGCTGATCAGCAGCGTGATGACGCCGAGCAGGATCGCGGCCGCGCCGAAGAAGAGCATCGGCGACAGCGAGGTTCCCGTGTTCGCCAGGGCCGGTCCGGACGGCGCGGGCGAGACGGCCGGGCCTGGTGAGCTGGACGGTGAGAGCGACGGCGACGGTGACGGCGTGGGTTCGGTCTCCACCGTCACGGCTCGCTCGGGTGACACGACCCGTCCGTCGTCGCCGGTGGCGGTCGCGGTGTTGGTGATGGTCCCGGCCAGCACATCCTCGGCCGTCACCAGGTAGCTTCCGGTGCAGGTCGTGCTGTCGCCGGGCGACCCGGCCGGGGCGAGCGAGGTGCTCTCGCAGACGACGCCGGTGACCCGATCGTCGGCCACCTTGATGTCCGGCACCGGTACGCCGGTGACGTTGGTGACGGTGTAGGTGTACTCGACGGTGTCGCCTTCGCGGTACACCCGGCTCGTGTCCGCCGACTTGGCGAGATCCAGCATCGCGAGCGGCTGCATGGATCGCACCGTCACGTTGCCGATGAGGTGGATGTCGGTGAACAGGCCGGTGGACGCGCCGAAGCCGAACTTGTAGGTGTCCGGAACGGGGGTCGGCGCATCGAAGTCCAGCACCCGCCGCGCGCCCGCGCCGTCGTTGAAGTCGATGTCGACGGTGACGTGCGGTGTGGGACCCGGGCTGAGCTGGATGGTGACCGTTCGCTTGGACGGCTGGAGCAGCTGGGCGGCCTGCTCGGCGGTCGTTCCGGGCGGGAACGCGGTCAGCGGTCCCTGCAACTGTCCGGGCAGCGTCGACGGCCAGGGGCCGGTGGTGGTGAAGTTGCTGGTCGTCGCGGTCAGGAAGCAGTACCCCTCGGTGCCGTTGCCCGGCCCTCGCACGGTCACCATGTTCTGACCCGGCCCGGGTATGCGGAACGGGGTGCCGGCCGGGGACTGCTGGGCGCAGCCGCTGCCGCGGTGTTCCCAGTCGCCGAAGTAGTTGCCGAGGACGTCGAATCCGACGCCGAGGTAGCCGTGGTCGACGCCGGGCAGGAACGGGTTGGCCGGGTCGTCGTCCGGCAGCTTCTTGCCGTAGCCGAGGCTTCCGCCGAACGCCCCGGGGGCGCTGAGCCCACCCGACCCGTCGACGAGGAAGAACGAGATCCCGTCCGCTGGAGTCGCTGGGGTCGTGGAGCCGTACTGATACTGATCGAACGTGACCTCGATGCCTTCGGAGGCGGGCAGGGCCTGCTCGAAGAGGACTGCGCCGGACTGGTCGTTGAGGTCGTCGGTGAGCCGGAGGAAACCGAACGGCGCCCCGCCCGCCGGGGGGACCGGCCCGACTGCGGACCCGCAACCGCCCAGCGGATGCGGCCCGTCGCCGATGCCGGTGACCGGCGGCGCTCCGGTGAGACAGGCGGAGCCGTACCCGGCGAACCGGGCGTCGGCGGCCGCGCCGGTGAACGGCTCGTCCACCAGCAGCGTTCCCTCAGCCGGAGCCGCCCAGCCGACTCCGCCACCGGTCAGGACGGCGATCGCCACCGCGATGCCGCCGACCAGGACGCGACGAGGACGTGAGATTGATTCCGGTTGATTTGGTCGCATATGCCCACATTAGGGGGTTGCTCCCGTGCGAACGGTGGGGAACACGCGTACCGGACGTCATTTCGTCGCGACTTCGGCGGTGGGCGTCAGCGGGTGACCGGCAGCCCGGCCCGCGACCAGGCGTGCATCCCGCCGGACAGGTTGGCGACCTCCCGGCCCTCGGCGGCCAAGTATCGGGCGGCCTGGGCCGAGCGCATCCCCGACTGGCAGACGGTGACGACGGTTCGGCCCGCGGGCAGCTCGGACGACCGCGCGGAGAGCTGGCCGAGCGGGATGTGGCGCGCCTTCGGCGCATGTCCCGCTCGCCACTCGTGCTTCTCGCGTACGTCGAGCAGGATCGCTCCGCCGCTCTGCAACTGCTGGGCCTCGGCCGCACTGACCGTCCGGTACGGCTTGGCGAACAGGCCGGTCAGCCACTTGGTGATACTCATGCGGGGCCTCCTTCGTGCTCAGATCGAGCCCGGCTGGCTGCCGGTCACCGTGGCCCGGCCCGCGCGCTGCCAGGCGCTGGTGCCGCCGACGACCGAGACCGCGTCGAAGCCGGCTCGGGTGAGCAGGCTCACGGCCGCCTTGCTGCGATTGCCAGCCGCGCAGATCAGGTAGATCCGCTCGGCCAGGGGCAGCTCGGAGACCTGCTGGGGCAGCCGGCCGAGCGGGATCAGGCGGGCGCCGGGCACGTGGCCGCGCACGTACTCCTCCGGCTCGCGGACGTCGACGACCACCGCTCCGGCGGCGTGGGCGGCGGTGAAGGCCGCCAGATCGATCTCGGACATATCGATCTCGGACATGTGGTTCCCTCCAGCTCTGATTTGATACCCCCGGGGGTATTGCTACCAGGAACAATAGCCCGGCTGGACGGCCGATCGCCATAGCGGCCCCCGATACCCCCCGATGTATCGTTCAAGCAGCTGGTTCGGGAGGGGAAGCGCATGCAGATCGAAGGCGACACCGTCGGCGACGTGGTTCGCCGCCTACGCCGCGCCGAAGGCCAGATCCGGGGCGTCATCGCGATGCTCGAAGACGGTCGCGACTGCGCGGACGTGGTCACCCAGCTCGCGGCCGTGTCCCGCGCCCTCGACCGGGCCGGATTCAAGATCGTCGCCAGTGGGCTCCAGCAGTGCATGTCGGGCAAGAACGACGGTTCCGACCAAGCGGCCGACATCGCGCAGATGGAGAAGTTGTTCATGTCACTCGCCTGAGTTTCGCCCAACCGGAGGGGGTGGCCGGCGCGTTCTTCTGACATGACGCTCTACCACTTCTACTGGGGCGAGGCGTACGACGAGCTTCAGCTGGCTTTCCACCTCCGCTCGGCGGACTATCCGACCGAGGAGGCGTTCCAGGCCGCCGAGGCCGAGGCCAGCGCGTTCATGGACGGCTTCGTCGGCGAGCGGGAGAGTGGGCCCTACCACTTCGACTCCACCGGCGGCCCGCGCGAGGCCCGGCCGGACGGCATCAGCTGGGCGGCGTTCCGCCGGCGCCACGTGGTCGAGGGAGCCCCTACGCCGTTCCGGCGCCGCCGGTAGCCGGTCCGCCTTCGACGATCGCGATCGCCGGCGGGCGGATCGCTTCCGGTCGAGGGCGAACCCGGCCATCGCCCGCATCAGCGCGTCGATGGCCTGCTGGTACGCCGAAAGCCGTGACCGTGATCAGCTCGATGCTGCCGGAGGTTCGTGGACAGTCTTGTGTGGAGTGAGCTCGCCGCTGTCGCGATGCCACTCGCCGCCGAGGTTCATGCTCCAGGAGACCTCCGGAGTGATCTTCAGGATCGGGGCCGTGCCGAACCGGGTCCGGCGCTCGATGATCTCCGCGGTGCCGTACACACGCACGTATCGCGGGGACCATGGGCGTACCGAGGCCAGGTCGTCGATGACCAGAGCGACCTTGATGTTGCCCGCTCGCACGTTCTTGGTGCGGCGCGTCTTGCCCGGGTCGAAGCCGCCGATGTAGAAGTACGTGCCGTCGAACTCGAAGCCCACCGGGACGACGTCGGGCTGGCCGTCGGCCGCGACGGTGGCGATCCGAGCCAGCGGCTGGGACCGCAGGTAGGCGATCTCTTCTTCGGTGAAAGCCATGTCTGCTCCAGATGAGACGTCGATGGGCGAGGGCGGTCCGAGGCGATGGTGGACGCCGCCCCGGACCGCCTTTCAGGGGAGGGTGGGGTAGTCGGTGTACCCGCGGTGGTCGCCGCCGAAGAAGCTGCCGCGGTCCGGCGAGGTGAACGGACCGCCGGCGGCCAGTCGGTCGGGCAGATCGGGGTTGGCCACGAACAGCGCGCCGAACGAGATGAGGTCGGCGGTGCCGTCCCGCAGGAGCGACAGCGCGTCGAGCCCGGTCGGCTCCGGATACGTGTTGGGGTTGAGGATCAAGGCGCTCGGCCATTGTGCCCGCAGCGCGGTGGTCAGCTCCCGCTTGGCCGGAGCCTCCATGATGTGCAGGTACGCCAGCCCGAGCTCGGCGATCGCGCCGACCAGCGACTTGTAGGTCTGGTCCACGTCGTCCTCGACGATGTCGTGCAGCGTGTTGCCGGGCGAGATCCGCAGGCCTACCTTGTCGCCGCCGACGGCGGCCACCACCGCCGTCGTGACCTCGACGGCGAAGCGGATCCGGCCCTCGACCGTGCCGCCCCACCCGTCGGTGCGCTGGTTGGCGTTGGACGACAGGAACTGGTGGATCAGGTAGCCGTTGGCGCCGTGCAGTTCCACGCCGTCGAACCCGGCGTCGATCGCGTTGCGTGCCGCGTCGGCGAAGTCGGCGATGGTCTCGGTGATCTCGGCCTCGGTCAGCGGCCGTGGCGTCGGGAAGGGCTTCGGGCCATCGTGCGTGTAGACCTGGCCCTGGGCGGCCACCGCCGACGCGCTGACCGGCGTCAGGTCGCCGGGCAGCAGGTCGGGGTTGCCCACCCGTCCGGTGTGCATCAGCTGGGCGAAGATCACCCCGCCGCGCTCGTGGACGGCGTCGGTGACTGTTCGCCAGGCGGCGACCTGCTCCGTGGAGTGCAGGCCCGGCGTGTCGGGGTAGCCCTGACCGACGACCGAGGGCTGGATGCCCTCCGTCACGATCAGTCCGGCGCCCGCCCGTTGTGCGTAGTAGGTCGCCATGAGATCGGTCGGCGTGCCGCCGGGGCCGTACGCCCGGCTGCGGGTCATCGGCGCCATCGCGATGCGGTTCGCCAGCCGCGTACCGCCGAGGTCGAATGGTTCAAATGGGGTGTTCATCGTTGTCCGCTCCCGAAGGCATTCGTTGGCCCGCCAGATAGTTGAGCGGGTCACGCATCCACCGTAGCGCAATACATGAGTTCGTCAACTATTGAGTTTGTGTAGTAATGTGGGGCGCATGACAGATCGGGAGGCGCGACTCGCTGAGGCGGGCCGATTGGCGGAGCTGCTGGTCGGCATCGTGGAGCAGGCCAAGGTGGACTTCGCCGCCACGGTCGGTGCGCTGGGTCTGTCCGTGCCGCTCGCTCGGGCGGTCGTGCTGCTGGCCACCCCGGCCCCGATGCGGGACCTCGCCGAGCGCTTGCACTGCGATCGGTCCTACATCACGAGCCTGGCCGATCAGCTGGAGGAGCGCGGCCTCGTGGCCCGGGTTCCCGGCGAGGACCGCCGCGTCAAGATGCTCGCCCTGACGGACGAGGGGGCGGCGGTGCGAGGCCGGATCGCCGAGGCGGTGGCCGAGCGCAACATGATCCTGCATCGGCTCACGGACGGCGAGCGCGAGACGCTGACCCCGTTGCTCGAGCGACTGCACGGCGACGGCACGTCCCCCGCCGTCCGGGCCGACACCTGCTGACCGGACCCCTCGACATCGGAGGCTGCCCCATGACATTCGACACTCGCCGGGGAACCCGCGGCCGGCGCCAGCCCAAGGGGCGGTTCTTTCGCTGGGTCAACACGATGATGACCAGGCGCCTGCGTCGGTCCGGCACCGGCACGATGATGGGCTTCAACGCCCTTGTCCTCACCACCGTCGGCCGCCGCAGCGGCCAGGAACGGGCGAACCCGGTCGGCTGGTTTCCCGGTCCCGACGGCAGCCGCATCATCGTCGCCTCGGCCAATGCCGCTGTCGACAACCCCGCCTGGTACTACAACCTCTCCGCCCACCCCGACAAGGTCCGGATCGAGGTCGGGGGCCGGACCATCGAGGTGGTCGCCCGCCAACTCCACGGTGACGAACGCGAGCACGCCTGGCGGCAGATCGTCGCGGCTGCCCCGCGTTTCGCGCAGTACCAGGAGCGGACCGACCGCGTACTGCCGGTCATCCGGCTGGATCCTCGTCAGGCCGCCTGACGGCGCGACCGCATCGGCAGGCGTGGCAGAGGCAGCGCACCGCGGGTGGGCCACAGCGCCACCGCGATGTAGAGGATCTGCTCCGGGATGCGCTGCCACAACGGAGTCGCCGGGGCGCCGTCGAACGGGACTTCGGCGACGGCGGCGTACACGTTGGCGGGGAGCATGATGACGAACAGCAGGGCGAGGCAGTATCCGGCCGCCCGGCGGGTGCGGCCGATGATCAGGCCGAGTGCGCCCAGGAACTCCAGTACGCCGGTGAGGTAGACCATGGCGGACGGGAACGGCACGACCGGCGGGACCATCGCCAGCAGATCGTCGTGGGTCGGCATCACGGTGACGTCGCCGGGGACGAAGTGTGCGCTGGACGTCATGAACAGCATGATCGCTAGGGCGTGGGCCGCAGCCGTGGGCCAGGTCGCGAAGCGGCGTACGCCGAGCGCGCCGAGCCCGCGAAACACGGCGAGCGCGATCAGCAGGACGAGGATTGTCATGGCGGACCTCCGGAACTAGTCAACGTCAAGATATGGTCGAAAAAACTAGCTCCGGTACGCTATCTTGTCAATGACAAGTTGAGTCGATGTCGAGGAGAGAACGCCGTGACCAAGGCCGGATACCACCATGGAGACCTCCGCCGCACGATCGTCACCGCCGCCGTCGCGGCGATCGGCGAATCCGGTCTCGACGGGTGGAGCCTGCGGGAGCTGGCCCGCCGGGCCGGGGTCTCCCACGCGGCTCCGGCGTACCACTTCGGCGACAAGGCAGGCGTGCTCACCGCCATCGCCGCCGAGGGATTCGGCCTGCTCGCGGACGCGCTGGAAGCCGCGGAGACGGACTTCCTCGCGGCCGGGGTGGCGTACGTGGGATTCGCCGTCCACCACCCGGTGCACTTCTCCGTGATGTTCCAACCGGCCCTCTACCGGCAAGACGACGAAGCCCTCCAGGCGGCCGAGATCCGGGCGGCCGAAGTGCTGCGCAAGGGCTCGGTCGCCGTGCCGGGCGCGGCGGCACGGCCGGCGGACGCCACCTTGGCCGCGTGGTCGATCGCACACGGCTTCGCGAGCCTGTGGATCAGCGGCGCGCTACGAATGCCGCCGGACGCCGATCCCGTCGAAGCGGCCCGCCCCGTCCTGCGTACCCTGATCGCCCGCTGACGCGTACCTCGCCCGTGATCAGTCGCCGAGGTCGAGTTCGTATGCGGCGGTGAAACCCAGCACCTCGCGGGCGGGCCGCAGATCGATCGGCACGGTCCGGCCCGGCAGGTCCGCCCGGCGCGGTACGCCGGGATGGAAGCGGTCGAGCAGCTCGGCGGTCGAGTAGGGGACCACCGTCCGGGGTGCGGCGACGTAGAACACCGGGGCGCCGGACACCGGAGCGCCGAGGGCGAGGTGCGCCGCACGGGCCGCGTCCCCCGTCTCCAGATAGGACCAGAGATCCCGGGCGCCCAGTTCCGGCCGCTCGGCGATCTTCGCGGCCCAGCCGGGGAGGCGTTCGTCGAAGCCGCCGACGAACGGGTAGCGCAGCGCGACGACGGTCATGCCGTGTCGGTGGGCCATCATCGCCGCGGTGAGTTCGTCGGTCTGCTTAGACAGGGCGTACGGGTCCTCGATCTCGGTCGGCATCGCCGGATCGATCGGCACGTACGCCGGATGCAGCAGCGTACGCGCGAACGGCAGCCCGGTCGCGGCGTAGCTGCTGGCGATGACCGCCCGCCGGATGCCGGCCCGGCCCGCCTCCTCGAGGACGGCGAAGGTCGCCGAGACGTTGGCGGTGAACACCTCCAGCGCCTCGTTGCGTTCGGGGGTCGGGATCGCGGCGAGGTGGATCACGCCGTCCACCCCGTCCAGCGCCGTACGCACGCGCGCGGGATCGGCGGCCGAACCGGTGAAGACGCGGTCGGCGGCCAGGTCGCCGGGATCATCGAGGACCAGGGCGTGCGCGGCGACCCCCTGCTCGGCGAGCCGGGCGAGCACCGCCCGGCCGATCCGCCCGGCCGCGCCCGTCACCAGTACGCGCGAGATTGTCATGCGGCTAAGCCTCTCACCAGTTGGTGAAGGCGCCGTCGGTGGCGCGCAGATGCGGGCGTTCGGCTGCCCGCGCCTGCAGCTCCCGGGCGGCGGCCCGGTCGATGTCGACGCCGAGGCCCGGCGCGGTGGGGATCTCGGCCCGGCCGGGACGCACCTCCGGCCGCTGCGTGAAGACCGCCGCGGTGACCGGTTCCGGATCGTTCTGGTGCTCCTGAACGCCGACGTTCGGGCAGGCCAGATTGAGGTGCAGCGACGAGGCGGCGGTCACCGGCCCAAGCGGATTGTGGGTGGCGAGCTTGATGTAGTGGGCTTCGGCCATCGCGGCGATCTTCTTCGCCTCGGTCAGCCCGGACGCCACGCCGACGTCCACCCGCGCGTAGTCGATCAGATCCTGTTCGAGCAGCCGCTGGAACTCCCATTTGGAGCCGAACTGCTCGCCGGCCGCCAACGGCACGCCGGTGCGCGTCCGGAGCATGCGATAGCTGTCCAGCCCTTCGCTCCGAAGTGGATCCTCCACGAAGTACGGTCGCGCCGACTCGATCTCCCGGCACAGGGTCACCGCCTCCGGCGGATCCAGTCGCGTGTGGACGTCCAGGATCAGTTCGATCTCGTCGCCGACCGCGTCGCGTACTCGATGGAACAGCTCGATGCCCGCGCGCATGCTCGCGCGCTGGTCCAGCTGGTCGCCCTCCTGCGGCACCGCGAAGCGCAGGTGCCGCCAGCCCTTGGCCACCAGGTCCGCGGCCCGGTCCAGGAGCACGGACACGTCGTCACCGAGGTGGGTGTAGCAGGGCACGAAGTCGCGATTCGCGCCGCCCAGCAATTGATAGATCGGTACGCCCAAAGCCTTGCCCCGGATGTCCCACAGCGCGACGTCGAGGGCGGCGATGGCCGCGCCGAGGATGCGGTCGGCCGGGAAGAAGCCGCGGCGGAACATGACCTGCCACAGGTGCTCGACGCGCATCGGGTCCTCGCCGATCAGCAGCTCGCCGAGGTGGTCGATCCCACCGGCGACCGCCCGTTGCCGGGACCGGATGCCGACTTCGCCGAGTCCGTAGACGCCCTCGTCCGTGTCGACCACGACGAGCATCATGCTGTCGCCGTGATCGGGCAGGGTCAGGATCTCCCACCCCGTGATCTTCATGCCGTGTCCTCCCCAGACAGCCCGTGAGGGCCCATGAGCGCCTATGAAAACGTTCCCGCAAATCATGGGAGCGTTCGCGGAACAAGGTAAACGGCAGCCTTGATCGGCGTCAACAGCAGGGATTTTTCCGTGGCGTAACGCCCTTGACACTTGCGGGAAGGTTTGCAACGATCCTCGGGCATCGGATCATGCGAGGAGGGGTGAGGGTGGCGGTCACCATTCGTGAGGTCGCCAGCGCGGCGGGAGTATCCATCTCCACCGTCTCGCGGGCGTTCACCGCCCCGGACCAGGTCGGCGAGCGTACGTTGCAGCGCATCCTGGAGGCGGCCACCCGGCTGGGCTACTCGCCGAACCCGGCGGCGCGGTCGCTGCGCGGCGGGCGTACCGGGACGCTGGGTCTGGTCATCCCCGACATCGCCAACCCGTTCTTCCCGCCGATCTTCAAGGCGATGCAGGCCCGCGCCCGCCGTCAGGGCTACACCCTGCTGGTCGCCGACAGCGACGAGCGTGAGGCCGACGAGATCGAGACGATCGCGGCGGTCGTGAAGAAGGTCGACGGGCTGCTGCTGTGGGCGTCCACATTGCCCGACGACCGGCTCGTCGAGCTGTCCCGGCAGGTGCCGCTGGTGCTGGGCAACCGGCACGTCGACGGGATCAGCGAGGTGCACGTGTCGCTCGCCGCCGGGCTGACTCAGGCCGCCGAGCACCTGCGGGCGTATGGGCATCGCCGGTGCGTCTTCGTCGACGGGTCCCGCCCCGAACTGTCGCGGGGCAAGTCCATCCGGGAATCGTTCGCCGCGCATGACCTCGCCCTGATCGAACTCGGCCCCTACGAACCGCGCTTCGAGACCGGCGTCCACGCCGCGACTCTGGTCGCCGCCAACGAGGCGACCGCCGTCGTGGCCCACAACGACCTCGTCGCCCTCGGCATCCTGCACCAACTGTCCCGGCTCGGCATCGACGTGCCCGGCCGCGTCAGCGTCATCGGCATCGACGACACCCTGCTGGCCACCACCGCGACCCCGTCGCTGACCACCATCCGCATCTCCGCCGAGGAGATCGCCACGAAGGCGGGCGACCTGCTCGCCGAGACCGTCGCCGATCCCGATCAGCCCGCCCGCAAGGTCGAGATCGGATCGCGGCTCATTCCCCGGGCGTCGACCGGTCCGGCCGCCGCCTGACATCTGAACATCCGCAACGGCAGGGGCCATCGGCCCCGAGCCGGCAGCCCTTCGCGTCCCGCGTACGGACGCCCCACCCCTGGGAGTGCGACATGAGAACCACCCGACGGTCCGCCCTCGCGCTGTTCGGCGGCGCGGCGGTGGCCGCGTTGACCGGCTGCGACTCGCTCAAGCCCACCAGCGACGGCACGGGCGACACGATCGTCCTCCGCGTGCAGGGGATGCCGCCGGCCACCGAGAAGGCGAGCCTGGACCAGTTCGCCAAGCTGGTCGCCGACTTCGAGAAGGCCAACCCGGGCATCAAGATCGAGGGCTCGACCAACGTCTGGGACTCGATGACCTTCTCGGCCAAGCTGGCCGGCGGCAGCATCGAGGACGTCATCAGCGTCCCGCTCACCGAGCCGCAGGGGCTCATCGAACGCAAGCAGGTCTCGTCGATCACCGGCGACCTGCGCGGGTGGAACCACTACCAGGAGTTCAACCCGCAGGTCCTCAAGCCGATCAGCGACGCCGCCGGCGAGGTGTACGGCGTACCGGAGGCTCCGTTCGCGCTGGGCCTGGTCTACAACCGCGCGCTGTTCGCCCAGGCCGGGCTCGACCCGGACAAGCCGCCGACGACGTGGGCCGACGTCCAGGCGTACGCGAAGCAGATCGCCGCCAAGACCGGCAAGCCCGGCTATGTCCAGGAGTCGAAGGACAACCAGGGCGGCTGGCAGCTCACGATGATCACGTACGCGCACGGCGGCTCGATGGAGCGCCTCGACAACGGCAAGTACGTGGCGGACTTCAACAGCGCGCCGACCAAGAGCGCGCTGAACCTGCTCAAGACGATGCGGTGGACCGACGACTCGCTGGGCCGCAACCTGCTCAACAACCAGAACGACGTGATCAAGGCGTTCGCCGCCGGCCAGGTCGGCATGTTCCTCGGCACGCCGGGCACCTACCGGCTGGCCAAGGTCACCTACGGCATGACGAACACCGGCGACTACGGCATCGGCGCGATGCCCCAGGCGGGCGGCAACGCCACGCTGTCGGGCGGCAAGATCTACATGGTTCCGGCGTCGGTGTCGGCGGCCAAGCGCGCCGCCGCGGTCAAGTGGCTGCTGTTCGCGTACGCCCAGCCGCAGTATGACCCGGCGGTCGCCGCGGCCAACGCCAAGGCGCTGGCGGCCGACCCGAAGGCGGCAGTCGGCGTACCCACGTTGCCGCTGTTCAACCAGGCGCAGCAGGACAAGATCACGGCCGCGATCCAGCCGTACGTCAACGTCGAGCTGCCGCACTTCGCGCCGTACCTGACCGGGACGCCCGCGCTGGCGCTGCGCGCGGAGCCGGCGGTGCAGGCCCAGGCCATCTACGCCGCCCTCGACACCGCGATCCAGGCCGTGCTGACCGACCGCAACGCCGACGTCGACGCCCTGCTGGCGAAGGCCGAGTCCGACGTGAACGCCAAGCTCGCCGCCGCCCAGAAATGAGTGCCGACCTGACCGAGGTCCCGGCCCGGTCCACCGAACGCTCCGGCGGCGCCATCGCCGCCGGAGCGGCCCGGTCGCGCCGCCGGTCGGCGTGGCGGGCCGACGCGGTCGCGTTCGTCCTGCTCATCCCGGCGTTCGTGGTGTTCGGGCTGTTCTCCTGGTGGCCGATCATCCGGGGCCTGCTGATCAGCTTCCAGGAGACCAATCTGGTCGAGCCGGCCCGCTGGGTCGGCCTGGACAACTTCCACGCGATCTTCGCCGACCCGCTGCTGGGCAAGGCCGCCGGCAACACGCTGCTGTTCGTCGGCCTGGCGTTGCTGATCGGCTTCCCCGCGCCGCTGATCCTCGCCGCGATCATGTCGACGGTACGCCGGGCCGGCGGCATCTACCGCTTCCTGGCGTACCTGCCGGTGGTCATCCCGCCGGTGGTGTCGGTGCTGCTGTGGAAGTGGTTCTACGACCCCGGATCGGGCCTGTTCAACGCGGTCTTCGGGCTGGTCGGGCTCGGCCCGTTCCCGTGGTTGCAGTCGCCGGACTCCGCGATGCTCAGCCTCGTCCTGGAGTCCACCTGGGCCGGCATGGGCGGCGCGGTGCTGATCTACCTCGCCGCGATGGTCGGCATCCCGGCCGAACTCTACGAGGCGGCCGAGAGCGACGGCGCCGGCATCTGGAAGCGGATCTGGCACGTGACGCTGCCCCAGTTGCGCCCCACCATCGGCTTGCTGCTGCTGATGCAGCTGATCAGCACGATCCAGGTGTTCACCGAGCCCTACGTCTTCACCGGTGGTGGACCGCAGGACTCGACGGTCACCGTGCTGCTGCTGATCTTCCGGTACGCCTTCCAGAACGGCGCGTACGGCCAGGCCGCCGCGCTGTCGTTCCTGCTCGCCATCGCGCTGGCCGTGCTGTCGGCGGTGTACCTGCGCGCCACCCGAAGCTGGAGCCGCTCGTGAGCACGACCACCTTCATCTCCACCCACGAACGGCGGCGGCCGGGCACCCGGTTCGGGCTGCGAACGATCCAGCTGCTCACCCTGCTGGCGTTGGTCCTGTTCGGACTCGGCCCGCTCTACTGGACGGTCAAGGGCGCGGTGTCGCCGCCCGCCGAGCTGTCGGCCGACCCGCTGCGGCTGTGGCCGGCCGACGCGCGGCCGGAGAACTTCGGCACCGCGCTGAGCGACCTCGGCGTGGGCGCGTACCTGGCGAACACGTTCTGGATCGTCGCCGGTTCGTGGGCGGTGCAGTTGTTCGTCGCCGTGACGGCCGGCTTCGCCCTGTCGGTGCTGCGGCCCCGCTTCGGCCGCTACGTATACGCCGCCATCCTGGCCACGATGTTCGTGCCGTACACGGTGTCGATGGTCAGCCTGTTCCTGACCGTCATCGACGTCCCGGTGCTCCACCTCAACCTGGCCAACACCTACTGGGCGATCTGGCTGCCGGCCGGGGCCAACGCCTTCAACGTCCTGCTGGCCAAACGCTTCTTCGACGCGCTGCCGGCCGAGTTGTTCGACGCCGCCCGGGTGGACGGCGCGTCCACCTGGACCCTGCTGCGCCGGATCGTCCTGCCGATGAGCCGGCCCGTGCTCGCCGTGATCAGCCTGCTCGCGGTGGTGCACAGCTGGAAGGACTTCGTCTGGCCGCTCGTCGTGCTGTCCGACCCGGCCCGTCAGCCGATCAGCGTCGCCCTGGTCAACCTCGCCGAACAGGCGCCACAGGACCTGCTCATCGCCGCGATGGCGATGGCGCTGCTCCCGCCGGTGATCGTGTTCGCCTTCGCCCAGAAGTACGTCGTCGCCGGACTCGGCTTCACCGGCGTCAAGGGCTGACGCACCACTCAGGAAAGTCCCCGTAAGAGTCGCCGTCCCCCTGGAAGGAAACCAGCGATGCTTCGTCGCCGCACCCTCCTGCAAGGCGCCGCCGTCGGCGTGACCGGCGCGGTGCTGCCCGCCGTCGCCGCGCACGCCGATCCGATCACCGTCTCCGCCGACGGCATCACCCTCACCGCCAACGCCGACGGCAGCATCACCGTCGACGACGGAAGCGCCGACCGGATCACCCTGACCCACTTCCTGTTCAAGGACGCCGTCCTGGGCACCCAGCGCACCTTCGGCGGTACGCCGTCGCTGATCACGCTGCCCGACGGCCGCCCGGCCATCAAGGTCGCGTACAAGCTGCCCGCGTCGGCGTCCGCGCTCACGATCACCGGCACGTTCGACGTGACCGGGCATCGGGCGCACCTGCGGTACGACGTCAGCGGCTCGGCCACCCTCACCCCGACCGGGTTCATGATCGGGCGTACCGTGCTGAGTCCGACCGCCGCGGAGGCGTACACGGCGTTGACACGCTGGACCCGCGATGCCGGCGGCGGGATCCCCTACGAGGTCAACGCCGGCGGGCTGTACGCCGAGACCTGGTCCGGCGCCCGCGGCTACTTCCGGCTGGCGGCCACTACGCCGGCGTACACGAATGCGACCTGGCTGCACGCCCCCGGCACCGCGACCGGGACGAGCAGCGCGACCACCGAGGCGACCCTGGTCCTGGGGGAGTTGCGGCCGCAGGCCGCGGCGACCGTCGCCGATCAGAGCGCGCTGGGCGCGGAGATCTGGACCGACCAGGCCTTCAATCTGTGGGACGCGGCCGGTCAGCCGATGGCCGTGCACGCGCAGGTCGTCAACGGCGGAACCACCGCGCGCACGGTCACCATCGGGTTCTGGGCGCGCGACTTCGACGGTGCGCTGGTCGCGAGCCAGACCGTCACCGCCGACCTGGCCGCCGGGGCCGCGTGGAGCGGGGACTTCACGGTGACCGCGCCGCCGCAGGGCATCCTGCTCACCGAGGTCACCGCGACGGCCGGGGCGGACGAGGCGCTGGCCCGCACCACGCTGGCGGTCCTGCCGCCGTACGCCTACCAGGCCGGTCAGGACAGCATGTTCGGCATCGCCAACTACCCGTGGCTGCTCGCCCCGAGCCAGGCCGACGTGGCGAACCTGTTGCGGCGCATCGGCGTCAAGTGGATCCGCATCGCCTACGACGGCGCGCCCGGCATCCCGGTCGCCGACCTCGACGACCTCGGGATCTTCCACAATGTACAGAAGGGCGGCATCCCGATCGGCGGCACCGCCGAGGCCAAGGCGGCCTGGGCGGCCGAGATCACCGCGCTGTGCACCGCCGCCGGCGCGCGCTACTACGAGGCCGGCAACGAGCTGAACCAGCCGTGGATGTCCGGCCAGGGCGCCGCCCAGTACGCCGACGACGCGCTGATCCCGTTGCGGGCCGCGATGGCCGATACGGGCGCGACCTTCAAGGTGATGAACTGCGGGCTCGGCGGGCTGGACTACAACTGGCTGGCGAACTTCCAGGCGGCCGGCGGCTGGCCGCGCATCGACGCGCTCGCCTTCCACCCGGGCCGGGGCAACTTCACCCCGGACTACGCGCCCGACCCGTCGACCTGGACGCAGGGCTCGACCGGCAGCTACTGGAACTTCCTCGGCTCGATCCGCAAGGCGCGTGAGCTGGTCGCGGAGTACGACGCGGCGGCCGGCAAGACGACGCCGACCGAGCTGTGGCTGACCGAGGCGTACGCGTGCACGAAGCCCAACGCTTGGTGGAACGACACCTATCGGCACGCCGCCGAGAACGTCCTGCTGTCCCTGGCGCTGGCCAAGGCCGAGGGCGTCCGCGGGGTCAACTGGTACCAGTTGCACGACAGCACGATCCATCACCCGCAGGCGGCCGAACCGGCCAACGGCGAGTTCCACCACGGGCTCATGAACCGCGACACCAGCGCCAAGCCCTCGCTGCTGGCGTACGCGACCGCCGCCCGGGCGCTCGACGAGGCGACCTTCGACCGCTGGGTGGCCTTCGACGATCCGGACCTGCACGGGCTGGCCTTCAGCACCCCGGCCGGGCCGATGTACGTGCTGTGGAGCCGCAAGGACGGGTACGTCTTGAACGCCGACCATGCCGCCGGGACGAGCGCGTACGCGGCCCAGGAGACATGGGTCGACACGTGGCAGACCAAGACCACGGTGCAGCTGGCCGCCACCCGTACGCACGTCCGCCAGGTCGACTGCGTCGGCCGGGAGACCCTGCTGCCCAAGACCCAGGGCCGGGTCAGCGTCGTCCTCGACGGCGCGCCCCGGCTGTACTACGGACTCTGCACGAACCTCGGTGAGGACTGCTGATCATGCGAAACGAACACGCGCACCACGACGTCACCATCATCGGGGGAGGTCTGGCCGGGGTCTGCGCCGCGATCGCCGCCGCCCGGCTCGGGCGTACCGTCGCGCTGGTCACGAACCGGCCGGTGCTGGGCGGGAACTCCAGCAGCGAGGTGCGCGTGTGGGTGGTCGGGGCCACCGGGCACGGCAAGAACCACTACGCCCGCGAGGGCGGCATCATGGGCGAGCTGTTCCTGGAGAACCAGTACCGCAACCCGGAGGGCAACCCGTACTTCTGGGACGCGGTGGTGCTCGACGCCGTGCGCGCCGAGCCGAACATCTCGCTCTACCTCAACACCGACGTACGCCTCGTCGACGCGAGCGGCCCCGAGGACACCCGGGTCGTCGAGGCGGTCACCGGCTGGATGATGGGCTCGGAACGGCTGATTCGGTTCACCTCGCCGGTGTTCCTCGACTGCACCGGCGACGGTCTCGTCGGGCACCTGGCCGGGGCTCGGTACCGGATCGGCCGCGAGAGCCGCGCCGAGTACGGCGAGCCGTGGGCGCCGGAGGTGGCCGACGACATCACCCTCGGCAGCACGCTGCTGTTCTACACCAAGGACGCGGGGGAACCGGTCCGCTACGTCCCGCCGTCGTTCGCCAAGGACATCACCACGACCTCCATCCCCGAGCGGCGCATCATCAAGGCCGGGGACAACGGCTGCGCGTACTGGTGGATCGAGTACGGCGGCGAGCTGGACACCGTGCACGACAACGACCGCATCCGCGACGAGCTGTGGTCGGTCATCTACGGGATCTGGGACTACATCAAGAACTCCGGCAAGTTCGACGCCGACACGATGACCCTCGAATGGGTCGGCGCGCTGCCCGGCAAGCGGGAGTACCGCCGGTTCGTCGGCGACTACGTGCTCACCCAGCACGACATCCTCGGCCAGACGCCCTTCGACGACCGGATCGCCTTCGGCGGGTGGTCCATCGACCTGCACCCGCCGCAGGGCATGTACGCCACCGAGGCGGGCGCGAAACAGCGGTACGCCGACGGCGTCTACCACATCCCGTACCGCAGCCTGTATTCGGTGAACACGACGAATCTGCTGTTCGCCGGGCGGGACATCTCGGCCAGCCACGTCGCGTTCGGGTCGACGCGGGTCATGGCGACCTGCGCGACCCTGGGTCAGGCGGCGGGGACCGCGGCCGCCCTGTGCGTGGCCGACGGGGTCGGTCCTCGGCAGCTCGATCGGGGACTGCTGCAGCGGACCCTGCTGCGGGCGGACGCCTCGATCATGGGCCTGCCGCTCCTGGGGGACGGGCTGCAGGGCACCGCTTCGGTGACGGCCTCCTCGACACTGTCCACAGTGGCGACAACCGATCCCGGTGAGCCGTGGGCGCTCGCTGCCGACGCGGGGATCGTCGTCCCCGTCGATCCGGCGTTCGACGGCGTACGGCTGCTCGTCTCCGCGACCGAGGCGACCGAGCTGCGGGTGGAACTCCACGACCCGGAGCTGGGCCAGAACTACGTGCCGCGCCGGCTGGTCACCGCGGCGCAGGTTGTCGTGGCGGCGGGGGAGAAGCAGTGGGTGGACGTGCCGTTGGCCTGGCGGCCGGACGCACCCGGCAACGCGTTCCTCGTCGTCGGGGCGAATCCCGCGGTCTCGCTCTGGTCGGCCGGTACGCCGACACCGGGCGTGCTGTGCCTGACGCGAGTCCCGTTGCGCCCGCAGGACGAGACCCCGCAGCTGCTCCGTGAGTGGACCGACGCCCCGCACTTCTGCGTCGACGCCGGCCCGACGACCGCGTACGCGCCGGAGAAGGCGGTCGACGGCTATCAGCGGCCGTTCGGCGGCCCGCACATGTGGGTCTCGGCCGAGCTGCCCGCCTCGCTCACGCTGGACTGGCCGGAGCCGATCACGGTCGCCCGCGTGGACGTCCTCGCCGACGACGACGTCAACGTGGACCTCATCAACCTGCACCATCACCGCACTCCGGACGCGATCATGCCGACGCTCGTCCGCGACTACCGGATCGAGGCGCGGAACGCGGCCGGCGAGTGGCAGGTGATCGTGGAGGTCACCGGCAACCGGCAGCGCCGTCAGGCGTACGACCTGCCGGAGGCGATCGTCACCGACGCGCTGCGGATCGAGGTCACCGCGACGAACGGCGTACCACGGGCGCACCTGGCGGCGATCCGCGTCTACGGCCCGGAAAGCTGATCCGCCGGCTCGGCGGACGGGAACGCGATCTCGACCATGAGCCCGCCACCGGGTCGCGCGGACGCGGTGAGCTGCCCGTCGTGCGCGGCCACGATCGCGCGGACGATCGACAGGCCGAGCCCATGCCGATCGTCGTCGGCGATCCGGTGCAGCCGCTGGAACGGCTCGAACAGGCGCTGCACCTCGTCCGGCGGGATCACCGGCCCGGTGTTCGAGACGACGAGCACCGCCAGCCCGGTGTCGGTCCGCGTCGCGACCTCGATCACGCCGCCCGCCACGTTGTAGTGGAACGCGTTGTCGCACAGGTTGGCCACCAGCCGCGCCAGCAGCGCCGGATCGCCGACGAGCCGAGCCGGGCGGACGGAGGATTTGATCCGCAGCCCTCGAAGCTCGGCGGGCCGGGTCCGGTCCTCGATCGCGCGCGTCACGATCGCCGCCAGATCGACTGGCTCGGCATGGTCCGGGCCGCCGCCGGGTCCGCGTCCGTGCTCGCTGCTGGCGAGGGTGAGCAGCGACTCCAGCAGCCGCCCGCGCTGCCGGTTGACGGCGAGCAGGCGTTCGAAGTTCGCCCGGTACGCCTCCACGGTGGCGTCCGGGTCGATCAGCGGCTCCTCGATCAGCGCGTGCTCGACCGTCAACGGCGTACGCAGTTCGTGCGCGGCGTTGGCGACGAACCGTTTCTGCCCGTCGAGCGCCGCTTCCAACCGGGCGAGCAGGCCGTCGATGGTGTCGCCGAGCTCCGTGAACTCGTCGCGCGGACCGGCCAGGGCCAGCCGTTCGTGCACATTGGATCCGGAGATCTGCTGGAGGCGTCCGGTCATCTGCCGCACCGGCCGCAGCATCCGGCCCGCGTACAGCCAGCCGAGGCCGAGCGACAGCACGGCCATGATCGCCAGCGCGATCCCGCACACGAGTACCAGGTCGGCCCGGAAGTCGAGGAAGACGGCCGGTGGTACGCCCATCGGGCCCGACCCGGCGGGCGGGGCGCCGGCCGGGGCGGGAGCGTCCGCCGGGGGCAGGTCCTGGGCCAGGACGAAGACGATGCCGAGCAGGATCACGCCGGACAGGACGGCCATGACGCCGTAGAGCACGGTGAAGCGGCGGCGAAGCCGGTGCCGGGGCGTCATGACACCCGGTAGCCGGAACGGTTCAAAGTCTCGATCACCGGCGGGTCGCCGAGCTTGGCCCGCAACCGGTTGATCGTCGCCTTCACGGTCGTGGTGAACGGATCGGCCGCCTCGTCCCACACCCGGTCGAGCAACTCCTCCGCCGAGATCACCCGGCCCTGGCCCGTGAGCAGGTATTCCAACACCGCGAACTCCTTCGGGCTCAACGACAGCCGCGCACCGGCCCGGGTCGCGATGCGCTGCGCCGGGTCGAGCCGCAGATCGCCGTGCACGAGGATCGGCGGCGCGGCCGGGGCGGTCCGCCGGCCCACCGCCCGGATGCGGGCCACGAGTTCGGCGTACGCGAACGGCTTGGGCAGGTAGTCGTCGGCGCCGAGGCCCAGCCCTTCGACCCGTTCGGCGATCGTGCTCGACGCCGTGAGCATCAGGACGCGCGTCGGCGCCGCCCGGTCGACGAGGGCGCGGCAGACGTCGTCCCCGTGGACCTCCGGCAGATCCCGGTCCAGGACGACGACGTCATAGTCCACGACGCCGGTGCGCTCCAGTGCGGCCGCGCCGTCGTACGCGACGTCGACGGCCATGCCCTCGCGCCGCAGCACCCGCGCCACCGAGTCGGCCAGCTCCGTCTGGTCCTCGACCACCAGCACCCTCATCGTCCGAGGTTATCGGGGTGGCCGTCACAACGCGGTCACAGCGGCGCGGACCGTGCTGTGACCGCCCGCTGTCTAGAACTGCTCCCATGACACCCATCATCGAGACGCGGGATCTCGGCAAGCGCTACCGCCACAAGGCGGCGCTGACCGACTGCACGCTGCGCGTACCGGCTGGGCGAATCGTGGGCCTGGTCGGCCCGAACGGCGCGGGGAAGTCCACCCTGCTCGGGCTGACCTGTGGCCTGCTCGCCCCCACCACTGGAACCATCGCCGTCCTGGGCGACCGGCCCGCCGCCGGAGCGGCGCAGCTCGCCAAGGTCGGCTTCGTCGCCCAGGACGCCCCGGTGTACGCCGGGCTGTCCGTCGCCGACCATCTGAAGCTGGGCCGGAAGCTCAATCCGCGCTGGGACATGGGCCTGGCCCAGCGGCGCGTGCAACAGCTGGGCCTCGACCCCGCGCAGAAGGCGGGCCGGCTGTCCGGCGGCCAGCGCGCCCAGCTCGCCCTGACCGTGGCCGCCGCCAAGCGCGCCGAACTGCTGATCCTCGACGAGCCGGTGGCCTCGCTGGATCCCTTGGCGCGCAGCGCCTTCCTGCGGGATCTGCTGGAGTTCGTCGCCGAACTGGGAGTCAGCGTCGTGCTGTCCTCGCACCTGCTCGGCGACCTCGAACGGGTCTGCGACCACCTCATCGTGCTGGCCGCCGGTCGCGTACAGCTCGCCGGGGACGTCGGCGACCTGCTCGCCGAGCACTACCGGCTCACCGCCGACCAAGCGGATCCGGCGATGCTGCCGGCCGGTGCGGAGATCGTCCACGCCGACGACTCGGCGCGCGAGACCGCCGTCGTGGTTCGCAGCTCCCAGCCGATCGACGGCGCGGCCCACGCCGACCTCGAAGACGTCGGGCTGGCGTACATGACCCGGGCGGCCATGGCGTCCGTCCGGGGAACGGCGGAAACGGGGGTCCGGCGATGATCTGGCTGACCTGGCGGCAGTTCCGCACCCAGGCGACGGTCGCGGTCGCGGCGCTGGCGGCACTGGCGATCTATCTCGTCATCCTCGGCAACCAGATGCGGCACGCGTACACCGCCGACATCATCGGCTGCCTGCCTGAGGCGTGCACGGCGGCCCGGCGGGACTTCGAGGACGCGTACGGCGCCCCGGTCGCGCTGATCGGCGCGCTGCTCCTCGGCGTACCGGCGCTGATCGGGGTGTTCTGGGGCGCGCCGCTCATCACGCGTGAGCTGGAGGAGAAGACCGACCGGATGGTCTGGAACCAGAGCATCACCCGGACGCGCTGGCTCGCGGTGAAACTCACCCTCCTCGCGCTGGCGAGCATGGCGGTCACCGGGCTCTACAGCCTGCTGCTGACTTGGAGCGCCAGCCGCTACGACCAGCTCATCGGGGGCCGCTTCGCCGCGCTCACGTTCGCGTCGCGCAATCTGGTGCCCATCGGGTACGCCGTCTTCGCGTTCCTGCTCGGCACGACGATCGGCCTGCTCGTCCGGCGTACGCTGCCCGCCATGGCGGTGACCCTCGCCGTCTTCGCCGTCGTCCAGGTCGTCCTGCCGATCGCCGTACGCCAGCACCTCATGTCGCCGGTGACCACGACCGTCCAGCTGGACCAGACGGCGATGGAGCGCTCGGACTTCATGGGCGTCGGACCCGACGGCGCCCGGATCGACGGCTACACCGCACCGGGGGCGTGGTCGCTGACCACCACGAGCAAGCTCTACAGCGCCGACGGTACGCCCTACACCGCCGCGCAGTCCGAGAAGTGCCATGGGACCAACCAGCAGGAGGACATGGCCTGCACGGTCGCGCAGAACATCCACTTCAGCTACACGTACCATCCGGCCGATCGGTACTGGCGGTTCCAGTGGATCGAGCTGATCCTCTTCGGCGGCCTGTCGCTGATCCTCGCCGGATTCTGCCTCCTCCGCATCCGCCGCTACTCCAGCTGACCCGCCGGCCGCCCCACCCGGGCGCTGGATCAGGGATCCGGGTCGAATCATGGCGCAAGATTCGACCGAGAACCCTGATCCAGCGCCCAAAGCCGCGTACCGACGAAACAAGGGGGTTGACGGATGTGGATGTGAGCGTTAACACTCCCGTATGCCCTCGTTCCCGCTCAGTCGCCGGGGTCTGTTCCAGGCCGCCGGGGTGACCGCCGTCGCCGCCGTGCCCGCCCTGGCCGCGACCGCAGCCCACGCCGCGACAGTGCCGCCCGCGCGTTCCGACATCGGTGTCGGCGCGTACGCCTTCGACCTCGGCCAGGTGCAGCTGACCTCCGGCCGCCTGCTCGACAACCAGAACCGGACGCTGGCCTATCTGCGGTTCGTCGACGTCGACCGGCTGCTGTACAACTTCCGGGCCAACCACAAGCTCTCGACGAACGGCGCCGCCGCCACCGGGGGCTGGGACGCGCCGACGTTCCCGTTCCGCACCCACGTCCAGGGCCACTTCCTGACCGCCTGGGCGCAGGCGTACGCCGTCCTCGGCGACCCGACCTGCCGGGACAAGGCCGCGTACATGGTGGCCGAACTGGCCAAGTGCCAGGCGAACAACGGCACGGCCGGATTCGCCGCCGGCTACCTGTCCGGCTTCCCGGAGTCGGATTTCACCGCGCTGGAGGCGGGCACGCTGTCCAACGGCAACGTGCCGTACTACGTCATCCACAAGACCCTCGCCGGGCTGCTCGACGTGTGGCGCTGCCTCGGCAGCACGCAGGCCCGCGACGTCCTGCTCGCGCTCGCCGGCTGGGTCGACACGCGTACCGCGCGGCTCAGCTCGACGCAGTTGCAGTCGGTGCTCAACACCGAGTTCGGCGGGATGAACGAGGTCCTGACCGATCTGTACCAGCAGACCGGCGACGGCCGCTGGCTCACCGCCGCCCAGCGGTTCGACCACGCCGCCGTGTTCACCCCGCTGGCCGCCAACACCGATCAGCTCAACGGCCTGCACGCCAACACCCAGGTGCCCAAGTGGATCGGGGCCGCCCGGGAGTACAAGGCCACCGGCACGACCCGGTATCGCGACATCGCCGTCAACGCGTGGGCGATGACCGTCACCGCGCACAGCTACGTCATCGGCGGCAACAGCCAGGCCGAGCACTTCCGGCCCGCGAACGCCATCGCGGCGTACCTGAACCAGGACACCTGCGAACACTGCAACAGCTACAACATGCTCAAGCTGACCCGGGAGCTGTGGCAGCTGTACCCGGATCAGGCGGCGTACTTCGACTTCTTCGAACGGGTCCTGCTCAACCACGTCGTCGGCGCGCAGAACCCGGCCGACAGCCACGGCCACGTCACCTACTTCACCCCGCTCAACCCCGGTGGCCGGCGAGGAGTCGGCCCGGCCTGGGGCGGCGGCACCTGGAGCACCGACTACACGACGTTCTGGTGCTGCCAGGGCACCGGCGTCGAGGTCAACACCAAGCTGATGGACTCGATCTACTTCTACAACGGCACCACGCTCACGGTGAACCTGTTCGTCCCGTCCGTGCTGACCTGGTCGCAGCGCGGCATCACGGTCACCCAGACCACGACCTACCCCGTCGGCGACACCACGACGCTCACCGTCACCGGCAGTGTCAGCGGCTCCTGGTCGTTGCGCGTACGCATTCCGGCGTGGGCGTCGGGCGCGACGGTCAGCGTCAACGGCACCGTCCAGAACATCACCGTCACCCCTGGCGCGTACGCGACGATCACCCGGTCCTGGACGTCCGGCGACACGGTGACCGTACGCCTGCCGATGCAGCTCGCCGTACGCCCGGCGAACGACAACGCGGGTGTGGTCGCGCTGACCTACGGCCCGTCGGTGCTGGCCGGGAACTACGGCAGCACGACGCTCCCGGCCCTTCCGGCGCTGACCACCGCGTCGGTCACGCGTACCAGTACCAGTTCGCTGGCGTTCACCGCGACGGCCAACGGCGCCACGGTCAACCTCGGCCCGTTCTCCGACGCCCACGGCTTCAACTACACCGTCTACTGGAGTACGGACCCCGCGAGCTATCGCCTCGTCAACGCGGCCAGCGGGCTCGTGCTCGGCGTGCGGGACATGTCGACCGCCGACGGTGGCCTCGCCTTGCAGTGGACCGACAGCGGCACCGCCGACCACAATTGGGAGCTGATCGTCGACGGTTCAGCCGTACGCCTGCGCAACATCAACAGCGGCAAGGTGCTCGGCGTACAGAACATGTCCACAGCCGACGGCGCGATCGTGTTGCAGTGGACCGACAACGGCACCGCCGACCACCGGTGGACGATCGTCGACAATGGCGACGGTACGCACAAGCTCCGCAACGCCAACAGCGCCAAGCTGCTGGGCATTCTGAACGGCTCCACCGGCAACGGTGCGCAGGCCGTCCAGGACCCGGACAACGGCACGGCCGACAACCTGTGGCGGTTCGTTCCCAACGGCGCTCGGCGCATCCAGAATCTCGGCAGCGGGCTCGTCCTCGGCGTACAAAACATGTCCACTGCGGACGGTGGGCTGGTCGTGCAAGGGGGTGACAACGGCACGGCCGACCACCTGTGGACCGCGGTCGTCGACACCGGGGGGTATCTGCGGCTGCGCAACGCCAACAGCGGCAAGGTTCTCGGCGTGGAGGGCGCGAGCACCGCGAACGGCGCGCGAGTGCTGCAGTGGGCGGACAACGGCACCACGGACCATCGCTGGCGGCTGCGGTACGGCGCGAACGGCTACTTCCGCATCCAGTGCGTCAACGGCGGCCGGGTGCTGGGTGTCTCCGGCGCCTCGACCACTGCGGGCGCGCAGGTCGTGATCTGGGACGACAACGGCACCAACGACCACCTGTGGCGGTTCGTCTAGCGCGACCTCAGCGCCAGATCACATAGGAGATCGTGAGCCGGCGGTTGGCGAGATCCACCCAGTCGAAGTGGATCGCGCCATAGGTACCGTTGTAGGCATCTGGCCGGAGGACGCACACCCAGCCGCCCTCATCGGACGACTTGGCCCGGAACTCACCGGCCGGATGCTTCAGCGCGGTGGCGCACGACTGCTTGCTCACGGTGTCGGTGACGCGAGCGAACTCGTCCAGGATCGGCCGTCCGCCATACAGTCGAAGAAAGACGGTGGCATCCGAACTGTCGAGTTTGAAGTCTCCGTTCGCCCACTCGGAGCCGGTGCTTCCGTCCGACAGATAGACGATGTCGTTGAGGTGCACCGTCATGGTCTTCTGCACGATCGCTCCGCTGAGGTCCAGGTTCAGCTCGACCGGTGGAGCCGT
Source organism: Hamadaea flava (assembly GCF_024172085.1). Lineage (NCBI taxonomy): Bacteria > Bacillati > Actinomycetota > Actinomycetes > Micromonosporales > Micromonosporaceae > Hamadaea > Hamadaea flava. Next base: position 1,537,630 of record NZ_JAMZDZ010000001.1, on the reverse strand, counting down.
CGAAACCGCTGGCGACGGCGGGGACGAGGGTGACGGCGAGAACCTCGGCGACGGCGCGGAAGCCGACGGGCGCGACTGGGGAGACTCGGCGGCGCCGGCGGGCTTGTTGTCGCCGAACTCGTTGATCGCGACCAGCAGTCCACCGACGGCGGTGATGAGCGTCGCCACCGCGGTGATCACACCGGGCAACGTCGTGAAGAAGGTCAGGAACCGGGACTGCTTCTCGGGCACCCGGTGATCAAACGGCATGCGCCGATCCGAGCGCAATACCGCCCCGCCCGTTCGGTGCACCGAGGACAGTCGGCTTTCCGACGGACCTCAACGGGTGACGCCGGCACGAGACTGGTGATTTCGCCGATGCGCGGCGCGCGGCGTTCATCAACATTCACTCCCTAGACCTCCGTCGGAAGGGAACAGTTGGTGACGCCGCCCCGCCTCCGTCCCCGTAACCGTGCCGAATGGCTGCTCACGATCCCCATCGTCGTTCCGCTGCTGATCCCGCTCTACAACCGGGTCGACCCCACGCTCTGGGGAGTCCCGTTCTTCTACTGGTTCCAGATCGCGTGTGCCGCGCTCGCCATCGGCGTGATCAGCCTCGTGCACCGGCTCGGCAAGGAGCGGCGCTGACATGACCGCCGACCGGATCACCGAGATCACGCTGTTCGCCCTCCTGCTCGGCGGCATGCTGGCCCTCGGCTACAACGCCGCGCGCTGGCGACGCCCCAAGACCGTCGACGCGCTGGAGGAGTGGGGCGTCGGCGGGCGCGCCTTCGGCAACTGGGTCACCTGGTTCCTGCTCGGCGGCAGCATGTACACCGCGTACACGTACATCGCCGTGCCGGCCGTGGTCTACGGCACCGGCGCGATCGGCTTCTTCGCGGTGCCGTTCGCCGTCGTCTGCGGCCCGCTCATGTACTTCCTCAGCACGCGTACCTGGTCGGTGTCGCACGCCCACGGGTTCGTCACCTCGGCCGAGTTCGTCCGCGCGCGGTTCGGCTCGCGTACTCTCGGCGCGCTGGTCGCCCTCACCGGCATCGCCGCGACCATGCCGTACATCGCGGTCCAGCTGGTCGCCCTCAAGGCGACCTTCGCCACCATCGGCTTCTCCGGCGAGTGGCCGCTCCTGGTCGCGGTCACCGTCGCCTCGGTCACCACGTTCAAGTCCGGACTGCGGGCGCCCACCCTGCTGTCCATCCTCAAGGACCTGCTGCTCGTCTGGCTGGTCCTCATGATGCTCGCGATGATCGCGCTCACGGGCGGGTTCCAGTCCGCGTTCACGGCGGCGAATCAGCGGTACGCCACGGACGCGTCCGCCGTCAGCAACCTGCTGCTGCCGGAGAACGCGTACCTCGGGTATCTGTCCTTGGCCGTGGGGTCGGCGCTGGCCGTCTTCGTCTACCCGCACGCCGTCACGGTGATCCTCGCCGCCAAGGACCGCACCGCGATCAAGCACAACGCCGCGGCGTCCCCGGTCTACTGCCTCGCCCTCGGCCTGTTCGCCCTCCTCGGGGTGTACGCCATCGGCCAGGGCGTCGTCCCGCACGACGGCGACGTCAACACGATCACCCCGCAGGTCTTCCACGACGTGTTCCCGAATTGGATCGCCGGCATCGCGTACGCCACCATCGCCGTCGCCGCCCTCATCCCGGCGGCGGTCATGTCGATCGCGGCGGCCAACCTGTTCACCCGCTGCATTTATCGCGAGTACCTGCGACCGGACGCGACACCGGCCGAGGAGACGCGGGTGAGCCGCTACCTGTCGCTGCTGGCCAAGGTCGGCGCGGCGCTGTTCATCCTGCTGCTCGACCCGGCGTTCTCGATCGACCTCCAGCTGATCGGCGGCGTCCTGATCCTGCAGACCGTCCCGGCCGCCCTCCTGGGGCTGTACACCGCCTGGCTGCATCGCGCCGCCCTCATCGCCGGCCTGCTGGCCGGACTCGGCTCCGGCGTGCTGATGCTCTACCTGATTCCGCAACGCGCCGCCGACGGTCACGTGCTCAAGGCCCACTTCGGCGGGTCGAGCTGGCCGCTGCGGTGGCTCGGCCTCGACTCGGCCGCCAGTGTCTACGTAGGACTGCTGGCGCTCGCCGTGAACCTGGGCGTCGCCGTCGGCCTGACCGTCGCACTGCGGGCGATCGGCGTACCGGGCGGGCGGGACGCCACCCGGCCCGACGACTACTTCGCGGACGCCGGGGACGAGGACTTCCAGCGCTTGGGCGATCTCGTGGACGGCCGGCACCCCGCACCCGTCGGCGCCCACTCCCGAATTGAGGAACGGTCGTTCTTGACTGATCGTTCCTAATCTTGCTACCGTCGTGGCATGGGACGGCCACGAGCGTTCGACGAGACCGAGGTCATCAAGGCGGCGGCCGAGCTGTTCGCCGGCCGGGCCTACGACGGCGTCTCCGTCGACGACCTGGTGACCAGCCTGGGAGTGCACCGCAACAGCCTCTACAAGGTGTTCGGCAGCAAACGGGGCCTGTATCTGGCGGCGTTGCGCTGGTACCTGGCCGAGCGGGTCCAGCCGATGCTGGCCGGCCTGCGGAGCGGGCCGGACCCGGCGGCCGAGCTGCGGGACCTGCTCGGCGGCGTCGACCGGCACGACCTCGACCTGCTGCTCCTGGCGGTGGTCGAGCGGGCCCCGGTCGATGAGGAGGTCGCCGACCTCGTCGGGGGAGTGCTCCGGGACCTGGACGCCACCGTGGCGAAGGCGCTGCCCGGGCAGCCGTCCGACGACGCGATCGCGGTGGCGCTGACCGCCACGATCCTGGGCCTGCGCCTGCGGGCCCGGGCCGGTGGCGTCCCGCCGGAGGCCGGAGCCGTCCTCCTGCACCAGATTCAGGCACAACCGTGAGGGGACCCATGGCACAGGTAAGTGTCGACGCCGGCAACCTGGTCGTCGAGATCGAGGGCATGGACAAGTTGTGGGCGCTCAAGAGCCGCTTGGAGATTCCGCTGGCCAACGTCCGGGGCGCGACCGCCGATCCCGGCGTCGTCCGCGAGTCCAGGGGCATCCGCACCGCCGGCACCTACATGCCGGGCGTCATCACCGCCGGCACGTTCCGGGTGGACGGTGAACGGATCTTCTGGGATGTCCGCGACCCGGCGAAGGCGGTCGTCATCGAGCTGCGCGACGAGCGGTACGCCCGCCTCATCGTGCAGGTGGACGATCCGCGGGCGACGGTGGACCTGATCGAGCGCACCATCCCGGCACCGCGACCGTGACAATCGCGGCCGGTCGCCTCAGGCGGCGGTCCGGGGATGGATGTCGTCGCCCGGGTCGGGGTCGATGAGCAGCCCGCCCTGATACCCGATGAACCGGTACGCCACCTGACGCAGGGGCCACATCACCCACGGCCGGTCCGTTGACGTGATGGTGGCCCCGTCGGCGTGTTCGCTGATTCCGACGAGCACCCAGGAGCGGGAGGTCGAGAAGACGGTGAGCGCCGTGTCGGACGTGACCTTCGGCAGGCCGTCGCGTACGGAGTCGGCGGTGTCGTCGTCGAGGTAGAGCACCGCCCACAGGCTGGCGACCGCGTCGCTGTCGTCCGTCCGGTACGCCGCGTGCAGCGTGAGGACGCAGTTCTCCCGGTTGAGCAGCGATTCGTCGGCCAGCACACCCGTGCAGCCCCGCTGATCCCCGACCGCCGTACGCGTCAAGATGTCGTCGTTCATCTCCAGGACGGCGGGGAAGACGTCCTCGGCGCTCATGCTGCCGGGACCCGTCTTCGCGATCGCCACCGGCGCGGCGGCCAGCAGCAGCACGGCTGCCGCGACCCCGAGGACGACCGAATAGTGCCGTTCGACGGCGGGTGCCTTCCGGCCGATCATCGCCAGGAGCAACGCCACCGCGACGGATGCGCCCAGCGCGCCGAGCGCCCACCCCATCCCGTCGATGAACTGATCCGCTCCCGGCCCCTGGACGACGTCGGACATGTCCCGATGACGGCCCGGGATGAACATCAGCGCGACCAGCCCGGCGAGAACGGACAGCGTGATGAGGATCCGCCGGGTCGTCCGGTCGACGTGCTTGGCCGTTGCGGCGGTGGCCCCGATCAAGACGGCGGGCAGGGCGATGACGAGCCACCCGGCGACCACCATGCCCTCGGTCGAGCAGGCCGTCGCGTCGCAGGCGTACGCCGCGATCGTCGACGGGACGACCCGGCCCAGCATCGCGTACGCCGCCAGTGCCGCCATGAAGCCGAGGATGCCGGCGATCCCGCCCAGCACCGCGAACCGCGACGGCTTCTTCGGTGACCGCGGGGTCTGCGGAGTCTTCGAGTTCTTCGGAGTCTTCGGGTACTTCGGCTTCTTCGGGGGCTGCTGGCCGACGTATTCGATGGGGCCCGGGTTCGTCACGGCGACGATCTTACGAGGTCGACACCAGCAAACCAGCCGAAGGCATGAATACATTGACATGGCTCGAAGCTGGGTCTACCTTGCCGGTAAGCGCTTTCCAAGCGCATGCCGAGGCGGCTCGCCCAGTGGTCTCCTCCTAGACCTCAGCCGCGCGGCGAACTCCCATCGAGAGGAAGCCCGATGTCCCACCTCCACGAGAGCCGTCACCTCAGGCGCCGCTGGCGCCTGGCGCTGACCGCGGGCCTGGCCCTGGTGACGGCCGGCGCGACCACCGCCGTGATGGCCCGGTCCGCCGACGCCGCGACGGTGAGCACCAGCGCCGTCTACGTCTTCGTCAACCGCAACAGCGGCAAGGCGATGGACGTGTACAACTGGGCGACGGCCGACAACGCCCCGATCAACCAGTTCACCCGCAACGACCTGGCCGTGCAGCAGTGGCAGTTCGTCGACGTGGGCAGCGGTTACTACCAGATCCGGTCCGTGTTCAGCGGCAAGGTCCTGGAGCTGCCCAACGCCAACGACGGGGTGCAGCTGGTGCAGAACGCGGCGGCCGGCGGCAACACCCGGCAGCACTTCCGGCTGGCCGACTCCGACAGCGGCTACGTCAGGTTCATCAGCCGGCACAGCAACAAGGCGCTCGACGTGTGGCAGTGGTCCACCGCGGACGGCGCCATGATCTCGCAGTACGCCGACCTCGACGGCTGGAACCAGCAGTGGCAGCTGGCGACTGTCGGCGGCGGCGGCGGTGGCAGCACCACCGGGCTGGCCGGCTGGGCGACCCAGGGCGGCGGCACGACCGGTGGCGGAAGCGCGGCGGCGACGACCGTGACGAGCTCCTCGGCGCTGTCCAGTGCCGTGTCCGGCACGACCGCGCGGGTGGTCCGCGTCTCGGGCACCATCTCGTGCTCGGGAATGATCACCGTCGGCTCCAACAAGACGATCCTCGGCAACTCCGGGGCGGTCATCGCCGGCTGCGGCCTGAACGTCTCCAACGCCAGTAACGTGATCATCCGCAACCTCACGTTCCGGGACTGGAACGACGACGCGATCAACGTGCAGTACTCGACTCGCGTGTGGATCGATCACAACAGCCTGTCGAACGGCTACGACGGCGCCATCGACATCAAGCGCGCCTCGGACTACGTGACCGTCTCCTGGAACCGCATCTCCAGCCACGACAAGGCGATGCTCCTCGGTCACGACGACGGCAACGGCGCGGAGGACCGTGGCCACCTGCGCGTCACGTACCACCACAACTGGTTCGACGGCTCGAACCAGCGGCACCCGCGCGTACGCTTCGGCAACCCGGTGCACGTGGTGAACAACTACTACAACGACATCGGCTCCTACGGCGTGGCGTCCACCATGGAGGCCTGCGTCATCGTCGAGGGCAACTACTTCGAGAACACGGACGACCCCTACCACCGAGGTGAGGGCGACTCGCCCGCCGGCAGCCTGACGGCGCGGAACAACACGCTGGTCGGCTCCGGGAGCGGGCAGGCCGGTGGCAGCGCGTGCGGCAGCCTGCCGTACTCCTACCCGGTCGAGTCCTCCGGCAACGTCAAGGCCAGCGTCACCGGTGGCGCCGGGGCGGGACGTATCACGGTGTGACCCATCGGCTGCCCGGTGTCCCGGCACTGCTGGGGCGCCGGGCGGCTGCGCGTACGCCCCTGCTCCTCAGCGGACCCGGGGATACCGGATCAGGAGGGCGGCCAGCACGATCTCGCCGCCGATCGCGGCGTACACGTGAGGCACGTCGGACACCCAGGAGAAGTGCTCCCCGGCGTGGACCTCGCGGGGATCGTCCGCCGGCCCGGTACGCAGCGTTCCCGCGTACACGGTGAGGTGTTCGGTGACGCCCCGAGGGTGGGCGGGGGAGGTCTGGGTCCGGCCCGGGTGCACTTCGAGGCGGTACAGCTCGGAGGTGACCCCGGGATCGGTGAACACCTCCAGCAGGGTCCCCCGGACGGCCGCGCCGGGGATGAACGCCGGAGCCTGTCGCCCGGCCGGATCGGTGAGCAGCGCCGCCAGCGGCACGTCGAGCTGCGCAGTGATCGCGTACAGCGTCTCCAGGGTGGGGTTGCGCGTGCCGTTCTCCAGCCCGGACAGCGTGGCCTTGCCGATCCCGGCCGCCCGCGCGAGGGCCGACAGTGACAGCCCCTGCTGTTCGCGTAGCCGCCGCAGACGTTGCCCGACGGCGACGTTCGTCGGGTCCGGGCTGGCGGACGGCGGGGTCATGCCGCTATCGTGCCAGAGTCGTGCGTTCCGTATACGGAACAACGAAAGTGTTGGACGCAAGGTGAGGGGTGGAGTCTTGACGAAGTCTGTGCAGCCGTTGCTGGCCGGAGTCGTCACCGCGCTGGTCGGCTTCGCGAGTTCCTTCGCGGTCGTGCTCGCCGGGCTGCGCGCGGTCGGCGCCGACGACCGGCAGGCGGCCTCCGGCCTGTTCGCGTTGTGCGTCGGCATCGGGGTGACCGCGATCCTGCTCTCCCTGCGCCGCCGGATGCCGATCACCATCGCCTGGTCGACACCGGGCGCCGCGCTGCTCGTCTCGACCGGGCCGGTCGCGGGCGGGTTCGCCGCCGCCGAGGGCGCGTTCCTCGTCGCGGGGGCGCTGATCGTGGTGGCGGCGTTGTTCCCGGTGCTCAGCCGCTGGGTCACGGCGATTCCCGGGCCGATCGCGTCGGCCATGCTGGCCGGCGTACTGCTGGATCTCTGCCTGGCCCCGGCCCACGCGATCGTGCAGGTGCCCCGGCTGGCCCTGCCCGTCGTGCTGGTCTGGGCCCTGCTCTACCGGCTGGCGCGGCCGTGGGCGGTCCCCGGAGCGCTCGTCGCGGCGATCGTCGCGATCGCGGTGACCGGGACCGACCGGCCGCTCTCGGGCGGGCTCTGGCCGGAACCGGTGTTCACCACGCCCACCTTCACGGTGGCGTCGCTGGTCAGCATCGCCTTGCCGCTGTTCCTGGTCACGATGGCCGCGCAGAACATCCCCGGCATCGCGGTGCTCGCCGGATTCGGCTACCACCCGCCGGTACGCCCGCTGCTGGCCGCGACCGGTGCGGCGAGCATGGGCGCGGCCCTGTTCGGCGGGCACGCGCTCAACCTGGCGGCGATCAGCGCCGCGCTCGCGGCCGGTCCTGAAGCCGGCCCCGATCCGAAGCGTCGCTGGATCGCGTCGGCCACCGCCGGAGCGGGCATGATCGGCCTCGGCCTGGCCGGGGGACTCGCGATGGCGCTGGTCAGTGTGTCGCCCGCGGTCCTCATCGAGGCGGTCGCGGGGCTGGCCCTGCTCGGCGCGTTCGCGAGCGCGCTCGTCGCCGCGGTGACTCCGGTCGAGGGCCGCGACGCCGCGATCGTGACGCTCGTCGTGACGGCCTCCGGGATGAACCTGTTCGGCATCGGCGCGGCGTTCTGGGGACTGGTCGCGGGCGGCCTCATGTATCTGTTGCAGCGCAGCCGATCCGGCCCTCGAGGTGGGCGCCCGGTCGTCGTCGAGGCCGAGCCGAAAGCTCCGGCCGAAACCGTCACGGTCTAGCTTCTTCCGGTAGATTGCCGGGCGATGATCTCCGACTTCCATCCGGCGTGGCTGCCCGCCGAGGCTTTCCGCGCGCTCGGCTCCCGGCGGGTCCAGGTCCGCGGCGACGGTCTCCTGCTCGACACGGTACGCACCGAGGTGGCGGCCGCGTGCCGCCGGTTCGGCGGGGCCCCGGCCGACACCGGCCTGTGTGACGTGTCGTTCGCCGTCTCGTCGCAGGCCGACCTGGCACCCGAGGAGTTCACCTACGCCCGGGGCGAGGGGGTGACCGTGGTACGCGCGGCCGATCCGGCCGGGCTGCTGCACGGGTTCTTCCACGTCGTCCGCCAGGGTGAGCGCGCGTTCGCTGGGGACTTCGACGAGCGGCACGCTCCGGCGCTGCCGATCCGGCTGGTGTCCCACTGGGACAATGTGGACGTTCATCCGGTGATGGGCCAGGTCGAGCGGGGGTACGCCGGTGGCTCGATCTTCTGGTCGGCGGGCCGCCTGCGCGAGGACCTGAGCCGGGTGCGGGCGTACGCCCGGCTGCTGGCCGCCGGTGGGATCAACGCGGTGGCGATCAACAACGTCAACGTGCACGAGGCCGAGGCGCACCTGCTGACCGACCGGATCGGGGAGGTCGCCGCGCTCGCCGAGCAGTTCCGGGCGTACGGGATCCGGGTGCACCTGAGCGTCGACTTCGCCGCCCCGATCACGCTGGGCGGGCTGCCGACCGCGGATCCGCTGGACGAGCGCGTTCGGGCCTGGTGGGCGCAGGCCACCCAAGCCGTGTACGCGCGCATCCCCGACTTCGGCGGGTACGTCGTGAAGGCCGACTCGGAGGGGCAGCCGGGGCCGTCCGCGTACGCCCGCAGCCACGCCGACGGGGCGAACCTGCTCGCCGAGGCGCTGGCCCCGTTCGGGGGCGTCGTGCACTGGCGGGCGTTCGTCTACAACCACCGTCAGGATTGGCGGGACCGTTCGACCGATCGGGCGCGGGCGGCGTACGACCACTTCACGCCGCTGGACGGCCGGTTCGCCCCGAACGTGATCCTCCAGGTCAAGCACGGCCCGATGGACTTCCAGGTACGCGAGCCGGTGTCGCCGCTGCTCGGCGCGATGCCGTCGACCCCGGTGGCGGTGGAGGTGCAGGCGACGCAGGAGTACACCGGCCAGCAGCGGCACGTGTGCTATCTCGGTCCGATGTGGAGCGAGGTGCTGCGCTTCCCGTTCGGGCGCCCGGTGGCCGGCCTCGTTCAGGGCATGGTGACCGTGGCCAACGTCGGCGACGACCCGTTCTGGACCGGGCATCCGCTCGCCCAGGCCAACCTGTACGCCGCCGCGCGGCTCGGCTGGAACCCCGCCCTCGATCCGCTCGCCCTGCTCGACGAGTGGATCGCGCTGACCTTCCCCGGTCACGATCCGGCGCTGCGGGAGGCGCTACGGGCGATCATGGACGAGTCGTGGCAGGCGTACGAGCGCTACACCGCGCCGCTCGGCGTCGGCTTCATGGTCCGGCCGGGCCACCACTACGGGCCGGACGTCGACGGCTACGAGTACACGCCGTGGGGCACCTACCACTTCGCCGACCGCGACGGCATCGGCGTCGACCGGACGCGGGCCACCGGGACAGGGTTCACCGGGCAGTACCCGTCGCCGTGGCGCGACCTGTACGAGTCGCTCGCCGACTGCCCGGACGAGCTGCTGCTGTTCTTCCACCACGTCCCGTACGCGCACGTGCTGCGCAACGGCGCGACCGTCGTCCAGCACATCTACGACACGCACTTCGCCGGGGTCGAACGCGTCGAGGCGATGATCCTGCGCTGGCAGCAGGTCTCGGGCCTGGTCGACGAGGCGGTCGCGGCCCGGATCAACGAGCGGCTGGCCCAGCAGCTGCGGTCGGCCGAGGAATGGCGGGACCAGGTCAACACGTACTTCTACCGGAAGTCCGGCGTCCCCGACGCCCGCGGCCGCCGTATCTATTAGCCCACGTCACCGGGACCGGGGACGCTTCGGCGGCCGGGCGGTCTGCTCCGCGCGTACCGGGGCGTGCTTGCGGCGGAGCAGGTCGAAGCAGAGCACCGCGGCGGCGGTCGCCACGTTGAGCGACTCGACGCCGCCTTCGAGCGGGATGGCCACCCATTCGTCGACGAGCGCGGCAGTCGCCCGGGACAACCCCTCAGTCTCGTTGCCCAGGACGAACGCGGCCTTCGGGGCGAACACCCGGTCGTCGTAGAGGCTGCGGCGGGCGTCCCCGGCGAGTCCGTAAATCCGGAAACCGGCCTCCCGCAGCGTCTCGACCGACTCCGCGCCGGTCCGGGCCCAGATCACTGCCGCCCGGTACGCCACCCCGGCGGACGCCTTGATGACGAGGGGGTCGATGCCGGGGGAGCCGACCCGGGGCAGCACGATGCCGGACATCCCGGCTCCGGTCGCCGCGCGGATGATCATTCCGACGTTGGACGGGTTGTTGACGCCGTCGAGGACCAGGACCCGGCTGGTCCGCCGGGAGCCGGAGTCGCGGGCGAACTCGGCGATGTTGCGCATCCGCGGCGCGACGACGTCGGCGATGATGCCCTGGTCGTGCTTGCCGTTGCCGGCCAGCACCTTCACCCGGTGGGCGGTGGCGTGCTGGATCGGCACGCCGCGCCGGTCGGCCAGATCCAGGATCCGGTCGAGGTTGTCGCCGCGCGCGGAGTCGGCCACGACGAGCTTGTCCACCTGCAGGTCCCGGTTCTGGAGAACCTCCAGCACCGGCATGCGGCCGTAGACGGTGATGAAGGACTCCCGCGGGGAGCGGTCGACGGGTTCGGCCGTGTCTCGGTTACGCATCCGTCCAGTATCCAGCGTCACCGGCGGGCCACCAAGAAAGCCCCGCCGCCGGGCGTATCAGGGGCCTGAGCGCGGCTCGGCGAGGACGAGCACCCCGCCGGGCTCCAGTCGCAGCGGTGACCCGTGCTCGACGCGTACGCCGGTGAGCAGGTCGACGCCGGTGGCGACGGCGGGCAGGTCGACGGCGTCGCCGGAGTGGTTGAGCACGAACACCATGGGCGTGCCGTCGGGGGCCACCCGGCGCGCCACCTCTACATCCGGGAACTCGGCGTACGGGCCGATCAAGCCATGGCGGTCGAGCACCTGCCGCACGACCCAGGACACGCCCGCCTGGTCCAGCCCGGCCGCGACGTACCAGCCGTGACCGTCGCCGAACGCGTTGCGGGTGACCGCCGGAGTGCCGGCGTACCAGTCGGCCTGATAGGTGCCGACGACCTCGGCGCCCTGCGGGATGACGAGTTCGAAGAGCAGCCGGGCCTCGACCGACAGACCGTCCGGCAGCAGCACCGGGTTGACGATCGACGGTTCCCGCGCGTCCCACTCGTCCACGCGTACGCCCATGAGTCCGCCCAAGGGACCGGGGACGTCCATGAGGAAGGCGTTGTCGTCGGAGTCGACCCGGCCGGACAGGAACGTCGTGACGACGGTGCCGCCGCGTTCGGCGACCGACTCCAGCCGCGCGGCGAGGTCGTCCTTGACCATGTGCAACGCCGGGGCGAGCACGACGTCATAGCCGGACAGGTCGGCGGTGACCGCGACCACGTCGACGTCGGCGCCGAGATCCCACAGCGCCCGGTGGTACGCCAGCACGACCTCCTGGTAGCGCACCAGCCGCGACGGCCCGTCCGACAACTCCAGCGCCCACCAGCTGTCCCAGTCGAACAGCAGCGCGACCCGGGCCGGCGTACGCGCGCCCAAGGTCGCGTCGCCGAGCCGGGCGAGTTCCGCGCCGAGCTGGGCGACCTCGGTGAACACGCGAGTGTCGGAGCGACCGGCGTGCCCGATGACCGCGCCGTGGTACTTCTCGCACGCGCCCCGATTGGCCCGCAGCTGGAAGAACAGCACGGCGTCGGCCCCGTGCGCGACCGCCTGCCAGCTCCAGAGCCGCAGGACGCCCGGCCGTTTGAGCGGGTTGACGTCCCGGCTCGCGGTGAAGCTCGGGGTCTGCTCCATCAGCCAGAACGGCTGCCCGTCCTTCAGCCCGCGCATCAGGTCGTGGGTCAGCGCCATCCGGGCGGCCGACTTGTCGTCCGGCGGGTAGTTGTCCCACGACACGAAATCCAGGTGCGCGGCCCAGCGGTGGTAGTCGATCGGCCGGTACATGCCCATGAAGTTCGTCGTCACCGGAGTGTCCGGATCGGACTCCCGGATCGCGGCCTTCTCGTCCACGAAGTTCGCGAGCATCGCGTCCGACATGAACCGCAGATAGTCCAGGGTGATCCCCTGGAACGCGGTGTGGTCCGGGCCGCGCCAGTGCTCGGTCAGCGCCGACGGTGGTTCGATCTCGTCCCAGTCGGTGAAGGTGTGCGCCCAGAAGGTCGTGCACCAGGCGTCGTTGAGCCGGTCCAGATCGCCGTACCGGGTCCGCAGCCAGGCACGGAAACCGGCCGCGCACAGGTCGCAGTAGCACGCGCCGCCGTACTCGTTGCCGACGTGCCAGGCCACGATCGCCTCGGGGATCGCCTCGGTGATCGCCTCGGTCCCGGCGTACCGGTGGGCGATCCGGCGGGCCAGCTCGGCCGACAGCCGCCGGAAGACCGGCGAACTCGGGCACGAGTTGTGCCGCTGCCCGAACCGGTGCCGGCGCCCCTCGAAATCGACCCGGGTCACCTCGGGATGGGCTTTGGCCAGCCAGGCCGGGTGCGCACCGGTGCCGGTCGCGAGGCAGATCCGACGGCCTTCGGCGACGGCCTTGCCGACCACGGCGTCCAGTGTGGAGAAGTCGTAGACGTCCGGGGCGGGCTGGGTGAGCGCCCAGTCGAACACGCCCAGCGTCACCGTGTCGACGCCGGCCAGGTCGAACAGCCGGTAGTCCTGCTCCCACACTTGTTTCGGCCACTGCTCCGGGTTGTAGTCGCCGCCGTACCGGATCTTCACTCGGTGAACTCCTCGCGGATCTCGTCGGTCATCGCGCGGCTCGCGCGCAACAGGCCCAGCACGAACAGACTCCCGGTCAGCGCCAGCGCCGCCTCGGAGAAGAAGATCGTGACGCCGAGGGCCAAGACCAGCAGGCTCAGCTGCGACAGCGTGCCACGCCAGTTCTTGATCAAGTGGTACGCCGAAAGCCGGGCGACGTCGCGTACCCGGAAGGCGAACAGCGACGTGATCACCAGGGCGTTGACACTCCACGCGACGGCGATCGCCGCCAGGGCCAGCAGCAGTACCGCCCACCAGATCGGCACCCCGGCCGCCGCCCGGTGCGTGACGATCACTCCCAAGACGGTCAGCCAGGCCAGCAGCGGCGTCCACCAGCGCAGCACGCCGCCCGCGTTGGCCCGAAACCCCCGCCAGTACGCCGCCGCCGGGCGCAGATCGGTGACGTCGCCGCGCCGGTGATGCAAGGCATACAGGGCGGCCGCGACGGCCGGTCCGATCGGGAGGGCGCAGAGCGCGGCCAGCGGCAGGTTGCTGGCGTCCCGGTCCAACAGCATGAGCAGGGCGTACCCGGGAGCGATGCTGAGCAGCAGGAGTCCCTCGACGGCCAGCACGGTGTAGACGAACGCGGTGATCCGCGACAGCGGACCCTCGCCGAACTCGCGTCGCGCGCTGACCGTCATGGCGTACCGCCGAGCAAGCGGCGCTCGTCCCACCATTGTGGAGTCTCGTCGGCGACCATGCTCAGTTCCACGAGGGTGACCTCGTTCGCGTCGAGCACCAGGTCCAGCTCCACCCGCCCGCCGACGACCGGCAGCCGGGCATGGCGGCGTACGGGTTCGGCGGTCTCGCGGAGAATGTCGAGCTGCCGTGCCGTGGGGGAGGCTGGGCGGCCCAGCTCACCCCAGGCCGCCCAGGCGTTGCCCATGGTCTCGCTGACCGACGACCGAAGCAGGAACGCCGCGCCGTCGGCCGAAGCGTCCGCCATGGGAAGCGACAGACTGATCCGGTGCCCGGCGATGCCGCCGACCGGACCGGTGACGTCCACAGGCGCCCAGGCCAGCACCGTGATCCGGCCGGAGTCGTCCCGCGTGACCAGGTAGTCGTCGTCCTGGCGCAGGATCGCGCTGCCGAGTCGCCGCATGAACGCGTACACGTGGAAGGTGGGTTTCCTGATCTGACGGTGCGTGAGCAGCCCGAAGCCGCCGTGGAACAGCGCGGCCGGCACCCCCGCCTCCTCGAACATGTCGCTGAACGTCCAGTAGGAGTACGAGTCGGCGTGCTCGCCGCCGCGCGCGATCACCGGCGCGAGGTACGCGGCGTGAAAGGCGGTGTCGTGGATGGCGTTGTCGGGCCGGTAGGACGAGTTGAACTCGGTGATGTGGACCGGCAGGCCGGCGAGCGGCGTGCCGCGCAGCTGCTCGCGGGGCTTGCCGAACTGTTCGAGGAGCGTCGCGGCGGGCGCGAGCGTCTGGTGCACGCCGAAGGGGACGTGCTGAGCCGGCCCGGAGCTGTACGCGTGCCGGCTGACGAAGTCGACCGGGACGTCCCGGGTGGCGCAGAACTCGGCGAAGCGCGCCATCCAGTCGTCCGACCCGGGGGAGATGGCCGGGCCGCCCACCTGCAGCCCGGCGTCGATCTCCTTGATCGTGGTCGCGGTGACCTCGTAGAGGTGGTGATAGGCGGCCTCGTCGGCGTCGAGCCAGAAGTCCTTCAGATTCGGCTCGTTCCACACCTCGATCGGCCAGGTACGCACCTCGTCGAGGCCGTAGCGGTCGACGAGGTGCCGCACGGTGGCCAGGACGAGATCGGCCCACTCGGTGTAGGAGCTGGGCGGGGTGACGTTGCCCTGCCACCAGAACATCGTCTGCGTGCCGGAGGCCAACGTGGACGGCATGAAGCCCAGCTCGACGAAGGGCGCGATGCCCAGCTCCCGGTACGCGTCCACGACCTGATCGACGTAGGTGAACACGTGCCGGACGTCGCGGCGGCCGGCCCATTCGTAGGGCCGGTGCACTCCGACGGCGTCCCCGAGCAGCCCGTGGCCGCGGATGTGCCGGAAGCCGATCTCGCGTTGGATCAGCGCCAGCGAGTCCTGGTAGTCCCGCCGCAGCGCGAGCGGCAACTCCCCGGTGCCGACGCAGTAGCGCCAGGCGTCGCTGAGCGAACCGACGGGCTGCTCGGGAACGTGGTCACCCATGATCAGGGGTGCGCCTTCTTGTAGCGGTCGTACGCCTTGTTCACCAGCTCGACGTACTGGTCGGCGTTCTTGCCCTTCAACTCCGCCACGTACTTGTCCCAGTCGCCGAGCGGCCGCTGGTTGAGGATGAACTTCAGGGTCTGCTGGAAGACGTAGTCCTTGATCCCGGTCTCCCAGAGGGTGGCCCGCTCCCGCTCATCGACGCTGAACGGCTTCGGCGGCGGCACCGGCAGCGCCTCACGGCTGTTCATCTCCTTCTGGAACTCCTTCTCCTCGTCGGAGTAGAAGGACTCCCGCAACTCGGTGCTGCCGCCGTACGCGAAGACGCCGTTGTAGAAGCCGAAGTCGACCTGCAGGTGCTTGGAGCCCGACGGGTTCAGCCCGACGACGTTGACGTCCGGCGTGAGCGTGCGCTTGCCGGCGGCGTCCTTGGTGAAGGTGGTGCCCTCGACGCCCCACTTGGCGAACTCCTGGCCGGCGTCGGAGTACCACAGCCAGTCGATGAACTGCATCATCGCGACGAAGTTCTTGCTCTCCAACGCCTTCTTGGAGATCATGATGCCGCTCTCCAGCCGGGCGGTGCCGGGCCGGTTGGCGCCGTTCGGGCCGATCGGCCGCGGGATCTTGACCACGGTCGCGCCCGGGATCTTCGCGATGTCCTTACGCAGCTCGTTCACCAAGGTCTGCGCGTTGCAGCTGATCACGAAGGACTTGCCGTTGGCGAACTTCTGCCGGGCCTGGTCGTCCTGCTGGGTGAAGCTCTCCGGGTCGAGCAGTTTCTCGGAGACGAGCGTGTTGGCGAAGGTCAGCATCTGCTTGTACTGATCCATCGCGCCCGTGAGCACGAACTTGCCGGCGGACTTGTCGAACCAGGCGTTCTGGTAATCCCAGCCCGCGCCGGTGCCGTACGCGTTGCTCAGCAGGGCGAGCAGGTTGTTGCCACCGGGCTGCGGCGGCGTGGACCACCGGTCGGACATCGGATACTGATCGGGGTACGCCGTCTTCATCGCCTTCAGCACGGCGTGCAGGTCGTCCCAGGTCTTCGGGACCTGCAGGTTCAGCTTGGCGAGGATGTCGGTCCGGACGGCGAGCGAGTAGTCGACGTAGACCGTCTCATGGATGCCCGGCAGCAGGTAGAACTTGCCGTCCTCCTGCCGGTAGGTGTCGAGGTCGCTGTCCAGCTTCCACTTGGCGACCTTGTCCTTGAAGTTCGGCATGAGGTCGAGGTAGTCGCTGACCGGCAGGATCGCGCCGCCGGCGATGAGCGCCTCCTCGTCCGGGTGGTACGTCTTGGGGATGATCATCGGTGCGTCGCCCGCGCTGACCATGACGCTGCGCTTCTGGTTGTAGTCGCTGCCGGGGATGACCGTCGGCTCCAGGGTGACGTTGGTCCGCTTGGTCAGCTCCGACCAGAACAGCCAATCGGCCTTGTACGGGTATCCGGCGTTGCTCAGCAGCATGATCGAGAACTTGACCGCCTCGGTCGCCTTGAACTGGTCGCCGGCGGCGTACTTGTCCATCGCGCCGGCCTTCTTGCCGGAGAGGTCCTGGTCGCCTTCGTCGTCGTCACCGCAGCCGGCCAGGGCCAGCGTGGAGGCGGCGGCGCCGGCGGCGAGGAGCACCTGGCGCCGGGAGAGCTGGTACATGGTCACTCCATTTCATGGGGCGTTCATGGGGTGTGGTCCGTGGAGGCGTGCGGGTCGGGCGCTACCCCTTGACGGCGCCGAGCATCACGCCGGAGACGAAGTAGCGCTGGATGAAGGGATAGACGAGCATGATCGGTAGAACGGTGAGGACGATCGTCACCGACTGGATGTTGGCGGCGATCTGCAGCGCGGCCTCGCTGGCCGTGCCGACGTCTGATCCGCCGGTCGCCCCGGCGATGAGGTTGCGCAGATAGATCGTGACGGGGAACATCTCCGAGCGGTCGAGGTAGAGGTACGCCGAGAACCAGGAGTTCCAGAAGAAGACGGCGTAGAACAGCACCATCGTGGCGAGCATCGCCTTCGACAGCGGCAGCACGATCCGCAGCAGGGTCTGGTACGTGTTGAGGCCGTCGACGGCCGCCGCCTCCTCCAGTTCGGCCGGCATCGACTCGAAGAACGACTTCATGACGAGCAGGTTGAACACGCTGATCGCGTTCGGCAGCACGACCGCCCAGATCGTGTTACGCAGGCTGAGCCCGCTGATCAGGACGTAGTTGGGGATCAGGCCGCCGTTGAAGAACATCGTGAAGACGGCGATGCCGACCAGGGCGCCGCGTCCGCGCAGGTTCTTCTTGGACAACACGTACGCGTAGCAGACCGTGAGCACCATGGAGATCGCGGTCGCCACCACGGTGTAGACCACGGTGTTGCGGTAGTTCGTCCAGAACGTCGGGTCGGACATCACCCGGTGGTACGTGGTGAGGTTGAAGCCGCGCGGCCACAGGTTGACCCGGCCGGACCGGATGTAGTCCTCGGCGCTGAACGACCGCGCGACGATGTTGACCAGCGGATACAGCGTCAGGACGACCACGCCGGTGAGGACCAGGGCGTTCACCGTCTGGAAGACGCGGTAGCCCCGGCTCGTGAGCTGCCCCCGATTCCGTCGCGCGGGCGTCGGCGTCACGTCCCGCTTCGGCGCCTCGACGGTCACCACAGGCTCGTCCCCACCGTGCGGCGGGAGATCGCGTTGGCCGACAGCACCAGGATCAGCCCGATCACCGACTCGAACAGGCCGATCGCGGCCGCGTAGCTGAAACTTCCGGAGACGACGCCGACCCGGTAGAGGTAGGTCGAGACCACGTCGGCGGTGGGATAGGTCAGTGGGTTGTAGAGCAACAGGATCTTCTCGAAGCCGACCGCCATGAACGTGCCGATGTTGAGGATCAGCAGCGTCACCATGGTCGGGCGGATGCCCGGCAGAGTCACATGCCAGGTCTGCCGCCAGCGGTTCGCCCCGTCGATGCGGGCCGCCTCGTAGAGGTCCGGGTCGATCGTGGTCAGCGCGGCGAGGTAGAGGATGGTGCCCCAGCCGACGGTCTGCCACGCCTCCGAGGTCACGTAGATGGTGCGGAACCAGCCCGGCTGTTGCAGGAAGGGCACCGTCTGTTCGCCGAGCGCCTTCAGTCCCTGGTTGACGATGCCGTCGACCGAGAGCACCTGGAAGACGATGCCCGCCACCACCACGATGGACAGGAAGTGCGGCAGGTACGAGACGGTCTGCACCAGACGCTTGAGCGCGCCGGTGCGTACCTCGTTGAGCAGCAGGGCCAGCACGACGGGCAGCGGGAACAGCACCACCAGCGTCAGCGCGCCCAGGATCAGGGTGTTGGTGAAGACCTGCCAGAACGTCGGGTCGTCCCAGAACATCTGGAAGTAGTGCAGCCCGACCCACCGCTCGCCGAAGATGTCGCCGCCCGGCTGGTAGCGCCGGAAGGCGATCACGTTGCCGACCATCGGCAGGTAGCGGAAGATCACGAAGAAGAGCAGGGGCAGGATCGCCAGTGAGTAGAGCTGCCAGTCGCGGCGTATCGCCTGGCGCCAGGTCCGCGCAGCCATCGCATCCTCGAAAATTTTCCGAAAATTGCCCGTTACATTTGGCGGCACAGTAGGCGTCCCGAGTCTGCAGTGTCAAGGACTTCTGTACTCCGTCCAAGGATGTGGACACCACATAGGATGCTGCCAAGGGTGCTACAGTTCCCCGAAACTTCCGAACGGCGTGGGGAAAGTTTCATGGCCTTGTTCGACCTTCCGCTCGACCAGCTTCGCCGGTATGCGCCCGAAGTGCCCGAACCAGCCGACTTCGCGGAGTTCTGGGCGACGACGCTCGGCTCGGCCGCAGCCAAGCCCGTGCTGATCGACGTCCGGCCGGAGCCGTCGGACCTCGCCCTGATCGACTGCTGGGACGTCACCTTCGCCGGCTTCGGCGGCGACCCGATCCGGGCCTGGTACTCGCGCCCCGCCGGGCGATCCGAGGCGCTTCCGGCCGTGGTCGAGTTCCTGGGCTACGGCCGAGGACGCGGGCTGCCCCACGAGCGCCCGACCTACGCCGCCGCCGGCTACGCCCACCTGCTGATGGACAGTCGCGGCCAAGGCGGCCAGTACGGCACCGGCGGTGACACCCCCGATCCGGGCGGCTCGGCGTACGGGGGACCCGGGCCGGTGACCCGGGGCCTGCTCGACCCCGCCGAGTACTACTACCGCCGGCTGATCACCGACGCCGTCCGCGCCGTCGAAGCGGTACGCGCGCTGCCAGGCGTCGACCCGAGCCGGGTGGCGGTCGCCGGGAACAGCCAAGGCGGCGGGCTGGCCCTCGCCGTCGCCGGTCTGGTCGCCGACCTCTCAGCGGTGCTGTCGACCGCGCCGTTCCTGTGCCACGTCCAGCGGGCGATCGACATCACCGACGCCGAGCCGTACGCCGAGATCGTCCGGTTCCTCGCCATCCACCGGGAGGCCGAGGACGATGTCCGGCGCACGTTGTCCTACATGGACGGCGTGGCCTTCGCCCGGCGCGCGACCGCCCCAGCGCAGTTCGGCGTCGGGCTGCGCGACACGGTCTGCCCGCCGAGCACGGTGTTCGCCGCCGCCAACCAGTACGCCGCCGAGCACGAGGTCCAGGTGTACCCGTTCAACCATCATGAGGGCGGCGAGGCCGTACACGTGCGGCGCCAGTTGCGCTGGCTCTGCTCGAAGCTATCGTGACCCGGCATCGCCGCCGAGCAGGGCGGTGAGTGCAGGCCACGAGTCCACGGCAGTGACCCAGTCCGGCAGCTCCCCGTCGGCCCCCTCTGCTGTCCCGGCGGTGAACAGGTAGCGATGGTCGACGGTCGCCAGGTACGCCAGCACGTCCAGCCGGTCGTCCACGAAGTGGGTGATGCCCAGGCGCTCGCACACCGGGGCCTTGTCCCGGCGTTCCCGGACGAAGTGCACGTTGCCCGGATCGACCCCGGTACGCCCGAAGAAGTCCTGGTGAGCCAGCCACGCCCGGGTGTTCGCCTCGACCTTCGGGCCGGCCTTGGACACCACATGCACCCGACCACCGAACGGTGACTCGGTCAACTTCGCCAGCGCGTCGAACACCCCGACGGTCGCGGGCGTCTCCAGTGGACGGGTGCCGAAGAACGAGGTGTCCTCCTCGCGCCCGGCCAGCGCCACGATCACGCCGCCGACGTCGACGCCGAGCGTCGGATGCTGCTTCCAGCCCGGACCGCGGTACGGCGTACGAGCCGCCGGGGTGGGCCGCTGCCCGCGTTGTCGCCGCCCCACAGTGGACCCCTTTCGCCGCTCCCTGCTCCCGCCTTCATGCGCTGCGTTACCGCGTTGGATCAGGGTTCCGGGTCGAATCTTGAAGGATGATTCGACCCGGAACCCTGATCCAACGTCAAGAGGATTGCGGGCCGACCACCGGTTACGGGCCGGGCATCGGCTGAGGCCGGGGGAAGAGGCGGACGAACCGCTCGGCGGCCCGCCGGTCGCCGTCAACCCGGATGTCCTCGGTGAGGGGTCGGCCGCCGAAGACGGCCGAACGCAACGCCGAGACGCTGCCCGTGAGGGTGGCATCCGGCTGCGTAGCCGATCCGCGTGCGATCTCGAACCGGCCGTCGTGGACAGAGGCGTGGAAGACGTCGTCGTCGATCCGCAGTTCGACGGATCCGTCCGTCGAGGTCTGGGAATCGAAGGTCGTGCGGAGTGCGAGGGCGAACGCGTCGGCGCTCATCGGCGTATCCGTGGGCGGCAACGGCAACCGGCTGCCGAACGTCGCCAGCGCGATCAGCACCGGATCGAGCAGGCGGCCCACCTCCGACAGCTCGTACGCCGTCGCGCTCACCGGCGGGCCGAGCCGCCGTTTGCGTACGACGCCGGACTCCTCCAGCTCGCGTAACCGCTGGGAGAGCACGTTCTGGCTCATGCCGGGCAGGCCCCGGCTCAGCTCGGTGAACCGCTTCGGTCCCAGCAGCAGCTCGCGCACGACGAGCAGTGCCCACCTCTCACCGACGACCTCGAGCGCGCGCGCCACGCCGCACGGATCGTCGAACCTTCGCTTGCCGGCCACCGAGAAATCATAGGTCTTCCTCTTGCATTCTGGTAGCAGTCACTCCTAATTTAGGAGTATGGAGTTGAAGCAAGGAGACCTCAGGCTGCTGGAGACCGACCTCGCCCGGCGGCTGCTCGGCTCGACCGAGCTGGCACGGGTGGCGTACGTGGCGAAGGACGGCACGCCCCGGGTGTTCCCAGTGATGTTCCACTGGACCGGCGACGAGCTGGTGTTCGGCACTTTCGCCGGCAGCGCCAAGATCGCCGCGCTGCGCACCCGGCCCGCAGTCGCGCTGACCATCGACACCGCCGGTCCACCGCCGGAAGTGCTGCTGCTCCGCGGCCAGGCCACGGTGACCGACGTGGACGGCATCCTCCCCGAGTACGCGGCGGCGCACCACCACTACTACGGGCCCGAGCAGGGCGCGCGCAACATCGCCGACGTGGCACAGTCGGGGCGGAAGATGGTGCGCGTCGGGCTCGTCCCCGACTGGGTCGGCACGCTCGACTTCGTCAGCCGTTTTCCGGCGGCGCTGTCATGACCGACTTCGTCCTCATTCCAGGGGCCGACGGCCGGGCCTGGTACTGGCATCGCGTCGTGCCGTTGCTGCGCGAGCGAGGGCACTACGCGATCGCCGTCGACCTTCCGCAGTCGGACGACGCCGGCTACGACGAGTACGCCGACGCCGTCCTCCGTGCCACCGCCGGTCGCCCGAATCCGGTCCTGGTGGCGCAGTCGCTCGCCGGTTTCCTCGCGCCGGTCGTCGCCGCGCGTACGCCGGTCGACCGGATCGTGCTCGTCAACGCGATGGTGCCCGCGCCGGAGGAGACCGCCGGGCAATGGTGGGCGAACGTCGGGCACGCCGAAGCCCGGGGCGGCAAGGACTTCGACCTGCTGGACGACTTCTTCCACGACGTACCCGCCGACGTCACGGCCGAAGCCACGGCCGGTCCGCCCACCGGCCCGTCCGAGACGCTGTTCACCGAGCCCTGGCCGCTCGACGCGTGGCCGGACGTGCCGACCACCTTCCTGCAAGGGATCGACGACCGGTTCTTCCCGCTGGAGTTCCAGCGCCGGATCGTCCGGCGGCGCCTGGGCCTCGACCTCGAGGAGATCCCCGGCGGGCATCTCGTGGCGCTCAGCCGCCCCGAGCCCCTCGTCGACCGGCTGACCGGCGTCGACCCCGCCTGACAGCATCGCTCAACTTGCATGTAACGATCGTGTAGGGCGAATGTATGGCACCGCCCTACCTTCGGTCGCAGCGCATGGGGCGCTGAGCGTACCGAGGAGGGTGACGGTGAAGAGGATTCTCATCGTGGCGGCGACCGCCGTCCTGTTGGGTGGCGTGATCGGCGCGGCTCCGGCGCAGGCCGCGACGGCGCGCAACGGGGTGTGCGAGGACGGCGAGGTCTGCCTCTACTACAACAGCGACAACGCGGGGTCGTTGGTGGACTTCGCCGGGTCGATCCAGGACTACGGCACCGGCTCGGGCTGCGTGACGTTCATCAGTTCGGGCAACGGCCGCGGCCAGTGCGTGAAGAACAACGCGGCGTCGGTCTGGAACCGCAAGTCCGTCCCGGTCACGATCTTCTACAAGAGTGACTGGTCCGGCGCGGTCGACTCGTTCGTCGCCGGGGCCAAGGGCAACCTGCGAGCGGAGTTGAAGAACGAGAACGCGAGCCACGTCGTCGGCGAGGCCGGCAACGACCGCCTCGAGTTCGGGCTCTACCACGACGACGCCGGGGCCATCTCGGCGTACTTCGACGGGTATCTGAACACCTCGGGCCGGCATGAGGGCATCGACCTGGCCCGCAGCGCCGGGTCGGCCGTGTACGCGCTGACCGCCGGAACGGTCATCTACAAGAACGAGGGCGGCGGCGGGCTGTCGACGCTGTCGATCTACAACGCCGAGCTGGACAAGACCGTGATCTACCTGCACACCGACCCGCTCGACGGGCTGAGCGTCGGCGAGCACGTCGACAAGGGGCAGCGCATCGCCACCGAGGCGTCCCGGGGTGCGAGCGCCGCGCACACCCATGTGGAGATGCGGCCGGGGCGGCACGAACTGGCCGCGGTCAGCGTCGGCGACCCCACGCTGAGCAACCCGATCCCGACGACGTTCTGGATGAACCGCGGCTACAACATCTGCTGCCAGTAAGCTGCCTGACTTCGTCCGGCCCAGTCCGGCTCGCGACCGCCGTGCCCGGCGGAGCGGGCCGGGCCTGGGAGTAAGTACTCTCTCGCTATGCCTGAGACCTCTACCCGGCAGCGCATCATCGCCGCGGCGTCGCGCCTGTTCGCCGAGCGCGGGTACGCCAAGACGAGCGTGGCCGACATCCAGACCGCCGTCGGGCTGACCGGGGGATCGGGTGCGCTGTACAAGCATTTCCGGTCCAAGGAAGAGCTGCTGCGCGCGGTCGTCGACGAACATGTGGCGCATTACGAGGCTGAGAAGACGCTGCCGTTCGCCGCGTCCGGCGAGGTGCACGGGCTGGACGATGTGTCGGCGGTGCTCGAGCGGCTGGGCCGCGTGGTGCTGGCCAGGCTGGACCTGAGCGTGGAGAACATCCGCATCACGTTCCGCGAACTCGACCAGTTTCCGGAACTGCTGGAGATCCTGCACGCCCGGTTGATGCGCCCCCTGTACGCCGAGGTCGCCGACTGGCTCGCGCAGCAGGCGGCGGCGGGACGCGTACCGGCGGTGGACGCGCAGGCGACGTCGGCCGTGCTGGTCGGCTCGCTGACCTACTATCCGATCTATCGCGTCCTGCTGGGCGAGCCGGAGGCCGGGGTGGACCAGGATCGCTTCCTGAAGGCGTGGGTCGCGGTCGGGACGGCCGCCCTGACGGCGTAGGCCCCGACCGCGTCCGCGTTCTCAGTGGACGGGTAGCCCGGCGGGCACCGCCAGCCGGCCCTTGGGCATCAGGAACAGGGCGACGACGGCCGCCACTGCGGCGGTG
This sequence comes from Hamadaea flava, assembly GCF_024172085.1. Taxonomy (NCBI): domain Bacteria; kingdom Bacillati; phylum Actinomycetota; class Actinomycetes; order Micromonosporales; family Micromonosporaceae; genus Hamadaea; species Hamadaea flava. The sequence goes on along the minus strand of NZ_JAMZDZ010000001.1, from coordinate 1,513,653 downwards.
GCGGTGGCGGCCCAGAAGCCGTCCGCGAAACCGGCCACGTTGCCGCCGGTGAGCCCGGCCGCCGCGATCGTGGAGAGCACGGCGACGCCGATCGCCCCGCCGAGTTCGTGGAACGTGTTGATCAGCCCTGACGTCAGCCCGGACTCGTGATGCTCCACGGTGGCGAGCGCGGTCGTCGTGGCGGCGACGAAGACCGCGCCCAGGCCGAGTGAGGCGACGGTCATCCCCGGGAGCAGTCCGGTGTAGACGCTGCCGGTCATGCCCAGCCGGGTGAGCAGGCCCAGCCCGGCCGCCGCGATCACCAGGCCGCCGACGGAGGTGGTCCGGCCGCCGAGGTGCCCGACGAACCGGCTGCCCAGGTGCGCGCCGAGGCCGATGCCGAGGGCGACCGGCAGGAACAGCAGGCCGGTGCCGAACGCGCCGTAGCCGCGTACATGTTGCAGGTAGAACGAGCCGAGGAAGAACTGGCCGATCAAGAGCCCGGTCGCGGCCAACATCAGGAACGCGCCACCGGCGACGGCCGGCCGGCCGAGCAGGCTCAGCTTGATCAACGGGGTCGCCACCGTACGCTCAACGACCGCGAACGCGCCATAAAGGAGGACCGCGGCGGACAAGGCGATCAGCGTCAGTGAATCGGACCAGCCCGTGTCGCCGGCGCGCACCATCCCGTAGATCAACGCTGCCGTGGCACTGGTGACGAGCAGTGCGCCGGGGACGTCGATCGTTGTGCGTACCCGTTGATGATGCCGGGGGAGCACGGCCGGGAGCGTCGCCAGGAGCGCGAGCCCGACGGGGACGTTGACGAAGAAGATCCACCGCCAGCCGGGGCCCGCGGTCAGTGCCCCGCCGACCAGTACGCCGATCGCGGAGCCGGCGCCGCCCAGCGCGGCCCAGACGCCGAGGGCCTTGGTGCGTTCGGCGCCGTGGAAGGTCGTGGTGACGGTGGCCAGCGCGGCGGGTGACAGCAGTGCGGCGCCGATGCCCTGGCCGATCCGGCCGCCGATGAGCAGGCCGGCCGAGCCGGCGAGCCCGGAGGCGAGCGAGGCCGCGGTGAATATGGCGAGGCCGGTGAGGATGAGCCGCCGGGCGCCGAACGCGTCGGCGAGCCGGCCGCCCAGCAGCATCAGCCCGCCGAAGAACACCGTGTACGCGGTGACGACCCAGGTCAGGGTGGAGCGGGGCAGGGTCAGGCCGGTGCCGATGTCGGGCAGCGCGACGTTCACGACGGTGATGTCGAGGACGAGCATGAACTGCGCGACGCTGATCAGCGCCAGCACCGGCCAGCGGCGGCGCTCAGGCGCCGGTACGCCGGACGGGAGCGTGTGGACGGTGACGGGGTGAGTCATGGTGAGAGAGTACTCTCTCACCAACGCGGCGTCCACGATGGCGAACGGCCTGGGCCGGGTGCGCGATGGCTCCCGGCCCAGGCCGTTCAGGGTGGTGCTGAGCTGTTCAGCTCGCCGAGCAGGACGGCGTCGGCGCGGTGTTGGTGCCGTTCCACGACCCGAGGAACCCGAAGCTCGTGCTGCCCGCCGCGGCGAGGCTGCCGTTGTAGCTCACGTTCCGGGCGGTCACGGTGGCCCCGCTGGTGGTCGGGGTGGCGCCCCACATCTGCGTCACCGTCTGGCCGTTGGCGAACGTCCAGCTGACCGCCCAGCCGCTGATCGCGGCGCTGCCGGCGGTGACCTTGACGTCAGCCTGGAAGCCACCCGGCCACGAGTTGACGATCGTGTAGGTCGCCGTGCAGGTCTTTCCGCCGCCCGACGTGGGTGACGTCGTCGGCGAGGTCGACGGAGACGTCGAGGCCGAGGGAGACGTCGACGGCGAGATGGACGGCGAGGCCGAGGTCGACGACGTCGGAGACGTCGTGCCGCTGAAGATGGCGGCCTCCTTCGCGGTGGCCTTGATGCCGTTGGCGCCGTTGAAGATGCGCTGACCCCAGGTGGTGAGCGTGGCGGGGTTGAAGCCGGTCGCCATGTCCAGGATCGGATCGGTGTTGCCGCTCCACGACCAGCCCAGATAGCCCAGACCGCGGGCCTGCGCCTGGGCGAGGATCGTCTCGTGGTCGACCTCGCTGGAGCTGAACTGCCAGCCGAACTCGCCGATCACCAGCGGCAGTCCCTTGGTCTGGAAGGCGTCGAAGTACGAGGTGATGGTCGCGGCCTGGTTGTAGACGCTGTACATGTGGATCGAGAACAGCGTGTTCTTCAGCGTGTCCGCGTTCCAGATGGTCTGCGCGTTGTCGCGCATGACGTTCTGCCAGTCCTGGCCCCAGTTCGGGGCGTCGACCATCAGCATGTGCTCGAACCCGTTGCTGCGCATCTTCTTCACGGCGTTCGAGGTCGCGTCGATCCACTGGCTCGGGTTGGTGTTGCCGATCGGCTCGTTGCCGATGTTGATGATGACGTAGTTCTCCTGGCCCACCAGCACGCTCTTCTGCGTGATCCAGTAGTTGACCGCCTCGTCGAGGGTCGCGGCCGCGCCGTCCTCGCCGTACCCGGTGGTGTCGTGCACCTCCAGGACGCAGATCATCTTGTTCTGCTTGCAGAGGTTGATGACGTTGGCGACGTCGCTCGACGGGCCCCAGCGCTTGCCGCTGCCGAGCACCACCCGGATGGTGTTGGCGCCCAGGGCCTTGATGTTGGCGAACGAGCTGGTCTGGCTGGTGTACCAGACGTGCGGGTGGTTGACCCCGCGCATGATGAAGTTCTGGCCGTTGGCCTCGACGACGTTCCGTCCGCTGATGTGCAGCCCAGTGGCGGCGTACGCGGGCGGAGCGAAGACGAACAACGACGCGGCCGCTGTGAGCGCAGCGGCACTGAGGGCTAGCAGTGCTTTCTTCATGACCCTTCCTCGACGGTTGTAACGTTTGTAAATCCATGGAGACCGTGAACGATACGCTTCTATGTTCTCCAGTGGCAATCGGGGGAGGTGCCATGAGCGACCGCAGCCGTCGCAGTGGAATGCGCGAGGTCGCGCGAGCGGCCGGAGTCTCCGTCTCCACAGTGGCCAACGTGCTCAGCCGTCCGTCCATTGTGGCTCCGGAGACCCGGCGCCGGGTCGAGGAGGCGATCAATCGGGTCGGCTACGTCCCACACGGACCGGCCCGGCAGCTGCGGGGCGTACCGAGTCCGATCGTCGGCAGCGTCACGCTGGATCTGGCGAATCCGTTCTACGCCGAGGTCAACCGGGGCATCGAGGACCGGCTCGCCGCCGAAGGCTGCCTCCTGCTGGCGTGCAGCACCGACCTGCGGGAGGACAAGGAGACCCGGCTACTCAAGCTGCTCCAGGCCCAGGCCGTCCGCGGCGTGATCATCTCCCCGATCGAAGTCGACCCGACTCGGCTGCTGACGCTGAGCCGCCAAGGCACGCCGGTCGTCCTGATCGACCACCCGCGCGGTGACCTCGACCTCTGCGCGGTCACCGTCGACGACGTCCTCGGCGGGCAACTGGCCGGCGAACACCTGCTCGCCCTCGGCCACCGGCGGATCGCGTACCTGGGGGACACAGTGGACCCAGCCCCGGTCGCCGGCCGCCGCGAAGGCTTGCGGCAGGCGATCATCGCCGCCGGGCTCGACCCCGCCGATGCGCTGCTCGACCTGCGCCTGCGGATGCGCCCGCCGTCGCTCGTCGACGCCGCGGCCGCTGCCGCCCGCGAAATCCTGTCCGCCTCACCCGAGGTCACGGCGGTCGTCTGCCTCAACGACACCGCCGCCCTCGGCCTGCTCGACGGTCTGGAGACCGAAGGGGTACGCGTACCGCAGGACCTGTCGATAGTCGGCTACGACGACCTGAGCTTCGCCCGCCGGTTGACCCCACCGCTGACCACGGTGCGGCAGCCCCCGTACTCGGTCGGTAAGGCGGCGGCGGAACTGCTGCTGGCGGAGTCAGCGCCGGATCACGACCATCGCGAGATCCGGTTCCAGCCCGAGCTGGTGGTACGCGCCTCGACCGCGCCCCCGCGCTGAAGCGCCCCCGGCTCCGGCGCAGTGCGCCCTCTGTCTGCGATTTTCGGCCGATTTCCAAGATCGTGAGCCGTTGGTATTCGGAAAACAGCCTCTCCGCGCAGATGACAGGCGCATGATCACCGAAATCGGGGTCGAAACGCAGACCACGGGCACTTGATCGAGCCGATCAGGATGCGACCGTCGCTCACCGAGAGGCTCTTAGCCATGGGGAGTCGGGTCGAGCCGGCGCAGTGCGGTCGCGGCTGTGGCGCGTACGCGGTGGTCCGGGTCGGTCAGCAGGGCCCGGATCTGCTCCAGCTCGGCGGCATCGCCGAGGCGGGCGAGTGCTTCGGCGGCTCTTGCCCGGATCAAGGCGTCCTCATCGGTCAGGGCTGATCGGAGAATCGAGGCCCGATGCCATTCCGGCTTGTGGCCGAGCAGCCAGATGTACGCCCGCCGAACCCGGATGTCGTCACCGAAGACGTACGACTGCGGCCCGTCGATGCGGGCCAGGGCACGGCCGGCCGCGTGGCGGGTCCGTCGATCGGGTGCGGTGCGAAACAGCTGCCACAAGGTCGGCACCGCGCGTTCGTCGCCGACCCGAGCCAGCGCCTCGGCCGCACCGGCGGCGTGCCGGCCGTCACAAAGCCGGATCAGCTGCGGCACCGTCAGCTCGTGAGGCCGGCGAATGAGTACGCGCGCTGCTCGATCGCGTACAGCGGGGTGTGGATCGTCCAACGCTTCGACGGCGGCGTCGATCACACGAAGATCGCCGATTCGATTCAGCGCCCGTAGCGCCGCGTCGCGTACCTCGTATCGCGCATGGCGGGTCCTCACGAGCAGTGCCGGGACAGCATCGGGGTGCCCGATCCTGCCGAGCGCCTCGATGTGCGGCGTTGCCCAATCTCGTGTGGCGACAACTTCGCAGAGGGGACCGATTGCTTCTTCGGCCCGCAGTTTTCCCAGGAGGTAAGGCGCTTCGAAGGACCAGGCGGGGTCGGCGAGCCGTTCGATCATCAGCGGCACCAACCCTGTCGCGTGACGGCGAAGCCAGTCGGGATCGCGACGCCAAGGTGGCTCCGCCGGGTGTAGGTACTCCTGATCGAGTACGCCGTCGACGGCGAGGCCGCCGATCTGGATCAGCCGCTGGACGGCCGCGCGATGAGCCCATCGCCACTTTGGATCGGGCTTGGCCACGATACGACCGAGCACCGCGATTTCGTCATCCTCGCCATGGCCGGTGAGACACTTGATCGCGGCGACGGCGACCCACGGGTCATCGGCCTCGATCTTGGGAAGTAGGGTCGCCCAGTCCATCGATTCGCCGGTGGCCGCCCTGGCCGCGACGGCCGCTCTTTCCTCCCAGGTGTCCGCCGACGACCACCACTGGTTGCCGAGGTCGATCAGCTGGTCGACCGGGACATCCTTGGGCGCGCTGGCGATCTGGTAGATCGCGCTCATGACGGCGCGCACACAGCACTCGGCCAGTCCGGCGTCGGCTCGCTCCCGGTACGCGGTGAGCAGGATCGGTAAGGCGTCCGGCCCCTGATCCACGGCGAGCTGTCGAGCGAATGAACCCCAGTGTTCGTCGGCTGCGGGCCGCCACCCGAGCAGGTCGCCGAGATCGCGCGCAAGTGGCTGGTCGACCTGAGCCGGCCGCGGCAAGCCGAGGTGATCGCTCAGGCGTACATGCTGCTCGCGGAAGTACGCGTAACGGTGTTCCTTCGCCAGGTGCTGGCTCATTTCGGCGAGGACGGCATACCGCACCAGCGCCGCTGATCGATTGGGGAGGAGCCGGTCGGTGAACATCGATGGAGACTCGCGACGCCGCTGGAGCGCGTCCACGATGTCGACGACTCGAGGCGGAACGCCCTGCCGGAGAAGCTCGTCCGTGGAGACGCCCATCGTGGGGATGCCATACAGCCAAGCGGCCTGCACCGCGGCCGTGCTGCCGCCGTGCCCGGCGACCAACTGGGCGACCCGTTCGAGATGTGGGACAAACATCCCGCCGCCCGCGTACAGCTGTCCCCGATGGGCTCGCTCGGCGAGCCGGCGAATCTTGGCCGTCCCCATCGTGTGATTCAACCGCACCGTCTCCCGGCGGGCTGCCCCGGCGGTGGCTCAGGATTCGGTGGAAGGGGCGTGCTCGGCGTGAGCGGCGTGCTCCAAGTGCCCGGCGTGATGGTGTGCGCCGTGCGGGAGCATGTACTCCGCCGGGCGCAGCAGCATCACACCCGCCATCGCGAGGAACATCAGCACGTGGCCCGCCGTCGACAGGATCATCCGGTCGATCAGGCCGGTCCACAGGAACGGCAGCAGGACCAGGAACGGGACGTACATCGCCGCCGCCATCTCGGCGATCGGGCGCCAGCCGTGGCGGCGGATCAGCATCCACACGGTCATGCCGATGACCATGGTCGTCGCCATGACGAGCAGCATGACGTCGGCGCGGGCGTACGCGTCCTCCGCGCCGAGCGCGGTGAACAGCATCCGGGCCAGTGGCGCCAGGGCCATGCCGATCATCATGGCGATCACCATCTGGAGGTAGTGCCACCAGAATCGCCGCCACGTCCCACCGGCCGCGATCGCGTCCGACACCCGGCTCATCGCCGTCTCCCTCCCCGAAGAACCCCGTCGCAGACAGCGTGCCGAACGCGCGGGCGCGAGGGAAGGGAAGAGTCGGCTGATGTCCGGAATCTTGGTCTTCCCTGCCGAAGCCGTGCGGTCTGCGGCACCATCTCGGGTATGGAGATCCGCGTGCTCGGGCCGGTGGCGGCGTACGCCGAAGGCACGGCGATCCCCTTGGGCCCGCGCAAACGACGTTATCTGCTCGGGCTGCTCGCGCTGGAGGTCAACCGGGCGCTGCCGGTGGAGCGCATCGTCGACTTGATGTGGCCGGTGGCTCCGCCGCGGACGGCTGTGCACGCCGTCCGGGTGTGTGCGTCGGATCTGCGTACGGCGTTGCAGGGCTGGGCTGAGATCGAGGCGCGCGGCGGTGGCTATCTGTTGCGGGCCGATCCGCTGGCCGTGGACGCGTACCGCTTCCGGCAGTTCGTCCACCAGGCCGCGCAGACCGGCGACGACACCGAGACGGTACGCCTGCTCGATGAGGCGCTGTCGTTGTGGCATGGGGAGGCGCTGGCCGGGGTGGTCCCCGCCGAGGTACGCGATCAGCTCTGCCTCGGGCTGGCACAGGCCCGAATCGCGGCGGCCGACGATCGGGCCGACGCGCTGCTGCGCTTGGGTCGCCACGGCGAGCTGCTGGAGGAGTTGTCCGCGGCGGTCGCCGCCGATCCGCTGCGGGAACGTCCGGCGAGGCAGTTGATGCTGGCGCTCTATCGGGCCGGGCGCGCGCCGGAGGCGCTGGACGCGTACGCGGGTGTCGAGCGGGCGCTCGCTGAGGAGGTCGGCCTCGATCCCGGCTCCGACCTGCGGCGGCTTCGCCAGCAGATCCTCCTCCGCGATCCGCAGATCGATCTGCCGCAGCGCAAGCCGATGCAGGTCCCGGCGGCGATCAGCGGGTTCGCCGGCCGGGCCGAGGAGCTGTCCATTCTCGACAAGCTGCTCGACGAAGGGGCGCGGATCGCCGCGATCAGCGGGACGGCCGGCGTCGGCAAGACCTCGCTCGCACTGCACTGGGCGCATCGGGTCGCCGATCGCTTCCCGGACGGCGTACTGCACGCGAACCTGCGTGGCTTCGACGCCGCCGGTCCGGTGCCCGCCGCCGACGTCGTCCGCGACTTCCTCAGCGCGCTCGGTGTGGCGCATCCGGCCGGACCCGACGCGCAGGCCGCCGCGTTGCGCAGCCGCCTCGCGGGCCGCCGGATGCTGATCGTCCTCGACAACGCGGCCGCCGCCGACCAGGTCCGGCCGGTGCTGCCGGGCGCGCCGGGGTGCTTCGTGCTCGTCACCAGCCGTCATCGGCTCACCGGTCTCGTGGCGGTCGACGGTGCGAGCCCCGTCCCGCTCGATCTTCCGTCGCTGGACGACGCCCGGCTGCTTCTGGCGTACCGGCTGGGGAACCTGGTGGAGAGCGAGCCGCGGGCGGCCGACGAGCTGATCGCCGCGTGCGCGCGGTTGCCGCTCGCGCTGGCGGTGGTGGCCGCGCGGGCCGCGACCACCGGTCTGCCGCTGCGCGTGCTGGCCGCGGACCTGGCCGACCTGGACGGGTTCGACGGCGGCGATCCGGCGGCCGACGTCAGGGCGGTGCTGTCCTGGTCGTATCGCGCGGTGAGCGAGCCTTCGCGGCGGATGTTCCGACTGCTCGGGCTGCGGCCCGGCCCGTCCGTGAGCGCGGCCGCCGCCGCCAGCGCCGCCGGGCTTCCGCTCGCCGACGCGCAGCGGCTGCTGCGTGAACTCGGCACCGCGCAGCTGCTCAGTCACGGCCCGCGCTTCACCAGCCACGATCTGCTCATGTTGTACGCCACGGAGCTGGCCGAGTCCGATGCGGACGCATCGGCCGCCCGGCATCGGCTGCTCGATCACTATCTGCACAGCGCGAACGCCAACGCCGCCGTCCTCGACGTGTTCCGGGACCCGGTGGCGGTGCCGCCGCCGGTCGACGCGGTGACCTTGGACGTCATGCCGGACGACGCGGCCGCCCTGGCCTGGTTCACCGACGAGTACGCCGCCCTGGTGAACGCGGTGTCGGCCGCCGCCGAGTCCGGTTTGGACAGACAAGCCTGGCAGCTGGCGTGTGTGCTGACCGAGGTGTTCGAGCGGCTGGGCCGATGGGAGGACTGGTCGGCGACGCACGAGATCGGGCTGGCCGCCGCCCGCCGGCTCGGCGATCGGGCCGCCGAGGCACGCTGCCTGGCCGGCTCGGGGCGGGCCGCGATGTGGCGGCAGGCGTGGGAGGAAGCCCACGACCGGCTCGGCCAAGCCCTGACCCGGTACGCGGAGATCGGCGACCGCGACGGTCTGGCGCGTACCCACCACAACCTCGGCTACCTCCACGAACAGCAGGGCGGCGACCTGAACCTGGCGTTGCGGCACAGCGCCTGGGCGCTGCACCTGTTCCGGGAGTGCGGCGACGAACCGGGCGAGGCCCGCGCGCTCAACGCCGTCGGCTGGTACGAGTGCCTGCTGGGACGGCCGTGGGACGCGGTCACCCATTGCCGGTCGGCGCTGGACCTGCTGCGCCGGCTGGGCGATCGGCGTACCGAGGCGTTGACCTGGGACAGTCTGGCCTACGCCTACCTGGCCCTCGACGAGGTACGCGAGGCGATCGACTGCCTCGAACACGCCGTCGCGATGCTCGTCGAGCTGGGCGATCCCTACCACGAAGCCGAAGTCGCCGACCACCTCGGCGACGCGTACGCCCGGCTCGGCGAGACCGCTGCCGCCGACCGCTCCTGGCGGCGCGCGGTGGACCGGCTGGAGGGCCTGGGCCACGCGCGCGCCGAGGAGGTCCGGGCGAAGATCAGCAGACCATCTCCACCGTCGTGTTGATCGTGTCCTGCCGGGTGTTCCCGGCCGGATCGGTGGCCGTGAGCGTCAGCACGTGGCTGGAGATGCCGCAGCCGCCGGTCAGCCGGGCGGTCACCGAGGTGCCGGTGCCGATGAGGGTCCCGTTGTCGTACCAGCGGGTGGTCAGCGCGAAGCCTTCGGGATCGGTGGCGGTGCCGGCCAGCGTCCCCGACCAGTAGTACCCGGCGGAGTCCAGGCCGGTGACCCACAGGTGAGCGCCGTTGGCCGGGCTCGTGATGTGCACGACCGGCGGCTGGTTCACCGGGTTGGTGACGAGGGTGATCGGCACGGTGGCGAACACGCACACGTTGTACGGGTCGCAGCCGCGGACCTTGACGGTGTGCGTACCGACTGCGCCGCCGGTGACCACGGTCGGGTTGTGCCCGGTAGCGAACGGAGTCGTGGCGCTGTCGAGGAACCACTGCACCGCCGAGTCCGCCAGCGGGCCGCCCTCATCGTTGGTGACCGCGTGGAACGGGATCGGCTCCGACACCCCGAAAGCGGGTGAGCCGGTCGTCGGGTTGGTGATGCTGATCGTCGGCGCTCCGTTGTAGACGGTCACGGTCACCGAGTCCGTCGCCTGCACGCCGTTCGGGAACACCGCCTTGGCCGTGATCGTCTGTACGCCGAGCGGCGGCGTCGCGAAGATCGACGAGCCGGTGCCGAGATAGGAGCCGTTGGCGCGCCAGGTCACCGTCGGGGTGCCGTTGCCGTCCGTGAACACCGTCGCCGTGAACTGGCTCGGCGATCCGGCGGGCAGGATCGAGCCGGTATGCGGGGTGGTGATGTGGATCGTCGCCGGCATCGCGTCCAGGACGGCGGTCAGCGCGTTGATCACCTTCCGTTTGACGTTCGGATCAGGGCTGTTCCGCATGTGCCGGAGGAGGATGTCCAGCACTTCGTCGTTGTCCAGCCCCGGGTCGGCCGCCCAGATCAGCGCCGCGACGCCGAGAGCGTACGGCGTGGCCATGCTGGTGCCGTCGGCTGTGAACGCCGTCGCGCTCGCCGAGTTCACCGGGTCCGGGCCGACCAGGACCGTCCACGGCGCGAAGATGTCGACGTCCTCGTGGCCGTAGTTGGAGTCCGGATGGTGGTCGAGCGAGTTGTTCTTGAGCCCGCCGACGCAGGTGACGCCGGCCAGCTCGCACGGCGCCCAGAGGTACTTCTCCCAGCAGAGGCCGAAGCAGGTCTCGCGGTCGACGTCGTCACCCTCGTTGCCGGCCGCGGCGAAGATCAGCACATTGGCGGTGAGCCGCAGGAAGGCGGTCACGTTCTCCATCGGCGACATCGTCCACGACAACGACCAGTGCACCTCCTTGTAGAGGCTCAAGTTGATCAGCTGGACGTTCCAGGAGCCGAGCAGCGCGGACGAGATGGTGAACAGATCCTGGCCGGTGAAGGTCAGGGTCATCCGGCCCACCGGACCGGCCGGGCCGGCCCCGCCCCAGAAATTGCCGGGCACGCCCGCCGCCGCGTTGGCCACGTTCGTGCCGTGCCAGTGCGCCCACGACTCCGGGGACGGATCGCCCGGGTCGGCGAACGGCACCATGCTCTTCATCGTGTAGCCGGGCGGGATGTCGCCGTTGACGACGGGGGAGAAGCCCTTGTCGAGGATGGCGATGTCGACGCGGTTCGGGCCGAGCAGGCCGACCGAGTCCAGCTGCGTCCACGCCTCGGTCACCCCGATGTCCTGCACGCTGCCGTTGTTCAAGAAGTTCCAGGTGTACGGGTCGCGGTTGTACGGGCCGGCGGCGGTGAACCCGGGTGGCCCGTAGCTCGCCTCGGCGAGCGAACGGGTGGCGTACGACGCCGACCGGAAGAGCCAGTTGACGCCGACCGCCATGCCGTCGGCGTCAACCGCCTCCCGGGCCGCGATCGTCAGCAGGCCCAGCGCCTCCTTGCTCGACACCGCGAGCGAGTCGGCCTTCCGCCGCCCCTCGTTGAGCTTGGCCAGGTCGTCGCTCAGCGACTTCGGGTCGGCCAGCTCGGGGCGCACGCGGATGGTGTAGGTAGCCATGTCGGACTTGTCCGCCCGCGCCTGGGCCAGGATCGTGCCCCGCCACCGCTCCGCGAGATCCTTCACCTTGCTCTCGTCGGCCGAGCCGACCACGATCTCGTCCTCGACGAACTCGGTGGTCACGCCGTCCGCGTCACGCATGGCGGCCACCGGGCGGGTGGTGCCCCGCTCGAATCCCGGCAACGGCTCGGTCTTCGGGCTGACCGTCGGGTCGGCCCACACCGTGATCGGGCCGTCGCAGCCCTCCTCGTCGGGCATCGCGGCCAGGATCTCGCCGCGCTCGGCCTCGCTGCCCGCGTGCTCGGCGGCCACACACGGGTCGTCGGCCGCGGCGAAGACCGGTTGTGGTGGCGACAGCACAAGTAGCAGTGCGAACACGGCGGCCGCACCCCGGAAAGTCCTCATCGGAGGATGATCGGCCGCGGGGTTCACAATCCGATCACAGCGGCTCAGCCCTTGATGTACGCCAGCACCGCGAGCACCCGCCGGTTGTCGTCGTCCGACGCGTCGAGCCGGAGCTTGGCGAAGATGGCGGCGATGTGCTTGGCGACCGCGCTCTCGCTGAAGTGCAGGGCGGCGGCGACGGCGGAGTTGGACCGGCCCTGCGCCATGAGGTCGAGCACCTCCCGTTCGCGGGCGGTGAGGTCGCTGATCCGGCCGCGGGCGTCGCTGCGGGTGAGGAGCTTGGCGATCACCTGCGGATCCATCACGGTGCCGCCGGCGGCGACGCGGCGTACGGCGTCGACGAACTGCTCGGTGTTGGTGATCCGGTCCTTGAGCAGGTAGCCGATCGCGCCCTCACCGCCGGCGAGCAGCTCGTTGGCGTACAACTGCTCGATGTAGTGCGACAGGACGAGGACGGGCAGGCCGGGCTGCCGCCGCCGGGCCTCCAGCGCGATCTGGAGACCTTCGTCGGTGAAGGTCGGCGGCAGGCGTACGTCGACGACGGCGACGTCCGGCCGCTCGTCGAGCAGCGCCTGCCGCAGCGCGGGGCCGTTGTCGACCGAGACGACGTCGAAGCCGTGCTCCGTCAGCGTCCGGGTGAGCCCGTCGCGGAGAAGGAAGAGGTCTTCGGCGAGGACAACGCGCACGGGATCTCCAACGTCGCAGTGGTGGGGCCGCCCGGCGGACTGTGCAGGGCGAGCGTGCCGTCGAAGGCGGCCAGCCGGCCGAGGATGCCGCGCAGTCCGCTGCCCCCGCCGGGGTCGGCGCCGCCCCGGCCGTCGTCGGCCACCTCGGCTCGCAGCCGCGTGCCGTCGTGGCCGAACCGGATCGTCACAGTACGCGCGCCGGCATGCTTGCCCGCGTTGGCCAGCAGCTCGGCGACGGCGAAGTACGCCGCGGACTCCACCGGCGCGGGTGGCCGCCCGGCGACGGTGGAGTCCACGTGCACGTCGAGCGGGCTCTCCAAAGCCAGCGAGCGTACGGCGTCGGGCAGGCCGCGATCGGCCAGCACCGGCGGCAGGATGCCCCGGACCAGGTCGCGCAGTTCTTGCAGGGCGCGTTCGGAGTTCTCGCGTACTTCGAGGAGCAGCAGCCGGGCTCGCGCCGGATCGGATTCGACCAGCCGAGTGGCGACGTCGAGGGTCATGCCGAGCGCGACCAACCGCGCCTGGGCTCCGTCGTGCAGATCCCGCTCGATGCGGCGTACCTCGGCCGCGTGGACGTCGAGCACCTCGGCGCGCGAGCCGGCGAGCTGGCGGACGCGGCGGGTCAGCTCGACGCGGCCGGGAGTGAGCAGCAGCCGCGTCCAGCGCGCGTGCAGCCGCAGGACGGGGGCGGCGAGGACCGCCCCGAGGACGGCGAAACCCATCCCGAGCAGGGCGGCCAGCAGCATCGTCGTAGTACTGGTCACGGGGATGAACGCGTACCAGTTGCCGTCGTCGAGCCGCCGCCAGAGCAGCGGCTGGACAAGCGCCCCGAATACCCCGTAGAGGAGGAAGGCGTTGGGAACCGCCAGCAGCAGGCCGCCGGCCAGCGGATCGAGGATCGCCCAGCGGAGGTCGCGCCAGAAACCAGCCTCGCCCAGAATCAGCCGGGTAGTCCATACCGGACGCCGCAACGCTGCATCAGCGGTCGACGCCGGGTCGGCGGAACCACGGGCCGGCGATGGTCCAGCCGGAGCGAGCGGCTCGCCGGTCTCCGACCGGACCCAGCCCCGGGCCCGGTCGGACCAGCGGCGCAGCCCGCTCGCCGCCGACGGCAGCAGCAGAAAGCCGAGCCCGGTCGGCAGCAGCCCGACGGCGACGACGGCGTACGCCCCGAGCAGCCAGGTCACCGCGACCAGGCCGCCCCGGGCGAGGCTCCGACCGGCGGCCGCCCAGCTCATCCCGCCTGACTTTCCACCCGGGGCATGTTAGTCGCGCGGCTCGCCAGCCAGCCAACCGCGGCCACCGCGCAGGTCGCGGCCAGCAGCGCCATCGGCACGACGGCGCCGGACTCCTCGTCCATGAACAGCAGCATGGCGAGGTTGACCAGGGTGTGGAAGGTCCCGGCCAGCCACAGCCGGTGCGCCCGGACGCCGTCCAGTGCGACGCCGAGGACGATCGACATCGACACCGTCGCGACGACGAACGCGGTGGCGTACGCCCAGCCCTCGGCGAACACGGGGTGCCACAGTCCCCAGATCAGGCCGACCGCCGTCGACGACGCGAGCACGCCCCACCGCGTACGCACCGCGGGCTGCAGGAAGCAGCGCCAGCCGATCTCCTCGCCACACGCGCCGACGAACTGCGCGACGGCGATCACGAGCAGCGAGTGCTGCGGCATCGTCGGGCCGGCGTCGCCGCCGATCAGGCCGTAGACCGCGGCCGCACCGGTCACCACGACGACGGCGGTCGCGGCCAGCGCCAGCCCGGTACGCGTACCGCCGCGTCCGCTGAAGGCTCCGGCGAGCAGCGCCTTGACCCGCGTGGGCCAGAAGATCAGCGCGACGGCGACGCCGAGCGCCGGGCCGAACTGGGTGAGCTGAAGGATCTCGGTGGGCAGGCCGGTGGCGGGCTGGACGGCGCCCAGCAGACCGGCGCCGACGAACGCGACGAGGAGGAAGACGATCTTCATGCGGTCGACGATGCCGCCCACGCCGCCTTCGCAGAATGCAGCTGGCTACCCGCTGGGGTGTACCTAGCTCCAGCAGATCGAAGTGGCGCTCAGCCGTGACGGCGTTGGTAGTGCCGGGCGACCCGGGCCCGGTTGCCGCAGGTCGCCGGGGAACACCAGCGGCGTTGCGGGTGGGCGGGCAGGAACAACAGCCGGCACTGCGCACCCTCGCAACCGCGTACGCGGACGACGGCGGGATCGGTCACCAGGGCCACGGCGGCTTCGGCCAGTTCGGCGAGCAGATCGCGACCGGGTACGCCACTGCGTTCGGTCCGGCGGATGAGCGTGCCGTCCTGCCAGCTCAGCTGGGCGTACGCCGGAGCCGCCCGGACCGCGTCGTTGAGCGCGGCCAGCGCCGCCGGACCAGGGGCGGTCGAGTGGCGGGCGGCCTCGACACAGTCGGCGACGTGCGTACGCAGCGTCCGGAGCGCCGCCAGGTTCAGGTCGCCGGGGTGGACGGCGGCCAGGCGGCCGAGGCCGTGCTGGGCGGCGAGCCAGCCGGCAGCCGACGCGGGCTCGCTCAGCAGATCCACCGGTACGCCATCCGGCCGGGTGGCCAGCGTGTTGACCAGGTCCAGCGCGAGCGGCTCCCCGACGAGGGGCGGCGGTGTCGTCTCGATCACACGACTAATGGTACCTCAGCCTCTTGACGCATTAGGTAGTGCGGCTCGAGGATCTAATGCATCACAACGAGAAAGAGGCATTAGCCATGACCGCTCTGGCGATCCCCCCGCAGGTCCACCACCGGTACGCCGACGTCGACGGAGTCACCGTCTTCTACCGCGAGGCCGGGCCGGCCGAAGCGCCCACAGTGCTGCTGTTGCACGGCTTCCCGAGCGCCTCGCATCAGTACCGGCGGCTCATCGAGGCACTGGCCGCCCGCTACCACGTCGTCGCCCCGGACTACCCCGGCTTCGGCTTCACCGAGGCGCCCGCGGACTACGCGTACAGCTTCGACGGGCTGGCCGACACCGTCGAGCGGTTCACCGACGTCCTGGGCCTGCGGCGGTACGCGCTCTACCTGTTCGACTTCGGCGGCCCCGTCGGGCTGCGGCTGGCCGAGCGGCGGCCGGAGCGGGTCACCGGGCTGATCGTGCAGAATGCCAACGCGTACGCCGACGGCCTGTCGGAACTGGCCCAGGGCATGATCGCCAACCGGCCGGGCGTGCCCGGGGCCGAGGACCAGGTCCGGGGGATCCTGACCCTCGCGGTGACCCGGGGTCAGTACGAAGGCGGCACCACTGACGTCTCGCTCGTCGACCCGGCCGGCTGGACGCTCGACCAGTACTTCCTCGACCAGCCAGGGCGCGAGGAGGCGCAGATCGCGTTGGCGCTGAACTACTGGAGCAACGTCGAGGCGTACCCGCGGTGGCAGCAGTACCTGCGGGACCACCAGCCTCCGGCGCTCGTCCTCTGGGGACGCAACGACGCGTTCTTCCCCGAGGCCGGGGCGTACGCGTACCTCGCCGACCTGCCCGATGCCGAGGTGCACGTGTTCGACACCGGGCACTTCGCGCTGGAGGAGGCGTTGCCCGAGGTGGTGCCGCTGATCGGCGGCTTCCTGGCTAAGCTGCCCCGGCGCATCGCGGTCGTCGGCGCGGGCGGACGGCTCGGTGGAGCGGTCGCCCGGGAGGTCGCCGAGCGCGGACACCGGCTCACTCCGCTGGGACGGTCCACGATGGACGTCACCGATCCGGACTCGATCGCGGCGGCCGTCGCCGGGCACGACGCCGTCGTCGTCGCGATCAAGGGCGACGACTCGCTGGTGCCCCGAGGCGCGAAGGCACTGCTCGACGGGTTGAGCCGGGCGGGCGTACGCCGCCTCGTGTTCGTCGGCGGCGGAGGCAGTCTGCAGGATCCGTCGGGACAGCGGTTCGTGGACTCGCCCCAGTTCCCGGCGATCTACTTGCAGACGGCCCGGGACCAGGCCGAGGCCCTGGAGGTGCTGCGCGCGTCGGCCGACCCGGTGAGCTGGACCTACATCAGCCCGCCCCCGGTCCACCTGGTCGACGGGCCGCGTACCGGCGACTATCTGGTCGAGGCCCGGGACACCCCGATCGTCGGGGCGAGCGGGGAGAGCCGGGTCAGCGTCCCGGACTTCGCCGCGGCCGTCGTCGACGCCGCCGAGACCGGCCGGTTCGACCGGCGCCGGGTGACCGTCGCCTACGCCTGACCACACCAGAGCGGCCGGGGCATGCCCCGTGCCGACACCACCAGCGAACTCATGGTTGCGGTGCTGTCCAACTCGATGCACCTGCAGGCCCGCACCGGCCGGGTCGTCTGCTGTCCCTACGTGCCGGGAACCGTCGCGGATGACACCCTTCCGCTGGTCGTCCCGGTGCCCGATCCACCGGGGACACTGCTGCCGGAACTGGTGCAGTGGCTTCCGGTGTCCGCGCTCGGCGACCCGTTCGGCAACGTCGGGCCTGCGGCGATCGAGCAGGCGACGGCCATCGTCGGGGCACTGATCACCAGCTGACCGACCCGCCGAAGCGGCCGAAGCGGCCCGGGGCGCGCGCCGTTGCGCACCCCGGGCCGCCGGCTTGACCGGCCGGTCGGTTCAGCGGCGGATCAACTGGTACGCGTCCGGCACCGTTTGCACGACCCGGTTCCCGGCCGTGTCCCACGCCTCCGTACGCAGACTGACCGCACCGGAGCCGCTGGGCTGAGCGAGCAGGACGGCGTACTTGCCGTTGCCGAGCGGCACCAGGGGAACCGAGGTCCACCGCTTCCCGCCGTCGAAGCTGGCCGACACCTTCATCCCGGCGATTCCCGGCATCCGAGCCGTCGACCCGTCCCGGTACGCGGTCACGGTGAACAGCTGCACCCCCGGCGCGACCGAGCGGTTGAACCCGTCCACGTCTAGGTCGTACCGCAGGAACAGCAGCGGTTCGACACGGCACTTGTCGACGCAGAGCCCGAGCCCGTTGTGCCCGGCCGGGAGGTCGTTCACCGTCGGATCGGCGCTCGTGAACGTCCACGTGGTACTCGACGTCGTCCCGGGCGTACCGGCGACCGGAATCCGGTTCCGGAAGTCCTGGGTCAGCCGATACGTCCGGGTGCCCGCGGGCAACACGTAGTACGGCATCGACCCGGGCCCCGAACCGAGGTACGACTGCGGGAGTTCGGTGTCACCGGCGTACAGGTGCCACTCGTCGTGCCCGTTGCTGGGGAACCCTTCCAGGGCCTCCGAGAAGGTCGTCAGCTCGCCGGTGTGCCCGTCGCTGTCGGAGGTGAAGGTGAACAACGACAACATGTCGCCGCCCGGGAACAGCCCGGTGTAGCGGCACACCGAGCAGACGACGGCGTACTCCGGGCCCATCGCGAGCACGTCGGCGGGCTGCGACAGCGTGCCGGGGACGGTGGGCGCCTTGCCCCACGTCTCGGTACGCCGCCCCGGCTTGCCGAACACGTCCTGCGTGGCGAAGTACGAGTACAACGTGTCGACGGTGTGGCCCGAACCCTGCTGCAGCCCGGCAACGGTGTCCATGTTGACGTACCGGTACCAGGTCGCGTCCGTGCCTACCGGCCCGACGTATTCGGTCCGCTCCAGCGGGCCGGCCAGATCGTAGAGCGAGAGAGAGCGGAAGGTGTTCGCGAAGTCGTCGATCGGCAGCTTCACCGGGTATCGCGTCGACCACAGTTGCGACTGACCGACCGCGACGTTCGCGTGACTCTCGTGTCGGATCTGCACAAGGTCCTTGGTGCGTATCGGGAAACGTAGATCGGCCGGGACCTGATCCGCATCCAGATAGGACAAGGAGAACAGCTCCGGAATCGTGGGCTGCGACTCGACGCGTACCGTCGTCTGCCCCTTGGCCACGCGTGCCTTGAGAGCAGCGCCCTCGGCGGCGGTGATCGCCAGCATCGGCAACGGCCACAGATTCGGCAGGCCGCCGACGCCGGGGCGGACGCGAGCCCGGCCGACGTCGCTGTAGGCGAACACGGCCGCCGCTCCCTTGCCGAGCGCGAGCTGATAGGGATCGCTCGGCAGCCAGTAGTCCGACTGCATGGCGGCGTCGCCGATGTCGAGCAGGACCGCCTTGCCCTTGAGGTTCTTGCCCGCGAAGTCCGCCTCGGTGCCGCGCCCGACGTCGACCAGCTTCAGCTCCGTCCGGCCGGACAGCTTGGCCACCAGCACCGAGTAGTCCTGGTATTGCGGGGACAGCCGGAGCGCGCCGGCGGACGCGGTCACCTGCGGTGTGCCCACCTCGTGGCTGTGGTCGTAGTAGAACTTGCCGACGGTGACCTTCTGGGTCGGCGTCACCCACGGCTGTACGTTGTACGGCATCGAGTTGATCACCCCGAACGGAGTGGTCGCACCGGCCGGAGTGTGCCAGATGTTCGACGTGGCCCCGTAGTGCTCGGTCGGTCGCCCCGTGTCGAGCACGATCCTCCTGGCTTGGTTGGTGTCCAGGGTGACGGTCGTGTCGGCGGTCAGCTCGACCTGTGGATCGACCAGCGTCGCCGAGTTGTCGTACGCCCCCGGCAGATCCGCCCAGACCACCCCGGTGCTGACGTCGTACACACCCTTGTCCAGGTGAGCCGACGCGCCGGGGGCGAGGAAGACCCAATCGCCGTCCGGGCTGTCCGTCCGCCGGATGACCACCGGGGTCAGCACGGTCGCCGCGGCGGTCGTGGGCTCGATCACCTGGGTGGTGAGCTCGAAGCCCTCCGGCTCCTTGTACGCGCCGACCGGGATGCGTAACGAGACGCCGGGCGCCGTGGCGGTCACCGCGCCGGAGTAGGCGCTGGGCGTACCCATGGTCGGATCGAGGGTGAGCACCGCCTCACCGACGCCGCCCGCCGGAATCTCCAGAGTGGAGGGCGAGACCTGCAGCATGCCCGCGGGCGCCGCCTCACCGGCACTGGTCTTCAGCGAGACGCCGAGCGTGAGCGTGACCCCGGTCGTGCCGGTGTTGCGATAGGACACCGTACGTGTGACCGCCGGGCCGGTCTGCGGATAGCGCAGCCGGCCGAAGTCGGCCTGCGAGGTGGCGGCGACGACCGACGCGCCCACCACCGCCGCGACGTCCACCCGGCCCGCGCCTTGCTCGTAGGCCGAGTAGCCGCCATCGGAGCTGGTGCTGGTGAGCGCGGCCTTGAGCTGCGTGGGCGTCCAGTCGGGATGCCGCTGAGCCAGGATCGCGGCGGCCCCGGCGACGTGCGGAGCGGCCATCGAGGTCCCGGAGAGCGACGTGTACGCGTCGTTGCCGACGTCGCCGCCGATCTCCGTGCCGGCCGCCCGGGCGGCCGCGATGGCGACGCCCGGCCCGGCGATGTCCGGCTTGAGTGCGTAGTTGCCCGTCAGCGGGCCACGACTGGAGAACTCGGCGAGGTGGTCCTGCTTGTCGAAGGCGGCCACGGTCAGCGCGGACGCGGCCGCACCGGGCGCGGTGACCGTCCGGCCGCCCGGACCGCTGTTGCCGGCGGCGATCACGAACAGCGCCCCTGTGCTCGCGGTCAGCTCGTCGACGGCGAGGCTCATCGGGTCGGTGCCGTCGCCGGGGGAGTTGCTGCCGATGCTCATGTTGACGACGTCGGCGTCCTCGGTGACGGCCGCCCACTCCATCCCCTCGAGGATCCAGGACGTCTCGCCGGAACCGGCATCGTTCAGCACCTTGCCCACGGCGAGCTGAGCGCCGGGTGCCACGCCCTTGTACCGGCCACCCGAAGCCGCGCCGGAGCCCAGCACGATCGACGACACGTGGGTGCCGTGCCCGTGACCGTCGGCTGTGGACGTCACGCCGGGAATGAAGCTCTTGCTGTCGATCGTCTTCCCGGCGAAGTCGGGATGCGTCGCGTCGAGGCCGGTGTCGAGCACCGCGACCTTGACCCCGGCGCCGTCGAAGCCGGCGGCCCAGGCCTGCGGCGCACCGATCAGCGGGACGCTGACATCCAGCGAGGCGCTGACTTTGGCGTCGAGCCAGATGTTGGTGAGCCCGCCGGACAGGGCCGGCTTCGCCGACGGCCGGACCGCCGACCAGAACGCAACCGCGTCCTTCTTGGTCACACCCGTGGCCGCGCCGTTGATGCCGGTGAGCGCCCGAGGTGACTTGCCCGCCGGCAGCCGGTTCGCCCGGGCCAGCAGGTCGGCCTTGGCCTTCGACCGGGCCGTCAAGGTCTTCACCGGTGCGGTGCGCCCGTAAGACACGATGACCGGCAGGGTGGCGGTGGCCGCGTCGGCGTACCCCTGATCCACCAGGCCCCGGACGTCGAAGAGGCGGCGGTCGAGCTTCCCGGCGGCGACGAGGTCCAGCGCGTCGGACGGAAACACATAGACATGCTCGGAGTCGACGAGCGTCCGCACGGTCACGGTACGCCCGTCGGCCCGCGCGGCGAGCCGCACCTGAGTCTGGTACTGACCAGCGGCGGAGCGGCTGAGCCGCACGGTGTCGCCGGTGATGAGGGTGAGGGTCTGCACCTGCTGCCGGGCGGTCCCGGCCAGCTTGTCCAGCCCCGGCACCGGTACCGAAGAGGGCGAGCCCGCTGCCCGGCTCGCCCCGCCGCCGATCGCGAGGACGACGGCCGTCGCGTACGCGACCGCCATCCGCCGGCGCGACCGTTGATTCCACTGTGGGGGATACATGCGGACACCTTGCGGCCTGCGGCCCACCGGGCACTTGCCACCTGCTTGACGGGCGCTTGACAGGCAGCATGATCCGGCTAGCGTTCGTTCGTGGAGTTCTCCCTACTCGGCCCGGTGGACTGCACCGTCGCCGGAACTCCGGTTCCCCTCGGCCGCCCGCAGGAACGATGCCTGCTGGCGGTCCTCGCGGTCGAACTCGGACGGGTCGTGCCGCTCGACCGCCTCGTCGAGCTGCTCTGGGACGACGAGCCTCCGGAGCGGGCGCGGTCCATCGTGCACACTCATATCTCGCGACTCCGGTCCACATTGCGCAATGCCGGGGCCGAGGCGCACGGCGTACGGCTGGTGACGCGGGGGCCGGGGTATCTGCTCGACGCCCCACCCGACCGGGTGGACCTTCATCGTTTCCAGCGGCGGGTCCTTCAGGCCCGCGAGGCCATGCAGGCGGGCGACGCCGCCGCCGCGGCCGACGGGCTCGCCGCCGCGCTGGCCTGGTGGCGAGGACCGGCGCTGGCCGACGTCGCGACCCAGCGCGTCCGCGAACGGATCTGCGTCGGGCTGGACGAGCTGCGGACCACGGCGACCGAGGACCGGATCGAGGCCGATCTCGCCCTCGGCCGGCATCGCGAGGTGATCGGGGAGCTGACCGCGCTGGCCGCCCAACGCCCGTTGCGAGAACGGTCCGTCGGCCTGCTCATGCTCGCGCTCTACCGGTCCGGCCAGCAGGCGCAGGCGCTGGAACGCTTCCGGGCCGCGCGCCGAATGCTCATCGACGACCTCGGCATCGAACCCGGGCCCGACCTGCGCCGGCTCGAACAGGCGATCCTCAGTCACGACCCGTCGCTCGGCGTCGGCTCGCCGCCGCTCGCCCCGCCGTCCTCCGCGCTGGCCGTTGCGGCGCCGGCTTCGGTGTGGCGCGGGCCGCGCTCTCACCTGACCAGCATCGTGGGGCGCGAACGCCAGGTCGCCGAGCTGACCAGGCTCCTGCTCGACCATCGGCTCGTCACCGTCGTGGGCGCCGGCGGCGTCGGCAAGACCACGCTCGCACTCCACGCGGCGGAGGCGATCGTGGACGGACCGCCGGTCGTCGTCGCGGCGCTCGCGACCGCGCGCGACGCCGACGACGTCGTGCTCACCCTGGCCGGCGTGCTCGGCGTCGGGGGCGCCACCATGGCCGAGGTCGGCCAGTCCGTCGAGAGCCGCCTGGCCGAGAGCCCGCACCTGCTCATCCTGGACAACTGCGAGCACCTGGTCACGGAGATCTCTCAACTGGTACGCCGAATGCTGTCCCGGAGTGCGCGACTGGTCGTGCTGGCCACCTCGCGGCAACGGCTCAACCTGCCCGAAGAGACGGTGTGGCGGCTCGAACCGTTGAGCGTCGCCGGGCCGGGGGACGGCATACCGGGGTCTCCGGCCGCGACACTGTTCCTGCGCCGGGCAGCCGGTGCGGTGCCGGGCTTCGTCCCGTCGGCGTCCGATCTCGACACCGTCGACCGGGTGTGCCGCCGGGTGGAAGGGCTGCCGCTCGCCCTCGAACTCGCCGCGGCGCGGCTGCGTACGCTGTCGTTGCCCGAGCTGGCCCGACAGCTGGACCAGGGATTCGGCGTACTGGGGCCGGACTCGGCCGGCGAATCGCACGGCAACACCCTCGCCGCCACGATCGACTGGTCCTACCGGCTGCTCAGCGCGGACGAACAACAGCTGCTCGCCGGGCTGGCCGTCTTCCGGGGCGGGTTCACCGCGTCCGCCGCGACAGCGGTGTGCGGTGCGGAACCGTCGCTCCTGAATCTTCTGGTGGACCGTTCGCTGGTCCAGCCCTATCCGGCCCCGGACGGCCAGCGCTACCGGCTGCTCGAAGTGGTCCGCCAGTACGCCGAGACCAAGCTCGCCGAATCCGGCGACCGGTACGCCGTCGCCGGGCGGCACGTCGCGTACTGGCTCGACGTGACGCGGGAGATCATGGCCCGGCCGCACGTCGACGAGCAGTTCGCCGCCTGGACCCGGCTCGCCGCCGACCTCGACGACCTCCGGGCCGCCGCGAGCGACGGGTACGCCACCGACCGGATCCCCGAAGCGGTCGAGCTGGCCCTGATGATGCTCGACTGCCTGACGGCGGTGAACGCGTACGCCGAACAGGGCCGCTGGCTCGACGAGCTGACCCCGCACCTGCCCAACTGCCCGCCCTCGATCCGGTGCCTCGGTGAGATGAGCCGCTCGCACCACTTGACCATGCGGGACGACCCCGCCGGGGCACTCGCCCTGGCCCGGCCGATCATGGACGACCTGGCGGCGGTGCACACGCTCATGTACTACGACGCCCGCCTCTGCAACGTCCGCAACGGAGTGCACCTGCTCGACCCGGCCGCGGCGGACGAAGCGCCGATCCTGCACGACAAGTTGCAAGTGGTGGACGACAAGCACACTCGCGTGCACAGCCTGACGATGGCGGCCGAGGCGCTGAACCAGTGGGGGCACGACGAGGCGGCACTCGCCCTGTGGGACGGCGACGACCTGCTCCGCACGGTGCTCGACGACGGCGACGAGATGCGGTATCGGTCGATCCGGCTGCTGAACGAGCTGGGCGCGGGGGAGCTGACCGAAGCGGCCGTCACCGCTCGGCGGCTGCGCGACAAGCTCGTCCAGCCCGGTTATCTGACCATCAACACCCCGGCCTACTCACTGGCCCTGTACGCCCTGGTGACCCAGTCGCCACCGGCGGCAGCGGTGACCATCACGGGACTGATCGAGGCGGTGTCGGAGGCCAACCCGCCCGCCCTGTCCCGGGCGTACGCCTTGCGCCTGCTCCTCGCCGAAGCACAGCGGCGGGCCGGGAACCTCGGCGCCGCCCTGGCCGGGTTGCGGGACGGGCTGGCGACCGCCCGGACACGGACGACGTATTCGTGGACCACGCCGTCGGTGCTCACCGCCGCGTCGCTGGCCGCCGACCTCGGCGACTCCGCCGCCGCCCAGCGGCTGGCCGACGCCTGGGATCGCGTACGCACACCGCTCGGCCTGCCCGCGCCGGTCGGGTTCCGGGACCAGGCCGAGCGGCTGGGCCTCGACCGCGCCGCCGGCCCGGTGACCGCCGGAGCCTGGCGCGAGGAGCCCCTGCGCGACCTACTCGCCACCACCGAAGCCTGGGTCCTCAGCCGCTGACTCCCGTTCAGACGCTCCTTTGGCGATGGATCAGGGATCCGGGTCGAATCTTGGCGCATGATTCGACTTAGATCCCTGATCCAGTGCCCGAGCCGGCCGAGCGGGCCGAGCGGGCCGAGGCTGGACTCAGGCGAGGTCGAAGCGGTCGAGTTCCATGACCTTCGTCCAGGCCGCCACGAAGTCGCGGACGAACTTCTCGCGCGCGTCCCCGCTGGCGTACACCTCGGCGAGCGCCCGCAGCTGCGAGTTGGAGCCGAAGATCAGGTCGACCGCGGTGGCGGTCCATTTCACCTGGCCGGAGCCGACGTCCTGGATCTCGTAGACCTGGTCGTCGGAGGCCGACGCCTGCCACTTCGCCCCCGGCGCGAGCAGGTTGACGAAGAAGTCGTTGGTGAGCACGCCCGGCCGGTCGGTCAGGACGCCGTGCGTGCTGCCGCCGACGTTGTTCCCGAGCGCACGCAGACCGCCGACGAGGACGGTCATCTCGGGGGCGGTCAGGCCGAGCATGAAGGCCCGGTCGATCAGCAGCACCTCGGGCATGGTCTTCTCGCCCGGCCGCAGGTAATTGCGGAACCCGTCGGCCCGCGGTTCGAGGACCGAGAACGACTCGACGTCGGTCTGCTCCTGCGTCGCGTCGGTACGCCCCGGCCGGAACGGCACGGTGACCGGAACTCCGGCGTCCTTGGCGGCCTTCTCGACGGCGGCCGTGCCGGCCAGCACGATCAGGTCGGCGAGCGAGATCCGGACGCCGCCCGCCTGGTTGAACTCCTGCTGGATGCCCTCCAGAGTGGACAGCACAGTCGCCAGCTGGGCCGGCTGGTTGACCTCCCAGCCGCGCTGCGGGTCGAGGCGGAGCCGGCCGCCGTTGGCACCGCCGCGTTTGTCGGTGGACCGGAAGCTCGCGGCGGCCGCCCACGCGGTCGAGATCAGCTGCGCCGTGGAGAGCCCAGAGTCCAGCACCTTCGCCTTGAGGGCGGTGATGTCGGCGTCGCCGACGAGCGGCTGGTCGGCCGCGGGCACCGGGTCCTGCCACAGCTGTGCCTCGGCCACCCACGGTCCGAGGAAGCGGCTGACCGGCCCCATGTCCCGGTGCAGCAGCTTGTACCAGGCCTTGGCGAAGGCCAGCGCGAACTCGTCGGGGTTCGCGAGGAACCGGCGGGAGATCTGCTCGTACACCGGGTCGTAGCGCAGCGACAGGTCGGTGGTGAGCATCGTCGGCAGGTGCTTCTTCGCCGGATCGTACGCGTCGGGAACGATCGCGTCGGTGGTCTTGGCCACCCACTGCTTGGCCCCGCCGGGACTCGTGGACGGCTCCCACTCGTACCCGAAGAGGATCTCGAAGAACCGGTTGCTCCACTGCGTCGGCCGGTCCGACCAGGTCACCTCCAGCCCGCTGGTGATCGTGTCGGCGCCCTTGCCGGTGCCGTTGGTGCTCAGCCAGCCGAGTCCCTGCGCCGTCAGTGGAGCGGCTTCGGGCTCCGGGCCGACGTGGTCGGCCGCGACCCCGGCACCGTGCGTCTTGCCGAAGGTGTGCCCACCGGCGATGAGCGCGACGGTCTCCTCGTCGTTCATCGCCATGCGGCGGAACGTCTCGCGGATGAACGGCGCGGCCGCGGCCGGGTCCCCGTTGCCCTGCGGGCCTTCGGGATTGACGTAGATGAGGCCCATCTCGGTCGCGCCGACCCCGCCGATCATCTCCTTCTCGGAGACGTAACGCTCGTCGCCCAGCCAGGCGTCCTCAGGTCCCCAGAAGATCTCCTCGGGCTCCCAGACGTCCTCGCGGCCGAAGCCGAAGCCGAACGTCTGGAAGCCCATGGACTCCAGGGCGACGTTGCCCGCGAGCACGAGCAGGTCGGCCCAGGAGATCTGCTGGCCGTACTTCTGCTTGACCGGCCACAGCAGCCGCCGGGCCTTGTCGAGGTTGGCGTTGTCCGGCCAGCTGTTGAGCGGGGCGAACCGCTGACCGCCCTCGCCCGCGCCGCCGCGCCCGTCCTGGATGCGGTAGGTGCCCGCTGCGTGCCAGCTCATCCGGATCATGAGGCCGCCGTAGTGGCCGAAGTCGGCCGGCCACCAGTCCTGGGAGGTGGTGAGGACCGCGGTGATGTCCCGCTTGAGCGCCTCGACGTCGAGCTTGGCGAACTCCTGGGCGTAGCTGAAGTCCGTCCCCAGCGGGTTGCTCTTGGACGAGTTGGCGTGCAGCACCGAGAGGTCGAGCTGGTTGGGCCACCAGTCCCGGTTGGTACGCGGACGGCCGCCGGTCTTCGGGGTCGGCGAGTCGATGGCCGGGTTCTCGCTCTCGCTGCCGTGGGTGTCGCTCATTGCTTCCTCCGAGTTGGCGGATCACCGCATGAAACGGAATTAACTGGAACAAGTCAACTTAACGCACAAAGTCTACCGGTGAGGCTTCCTCCACGACGGGTTTAAGCACCTTCCACTGGGGGATCGGGCGGCCGTCCCGCCGGAACCAGCTCTGGGCGGGGTCCTGCGGCCAGCCCTCGGGGGAGTCCTCCCAATCCTCCTGACGCCCGTACACCGTCAGGTCGAGCAGTTGCAGCGCCGGCATCATCGCCTCGACCCCGCGCCCGTCGGTCTCGTAGGTCTGGAAGACGCGGTCGCCCACCCGCAGGTAGCAGGTGATCCAACCGTCGGAGATGCCGGGCGCGTCGACGCCGTGCACCGAATACCAGGGCGCCTGGTACCCCATGAACTCCCGGAACGGCGCGAACTCGGCGTACGGGCCCTGGCACCAGACAGCGAAGGTGACCCCGCGCGCCTCCAGATAGGTCGCGTCCTGGAAGTTCCACACGGTCGCGGTGCAGCCCCGGCACTGGTCCTCGAACGGCCGGCCGAGACTCCACATGTGCTTGCAGACGAGGAGCTGATCACGCCCCTCGAACATGTCCAGCACCCGGGTCGGCCCGCGTACGCCGGTCAGCTCGACGGTTCCGTCCACCTCGGTCATCGGCAGCCGTCGCCGGGCGGCCGCGAGCGCCGAACCGGCCCGGGTGTGCGCCTTCTCCCGGACGAGCAACTCGGCGCGTCGGCGCAGCCAGATGTCTCGGTCGACGATCTCGGGCAGTGCGGTCATCGTTCCTCCTCAAGTGGGACTGTCCCGAGTACTGACGACACACGACGGCAACCGTCATCGGACCGTCATGGATCGAGGTCGGCCGACCGCTACCGTGGAACGATGACCGGCTCCGGCGACTGGCTGACGGGCGCGTACGACGATCACCGCCGTGAGCTGCACGCGCACTGCTATCGCCTCGCGGGGAACGTGGCCGACGCGGACGACCTCGTGCAGGAGACGTTCCTGCGGGCGTGGAAGGCGCGGGACGCCTTCGAGGGCCGCGCGTCCGTCCGGACCTGGCTTTACCGGATCGCGACCAATGTGTTCCTCGACAGCCGCAAGGCGGCCGAGCGGCGTACGCAGCCGGTCGGTGACGCGCTGGAGTGGTGCACCGAGATCGGGCCGTATCCCGACACGCTGCTCGACGGCGATCCGCAAGCCGATCAGGCCGGTGCCGAGATCGTCGAACTGGCCCTCATCGCCGCCCTCATGCACCTGCCGCCTCGGCAGCGGGCCGCCTTCGTCCTGCGGGACGTGTCGGGCTGGACCCCGGCTGAGATCGCCGAGGCGCTGGAGGTCGAGGTCCCGGCCGCGAACAGTCTCGTTCAGCGGGCCCGCGAGACCGTACGGCGCCACGCCCCGGCCGACCCGGCGGACTGGCGGCGGCCGCACCTGACCGAGGCGGACAAGGAGATCCTGAGCCGCTACCTCAGCACGACCGATCCGGACGAGATGCGGGAACTCCTCGCCGCCGACGTACGCCTCACGATGCCGCCGGACGAGCCGGTGATCGGGCGTGACGCGGTGGCCGCCTTCCTCACCCGGCCGCTCGATTGGCGGACGTTCCCCGTCACGGCGAACGGCCGGGCGGCGGCGGCGAACTATCTGCGCCAGCCGGGCCGATCGCGGTACGACGCGCTGGTGGTCGACGTGCTCCGGATCGTGGACGGGCGGATCGCCGAGGTCAACGCGTTCGTCGGCGGACGCCACGTGACCACGTTCGGCCTGCCTCGTCTGCTGGACTAGCCGCTGTTCGAGTCCAGGTATTGCAGCAGGTCGTGGGCGGCCAGCTCGACGTCCTTGTGCCGGTACTCGGCGGCTCGGTAGACGCAGGCGATCAACCCCGTCCGGTGCAGCCGCCGGAAGTCGCCGTAGACGAAGGCGTACCGGGCCTTGGTCTCGTCGGCCGCGCCGACGGTCAGCCCGAGGTGCCAGGCGGCGTACTCGTCCCAGTCGTGCTTGTCCAGGTACGCGTTCTGCGCGTCGGCTTTCGGCTGGACCGCGCCCCAGTCGCTGTCGAGCACGTACCGGCGGGAGTCGATCAGCTCGCGGGCGAAGGTCACCGCGTCCGGGTTCAGCTCGTACTTGTTGGGCATGATCGCCGGTTACCCGGAATCGGCCCGGTGCTCACCAGCCGGGGCCGGCCGCTGATGATCGACAGGTCTGCGTCCGGCGGCTAGTCTGATTACGGCCAGGGCCGTAATGGCGATCACGTGCACAGATCACCTGCGGCCAGCTCCGTACGGCAGATATCGGAAAAGCCCTCAACCCGAGCCGACGGCATGTGCCGCCGGCCCTACCGGCAGGAAGCAGGCACCCTCATGTCCCTCGTTCGCCGGTTCACCGCCTTCGCGGCGGTGGCAGCGACAGCGCTCACCCTCGGCGGCCCGCCGGCCGCGCAAGCCAGTCCCACCAGCACAGTCACGGCCGCGGCGGCGGTCACCGTCGACTCCCTCGGCATCCCGTTGCGCGACGTGCTGATGATCGGCGGCATCGTCGCGCCCGGTCCGGACGGACGCCCGGTCCTCTGGTCGGCCGTCTCCGGGGAACCGGCCCACCTCGCCGCGATCGACCCGGCCACCGGAACCACGGTGTCGGTGCAGGAACTGACCGGGGCACCCGGCTCGTACGCGGTCGCGGCCGCCCCTGACGGCACGATCTACGTCGGCGCGTACGGCACGGGCGACCTCTACCGGCGCAAGCCCGGCAAGAACAGTCCGATCGAGAACCTCGGCCGCCCGTTGCCGTCCGAGACGTACATCTGGCGGCTGTCGGTGGACTCGGCCGGCATCGTCTACGGCGGCACCTATCCCGGGGCTCGCGTGTTCGCGTACAACCCGGCGACCGGCGCCACCCGCGACTACGGCCAGGTGCTGCCTGGCGTGCAGTACGTCCGCAGCATCGCGGTCGCGGACGGCAAGATCTACGCCGGTACGCAGCCGGACGCCCATCTGCTCGAGATCGACGCCGTCACCGGTACGCGCCGGGAGCTGCCGTTGCCGGACGGGCTCGCCAGTGGCACCGGTCTGACGGTCTACGACCTCAACGCGTACGACGGCCGGGTGTACGCCCGGTACGGCTCGGCCATCAACGGCCAGCTGGGCGTCTATGACACCCGGGCCGGTCGCTGGACCGACCTGATCCCCGACGTCGCCGGGCTCGACGTGTCCGAGCCGGGTCCGAAGGGGATGGTCTACCTCACCCGGGCCGGTCACCTGACCGGATATCAGCCGGCGACCCGCACGTTCGTCGACACCGGACTGTCGTTCGCCGGGCGAGTGGTCAACAACCGCGGCATCGGCTGGGTGACGCTGGCCGACCGGGACTGGCCGGGGCGTACGCTCGTCGGCTTGCTCTGGCGTGGCGAGATGTTCCGGTACAACCCCGTGACCGGCCGGTCGGACGTCATGCGGACCGACGTCCCCGGCGAGCCGATCCCGCTCGCCGCGCTGAGCGCGGGAGCCTCCGGCACCGTGTACGCCGGCGGCTACCTCAACGGCGGGCTGGCCAAGATCGACCCCGACACCGGCAAGGCCGACTTCCAGCGGTTCTCGCAGGTGGAGAGCGTCTTGGAAGTCGGCGATCAGGTGTACCTGGGGGCGTACCCTGATTCGCGGCTCTACCGGTACGACCTCGGCAAGGCGTGGAGCAGCTCTGAGTACTCGCCCGGTCCGGCTGGGACCCCGGAGAACCCCGTGAAGCTCGTCGACCTCAAGTCCTACGACCAGGTACGCGCCCGGGCGCTGACCGACGCGGGGGACAAGGTGGCGTACGGGACGATGCCGAACACCACGCTCGGCGGGGTGCTGGCCATCGTGGACAAGGCGACCGGTGCCTCCACAGTGCACCGTCCAGTCGTGACGGACTCCTCGATCGTCAGTCTGGCGTACCAGTCGGGATTGATCGTGGGCGGCACCTCGAAGGACGGCGGCTACAGCGTGCCGCCGCCCACCCAGACCGAGGCGCGGCTGTTCGGCTGGGACGTCGCCAGTGACAGCAAGGCGTTCGAGTTCGTGCCGGTGCCCGGTGCGACCGCGATCCCGGCGCTGGCGCTGGACGGCGCGGGACGGCTGTGGGGTCTGGCCGGCGGGCAGTTGTTCGCCGTCGACGTCGCCTCGCGGACGGTCGTGCAGCGCATCCAGCTCGCGCCCGGTGTGGCCGACAGCCGGGGCCGCCTCGGTTACGACGCCACCCGCAACGTGATGTACGCACTGGTCAACGGTCACCTGCTCGTCAGGGTGGACCTCGCCACCGGTACGCCCACGCTGCTGCTGGACCGCTCGGCGGAGTTCCTGGCCGTCCACCCGGACGGGCGGCTGTTCCTCGGCGACGGCCCCGAGGTCTTCCGAGTCACCGTCAGCTGAAGACGGGCGCTGGATCAGGGATCCGAGGCGAATCTTCCCCAAGATTCGACCGAGATCCCTGATCCAGCGCCCATCAGAGGCGGGACAGCGGGTCAGAGCTGGATGCGGACCAGGTTCCGGCCGCGGAGCGCGTACAGCGCGGACCCATCAGGTGAGGCGGTCAGCAGGGCGGATCCGCCGTACCACTGGGCGTTGAGCCCGGCGACGAAGGTGGTCGCCGTCATCGTGGCCGGGTCGAACCGCCAGATGTCCTTGCCACTGGTGCCGTAGAAGACGCCGCCGACCTGGACCATGCGCCCTTGGCCGGGCGCCACCGTGGTGGTCGCGACGACGGTCCGCCGCGCCGGGTCGACGGCGAACAGCACGCCGGTCTCGGTGAGCCCGTAGACGCGGTTGCCGGTGGCGATCAGGCTCACGATCTGGGTGGCGCCGGGCACCGGGACGATGTCCCAGGTCTTGGTCCGGGTGGCGAGGTCGAATCCGGCCAGGTGCGCCTCCGTCGTACGCGGTGTGGTGCCGAAGCCGTTGTTGATGCTCCCGCCGAGGTACGCCGTGCCGTGCTTGACCGCGACCGATCGCACGGACTGGTCGGTGAGCACATCCCGGTACGCGTCCAGCGCACCGGTCCGCGGATCGTAGAGCGCCACCGCGCCCCCGTAGCGGCCGTATTCCGGTTCGGTGCCGACGATGAGGAGCTTGTCGGAGGGGGAGTAGACGGCGTCGAGCGGGCGGGTCTGATCGTGCCCGATCGCGGCGACCCGCGCCGGATCGCCTTCCGGAGCCATCTTGAACAGGTACGCCAAGGTGTACACCGACATCCAGATGTCCCCGCCGATCGGTGTCATCGCCTTGGCCTCACCGGGCAGGAAACGCCGCTCGGACGTGCCGGCGACGAGGTCGTGCACCTGGACGCCGGCCTTGCCGGAGACGTAGACGCGCGGGCCGTCGGTCGCTATCGCCATGGCCAGCTCCGGCGCGGGCGGCATGCCGGCCTGGGTCAGGTCGACCCCGCTCAGCTCGCCGGTGGTCAGGTCGTAGGTGACGACGGTGTTCGTGACGACGCCGCGCAGCTTGTCGCCGGTGACGAAGATCCGGCCGAACGCCGCCCCGTCGTAGGGGATCGCCAGGGTGCTGAGTTCGCCGGTGTCGCGGTCGTACTTCCGCAGCGTGCCAGACGGCCGGGTGCCGAAGTAGACGTCGTTGCGCGCCGAGTCGACGGCGATCGCGGTGACGTAGTTGTCCGCGGTCTGCACGACCTCGTACCGCGTCGGGTCGGCGGTGTCGATCAGCAGCATCGTCCCGGTCGCCGAGAGCCCGGCGGCGAGGATGCCGTTCTCCAGCGCCAGCGTGGCGACGAACGTGCGGTCGGCGTACGCGGCCGGCAGGATCTCCCGCTTCGCCCCGGTCACCCGGTCGATGGCGATGAGGTGGGCGTGCGAGCCGACGCCGGCGTAGATCGTCGTGGCGTCCACCGCGATGCTGCGGACGTACTGCTCGCCCGCCACCGCCGCACCGTAGTCCCGCAGTTTGCCGGTCGCCGGGTCGTATTCCACGACGCGGCCACTCGGATAGGTGCCGCCGTACAGTTTGCCGTCCGGCGACGAGGCCAGCGCCCAGATGAACGAGTCGGGCGCGACGCTGGCGACCTTCGTCACCGTGGTCGAGGTGGTGTCGATCCGGTAGAGGTCACCGGGGGTGTAGGTGCCGACGTACAGATCCGTGCCGACGGCGGCGGTCGCCCACGCGCCACCCCCGGTCGGCAGCTCGTAGCGCCGGTCGACCGTCTGCTTGTCCAGGCTGTACGCGCCGACGATGGTCGGCGAGACGCCGCCGGTGGCGGTGTAGACGGTGCCGTCGATCAGTTCGGCCCCGTTGACCGAGGTGACCTCGGAGGCGGGACCCAGATCGGTCACCGTCCCGGGCGGGGCAGCCGTGGCCGTCGGCTCCACGGCACCGGCGGCCACAGCGTCGGCGGGCACGGCATTGGCGGGTACGGCCATCGCGGAGGTGGCCAGGGTGAGGGAAGTCAGAATCAGGGGCAGGGTTCGGCGTCGCAACGGTTCCTCCGATACGGTGAGTTCAATTTCGGCCTGATCCGTAATGAGGATCTAGCTCACCACATTCGGGAAGCTACGTCGAGTGGTGGAGTTTCGGACGGACCCGTAATAGAGTCGGCGAAACCCCTTGCCCGATCGGAGGCCACATGACCGGCCGTATCGTCCGAAGTGGATTAGCCCTCGCCCTCGCCGCCGCAACGATCACCGCCCCAGCCGCAGCCGACGCCGCGGAGACCGGTAAGACCGCGGGGACCGTCACCGACTTCGGGGTGCAGCAGACCGCCCTGACCGTGTTCGAGTCCTACTACGGCACCGCCGGCGACCGCGCGGTGGCGTACGGCGTCCAAATGGGATCGCCCGGCGTGCTCAGCGTCGTCGACCCCGTCACCCGCGAACTGGTCGACACGGCGTACTTGCCCGACTCGTCCGGCGCGTGGGGCATCACCCAGGCGACCGACGGCACCGTGTACGCCGGCAGCTACCCCAACGCCCACATCTACGCGTACGACCCGCTGACGAGGACCACGACCGACGTCGGCGCGCCGGTGCCGGACCAGACCGTCCTCTACGGGCTGCGGCCGGGTGCGGACGGCCGGATCTACGGCGGCACCTACCCCAGCGCGCACGTCTTCTCGTACTCGCCGTCCGAAGGGTTCCGCGACTACGGCGCGATGTTCCCCGGCGAGCAGTACGCCGTCGACGTGGCGGTCGACCCGGTCCGCAACGTGCTCTGGGCGGCCATCGGCAGCCACGGGCACCTCGTACGGCTGGACCTGACCACGGGGGAGAAACGCGACATCCTCCCGGCGGCGTTGCGCGGCGACGCCAGCTACCCCTACGACATCAACCTGGCCGGGGGACGGCTGTTCGTCAAGCGCAGCAAGCTCGAGGCGCTGGTGCTCGACCCCGACACCGGTGCGGTCCTGGCCGACGATTTCGTGATCAGCTCGCGCGGCACCTCGCCGCTGGCACCGGACGGCCGCTCGGTCTACTTCACCTCGACGTCGAACCAGCTCTGGCGGTACGACGTCCAGACGGACGCCTACGGTCCGGTCACCAGCGCGAACGGATCGCCCGTGGCCGCCGGTGGTGCCGGGATCGGCTTCGGCTTCCTCGGCGACCGGCTCTACGCCACCATCGGCAACTACGCCGGTCAGGCCCTCTCCTACGACCCGGCGACCAAGTCGAGTGAGCAGTACCGACTGCCGTTCCCGCCGCAGGCGCTGGACATCAACAGCATCAGCGCGGGGCCGGACGGCCGGATCTACACCAACCTCTACATCAACGGAAACCTGTCCGTCCTCGACCCGGCCACCGGCACGCCCACCAACCTCGGGCGGCTCGGCCAGGCCGACGGCTTCGGCTGGCTGAACGGCAAGATGTACCAGGGCGTCTACCCCTACGGCGGCGTGCTGGAATACGACCCCGCGAAGGCGTACGTCTTCGGGACCAACCCACGCGAGCTGTTCCGGTTGCAGCCGGATGGACAGAACCGGCCGCTGGCGTTCGCCGCGAACGGTTCGAAGGTCTACCTCGGCAGTACCCCCGACTACGGGCTCTGGGGTGGCGCCCTGACGGTCTACGACACTGCCACCGGCACGCGTACCACTAGGAAGGACATCGTCGCGGACCAGGGCGTGATCGCGCTGGCGGTGGCCGGTGACCGGCTGTGGGCCGGCACGACGATCGGCGGTGGCGGCGGCACGACGCCCAAGGCGACCGAGGCCAAGGTCTTCACCGCGGACCTCGCGACGGGCGAGAAACTCGACGAGTTCACCCCGGTGCCCGGCGCGGACTCGATCTCGTCGATCGTGGCCGGGCCCGACGGCCTCATCTGGGGCCTCGCCGACGGCGAGCTGTTCATCCTCGACCCCGCGACCGGCGCGGTCGTGCACCGGCAGGACATCCCGGGCCGCGCCTCGGGCGTCCAGGACGAGCTGGTCGTCAACCCGGCCGACGAACACGTCTACGCCTCACTCGACGGCAACCTGCTGCAGATCGACCCGCTGTCGAGGCAGGTCCGGGTGCTGCGGGACGCCGAGACCTACCGGCTCACCCAGGACTCGCAGGGCAATCTGTGGTTCCGTAACGGGGTGAAGGCGGCCAACGGCGCGGTGCAGTACGGCTCCCACCTGCTGCGGTACGTGCCGGAACCGGACAGTTGCGTGGGTTCGGACCTCCGCGCCCACGTCACGATCGGCGGCATCGACTCCACTGTGGCCAATCGTTACGCGGGCAGCGGCTGCACCGTCAACGACCTCATCCGCGACGAGGCGGACTGGCCGGGCCACGGCGCGTTCGTCGCGCACGTCGCCCAGGTCACCGAGGATTTGGTACGCACAACGGTGCTGACCGGGTCCGAGAAGGATGCCGTCGTGTCCGCCGCCGCACGGTCGGACGTCGGCCGGTAGCAGGCGACGCAGTCACGCGAAGGGCGCCCGGACCATCGGGCGCCCTTCGTGCGCGCCTGGAGTGGGTTCCGACGCTGGTGGTGCCGCCGTAGACGCGGAGATCATGAATCCGTTGTTGATGTTGTTTGACGACGGCGGGCATCGGGGTAGGTGGGGCCGCATGCGGCGGACTGGGGTGATCGGCGAGGTGGACTCCGTCGGCGCGCACGACCACGTCTGCTTCGTCTACACCGAGCGAGCCGAGTGGCGCGCCGCGGCGAGGTCGTTCGCGGTCTCCGGCTTGGCCGCCGAGCAGCGCGTGCTGATGGTGGCCGACCCGGGGGAGGACTGCTGGTGGGAAGCCGACGACGTCCTCGGCGCCGCCTTACGCAGCGGCCGCGCCGAGCTGCTGCACCGGAAGACGGCGTACGCCGACGACCTGGCCGACCCGTCGGACCAGGTCGACGTCTATCGCGACGCGACCGATCGAGCGATCCGCGACGGCTTCCGGGGCCTCCGCGCGTTCGCTGACGCGACCGGCCTCGCCGGGCCGCCCCCGGCGATGGATCGGCTGATCCGCTACGAGCACCTCGTCGACGGGTACATGGACGGCCACCCGTTCCGGGGCATGTGCGGCTATGACCGGGCGGCGATCGCGCCCGCCGACCTGCGTCGGCTGGCGTGCCGGCACCCCAGTTCCAGCCCCGGTTATGCTCCGTTTCGGGTGTACGCCGAGTCCGGCGGCCTGCGGCTGGCCGGCGACATCGACTACGACAACGTCGAGTTGCTGACGGAGGTGCTGCGGTCGATGGGGTTGCCGGCCACCGGATCGGCGGTGGAACTGGACGGCGCCGGTCTGGACTACGTCCACCACGCCGGGCTCGTGGCGCTGGCCCGGCTGGCCCAGGAATCGGGCGGCCGGATCGTGCTGCGGGGCGGCCCGGCCGTGGCCAAGCGCCTGGCCGACATGCTGAGCCTGAACGACGCCGGATTGGAGGTGATCGTGTGAGAACCGGAGCCGCTGCGGGGCACACCGGTTACTTCCACGAGGCCGCCGTCTACTCCTCGGAACGGGAGCTGCTCGACATCGCGGTGCCGTTCCTGCTCGGCGGGGTGGCCGCGGGCGAGCCGACGCTGGTCGCCTTCAGCGGTCCGCACGCCGACCTGATCCGGCGCGCCACCGCCGACGATCCCGGCATCATCTACCTGGCCGGCGGCGACATGTACGCCCGCCCCGCCGGGGCCATCGCCGAATACCGCAAGCTCCTGGCCCGGCTCGTCGCCGAGGGAGCGCAGCAGATCCGGATCATCGGCGAGCTGGCCGCCTCGGCGTTCGGCGCGACCTGGGACTGGTGGGCGCGCTACGAATCGGCGATCAACCACGCGTACGACGAGTTCCCGCTGTGGAGCATGTGCGCGTACGAGACGGCGACGACGCCGCCCGGGGTGATGGCCGACGTCCTGCGTACGCATCCCCGGACGGCCGGGCCGAACGGGGAGCACACCCCGAACGAGACCTACCTGGACCCGGTGAGCTATCTCGGCGAGCCCCAGCCCGCCCCGGCCGACCCACTGCTGCGGCAGGCCCCGGCGTGGACCCTGGTCGACCCGACGCCGGCCGCCGTCCGGCAGGCGGTGCGCAGCGCCGCCCCGGCCACGCTGACCTCGACGGGCGCCGATCTCGGCGGCTTCATGGTCGCCGTCAGCGAGGGCGTCACCAACGCGCTCCGGCATGGCCGCGGGCCGATCCGCGTACGGTTGTGGATCTCGTCACAGCGGATGGTGCTCGCCGTCACCGATCAAGGCGCCGGGCCGAAGGATCCGTTCGCCGGGCTGCTGCCGTTGGCCGAGGCCGATCCGGGCGGACTTGGCCTGTGGCTGAGCCACCAACTGTGCGACCACGTCAGCATGCATCGAGACGCCACCGGCTTCACGATCCGGCTGACCGCGGGCGACCCGGACGCAGATCGTTGATAACACAACCGTTTCCGTAAGGTTGACATGCAGACACGTCGATGATCCTATGTGTCCTTACGTTGGCCGGGGTAACCGCCCGGATTGACGGAAGGACGCTCGGTGAAGAAGCACACCTCACCTGAACTGCCCGGCGAAGGCGACACCGACTACGCGCGCTACATGCGGCTCGACACCTTGCTCAGCCTGCAACGGCACCCCGACGACATGGTTCACCGGGACGAGTTGCTCTTCCAAGTAGTGCACCAGTCCAGCGAACTCTGGCTCAAACTCGCGGTCGCCGAGATCGACGAGGCGGCCGTCCTGGTCGGCAAGGACGATCTGCCCGGCGCGGAGCTGCTGCTGGGCCGGGCGTCGCTGGCCATCCGGCTGGTGACCGATCAGCTCGACATGTTCCGATATCTCAAGCCGGCCGACTTCGAGGCGATGAAACCGGCTTTGGGCAACGGATCGGGCGCGGAATCGCCAGGCTGGCGCGACGCGCAGAAGGCGAGCCGCCGATTGGGTCTGGCCTTCCAGGCCCACCTCCGCGAACGCGAGATCGATCCCGCGACGCTGTATCCAGGGGTCGCCACCGATTCGGCGTACCGGCTGGCCGAGGCCATGATCGAGTGGGACGAACAGGTCGCGCTGTGGCGCGTACGCCACTACACGATCGCGATCCGCATCGGCGGGCACGGGATGATCGGCACCCCGAACAGTCCGGCCGACTGGCTGGCCAAGTTGATCGACTACCGCTTCTTCCCCGAACTCTGGCAGCTGCGGGTGCTGGGCGGCCACGCGGGTGCGTGAGCTGGCGTCGTGGCTGTCCGGCGACCGCCGGCCGGACAGGTTCCCCTATGACGCCGTCGTGGCGGAGTTCCAGCGAACCGGTAAGCACTTCGTGGCCAAAGACCTGCTGGTGCTGCTCGACCAGGCCCGGCGTACCGCGGTGGCCCCGGCCGGCGCGCAGTCGGCCGATCGCTTCCTGCGTGATTTCCTCGACGTGACGCTCGACAAGTACGACGGGCGCTACGACTACCAGACCTATCTGGCGCTGAGCTTGATCCGGCTGCCGGACGACCCGGCGACCGTACGCCGTCGTCATGACGAGCTGACGGTGCAGCTGATCGCCGACGCGCTGCGGTTCGAACTGGCGGCCGCGTCGGGCGCGACCAAGTTGCTGCCCCGGCAGCGGCCCGCCGTGACACTCGTGACCAAGCGGTATCGGCTGGGCGTCCGGGCGTTCGCCCCGGCGCTGAGCCGGCTGGGTCTGCTGACCACGGCCGCTCCCGACCCGGCCGCCGCCGCGGCGCAGCTGTGCGAGGTGGCGCTCACCCGGCAGGACACCACCGAACGACGGGCGCTCGACGCGAGCATGCTGCCGGTCGACCAGGTGCACGACGAGTACCTGTTCATCCGGGTCCTGCAAGGCTACGAGACGACCTTCGCGGCGCTGGCCACCGAACTGGGCCAGGCCGTCGAGGACGTGACGACCGGGCAGGCCGACTCGGCGGCGGAGCGGCTCGCGTACGCCCGGCAGTTGCTGGACGGGGCGGCTCCGTTGTTCTCCCTGATGGCCACGGTGCAGCCGGAGTCCTTTCGGACGTTCCGCGTCTACACCGAAGGCGCCAGCGCCATCCAATCCCGGTCGTACAAGCGGGTCGAGTCGCTGTGCCGGATGCCGGCCCAGCCCCGGCTCGACTCGACGGCGTACCGGTCGGTGCCGGAGGTCCGCGATACGGTGCTGGCCGGTCAGCCGTCGGTGGCCGAGGCGTACGGGTCGGCCGAGCTGACCGGACCGCAGCGGGACCTGCTCGACCGCCGGATGACCGAGTTCAGCACGGTGTTGCTGCAATGGCGGCAGACGCACTACCGGATCGCGGTGCGAATGCTCGGTACGCGTCCCGGCACCGGCTACACCGAGGGCACCCCGTATCTGGCCGCCGTCCGGGACATTCCGGTCTTCGAGCCCCAGCAGGAGGAGTCCTCGTGAGTCATTCGCTGCGCCAGGAGTTCCCGCTGCTGGAGAGCTGCGTCTACGTCAACAGCAACTCGACGGGCGCGATCCCGCGCGGGGCGCAGACGGTGCTGGAACGCTACTGGGACACCCTGCGAAGCTGGCGCGACGACGCCTGGCTCGGCTGGCACGAGGAGCTGGACGCGTACGTGTCCACTCTGGAGCGGTTCATCGGGGCCACGCCGGGCAGCGTCGTCACCGACGCCAACCTCAGTACGCTGCTGTCCCGGGTCGCGTCGTGCTTCGCCTTCCGGCCGCACCGGAACCGCGTGGTCATCACCGACCGCGAGTTCCCCACGATCCCGTTCGTCTGGCAGGCGCAGCAACGACTCGGGGCCGAGGTCGACATCGTCGGCGACGGCGGTCCCGTGATCGACCAGGCCGAGCTGGAACGACGGATCGATGAGCGTACCCTTATCGTCTGCGTGCCCCACGCGAGCTTCTCGTCGGGCGCGACGCTGGATCTGGCGAGTCTGGTCCGCCGGGCCCGCGAGGTGGGCGCGCTGGTGATCGTCGACGCCTTCCAGAGCGTGGGCGTGATGCCGTTGGACGTGACCGCCCTGGGAGTGGACTTCGTGCTCGGTGGCTCGCACAAGTGGATGTGCGGCGTGGGCACCGCGTTCCTGTACGTGCGGCCGGAGCTGGCGGACGGGCTGGAGCCCACCGCGACCGGCTGGCAGGCGGGCGAACACGCGTTGTCGTTCCAGCCCGCGACCGCCTGGGCGCCCGGCGCGCAGCGTTTCGCGGGCGGTACCCCGTTCCCGCTTACGGCGCTCGTCTCGCGGGTCGGCCTGGACCTGTTGGCCGGCGTGGGCATCGAGGCGATCCGCGCCCATTCGCTGACGGCGACCGGCCGAGTACTGGAACGGGCCGCGGCGGCCGGGATCCCGGTGGTCAGCCCGGCCGGGCCCGAGCGCGGCGGCGTGGTGTGCCTGGACGTTCCGGACGGCGAGGCGGTGAAGTACCGGCTGGCCAAGCGGAACCTGATCTGCAGCTGGCGCGGCTACCTGCGGATCGGCCCGCACGTCTACAACACGCTGGACGAGATCGACGAGTTCATGGACGCCTTGGAACAGGAGTGGCACCGATGACGGAGATGTCCCCCCGAGCGCTGATGAGCCTGCTCTTCAACGGGGCCAAGGCGGTTGACGTCCTGGAGACGGCGCTGGAGCTGGGCCTGCTCGACGAGCTGGAACCCGGCCCGGTACGCCTGGCCGACCTCGCCGAGCGGCACGGGCTCAAACCGTTGCGGCTGTACAAGTTCCTGGACTGTCTGGAGAGTCTGGGCATGCTGCGCCGGGAGGATCACGGCGACGACCTAGCCGACACCGAGTACCGGGCGGTGCCGGGGCTGCGGGACGCGGTGGTGGCGGCGCTCGGGCCGGACGCCATCGAACGGGATCGCGACACGTATCCGTGGCGGGTGCTGCATGGGCGGCTGGCCGACAGCCTGCGCGGCGAAGTCGGCATGACCGAGGACGACTTCGCCTGGCCGCCCCAGACCGACGAGCAGACGGCGTCGTTCGAGAGCAGCATGTCGCTCGGGCTGGGCCCGGTGCTGGAGGTATTCCACCGGTACGCCGACCGCCTGTGGGACGGCCGCCGCCGGTTCCTCGACGTGGGCGGCGGCGCGGGGACGCTGGCCGCGAGCGTCGTCGCCGACGCGCCCCACGTTCACGCCGACGTCTACAACCTGGCCGCCGTCGGCCCGCTCGTCGAGCAGACGCGTACGCGCTGTGCCGATCCGGCCCGGCTGGGCTTCGTCGCGGGGGACTTCTTCGCCGAGCCGCTGCCCGGCGGGTACGACACGATGGCGTTCGTCCGCGTCCTGCACGACTGGCCCGCCGACGTCGCCCGGCGACTCGTCGAATCGGCGTACGCGGCGTTGGAGCTGGGCGGCCGACTGGTGATCTGCGAGGAGTTCCGGACGCCCGACCGGCTGGCGATGCAGTTCTTCTGGTCGTACTTCCTGATCGGGGTGGACAGCTGCGTCAGCCGGCTCCGTGACGTGTCGTTCTATACCGAGCTGCTGGAGAAGACCGGGTTCGATCATGTCGAGGTGCTGCCGTCGGCCTGGGAACTGGTGGTGGCCCGGAAACCCGGGTGATCATAAATGGTTCAAACGAGACAACGGCTCCTAGACGGGTACTTGTCGACTCCAGGCGGCCCGGGTGGCGGTGGCGAGGAGGTTTGGCTGCCGAGTTCCAGGTAAACGACATGTAGTCATGCCGTCACCTGGAGTGAAGGAGCGCGAGCGATGACTCAGACCACCGAACGGCCGTCGACCCGCCCGTCGGAGACCGGCACGCAGCCGACGGCCGGCAGCGACCGCCTCACCACCCAAGAAGGCAAGATCCACGTGGCGCAAGGGGTAGTCCAGAAGATCGCCGGTATGGCCTGCCGGGAGGTCGCCGGGGTCTACTCGATGGGCACCGGCTCGACCCGGGCGTTCGCCGCCATAAGGGAACGTATCCCCGGCAGCTCCGGGCCCAACGTCTCCCAGGGCGTCGGCGTGGAGGTCGGCGAGACGCAGGCGGCGGTCGACCTCGACATCGTGGTCGACTACGGGGCGAGCATCGCCGAACTCGGGCACAGCGTCCAGCGCAACGTGAAGCAGTCGGTCGAGCGGATGACCGGGCTGGAGGTCGTCGAGGTCAACGTGAACGTCGACGACGTCCACCTGCCCGACGACGAGCAGAGCACGCCCGCCCGGGTGTCGTGATGACCGCACCGGCCGTGGCTCCGGGCGACCTGACCGACGACGTGGACGTCGACGCGATCGCGGAGGCGGTACGCCGCTGCCCGGGCGTCGAAGACCTGTACGCCGGATCGCCGGCCGAACTGGCCACGTATCTGCCGGGTCGCCGCGTGGTGGGCGTACGCGTCGCCGAGTCGGCGGTGTCGGTGCAGATCCAAGTGCGCTGGGGCCGGCCGATCCCGGAGATCGCGGCGGCGGTACGCACCGCCGTCGCGCCCCTGGCGGGCGGACGGCCGGTAGACGTCCTGGTAGCCGACCTCGTCGGCGAGCCCAGCGAATCAGACAGCGAACCGAGCGGACCAGAAGGCGGCTCGGCTGGGGGACGGAAGGGGAGGGGCACGCGATGAACCCGATGACGAGAACGATTTTCGGCACGGCCGTCGGCCTGATCCTGGGCCTGGTCGTCGTCCTGGTCGGCTTCGGCCAGATGCTGATCGTGGGATTGTTCGCGCTGATCGGCTGGGCCGTCGCCAAGGTGCTCGGCCGCGAGCTGGATCTCAGCGCGTTGAGCAGCATCGGACAGCAGCGGCGGAGCACGCGGTGACCGCCGAGGCCGACACCGCGGATCTGCCGACCCGGGATCTCGATGCCGTCCAGGGCCAGGCGCCGACCCGGGATCGCCGGGATCGCCGGGAACTCGGAGTCATCCAGATCAAGGAGAACGTCGTGGCGAAGCTCGCGGCGTACCTGGCGACCGAGGTGCCCGACATCGGCGGCCGGGCGGAGCTGCACCGGCGACCGGCCGTGTCGGCCCGCGTCGACGGCGGCCAGGCGTACCTCGACGTCACGGCCAGCGTCCGCTGGCCCGCGTCGGTCGGTCAGGTGACCGCCGACCTGCGGCAGCACCTGCGCACACGCGTACGCGAACTGACCGGGCTGGAGGTCGGCGAGATCCGGATCGAGGTGTCCGACCTGATCACGGCCGCGCCGCACGCGAGAGTTTCCTAGGTGGAGGGATCGCGATGAGGAAGGTCGTCAACCGGTTGCTCGGGGTCGTCATCGCCCTGGCGCTGATCGCCGCTTCCGTGGTGGTCCTCGTCGAGGTCGTCGCCGCCGCGGCCGGGGCGTCGCCGGTGCTGGTCGACTGGTCCGGCGCGCTGGACTGGGCCCGGCGTACGCGCTGGGACGACACCGCGCTGAAGGCGGCCGGGCTGCTGCTCGCCGTGGTCGGACTCGGGCTCCTGGTGTTCGAGCTGTGGCCGTCGCGCGTACGCCGCCTACCCGTCGAGAGCGCCGATTCCAATATGGATGCGGCCGTGACGCGCCGAGGCGTGGCGCAGGATCTGACGGCGGCGACCGGGGAGGTCGAAGGCGTGACGCCCGGCCGGGTCAAGGTCGGCCGGAATCAGATCCGGGTGCTCGCCACCGCCCGCGACGCCGGTCCGGAGCAGGCCGGGCTCCGGGATGAAGTGGCCGAAACGGCGGGTACGCATCTCGACCGGCTCCGGCTGACCCGCCGCCCACGCCTGTCCGTCACCGTCGATCGGAGGACGTGATGCACGCCGATCGCACGAACCGCGTCATCCTGACGATCATCGGCTTCCTGCTGCTCGCCGGGGGTGTGATCGTGGCGTTGACCGCCTTCGGCGGCTTCGGCGACGCCCGAGCCGGGCGCCTGCTGACCGCCAACCGGGTCTGGACCTTCGCCGGTGACAACGGGCGCTGGTTCTGGCCGGTGGTGGGGGTGCTCGCCCTCGTCGTCCTCGCGCTGGCGGTGCGCTGGCTCATCGCCATCCTGTTCGGCACCGATCGGCTCCGGAGCCTGCGGCTGCGAACCGAGGGCAGCCGCGAC
Organism: Hamadaea flava; assembly: GCF_024172085.1. Lineage (NCBI taxonomy): Bacteria > Bacillati > Actinomycetota > Actinomycetes > Micromonosporales > Micromonosporaceae > Hamadaea > Hamadaea flava. The sequence goes on along the minus strand of NZ_JAMZDZ010000001.1, from coordinate 1,469,692 downwards.
CGGGTGACGCTGGCCGCGCCCGCCGTCAGCGACGCCGTCCGCGCCGAAGTGGAGACCTATCGCGGAGTGCGGTCGGTCCGCGCTCGGCTGGTCGGCGAAGCGGACGATCCGGTGCTGACTCTCCGGGTGGGCACCGACCTCGATGCTGACCTCGCCGCGATCCGCGACCGCGTCGAGCGAGATGCCGTGGCGCACGCCCGGCAAGCCCTCGACCGGCCGGAGTTACGCGTACGCCTCGACCTGGAAGTCGAACGGCAGCAGGGCGTACGCGTCCACTGAGTCCGCCTCAGCCGAGTTTCGCCACGGTCAGCAGGACGACGGCGTCCTCCAGCGCGCTCAGCGAATGCGGCTCGTCCGGCACGATCAGCAGATCCCCGGCCAGCCCCTCCCAGGAGGCGGCCGCGCCGGTCAGGCGTACGCGTCCGTCGATGACGAAGACGGTCGCCTCGCCGGGGTTGGCGTGCTCGGCGAGTTCGGCTCCGGCCGCGATGGCGATGACCGTCTGGCGTAGGACGTGCTCGTGGCCGCCGTACACCGTGGCGGCGGACCGGCCGGCCCCGGATCGCTGGGCGCGGTCCAGCTGCTCGCGTCCGGTGGCCAGCAGTGAGAGCTTGTTCATGGTTCCGACCCTAGAACTCGGCGTTGATACGGACTGGGAGGTTCCGCGAACTCAGTGTTCCTCGATTTGGTGGACCACCCGGTCGATGCGGCGATCGGGGATGATCCACATGATCGCTACGGCGACGAAGCAGGCCAGGGCGATCGCGACGCCGATCTTGCCGTGCGGGTCGATGAGCACCGCGCTGAAGATCCCGGCGAGGTAGAAGATCGGGGAGATCTTGCCTTTGAGGTCGCGGCCGACGGCTTTGCGCAGGGGCGAGTGAGCACCCTGGTGCCGGATGATCACATTTTGCACGACGAAGTACGCGATCGCCGCGGCCAGCAGGTTCACGCCGTAGATCACGACGGGGGTGTGCGCGAAGTCCGACTCGTCCATCCACGCTGTGGTGAAGGGGAAGAGGGACAGGCAGAACAGCAGCGCCAGGTTCGCCCACAGGATGCCGCCGGTGACCCGCTGGACCAGATGGAACATGTGGTGGTGGTTGTTCCAGTAGATGCCGACGTAGACGAAGCTGAGCAGGTAGGTCAGCAGGCCCACGCCGGTGGTGTGGACGAGGTCGGACAGGCTGTGCCCGGCCGGCGGCTTCAGTTCCAGCACCATGATCGTGATGATGATGGCCAGCACTCCGTCGCTGAAGGCTTCCAGCCGACTGGTTCTCATGCACCCTGCCCCTCTTGATCGCGCCTGATTCGGCGATGGCGCCGGCTCACGCCGGCCTCCAGGTAAGACAACGCGGCGGCGGCGTCTGTGACAGCATCGCAGGGCACGGCCTGCTCGTCGAAGATCAACGCGGTGTCCGTCACAACCGGCCCGGTTCCTGTCACGAAACCGAGGGCTGTCCGGTCTATGCGGTGACTGCGCGACACGGCATCACTTCGGAGGACCGCATGCGAACGATTCTGGTGGTCGGCGGCGGATACGCCGGCTTCTACACCGCCTGGAAACTGGAGAAGAAGCTCCGGCGTGACGAGGCCCGGATCATCGTCGTCGACCCCCGGCCGTACATGACCTACCAGCCGTTCCTGCCCGAGGTGCTGGCCGGCTCGGTCGAGGCCCGGCACGCCGCCGTGTCGCTGCGGCGCCACCTGCGCCGGACGCGGCTGATCGCCGGTTCGGTGAACCGGATCGACCACGCGGAGCGGACCGTCACGGTGCAGCCGGTCGACGGCGAGCCGTTCCCGCTCGCGTACGACGTCATCGTGGTCACCGCCGGCGCGGTGACCCGCAAGTTCGCCATCCCCGGGGTCGCCGAGCAGGCGATCGGCATGAAGCACGTCGAGGAGGCGGTCGCCATCCGGGACCGCCTGCTGACCTCGTTCGACCGCGCGTCGGCGCTGCCGCCGGGACCGCAACGACAGCGGCTGCTCACCGTCACCTTCGTCGGCGGCGGGTTCTCGGGAGTCGAAGGGTTCGGCGAACTCCTCTCGCTGGCCACGTCGCTGCTCAAGGCGTACCCGGAGATCAAGCAGACTGAGCTGGCCTTCCACCTGGTGGAGGCCCGTGGCCGGATTCTGCCCGAGGTCACCGATGGGCCGGGGGAGTGGGTCGTGCGCTCGCTGGAGCGGCGCGGCGGCCACGTGCATCTGAACACCCAGGTGCAGTCGGCGACCGGCGGGCATGTGGTGCTGTCGACCGGCGAGGAGTTCGACTCGGGGCTGATCGTCTGGACCGCGGGCAACGGCGCGAACCCGATGGTCCGCAGCCACACCGACCTGCCGATCAACGACCGGGGCCTGCTCGTGGTCCGTGCGGACCTGCGCGTGGGCACGGAGGCCGAGCCGGTGCCGGACGCCTGGGGCGCGGGCGACGACGCGGCCGTGCCCGACCTGGCGCTGGGCCACGGCGCGGTCACCGTGCCGAACGCCCAGCACGCGGTCCGGCAGGGCAAGCTGCTGGCCAAGAACATCGTCGCGAGCCTGCGGGGCCGCACGCCCAAGCCCTACGTGCACCACAGCCTGGGCACGATCGCCACGCTGGGGCTGGGCCGCGGCATCTTCCAGTACCACCGCATCGTGATCACCGGCCTGCTCGCCTGGTTCATGCATCGCGGGTATCACGTGCTCGCCGTGCCCAGCTGGGAGCGCAAGGTCCGCGTCGCGGCGATCTGGCTCACCGCCGCGCTGTTCGGCCGCGACATCGTCTCGCTCGCCTCGGTCCAGCACCCGCGCCGCGCCTTCGTCACGGGCGGGGATCCTCAAGAACATCTTCAGCTGGTACGCGAGGACGCAGCGACTCGATAGCGTCAGTCGGGTGGCGCGGCCATGATGGCCGCGAGCTGCTTCGCGGTGAGCGCCGGGACGGGCAGCGGATGCGCGGCGCCGGATCGCAGCCCGTCCAGGAAGAAGGCCAGACTCCGTCGCCACGCCTGCGGCGCGACCCCGGCGCTCTCCCGGATGATCTGCGACATCGCCCAGATCAGGGCGGCGTAGTCGGCCACCTCGAAGTCGTCGCGGAGCTGCCCGCTCTGCTTCGCGCGCGCCACCAGGTCCTCGATGTGCCGGAAGCAGCGGTGGCAGGCCTCGACGACCCCCGGTGACAGCGGTACGCGTTGCGCCAGCGCGTCGTTGAGCCCCCGGTCCTCGGCGTGCAGCGCGAACAGCGTCTCGGTGAACGCGGCGAATCCCGCCCAGGCGTCCGGATCGGCGACCGCCTTCGCCGCCGCCGCGTCCAGCACGGCCATCCGCGCCGGGAAGATCGCGTCGAACAGGTCGTCGCGGGTGCGGAAGTGGTTGTAGAGCGTGCCGATGCTCACCCCCGCGCGGCGGGCGATCTCCTCCAGCGGCGCGTCCAGGCCGCGTTCGGCGAACACCTGTTCCGCGGCGGCGAGGAGCCGGTCGCGGTTGCGCGCGGCGTCCGCCCGGAGCGGCTTCGTTCCCGTGGTCACCCCACCATCCTACAAACTTGAGGGCCACCTCAGGTTCGTGCTACGGTCGAGACAATCTGAGGGAGACCTCATTTTAGGAGGAAGCGTGGGAACACTGGCGGTCTTCGGCGTCGGACCCGGGCTCGGCATGTCCATCGCGCACCGCTTCGGACGGGAGGGCCACCGGGTCGCGCTCGTCTCGCGTACGGCGAACCGGCACGCCGGATATCTCGAGTCGCTCGCCGAGGCGGGCATCGAGGCGGACGCCTTCACCGCCGACGTACGCGACCGGGCGCAGCTGATCGCCGCCGTCGACGCCATCACCAACCGATTCGGCGCACCGGACATCGTGTACTACGGCCCGGCCGGGCTCGACCGGCCGACGCCTCTCACCCAGGCCGGCAGCGATTCCGTGCGGGACGCGATGGGCTGGGTCTACGCGGCCGTCGACCTCGTCGGCGCGGTGCTGCCGGGCATGGTCGAGCGCGGCGACGGCGGTCTGCTGTTCGCGGGCGGACTCAGCTCCGTAGTGCCGATGCCGGCCCTGGGCAGCCTGGCCCTCTCCTCGGCGGCGCTGCGCAACTACGCGGTGACCCTGCACGCCGCGCTCGCCGACCAAGGCGTGTACGCCAGCACGCTGACCATCGGCGGCCTGATCGAACGCGGCGACATCCACACGTTCATGAGCGCCCAGGCGACCGGCGGCCTGCCGATCCTCGACCCCGACGAGCTCGCCGAGGCGGCCTGGGAGCTGTACACCAAGCGCGACAAGGCCGAGGCGGTCTTCAACGCGCTCAGCTGAATCTGGATTCTGGCTGCGTTTTCGGCCGTTCGGGGCGGTCAGGGCTCGTCGCCGGCGCTGCCAGATCGCGGTGACCGCGCCGACGAGCCGACTGTCCACACCGAACGGTGCGAGCACGGGCAGCGACGCGAGCGCCCTCCGGCAGATCCGACAGAATCGGCGGATGCGCGGGCGCCTGGACGAACGCGCCACCGCCGCTCCACCAGCCGTAAAGCTGATCGGGCGCGGTAGCGGCGAGGACGTCGGTCGGTGGGGCTCGCCGGTCGGGCTTGCTGTCGGTGGTCGCCGCTAGGGTCGGCCGATGGGCATCCTGACGGACTACTTCGCCGCCACCCCGGCCGAGGCGGCGGCCTGCCGGGAGCATGGCCCGCTTCCGACCGAACTGCCGAAGGTGGCGGCCAAGTGGCTGGAGCCGACGATCCTGCTCGGACAGTTGTGGGCGGCGGTCGACGGGGTCAAGTACAAGGTGAACAAACACCACGGCGACGACGAGATGCTCGAACCAGCCGACGAGGAAGGCCCGTGGATCATCCGAATCCGGGAGGAGTGCCGGGCCGCGATCGCGGGCATTCCCGACGAGCGTGTTCCGGCTCTCGCCGCGACATGGAGCGAGGCCGAGGAGTGGATGGCTCCCGAACCCGACTGGCTCGAGAAACTGATCCCGGAGCTGCGAGCGGTGGCGCGGGCCGCAGTCGAAGACCGGGCGATGTACGTCTGGATCTGCCTTTGACCGGTTCGCCCCATCTCGCCCGTACCTGAGCGCTGGATCAGGGATCCGGGTCGAATCATGGGTCAAGATTCGACCGAGAACCCTTATCCAGCGCCCGAAAGCGCCGACCCTGATCGCAGTGATGGACGTCGCGATTCTTTGGCCTCAACCTTGGTTCAGGTCAAGTGCTACGGTCGGTGGCATGCCGAGGGCCCGCACCACGTTCCACGAGCTGACCGTCGGCCAGGTCGCCGACCGCAGCGGGGTGGCCGTCTCCGCGTTGCACTTCTACGAGCGCAAGGGCCTCATCAGCAGCACCCGGACGGCGAGCAACCAGCGGCGGTACAGCCGGGACACGCTCCGCCGGGTCGCCTTCATCCGGGCCTCGCAGAACGTCGGGATCTCGCTCACGGCGATCCGGGAAGCCCTCGACGAACTGCCCAGCGAACGGACGCCGACCCGGGAGGACTGGGTGCGCCTGTCGAGCGGGTGGCGGGCCGTCCTCGACGAGCGCATCGCCCAGCTCCAGGCACTGCGGGACGACCTCACCGGCTGCATCGGCTGCGGCTGCCTGTCGTTGCGGGCGTGCCACCTGACGAATCCCCGGGACGTGCTGGGCGGCGAGGGCCCAGGGCCGCGGCTGATGCGTCGAGCGGGTGGTACGCAGCCGACCTATCCGGCCACCCGATAGGTCAACGACGTGCTACCGGTGAGCGCCGCCAGCGCGGCGGCGGCACGCCGATCCAGTTCGCCGTGGTCGACTTTGCCGTTGGGCAACGACGGGACCTCGTCGACTTCGATCAACTGCGCCGGCAGCGCGGCCGCGGGCAGCGCCGCCAGCAGATGGTGCCGTACGGCCCGGCGGTCGACGGCGTCTTCGGCGGTGACGAGGAAGCCGACCAGGTGGCCGCCGGCCATGCCCACGGCGGCGTACGCGATCCCGGGCGACCCGGCGAGCGCGTGTTCGATCTCGGCCCGCTCGATCCGCATCCCACCGAGTTTCAGCTGGTCGTCGCCGCGTCCGTGATACAGCAGCGCCCCGTCGGCACGCTGGGTCACCAGGTCGCCGGTTCGGTAGTACGGAAGGCCGTCCACTGTGGTCCGAGTGACGGTGTCCGGCTCGGCCAGGCCGGGACTGCTCACGTGCAGTACGCCGTCGAGGAGGGCGACGCGCGTACCGGGGATGGGGTGGCCGATCGGCACCGAGCGCTGCCCGGCGTCCTCGGGCGTGCACTCGTGGACGGTGCACCACACGGTGCATTCGGTCGGGCCGTACTCGTTGAACATGCGGGTGCCGGGCAGCCGCGCGAAGTGCTCGCCGACCAGGCTGGGCGGGCACGCTTCGCCCGCGACGACCACGGTACGCAGACTCCGCAGGTCGTCGGCGAGCCCGCCGCGCAGCGCGACCGCGTACAGGGACGGCACGAGCAGTAGATGCGTCGGCCGGTACGCCCGGGCCGTCCGGCCGAGCGCGACCAGGTCGCCGGGCCGTGGGCTCGGGATGAGGACGGCCCCGCCGCTGGCCAGCGTCCAGTAGATCCCGGCGACCGAGCTGTCGAACGAGATCGACGAGCACAGCAGGAATCCGCCCACCCGATCCCGGTAGTACCGCAGCCGGGCGGCCGTCGAGTACGCCAACGCCGCCGCCGACACGGTGACCGGTTTCGGTGTGCCGGTGGAGCCGCTGGTGTAACAGGTGTATGCGAGCCGCCCGTGCCGGGCCGCCCGGCCGGGTGGCAGTGTGGTCAGGTCGATGGGCGTCAGCTCAGGCCGCAACCGCGGCAGCCCAGGTTCGGTGAGCACCACCTGCGCTCCAGACGCTTCGGCGTACTGGCGTTGGCGGTCTGCCGGGAAGGCGGCGTCGATCGGCACGTAACAGGCTCCGGCGCGCAGCACCCCCAGCATGCCGGCGATCGCCCACCGTGACAGGCTCGCGTGCACGAGCACCGGCTCGCCCTCGGCCACCCCCGCGCGGATCACGGCTGCCGCGACCCGGGCGCTGAGGTCGCCGAGGTCGGCATAGGACAGCTGCCCGTCCCGGTCGCGGACCGCCACAGCGTCGCCGAACAGGTGCGGCTCCACCAGGCTGAGGATATGGTCGGGCCACATCAGCGGGCTCCGGCGAACAACGGCACCCGCGACAGGTACGCCGAGACCAGGTCGCCGATCCGGTCCGCCGAGTACGCCCCGGTGTCGTACGTGACGATCCCGGTGCCGCCCGGATGGACGGTGAACAGCAGCGGGCAGCCGAGGACCACCGACGGGGACGTCTCCGGCCCGACCGGCGCAGCTGTCCATTGTGGCTGGACGGGCGGCGGGGTCATCGACGGCCGGGCGACGAACCGGAAGGCCGGGGCGGCTCGCGTACCGGTGAGCGCGGTCAGCAGCGCCGGAACCTCGCCCAACACCGGCACGAGCGGGATGTCGTCGGCGTACGCCTGACGGCACGCCACGTCGACGCGCCGCAGCAGCTCCGGCGGATCGTCGGCGGCCGGGATCGACACCCGCATCGTGAGCACGTTGAGCAGGAAGCCGACGGTGTCCCACTCCGACGGGATCCGGCCCGGCGTGATGACCGGCAGCAGCGCCTCCGGCGTCCGTCCCGCCGGATACAGCGTCGCCGCGTACGCCGACAGCAGCACCGTGAACGGTGTGCTCCGCGCGCGCCGGGCGCTGCCCACCACGGCCTGCCAGAGATCGTCGCCGAGCCGGAACGGGACTTCGGCGTACCGGCCGGCGACCGGACCGCACTCGGGCCGCTCCGCCGCGTCGAGCCCGGCCAGCCGTGCGCGCCAGTTCGGCAGCACCTCTGCGATGCGTTGCTGCCATTGCGGCGAGCGGTCGTCGGCGGCGATCTCGGCGTACTGCATGACCTTGGGGGAGAGCCGGTCGCCCCGCAGCCGCGCGTGATAGGCGGTGGCCAGATCGCGCGCGATCACGGCGAGCGACCACGGATCGGCCGCGCTGTGGTGCGCGGCCAGATCGAGCCGGTCGTCGCACAGCCGAGCCCGCAGCGCGGGCAGTTCGCCGGCCGGGAAGGGATCGGCGTAACCGTCCACGGTGACCGGTCTCGGTGGCTCGACCCGGCTGCCGCCGGGCTCCCGGACGCTGCGCAGCGCCTCGTGCCGGAACACCACGTCGCCGAGTGCCGCCCGCAGCGTCTCCTGCTCGACCGTCCCGGTCACTCGGAAGGACTGTTCGACGACGAACCGATCGCCGGTGGTGCGGCCCGGATCGTGCCGTTCGAGCAGGTCGAGCAGCTCCTGGGCGTAGGTGAGGGGGATCATGCGAGACCTCCGCGCAGCCGGACCACGACCGGCACGTGTTTGAATCCGGCGAGGAACGCCGAGTGGACCCGGACCGCGGGACCTGCCAGGTCGAGGTCGGCCACCTCGGCGAGGAGCCGGCCGAAGAGCAGGCGCAATGTCCGGCGGGCGATGTGGGAGCCGATGCAGTAATGCCGACCGCTGCCGAAGGCGAGGTGCCGATTGGGCCGCCGGTCCGGGTGAAACCCGTCCGGGTCGTCGAACACCGCCGGATCGCGGTTGGCCGCGGTCAGCCATGCGACGACGGGCTGGCCGGACTCGATGTAATGGTTTCCAAGCCGGACCGGCCGCCGGGCGTGCCGGACGAAATGCATGCCGGGAGTGGCGAACCGCAACGCCTCCTCGACCCCGCTGTCCAGCAGGTCCGGCCGCTCGGCCCAGACCCGGAAGGCGCCGGTCTTCGCCACCTGGGCCAGCACGGCCGCCGGCACGCACGGCAGCGTCACCGCCGCGCCGAGGAGCAGGCTGTACGCGTTGGCGATGACGGCTCCGACGGGCAGCGGAGCACCCTCGAACCGCATCGTGGCCAGCACGCTGAGCAGATCGCCGCCGGGCCGCCGGAGCCGCTGGCGGACCAGGTCGGCGAAGTACGCGAACAGCTCCCGATGGCCGCGCTGGAGGGTCGCGGCGACCCCGCCCGGCAGCCGCACGTCGGGATCGTCCTCGGCGGCGCACATCGCTGCCAGCTCCGCCAGCCGCGCGCGATCCGACTCCGGTACGCCCAGCAGCGGCCCGACGGCGGCCAGCGGCAGCAGCCGGAACACCTCCACCAGGTCCACAACCGACCCGGCCGACGCCCGGACCGGTTCGAGGACGGCGTCCACCGCGGCGTCCACAGCGGACATATGGCGGTCGACGGCCCGGGCGTTCAACGCCTGCTGCACCGGCGCGCGCATCCGGTCGTGCCGGGGCGGATCGGTCGCGGCGAGCTGCCGTCCGGCGGCCGGATCGGGACGGCCGAGCAGATTGAGGAGCGTACCGCGCTCACTGGTGAACGCCTCGTAGTCCGAGAGCACCCGGTCGACGTCGGCGTACCGGGTCACCGACCAGAACCCGGGCCGGTCGCCCGCCGGGGGCTGCCAGTGCACCGGGTCGCTGTCTCGCAAGGCGTGGAACACCGTGTGCGCCTCGCCCGTGGCGTACAGGCCCGGATCGGCGAGGTCGACGAGACCGGTCACGCCGACGCCAGCTCGGCGACGATGGTGGCGGCGAGTTCGGCCACGGTGGGACTCAGGAACAACGTCCACGTGGGCACCTCGACGCCGAACATCCGGTCGATCGCCAGTTGCAGCTCGGCGGCGAGCAGGGAGTCCCCGCCCAGCTCGAAGAAGTCGTCGTGGACGCCGATCGGCTCGACCTCCAGGCGAGCCGACCACAACTCGGCCAGCTGCTGTTCGACCGCGTCCCGCGGCGCGGTGTAGTCGGTGCTCAGCTCCAGCGCCTGGCGGTTCATCCGCCTACCTCCTCGGGTGTGGCCGCCAGCAGACTTGCCAGCGGCGTGTTCGGCGAGGTCACGAGCCTGTCGGCGGTCGCACGGAACCGGCGGGCGATCCGGTCCACCGACGCCGCCTCGAACATCGCGGGGTCGTAGGTCACCCGGACGACGAAGGAGTCGTACGGCTCCATCACCCAGAGGAAGTCCACCGGCATGACCGGCGTCTCGCGGACGACGTCGGGCGGCAGCGTCAGCCGTCGATAGTGGACGGCCGCACCGGGATCGTCGGCGCGCGGGATCGGCCGGCACAACTGCATCGGCGCGGGCACGATGTCCCGGGCGTCGAACGCCGCCTCGGCCAGCTCCGGCAGTTCCTCCAGGACCCGGATGAGCGGCACGTCATGCTGAAGCGCCTCGGCGTTGACCTGGTGCACGTGCGCCGCCGCCTCCGCCGCCGTCATCGCACCGGACAGGGTCAGCCGGAGCACGTGGCCGTTGAGGTAGAAGCCGATGCCGTCCCAGTCCCCGGCACCGCGTCCGGCCGACAGCACCGGCAGGGCGATCCGCGGCTGGCCCGCGTGCCCGGCCAGGGCGACGGCGTACGCGGTCAGCAGCAGGGTGAACTCGGTGGTCCGTAGCGTCCGGGCCCGGGCGCGCAGCCCGGCGACGACCGCGTCGGGCAGTTCGAAGGTGTGCAGCGCCTTCTCTCGACCGGTGTCTGCGGCAGCGTCCGGGCGGGGCCGGTCGGCAGGGATGCCCACCCGGCGTACGCCGGACAGCTGCTCCCGCCAGTAGGGCAGCGCTTCCTGAATCCGCTTCTCCCGTTCCGGGGAGGATTCGGTCAGCGCGTGATCGGCGTACTGGGGCGGTGGTTCGACGGCGTCGGCCGAACCCCGGCGACGACGTTCGTACGCGGTGACGACGTCGCGGATGGCGACCTGCATCGTCCAGCCGTCGGCGACGGTGCGGTGGATCAGCAGGATCAGGGCCGACTCGTCCGGGCCGAACCGGACGAGGTCGGCGGCGATCAACGGAACCTGGCCGGGTGGCAACGGCCGGGCCAGGGCCTCGGCCGTGATCCGGGCGGTCGCGCGGACCCGTTCGTCCGGTATGGACACAGCGGCGTCGTGGACGCGTAACGGAACCGGCGCGGGCGCGACGACACGCTGGAACGGGAAACCCTCGTCCCGGACCACCACCGTACGCAGCCCGCCGTGCCGCACGACCAGTTCGTCCAGCGCCTCCTGGAGCAGCTCCGGCTCGACCGGGCCGGTCAGCTCGTGGGCGCACCAGTTGACGAATCCGCCGCCGAAGACGCTGCCGCCGTCGTGCACGGCGAACGCGGCGAGCAGTTGCTGGGCATAGGACAACGGTGCTTCGGCGGTCATGAGCAACTCCCCAGGTTGGTCAGGCGACGCTTTGCCAAGGCGATCAGGCGGCGGAACTCGGTCAGGCGGCGGAACTCGGTCAGGCGGCGGAACTCGGTCAGGCGGCGACGAGGCCCTTGCTCGCGGCCAGGTAGTCGACGGTGGCGACGAACGCGTCCTCGAGCTGCTGAGTGGTGGGTGGGTCCGTCAGCGTGCTCGGAAACGCGGGCACGTCGTCGAACAGCGAGGCCAGAGCCATGAGATTGGCGAACTTGCGGCGTTGGGCCGCGGGCAGCGGATCGATGTACGCCGGGCGTACCACCCGGTCGACGAGTGCCGGGCGTACAAAGCGCGGCGGATGGACGGTCCGCCCCAGGTGGGGCGCCCGCTCGGCGATCAGCTCCACCATGCGCCCGATGGTGAGCGCGTCCCGTCCAGCGGTGATCCAATGCTCGCCGACCCCGGCATCGTGAGCCGCGCCCGCTACGCCGTCACCGGTCGCGTCGTCGGTGGCGCAGAGCCGGAGGAGTTCGTCGGCCACGATGTCGCGGGGGAGCGCGTCGATCACGGCGTCCCGGGCGAACGGGAGCACCGGCAACAGGTTGCGCAGGACGGCGTCCACGGTGGAGTGCAGACCCTGGAAGCGGCTCATCCGCCCGGTCCGGGCGTCGCCCATGACGACGCCGATCCGGGCGATCGAGGCGGGCAGCCCCGCCGAGCGGACCAGATCCTCGGCCGCCAGCTTGGTCTCCAGATAGGACTGCGTCAGCGGCGCGGCGCTCTCCCGCCGGACCACGAACGCGGTCGAGGCGAAGACGACCCGCGCCCCGGCGTCGGCCGCGAACTCCAGCACATGCCGGGTGCCGTCCACGTTCAGCGCCCGGATCACCTCGTCCGCGGCGGTGAACTCGGTCGCCCCAGCACAGTGGACGACAGTGGTGATCTGTCCGGCGAGCCGGGCGTACACGTCGGCGGCCAAGCCCAGCCGGGGTGCGGTGATGTCGCCTGCGACAGTCGCGGCGGCGACATCACCGCGGTGCACCAGCGCGACGACTCGCTCCTTCGGCCCTCCGGCCGCCACCTTCCCCAGCACGGCCGCGCCCACAGCCCCGCTGCCCCCGGTCAGCAGAATCGTCATCGTGTGCACCCCCCGTATGTGGGGACCGCCGGCCGGCGGAACCCGGCGGTCCCGGGGTCGATTGTTAGCCGCGGCAGTTGATCGAGGTCAACGCTGAACGCGTTCGGCATCGTTCGAAGGCGTTCGACCCGAACGTTCGCGCAGGTGAAGGGCCGTGTGCTCGATCAGACTCGGTCGATGACGAACAGCTGCGCGGGGTCGTCACCCGAGCAGTCCGCGAAGATCACCGCGCGCGATCCGGCCTCCGGGCGTACCACGAGGCACTGTCCGAGTTCGACATTGCGGACCAGCATCCCGCCGCCCGCCGCGATCAGCGTGAAGAGCTGATGCTTGACGTCGGGGCAGTAGCCGTCGGACGGCCGGTCGTCGGTCGCGACCGGGTCGACGCCCATGCACCCCGGCCCGAACTCGGGGTGATCGGTGCGGATCCGGAACGCGCCGCCGTCGGCGGGCTCCGTCGACAGCGCCGGGAACGCCTGCTCGCACGGCTCGATGAACAGGTATCCGGTGGTTCCGCTGCGCTCGCTCAGGCATCCGGCGCCGGTCATCGGGCGTACCCGGATGGACTCCGCCGCGATGATCGGCGAGGGCGAGCCGGTCGCCGGGGGCGAGCCGACCGGCGGCGAGGTCGCGGCATGGTGCGTGCGGTCCGCGGACCACAAGGCGCCGCCCGCGCTGACCGCGATGGCGACCGCCAAGATCGCCCATAGGGGTACGCGAGCCCGCAGCCGCCGCCATCGGTTCTGGAGGTCCATCGCGACCGGCGTGGCGAGCGTCTCCCGGGACTCCGCCTCGTCGGGCTTCACTTCATCGGGCGATGGTGGGTTCGGTTCGGCGCGGTCCGGCTCCGGTCTGTCCGCAGTGGAGAGCGGGCCGAGGACGATCCGGCGGCGCACGGTCAGCCACCGGGCCAGCTCTTCCCGGCTGCAGCCGCAGGCCAGCAGCATCGCCGTGACGACCTCCGGCCGGGGCATCGTATCCCGGTTCAGCGCGGTCGCGAGAGTGCTGATCGGCAGGGCGACGCCGTGTGCGCGGGCGCGCTGCGCGATCTGCCGGTAGCTCAGCTCGGAGCTGATCCGGACGCGCCGCAGCAGCTCCACGAACTCGGCGGCGGTGGTGGCGGAGGAGGGGTCGATCCCGGGCTCGATCATCCCCACAGAGCGTACTGGTCCCGTGATCTATTCGGCGCGGGAGAGGACGGTGCCCGGCTGGATCCGGTCGTCCAGCTCGAGGTCGACGGCGATGGTGGTCGTCCCGGGCGCGCTGTGCAGCTCGATCGACCGCACCACCCCGGCGACCGCCGGCCGGCCGGGATCGGCGATGGTCACCTGGTCGCCGATGTTCAGCGGTTCGCCGTCGAGCCGCCCGGTCACCAGCAGCCAGGGGCGGCCGGTCAGCTTGAACGTCCGCTCGACGGTGAGCTGCGAACTCATCGGGTGTTCCTCCTCCAGGTGTCGACGAAGGCGTCCTCCGCGGCGTACGCCTCGTCCTCCAGCGGCCCTGTCATGGACGATACCCGGCCGTCCTCGTACTGCTTCACGTGCACGCTCTCGTGGCCGAGGGTCCGCACGAGGGTCTCCTCGTCCTGGAACGCGGCCGGGCCGAGCTGGACGCCCAGGTCGTCGGTCCGCGCCACGGCTCCCTGATAGTCCAGGTACGCGATGTCGTCCGGCGCCTCGACGATGTCGACGGGCTTGCCGCGCATGTCCACTCCGGCCAGCCGGGAGTAGTGGTCGACCGTCTCCGGCGTCCGCGGCAGGCCGACGCCCTGCTCCATCACCTCGCGGTTGGTCAGCGCGCCGGAGCGGGAGTGCAGTCCCGGATGCGCGTGCACCGGCGGACGCACCGCCCGGGAGACCGACGGCAGCCGGTCGCCCTTCTTGATGAGCTTCGCCAGCGGCCGCATCAGCCCCTCAGCGGCCTCCCCGGCGAGCTTGCCGACGGATCGCTTCGATCCCATGAGCCCTCCCCGTGTCCCCCGTACTCGGACAGTCCGCAGCCAAGGTATTAGCTGTGTCGATGGACGGCAATCGGCTGACCGTCGCCTGTGGATGAACACGGGAAGGCCGCCGACATCGCCAGGCACGACGTCGACGGCGGAATCTCCCCAGGGATCAGCAGGAATCTGACGGGATCAGAGTCCTACACGCGTCGCCACAAGGCGGGCGTGTTCGGCGGCTCCCAGCCCGGCAGCGAGGTGTGCGCGATCTGGCAGGCGTAGCTCAGCCCGCCGTAGGTGACCTGCGCGCCGAGGGCGTACGCCACATAGGGCGCCCAGGTGCCGCCGGTCGGCGGAGTGGGACTGGTGGTCTTCGTGGGAGTGGGCGACGGCGACGGTGGCGTGCCCTGGATGTTCAGGACGAAGTCGAACGTGGCCTGCCGGCCCGATCCGACGATCTGCACGTTCATCAGCAGCGCCGGGTCGTACAGGGTGTCGGTCGAGTTGCGGGGCTCGTTCGGGAAGTAGAGCTGGGTGGTCAGGATCGGGCGGCCCGGCGCCTGCACCTTCACGTGGATGTGCCGGGTACGCCCCGGGTACAGCCCCGGCACGATGCTGGTCAGGGTGAACTTGCCCTGCGTGTCGGTGAGCTGGTGACCCCGGAACCGGTTGCCCACGTTGTCGTAGTTGCCGCCGTTGTCGGCCTGCCAGAAGTCCAGCAGCGCCCCGGCGATGGGCTGGCAGGCCAGCCCGACGACGTAGCCGGTCAGGGTCAGCGCGGTGCCCGGACCGTCGGCGATCGAGGTCCGCAGCGGCGATCCCGGCTTGAAGTAGGGGCCTTCGATCTGCGGCGGGGTGAGATCGTCGTCGTCACACGACTCGGGCGTGGCCGCCAGCGGCTGCCCGGACGGCGTACGCGCGAGGGCGGGCACGCCGGCCAGCAGCGGGACGGCGGGCGCGATCATCGCCGCGCGCAGCAGGGTCTTCCGGGACACTCCGGTGGGCCGGGGCTCCTCGGTGCGGCTTTCTTCGTCGCTCATCACTTCTCCGTTCGCGGTGGTTGGGAGGGGGGACCGGGGACGGCCGCCGGCGGCAACCGTCCCCGGGGCGGTTCAGCAGGCGCCCTGGTCGGACCAGACCGCCCAGGAACCGGGCGCGCCGGGCTGGGCACCCGTCGACCACCAGGTCGACTTCCAGCGGTGGCCGTTGTACGACACGAGGTCGTCCGGCGCGTACGGCGTGGTGGCGGTCCACTCCGGCAGGCCGCCACAGCCGCCGCCACCGCCGCCGCTGATCGTCAGCGTGAACACCGCACTGTGCGACGCCGACGTGCCCACACCGGTGACGGTGAGGGAGTAGGTGCCCGCCGTCGCGCCGGCCGCGACCGCGATCGACAGCGTCGCGCTGCCGCCCGAGGTCACCGTGCCAGGGCTCACCGACGCGGTGACACCGGTGGGCGTACCAGTGACGGAGAGGGCCACCGACTGGGCGCTCCCGGACGTGGTCGCCGTCGCGACCGACGCGGTGGCCGAGTTGCCCGGCGCGACCGTGGCGGACGAGGGCGAGAGCGAGACCGAGAAGTCGTTCCCGCCCGGCTGGCTCGTGACCGTCACGGTGTACGAGGCGGTGTGGGTCGCGCTCGAGCCGGTTCCGGTCACCGTGACCGTCGCCGACCCGAGCGCGGCGGACGCGCTCGCGGCCAGTGTCAGCGTGCTGGAACCGCCGGAGGTCACCGTCGCCGGGGAGAACGTCGCGGTCACCCCGGACGGCAGGCCGCTGGCCGAGAGCGCGACCGACTGGGCGCTGCCCGAGGTCGTCGCGGTCGAGACGGTCGTGCTCCCGGTGGCTCCACGCTGGACGGTGCCACTGGCCGGGCTGACCGACACCGAGAAGTCGTTGGTGGCCGTGGAGCACTGGGCCTCACCGCTCTGCGCGGGCACGCTGACGGCGTCCCACGCCGCCTTGACCGTGCGGCACTCGGCCGACGACGCCCCGAACAGGTTGACTGCCGCGCGCAGCGTCGCCGTACGCACGTTGACGTACCGCCAACCGGACGTCTTCAGGTTGAGCGCCCCCATGTAGATCTGGCCGGCCTTCTGGATGCCGATGCCAGTGACGGACCCGCCGTTGCAGGTGGGGCTCGACGGGTTGCCGCCGCCCCCGGCGGAGCCGATCGCGGTCAGGTAGAACCAGTGGTTGTTCGGCCCGGCCGCCGAGTGCACCTCGGTGTTGGGGATGGCCGACGAGTAGCAGTTCGGGTCGCTGAGCGCGGACGGGTTGTACATGTTGCGGATCGGGCCCGCGCCGGTGAGGTTGACCTCTTCGCCGACGAGGAAATCCGGCGGGTCGTTCGGGTTGTTGGCGTACGCCTCGGTCAGCGCGCCAAAGATGTCCCCCGTGGACTCGTTGAGGCCGCCGTTCTCGTTGCCGGAACCGGCCCCGCCCGGGGTCGTCTGGAAGATCGCGTGGCCGAACTCGTGCGCCACGACGTCGATCGAGGTGGCCTGACCGGTGTTGGACTGGTTGTGGCCGAAGTTGGTGTAGCTGCCGTTCCAGTACGCGTTGACCTCGTTCAGGCCGACGCGGGCGGGGAAGCCGCCGCCGCTGCCGTTGATGCCGCTGCGGCCGAGCCACGCGCCGAGCATGTCCCATTCGCGCTGGACGGCGTACAGGGCGTCGACGCAGGCCGTCTCCAGGCTGGTGCCGGTCCCGTTGCCCCACGAGTCGTCGGTGCCGGTGTACGCGCCGCCGGTCTGGCCGCCGCACTGCAGGCCCGGTCGGGTGTTGTCGGTCATCGAGTACGAGCTGCCGGAACCACTGGTCGTCAGGGTCACCTGGCCGTTGTAGTAGCCGTTGCCGGAGCCCTCCCGGACGTCGTCCCGAAGGTCGATCACCTGGGCGTCGGCGGCGTCCACGACGACGTGCAGGCGGCTCGGCGCGTTCGCGCGTACGCCCTCCAGCACGACCTCGTAGGCGAGCCGATCGCCGCTCGGGGTGGCGAACACGACCAGCCGCGCCGGGGTGGCCTGCTCGATCTTGCTGAGCTGCTTGCGGGCGACGGCGGTCGCCCGGCTCGCCGAGACCTTCGGCGTGACCGACGCGAGGCGTACGCCCCGGCCGAGCGCGGAAGCCGTGTCCCGCACGGTGCCGGCCTTGTCGGTCACGACGACGGCGTCGCCGCCGAGCACCGGCAGGCCGCGGAAGCTGCGTTCGTAGGAGACATACTGCAGGCCGCCGGATCCGGCGACGACGTCCCGGCGTACGAAGGACTCGTTCGGACCCTTGGCCAGCGCGTCGAGGCCGCCGTCGGCGACCCGGTCGGCAGCCGTCGCGGCGAGCGCGGCCGACTGAGCCGTCGACGCCGTCTGGGCCGCCGGCTGCGCCTGCGGCCGGGCGCTGGCGAGCGAGACGCCTGGCATGACCAGGGCCAGACCCGCCACCGCGGCGGTGGCCGCGAGGGTGATCCGAAGTGGGATGGGCTTCACGGGGTTGTTCTCCTTTTGGGGGTGGGGGATGCCGGCCTGGGCGCTGGTGGACGCCCAGGCCGGCAGGGGGGAGGAAACCGTGAGGTCTCTAGCAGGCGCCGCGGTCGGCCCAGGCGGCCCAGGAGCCGGGCGCGCCGGGTTCGGCTCCGGTGGACCACCAGGTCGACTCCCAGCGACGGCCGTTGTAGGACACGTCGTCGCCGGGGGCGTATCCCGTCGTGGAACTCCAGCCGGGCAGGCCGCCGCAGCCCTGCGGCGGAGTCGTCGGGCCGCCGGTCGGACCGGTGGTCGGCGAACTCGTCGGCGGGGTGGTGCCGGTGACGGTCAACGTGAGGCCGTAGGTCTGGAGGATCTCGTTGACCGGCTGGAAGTAGGTCGTGCCGCCGGAGGTGCAGTCGCCCGAACCACCGGAGGTCACGCCCTGCGCCTGGTCACCGGCGATGAGGGAGCCGCCGGAGTCGCCGGGCTCGGCGCAGACGTTGGTGCGGATCAGCCCCGTGACCGTCCCCTGGGAGTAGGTCACGGAGGCGTTGAGGGCGTTGATGGTGCCGCAGTGCCAGCCGGTCGTCGAACCCGACCGGCAGACCGTCGCGCCGACCCCGGCGGCCTGCGAACCGGCCACCGAGACCGTGCCCGGGTACCGGTTGACCTGCGGCCGCGACGTGTTGCCCGCCGCCGTACGCACCCACGAGTAGTCGTTGCCGGGGAAGCTCGATCCGGCGAACGTGCCACTGGGCTGCGTCGTGGTGGCGCCCGTCGTGCCGCAGTGCCCGGCCGACACGAAGCCCCCGGTCACCGCGAACCCGACCGAGCATCGGGTGCCCGCGCCGATGTAGTACGCGTTGCCGCCGATGACGTCGATCAGCGGCCGAGGCTGCTCCACACTGGACTCGAAGCGCACCGAGTCCGCCGGTACGCCGCTGGCCGCCGCCCAGGCACGGGCCGCGGTGAGGCCGCCGTCACGGTAGAGCACGACGACACGGTTGGTACGCACGTCGGCGTACCAGCCGGGAATCTGGTTGGGCGCCGACGCCGCGCGGCCGGTAAGCCGCCCGGCGTAGGTGAGCAGCCGGGCTTCGCTGCGGTCGACCACGACGGGGACGGCCCCGTCTGCCCGGACGCGAGCGCTGTCGGCGGCGCTCGTCACGCCGACGGTCAGCACCGAGGCGTCCTCGTTGAGGTACGCGCCGCCGAACCGGTCGCCGAGGCCGAGGCGCAGGCGCTCCTCGGCCCGCGCGAACGCCGCCTGGCGACCGAGCCGGGCCAGCGCCTGGTCGGGACTGACGCCCAGGGTGCGGGCGAGTTGCTCGACCATGCTGCGGTCGGCGGCGACCGGCACGGTTGCGGGCGCGCCCGGACCGGCGGCAGCCGCCGACGTGATCACCATGGCGGCGGCCACCGCCGCCACGGCGATCAGACATGTTGTCAGCTTGGATCTGTTGACCATTCCTGGAATCTAGGAATGAAACTGATAACTTTGTATTTCTAAATTGGTTATAGTCTTAACGATAAGACGGCGTGAACACCACGGTCCACGGCCGGGGCGCGGTGACCGGCCCGATCTGTGCCGTCGGGGACGGCCCCGCCAGCGTCTCCGCCGCCACGCGGCCGAACCGTTCGGCCGCCGGATGCGGCGACTGCGCCGGCCAGGCCGCCGACACCGTACGCCGCAGCGGGCTGCCGTCCAGGGCGCGCCAGACGACGCGAGGTTCCCGGCGGGCGGCCGACTCGGGCTCGATCGCGACCCCTCGGCCCGCCAGGACGAGGCCGAGCAGGAACTCCGAGTTGCTCGCGTGGCGTACGCGGTTCGGGACGAAGCCGTTGTCCCGGCACACTTCCAGCACGTGGTCGTGCCAGCCCGGCGCGGTCGCCCGCGGCGGCAGGACGAGATCCTGACCGGCCAGATCGGACAGCCGCACCGTGCCGAGCCGGGCCAGCGGCGACAACCGCGGCACCAGTACACCCAACGCCACCGTGACCGGTGGGCCGAACCGCAGATCCGGCGCGTCGACCGGATGGCTGATCAGGCCGACGTCCAGCCGGGCCTCGGTTAGCAGCCGAACCTGTTCGCCGGTCGTCAGCTCCTGCAGGTCGACGTCGAGCCCCGGCGCCTGTTCGCTCAGTTCACGCAGCAACGCCTGCAACGTCGCCGGCGGGGTGTCCGGCTGCACTCCGGCGCGCAGCGTACCGAGGTGGCCGTCGCGGGCCAGCCGCATCAGCGACCGCAGCCGCTCCTCCCCGGCGAGCAGCGTACGCGCCTCGTCGAGGAGCAGCCGGCCGGCCGCGGTCAGCTCGATCCGGCGGCGCGACCGGTCGAACAGCTCGACCTCCAGCTCCCGTTCCAGCCGCTGGATCGACTGGCTGAGCGGCGGCTGGGCGATGCCCAGCCGGTCGGCGGCCCGGCCGAAGTGCATCTCCTCAGCGGTCACCACGAAGTACCGCAGATGCCGGAAGAGATCCATTCCCCGACAATACGTCGGTGGAGATCTTCGACAAGCTCGACGTGGACGCCTGGCTGCATGCCGTCGACCTCGGCACCGGCCGCGAGATCGGGTTCGGCGCCGACGATCCGGTGGTGATCGCGTCGATCGTCAAGGTGCTGCTGGTCCTGGAGTTCGCTCGGCAGGTCGCGGCGGGCCAGCTCGATCCGGCCGAACGGGTCGTCGTCCGGGCCGCCGACCGGCTCGGCGGCTGGGGCACCGCCGGCTGTGCGGACGACGTCGAGCTGTCGCTGCGCGATCTGGCGTACTTCGCGATGTCGGTCAGCGACAACACCGCCGCCGACCTCCTCGCCCAGCGGGTCGGCCCGGACCTGCTGCCGGTGCTCGCGGCCGAACTGGGGCTGCCTCGGACCCAGGTCATCGGCAGCCCTCGGCAGGTCCTCGAATCGCTCTTCGCCGACGTGGGCGCGCGTGACGCCGACGAGTTCGCGCGCGTCTTCGGCGACCTGCCCGACGATCAGATCCGCGCGCTGCGCGTCTACGATCCCGCCCGGACCAACTCCAGCACGCCTCGCGAGCTGACGCGGCTGCTCACGCTGATCTGGCACGACCAGGCCGGACCGCCGGCGGCCTGCGCGATGGTCCGTGACTGGATGTCCCGGCAACTGTCGCGAACCCGGCTGCCGTCCGGCTTCCCGCCCTCCGTCCGGGTCGCGGGCAAGACCGGCACCCTGCCCGGCCTGCACCTGGAGGCGGGCGTCGTCGAATACCCCGACGGCGGGCGCTACGCGGTCGCGATCGGGGCCCGCACCCGGCGGCCCGACACCCGAGGCATCGACGTGGACCTGGCGATCGGCCAGGCCGCGCGCACAGCCGTCGACACCTTGCGCTCCGTGTGATCAGGGCCTCATCGACTGGTACGCACACCGCGACGGCGCTGGGCCGATACGCGTACGGATATCGTGGCCGCGGTTCGATCGTCTTGGACCCGCCCGCCACGGCGATGCTTGCCTGGGGCCATGGCTTCTTCGACTTCTTCTCGCCGCAGGTTCATCGGATCCGCCGCCCTCGTCGGCACCGGGGCCGCCCTGACCGGCGCGGGCGCTCCGGCCGCCGCCGCCCCGTCACCCGCCCGCCGCACCGCACCCGGTACCGCCGGCGCGACCGGCGCTTCAGCGAAGGCGACGTTCCGCTGGCTGGGCACCTCCGGCTGGCGGATCGACGTCGGAGACAAGACGGTGCTGGTGGACCCCTACCTCAGCCGGTACTCGACGGGCCTGTTCGACGGGCACTTCGATCCGGCGACCGAGTTGATCGTGGACGAGGGGCGGATCGGCGACCATCCCGGCACGCCGGAGACCATCCTCGTCACCCACACGCACTGGGACCACTACAACGACGTCCCGCACATCGCTCAGCGGTCCGGCGCCCGCGTGTTCGGCACCCTGACGGCGTACCACCTCGGGCTGGCTTACCAGGTTCCGGCTGGGCAGCTGAGCCCGGTCAAGGGCGGCGAGGTGATGGACTTCGGCGCGTACACAGTGGAGGTGGCCGGCTCGCTGCACAGCCGGAACGGTTCTTACTCGCTGGCCTTCCCCGGCGTACGCGTGGCGGTGCCGCCCCGGCCGCGGACCGTGCAGGATCTGCCGGAGGGCGACACCCTCGCGTACCAGGTGAGCGTCGCGGGCGGCCCGAAGGTGTTCTTCATGGGCGCCAGCGACTTCGCCGAGCGGAACCTCACCGGGCTCGCCCCCGATGTGGCGATGCTGGCCGTGCCGGCGACCGACGTGACTCACGCGTACGTGCCCCGGCTGCTGGCGGCGCTGGACTATCCGCCGGTCGTGGTCCCGGTGCACTGGGACGACTTCGAGACGGCGTTGCAGAACCCGCCGACGGTCAGTGAGAGCGACCGTCGGCGGCTAGACCTCTTCGTCGCAGCCGTCCGCGCGAATGCCCCGCGTACGCGCATCCTCGTGCCGGAGTACCTGACGCCGTACACGTTCTGAGTGCGTTTGCGGCCGCCCGGACGGCGGGACGGTTCGGGCGGCCGTCAGCATCCACCCGGCCGCCTGCTCCCGCTGCCGCCAGTACGCCGCGAACCGGCCGTCCAGCGCAAGCAGGTTGTCTAGACTGCTAGACTACTGAGAATCAGGCCCGGTCCGTCAAGATGGAGTCTCATGCGAGCCGCTACACCCGCGTACCTCGTGATCGAGCAGGAGCTGCGCCGGATCATCCGGGACGCGCAGCCGGGCGATGCCCTGCCGTCCGATGCGGAGCTGTGCGAACGTTTCGGGGTCAGCCGGATGACCGCCCGGCAGGCGGTGCAGCGGCTGGCCGCCGAGGGATTGCTCTATCGGGTCTCCGGCCGGGGCACGTTCGTCGCGCAGGATCCCGTCCACCAGCGGATGAACCGCCTGTTGTCGTTCACCGAGGAGATGGCCCGCCGCGGGTTGACCGCCCGGTCGGAGATCATCGACTCCGGCGTCCGGGCCGCGCTCGACGAGGAGAGCCGTGCCCTGCAACTGCCGGCCAAGGCGCAGGTGGCGACGCTTCGCCGGATCCGCTTCGCCGACGACGTCCCGATGGCCGTGGAGGACGTGCGGCTGCCCGCCGTCTGCGCCGCTGTGCTGTCCGCCGACCTGGCGACGACCTCGCTGTTCACCGCGCTCGAAGGGCTCGGCCGGGTGCCGACGCGGGCGCTCGGCACGCTGACCGCCGCGCCCGCCGGGACGACCGAGGCCAAGCAGCTCGACGTCGCCGTGGGCGCGCCGCTGCTGGTGGAGCAGCGCACCATTTTGGACCAGCACGGCACGCCGGTCGAGTACACCGAGTCGCGCTACGTCGGCGACCGCTATCGCTTCGACATCGAGTTGCTACGTCAGGACTGAACGAGCGCGACCGCTGGATTCGCGACCATCACTTGCTCCACAAAGGAATTTCCGAGTCGCGCGGCGAGGCGCGGCAAGAACTGCTCGCCCAGCACCGCCATGCCTGGCCCGCCGCCGTAGGCGCGCAGCATGCCCCGCCGTCCGACGTCGGTGCCCAGCAGCAGCCGATCGCCGTGCCCGGTCGCGGCCATCGCCTCGATCAGGTCCAGCAGTGCCGACTCCGGCCGGTGCTTGACCCGCCCGACCGTGTCATAGAGCAGCCAGGCTCCGCGCGCGGCCAGGTCCGCGTGCAACTCCGGATCGGGATTCCGATCCAGATGAGCCAGGAGTACGCGAGAAGCCGGAACCCCGGTCGCGGCGAGCCGATCGAGGATCGCGTACGCCATGGTGCCGATCTCGCAGTGCACCGCGACCGGCACGCCCGCCCGCGCCGCAGCCTGCCCACCCGCCTCCAGCCGGCGTGCTTCGGCCGGGCTGATCCGCTGGTAGGAAGCGCCCAGCTTGACGATGCCGGCCCGATGCGGTGTCGGCGCCGGGCGCGGCCCTTGCCAGTCCCGCGCGTCCATGCCGGTGGTGAGGTCGGCCGTCACCACCTCGGCGAGGACCTCCACGGATTCGCGGTAGACCCAGTGGCCCGCCGGATAGTGGGCGTCGCGGTGGAAGCCGGACGCCGCGACCACATGCACCCCGGTACGCTCACTGAGCGCGGCGAGCTTGACCGGATCGCGGCCGAGCCCGATCGGGGTCAGGTCGACGATCGTGCCGATGCCGGCGGAGCGCACGTCGCCGGCTTCCTCGACCATCCGGTCCAGGTCGTCGAACTCGTCGCCTGGCAGCGCGGGCGTACGCAGGAACAGGTGCTCGTGGGCGTCGACTCGGCCCAACCGGTCCGCCGGGACCGTCCCCAGCACGGTCTGCACGCCCCCGCTCATTTCCCCGCCGCCCCCTTCCTCCCACCCAATCTAGCTGTCTAGACACTATCAGCCGGATGTTTTGGCTGCGGATCACGGTTGTGCATGCCTCCGAGCCCATGGGAGGCATGCACAACCGTGATCCGCAGGGAACGGGTCAGGGGTCAGGACAGGGCGAACTTCTGTGCGCCGCGGCCGTCGCGGAGCCCGCGGAGCCCGACACGAGGGTCGCGGCGACCAGCGCGAGGACGGCCGCGCCGGCCCGTACGCGAGAAAGGTGAGTGGCCATGAAGGCGCCTCTCCGGGAGTAGGGACGGAGGTCATGAGAGCGCTCTCACGGCATGGTCTCCCACTGGAAAGAGACTTGTCAATACACAAGTAGCCTAGGACGCCGTAGGGGATGTGCGCGTCGTGTCGGATGCGCGATTTCGCCCGCAGGCCCATAGACAGCGCCGAGCGACCGGACGCCGTCGCCGCATCGGCCAAGCCCGTCACCGCATCAGCCACGCGGTGTGCGGCGTCCGGGCGTACCGCCGTCCTCAAGGGAGTCTCAGACTCGGGACATGATGCGAGCGGCCGGTCACTGGCTGATCCAGCGGGCGTTCCCCCTTACGGCGTCGGTCGTGATCGGGGTGGCGGCGGTGCTGTGGCTGCCGATCTGGTTGGACCTCGTGGGGCTGATGATCCCTGGTCGGGGCGTACGCCTGGTGCTCGACTGGGTCAGCGATCTCGGCCCGATCGGCCTCGCGGCGGCGGTCTTCGCGGAGACCGACCGGTGGCGGCGGTCGTACGCGCGACGTCAGGCGATGGCGCTCCAACCCGGTACGCAGTCGACTGTGGAGCGGCCGGACGAGCTGGAGGCGATCGTCGCCGGTCTGGTCGGCCCCGCACCGGCGGGGAAGGCTGCCACGACGGTCGGCCTGACGACGGGGGTGCACGGTGCGGGCGGGTTCGGCAAGACGACGCTGGCGCGGATGGTGTGCGCCGACCCGCGGATCCGATCGCGGTTCGGCGAGCATGTCACGTGGGTGACGCTCGGCCGGGACGTCGCCGGTTCCGGCGATCTCGCCGCGAAGGTGAACGAGGTCATCGCGCAGGTCGGGCCGCCGGACGTGGTCGCCGCCTCGTCGGACGCTGGGGAGGCGGGCCGGCAGTTGGCGTCCGTGTTGTCGCAGGGACCGCCCCGGCTGCTGGTGATCGACGACGTGTGGCGGCTGCGGCAGCTCGAGCCTTTCCTGTTGGGTGCCAAGCACTGCGTACGCCTCGTGACGACGCGGAACCAGGAGTTGATGGTCGGCCGGGGGCTGTCGGTGAAGGTCGACCAGATGACCGACGCGCAGGCTCGGCGGCTGCTCGTCGGGGGCCTGACGGCTCCCCTCGGCGGTCCGGTCGAGGACGCGCTGCTGGCCGCGACGGGCCGGTGGGCGCTGCTGCTCAGTCTGGTCAACCGCATCCTGGCCAGCGCCGAGCAGACCGGCGTACGCGATCTTTCGGCGTACGCGTCAGAACTCTGCGCGCGGATCGAGAGTCGCGGACCGGCAGCGGTCGACGCGGTCGGTGACGGGGCGCGCGGGCTGGACGTGTCCGACTCGCGGCAGCGCGCGGAGGCTGTGCAGGCCACCGTGACCGCTAGTACCGAGCTGCTGGAGCCCGACGAGCTGGCGCGGTTGCGGGAGTTGACGATCTTCGCCGAGGACGAGGCGATCCCGCTGGACCTGATCGGACGGTTGTGGGCGGTCGGCGCTGGACTGGCCGAGATGGACACTCGTGCCTTGTGCCGGCGGTTGGCCGGGCTCGGGTTGATCACGCTCGACGCCGACGACGGCGGTCGGGTGGGCATGCACGACGTGCTGCGCGACTATCTGCGTCAGTCGATGGCGTCGGACGAACTCGCCCGGTTGCACGGGCGGCTGCTGGAGATCGTCTCGGCCGAGTTGGCTCGGATCGACGGTGAGCCGGCCTGGTGGCAGCTCGATCATCAGCACCGTTACCTGTGGGATCACGTGGTCGAGCACGTGCGGGGCGCGTCCGGGCCGGCGGCGGCCGAGAAGGTGGCCACCGATCTGCGCTGGGCGACGGCGCGGCTGCTGCGGTCCGGGGCCGAGGCGCCGCAGGCGGACCTGGTCACCGCCGGCACGCCGCGGGCGCTGCGGATGCGCGAGGTTTGGGGGCACAACGCCCATCTGCTCGCGCCGACCAAGCCGCCGGCGTCGGTGAGCGACGTCCTGCTCGCAATCCTCGCCGCCGACCCCGATTGGGCGGATCAGGCCGCGACGCTCCAGGTGGGCGGGGCCGACCGGCCGCGGCTTCGGCTGCGGGATCCGTTCCCGCCGGCCCCGCCCGGCTTGCGGTTCGCGCTCACCGGGCCCGGCACCATCGTGTACGCCTTGGGCATCGCCCCGGACGGCACGTGGCTGGCGGCCGCCCGGAATCGGGTCGTGCGCGTCTGGGACGCCGCGACCGGGCTCGAACGGGCCGCCCTCACGAACGAGGAGCACTTCGTCACGCCGATGCAGATCGGCCCGGACGGGCGCTGGATCGCCGCCGCGTACGCCGACGGTTCGGCGAGGGTCTGGGATGTCGCGTCGGGTCAGCCGATCGCGGTGTTCACCGGGCACGCGGCGCGGATTCGGGACTTGGCCGTCGATCTGGGTGGCCGCTGGGTCGCGACGTGCGACGTGGACGACGTGCTGCGGGCCTGGGATCCGCTGACCGGCCGGGTGCTGTTGCGGGGTACCGGTGTCACCGCCCTGGCGGCGTTGCCGGACGGCCGTCTCGCCTTCGGCCGGACGAACGGCGAGGTCCGGCTCTCGGCGATTCCGACGCCGTGGCAGCAGCCGGCGTTGCGTGGGCACACCGGTGGGGTCGACCAGCTCACGGTCGCGCCCGACGGCACCTGGCTGGCCAGCGTCGGCGGCGATGAGACGGTACGCGTCTGGGACCTGGCCACAGCCACCGAGCGGGCACGCATCACCGGTTGGGAGTCCACTGTCAGGGCCTCGCCCGACAGCCGCACCCTTCTACTCGGTGCGTCGCTGGACGGCGGCCTGCGCAGCTTCGACGCGCTGACGGGGGAGCAGATCCGTTCGTTCCCCGGCCACCGTGGCGCCGTCTACTGCATCACCTTCGCCCCGGACGGCAGCTGGTTCGTGTCGGCGGGGGACGACGGGTCGCTCCGGCTCTGGGCGAGCGAGTCCGGCCGGCCGCTGGGCGTCCTTCGTGGACATTCGCGGTGGGTGGGCGACGTCGCCGTCGGGCCGGACGGGTCCTGGCTGGCCAGTTCGAGCGTCGACGGCACGGTACGCGTCTGGGATCGGGCCGCGGTTGAGCCGCCGGAAACCGAGCCGGTGTACGCCATCGCGTCGGCCGCGCTCTCGCCCGACGGGCGTACCGCGATGATGGGCACTCATTTCGTCGACGCGGTCACCGTCCACGACACGACCGATCTGGGGCAGTCGCAGCGTGACCTCGGCCGGCCGGACGCGCTGGCGATCTCCGGCGACGGGCGGCTGGCCGTCTACACGAAGTGGAACAAGCCCGGGCTGTGGCTGGCGACCTGGGACGGCGTCGGCTACGGGGAGCCGGAGCTGCTCGACGACACGGCCGAGGACGGCCGCGCGTGTTTCGCCGATGACCACCGGCTCGCCCTCCTGGTCGACAAGACCTCCCGGTTGCGTGTCTGGGACTGCGAGACTCGGCAGCTCGTATTCGAACGCCCGGACGTGGCGGCGGCGGCGTTCTTCCCCGGCCGGCGGGCGGTGTTCCTGGCCGCCACCGATCGCACTTCGATGGCAGTGGGCCTCGACGGAACCGTCATCGGCGAGTACGGGCCGTACGCGTACGAGAGCACTGCGGTCGCCGTCGCACCGGTGACGGAGATCGTGGCGGCGGGTGACGGAGCCGGCTGGGTCTGGCTGGACCTCACCCGGGCGGAGGGACGCGGTCACCTCGAAGGCTTCGACGAGGCGATCGTGGCGATGGCCTTCGACCCGGCCGGGATGCTGCTCCTCGCGGGCGGGCGCTACGGGCTGGTCGCCGTCTGGGACGTACGCGGGAGACAGCCGCTCGCGGCGTTCCGCTTCGCCGACGCCGTCCTGGCCGTCTCCTGGAACGCGGACGGGATCGTGGTGGTGACCTACGGCGGGCTGCACCGGCTCGACTTCCTCGGCACGGTCGACCCGGGGTTCGCGAACACTTCCACCACTGAGCCGCGAGAGGCCGGGCAGGACTGATCCTGCCCGGCCTCGCTACCTCAAGGTGTGCGTCACGAGCCGCAGTGCTCGAAACCGCTGGTATAGCTGGTGCTGCCGACGGAGCCGCCCCACTTCACGCATACTCCGGGGGCGCTGCGCTTGACCGGCCCGGCGTAGTAGCTGAAGCTGCCGGAGTCGGTGGTCCGCGTCGAGCCTTCCGGTTCGAGGAACGCCGACACCGCGCTCGCCGTGCCGACGCTCGTGTACTTCAGCGTGACGACGCAGTTGTAGCCGTTGCTCGAGTTGTAGGTCAGGAAGACCTTGCCCACGGTGCCGAGCGCCGCCGAGTCGATGATGTCGTACCCGCTGCCGCAGACCTCCTCGGCGGTGTACGGGTTCGAGCTGCCGCAGCCGTTGGTGCTGGTGACGGCCTTCTTCTGGCCCAGCGACACGGTGACGCCCTCGACGGTCGGGCTGGTGTCGACCGCCCCACCCGAGGTGCGCTGCTCGTAGTGCAGGTGCGGCGCGCTCGAGTTGCCGGTCGAGCCGACGTTGCCGATCTTCGTGCCCTGGCCGACGGACATGCTCGTGCCGGCCGCCTTCACCATCGAGGAGAGGTGGGCGTACCGGGTGCTGGTGCCGTCGCTGTGGATGATCTCCACCCACTGGCCGTAGCTCGTGCTCCCGGCGTTCTTGAAGTACGCCGTGCCGGCCGCGGTCGCGCGTACGGTCTCGAGGTTGATCGCGTCGGTGCCGTAGCTCTGCCAGTCGATCGCGCCCGACGGGCTGTGCCCGGGTGTCCAGTTGTTCGCGTAGAACGTCTTGCCGCAGTCGAACGGCGACTTGTGGGAGACCGCGGCGTGCGCCGGGCTCGGAATCAGGACGGTCAGGAGGGCGGCCGTGGCGATCGCCAGCCCGCCAGCGAGGGTCCGTCGTCTCATAGGACATTCCCCTTCATGTTGCGCCGGTCGGTGCACTCATGAAGGGGAATGTATGTGCGCTGATTACACGTTTCCTACAGGTCGGCTACAGCGGGTCAGGCCCACGGGCGCAGCTTGTCGGGATTGCGGACGGCGTAGAGGCGGCTGATGCGGTCGCCGGCGAACTCGAAGGCCATCACCGTCGTCGTCACGCCGTTCTCCTGCACGACCAGACCGGGCTGGCCGTTGACCGTCCGGGCGACGACCGTCAGGCCCGGCAACTGCGTGGTGATCTCCAGGAGACCGCGCGCGATCTGCTCGGCTCCCTCGATCGGTTCCAGCTTCGCCGTGACGATCCCGCCGCCGTCGGCGACCGCGACGGCCGCCGGATCGAGCAGCCCGATCAGCGCGCCGATGTCCTTGGCCGCCCACGCCGCCTGGAAATCCCGGACGAGGTCGGCTCGCCGATCCGGGGACGTCGGCGGGGCCTCGGGCGTACGCGCGTCGCGGACACGACGGCGGGCCGACGACGCCAGTTGCCGGCAGGCGGCCGGCGTACGCCCGACGATGTCGGCGACTTCGGGGAACGGGTAGCGGAAGACGTCGTGGAGGATGAAGGCGACGCGTTCGGCCGGGGTCATCGACTCGAGCACGACCAGGAACGCGAGGTTCACCGACTCGTCCAGCGTCACCCGGTCGGCGGGGTCGGCCGAAGCCGCCCAGTCCGCCTGCTCCGGCAGCGGCTCGGGCAGCCATTCGCCGACGTAGCGTTCACGCCGGACCCGGGCGGAGCCGAGCACGTCGAGGCAGATCCGGCCGGCCACCCGGGTCAGCCAGGCGGCGGGGTTCTGGATCTCGTCCTGCTGCGCGGCGGACAGGCCGTACCAGCGCGCGTACGTCTCCTGCACGACGTCCTCGGCCTCGGCCAGCGATCCGAGCATGCGGTACGCCAGGTTGATCAGCTGACGCCGCTCGCTCATGAGCACGCTCGGGTCCATCGGTGCCTCCCTCCCCGGCATGGTCCTCGTCAGCTCGACGACGTGGCCCGCCAGGGTGTGAGGTCCACACTATCGCCCTGTTGATCATCACCTGATCATCAGCGGCGTACGCTTCGACGATGCGGATCATCGACGGAGCGGGGCAGTGGGCGCCGCCGGCCCAGGGCACGGCCAACGACTGGGTGGAGAACCTTCGAGTGCCCGACCTGTCCGTCGGGACCTACTGCATTCCCGCCGGGGGAGTGGACGACCAGAGCCCGCACACGGAGGACGAGATCTACGTCGTCACGGCCGGCCGGGCCCGGATCGTCACCCCGGACGGCGCGGCCGAGGTCGGCCCGGGTGCGGTGATCTTCGTCCCGGCCGGAGAGGAGCACCGGTTCACCGACGTCACCGAGGACCTCGCGCTGCTCGTGGTGTTCGGCCCGGCGTACGGGTCGCGCGGGACGGCGTAGCCCGGCAGCCCCGGAACCGTTGGGGACGGTAAAGGGGGAAATCATGACATCTCTGCCCATCGTCGCCGGGGTGGACGGATCGCCGGAGAGCCTGGCCGCCGCCGCGGTCGCCGCCCGGGAGGCCGTGCTGCGGGGCGTACCCGTGCGGATCGTGCACGGATTCATCTGGCCGGCCATGCGCAACGTCCCGTTGGGGCCGGCCGCGCTCGGGCCGGCCGAAGGCGGGCTGGAGAACCAGGCCCGGCAGATCGTCGCCGAGGGGGTCGCCGCCGTGCGGGCCGCCGCGCCCGGGGTGGAGGTGACCGGCGAGGTGATCACCGGTTCGGCCGCCCAGGCGCTGATCCGGGCGTCTGGCGGCGCGTCGATCGTCGTCGTGGGCGATCGAGGGCTCGGCGCGTTCGCCGGGCTGCTCGCGGGTTCGGTGTCGATCCACGTCGCCGCCCATGCCGCCTGCCCGGTGATGGTGGTCCGCGGCACGACCGACCCGAGTACGCCGGTGCTGCTGGCGGTGGACGGATCGCCCGCCGGGGACGCCGCCGTCGGCTTCGCCTTCCAGGAGGCCGCGCTGCGGAACGTGCCGCTGTGGGCGTTGCACGTCTGGGCGCACCCGACGGCCGACGTGGCGACCGAGATGCAGCCGCTGATCTTCGACGAGTCGGTCGCGCGGGAGAACGAGGAGCGGCTGATCATCGACGCCCTGGCCAGGTGGAGGACCGAGTTCCCCGACGTCGACCTGCGTACGCAGGTCGTGCACGGGCGCGTACGCCGGACGATCCTGGAGGCGACGCGCGGCGCGCAAATCATCGTGCTCGGCAGCCGGGGCTTCGGCGGCTTCAAGGGGATGCTGCTCGGCTCGGTCAGTCAGGCGGCGCTCTACCACTCCGACTGCCCGGTCGTCATCGTGCCCGGCGCGCAAGCCGGGACTTAAGACCCTATCGATCGAGGCGGCGGGCTTGCCAGACTAACCTTTCTGGACGCCCGGTTCCTCCACTGTAGAAGGTCCGGGCGGGTGCTGATGTCCATCATGGACAAAGGTAGTTGTCGATCGGCTGCTTCTGGGGGGTTCGGTGGCGCGCACGATCGCTCTGCGCATCGCGTACGCGGTGGTCGCCGCGCTGCTGACGACCGGGATCTGGATCGTCGCCACGACCCGGGACGGCATGGTCCGGGGCATCGTGGTCGCCGCCGCGCTGCTGATCGTCACCGGGACGACCGCCGCCCACGTGCTGCTGACGGCGGCCGACGTCCGCCGTGAACTCGCCGAGTCCGAACGGCGGATGACGGCCGCGATCGCCAAGGCCCTGCAGTCGGAGTCCTCCGACAGTGCGTGAGCGCTACGCCGTCAGATCGATGCGCCAGTCGTTGCTGCGCATCGGCCGGCCCTTCGGGAACTCGAAGTCGACCGGGCCGACCAGTTCGAGCCCGGCCTTGCGGCAGATCCCGTTCGACGGCGGGTTGTCCACGTCCGGGTAGGCGTGGAGCCAGCGGTGACGGCCGTCGCGCCGCGCCTCGGCGATGATCGCCCGAGCCGCCGCGGTCGCGATACCCCGGCCCTGGAACTCCGGCAGCACGTGCCAGCCGGACTCGTAGACGGTCTCGCCGTCCCACTCGCGATCCCAGTAACCGATGCTGCCCGCGACCTCGCCGCCCGGCGCGAGCTCGACCCGGAACATCCGGCCGTTGTCCAGCTTGAGGTAGCGCTGGTGGCGGGCGAGCACCTGCTCCTCGGTCTCCGGGCCGCCCAGGTGCGCCTTCATCTCCGGGGTGTTCGCCCGCTGGAGGATCTCCAGGTCCGGCTCCGACCAGGGCACCAGCCGTACTTCCACGTCACTCATACGGATCACCCTGCCATGGCGATACGACAAGATCACGGTTATGCATGCCTCCGCGGGCTCCGGAGGCATGCATAACCGTGATCTGCACCGAAGGGTCAGCGGCCGGCGAGCGCCGAGGTCGGCGAGAGCCGGGCGGCCCGGATCGCCGGATAGAGCCCGGCGAGCCCGCCGATGACCAGCGTCGCCCCGGCCCCGCCGAGCGACACCCAGGCGGGCACCACCGTCGGCCAGTCCTGATAAGCGGCGTACGCCCCGGTCACCAGGACGCCGAGCACGACGCCACCGGCCCCGCCGAGCAGGGACAACAGCAGCGACTCGGCGAGGAACTGCGTACGGATCTGCCCCCGGGTCGCGCCGAGCGAACGGCGCAACCCGATCTCCGCCCGCCGTTCGAGGACGGAGATGACCATCGTGTTGGCCACGCCGACCCCGCCGACCAGCAGCGCGACCGCGCCCAGGCCCAGCAGCAGCCCGTTGAGGGTGGCGTCGGTCGCCTGCTTGGCGGCCAGCGCGTCCGACGGCCGCGACACGTTGACCTCGTTGGGCGCTTCCGGGTTCGCCGTCGCGGCCAGCACCGCCTGAACCTCGGCGACGTAGCGCTCGTCCGAGCGGGTGTACACCGTGGTCGCGTACCCGTCGAAGTGAAGCCTGGTGGTCGCGACCGGCCACCCGACGACGGCGGCCGTGTCGAGTTCGGGGGCGAGCGGGACCAGGGCGAGCAGCCCGACCACCGTGAACCACTGGCCGGCTGACTGCACTCCTGGCGGCTCACGCAAGCGTTCCCCGGCTAGCCAGACCTGCTCGCCCGGCGCGGTGACGCCGAGTCGCTCGGCGGACTTGGCGCCGAGCACGACGGCCGGGTACGCCGCGGTGGCGTCGTTGAGGAAGACGCCGGCGGACATCGTCGCCCCGACCGCGGCGGGCAGGTCCGTACGCGCGGCGAGCACCGCGATGCCACCGGACTGCCCAGCCGGGATCTTGTCGTTGCGGTAGACGTGCGTGCCGGGCACCCTGCCGGTGGCCGAGACGTCGGTGACCGGCGCGATCCGGCCGATCATGTCCTCGGCCTCGGTCGGCAGGTGGGAGTCGTCGCCGAACAGGCTCTGCCCGGGACCGACCGTGAGCAGATTGGTGCCGAGGGCGGCGAGCTGCCGGTTCAGGTCTTCGCGGCTGGATGCCGAGATGCCCACGACCGCGATCATCGCCGCGATGCCGATGGCGATCCCGAGGGCCGACAGGAACACCCGCAACGGCCGCGTACGCAGTCCGGCCCCGCCGACCCGCAGTACGTCCCGGGGTCGCAGCCGCGCCGGCGAGAGGGCGAGGGTCACCATGCCGCCACCCGCCCGTCCTTCATGCGTACCTGGCGGGGCAGCGACGCGGCGATCTCCTGATCGTGGGTGATCACGACGATCGTCGTGCCCGCGTCGTGCAGGTCGCCGAGCAGCGTCATCACGCCGGCTCCGGCGGCCGAGTCCAGGTTGCCGGTCGGCTCGTCGGCCAGCAGCAACGGCGGTTCGCCGACCACCGCGCGGGCGATCGCCACCCGCTGCCGCTCACCACCGGACAGCTCGTGCGGCTCGTGGTCCAGCCGATGACCGAGCCCGACCCGGACCAGCGCCGCCGTCGCCCGCCGCCGTCGTTCGGCCAGCGCCACCCCGGCGTACAGCAGTCCGTCGGCCACATTGTCCACAGCGGACACTCCGGGGGCGAGGTGGAACTGCTGGAAGACGAAGCCGAGCGTACGCGCCCGCAAGGCGGACAGCTGCCGGTCGGTCAACTGGTCGAGCCGATGACCGTCGATGGCGACGACGCCGGTCGACGGCCGGTCGAGCGCCCCGATCAGATGCAGCATCGTGGACTTCCCGGAACCGGACGGCCCTACGATCGCCACGAACTCGCCTCGATCGATCCGCAGACTCACCTGATCCACCGCGACGACGCCGCCGGGATAGGTCTTCGAGACGTCGTCGAGTTCGACGATGGCCGTCGCATCTCCCACGACGGAGGCCGCTTGAGCCGCGGTGGCGGTCGCATCTCCCCCGGCGGAGGTCGCCTGATCCGCGGTGGCGGTCACTTCGGCACCCCCACGGTCATGCCCTCGGTGACGTCGCCGCCGGTCACCTCCACCTTCCCAGCCGCGAACAACCCCGTCTCGACCGCGGCGTACCGGGTGCCGGAGCCGTCCACGACGAGCACGCCGTAGCCGCCCTCGCGCAGTGCGACGAGCGCGCCGACCGGCACCGTCAGCACGTTCCGGTGCTGCTCGGCGACCAGCACGACATCCACCGGCGCCTCGTCGAGGGCGCCCAGCTTCTGCTGGTCGGCGACGGTCACCACCACGTCGATCGTGGTGGTGGAGGTCTGGCTCGCGCCGCTCCCGCTGGTCGCCTTGGTCGCGACCGTGCCCACGCTCGCCACGGTCCCGGTCACCGCCGCGCCGTCCGGCAAGGTGATCTGGGCGGCCACCCCCCGGTGGACCAGCTGCTGGTCGGCCACGTCCAGCGCCACGGTGACCACTCTGGTCATCCCCGTGTACGCCAGGAGCGGCCCGGTGGCCGCCGCGCCCGGATCGGTCTTGTGCCCGGCGACGCGGATCTGCCCCGGCGCGACGACGACGCGGGACACCTCGACCCGGCCCGTCTCCGGTACGCCGAGATCCTCCTGCCACTGCCGGACGGCGTCGGCGGTCGCCGAGGTGTACTCGTCGTCGACGGTGAAACCGGTGTAGCCCAAGGCTTTGAGGTTGCTCTCCAACGTATTGACGTCATCGCCGTCGAGCCCGGCCGCCAGCGTGCGGTAGAACGGCGTACTGCCGTAGAGGAGGACGACCGGATCGGAGTCCACCTTGTACACCGGCTTCCCCCGGGCGACCGTGGAGCCCTCCGGGGCCAGCCAGGTGACCGTCCCCGCCGCGCCCCTCGCGCTGACCGTCGTGGGATCGCCGTAGCCGAGCGTGCCGCTGACCGTCTTGGTCTCTGTCAACGTCTCCCGGGTGACCGGGGCGGTCGCCGGCGGCTGATGCGCCCCGGCGGCCGGAGTCTCCGTCCCGCCGCCGAACCCGAAAGCGGCGGCCACCGCCACCCCGGCGACCAGCGCCACGCCACCCGCTCCGGCGGCGGTGCGTACGCGTCGTCGCCGTCGGGCGCTCACGAGCGCGCCCCAAGGCTGGGAAACACCGCGGTCAGCTTGTCCTGGCAGGCCGCCACGGCCTTCTTGACCGTCGGGCTGTTCCGGTCGATCTTGCCCATCGCGCCGGCGAAGCCGCCGTTGGGATCGGGGTCGGGCATGTCCACGCCGTGGTCGCGCATGCACTGGGCGAACACTCGCAACTGCTCGACCTGGTTCGCGTCCAGCATCCCCAGTACGCCACCAGGCAACAGGCCCTGGCACTTCTTCACGGCTGCCTGGAACTGGGGAGTCCCCGCCACGTCCTTGCCGAACTCAGGCCGGCCGGTCGAGGGATCCGGATCGCCCACCGGTACGCCGTTGTCCCGCATGCACTGCGTGAACTTCATCATGTCGGCGGCGGACGCGGTGGCGCTCGCGGTCGGCGTCGCACCGCCGTTCCCGACGGTGGCGATGCCGGAACCCTCGTCGCTCTTGCCGCACGCGGCGAGGCTCACTGCGGCGAGGCTTATTGCGGCGGCCGCTGTCACGCTCAGGATCAGTCGTCTCATGCCGGCCAGTAGAGCGACTCCCCGATAACCCCCGCGTAACCCGCTCCCTTCGGGCTCGCCCCCTTCGGGCTCGCCCCCTTCGGGCTCGCCCCCTTCGGGCTCGCCCCTTCGGGCTCGCCCCTTCGGGCTCGCCCCCTTCGGGCTCGCGTCTTTCGGGATGCAGATCACGGGTATGCATGCCTCCCGGGGCGTCGGAAGCATGCATAACCGTGATCTGCGGCCATCGCGGCGCGAGCCCGAATGCGAGCGTGGGGGTCCGGGGCGTTACGGCGGCGTTATGGGAGGGCGGGCACGATGGGGACGGCCGACCGGTCCGGCAAAGGGGACACGATGCGCATTCTGGTGGTGGAGGACGAGGCGATCCTCGCCGACGGCATAGCCGAGTGGCTGCGCCGCGAGGCGTTCGCGGTCGACGTCGCGTACGACGGGGACGCGGCGCTGGAGCGGCTCGGGGTCAACGACTATGACGTGCTCGTCCTCGACCGGGATCTCCCGGTGGTGCACGGCGACGACGTCTGCCGGGCCGTCGTGGAGTCGGACGCGGCGACGCGGATTCTGATGCTGACCGCTGCCGCCGCCGTCCGTGACCGGGTCGCCGGGCTCCGTCTGGGCGCCGACGACTACCTCGCCAAGCCGTTCGCCTTCGCCGAGCTGTCCGCCCGGGTGCACGCCCTCGCCCGGCGGGCGCGACCGGCCGCTCCGCCGGTGCTGGCCCGGTCCGGCGTACGCCTTGATCCGGCGCGGCGGGAGGTGTGGCGCGACGGGCAGCCGATCTCACTGGCGAACAAGGAGTTCGCGTTGCTGGCCGAATTGCTGCGGGCCGAGGGCACCGTCGTCAGCGCCGAATACCTGCTGGAGAAGGTATGGGACGAGAACATCGACCCGTTCACCAACGTCCTGCGGGTCACGATGATGAAGCTGCGCCGCAAACTCGGCGAGCCGCCGCTGGTCGAGACGGTGGCCGGCGCGGGATACCGGGTGCTGTGATGGTGCGCTGGAGTCTTCGCGTACGCCTGACGGTCCTCTACGGGGGACTGTTCGTCTTCGCCGGGGCGCTGCTGCTCGGGGTGACCTACTTCCTGGTGGAGCGCAGCCTCGACAGCCGCATGGGAACGTCGGCCGGCAACCTCGACGTCCTGCCCAAGAAGCTGAACGGAGTGGGCACGATCGAGGTCAACGGCCAGAAGATCAACATTCCGCAGGCGATCATCGACTACCGCGCCCAGCAGGAGCAGTTCCGCAAGGACACCCTCGACTCGCTGGTGACCGGCGGAGCGATCGCGCTGGCCGGGGTCGGCGTCGTCGCGGGCGCATTCGGCTGGCTCGTCGCGGGCCGGGCGTTGCAGCCGCTGAGCCGGATCACCGAGACCGCCCGCCGGATCGCCTCGGCACCGGATCGCGGGCTGCACGAACGCATCGCGCTGGCCGGTCCCAAGGACGAGGTCAAGGAGCTGGCCGACACCTTCGACACGATGATCGAACGGCTCGACCGGTCCTTCGACGGGCAGCGGCGCTTCGTCGCCAACGCCTCCCACGAGCTGCGTACGCCGCTCGCCCTGAACCGGGCGCTGGTGGAGCTGGCGGTCGCCCGGCCGGACACCGTGCCTCAGACACGTCAGCTCGGCGAGTCTCTGCTGTCGGTCAACGAACGGCACGAGCGCCTCATCGACGGACTGCTCACCTTGGCCGAGAGCGAGACGGCGATCGTGGAGACCGTGCCGGTCGACCTGGCCGAGGTGGCCCAGCACGTGCTCGACCAGGCGCCGCCGACCGACCGGAAGGTCTCCGCCCAGCTGCGCACGGCGCCGACGACCGGCGATCCGGTGCTGCTGGAACGGCTCACCCAGAACCTCGTGGAGAACGCGATCCGGCATAACCTGGCCGAGGGCGGCTGGCTGTCGGTGCACACGGCGACGGTCGACGGCCGGGCGCAGCTTGTTGTGAGCAACTCCGGCCCGACCGTGCCCAAGTACGAGATCGAGACGCTGTTCCAGCCGTTCCGCCGGCTCCGCGGCGAACGCGTACGCAGTGAACGCACCGCCGAACGCGGGTTCGGGCTGGGGCTGTCGATCGTGCGGGCGGTGGCGCGCGCCCACGGCGGCGAGGTGACCGCCGAACCCCGTACGGGCGGCGGCCTGAGCGTCACCGTCACCCTCCCCGCCACCTGATCCGTGCAGATCACGGATCTGCAGGCCATCTTGGGCCGCGGAGGCATGCACAACCGTGATCTGCAGCAAAAAGATCTGCAACGGATCGAGTTGGCTATCCTGGGTCCATGACCGCCATGGCCCCGAACCGCACCGCGCCCGACTTGTCGTTCTTCCTGGACCACACCAGCCACGTCCTGCGCACGCGGATGGCGGCCGAGCTGGCGGAGATCGGGCTCACCGCGCGGATGCACTGCGTCCTCGTGCACGCTCTGGAGGAGGAGCGTACGCAGATCCAGCTGGCGGAGCTGGGCGACATGGACAAGACGACGATGGTCGTCACGGTGGACGCCCTGGAGAAGGCCGGGCTGGCCGAGCGCCGCCCGTCGTCCACCGATCGCCGGGCCCGGATCGTCGCGGTGACGCCGGCCGGGGCCAAGCTCGCCCACCGCAGCCAGGAGATCGTGGATCGGGTGCACGAGGAGGCGCTCGGCGCGCTGCCCGCCAAAGATCGCGACGTCTTCCTGCGGGCGATGGAACGCCTGGTGGAAGGGCAGCTGGCGCAACCGGTGGAGAACGCCGCGCGGCGCGCGCGCCAGTAAAACTCCACAATAAGATTGTCTGTAACGGAACTATCCGCTACGGTCCTAGGTATGTCTCACCGTTGGACCGCGCTCGGCGTACTCGCCACCGCAATGCTCATGACGATCCTCGACGGCAGCATCGTCACCGTCGCGATGCCCGCCATCTCCGCTGACCTCGGGTTCACCCCGGCCGGGTTGAGCTGGATCGTCAACGCGTACCTCATCGCCTTCGGCAGCCTGTTGCTGCTCGCCGGGCGGCTGGGCGACCTGCTGGGCCGTCGCCGCCTCTTCCTCGTGGGCATCGCGCTGTTCACCGCGGCCTCGCTGCTCGCGGGCGCCGCGACCAGCCCGGCCGTCCTGATCGCGGCCCGCTTCCTGCAGGGCGTCGGCAGCGCCACGGCCACCGCCGTCAGCCTCGGCATCCTGGTCACGCTGTTCACCGACGTCCGCGAACGCTCGCGGGCCATCGCCGTCTACAGCTTCACCGGCGCGGCCGGGGCGGCGATCGGCCAGGTCGCCGGGGGTCTGCTCACGGACGCCCTCGGCTGGCACTGGATCTTCCTCATCAACCTGCCGATCGGCGTCGCCGCGCTGGTCGCCGCCGTCCGCACGCTCCCGGCCGACCGCGGGCTCGGACTCGCCGCTGGTGCCGACGTGCTGGGCGCGCTGCTGGTCACCGGCGGCCTGATCCTGGGCATCTATGCAGTGGTCTCGGGTCACTGGCTGTGGGCCGGCTCGCTCGCCGCGGTGCTGCTGCTGTCCTTCGTGGTACGCCAGAAGACCGCACGGAGCCCGTTGATGCCGTTGCGGATCTTCCGGTCGCGTGAGGTTTCCGTCGCCAACGTGGTGCAGGCGCTGACCGTCGCGGCATGCTTCGCCTTCCAGGTGCTCACCGCCCTCTACCTGCAGCGCGTCGCCGGTTATGACGCGACCGAGACGGGCCTCGCCATTCTGCCCGCGGCCGTGATGATCGGGGCGGTCTCGCTCGGCCTGGCCGCCCGGCTCAACGCCCGGTTCGGCGAGCGGAAGGTGCTGCTGACCGGTCTCGCGCTGTTGACCGTGATGCTCGGCCTGCTGGCCCGGGTGCCGGTGCACGCCGACTACGTCACCGACCTGCTGCCGATCATGCTGCTCGCCGCCGGGTTCGGGCTGGTCCTGCCCGCGCTGACGACGCTGGGGATGTCCGGCGCGAAGGCCGACGACGCCGGGCTCGCCTCCGGCCTGTTCAACACGACTCAGCAGATCGGGATGGCGATCGGGGTGGCCGTGCTGTCCACTCAGGCCGCCGCGCGTACGGGGGATCTGCTGAGCGCCGGGCTCGGCGAGCCGGCGGCGCTCACGGGCGGCTACCGCCTCGCGTACGCCATCGGCACCGGGCTGCTGATCGTGGCCTTCCTTTTGGCGTACACGCTGCTCCGAACGCGGAAGCCGGTGTCCGACGTGGAGCGGGTGGCGGTCCGGGCGGAGGTGGGGGCTTCCTAAGACGGCCGCCGATGTGTACGTTGTACACATGGCTTCTGGAACCGCGCAACGACTGGCCGACGCCGCCCTTGCGATCTTGATCGCCGAGGGGGCGCCGGCCGTCACCATGCGGCGCGTCGCCGCCGACGCGGGCGTCACCACGATGGCCACCTACCGCCATTTCCCGAACCGCGAGGTGCTGTTGCGGACGGTCGCCGTCGCGGCGCAGCGCGACGTGGCGGCGAAGTGGGGGCAGCGCGGCGGGTCCGACTTCGACAGCCAGCTGGCCGGGATGCTCGACGACTTCCTCGACTTCGCCCTCGGCCAGCCGCACCTCTACGGCTTCCTGCTCACCGACGTACGCGACGGCGCGCGCCGGTTTCCGGAGGACTTCGCCGCCGGTGGCTCGCCGACCTTCGATCCGGTCGTCGCCGCCGTCCGCGGCTGGATGGCGACCGGCGTCCTGCGCGCCGACGACCCGCTGGAGGTGGCGCTGGCCCTGACCAGCAGCGTGCAGGGGCTCGTGCAGCAATACCTCGGCGGCCGCATGGGGCTGCCCGAGGCCGATTTCCGGGCGTTGTGCGCCCGCACGGTGGGGAGAGTCCTGAATGGAATCCGAGGCTAGGCCGAGTCGCTGGATCGTCGCCGGAGCGTTCGTGGCGACGGCCGTCATGCTCTACTTCGGCACCGGGTTGACGCCGATCGGCTGGCTGACCTGGTTCGCGCCGCTGCCCGCGCTGGTGCTGGCACCGCGGGTCTCGCTGCGGACGGCGCTGCTGGTGGCGTTCGGGGCGTACCTGGTCAGCACGTCGAACAGCTGGGCGTACTACGCGCATTCCTACGACGTGCCGCTGCCGGCGGGCATCGGCATCAGCATCGGCTACTCCGTCGCCTTCGCCCTCGGAGTGTGGCTGTTCCGGGCGTGGGTGCAACGCGGGTGGCCGCTGCTGGCGGCGTTCTCGGTCCCGGCGGTCTGGGTCGCGCTGCTCTACCTCACCGCGTCGGTGAATCCGACCGGGATCAGCGGCACGCTCGCCGGCTCGCAGGTCGG
The DNA here is from genome assembly GCF_024172085.1 of Hamadaea flava. Classification (NCBI taxonomy): domain Bacteria; kingdom Bacillati; phylum Actinomycetota; class Actinomycetes; order Micromonosporales; family Micromonosporaceae; genus Hamadaea; species Hamadaea flava. The sequence goes on along the minus strand of NZ_JAMZDZ010000001.1, from coordinate 1,428,442 downwards.
CGTACCGGTCGTGCTGCAGACGGCCGCTGTGGCCGGGGCCTGGGGCGTGGAGTTCCTCCTCATGCTCGGCCCGGCGCTGCTGGCCGCGCTACGCTTCGCCCCGGTCCGCGTGGCCGCCGTCCTGCTCACCTTCGCCCTGGCCGTCGGCGGGTACGGCGTACTGCGGCTGTCCGACGACAAGGCGGCCCCGGCGCAGCTCGTGGCGGCGATGGTCCACGACACCGCACCGTGGGGTGTGGACATCACGTCGCCGGACGGTCAGACCCTCTTCGACCAGTACGCCGCCGCGATCGCGGCGCTGCCCGCCGAGGTGACCACGGTCGTGCTGCCGGAGGCCGCGTTCGGGGTGGACGACGCGTCGCTGCCGATCTTGCGGGACAAGGTGTCGGCGCTGGCGACCGGCCGGCGGACGACGGTCGTGGTGGGTTACGCGCGCAGCTCGGACGGCCGCAAGTACAACGAGTCGCTCGCGGTGCCGGGCGACGGCGGGACGCCGGTGAGCTACCTCAAACACCACGACCTGACGAGCGTCCTGGGCGACGACCTCGTCTTCGTGCCCAGCGTGCCCGGCGCGAACGGCGGTGTGGGGCGATCGGCGTTGGTGATCTGCGGGGACGTGAACTTCCCCGACCCCGCTCGGGACTATGCCGACGCCGGGGCGACGACGCTGCTGATCCCGGCGGCCGACAACGACGAGGACGGCTGGCAGCATGCCCACACCGCGGTCCTGCGGGGCGTCGAGAACGGCCTGGCCGTCGTCTGGGCCGGGCGCTACGGGACCGCGATGATCGCCGACGGGCGCGGCCGGGTGCTCGCGGAGGAACATGTGGGCGAGGCCGACGCCGTCACGGTGGTGGTCGCGCCCGTCCGGCCCGGTTCGAGCGACACGCCGTACACCCGGATCGGGGACTGGGCCGCGTGGTTGGCGGCCGCGATCACCGTCCTCGCAGCTGGGCTCCTGGTGCTCGCTTCCGTTCGGCGGCGGGCGCCGGTCGGCCCGGCTTCGGCGGAGCCCGTCCGCGAGGACGCCCGCGTGTAACGTACGCCGAATGATCACCGGCACGCTCGTCTCTCCGGAAACGGTCGACGACGAGACGAGCGGCCGGTGGCGACGGGATTTCCGCTGGCGGTGGGCCGCCCAGTCGGCCAGCGAAGCGGGCAGCGCCGTCGGCTACTCGGCGTTGCCCATCGTCGCCGTCCTGGTCCTGAACGCCTCGGACTTCCGGGTGTCCCTGCTGTCGGTGCTGTCGTCGGTGGTGAGCGCCATCCTCGCCGTCCCGCTCGGGCCGTGGATCGAGTACCACCGCAAACGGCCGATCATGATCGGGGCCGACGTCCTGCGGTTCGTGGCCGTCGGCTCGATCCCGGTCTCGGCGTACTTCGGGTGGCTGACGTATTGGCAGCTCTGCGCGGTCGCGATCACGCAGATGGCGGCCCTGCTCGCGTTCAACGCCGCCAGCACCGCCGATCTGCGTACGCTCGTCCCGGCTGCCTTCCGCGCCGAGGCGAACAGCCGCTTCGAGACGACGCTGTGGACGGCGTACACCCTCGGCCCGCCCGTCGGCGGCGTGCTGATCTCGGCGTTGGGCGCGGCGGCCTCGATGGTCGTCAACGCGGTCAGCTTCCTCGCCTCCGCGTTCGGCGTCAGTCGCGTACGCACGCCCGAGCCGCCGCCACCGCAACGGGCCCACGATCAGCGCTGGTCGCGGGACCTGGTGGCGGGCTGGCGCTACATCCTGGATCATCGCGGGCTGGCCGCGCTGTTCTGGAACTCGCTGCTCTTCGGCGGCTGCATCATGGGGACGTCGCCGCTGATCACCGTCTTCATGGTGCGCGACCTCGGCTTCGAACCCTGGCAGTACGGGGTGTCCTTCGGCCTGTCCGGCATCGCCGGGATCGCCGGGTCGCTGCTGGTCAAGCCGATCCTGGCCCGGTTCAGCCAGCACCACGTCCTGCTGATCACCGGAGTCGGCCGGAACCTGTGGCTGGGTCTCATCCCGTTCGCCACCACCGGGACCAGCGGCTTCGTCCTGATCACGGTCTCGGAGTTCCTGCTGCTGCTGTTCGTCGGCGTGTTCAACCCGACCTTCGCCACCTACCGGATGAACGCCACCGACGACCAGCACATGTCCCGGGTCGCGGTGGCCTGGTCGATCAGCACGAAGATCGCTCAGCCGATCTTCATCGCCGCCGCCGGCGCGCTCGCCGCGGCCACCAGCGCGCGTACCGTCCTGATCGTGTACTCGGTCCTCCTGATCGCCTCGTCTGTGCTGCTCCCGTGGCGTGGCGACCAGCCAGGTGTGCGACGATGACCTTGTGCAGCCGGATCCACTCGCGCGGGCTCAGGAGTACGCGAGCAGCGGCGACTTCGCCGCCGCCATTCGGCTCGCCCGCGAGGCCGAGGACGCGTACGCGCCGACCGCGCCGGACGATCTCGAAGCCGCGACGAATCTGCTCTGGGTACGCCTGAACCTGGCGCGCTGGCTCGCCGTGCAACGGCAGCCGGACCGGCGGGCCGCGCTCGCCGTGCTCGACGCGGCCGAGCAGACCTGGCGTACGCCGATCGTCCAGCGCTCGGAGATGGTGCACCTGCTCGGCGCGGAACTCATGTCGCTGCGCAGCTTCGTGCTCCGGCAGGTCGGCCGGGCCGCCGACAGCATCGCCGCCGCCGACCAGGCGCTGCTGTTCTTCGCCGATCTGGAGGCCGTCGCGCCTGAGGCGCTGTCCGCCGTCGGGCGCGTGCCGATCCTGCTCAACCGGGGCGCGGCGCTGGCCGACATCGGGCGTACCGCCGAGTCGGTCACGCCGCTGACACTGGCGCTGGACCTGTTGCGCTCCAGCGGCACGATCCACCGGGAGCTGGAAGTCGAGCTGCTGGTCCTGCGCGGCACCTCGAACACCCTGCTCGGCCGGTTCACCGAGGCCGAACAGGACGAGACCGAGGCGATCACGCTGGCCCGCGCCCAGTCCAGCCGGGCCGCCCGGCATCTGCTGGCGGCCGCCCTCAACAACTACGCCACCACACTGACCCGGATGCGCCGCCTCGACGAGGCGCTCGACTCGGTCGGGGCGGCGATGGGCGTGCTGCGGGAGATCGACGGCGAACCGGCGACCGCGTTCCAGCGCCGCCGCTGGGGGATTCCGCTGTCGACGGAGGCGGAGATCCTGCTGGCGCTGGGCCGCAAGGCCGACGCCGCCCGGTCGGCCCGGCTCGCCGAGCCCATCATGCGCGAGTACGCCGACGAGCTGCCCGACCTGGTCGCGGGCTCGCTGGCGAACGTCTGCCTGCTCATCGGCGACGCCGAGGACGACCTCGCGTACGCACAGGAGGCGTACGCGAGGTTCACCGAGCTGAAGGACCGGTTCCCCGGCCGGTACGACTATTGGTGGCGGCGGTCGGCTGAGGTCGTGGCCCGGCTGACCGGCGATCGGACCGGCGGCTAGGCCGTCGCCGGGCTCGACCGTCGTTTCAGGACCACGCCGGTTCCGGCGATGATCAGGCCGAGCACGGTCATGCCGAGCGCTACTGGCCACTGGTACGCCGACGGCAGGTGCAGCGCGAGGAACCAGGACCGTTCGACCTTGCCCGTCAGCAGCATGACGATCGGGACGAGGCCCTGCGGGAACAGGGGGATCCAGCAGACCGTGAGCAGGAACATCGCCGCCGTACGCGTACCGGCGGTCTTGATCGGAGCCGGGCGGCGCAGCGGATGCAGGGGGCGAAGGGGGCGAAGGGGGCGAAGGGGCGGGGCGACCCGGCGCGTCGGCCCGGACCGCATGAGGTGCAGCACTTCCGGCCCGTGCGTGTCGAGCCGCCGTTGAGCGAGCCGGCCCAGCAGCCAGAACAGTCCGATGCCGGAGACGACGCCCGTGATGATGCCGCCGACCGGGTCACGCTGCGCGACGAGGAACGCCGGCCCGGCGCCGGCAGCCGCCAGCACCAGGCAGAGCAGGACCTGCCCGAAGTCGGTCGGGTTCTCGAGGAGGTTGCCGGACCGTTTGTGAGGGTCGGTGATCGGCACGAGCCGGACCAGCGACAACAGGACCACGAGTCCGGCGCAGCCGCCGAGCACGGCCGGCACGAGCGCCAGCAGCAACGGCCATTGATCGTGGTGGCCGGTCGCGGCGGTCAGCGCCACGGTGAGCCCGACGGCCGGCGGCGCGACCAGTGCCAGCCAGGCCAGCTGGCGGCCCCGGACGTCCACACTGGACGCACCCGGGACGGTGAGCGTGATCCACAGCGCGGTGCCGTCCTCGCCGTAGAGGCCGGCCGACATCGCCGCCGCGATCAGCACGAAGAGCAGCCCCGTCCACGGCAGGAAGTCGGACGACCCGGCGGCCAGCGGCAGTACGCAGAAGAACACCGCGTAGAGGAACGCGAAGACGGCGAAGTGCACCCGCCGGAAGTCGCGCAGCCAGGTTCGGGTCTCCTTCACGAACACGGCCGCCAATGGACCCCGCGCGCGGTACTCCCGTTCGGCCCGGCGACGCGTACCGGTGGTGGAGGGGCGAGTCGTCATCCGCTGGCGCAGCAAAGCGGCCCAGGCCCAGAGCAGCAGCCCGCACAGGAGGAGCAAGCCGCTCAACGCCACGGCCACGATCAGCCAGTCCGACCGGCCCGCCGCCTCGACGGCCGCCAGCGACCAGCCCGACGGCAGGAGCCGAAGCGAAGCCGACACCGCGTCCGGCAGGCCCGCCCCGGCAACCGAGCCAGCCGCCGGGAACAATGCCCAGCCCGACCCGGTCAATGCCATCACGATGGCGCTGAACACCGCGGTTGCGGCGGCCCCGGCCCGCGTACGCATGACGCGGTTGATCACGCCGGTGGTGACCCGCGACAATAGGACGGCCAGCGTCAGCTGGAGCAGCATCGCCGGGACGGCGACGACGACCGCCACGGTGCCCAGTCTGGACGCCAGCACGACGAGGCCGGCGAACGCGACCAGCGACACGGCCGGGGCGGCGCCGACGAAGGACGCGCCGAGCAGTCCGGCGGCCAGGCGCCGGGGGCTCACCGGGAGCTGGGCGAAGATCTCCGGCCGCAGCGTGTCGTCGCCCCCGCCGAACATCGCCGGTCCGATCATCCAGCCGAGCACCCAGAACGCCAGGGCGATGCCGAGGAGGTCGGCGCGGGTGGCGAAGTAGAGCGTCACCGCGGCGAGCAGCAGCCCGGCCGACAGCCCGCCGATCAGGTTCTCGGCCTGCTTGCCGCCGAGGCTGTTCCGCAGGACGGCGAGCTTCATCCGGATCAGGACGCCAGCCATGCCAGTCCCTTCGACGCCGCCTCCGGTGCCCCCACGAGACTCACGAACCGGTCTTCGAGACTGATCCCCGCGGTCACTTCACTGACCGGGCCGGTGGCCAGGGCCCGGCCGGAGCCGATGACCGCCACGTGATCGCAGAGCTGCTCGACGACGGCCATCACGTGGCTGGAGAAGACGACCGTCCCGCCACCTTCGACGAACCGGCGCAGGATCGTCTTGACGGTCGCGGCCGAGATCGGGTCCACCGCCTCCAGCGGCTCGTCCAGCACGACGAGCCGGGGCGCGTGGAGCAGCGCGGCGGCGAGCGCGACCTTCTTGCGCATGCCGGTCGAGTAGTCGGCCACCAGAGTGCCGTCGGCGCCGTCCAGTTCCAGCAGCGTGAGCAGCTCGTCGGCGCGCTCGGCCACCACCCGCCGGTCCAGTCCCCGCAGCAGGCCGAGGTAGGTCAGCATCTCCCGCCCGGTCAGCCGCTCGGGCAGGGCGACCCCGTCCGGCAGTACGCCTAGCAGCCGCTTGGCCTCGGCCGGTTCCCGCCAGACGTCGTGGCCGAAGATCGTCGCCGTGCCGCCGTCGGGACGCAGCAGGCCGACCGCCATCGACAGGGTCGTGGTCTTGCCCGCTCCGTTCGGCCCGACGAAGCCGAAGAACGAGCCGGCGGGCACTTCGAGGTCGAGCCGGTCGACCGCGGTCTGCCGGCCGAACACCTTGTGCAGGCCGGAGATCCTCAACGCGTACGGGGGCATGGCTCCTAGCCTGGTGGTGGCGCGCCCGATGAACAACATAGAATTTGCCGCCACACCGATAATCGGCCGGTTATCGGATGGAGGGGCTGGTCGTGGAACTGCGGGACATCGAGATCTTTCTGACGCTGGCCGAGGAGCTGCACTTCGGGCGGACGGCGGAACGGTTGCGCGTCTCCCAGGCCCGGGTCAGTCAAGCCATTCGGAAGCAGGAGCGGCGCATCGGCTCCCCGCTGTTCGACCGCACGAGCCGCCGGGTCGAGCTGACCCCGATCGGGCATAAGCTGCGCGACGACCTGCGGCAGGCGTACGACCTGATCCAAGGCGGTCTGGCGCGCGCCGCCGCGGCGGGCAGCGGTCTGCACGGGACGCTGCGGCTGGGCGTCATGGGGGCGCTCGGCAACGAGCTGCGTCCCGTCATCGAGAAGTTCGAGGCCCGGTACGCCGAATGCGACGTGCTGATCAGCGAGTTCCACTTCAGTGACCCGTTCGGCGGGCTGCGCACGGGCGAAGTCGACGTCCAGCTGATGTGGCTGCCGATCCGGGAGCCCGACCTCGTCCACGGCCCGTCGCTGCTGACCGAGGGGCGCGTCCTGGCCGTGGCCGGCACGTCGCCGCTGGCCGACCGGGCCTCGGTCACGTTGGAGGACCTCGGCGACCTCGTCGTGCTGGATCCGGGGACCGCTGTGCCCGCGTACTGGATCGAGTCGATGCTGCCGCAGCGTACGCCGCAGGGCCGGGTGATCCGGCGGGGGCAGGTGGCCCGGACCTTCCACGAGGTGCTCGGGCACATCGCCGCCGGCCGGCTGGTCAGCCCGCTCAACGCGCACGTCTCCCGGTACTACAGCTATCCCGGCATCAGGTTCGTGCCGATCGAGGACGCGCCGCTCACGGAGTGGGCGCTGGTCTGGCCACGCGCCTCGGCCGCCGACCCGATCTTGAAGGCGTTCGTGGACACCGTCCAGGGCGGCTGACCCCGGCTAGTCCTGCAGTTTCCGCAGTACGCGGGCCAGGTCGGCGCGGTCGGTCGGGTCCAGCGCGGAGAACAGCCGCTCGCCCTCAGCCTGCCGGGCCCGGTCCACGCCATCGGCGACGGCTTTGCCCGCGTCGGTCAGCGTGACCAGGACGGCCCGCCGGTCGGTGGGGTCGGGCTGGCGGCTGACGAGGCCACGGCTCTCCAGATCGTCGACGACCTCGGTGGTCGACCGGGGCGCGATGCGCAGGTGGTCGGCGAGTGAGCTGAGTCGCAGCTCACCGTGCCGATGCAGGGTGGCCAGCGCGCGCCACTGCGACGGGGAGATGTTCCAGGGCTCGAGCGCCAGCTTCGACAGATGCCGCATCTGGCGCGCGACCGCCCAGAACAGGTCAGACAGGCTCTCCGAGTCCACGGGACCAGCGTACCAGCGACTAGCGCGGCACCCTCATGGTGGGGTAGCCTCAGTAAGTGGTAACCTCAGTACTAGAGCTTTGAGAAGAGAGGCAACCCCTTGGATTTCCCCGTAGACACCGGCCGCCGGGGTGGCGGCATGCAGCGGAGGCCCGGCAAGCTCAGCGCCGCCGAGAAGGCGGCTGAGAAGGCCCAGGCCCAGTCCGTGTCCCTGCGCCGCGTCGGTGCCCTGTTCACCGGCGACCGAGGCAAGCTCGCCGTCGTCGTCGCGATCATCGTGGCCAGCTCGGTCATCTCGATGGCCTCCCCGTTCCTGCTGCGCGAGGTCATCGACGTCGCGCTGCCGCACGCCAACCTGACGCTGCTGGTCTGGCTCGTGCTCGGCATGGTCGCCGTGGCCGCCGTCACCTCCGTCCTCGGCGTCCTCCAGACCTGGATCTCGACCGCCGTCGGCCAGCGGATCATGCACCGGCTCCGGACCGAGGTCTTCAGCCACCTGCAGCGGCAGTCGATGGCCTTCTTCACGCGTACGCGGACCGGCGAGGTCCAGTCGCGCATCACCAACGACATCGGCGGCATGGAATCCGTGGTCACCTCGACGGCCACGTCGATCGCCGCCAACCTGACCACCGTGGTCGCCACCGCCGTCGCGATGGCCGCCCTGTCGTGGCAGCTCTCGCTCGTCTCGCTGGTCGTGCTGCCCCCGGCGATCTACCTGACCCGGCGGGTCGCCCGGATGCGCCGCGCCATCACCGCCGAACGCCAGCGGGAGCTGGCCGACCTCAACGTGACCATCGAGGAGGGACTGTCGATCAGCGGCGTCCAGCTGAGCAAGACGATGGGCACCTCGGCCGCCCTGATCGACCGGTTCACCTCCTCCTCGCGCCGCCTCATCGACCTCGAACTGCGGTCGGAGCTGGCCGGGCGCTGGCGGATGGCCTCGATGTCGGTCGTGTTCGCGGCGATCCCGGCCGTGATCTACCTGGCCGCCGGGCTGCCCGGGTCGCGCCTGACGATCGGCACGCTGGTCGCCTTCACCGCCCTGCAGTCGAGCCTCTTCCGGCCGCTGATGGGCCTGTTCAACGTGGGTGTCACGGTCACCGCGTCGATGGCGCTGTTCGGCCGCATCTTCGAGTACCTGGACCTGCCGATCGACATCCGGGAGCCGGCGAAGCCGGTCCGGCTGTCCCGGCCCGCGGGTCACCTGCGCCTGGAGAACGTCTCCTTCCGGTACGCCGACAGTCCGGCCGACGCCGTCGCCGAAGTCGATCTGGACGTCCCGGCGGGCACCTCGCTGGCCCTGGTGGGGGAGACCGGATCCGGCAAGAGCACCCTCGCCGGACTGATCGCGCGCCTGCACGACCCGACCGCCGGCCGCGTCATGATCGACGGCGTCGACCTGCGCGACATCGCGCTGGCCGACCTGGCCGGGATCGTCGGCGTGGTCAGTCAGGAGACCTATCTGCTGCACACGACCGTCCGCGAGAACCTGCGGTACGCCAAGCCGGACGCGACCGACGCCGAGATCGTCGACGCCGCCCGGGCCGCCCAGGTGCACGACCTGATCATGTCGCTGCCGGACGGCTACGACACCGTGGTCGGCTCCCGGGGCCACCGCTTCTCCGGCGGGGAGAAGCAGCGCATCGCCATCGCGCGTACGCTGCTGCGCGATCCCAAGATCCTGGTGCTCGACGAGGCGACGAGCGCGCTGGACACCGAGACCGAGCGGGCCGTGCAGCGGGCGTTCGACCGGCTCACCGAGGGCCGGACGACGATCACCATCGCGCACCGGCTGTCGACTGTTCGCGACGCCGACCAGATCGTGGTGCTCGACCACGGGCACGTCGCCGAGGCCGGGCAGCACGAGACGCTGATCTCCGGAGGCGGCCGGTACGCGGCTCTGGCCGTCGCGTGATCCTCAGTAGCCGACGGTGATCCGGCGCCGGATCGCGTTGCCCTCTTCGAGTTCGTCGGCGAACGCGACGGCGTAGTCCTCGGCGCTGACGAAGCTGGTGCCGTCGGCGTCGGCGAGCAGGTCGTCCCCGCCCATCCGAAACTTCCCCGTACGCTCACCGGGCGCGATGGCCGCCGACGGCGACAGGTAGGACCAGTCGAGGTCGTCGACCTTCCGGATGAGGTTCAGGGCGTCCCGGTGCGCCATCGAGACCGGCTTCCACTCGGCGGGGAACGTCGGGGTGTCGACGAGGTCCCCGCCACCGGGGACCTTCAGACTGCCTGCGCCGCCCACGAACACGATGCGGCGTACGCCTGACTTGCGAGCGCCGTCGAGCAGGCCGGTGGTCACCGGGACCACGTTGTCGGGGTCGATGTGCAGGGCCGAGGCGATCACGTCGTAGCCCTCGGCCGCGGCGGCGACCGAGTCCGAGTCGGTCGCGTCGACGGTGACGGCCGGGATGTCCGGCGACGGGCTGTGCCCGGTCCGGCTGGCGCTGGTCACCCGCTCGCCCCGGTCGGCGAGTTCGGTCGCGATCCGGCTGCCGAGGGTCCCGGTCGCTCCGAACAGCAGTATCCGCATGCGGCCAGCGTATCGGCGCTCCGGCGGCCCGGGAGCGGTTTCGGCGGGCGGGTTAGCATCCGATCATGCATGTGATCGAGCTTTCCTTCGACGGGAACCCGGATCGGCTGGCCGCCCGGCCGGCGCACCGGGAGTACCTGGCCGCGCTGCACGCCGAAGGCGTCGTGGTGGCGTCCGGCCCGTTCCCGGACGACAGTGGCGCGCTGCTGATCTTCGACGTGGACCGGGCCCGCGCCGACCAGATCATCGCGGAGGACGGGTACTACCGGGCGCCCGGGGTGACCGTCGTGTCCGTCCGCGAGTGGTCGCCCATCTTCGGGCGCGCCCTCGACAAGTAGCGCGCTCTCGGCGCGGAGATCGTCCGCACCACCACGCCGAGCAGCCGGTCGGCGCCGAAGTAGCCGGAGTGCCGGGAGTCGTGCGAGCGGGCGGGGTTGTCGCCCAGTACGACCAGCTGTCCCTGGGGGACCCGGTCGCCGACGGCGGTCCGCAACGCGGGCACGTCGCGGGGGATCGGGTCCCCCGGCACGGCGGCCACCCGCTTCACGATCCAGCCCTCGCGCGAAAGTCCACTGAGGACGATGACCTGGCGGATACGCACGGAGTCCGGCGCGACGCGGCGTACGAGGAGCCGATCGCCGGGGTGATACGTGGGCAGCATACTGTCGCCGACCACCGTCACGACCACGTGCCGGCGGCGCGCTCGGAGGATGAGGCCGATCAGCAGCAGCACGACCGCCGCCGCGACGGCGATCACGCCGAGACCTCGTCCCGGTAGCCGGCCGCCTGCCGGGTGAACAGGCGGGCGTACGCCGCGCCGTTGGCCAGCAGGACCGGATGCGTGCCGTCCTCCGACACCCTGCCGTCGGCCAGCACCACGATCCGGTCGGCGTCCCGGACCGCGCCGAGCCGGTGCGAGATCAAGATCCCGGTACGCCCGGCGCGCAGCCGCCGCAACCGTTGGTGCGCCTCGTACTCGGCGTCGGGATCGAGACCCGAACTCGGCTCGTCCAGGATCATCAGATCCCGGTCCTGCCGCAGGAACGCCCGGGCCAGCGCCAGCCGCTGCCATTGGCCGCCCGACAGCAGCACCCCCGTCGCCGGGTCGTCGCCGTCCTCGGCCGGTTCGGCGGTGAAGCCCCGGCTGAGCATCGTGGCGTACCCGGTGGGCAGGGCGCTGAGCACGGAGTGGATGCCGGCGTCCCTAGCCGCCTGCTCGACGCGATCGGGCTCGGCGGTGAGGTCGCCGACCGCGATGTTCTCCGCCGCGGTCAGCTCGTACGCGACGAAGTCCTGGAACACCGCCGCGATCCGCTTCCGCAGCTCCTCCGGAGCGATCTCCCGGATGTCGACCCCGTCCCAGCGGATCGTGCCCCGAGTCGGGTCGTAGAACCGGCACAGCAGCTTGACCAGGGTGCTCTTGCCCGCGCCGTTGTGGCCGACGAGCGCCACGGTCTGGCCGTGCGGGAGGACCAGGTTCACGCCCTGAAGCACCCAGGGCAGATCCGGCCCGTATCGGAACCACACGTCGCGCAACTCGATGCCCCGGCGTAGCGGCGGCAGCGCCCGGCCCGGTCGGGCCACCGGCAGATCGTCCCCGGCCGTGACGACCTCGACGTGATGGCCGAAGACCAGCAGCTGCTCGTACGCCATCACCCCGGCCGAGACCAGCACGTTCAGCGCGGACTGCACCCCCGCTACGGCGGCGACGAACATCGAGACGTCGCCGACGCCGATCCTGCCGTCGGCGGCCGCCACGATCGCCCAGACGAGCCCGGCGCCGGCGACGGCGGCGGAGATCCCGGCGAGGCTCGCCTGCACGGCGAACTCCCGCCGATCCATCCGGCGGCGTTCCCGGTTCGCCGTACGCAGCTCCGCGAGCATCCGTCCACGAAGGAATCCGCCGAGGTCGAAGAGCCGGATCTCCTTGGCCGCGTCGACGGTGGCCATCAGGTGGGCGTAGAACATCTCCCGGCGTTCGGCCGGTCCGATCCGCCACATCATCGTGACCCGCTGGCGGGAGAGCCGCAGTTCGATGAGGACCGCCGGGACCGCAGACGCGACGACGATCGCGGCGAAGGCGGCGTTGATCACCGCCAGGGAGGCCAGGAATCCGGCGAGGGTGAGCGCACTGCGGGCGGCGCTCAACGCGGTGTCGACGAGGCGGCCGGGATTGCGGGCGCTCTGCTGGGCCAGCCGCAGCCGGTCGAGGAAGGCGGGATTCTCGAACCGGGCGAGTCCGGGCGCCCGCGACACCGCTGCGAACAGTTCGTCCTTGGTACGCATCGCGGCCCGGCGGTCCACTTCGGCCCGTAGATACTGCCCGGCGTGGGTGGCGGTCGCGGCGGCGGTCCCGACCACCGCGACCGCCACGGCCAGCCACAGCAGCCCATCGGTGTGGCCACCGGCGACCCCGTCGAGGACCGCCTTGGTCAGCCAGGCCAGCGCGACCGGGGTGGCCGCGCCGACCAGGGTCACCGCGAGATAGCCGGTGACATGGAACGGGGCCGCCCGCCAGACGGTGCCGGCGGCCCGAGCCGCCGAGCGGAGCAGACCGGCCCGGGGTACGCCGGTCATGCCGCGGCGCTGGCCGGCAACCGGGACAGCCGGGTGCCGCGGCCCGTCACCCGGCCGCCCGCGTCGAGCCGGAAGAACGTCGGGAACGCGCGTACGCCGAACGCGTCGGCAAATGGCGCGGCCGCGTCGTCGACCACCACCCGCGTCACCGGTTCGAGCATGGTGACCAGCGGCTCCGGATCGCCCGACCGGCCGTCGACGACCACCAGCACCTGGTCGCGGTCCTGCGCGGCGGCCCACGCCACCAGGTCGGGCAGCTGCTCGTGGCAGGCCTGGCAGTCCGGCGACAGGAAGGCCACCACGGTGCCGTCGGCGATGAGTTCCCGGTTGACCGGCGCGCCGTCGGTCGCGGTGGCGCCGAACGCGCCGACGACGTCCCCGACGGCGGTCGCGGCGACCTGGCTCGTCAGGCCAGGAGTGGCGCCGACTACCTCGTACAGGGCGTCGAGGAGCTTGGTGTGTTCCCGGATGCGGCGGACGACACCCAGGAGGAGCAGCAGGTTCAGCAGGCCGAGGACGGCGGCGAAAGTGGCGATCGCGATCAGGACGGGCATGGGTGACCTCCGAATCTGGACGGGACGACCCAGCCCCAACGGCGGCGGAAGCCGGTGGGGCTGGGTGTTCAGCGGCCGGTGTCTCCGGTCAGCACCACTGCTCGCTGCTGGAGCTCTGGATGCAGCTGCCGCAGTGCGAGGTGCCGTTGGGGTAGTAGCAGCAGTACTTCCACTTGTTGGTCCCGCAGCACTGGTAGTCGCAGTCGGTGGCCCGGGCTACCGTGTGCGGCGCGACGAGCTCGAGGAGCCGGTCGGCGATTCTGGTGACGACGCGCATCGAACCGTCCTTTCGCGTGTCCGGCGGACACCACGCCCGCGCGGAGCGGCAGCGGTACGCCGGCCCACACCGTCGTCCGGCCGCTCGCCGCAGCGTGGCGTATCGGTCTGCGTGAATTCTTAATGAAATGTCAACGGTCGATGTATTGGGCGGCGATGCGCTCGCGTACGCCGGTCGCCGCCCGGGTGTCGCCGACGACCTCGTAGTACTCGGCCGCCTGCTTCCAGGCGTCCAGCCCGGCGGCCGTGTCGCCGACGCTGAGCTGGGTCCTGCCGAGGCGTACCAGGGTCTCCGCGGCGGCGTGCAGATCGTCGGAACCGTGCAGCAACTCGGCGGCCCGCTCGTAACCGGCCACTGCGGCGGCGTACTCGCCTAGGCGGTGGTGGATGTAGGCGATGCTGTCCCAGGCGTGCCCCTCGCCCTGGGCGAACCCCAGTTCGGCGAGGATGCGTTGGGCGCGCCCGCAGTCGGCCAGCGCCTGTTCGTACTGCCCGGCCTCGGCCCGCCACCAGCCCGCCGTGTTCAGCGCCCGGGCCTCGCCCAACTCGTCGCCGGCCCGCTGGAACAGCTCCCCGGCCCGAACGGCCTGCTTGATCTGTTCGCCTGGCCGGACCCGGCTCATCGGCCCGGACGCGCCCAGGTAGACATGCGCCAGCAGAGCTGGTTCGTCGAGGTCGCGGTGCAGCTCGACGGCCCGGTCGAAGTGCTGGACCGCCTCGTGGTCCCGGCCCAGCTTCGCGTACGCCCGGGCGATGCTGTTGTGGCAGCGGGCCTGGGCCAGCCGGTCGGCCAGCCGCTCCGCGGCCGCCACCGCGACCGCGTGCACCCGCAGAATCTCCTCCCACTGCCCGCGACGCTGGAGGAACTCGGCGAACGCCCACGCGATCTGCCAGGCGTGGCGATCCTGACCGGCCTCGGTCGCGGCGCTCACCAGTCCCGGAAGCAGGGCGGCTTCATCGGCGTACCACTGGAGAGCGGAACCGGGCGTGAGCGGCTCGATCACCGTGCCGCGCGCGGGGGCCGGGATCTTGAGCCGATCGCGATGCGGATAGCAGAGCGCGTTGGCCGCGCAAGCGGTGTGCAGGGTGTGATCGAGCAGCCGCCGCAGTGCCGCGCGGCGCTCGGGGCCGCGGATCTGCTCGGCGGCGTAGGCCCGCAGGAGGCTGTGCAGCTGGAGCCGGCCGGAGGGCCGCAACCCGACGAGGTTGGCCCGATCCAGCTCCAGCACGCCCACGCGAGTGCGGTCCACAGTGGTGGCGGCAAGGCTTGCCGCAGCGGCCAGCGACAGGTGCGGGCCTGGATGGCAGCCGAGATGACGGAACAGCCGGGCGACCGGTGTGGACAGATCGCGATAGGACCGTCCGAACACGCCGCGAAGGTCCACAGTGGGATCGCTGTGCCGGAAGGGCTCCAGGTTCGCGTCGGCCGTCTGTGACGCCACGTCCGACAGCGGCAGGTCCGGATGCGCGGCGAGCCGGGCCGCGACGATCGCCAGGGCGAGCGGCAACCGACCGCAGCGCTGGACGATCTGGCTGGTCGCGGTGGGTTCCGCCGCCAGCCTCGCCATGCCGAGCCGAGCGGCCAGCAGTTGGTACGCGTCCCCTTCGGGCAGGACGTCCAGCCGGATCAGCTCCGCGCCGGTCGTGACGGTGAGGCTGGACAGATCGAGCCGGCTCGTGACGAGGGTCAGGCAGCCGGGCGCGACGGCGAGCAGCGGCCGGACCTGTTCCTCGGACCGGGCGTCGTCGAGCATGACGAGCACCCGGCGTCCACTCAGGATGCTGCGGTAGAGGCCGGTCTGCGCGGCGAGGCCGGCCGGCACCCGATCCGGCGGCACACCCAGCGCGCCGAGGAACTGGGGAAGGACCGCGCCCGGATCGGCACTGCTCAGATCGGCGTGCAGCCGCCCGTCCGGGAAGCGGGCGGCCTGCCCGGCGGCCCACTGAGCGGCCAGAGTGGACTTGCCGGCGCCGGGCGGGCCGGAGATCAGCCCGACCCCTCCGCTGCCGGCGAGCGAATCGAGCTTCGTCAGCTCGGCCGTACGCCCGGCGAACCCGCGCAACGCGCCCGGCAGCTGCGACGGCACCGGCTCCGCCGGAGCGTGGTCGGCTCGCAGGATCACCTGATGCGTCTGCCGCAGGACGCTGCCCGGTTCCACGCCCAGCTCGTCGACCAGCGTCCGGCGTACGCGGGCGAAGGCGGCCAGTGCCTCGGCGGTCCGGCCGTTCGCGTGCAGCGCCGCGACGAGCACCGCCGCCAGCGGTTCGTCCAGCGGATACTCCGCGACCAGCGGCGTCACCGCGGCGACGACCGCGCCCGCGTCCCGTTCCGTCGACACCCGCGCCCAGCGCAGCAGCGTCTCCTTGCGTTCGTCCCGCAGCCGCTGGCGTACGCGGTCGGGCCACTCGCCGGGCAGCCCGCACATCGGATCGCCCTGCCAGAGCCGCAACGCCTCGGTCAACGTCGACGCGGGATCGGGCTCGCCGCGGGCACGCTCGGCCAGTTCCCGGAACCGCAGGAGGTCGACCGCCGACTCCGCCACGTCGAGCAGGTAACCGCCGAGCCGGCCGATCACCGTCCCGTCGTCGGCCAGCACCTCATGCCGGATGCGCGTGATCAGGGTCTGGAGCGTACGCCGTGCCCCCGGCGGCACCTGCTCACCCCAGACCCGGCCGAGCAGCGCGTCGACCGGCACCACCCGGCCGGCCTCCCAGGCCAATGCGGCCAGGGCCAACGCGACCTGCGGCGGGCGTACCGGCCGGACCAGGCCACCCCGTTCCACCTCCACCGGGCCGAGCAGCCTGATCAGCACGGCGGGGCACCTGGGCGCCGGACATCGACGTATGGCACTCCCGCAACTTATCCAGCGGGAGGTGGGTGCGGCAAGGCTCGCCTGCCGTTGCGGGCCGCCGCCGATCAGTGCGGGCTGGCCTTGCTTCGCCAACGACCCACCGTCCGCAGCGCTGATGGTCGGCTGCCGCCGATCATGGTCGGCGGGCCGCGCAAGATCGGCGGCTGCCGACGTTCATGGAGCGTAGAGGGCCACGATCGGCGGCTGCCGACGATCATCGCGGCGCGAATCGCCACGATCGGCGGCTGCCGACGATCATGGTCGGCGGGCCGCGCAAGATCGGCGGCTGCCGACGATCATCGCCGGAAGGGTGGGGAGCGAGCGGGGCGGTCAGGGAGTGGGGAGGGAGAAGAGGGCGGCGGCGTTGCGCCAAGCGAGGCGCTCGGCGGTGAGCGCGGCCGGGTCGGTGGGTGCGGAGGGGGCGGTGGGTGCGGCCGGGTGGGCGGGGGCGGAGGGGGCGGTGAGGTCGGCGACGCCGGAGGCGAGGACCGCGCCGAGCGCCGATGCCGGGTCGATGAGGGTCGAGTCGGTGCCGAACAGCAGCTGGCGGTCGTCCACCGCGGCGATCACCTCAGCAAGACGCCCGGCCGGGGCCTGCGACCACGACGGTTCCAGGTACAGCCGATCGCAGGACTGGGCCGCTTCGATGGCGTACCGGTAGCCGTCGGCGCCCATGTGCCCGGCGATCGCCCGCAGCCGGGGCCGATCCACACACGCCTGTGCCAGGTCGAGCACCGTACGCCCCCAGGTGTGCACGAGCACGGGGCAGTCCAGCTCGGCGAGCATCGTCAGGGCGTCCTGGGTCTGCGGCGAGGCGATCGGCGACTCCGTGTAGTCGGTGTGCAGCTTCGCGCCGACGAACCGGCCGTTCCCCAGGTACCGCTCCAGGTCCCGCCGAGCGTCGTCGAGCCGTCGCGGGTTGACCGTCACGTAGCCGTAGAGCCGGTCGGTGTCCGCCAGCGCGGCGGCCATCGCGGCGTTGCCGGAGACGGCGTCGTAGCAGACCGCCTCGGTGGCCGAGACGATGGCGAGGTCGATGCCGTACCGGTCCATCGCGGCGAGGTTGGCCTCGACCGACCCGATCTCCATGGTGAAGAACCACGGACCCCAGTGCCCGTGCACGTCGATGATCACGGCTTCACTCCCAACAGGCGCATCGCGGTGCCCCCGGCGACCAGGGCGATCTCGTCGGCGCTCAGCCCGCAGCGGGCCAGCCGCAGCCGGGGCACGGCCGACTCGGCGTACGGGGTGCGCGAGCCGTAGACGAGCCGGTCGACCCCGACGACGGAGGCGACCGTCTCGACCGCGTCCGGCGAGTTCAGCAGCCGCGTCGAGGTGTGGAACCCCGCCTCCTCCCGGGCCGCCACCAGGAAGTCGCCGAGGTGGTAGAAGTGCGTGTCCAGGAAGACCACGGTCGCGCCCAGCCCCGCGAGCGGCTTCCAGAATCGGCGTACGTCACCGCCGGCAAGCAGGACGAACCCCAGCTCGGTGGCCCGGCGGGCGAGATGCCGGACGGCCGGGAAGTCCGGCTCGGCGTGCTGTTCCTCCGGGAACAGCCGGATCGCGCGTACCCCCAGGCCGGCCAGCCGGTCCAGCTCCCGCTCCGCGCCGAGCGCGTCGCGCAGGTCCAGTCCGCCGACCGGCGTGAAGCCCGTCGCCAGCACCTCGTCATTGCCGCTTCGCACGTCGAACAGCGCCGCGCGCAGGCTCGCGACCGCCGCCGCTTCGGTGTTCGCGCCGCGCAAGACCGCGCCCAGCTCACCCGGGTCGGTGATCCCGCCTTCCTTCCCCGGGTACGCACCCAGCAGCGCATCGACATCGAAAGTGATCCGCAGCTGCGCCAACTGCGCCGCGATCTGCCTAAAGGGCACGGACGACCTCCAGTACTCGCTCGCGTTCGCCGGCCGGCAACTCCGGGCCGTGCGGGTCGACGGCGTACTCGGGTGGGATGCGGCCTTCGGCGGCCGCCACCCAGAGCATCCGCTGCACGTAACCGTCGACGGGATCGCCGAAGATCGTCTCGGCGTACCGGTCGAAGGCGGTGGTGTCGCCGATCTCGCCGGCGAGGGCCGCCCGCAGTGCGCGGGCCGTCGCCGGAACCGCGGCCGCCGCGATCCCGACCAGCGCCGCCTGTGCGCCCCAGGTCACCGACGGCACGAACATCAGGTCCTCGCCGGTGATCGCCAGCCGGTCGGCGGCGGCCGTCGACGCGATCGCGTCCTTGCAGGCGGCGTCGTCGCGGAGCAGCGCGACCTTCAGCCCGGCGACGCCCGGCAGCCGGACCAGGTCGCGCAGGACCGGCAGCGGATACGGCCGCAGGTAGAGGTCGAAGGCGAGCAGCGGCACCCCGGCCGCCTGCCACAGCGTCTCGTGAAAGGCGACCGCCTCGTCCGGTGCGGGCGGGAAGACGAGCAGCCCGTCCGCGCCCAGCTCGGCAGCCCGTTCGGCCTGCAGGACGTCGGTCACGCCCACGATCACCGGTACGCCGGTCCCGAGCGCGATCCGGATCACCTCGTCGCGTACGGGGTCGGGTTGGAACGGACCCCGGCCGGTGTGGGCCAGCACGGCCAGCCCGCCCGCGCCGTCGGCGACGAGTCCGCCGAGGTAGCCGGCGAGGACCCCGGCGTCGAGGCCGTCCGGCCCGATCGGAGTAGCGGTCGC
This sequence comes from Hamadaea flava, assembly GCF_024172085.1. Taxonomy (NCBI): domain Bacteria; kingdom Bacillati; phylum Actinomycetota; class Actinomycetes; order Micromonosporales; family Micromonosporaceae; genus Hamadaea; species Hamadaea flava. Next base: position 1,409,595 of record NZ_JAMZDZ010000001.1, on the reverse strand, counting down.
GGCGACGAGCTGCCCCCGCAGCCGATCCCGCAGCTGCGCCGCCCGGCTGTCGATCATCTGAACACTCCCCGGATCGCGTCGGCGATCGCGTCGACATGGTCGTCGGTGTAGTTCTCGTTCCAGTCGATCACGATCAGAGTCTCGTCGATCATGCGCTCGGCGACCGGGCAGGCGCCGCGCCCGTACCGGGGTTCCCGATCCGCGGGCGGGCTGGTCAGCGGGAACCGGGAGCCGCCGTAGATGGGCGCCTCGGTCAGCGCGGGCGCGCAGTGCAGCCCTTCCTGGAGGTAACCCGCCCGAGCCGGGATGCCCGCCGCTTGCAGCTTGGCGGCGGCCTCCGGCGCGCCCCCGTCCGGCAGCACCAGCGGGAACAGCCACCAGGCATGACTGTCCACATCGGCGGGCGGTACGCGTACCGGCAGGTCGCGGAGGGCGTCGAGCAGGCGCCGGGCGGTACGCCGCCGGTCGGCCAGCACCTTGGGCAGCTTGGCGAGCTGTGCTCGGGCGACCGCTCCGGCCAGCTCGGTCATCCGGTAGTTGAGCCCGAAGCTCACATGGTGCCGCCCGACGTCGCGCGGCCAGCCCTTGTCGGCGAACAGCCGCATCCGCCGGGCCAGGTCGGCGTCGTCGGTGAGGGTGAGCCCGCCGTCGCCGCAGGTGATGTGCTTCCACTGCTGAAGGCTCAGGCAGCCGATGGACCCGGCGGTGCCGGCGAGCCGCCCGTTCGGCAGCTTCGTCAGCCAGGCCTGGGCGCAGTCCTCGATCAGCAGCAGCCCGTGCCGGTCGGCCAGCTCCCGCAGTTCAGCGACGGGCGCGGGCGCGCCGAACAGGTGAACCGCCAGGATCGCGCGCGTACGCGGCCCGATCGCCCGCGCCACCGCGTCGACGTCGAGGTTTCCGGTGAACGGGTCGACGTCGGCGAAGACCGGGACGGCGTTCTGCGCCAGGATCGGGGCGACGGTGCCGAAGTCGCTGATCGGCGAGGTGATGATCTCGTCACCCGGATCGGGTGCGGCGGCCGCCACCGCCAGGTGCAACGCGGCCGTCCCCGAGCTGGCCGCGACGGCGTACGCGACGCCGTGGAGGTCCGCCACTTCCCGTTCCAGCGCCCGCACCTCGGTGCCCCAGACCGAGCTGAGCATGCCCGAGCGGAGCACCCGCGTGACGGCGGCGATCTCCTCGTCGCCGAGCGTCCGGCCGGCCGCGTCGGCCATGCTGGGGAACATTGTGACCTCCCGGGTCATACGAAATACCGGACCTGACCGTAATCTGGTAGTGCTGCGAACGGCAAGGAGGACCGGTGGCGATCGAAATCGGCGTGGTAGGCCCGCACGACCTGGTGGACGACGTCGCGGCGACCTGCGAGGAGCAGCCCGGCGTGACCGCCCGGCGGCTGGACTACGACCACGAGTCCCAGGCGCCCGGTCTGGTCGCCGCCCACGACGCGCACATCGGGGCCTGGCTGTTCACCGGCATCGTGCCGTACACACTGGCCAAGGAGGCCAAGGCGGCGTCCCGGCCGGCCGCGTTCGTCGACTACACGGGCGCGACGCTCCTTCAGGCGGCGGTACGCCTCCTGCGCGACGGGCACGACCCGACCCGGATGTCGGTCGACACCCTGCCGAACGCCGACGTCGCGGCGACCCTGATCGAGGCGGGCCTGCCCGTCGACCGGATCAAGGTGCTGCCGTACCGATCCGGGCTGACCTCGGACGACCTGGTCGCGTTCCACAAGCGCAGCGCGCGGGGGCCACAGGGCACCACCGTCGCGGTCACCTGCGTCCGCTCCGTCTACGAGGCGCTGCACGCCCACATGCCGGTGCTGCGGCTCGCACCGTCGACCCACTCCGTGCGTACGGCGTTGCGGCAGTTGCTGCTGACGGCGGACAACCAGGCGCACGAGGACGCCCAGATCGCGCTGGGGCTGGTCGAGGTCTCCGGTGAGGACGAGGGACTGATGCGGGAGGCGGCGACCCTCGGCGGCAGCGTCGCGCGCTACACCGGCGGCACACATCTCCTGGTGACCACGCGGGGTCCGCTCGCCGACGCGACCGCGGGCTTCTCGGCGCTGCCGATGCTGCGGCGGCTCGCCGACCGGCACGAGACCGTCCGGGTGGGCTTCGGCCTCGGCCGCAGCGCCGCCGAGGCGGAGAGCCTGGCTCGCCGGGCCCTGTCGCGGGCCCGCCGGATCGGTCCGGTCGCGGCCGTCCTGTCGTTGCGCAGCGACATGGACGTGGTGCTCGAATCCGAGGCGCCCGCCCGCGCCGGCGGCGGTACCACGGCGGCGGTGATCGCCCAGCGGGTCGGCCTGTCGGTGTCCACACTGGAGCGTCTGCGCGAGGTCAAGGCGGCGGCCGGGGCCGAGCCGCTGACCACCCGCGAGGTGGCCGAGCAGCTGGGTGTCCAGCAGCGCACCGCCCGGCGCATGCTGCACCGGCTGGAGCTGGCCGGGCTCGCCGAGCGGCTGGGCCACCTCCAGTCCGGTGCGAGCGGCCGCCCGCTCACCCTCTACCGGCTGACCCTCTAGGCGAGCCATCGGTCCAGGTTCGCGGCGACGAACTCGTCGTCGTTCAGATGCGGATACGCCGCCCAGATCCGATCGATCTCGTCGAGCTGGCCGGGGGAGAGGTCCTCGGCGGGGTCGAGACACCAGCGCCCGTCCAGCAGACCTTGGCGGCGCAGGATCTCGTGGATGCCGGGGATGCAGCCGTGGAAGCCGTGGGCGGCGTCGAAGATGGCCGCGTTGGCGTCGGTGAGGTGCCCGTCGAGACTCAGCAGCCGGCGCAGCGCCACATCGTCGCCGTGCCGGGCGGCGCGGGCGTCGGCGAGCAGCTCGACGGCCCGGTGCACCCAGACGGCCCACTGCCCGAGCAGTCCGCCGACGAACTCGACCTGCACCGACCGGCCGTCCACGCGTACGCGGTGCGGCGTGATCAGGTCAGCCAGGATGTGGTCGTCGTTGCCCGTGTAGAGGGCGAGGTCGCCGATGCGGCCAGCGCGCACCACACCGTGCAGGACGTCGAGGGTGCGGTAGCGGTCGAACGGCGCGACCTTGATCCCGGCGACCGAGTCCAGCGCGGCCAGCCGAGTCCAGTAGTCGCGGGACAGCGTCCGCCCGCCGACGGCCGGCTGGAGGTAGAAGCCGACGACCGGCAGCACCTCGCCGACCGCGCGGGCTCGCTCGATGAGCTGGTCCTCGTCCAGTTCGGGGGTGGGGGAGAGCAGCACGAGGTGGTAGCCGAGCGAGGCGGCCAGTTCGGCCTCGGCGACCGCCTGCGCGGTCGGGCCGCACGCGCCCGCGATGAGGACGACCTCGCGGTCCGCGCCCTTCGCCGTCTCGGCGGCCAGCTCCAACACCGGCGGCAGCAGCCCGACGGCCGGATCGTGGATGGCGAACTGCGTCGTGTGTACGCCGACCGCCAACCCGCCGGCTCCGGCGTCGAGGTAGTAGCGGGTGAGCGCCCGCTGGCGGCGTTCGTCGAGCGTCCGCCGCTCGTCGAGGGCCAGCGGATGAGCCGGGATGACGCAGCCGCGCCGGAAGGCGTCGAGCGCGGTCTGGGCCGCAACCGAAGTCGACGTGGTGGAGGTTTCGGTGAGCACTTGTTCCCCGTTCGTGGTCAGAACTTGCCGTCGCGCGTCTGGAAATGGGTCGGCTTGCCGAGCAGTGGCAGTCCCTCGACGACCCAGTCGGCGATGAAGTCGAGCAATTCGGCGAGCGGCACGTCGGGGTAGCCGAACAGGCCGTGGCAGCGCTGGGCGTTGGACAGCAACGCCGTGGGGGACTCGGTCCCCGTGAACCGGACCTCCCGGCCCAGGCGCGTACCGAGGTCTAGCGCGGCCTGGCGGACCGAGACCGTCTCCGGCCCGGTCACGTTCAGCACGAACGGCGGTACGCCGGTGTGGTGCAGCGCCCGCAGGGTCACCTCGTTGGCGTACCCCTGCCAGACGATGTTGGCGTGCCCGGTGGTCAGGTCGACCGGCTCGCCCGCGTGCACCGCCCGCGCGATGTCCACCAGTACGCCGTACCGCGTCTCGACGGCGTAGTTCAGCCGGATCAGCGCCGTCGGCGTGCCGTGCTCGTACGCGAAGTGCGTCAGCACGCGCTCGCGGCCGAGGCAGGACATGGCGTACTCGCCGACCGGGTCGACCGGGGTGTCCTCGGTGCAGCCGCCGGAGGTGACCGGCACGAGCGGGTAGACGTTGCCGGTGGACAGCGCGACCAGGCGCGATCCGGCGTAGCGCTGGGCGACCCGCCCCGGCAGGTACGCGTTCGTCGCCCAGGTCGCGTATTCGCGCCCGGAGGTGCCGAACTTCGCGCCCACGAGGAACACGACGTTGGCGGCGTCCGGCAGCGCGGCCAGGGCCGCGTCGTCGGCGACGTCGGCCGGGATCACCTCGGCCCCCTCGGACCGCAGCGCGTCGGCCAGACCGGGTTCGGTGAAGCGGGACACCGCGATCACCCGGGCGCCGGTCCCGGCGGCGGCGACGCCCCGCAGGGCCAGCCGGACCAGGCTCGGGCCGAGCTTGCCGCCCGCACCGAGGATCAGCAGGTCGCCGTCGAGCTTGCGCAGGTCCTCCACGAGCCCGTCGCGCGGCCGCGACAGCCGTTCCTCGAGTTCCGTCAGCGATCGCATGGCGCTCCCCTCAACCGATTAACGGTCCCGACCGTAACCTCAGTGTGTGGCTGCCGTCAATGGGAGCCGAAAGTTTCCTACCGGGTCATCGCGCGAGCGGTCGCCAGGACCGACAGCACCGCCCGGGTTTCGGTCCAGCGCACCGGACTCGGCTCACCCGCGACCATGCTGAGGAACGCCGCGATCGTGCCCCGATAGCCCAGCGCCGTCTCGGGATCGTCACCGCCGGTCAGCGTCATGGTGTGCGGGCCTTCGGCCGTCTCCACCGTCACGGCGTACGCCTCGTCGTCGGTCACGCCGAGCACCTCGATCGCGCCGACCGGGCCACCCGGCCAGCCCAGCGCGATGAGCCCGGTGTCCTCCGAGCGCAGCGACCGATAACGGCGGACGGCCGACACCGCCCCCGCCACGGTCACCTCCGGGCCCAGCAGGGCGACCAGCAGCTCGACGCCGTGAATGCCCATGGTGACCAGGGTTCCGCCACCCTCGGCGGGGTCGTCCTGCCACGGATTGAGCCCCTCGGCCCACGGCTGGACCGAATGCCGGACCGTCGCGCGTACCGACAGGATCGCGGCGGAGTCGCCGGCGTACCGGGCACGAAACTCCTCGAACTGGGGAGCGAACCGTAGGACCGAACTGGACAGCACTCGGTGCGGCGCCCGGGAGACGACCGGATCCAGCACGGCCAACTGCCGGGCCGTCGCCGCGGCGGGCTTGTTCACGAAGCACGGCAGGTCCCGGTCGAGCACCGCGGCCAGCGCGGGAGCGACCTGCGGCGTCGGCACCGTCAGCACCACCCCGTCCGGCTTCGCGTCCAGCAACGCCGTCAGGTCGTCGAAGACCTCGGCGTCGGGATGCTCGGCCCGGAAGCGGGCCAGTCGCTGCGCGTCCGGCTCCCACACCGCCAGCGCCGACCGGGTGGCGAGCGTACGGGCGTCGGTGTAGGGGTGGCTCGTGGCCAGCCCGGCGAGAGCGATCACGGTGCGACGCTACCTGCCCGCCCGAGCCTGGTCGATCACCCCATCCGGGCCAGGGCCGCCGAGGTGACCTCGTGCTCCAGTGGCCGGCCGCCGAGGAACCGGGTGATCTCGCCGATCACGATCTCGCCCGCCCGCCGCCGGGCTTCCAGGGTGCCGCCCGCCTCGTGCGGGGTCAGGAGCACGTTCGGCAGCCCGCGCAGCGGATGGTCCACCGGCAGGGGTTCCTCGTCGAACACGTCCAGCGCCGCGTCCACGTGCTCTGTGCGTACCAGGTGATAGAGAGCCGGCATGTCCACCAAGGCCGAGCGGGCCGTGTTGACCAGCACCGCGCCGGACTGAAGCAGGGACAGCTCGCGGACGCCGAGCATGCCCCGGGTCTCTGGGAGCACGGGAGCGTGGAGCGCGACCACCCGCGAACCGGTCAGCAGCTCGTCCAGCGGAACCACCCGCACGCCCAGCTCGGTGGCCTCAGCCGGACCGAGATACGGATCGGTGACCACGACCCGGGCGCCGAGCGCGCGCACCAGCCGGACGTAAGCCCGGCCGGTGCGCGACGCTCCGATCACGCCCACCGGGCAGTCCCGCAGCTCGCGGCGAGGCGGGGCCTGCTTGGCCGCCGTCCAGGCGACCCCGGTACGCAGGGCGTGGTCGAACCGGTGCACGCGGTGCAGCAGCGCCAAGGTGAGCGCGAGCGCCTGCTCCGCGACGGCGTGGGCCATCGCGGCCCCCGCCTGGGTGAAGCGCACGCCGTAGGCGAACGCCTCGTCGGTGACGTAGGGCCGCAGCGTCGCCCCCGTATGCGCGACCAGGCCCAGTCGCGGCGACGCTGCGAGCAGTTCGGCCGAGATCGGCGGCGACGGCCAGCTCGTCACCGCGACCGTCGTGTCGGCCGTGAGTCGATCGGTGAGCGGCCCCAGCGCGCGCAGCCGAGCCCACAGGTCGTCGGGGAAGAACAGCTCCCGAAGTCCTGGCGGGACGTCGACGGCGATCATCCCTTCATGCCCGTGGTCGTGACACCCTCGACGAAATACCGCTGCCCGATCAGGTACGCCATGAAGATCGGCACGAACGCGACGACCGATCCGGCCATGACGACGTTCAGCGGAACCCGTTCGGCCTGCAGCGAGGCGATGCCGACGGTGAGCGTGCGCATCTCCTCGCTCTGCCCGATGACCAGTGGCCACAGATAGTCGTTCCAGTGCCACAGGAAGACGAACACGCCGAGGGTGGCCAGGATCGGTTTGGTCAGCGGCAACACCAGCGACCACAGGATGCGCAGCTCGCCGCAGCCGTCGAGGCGGGCCGCCTCGAACAACTCGTCGGGCAGCGTGCTGATGAACTGGCGCATCAGGAAGACGGCCTGCGCGTTGGCCAGCGTCGGGATGATCAGACCCCAGTAGGTGTCCACCCCGCCCCAGTCCGCGATCAGGATGAACAGCGGGATCAGGGTCACGTGATAGGGCACCATCAGCATCGCGACGAAGGACCAGAACATGGTCTCCTTGCCGGGGAAGCGCTTCTTCGCGAAGGCGTACCCGGCGAGCATCGACAACGCGAGGACGCCGACCACGGAGACGATCGCGTACACGGCGGTGTTGAGCAGCCAGCGCGCCAGGCTTGCCGTGCCCAGGACCTGCTCGTACGCCTCCAGCGACAGCCCGCCCGGCAACAGGCTGCCCGGCAGCGTCACCGGGCCGATCGGCTTGAACGAGAGCACGAGCATCGCGTAGAACGGGAACAGCGTCACGACGGCGGCGAGGAACAGGACGGTCGCCCGTCCCGCTTTGCGGAGTCCGCTCACTTGTCCCTCCCCATGATCAGGCGTTGGATCAGCGCGACGATCAGGGTCATCACGAACAGCGCCACCCCGATGGTCGCCGCGTAGTCCTGGTCGAAGTTGCGGAAGCCCTGGTCGTACAGCTCGATGACCAGGGTCCGGCTGGCCCGGCCGGGGCCGCCGCCGGTCATCACCCAGATCGTGTCGAACGCCTGGAAGGCGACCGTCGTCTCCAGCACGCCCAGGAAGAACAGCGCCGGCTTGAGCTGCGGCAGGATGATGTGCCGGAAGGTCTGCCATGGGCCCGCCCCGTCGACGTGCGCGGCCTCCTCCAGCTCCCGGGGGATGTCCTGCAACCGGGCCAGGACGATCAGCATGCCGTAGCCGAACCGGGTCCAGATGCTGACCACGACCAGCGCCGGCAACACGAGGACGCTGTCGGCCAGCCACGAGCCGCCCTCGAAGCCGACCGCGCGCAGCAGCGACGACCAAGGGCCGTCCTCGCTGAAGATCCAGGTGAAGATGATGCCGGCGAGCACCAGGCTGGTGACCACCGGCAGGAAGAAGATCGACCGGAACAGGCGTACGCCCCGGAAGGTCCGGCGGACCAGCATCGCCATCGCGACGGAGACGATGATCGAACCGGGCACGGCGAGCAACGAGTAGACGACGGTGACCCGCAGCGAGTCCCAGAACCGATCGTCGTGGACGAGCCGCTCGAAGTTGGCCAGACCGGTCCACTCGGTCTCGCCGCCGAGCGTGTAGTCGGTGAAGCTCAGGATGCCCCCGGCGATCGCCGGGCCGAACCGGAAGAGCACGAACAGCAGGAAAGCGGGGAGCACGAGCAGCAGGCCGTTGCGTGCCTCGGGCCGCAAGAACCGTGCCCCGGCGCGCTTGCGCGCCGGGGCGGGGCTCGTCGCGACAGGCTCGCGCGCCGAGGCGGTGGTGGTCATCCGGTTAGCCCAGCATCGCGTTGGCGGCCTTCGCCGCGTCCTTGAGCGCCTGCTCCGGAGTCTTCTGGCCCAGCAGCGCGGCCTGGATCTCCGGGGCCAGGGCGCCCATGACGTCCCGGGACTTCACCTGCAGCGGGCCGACCGTGGCGTACTGCGTGTTCTTCTCGGCCTCGGCGAGCACCGGGTCGTTGGCGTACAGGGCGCCGGTGGACTTGATCGGCGAGAAGAAGCCCGACGCCGTGTCGTACGTCTTCACGTTGGCGGCGGAGGTGGCGAAGTTGACCCACTTGGCCGCGGCCGTCTTGTTCTTCGACCCCTTCAGCATCACCAGCGAGCCGACGGTGCCGTAGGTGACCTGCTTGGCGTTGGTCAGCGGCGGCAGGACCTGGATGTTGTCCTTGCCCCAGAACTTCGTGACGTCGGCCGGGGTGACGCTCCAGGAACAGGCCACCTTGTTCTGGGCCAGCCGGCTCTGCTCGATCGCCGGGCTGGTGGTGACCGGGCCCTTGTTGATGTATCCGCCGTCCACCATGTCCTTCAGGAAGGTGAGGGCCTGTACGCCGGGCGCCTGGTCGAAGGCGACCGACTTGCCGTCGGCGGCGAAGACGTCCCCGCCGGCCTGCCAGAGCAGCGGGTAGAACGTCACGTTCAGGGTGGTCTTCACGTCGCCGTCGTAGGAGATCATGTCGTAGCCCTTGGCCTTGAACGCCGGGGCCATCGCCTTCACGTCGTCCCAGGTCTTCGGGTACGCCGTCTGCCCGGCCGCCGCGAACACCTTCTTGTTGCAGAGCAACGACAACGCCGAAGTGAGGATCGGCGCGCCCATGAGCTTGTTGTCGATCGTGACCGACTTGGTCACGTTCTCGAGGTAGTCGGCCTTGGCCGAGGCGTCGAGGTGCGAGTCCATCGGCTCGATCGCGGTGGCGTACTTGGGGATCTGGTCCGGGATCAGGTAGACGACGTCGGGACCCTTGTTCCCGGCGATCGCCGTGGTCAACGACTCGTCGCGGTTGGCCCACGGGAAGATCTCGACCTTGACGTCGATATTCGGGTTCTGCGCCTTGAACGCGTCGACCGTCTGGGACCAGTACGCGCGGTGCTGGGTCTCGTCGACGACGACGGGGTAGATCCACATGGTGACCGTGGCCTTGTCGTCGCCGGAGTCGCCTCCGCCGCCGCACGCGGCCAGCAGCGCCGTCAACGATGCGACGGCGACGGCCGACACAGCCTTGCGAAGTTGCATGTCGCGTCCTCTCGGGTGGTGTGGAGGCACTGTAACTTACGGTCCGGTCCGAATCTAGCCCCTAATGGCGGGCACCTCTTGTCACGGTTGACGTCGCTCGATATCGGCCCGCCGCCGCAGCCTTCGATTGGGTTCGGCCGTGACCGGCAGATCACGGTTACGCATGCGATCTTGGGCGTTTGTAGCATGCGTAACCGTGATCTGCACGGCTCACAGGGTGAGCGCGGGAGCGGCTTACGGGGTGAACGTGGGGCAGGCGGGGTCGAGGCGGACCTTCGCGAGATCCCGGCCGACGAGCGTCCAGGCGTCCCACGATCCGGGCTCGAAGGCGAGCTGCGGGTTCGTGTACCACTCCATTCCGAGCCCGCTGGCGAGCTTGGTGGCGGAGGTCGTCCCGAGCAGGTGCACCTCGCCCGCGCCTTGGGCGTTGAAGGTGCTGGCGAACACCCGTCCGCGATGCACCTCGATCTCGCCGTACGTGGTCAGCGGCCCGGATCCGATGACCGTCCGGGTCGCCAGATCCATCGCGAACCAGCTGGTCGTACGCTTGTAGACCCCGTACAGCACCCCGTCGTAGACCTTGATGTCCTGAAGGGTCTTGTAGCCGGCCACCGGGTCGACCTGCCAGAGCACCTTGCGGGTGGTGAGGTCGAACGCGGCGACCGAGGCGGCCGTCTTCGTGGCGGGCGTACCGCCGCCGCCGAGGACGTCCCCGCCGAGGTAGACGATGCCGGCCTCGGAGTCGACGGTCAGGCTGTAGAGGCTCTCGTCCGGGATGACGTTCTTGTAGACCTGTTTCTCGCCGGTGTCGGGATCCACGATGGACAGCGCGCCTTGCAGTTCCGCGCCCAGCGGTGCGGTCGCGACGAGCAGCTTGTCGGTCTTGGGGTCGTACTCCAGGTCCCAGGGCCGCTTCTGGCCGTCGCCGAGGTAACCCAGGCTCCGGATCGAGTCGTCGCGCGGATCGAGCGCGATGAGCTGCCCGCTGGGGTAGATCGCCGCGAACACCTCATTGCCCCGGCGGGCCAGCGCCTTCGGCTCACCGGGCACCCAGACGCGTCGCTGGGAGCCCGTTCGCAGGTCGCGAACGGTGATCGAGAAATGGCCGCCGACGTACAGGTACCGGTTCGGCTGGAGCAGGATCGACTGCGGTCGTTCGGAGCCGGGCGTCAGGCCCGCCTCGATCAGGTCGGTGAACTGGGTCGCCCCGGTGGCCGGGTCCATCGTCCAGAAGCCGCCGCTGCCCGAGAAGCCGGTGAGCGTACCGGCGGAGGGGACCAACAGTCGCGTCTCCTCGCCGAGCCGCGGCGTGCCCATCGGGGTCAGCGCGCCCGCGCGGTATCGGTAGATCACGCCGTTCGGGCGGGTGGAGACCACCGCGCTGCCGTCGCTGTCCATCGCGATCGAGTCGATCGAGTCCAGGCCCAGCGCTGCCAGGTCCGTGGTCCTCAGGTCGCCTCCGTCGGTACGCACATCGAAGAGCACGCCGCCGCTCGCGCCGAGGACGCGATCCCCGGCCACGGCGACCGCGCCGAATCCGGTGCCACCGTCGGCGAGCACCCTGGACACCCCGGTCGCCCGGTCGATCGCCACCAGCTTGTGCTTGTCGAGGAGGCCGGCGTACACGCTGCCGGCGTCGGCGGCGACAGCCCGGACATAGCGTTCACCCGTCGCCAGTACGCCGAAGTTCCGCGGCGCGGCCCCGGTCGCCGGGTCGTACTCCCAGACCTTGCCGTCGGGGTAGGTTCCGGCGTACACCTTGCCGTCGGGTGCGGTCGTCAGGCTCCAGATGAAGCCGCCGTTGACCCCGAGCGAGAAGAGCCGCGTCACGACGCCGGTCGCCAGGTCCATCCGGTAGAGGTCAGGCACCGGATACGTGCCGATGTAGAGCTGCCCGCCGGAGATGGTGGTCGCCCACGCACCCTCCGGTTCGCCGGTCGCCGGCCCGTCCGGAATCGCCGACTGGCGGACCACCGTCCGGGTGGCGAGATCGATCTCGGCGACGATCGGCGGCTTGAGTCCCCGGGTCACCACGTACGCGTGTCCATCTTGGACAGCAGCGCCGACGATGGCGCCGGTGACGGAGGCCGGCCCGAACGTCTGATACCCCGGTGGATCGCAGGCCGACGCCGCGGCGGCCGCCTGGGTTGGGGCGACCACCAGTCCGGCTAGCAGGATCAGCGCCACAATACGCCTCATGCGTCCCTCCAATGTGATTTTGGGACATGACCGTAATACCGAAGACTGCACGCGTCAACGCATTCGTAGGCGTTGTGGACTAGACCGAAATAGAATTCCAGGGGCTGCGTTGCCGAATCGGCAACAATCGTGGCGAGGCGGCTCCGGTCCAGGCACGCTGAAGACATGGAGCACGATCACAGCCACGACCACGACCACGACCGCGGCCAGCACGACCACGGCCGGCACGATCACGATCAGCAGGACCATGATCACGATCACGCCGAGATGTTCACGGCGACGTACTGGGACGAGCGGTACGGCTCGGCCGACCGCGTGTGGAGCGGGAACCCGAACCCGCACCTCGTCACCGTCGCGTCCGACCTGACGCCCGGCACCGCGCTGGACGTCGGCAGCGGCGAGGGTGCCGACGCCATCTGGCTCGCACGCCAGGGCTGGCAGGTCACCGGCGTCGACATCTCCGAGGTCGCGTTGCGACGGGCGGCCGAGGCGGCGGGTCCCGACCTGGCCGACCAGCTCACCTGGCAGCAGGCCGACATCTTCACCTGGGCCCCGGAGAAGGCGGCGTACGACCTGGTGGCGGCGCATTTCGTACACCTGCCGTGGGAGGACCTCCAGGCGTTGCACCGGCGCTTGGCGGACGCGGTCAAGCCGGGCGGGACGATCTTGATCGTCGGGCATCACCCGTCGGACATCGAGGCGATCCAGCGTCCGGCGCACGTGGCCGTCTTGATGAACACCGCCGAGCAGCTGGCGACGACGCTCGACGCCGACGAGTGGGAGATCGAGGCGACCAATCCGGGACGCCCGTTCACCGATCCCGACGGGAACGAAGTGACCCTCCACGACGCGGTCGTCCGAGCAGTGAAAAGGGGGTAGCGATCCCCTCTGCCCTTTTCAGTATATGGGAGGGAGGCGGCCTCGCGAATCGCCCCGAATGACGATTTTTAGCGCGTGAACTGCCCATATGCTCGTCAGGTCCCGCAATCTCAGCACCGGGGAGCACTGTGCCTGACGCCAGAACACTGGAGATCGAAGCCGAGCAGAAGCACGTCGATCGGGTCTACGAACGAGTCGAGTTCGTCCGGGCCCAAGCCAAGGAACTGGAGCACGAGGCGTACGGCCGAGCCGCTGCCGGCCCGAAGACCGGCCTCGTCGAACGGGACGCCATGGTCCATCGCGCCAGCGCGCAACTGCGCTCACTGGACGCCGAGGCCGAAGGGCTGGTCTTCGGCCGGCTCGACTTCGACGACGGCGAGGCGTACCACATCGGTCGCCTGGGCCTGCGCGACGACGACATGGAACCGCTGCTCGTGGACTGGCGCGCCCCGGCGGCCGCGCCGTTCTACCGGGCGACCACCGGCGACCCGCTCGGCGTCGTGCGTCGTCGGGTGATCATCAGCCGGGGCTCGGAGGTGATCGATCTCGACGACGACGTGCTGACCCCCGACCGGGCCGGTGACCTGCGTGTACTCGGCGAAGGCGCGTTGCTCGCGGCGCTGCGCCGATCGCGCGGGCCGCAGATGCGCGACATCGTCACCACCATCCAGAAGGAGCAGGACGAGGCGATCCGGGCGCCCGCGCGCGGCGTCACGCTGATCACCGGCGGTCCCGGCACCGGCAAGACACAGGTCGCGCTGCACCGCGCGGCGTACCTGCTCTACACCGATCGCGGCAAGTTCGCCGACGGGCGCGTCCTGGTGGTCGGCCCGTCCACTGTGTTCACCAACTACATCAGCCGTGTCCTGCCCGCGTTGGGTGAAGACAGCGTTCATCTGCGGGCGCTGGGCGAGCTGGCCCCGGGGGTCACCGCCACGCGGCGCGACAACGCGGCGGTGGCGGCGGTCAAGGGCGACGTGCGGATGCTCGCGGTCCTCGCCGATCTCATGTGGCAGGCCCCGCCCGAGGCTCCCGACCGGCTCAAACTCGTCTACTCCGGCCAGGTGCTGACTCTCACGACCGCGGAACTCGATACCGTTCGCCAACGGGTACGCCGACAGGGGCAAGCGGAGTCGGTGCCGCCCAACGGCGCGGCCGCCATCGCGTCAGCCGAGCTGGCGGCGGCGTTATGGTCCAAACTGGACATGCCCGCGCTGGAGCGCGACCTCTTCGGAGAAGACGTCGTCGACCGGCCCGAGTTCCAGCGGTTCCTGGCGGCGTGGTGGCCGCCGCTGCGCCCGGCCCCGGTGCTGTCCTGGCTGCTCGACGTCGAGCGGATCACCGGGCTGACTCCGGCCGAAGCGGCGACGTTGTCCGAGTCCTACCACGTGAACAACGACTGGTCCGTGGACGACGTCCCGCTGCTCGACGAACTGTCGCTGATGCTCGGTGAGCCGCCGCGCAAGGCTCGGCCCGCCGCGCCCGCCGCCCGGCTGCGCGAACTGACCACGGGACCGCAGGTGGTCGAGACGTTCGTGCTCAGCATCAGCCTCAACGACGGCTGGAACCTGTACGCCCCAGGCCATCCGACGCCGATCGCCAACGCCGGGCCGAGCATCGACAACGACGCGGTCCTGGCCGCCCAGCGCTGGGCCGAGGCGGTCGTTCTGCGCGAGGGGCACAAGGTCGTCAGCTGGATCGACGGCTTCGACCCGTACGGCGAGGACGGCTACGTTCCCGTGCTCGCCGATCCGCTGCCCGTCCAGGAGGCGGACGAGGCTCCGGTGGAACCGCCGTACGCCCACGTCATCCTCGACGAGGCGCAGGATCTGTCGCCGATGGAGTGCCGGATGATCGCCCGCCGCTCCGAGTACGCCTCGATGACGATCGTCGGCGACCTCGGCCAGGCGACCCATCCGCTGGCCGCGCCGACCTGGCCGGACCTCCTGCTCCGGTTGGGCCGCCGGGAGGCGCACACCCTGGAGCTGAACACCGGATATCGGGTCCCGGAGGCGATCTCCTCGTACGCCGCGGGCTTCCTCGCGCCCGGGATCGCCCCGACACAGTCCTATCGCGACGGTGGATCGCTGACGATCCAGCCCGTCGGCGACCTGGCGGACGGCGTACGCGAGGCGGTCGCGGCGGCGCCCGAGGGCAGCACGGTGGCCGTCATCGCCGCCGACGCGTCGCTTCCCGTCCTGGCGCCGGTCGTCCCGGACGGGGTGGCGCTGGTGCCGGCCAGCCTGGTCAAGGGCCTGGAATACGACCACGTCGTGGTGGTCGAACCGGCCGACATCGTGGCAGCCGAACCCCGCGGGTACGCCCGGCTCTACGTGTCCCTCACCCGGGCGGTGGCCGGACTCGTCGTGCTCCACCACCGCCCCCTCCCCACCCCGCTTTCCGCGCGATCATGAACTATTGGCCATGATCGACCGGCGTGTCGTGGCCATAGCGCCCTGATCAACTCCGTCACCAGATGATCAACTCGGTCAGGCGAGGGCTTCGGCGAGGCTGTCCGAGATCGCCTCGTGGACGAGGCGGCGACGCCGGGTGGGCATACCGAGCATCGGGTTCGCCACGCCCCAGGCAGCGCCCTTGCAGATGAGTTCCTTGTACACGGCGGCGATTCGGCCGGTGAGGACGGCGTTCACCGACCGGTCGTCGCCCGTGACGTACTGGATCAGGCCCTCCTTGCGGCCGAGCGAGATGCACTGGTTGAAGTACTTCAGCGGCGCGTGCGGCATCTTCCCGCCGGTCAGCCGGGCCGCGATCGAGTCCGCCGCCTGCCAGGCCATCGGGGAACCGGAGGCGCAGGACATGCGCAGCGGCTTGCCGCCCACGCCCATCGCGTACGCGGCATCGCCGACGGCGTACACGTCGGGGTGGGAGACCGAGCGCATCGTGTCGTCGACCACGATCTGACCGGTCTCGGTGACGTCGAGCGTGGACGCCGCGGCGATGGGGTGCACGGCGAACCCGGCGGTCCACACGGTGACGGCGGCCGGGATCGACCGTCCGTCGGCAGTCGCGACGGTGTCGGCTGCGACCTGGGTGACCTGTGCGTGCTCGTGCACGGTGATGCCGAGCTTGCCGAGGACCTTCCGCAGATGGCCCTGACCCTTCGCCGAGAGCCAGTCGCCGAGAGCGCCCCGGACCACCAGGCTGATGTCCAGGTCCGGCCGAGCCTCGGCGATCTCAGTGACCGCTTCCACACTGGTCAGGCCGCCGCCGACGACTGCGACGGGCTGCCCGGCCCCGAGCGCGGTGAGCCGCTGGCGCAGGCGAAGCGCGCCCGGCCGGCTCGCGAGTTCCTCAGCGAACTCGGTGGTCCCCGGTACGCCCTGCGCGTTCCAGCCGCTGCCCAGTGCGTACACGAGGGTGTCATAGGAGAGGGTCTCGACGCCGCTGGAGCCGGTGACGGACACGGTCCTGCGGTCGACGTCGACGTTCGTGACCTTGGCGATCTTGAGGTCGACGCCGCTGCCCGCGAACATCTCGCGGAACGGCCGGTGCTTGAGGGTCTGGCCGGTCGCGACCTGGTGCATCCGGACGCGCTCGACGAAGTCGGGCTCGGCGTTCACCAGTGTGATGGCCACCTCGTCACGGTGCAGCCGCTTGGCGAGGCGGCCGGCGGCGATGGCGCCGGAGTAGCCGGCGCCGAGGACGACGATGCGATGCTGCATGTCCTTGCTCCTGTCTGATTCGGATTCGCTCCCTGAACCGGGCAGCTCGCCGTTTCCTGACAGGTACGCCGTGTGAAGCAGGTCACACGATGATCAGAGCGCCGCCTCGCCGTGGTCGGACGTGGTGAACCGGGCCGTCGCGCGGACCAGTTTGTCGGGATTCACCTGGTTGCGCACGGCGGTGATGCCGTCGGCCGTGACGTCCAGGCACATGACGCCGATGACCCGGCCGTCGAGTACTGCGACGAGGGCGGGTGCGCCGTTCGCCAGCGACGCGTACACGTCGGGAATGCCGCCGAGCACGGTCCGGATCCCCTGGCTCGGCTTGAACAGGCCACGCAGGAACTTCGCGACCGCGACCGCCCCCTCGTACGCCTTCGCCCGGGCAGGGACCTTCCCGCCGCCGTCGCCGATCGAGACCACGTCCTGCGTCAGGAGCTTCACCAGCGGTTCGGTCTTGCCGCTGGTCGCGGCGGCGAGGAACTCGTCGACGATCCGCCGGGCGGTCGCGTCGTCCACCCGCGTCCGGGCCTTGCCCTCGGCGACGTGCTGCTTCGCCCGGTGGAACAGCTGCTGGCTGCCGGCCTCGGTGAGGTCCAGGATGCCGGCGATCTCCCGGTGTGAGTAGTCGAACGCCTCACGCAGCACGTACACCGCGCGCTCGTTGGGCGACAACCGCTCCATCAAGGTCAGGACGGCGTACGAGACGGATTCGCGCTGCTCGACGGTCTCGAGCGGGCCGAGCATCGGGTCCCCCGCGAGCAGCGGCTCGGGCAGCCACTGCCCGACATAGGTCTCCCGGCGAGCCCGTGCGGAGGTTAGCAGGTTGAGGCAGATGTTGGTCAACACCTTCGTCAGCCAGGCCTCGGGCACCTCGATGCGGTCGACGTCGACGGTCCGCCACCGCAGGTAGGTCTCCTGCACTGCGTCCTCGGCCTCAGCGGCCGACCCCAGCATCCGGTAGGCGATGGCCCCGAGCCGCGGCCGCGCCGCCTCGAACAGGTCGACGTCGTGCGTTGTCAGAGCCATGCCCCGAGCCTAGCCGGATCTGGGCGATCGACGATCGGCACCGGACCCCAGCTCCCGCAGATCAAGTCCCGGGCCGTCATAACCGCTGCACGCGCACGGCTCGTCACCGACCCATTTCGGTGGCGTCGCGGCGTACTCCTCCGCCCAGTGGCTGTCCTGCCAGTGCGCGGTGACCTCCTCGCAGGAGCCGGAGGCGGCGCTGTGCGATCCGACTCCATGTCCGCAGGAGCAGCGCGCGCCACCGGTCTGACGTGACGGTTCATGCTGTTCGGGCGGAAACT
This sequence comes from Hamadaea flava, assembly GCF_024172085.1. Lineage (NCBI taxonomy): Bacteria > Bacillati > Actinomycetota > Actinomycetes > Micromonosporales > Micromonosporaceae > Hamadaea > Hamadaea flava. The sequence continues at coordinate 1,391,937 of NZ_JAMZDZ010000001.1, read as the reverse complement.
GAGGGCCGGTACGCATGCGTTCAGTAAACACCTGAGGCTAGATAAACACCTGAGGCTAGAACAGCGTGCCCTGCTCGACCGGCTCCGCTTCCGGCAACGGCTCCAGTCCTGGTACGCGGGCGCGTACCTCGTCGTGGAAACGCCGGGCGAGCACGGGGGCGTCGGCGTTGTCCGGCGTGTGGAGGAACACCGTCGGCGACCGGCCTTCCCGCAACCACCCGGCGACCACGTCGAGCCACGGCTGCCAGCCCTCGACGGTCCGCTCGGTGTCGTCCCGGCCGAGGTACCGGAGGACGGGACGGCTGGTCAGCGCCCGTTCCCGCTTAGGCATCCGCGGCTTCTTCCCCCACGCGTCCCGCTCCGCCTCGCTCGTCGGCGCCGCCTGGAAGAAGGCCGTCGTGTCGAACGGGATCCACTCCGCGTCCACCCCGGCCAGTACGCCCTCCAGCGCCGCCGAGGCGCGAGCGTCTTCGAAGAAGGCGCGGTGGCGGACTTCGACGGCGTACCGATGATCCGGCGGCAGCCGGCGCAGGAAGCTCTCCAGCGCCGGCACGTCGGCTGGGGCGAACGAACCCGGCAACTGCAACCACAAGGCGTGCGTACGCCCGCCGAGCGGCTCGATCGCGTCCAGGAACCCGCGCAGCTCCTCGTCGACGCCGTGGAACCGGCGCTCATGCGTGATCGTCTTCGGCAGCTTCACCACGAACCGGAAATCCTCGCCGACCTGGCGAGCCCAGGTCTCGACGGTCGCCCGGGACGGGGTGGCGTAGAACGTGGTGTTGCCCTCGACGGCGTCACACCAGCTCGCGTACGCCCGCAGCCGGTCCCCGCCGGCCGGCATCAGATGGCCCTGCCACGCCTTGTGCGTCCACATCGCGCACCCCACCGCCAACCGCATGGGCCAACCCTATCCAGCAGGCTCAGTGGAGGTCGTCGAGGTCGAGGCGGTACCAGACCGAATCCGCGAAGACGTGCAGGTGCGGGCCGCGGCCGATCACCCACGCGTTGCCCGGCAGGCGCCGGTTGCCCGGCAGGATCAGCTGGTACGCCCGGAAGTGCCCCCGGGTCAGGTCGCCGGCGAGGAGGCGGTCGCGGTCGGCGGCGTACCCGCCGAGGAGGGCGCAGCGGGTGCCGTCGACGATGATGGCCTGGGCGGCGCTGCCGGTCCCGGGCCAGGACGTGACCCGGTCGCCGTCCACCCGGACGATGGGGAACCGGGAGTAGTAGGTGCTCCACGCGGTCTCGCCGGAGAGGTTGAGCGCGTAGCACTCCTCGATCGGGTCGGCGCCGTTGGTGAACCGCCATTCGGGGCGCAGGCGGGCGCTGAAGCGGACCATCCCGGCCGCGCCGACGGGTTCGACCGAGCCGGCGTGCCAGCCGTTGCCGCCGTAGACGCCCTCGTCGAAGTAGCCGACCCAGATTTTGCCGGCCGGCGTGGTCTGGACGTGCTCGATGCCGTCGCCGAGGACTCCGGTGCGTTCCACCTGGCCGTCGGCGGTGACGATCATCGCGTTGGGCTCGGCGCCCTCGGAGCCGAGGCGGCAGCGGGCGGCCACGAACAGCATCCGGTCGCCCGGCAGTGGCTGGACGTGGCAGTGGGCCAGCCGCAGGTCGGCCACGGTGAGGTCGAGCGCCGGCTCCGGGGCGTACGCGATGACGCGAGCGCGGACGCCGTGCGGTGAGGTCGTGACGGGGAACGACGCCCCGCTCGGCTCGGTGACGCGGGCGGTCAGCGCCTCCCGCCCGGCCGCCGACGACCACAGCGCGATCGCCTCGCCGGACGGGCCGACGGAGACGTTCACCAGGACGTGATCAGTCTCGGGCGAGCGCAGCCGGGCGTGTTCGCGGAGCGCGATCGGCTTGCGACGTCTGGTCATGGGCTCCTCTCGGTCCGTTGCCGTCCCGAGAAGAAACGCGTAAGGGGCATTGAAGGGTTGGCTCGGGTCAGCCGCGAGGCTGGAATCCACCCGCGATGACGCCGAGTCCGTCCTGGTTGGCGGCCCATGCGTCGGCCGGCACATACCAGGAGAAGGTGTAGAAGCGGTTGTTCGCGATGACGCCCCGGCGCAGGACGTGCATGTGAGTGCCGTTACCGGTGGTGTACAGCCATTCCCAGTCGGCGGCGGGGAGGCCGCGATAATCCACGGTGTCCAGCTTGAGCTTGTCGTACCCCGACTTGCTGCTCTGCTCGCCTTCCTGTTCGGCCAGGGCCGCCTTCGGATCGCTCGTGGTGACCTCAGAACTCATCACGCTGAGGACGCGACCGAGGCCGTCCTGCTCGCGGAACAGGATCATGCCGCCGTCGGTCGACTTGGACCAGCCGTCCGGTACGGGGATCGAGTAGCCCTCGCCGCTGAACAGGTGCCACCCCGTCGGCAGTTCGCCGCTTTCGGACGCCGTGAGGCTGGGTGACGCGGCGCTGGGGGAGGCCGCCGAAGGAGACGCCGCCGAGGGGGAGGCTGCCGACGGCGATGCCGAGGCTGAGGCGGTCCGCGACGGTTTCGGGGTGGCGGACGGGTTTCCGTTCGCGCCGGCCGGGTTGTCCCGGTCCCGGAGCATCGGCACCGCCACCGCGACGGCGAGCACGATCAGCAGGCTCGCGGCGACGGCGTACCAGCGTTGGCGAGGGGTGAACCGCGGTGGCTTCGGCGCGACCGGCGGGGTGACCGGTGGCGCAGGCGTCGGCGGATCATCTGAAGTGGACGTCTCCGGGTTGAGGCGCAGCAGGTCCAGCCGGGTCGGCTCCGGCTGCGCCGCGACGGCGGGCACGGCGGCTCGGGCCGCTTGGGCGGCCGCCCGGATGAGCAGCCGTTCGGCCTGCTCGGCGGTCATCCGCTTGGCCGGGTCCTTACGCAGCAGCCCGGTCAGCACGGTCTTCAGCGGGCCCGTCGCGTTCTTCGGCGGTGGTGGCGGTTCGCTGGCCAGTGCGGTCAGCGTCGCGATCGCCGTCGCGCGGGCGTACGGCGACTGGCCTTCGACCGCGGCGAAGATCGTGGCCCCGAGGGACCACAGGTCCGCCTCCGGGCCTGAGGTCCCCTCTTTGGCCCGCTCCGGCGAGATGTACGCGGGCGAGCCGAGCACCAGTCCGGTACGCGTCACGTTGGGGTCGCCCGGGACGGTCGCGAGCCCGAAGTCGGTGAGTACGACGCGGCCGTCCTCGCCGAGCAACACGTTGCCGGGCTTCACGTCCCGATGCATCACCCCGGCCCGGTGCGCCGCCTGCAAGGCGTGCAGGACTTCGAGTCCGACGTGCGCGGCCTGCGCCGCCGACAGGGGACCGTCGGCGCTGATGGTGTCCTGAAGGGACCGCGACGGCACGTACTCCATGACGATCCACGGATCGCCGTTGGCGCCGTCGGAATCAGGCCGGACGACGTCGAAGACGCGTACCACATTGGGGTGATTGAGCCGCGCGATCGCGCGGGCCTCCCGAAGCGAGCGTTCCCGCATCTCCTGGCGTTCGGTGTCGGTCAGGCCCGGCGGCGGGACGATCTCCTTGATGGCCACGTCGCGGCCCAGGACCTCGTCGCGAGCGCTCCAGACCCGCCCCATGCCGCCCTGGCCGAGAGCGTTTTCCAGGCGATAGCGGCCGGCGATGGTACGCGGCTCGGCGGGGGAGGGGGACATCCTTCCAGAGGGTAGTCGCCTCCGGGCGATCCGATTCACTCGGGGGAGGAGCGGTGAGAGCTGCGCCACGCGCTTGTTTGCGGCGACAGCGTATGGCGCGAGGCGACCACTCAAGGTACAAATATTCACACCGCCCGAACCTGTCGCACGGACCAGTAGTCCCTCGCAAGAGAGCGCTCTCCTGTCGAGCCGTCCTGACCTGCCCACCGGCTGAGAGAGCGTTGCTGTCCACTAGAGAGGAATCCATGAGCACACGTCCGCTCCGCCGGAGACTGGCGTTCGGCCTCGCGGCGTTGGCCGCGGTCGCCGCGACCGCGTCCGCCGCCCCCGCCGCCGGATCGACCGGTGGCTGGCTCGGCCCGAACGTCACCGTCTTCACCCCGGACATGCCGGTGAGCCAGATCCAGGCCACCCTCGACGCCGTCCATGCCGCCCAGGTGGACGCCGAGATGACCACCGACCGGTACGCGTTCCTGTTCCAGCCCGGCGTCTACGGCACGGCCGAGCAGCCGCTGCAGATCAAGGTCGGGTACTACACCGAGATCGCCGGCCTCGGCGCGTCCCCGTCCGACGTCGTCATCAACGGCAAGGTCGAGGTCTACAACCGCTGCCTCGCCGACGGTGGGACCGGCAATTGCCTGGCCCTGGTCAACTTCTGGCGTACGCTGTCGAACCTGTCGCTGTCGATCGACTCGGCGGGGCAGGACGGCTGCCGCGCGTCGGCCGACTTCTGGGCGGTGTCCCAGGCGGTCTCGATGCGGCGGCTGAACATCAGCGGCGCGAATCTGTCCTTGATGGACTACTGCACCGCCGGGCCCCAGTACGCCAGCGGCGGATTCATCGCCGACTCGCGACTGCCCTTCGTCGTCAACGGATCGCAGCAGCAGTGGCTGATCCGCGACAGCGAGGTCGCCGGCTGGTCCAACGGCGTATGGAACCAGGTCTTCTCCGGCGTCGTCGGCGCGCCCGCCGAGGCCGGATTCCCCGACCCGCCGTACACGACGTTGGCGGCCACTCCGGTCAGCCGCGAGAAGCCCTATCTGTTCACGGACTCGCGGGGCCGCCTCCAGGTACGCGTACCGGCCGCGCGGACGAACAGCAGCGGGATCTCGTGGGCCGACGGAATCACCCCGGGCCGGACGACGTCGCTCAAGAACTTCTTCGTAGCCCGGCCCGGCGACTCCGTGAAGGAGATCAACAACGCCCTGGCCCGCGGCCAGAACCTGCTGCTCACGCCGGGCGTCTACGACATCGCGCGGAGCATCGAGATCAAGCGCCCCGGCACGGTCGTCCTCGGGCTCGGGCACGCCACCCTCACGGCGGTCGACGGGGCGATCCCGCTCGACGTCGCCGACGTCCCGGGTGTGATCGTCGCGGGCGTCACCATCGACGCCGGACTCACCGAGTCGCCGGTGCTGCTGCGGGTCGGCAAGCCACACGGGCACAGCAAGGGCTCGGCGGCCGACCCGACCACGCTGTCCGATGTGTACTTCCGGGTGGGCGGGCCACACGTCGGCAAGACGGACACGGCACTGGAGGTCAACAGCGACCACGTGCTCATCGACCACACCTGGGTGTGGCGCGGCGACCACGGCGTCGAGGGCTTCACCGACACCGAGCGCTGGAACACCAACACCGGCCGGTACGGCGCGGTGATCAACGGCGACGACGTCACCGCGACGGGCCTGTTCGTCGAGCACTTCCAGCGGTACAACACCGTCTGGAACGGCGAGCGCGGCACGACGATCCTGTACCAGAACGAGCTGCCCTACGACCCGCCTACGCAGGCCGACTGGATGAACGGCACGGTCGAGGGCTACGCCGGATACAAGGTCGGCGACCACGTGCGTACGCACAACCTGTACGGCGCCGGGGTCTACGTCTTCAACCAGAACAACCCGTCGATCCACACCGAGAACGGGTTCGAGGTGCCGGACCGGCCCGGCGTACGGCTGCACCACATCATGACCGTCAACCTCAGCGCCGGGACGATCGACCACGTCGTCAACGGCGTCGGCGGTCCGGCCGACACGACCCGGATCGGCCAGCCCGTCTTCATCACGGACTATCCGACGCCGTGACCTGCGCCGCGCCGCCCGGCCCGCCAGGGCTGGGCGGCGCGGCACCGCGTACAAGTCGCTAATGGACGGAGAAGCCGCCGTCCACGTAGAGGATCTGCCCCGTGACATACGCCGACGCCCCACCGGCCAGGAACACCGCGGCGCCGGCGAAGTCCGGCGGCAGCCCGTTGCGCTTGGCCATCGAGCGCTGCGCGAGTTCTTCGGCGCGGCCGGGAATCGCCATGGCGGGCGTGGTGAGCGGGGTGACCACGAAGCCCGGGATGAGCGTGTTGACGCAGACCCCGCGCGGGCTCCACGCTTCGGCCTGCGACCTGGTGAGGCCCGCGATGCCGGCCTTGGTGACGCCGTAGCCGCCGCTGTCGCCGAACGCGGCGATGGTCTGCTGCGAGCCGATGTTGACGATCCGGCCCCAGCCACGCGCGGCCATCCGCGGACCGTAGTGCTGCCCGAGCCGGAACGGCGCGGTGAGGTTCAGCGCGACCGAGACGTCCCAGTCGGCGTCGGTCAGCGTGTCCATCGGGCGGCGGATGTTGTTCGCCGCGCAGTTCACCAGGATGTCCGTGTCCGGCGCCGCGTTCGTGACCCGGTCGACCCCCGTACGCTCCGCGAGGTCCGCGCTGATCGTGCGCACCTGGACCCCGGCGCTCACGAGCTGCTCTGCCGCCGACGCCAGTTCCTTCTCCCGCCGGGCTACGAGGACCACGTCCGCACCGGCGCGGCCCATGGCCTCCGCCATGGCGAAGCCGATGCCGGAGCTGCCGCCCGTGACGAGCGCAGTACGTCCGGCCAGCGAGAACAGGTCTTCGAGGTACGACGGCATAGTCGACGAGGCTAGCACTCCTGGTGCGGAGTTGATCTAGGCGGGAAACGGTTGCTCTGACCGCCCTTTCCCGCCTAGATCAACTCCGCGGCGCCGAGCGGGCCGGAAGCGACCGCGTGGGAGCGCTTCCGGTAGGGTGGCCGACGCGGAACCGGGAACCGCGTCCCTGTTGGTCGACCGACTTGAGGCAGGCATGAAGCATCGCCGACCGGTACGCAAGCCCCTTCTCCTCGCGCTGGCCGCCACCGCCGTCGCTACCATCACCGGGTTCGCCCTGGTCGCAGCGCTGTCCGGGGCAGCCACGCCGGCTTCCGACAGTCAGGGTGCGACGAGCCCGACGAGCGACGCGCCAACGCTCGACCCTGGCCAGAGCCCGAGCGCCGCAGTGAACCCGAGCCCGTCGGCGGCGGCGAGCACGGGTCCGTGCGGCCGGGTGGCGTCGGCGAAGCCGGTCGTGCAGGTCACGACGGTGAACGTCGGCGTATCCGTCAAGGGTTACGGCGGCGAAGGGGACACCGAGCCGTTGCCGATGGCGATCGCCGCGACCCCCTCGGGCGGGTCATGGCTCGCCTGGCTGGGCACGAACGGCAAGATCTACCTGGGCAAGCTCGGCTGCGACGACAAACTGATCGGTACGCCGACCAGCTTCACCGGTATCGACCTGCAGGACGTCCAGGCGGACGCTACCGGGGGCGTACTGCTGTTGACCCGGCGCGGCGACTGCAAGACGGGACCGCTGTGCGGCGGCACGTCGAGCCCGTGCAACACGATGCACATGATCCGCTTCGACAACAACGGCAAGCAGGTGTGGGAGCGGCAGGTCACCAACTTGACCGGCAGTCGTGGCGGGTACGACGACGGCGCCCGGTTCGTCTGGTGGTACCAGCATCACGGGCGGCTGGCCTCGGACGGCAAGAACTACGCGGCGTACTTCGGGGTGGCGATCACCGTCCAAAACGGCTCCTGTGTGGACATCCACGAAGGTGACCGGATGCAGGTGGTCGGCCCGTCCGGGTCGCTGCTGTCCGGGCACGACAGCTTCGAGGTCGGCTGCAGTCACGCGTGGACGTCCCGGATCGTCTGGGATCCGCGGACGAGCCACTTCGTCACCGTGTGCGCCACCGACAACGACTGCCGCATCGCCCGGCCGAACCCCTATCGGACGATCGCCAAGGGAACCTGTGACGGCACCCTGTTCGGCGGCGACCTCGTGCTCGCCGAGTCCAAGGGCTACTGGACCGCGTGGAGCCAGGGCGGCCAAGCGCGCCTCGAACACTTCACCACCGGCGCGTCCGACACGACCGTGAAGACGTCCGCGTCCACCCGGCATCCGCATCTAGTGAGCTACGGCGGCGGTCGCATGCTGCTCGCCTGGTCCTCCGGCTCATCGCTCGCCGCGCAGGTCTATGACTCCGGCACCGGCAAGACGGTGGGCGTACGGTTCACGATCGGGGTCAAGGACCACGACTACCTGGCGCTCAAGGCGTACGCCGACGGCAGCGTCGCCTATCCGGCCGGGAGCGGCAGCACCACGATCAAGATCGCGCGGGTGCTGCCGCTCGCCTGATCAGCCGACGGTGAGCCCTGATCAGCCGACCATGATCCGGCGCCGCCCGAAGCATCGGCCGGCGCCGGTCGGTGCGGGCGGGCCGCCCCCGTGGCGTCCGACCGCACGGGCATGTTCGCACCGGCCGCCCATACACAACCCACACGCGAGTGGTCACTGGCTCAGAACTGCGGTCAGCCGCGGCCGGCACTGCTCGATGCCCGTGTCGTCACAGATCTTCCGGGCCCGTCGGGCGTACTCGGCAGCCGAATCGCGCCGCCCGGCGGCGAGGTCCAGTTCGGCCAGGGTAGTGAGTGCCTTCGCGACGAGCGCCTGAGCGTTCTCGGCCTCGGCGATGGCCAGCGACTCCTGGGCGTGCTCGCGCGCCGACTGCGGTCGGTTTTGGGCCTGGTAGATCTGGGCGAGGGCGTCGAGGGCGTCGCTTTCCATGTATGGGGTCGAGATCTCCCGTGCGATCTCAAGCGCCTGTTCGGCCAGCTTGCGCGCCTCGGCGAGGCGGCTGTGCAGCCGTTCGACGTGTGCGAGGATGATCAGGACGACGCACCGGTATCGATGGATTCCCTCGCGCTCGGCTCGCGCGAGCGTGCGCCGGGCGGATTGGGCGGCCTCGCGCAGTCGCCCCGACCGCAGCTGCAGGTCGGCCAGTCCGGCCATCGCCGGCAACGGCCCGGATGGGTTGGCGATCTCCTCGTCCAGCGCGATGGCCTGTTCGAGGTACGTCTCCGCCGTGTCTAACCGGCCCAGGTCGAGCTGGACCAGCCCCAGATTGGTGCGGGTGAACGCCACACCCATCTTGTTGCCGGTCGCCTCGAGAAGCGCGAGCGCCCGTTCCATGTCGCCAGCCGCCCGCCGCAGGTCACCGGCGGTCAACCGCATCGCGCCGAGGTTGGCCAGGGCGACGGCCATCAACGCCGGGTGTTCGGACGTCGACGATGTCGCCACCGACTCCAGCAGTTCGATGGCAGCTTGCGGGTCTCCATGCTGCCCGTAGTAGGTGGCGAGGGCGAGGACGGCGCTGAGCTCGCCCCCGCGCCAGCGCGCGGCACGGGTCAGTCGGAGGCCCTCAGTGAGGTGCGCGACGGCTTTTTCCAGATGGCCTTCGAGCCGAAGGTCGGTACCGATACCCAGATGCATCGCGGCCTGCGCTGCGGTGTGGCCTTCGGCGCTTGCGGCCGCCAGCCCGGCCGCCCCCATGACCTGCCAGGCGGCGTGATCTCGCCGGAGAACGAAATAGCCGCGCAACAAGTCGGCCAGTCGCCAGGCCACGTCGGCCGGCCCGTGGTCGGCCGTGTGCCGGGCGAGCGTCACCAGATTGTCCTGTTCGGACTGAATCCATCCCATGGCGCTCGCCACATCGATGTGCGCGGGGTTTCGGTGGGTCGCCATCGTGAGGAACGTGTACCACGGCGTCACCAGCTCCGCGGCCGAGGCGGTCGTATCGATGTAGAAGTCGGCGAGTGCGCGAAAAGCCGTCGCGCGCTCGGCGGGCGTTCGCTCCCGGTCGGCGACCGCCGCGGCGTACACCTTGACGAGGTCGTGCAGCAGATAGCGCGCGGGGGAGGTTTCGATGACGAGGCTCGCCTGCACGAGGCGGCCCAACGCCGCCTCGGCCTCGTCCATCGGGATCGAGGTCAACGCCGCCACGGCCTCAGCCGTCACGTCTGTGCCCGGATGCAGCCCGAGCAGGTGGAAGACTCGCTGATCGGGCTCGTCGAGCATTCTGTAGGACTGCTCGAAGACGGCCTCCACAGCCCAGGTGTCGGTGCCGGCCAGCGACAGGAGCTGCAGCCGATCGGCGCTACGCAGTTCAGCGGCCATGTCGGCGATCGGCCGGGCTGGATCGGCGAGCAGGTTCGCCGCCGCGATGCGTAACGCGAGTGGCAGGTGGCCGCAGAGCGCCGCGAGGTCGGCCACTGCGGCCGCCTGCCCGGCGATCCGGCTCGGCCCGAGGATCGCGGTCAGGAGAGCGATCGAATCGTCGTCCGGCAGCGGGCGCAGGGCCAGGAGCCGAGCGCCGTCGGAGACGACCAGCCCGGCCAGGCTGTCACGGCTCGTGATGACGGCCAGCGAACCGCGTCCGGTCGGCAGCAGCGGGCGTACCTGATCGGCCGAACGGGCGTTGTCCAGGATCACCAGCAGGCGCCGGTCGGCGGTGGTGGCGCGATACAGCGCGGCAGTGGTGTCCAGATCGGCGGAGATCTTCTCCGGCGGCACCCCCAGCGCCTGGAGCAGCGCGCTCAGTGCGGCCACCGGGGTAGTCGGTGGCCCCTGCCCGAATCCGTGCAGATCGACATGGAGTTGACCATCGGGGTAGTCGGCGGCGTGCTGATGCGCCCAATGGACGGCGAGCGTCGTCTTGCCGACCCCGCCTACTCCGGCGACCGCGCTGATCACCACGGCTCCGCCGCCCGCCGCGGCGGCGGTCACCTGGTCGAGCTCGGCCATCTCCTCGGCACGGCCGGTGAAGTCGGGCAGGTCCCGAGGCAAGTACCGGCGCTGAGGCTCGGCCGGCGCCGCCGCGACCCGGACGTCCGAATCCAGGATCTGGCGATGCAGGACGACGATGTCGGGGACCGGCTCGGTGCCGAGTTCGTCGGCGAGCCGTTGCCGCAGGTCACGGTATACGGCGAGAGCTTCGGGCTGGCGGCCGCTGCGATAGTGCGCGAGCATGAGCTGGGCGGCGAGCTTCTGCCGCAGCGGATGCTCCCTGAGCAGCGCCGCGATGTCGGACTGAAGCTCGCGATGCCGCCCGAGACTCAACTCGATCTCGAACAACGCCTCCGACGCGTCGGCCCGCAGCTGAGCGAGGCGGTCGGCTTCCGGGTCCGTGAAGGCCCCGTTGATCCCGCTCAACGGCCGGCCGCGCCACAGGCTCAACGCCTCGCGGAACGTTCGCGCGGCTTCCGCACCTGCCTGCCGGCGAGCCCGGGCCGTCAGCTCGTGAAAAACGGCGAGGTCGACGCACTCGTCCGGGGCGTCCAGCCGGTAGCCGCCGGGTTGCCGCAGCACCAGATCCCGGCCGGCCGCCTCGCGAAGTGTCCGGCGTACCACGGAGATGCCGTTGTGGATCTGAGTGGTGGCGGTGGCCGGGGCCGCTCCCGCCCACAGCGCCTCGATCATCCGGGCGGTCGGCACGTCGCGACCGACCTCGAGGACGAGCAGCGCGAGCAACGCCCGAGTCTGTGCGCGCGGCAAGGTGATCTGATGCTCGCCCACGCGGACTTCCAGCGGACCGAGCACACCGAACCACATTGGCGTCGCCGTTCCGTCGTGCATGGCCGAGAAGAATACCGCCACCGCCTCGATGGACGATCAGCCGAGGCTGGCCAGCTCCGCCGGGGTCAAGTCCAGGCCCGCCGCCAGTGCCGAGCCGCGCGCGGACTCCGGGCGGCTGGCCCCGGGGATCGGGATCACCACTGGCGCCTGGGCCAGATGCCAGGCCAGGCACACCTGCTGGGGGGTCACGTCACGCGCCGCGGCGATCTCGCCGAACAAGGGATACGCCGAGAGTGGCGTCGCGGGTCCGTCGAGTGAGCTGCGGGTGACCCCGCCGAGCGGGCTCCACGGGAGGAAGGCCAGTCCGAGCGCCTGGCACAGCCGGAGTTGGTCGGCGGACTCGCGTACGGCGGGTGAGTATTCGTTCTGCACGCTCACCAGTCCGTCGCCGAGGATCTGCCGGGCCTCCAGGATCTGCGTGTTGTCGACGTTGGACAGTCCCACTGTCCGGACAGTTCCCGCGTCGAGCAGGTCGCGCAGCGCGCCCACCGAGTCGGCATACGGGATGTGGGGGTCGGGCTTGTGCAACTGGTAGAGGCCGATCGTGTCGCCGCCCAACCGGCGCAGCGAGGCTTCGGCAGCCCGCCGCAGGTGTTTCGGGTCGCCGTTGACCGTCCATGATCCGTCGCCCGGCCGGCCTCGGCCGCCCTTGGTCGCCACCAGGACATGACTCGGGTCGCCATAGGAGGCGAGCGCCTCGGCGATCAACTCCTCGTTGTGGCCCACCTCGTCGGCGTGCCAGTGGTTCGAGTCGGCGGTGTCGATCAGCGTGATCCCCGCGTCGAGCGCGGCGTGGATCGTCGCGATCGCCCGAGCCCGGTCCGGCCGGTTCTCGATCGACAGCGGCATCGCGCCCAAGCCGACCGCGCTGACCTCGATGTCTCCGGTCCGGCGCGTACGCATCACGCGGCCATCGCTTCCGCTGCGACCGCGGGGAGCCAGGCCGCCGCGTCCGGCAGCTTCATCCCGAGGGCCGACAGCCGGGAGGTGTCCATGGCGTACCAGCGGTCGAAGGCGTACGGGGACGTGCCGGAGGTGTAGCGCGGCGCGGTTGCACCAGCGAGCGCCGCGCACAGCTCGTAGACGTCGAACCGCGCGGACGCCGCGTTGACCGGTCCGGTGAAGTCCGCGCCGACGGCCCAGGTCAGAACGTCGGCGATCTGCCGATCCGTGATGAACGACGACACGTACGCGGTCGTGGGGACCTCGATGGGCTCGTCCCGCCGCAGCCGATCGGCGTAGTAGGCCAGCCGGCCGGTGAAGTCGGCTGCCGCACCGCCGACCACATGTCCACAACGGACAGAAGCCACGGGGAAGGCCGCCCCGGCGAGGACCGCCTCGGCCTGGCGCTTGCCCTCGCCGTACGCCGAATCGCGGAACGCGGGGTCGGACCAGGGCTCGCTGAGGTCGACCGGCCAGGTCGAGAGGTCGATCGTCTCCTCGGCCACCGGCACGCCGAGCGGCGCGGGGAGCAGCCAGGCGCTGGACAGCGGGTCGTAGACCTCGATCGTCGAGGTCATCACTTACCGTCCCGTACGCCCGTCGAACACCCGGGCGGCGATGTCGGCCTGCCGCGGGGTGTAGCAGACCTGGTCCAGCACGGCGTCGAACGTTCGCGACCCGAGCGCCGCCCGCAGGGCCGCCTCGTCGTCCCGGTCGGCCACCAGATGGGTGGTGCCCGCCGGGGCGGCCGCTGATCCGCGGTTGACCACCGTCACGCGTACGCCCGCGGCCAACAACTGCTCGATCACGTGCTTCCCGAAGTACCGGCTGCCGCCGATCACCAAGACGTCCATCATGCCGTTCACGGTGCCTTGCCACAGTCGCCAGCAGAAGTGATCATCGGCTAACCCGGTTGTAAGGAGAACTGATGATCGACGTCCACCGGCTGCGCGTACTGCACGAAGTCGCGCAGCACGGCAGCTTCAACCGCGCCGCGACCGCGCTGCGCTGCACCCCGTCGGCGGTGTCGCAGCAGATCGCCGCACTGGAGCGCACGCTCGGTACGCCGGTCGTCCAGCGCAGCACCCGCGGCGTCACGCTTACGGCGTCGGGCCGGCTGCTCGTCGAGGCGGCCGAGAACATCACGGCCGAACTGGATCACGCCCGTGCCCGGATCGACCGGCTCACCAGCGGCTCGGTGCGCTTCACCGTCGCGACCTTCGCCAGCGGCGGCCGCCGGCTGCTGCCGCCCGCGCTGACCGAGGTGTGCGCCGCGCATCCCGAGGTCGAGCTGACCATCCTCGAACGGGAACCCGAGGACAGTCTCCCGCTGGTGCGATCCGGTCGGGCCGACGTCGCGCTGGCGTACCACTTCGACGGGCCGCCGCCCGGCCGGGGCGAGCGCTCCGGCCTGATCTGGACGCCGCTCGCGGAGGACCCGCTGTGGCTCGTGCTGCCCGCCGGCCACAAGTACGCCGACGCCCCCGCCGTGCACCTGGCCGACCTAGCCGCCGAACGCTGGGTGCTCGGCTGCCTGAAGACGGCCGACCTCCTCCAGCGGTACGCCACCCTCGCCGGCTTCGAGCTGCGGGTCTCGTGCAGCGCCACCGACTACTTCTTCGCCGCCTCGCTGGTCGCGGCCGGTGTCGGGGTCTCGCTGATTCCGCAGGTGGCCCTCGACCAACTCCCGCCGGGGCTGGCCGTCGTGCCGCTGGAAGCCCCGCGCCCGGCCCGGCACATCGGCGTCGCCGTCGCCCGCCGCGCCGACCGGCCCGCTCAGGCGTATCTCGACACCCTCACGCGCGCGCTCTTCACCGGATCCCCCGAGTCCTTCGCCTGGAACGTCCGCCGCTAGCCGGGTCGTCGTCCTGGTGGCGACGGTGACGGCGAGGGCGTTCGCGCCGACCACGATGCCGATGCCGAGCCATACGTGCGGAGCGAGCACCTGATCCAGCAGGACGAGCCCGGCCAGTGCCGCCAACACCGGATGGATGCTCATCAGGACGCCGAAGAACTTCGTCGGCACCCGCCGCAGGGCGATCAGGTCCGCGGCGTACGGGACGACCGAACTCAGCACACCCGCGCCGACGGCGTACCAGATGGCGATTCCGGTGAGCCGGCCCTGCGCGATCAGGAACCCGGCGACGGGCAGATAGAGCAGAGCCGACACCGACGTGGCCGCCGCCGGGCCCTGCAGGCCGGGCAGGCGTTGCCCGATCATGCGATTGAGCAGGATGTACGCCGCCCAGCAGGCGGCCGCGAGCAGACCGAGCCCGATGCCGAGGTAGTCGCTGGACGGGTCGGGCAGCACGAGGACGTAGACGCCGAGGCTGGCGCCTGCCGCGCAGAGCAGGTCCACCCGGGTACGCGAGCCGGCCAGCGCGACGGCCAGCGGGCCGAGGAACTCCAGCGTGACCGCGAGCCCGAGGCCGACGCGGCTGATCGCGGTGTAGAGGCTGAGGTTCATCGTGGCGAAGACGAGCCCGAGCAGGATCGTCGGCCACCACTGGGACCAGGTGAATCGGCGCAGGTTCGGCCGGGCCGCCGGCAGCAGGACCGCGACCGCGACGAACTGGCGGACCGCCACGACGCCGGCCGGGCCGATGGCGGTGAAGGCGTGCGCTCCGACGGCCGCGCCGACCTGATTGCTGGCCGCGCTGGCGACCATCGTCGCAAGCCCGCCGATCACCTTGCGTGCACTCACGCCGACCAGTGTGGGAGCGGCCCGTCCATACGAGAAATGCATCAACCGCATCACTTATACGATGAGCGTATGAGTGAACGCGGCGATCTCCAGCTGAGGCATCTCGCGGTCCTGGTCGCCGTGGCGGACGCCGGCACGTTCACCGACGCCGCCTACGACCTGGGTGTTTCGCAGGCCGCGGTGTCCCGGTCGATCGCCGCGCTGGAAGCCGCGCTCGGCACGCGGCTGGTCCAGCGGACGACCCGGCAGGTCGGGCTGACCGGCGTCGGAGTCCAGGTGCTCGCCGGCGCGCGACGCGTACTGGAGGAGGTCGGGCACCTGCAGCGGCTCGTCGAGCAGGCCCGGACCGAACTGCGCGTCGGGTACGCCTGGGCGGCGCTCGGCAAACACACCCGGCGACTGCAGAAGACCTGGGCAGCCGAGCATCCGCAGACCCCGCTCGTCTTCGTGCAGTCCGGCTCGGTCACCGCCGGGCTGAGCGAGGGGCTGGCCGACGTCGCGGTGGTGCGCCGCCCGCTCACCGACCCCCGATTCGCCACCGCACTGGTCGGCGTCGAATCCCGGGTGGCGGCGGTGGCGACCGACAACGCCCTGGCCCGGCGGCGCAGCGTGCGCCTGGCCGAGCTGGCGCGCTACACCGTGGCGATCGACGACCGCACGGGCACCACGACCCTCGACCTCTGGCCGCCCGGCACCGCCCCGGCCTCGGTACGCCCCACGCACGGAGTGGACGAGTGGCTGACCCTGATCGCGGCGGGCCAGGCCGTCGGCGTGACCTCGGAGGCGACCGCCCACCAGAACCCGCGGCCGGGAGTGGCGTACCGGGCGGTCCGGGACGCCCAGCCGATCCCGGTCCTGCTCGCCTGGTGGAAGGACGATCCGCCGGAGCTGCTCGCGGACCTGCTCCGCCTGACCTGCGAAATCTACGGCCGCGCTCAGCCTTTGGCGCTGGATCAGGGTTCCCGGTCGAATCTCGCGCCGAGATTCGACGCAGAACCCTGATCCAGCGCGGCGGGAGGAAACGGGCGATAGCGTAGGGAACGTGGCCATCATCGGACTCATCGGCAGCGGCAACATCGGCGGCACCGTCGCCCGGCTCGCCGTCACCGCCGGACACGAAGTCGTCCTGAGCAATTCGCGTGGCCCGGACACGCTGGCCGACCTGGTCGCCGACCTCGGCCCGCTCGCCTCGGCCGGAACCGTCGAGGAGGCGGCCGACCGGGGCGAACTAGTACTGGTCAGCATTCCGCTGCGGGCGTACGCCACGGTGCCGGTCGAGCCGCTGGCCGACAAGCCCGTGATGGACACCAACAACTACTACCCGCAGCGCGACGGCGACATCGCCGCCCTGGACGACGGGTCGACCACCAGCAGCGAGCTGCTGCAACGGCACCTCGGCCGGGCGAAGGTCGTCAAGGTGTTCAACAACATCAACTTCCGGCATCTGCTGTCGCTGCCTCGTCCGGCCGGCTCGCCCGATCGGACGGCGTTGCCCATCGCAGGCGACGACGGGCTCGCCAAGCAGGTCGTCAGCGACTTCCTCGCCGAGCTGGGCTACGACGCGGTCGACGCGGGGCCGCTCGGCGAGGGTGGCCGACGCTTCCAGGTGGGCACCCCCGCGTACGGGCTGCCTTATGGCCCGATCAGCGATCCGGCGGGCACCCCGGCGCCGATCCCCGTCATCGAGGCGGCGCTCGCGCGCGCTTGACGGTTTTCCCCACGCCTGCACGAGTTCGCGCCAGAATGGAATGGTGACTGAGAACCGGACAGGTCAGGCCCTCGGCATCGACATCGGGGGATCGGGCATCAAGGGCGCACCCGTCGACCTCGCCGCCGGGCACTTCTCCGCCGACCGCGTACGGCTGCCCACGCCGGAGAAGGCGACCCCCGAGGGGGTGGCCGAAACGGTCGTGCAGGTCCTCGATCAGCTCGGCGTGGCCGGCCCGGTCGGGATCACCCTGCCCGCCGTCGTCCGCCAGGGCATCGCGATGACGGCCGCGAACATCAACGAGAAGTGGATCGGGACGAACGCGGTCGAGCTGTTCGAGCAGGCGACCGGGCGTACGGTGACGGTGATCAACGACGCCGATGCGGCCGGGATCGCCGAGATGCGCTTCGGCCGGGGGCACGGCAAGCGCGGCGTCGTCCTCATGCTCACCCTCGGGACCGGCATCGGCAGCGCGTTGTTCGTCGACGGGGCGCTCGTGCCGAACACCGAACTCGGTCACCTGCCGCTGCACCACGGGGACGCCGAGGACTGGGCCGCCGCCTCCGTACGCGAAGAGGACGACCTGTCCTGGGGCGAGTACAGCCGGCGGCTCCAGGCGTACCTGGAACTCGTCGAGCGGCTGCTGTGGCCGGACCTGATCGTCGTCGGCGGCGGGGTGAGCAAGAAGGCCGACAAGTTCTTGCCGCGCATCAAGCTGCGGACCGAGATCGTCGCGGCCGAGTTGCTCAACGACGCCGGGATCGTGGGCGCGGCGCTGTCCGTATGACTCCTTCCCTGTGGCAGCCGGCGCTTTCTACGTGACACGGGCGTGGACAGTGGATGGAAGTCCGGTGGAAAGGCACGCCCGCCAGGCTGATGGCAGTTCACCGCAAAGCCACAAGGAGGCGCGATGAAGACCATCAGCAAGTGGGGCGACCGTCTGCTCAGCCGGGCTCTCGGCACCGGCACCGCCGGCGCCTGCGTGCCCGAGCACGGCAACTCCTGCAGCTACTGGAAGAGCGACGGCCACTGTTCGAGTGGTGTCTTCTTCCAGACCTACTGCAGCGGCGGCACCATCAGCTGCACGGGTTCGTGCAGCGGCGCGAGCTGCGTCAGCAAGAAGCGCGGCGCCTGCTGACAAGGCACACCGGTGGGGCCGTGGTAGGACGGCCCCACCTCCCTGTTCGCGTACCCCCGTGGAGGTAACACCATGACCGCCGTCCTGACGGGCGCCGTCGTCGTCCTCACCGTCCTCACCGCGATCTGCCTGCTCATGCTGTCGGCTGTGGTACGCCGGCTGCGGGCGATCGAGGAGCGCCTGGCCGGATCCGAAGCCACGCTGCCCGAGGTCGGCACCGCGATCGCCGATTTCCACGCCGTCGACCTCGACGCCACCCCGCTCGGCAGGTCCGATGTGGAGGACAGCACGGTCCTGTTCGTCATGCCAGGCTGCGGCCCGTGCGCCGAGCTGATCGCCGCGCTCGCCGAGCGCCGGGTCGGTGCGCTGACGGCGTTCGTCGCCGGAGACGCCGCCGACGAGGCCACCCAGGAACTCACCCGCAAGGTCGGCACAGTCGCCGGTCGAGTCGCCGTCGTCGCCGAGGGCGGCGAGGTCACGGCGGCGTTCGGCGACGTGGCCAGCTTCCCGACCGTGCTCCGGATCGCCGGCGGCGTCGTAGCCGCCGCGGGCCGATCGGTCGACGCGGTCGCCCCGGCGCTGGTCGCGGCCTGACATGAAGGCGGCGCTCGGCCTGGCACTGCGGCACGCGGCCGGTCCGACCGTCGTGCTCGGACTGGTCGCGCTGCTGTCCGGAGTGCTGCCGGTCGTCGTCGCGTGGCTGGCAAAGCTGCTCATCGAGGCGCTCGTCGCCGGGACGACCGCGCGGCACGCCATCGGGCTCGCGGCAGCCGGAGCGGTCGCAGCCGTCGCGATGGTCGCGCTGCGGCAGGTGGGCGAGTACGCCGGACTCCTTGCGCGCCAGCGGATCGCGTTGCGTACTCAGGACGCGCTCTACGCGCGGGTCGATCGGTTCGTCGGGCTCCGGCCGTTCGAAGATCCGTCCTTTCAGGACAAACTGCGGATCGCGGCGCAGGGTGCTCAGGAGGCCCCCGCCGCGGCCACGGCCATGCTCGTCGAGGGCGGCCAGGCCCTCGTCACCACCATCGGGTACGCCTCAGTGCTGCTGGCCCTCTGGCCCCCGATGGCCGTCGTGGTGGTGGCCGCCGCCGTGCCGGCGTACGTCGCTTATCGGAACGCGGCCCGGCGATCGGCGCGGGCGGTGACCGACTCGGCAGCCGCCGCGCGGCGAGCGTACTTCCTGACCGAGGTGCTTACGACCGCCTCGGCGGCGAGCGAGATCCGGCTCTACGGCTCCGGCCGGCTGCTCCGGTCCCGCCTGCTCGACGGGCTGACCGCCACCGCGTCGCTGCACCGGGCGGCGCAGCGTACCCAGAACCGCGCCGCGCTCGGCGTCGCCGTGCTCAGCGCCGCAGTGGCCGCCGCAGGCACGATCGTCGCCGTACGCGGCGTCCTCGACCACCGTCTCTCGGTCGGCGACCTCACCCTGTTCACCGCGGCGGTCGTCGGCGTACAGGGCGCGATCGCCGGCCTGCTCAGCCAGTACGCCGAGACGAGCGCGGCGATGCTGCTGTTCCGCGACTACCGCGAGATCATGGCTGCCCCACCGGACCTGCCCGTCGGCGAACACCCCGTCGAACCACTGCGCCAGGGGATCGAGCTGCGCGACGTGTGGTTCCGGTACGCCGACGACGGCCCGTGGGTGCTGCGCGGGGTCGACCTGTTCCTGCCGGCCGGGCGTACGACGGCCCTGGTCGGATTGAACGGCGCGGGGAAGAGCACCCTGGTCAAGCTGTTGACCAGGGCGTACGACCCGACCCGGGGGAGCGTCCTGTGGGACGGCGTGGACCTTCGGGCGCTGCGCCCGGACGAGCTGCGCAACCGGATCGGGGCCACCTTCCAGGACTTCGTCCGCTACGAGCTGACCGCTGGGGAGAACATCGGCATCGGCGATCCGTCCCGAGTGGACGACGAGGCCGCGGTGTCGGCAGCCGCGTACGCGGCCGGTGCGGCGGAGGTCGTCGACGGACTCCCGAAGGGGGCCCGGACCATGTTGAGCCGCATCTTCTTCGACGACGACGCCGACCCCGGCGTGTCCCTGTCGGGCGGCCAATGGCAACGGGTCGCCCTCGCGCGGTCGATGATGCGCACGTCGCACGACCTGCTCATCCTCGACGAACCCAACTCGGGGCTTGACGCGCTCGCCGAGCAGGACCTCCAACGTCGCGTACGCGAGCACTCCGTTGGGCGTACCAGTCTGCTCGTCTCGCACCGCCTGGGGACCCTGCGCCACGCCGACCAGATCGTGATCCTCGCGGACGGCCGGATCGCCGAGGCCGGGACCCACGCGGAGCTGCTCGCGGCGGACGGCCGGTACGCCGAGCTGTTCACCGCGCAGGCGGCCGGTTACCTGGAGCCCGCGTGATCCCGCTGGCGTTCTTGCTGGTCTTCCGCCGGTCGCGGCTGCGGTGGCTGACCGTGCGCGGCATGAGCATGGAACCGACCTATCTGGACGGTGACCGCTTGCTCGTGGTGCGTTCGCGACCCCGGGCCGGTGCCCCCGTCGTCTTCGAGGTCCCCGCGGCTGAGGGCCCGTCACCGGTGCCGACGGACGTCGACTGGCTGGTCAAACGGGTCGTCGCCACGGCCGGGCAACCGGTGCCGCCGGACCTCGCGCAGTGGGGAGCCACCGTGCCGGCCGGGTATTTCCTCGTGCGCGGCGACAACCCGCGCAGCCTGGATTCGCGGCACTTCGGGTTCGTCCCCGAGGGCGCCGCGCTCGGCCGCGTTCTGCGCGCCTACCGCCCCACCCGCTAGGTTTCGCACGGATCAGGGTTCTGCGTCGAATCTTGGACCAAGATTCGACCGGGAACCCTGATCCAGCGCCAAAGGAGGTGGGGGGAGGGTGAGCAGCCAGGCTTCGACGCGGGGGAGGCGGAACGACGAGATCGCGCGCAGCGTCGCGAGCGCCGCTTCGCCGACCGTCCGGGCTTCGGCCGGCGAACCGGCCGCGAGCAGCCCGCGGGCCAGCTGGAACCGTGTCCAGCCGATGATGTGCGCGTTCCCGGCGATCTCGGCGTGGTCGAGGGCCTGACGGAGTTGGGGCAGCGCCAGATCCGCCCGGTCCCGGTCCAGCTCGGCCTGCCCCAGTACGCCGAGACACCGCGCCAGTCCCATGTGGAATCCAATGCGGGTGAAGTGCTGCCGCGCGGTCATGGCGTACCGGCGGGCGCGGTCGGGGTGTCCGGCGGCGAGCAGCGCTTCGGCCAGGTACATCGCGATGAACGGCAGGTTCACCCGGTCGCCGCTCGGGGCGAGCAGGTCGTGGGCGGATTCGAGGGCCTTGACCGCGTCGTCGGCCCGCTCCTCGTGCAGGAGCATCACCGCCGCGACGGCCAGCGCATTGGCCTGCCCGGCGACGTCGCCGCCGAGGTGGAAGGCGGAGACGGCCACGTCGAGCAGCTGGCGTACGGCCGCCGGGTCGGCTCCGAACTCCCGGCCGGAGTTGGCCAGCGCCACCCAGACCGAGCCGTGCTGGCCGGTGACGTGCGGGGCGAGCCCGGCCACCGCTGCGGCTCCGGCGGCCAACGCGGTACGCCGATCGCCGCGTACGCGGGCGCAACTGCCCACTGTGGAGGCAGCCAGGGCGGCCCGATGCCGATCGCCGAGCCGCAGGTACATCCGGCGCGCCGATCGGGCGGCTCGCATGCTGTCGGCGTACTGCTCCTTGCCGCGCAGCGCCCCGGCGTACGCGAGCATGGCGGCGGCCCGGGTCCCCGTGGGCACCCCGGGCTGGGCCGCCGCCTCCTGGGCGGCCTCGGTCAGCACGAGCAACTCGTCCGGGCCGCCACGAGTGGTCACGTAGTTGACGGCGACCGTCGCCAGGTCGGCCGCGTCGGCGTACCGGCCCCGGCTGGCGAGCTGGACCAGCCCGGTCTGGATCGCCGGGAGGTGACCGTCGAGCCAGCTCACCGGGTCCGCCGCGAGCTGGCGCTCGTCCGCCGCGATCGGGTACGCCGACACCACCGGGGTGGGGAAGTGCCGTGCGGTCAAACCTCCGTCGGCGACCGCCACCGACCAGGTCAGCGTGGCGTACACCACGGCGAGGATGGCGTCGGTCAGCTCGCTGCGGTCGCCGCGGTCGAGGACGAAATGGCGTACGGCGGGGTGCATCTCGTAGGTCGGGGTGCCGCAGACGAACCCGGCCGGGTCGAGCAGGTTCGCCGCGACCAGCTCCTGCCACGCGCCGTCCGGCGTACGCGCGGTGTCGGGCGCGAGCAGCGGCGCGAGCCACACCGGATAACGGGTCCACTGAAGTTCGGCCAGCCGGCGCAGGACGCGGGCGGCCGATCCGGAGAGCCCGGAAACGCTGCGCGACAGGGCGTCGCCGAGGACGAACGGCGCGGGCGGGCCGAGCCGGGCGCGGACCTCCTCGGCCGTCCACTGCGGACGGGAGGCGACGGCCGCCCCGGTGGTCAGCAACGCCAGCGGCAGCCGTCCGCACGCCGTGGCCAGGTCGTCGATCGTCTCGCTCGGCAGCCGGGCCTCGCCGACCAGATCGCGCAACATCTCGGCGGCGGCGGCCGGATCGAGCGGCGTCATCGGTACGACGCGCATTCCATCGTGGCGCCCGAAGTCCTCCCGGCTCGTCGCCACCACCGCGCCGCCGCGGCCACCCGGGAGCAGATCGCGCACCTGCTCGGCGGCGAGGACATCGTCCAGCACCACGAGGATCGCCGACTCGGCCGTCACCGTCCGCCACCGCTCGGCCAGCTCGGCCCGGCTCATCGGCAGCTCGGCGGGCCAGCCCAGATCGCGGAGGAACTGCCGCAACACGGTGTCGGCGATGACCGGCCGGGCATCGGCGGCGGTGAGGCGGGCATACAGGACGCCGTCGGGGAAGGCGGCGCGCCGCCGTTCGGCGACCGCCCGTGCCACCGCCGTCTTGCCGATCCCGGGCGGTCCGGTCAGCAGGATCGCCGCCGGACCGGTCACGTCGTCGGCGGCCCGATGCCGATCCAGATAGGCATCGATCTCGCCGAGCACCCCGCCGCGTCCGTAGAGCCGCCCGGCCTGGGGCGCGGACTGCCGGGGCACCGGCCGCTGGTCGGCGGGCTGCTCGCGGAGCAACTGCTCGTGCAGCCGCTCCAGCTCGGCCGACGGATCGAGGCCCAGCTCGTCGCGCAGCCGCTGCCGCGTGTCGCGGTAGACCCGCAGCGCCTCGGCCCGATGCCCGCAGCGCGCCAGCGCGACCATCCGGTGCCGGACCAGCCGCTCCGAGTCCGGGTACAGCTCGCTCGCCGAGACGATGTCGGCCAGCACCTCCGCGTGCCGGCCGCGGGCGAGTTCGGCTTCGAAGAGCAGCTCGTACGCCGCCGCGCGGGCGCTGTCGAGGTGCAGGCAGAGCCGGTCGCGCAACCGGTCGTCGAAGGCGTCCGCGAGCACCGGCCCGCGCCAGAGCCCGAGCGCCTGCCGGAGCCGGCCGGCCCGATGCTCGGGATCGTCCACCGTCGACACCTGGCGTACCTGGTCGAGGAAACGGCTAGCGTCCACTCGCGACGGATCGACCCGGATCACGTAGCCGTCGGGCCCCGAGCCGAGCACCGGCCCGGCCGAGCCGAGATCGCGGCGGATGCGGGAGGCGTACGTGGACATCGTGGCGGCCGGCGAGACCGGCTGTTCGGCGTCCTCCCAGAGGATTCCGGCCAGCCGATCGGCCGGAATCTCCACGGACGGGGTCAGGAGCAGCGCGCCGAGCATGCGGCGTTGCTGGCGGCGAGCCAGGCGGACCGGCTCGCCGTCGACGTAGATCTTCAGCGTCCCCAAGATCGTTACGTCGAGCACGTCGCGATGGTACGCCGAAGATCGGCTGCTTTAGAAGATTGGATCGCGTGTACGCGTCCGCTTGAGCTCGAAGAAGCCGTCGGTCCCGCCGACGAGCAGGACGCCGTCCCAGAGCCGCCCGGCCGCCTCGCCCTGCGGGGCGGGGGAGACCACGGGGCCGAAGAACGCGATGAGCTGCCCGTCCGGTCCGGGCACGTGGATGACGGGCGTGCCGACGTCGTCGCCGACCGGGTCCATCCCCTCGTGGTGGCTGACCCGCAACGGCTGGTCGTACGCCGGGTCGTCGGCGGCGTCGGCCAGCTCCGCGGGCAGCCCGGCGGCGGTCAGCGACGCGACGTAGAGGTCGCGTCCGCGCTCCTGCTTCTCCAGATGGATGCGGGTGCCGATCTCCGTGTAGAACGCCCGCACCGCCTCGTCCCCGTGCTGCTGGGCGACGGCGATCGCCACCCGCACCGGACCCCACGCGTCGTCCAGCAGCTCGCGGTACTTCGGCGGCAGGTCGCGGCCCTCGTTGAGGACCGACAGGCTCATCACGTGGAAGCGGATGCGCACGTCGCGTACGCGTTCCACCTCCAGCAGCCAGCGCGAGGTCATCCAGGCCCAGGGGCAGACGGGGTCGAACCACATGTCGGCGGAGGTCGTCATGCGTACAGCTTTGTTCAGGATTCAACCAACCGCCAGGAGCGGGAGAGCGACGTCACATCGGCGGGGTGACCCACTGGCGGTGGGCCACCCGTGCGCGCCCCGCTAGTGCAGCGGCTCGGGATCGAGCAGTACGCCGTCCGGCCCGACGCGCGCGACCGTCGCGGCCACGGTGTCCGCGTACAAGCCGATCAAGCGCAGTCGCCCGGCGGAGCCGGCGGTGGCCACGGCCGGATGGGTCGCGAGGTTGTCCAGCTGGGCCACGATGTTGAGCCGCGCCGCGTCATCCAAGGTGGACGGACCGAGCGCCGCGTGCCGCAGCCAGCCGTGCCGAGTACGCAGCGCGGCGCGGATGCCGCCGCAGGGTGAGTGCCCGCAGACGATGACTGTGGTCACGCCGAGGACGCTGACGGCGTAGTCCACGGCGGTGTCCATGCCGGGGTCCTCGCCGTGACGCGGCACGAGGTTGCCGATGTTGCGCACGCAGAACTGGTCGCCGGGGCCGCTGCCGGTGATCAGGTGCGGCACGATGTGCGAGTCGGCGCAGCCGATGAACATGTGGCTGGGCTGCTGACCGCCCGAGAGGAGGTCGAGTACCGCGGGCGGGGCGTGCTGGGCGTGATAGGAGCGCAGCCCGGTCTCCAGCCGCGGGGTGACGTGATGCGGGGCGAGCCAGCGGTGCACCGGCTTGCGGCGGGCGGGCCGTCGCCCAGCGGTCAGATGGTGGCTCGGATCGGTGACGGCGACGTTGCCGCCCCGCCGCCGGTAGTCGGCGACCCAGCCGCTCAGCGCGGCCTGCGCCGCGTGGTCGAGGAAGTCCGCCCGCAGATCGAGGTGGACGTTGCGGCCGGGCGGGATGTCCCGCAGTACGCGAGTCAGCCGCGCGGTGGTGAAGAACAGCAGGCTGCCGCTGATCTTCAGATGGTCGCCGTCGAGGCTGATCTGACTGTGGCTGAGCCGCCAGAGCCCGAGCGCCGCCGCCGTCGCGACGCCGAGGGCGACCCCGGCGACGAGGTTGATCGCGACCACGCCGACCGCTGTGACCAGGTAGGGCAGGATCTCCCGATGGTGGCGTAGCTCGCGCAGGTGCCCCGGGTTCACCAGGCGCACCCCGACGACCACCAGCAACGCCGACAACGCCGCGAGCGGCACCAGCTCCAGGAGACCGGCCCCGGCGAGGGCCGACGCGGCGACCCACACCCCGTGGAGGATCGTCGACGCCCGCGTACGCGCACCGGCGGCCACGTTGGCCGAGGAGCGCACGATGACCCCGGTGACCGGCAGCCCGCCGGCCAACCCGCTGACCGTGTTCGCCGCGCCCTGGGCGAGCAGTTCGCGGTCGAGGTCGGCATGCCGTCCGCTGTGCAGCTTGTCCACCGCGACCGCCGACAGCAGGGTCTCGACGCTCGCGATGAGCGCGACGGTGAGGACGGCGAGCGCGATGCCGCCCCAGTCGCCGGTCGGCAGCACCGGGCGGGTCAGCGCGGCGAACGGGTCGCTCGGCAGATTCAGGCGCGGCACCTGCCAGCCGAACAACGCCACCGCAGCGGCCGCGGTGGCCACCGCGACGAGCGCAGCCGGGACGCGCCGCACGTACGGCAGGCGCGGCCAGCCCAGCAGCACGCCGACGGTGATCGCCCCGACCGCGGCGGACTCGATCCGGTCGAAGCTCAGCGCCGTCGGCAGGCTCACCAGGTTCTGCAGCGGCGTCTCCTTCCCCGGTACGCCGAGCACGACACACAGCTGCGACAGCACGATCACGACGCCGATCCCGGCGAGCATGCCGTGCACCACGGCCGGCGGCAGGTTCAGCGCCAACCGGCCACGCCGGGTGAACCCGGCCGCCACCTGCACCAGACCCGCCAGCAGCGTGATCGCGCACATCGTCGCCCAGCCGTAGTCGCCCACGAGCCCGAGCACGATCACGGTCAGCCCCGCCGCCGGGCCGCTGACCTGCAAGGGCGCGCCGCTCAAGCCGCCCGCCACGATGCCGCCGACCACCGCCGCGACGAGCCCGGCGATCGGCGGCGCGCCCGACGCCGCCGCGATGCCGAGCGACAACGGCACCGCCAGCAGCGCCACCGTTATCGACGCCGGCAGGTCGGCCGCCAGGAACTCTCTTCGTAAGGACATGTCCACCCCCGTGTGGGACGCCCCCTTTGGGCTGGGCGTCTTCGGCTCCCGGTGCGATATTCGCAAATCGGGCATTGGCGGTGGATCGTAGCCATACGATCTGCGGATCGAGGGCTCGTCGCGACCGCGTGTCGCTGGCAGATTCCTGAGCTTGTGTGTCGGCGTGGGCGCTGGATCAGGGTTCCAGGTCGAATCTCGGCCCAGGACTCGACCGAGAACCCTGATCCAGCACCGAAACATCCGTCAATGTTATGCATTTACATATCGTTGAGTAGAGCTGAAAATCCCTCCCATGAGACGCTTCCTTCTCCTCCTGACGGCGCTCGTCGCCGCAGTCCCGGCGGCCTTGACGGCGGCCGCCCCGGCGCAGGCGTACGCCGGCGCGTTCTTCCCGACGCAGAGCAGCGGCAACCGCGGCGCGGACGTGCTGGCGATCCAGCACCTGCTGGCGTACCACGGGCAGGCGACCACCCTGACCGGTGTCTTCGACTCCGCGACCGTCACGAAGGTGAAGGCCTTCCAGGCGGCCAAGGGGCTCGGAGTCGACGGCATCGTCGGCCCGGCGACCTGGGGCGCCCTCGTCGTGCAGATCGGCCAGGGCACCACGAGCGACGCGGTGAAGGCGTTGCAGGTCGAGCTGAACGCCAAGCGCAACCTCTCGCTGACCGTCAGCGGCTCGTTCGACGCCGCGACCGACAGCGCCGTACGCACCTTCCAGTCCCACGCCGGGATCGGCGTCGACGGCATCGCCGGGCCGATCACCTGGAAGAACCTGGTCTGGCATTACGACTATCCGGCCTTCACGAACCTGTGCGACCAGGACCCGGACGGCAACGGCACGGCGGCGAACTGGGCCACCGCCGCCGCGATCGGCCAGGTGGAGAAGGCGGCCGCCGACTTCGCCGCGACCGGTCAGGGCAAGCTGCCGCTCGGCGACGCCGGGTTCGAGCACGGCGGCGACATCGCCGGGCACGCGAGCCACGAGGTCGGGCTGGACGTCGACGTCTGGCCCATCCGCGCCGACGACGCCCAGTGCACCGCCGGGCGCATCACCTGGCAATCGTCCACCTACGACCGGGCGGCCACCCGGCAGCTCGTCCAGATGATCCGGGCGGCGGCGCCGGGCCACATCATGGCCATCTGGTTCAACGACCCGACGCTCATCAGCGAGGGGCTGACGTCGGCGTACGAGGGGCACGACAACCACATTCACATCCGGTACTGCGAGAAGATCCACCCGAACTCGCTCTACGACTGCTGACGCGGTTCGGCGTGGTGACGCGCTTAGTCCTTTTTAGTGCGATTTGATCCGGGATAGTGCCTGCGGACCGGCGGGCCTGACATCCCAGAGGAACTTCGTGCGCGTACTCGTCGCGAGCGCGGTCGCCTTGGCGGCCGCGCTCGCCCCCACACCCGCGATGGCGGCCCCGGCCACTGTGGTCGTACAGGGTCTGAACAATCCTCGCGGACTCGCGTTCGGCCCAGACGGCGCGCTCTACGTCGCCGAGGCGGGCAAAGGCGGAGCCGGCCCCTGCTTCCCCGGCCCCGAGGGCGGCGAGTCCTGCTTCGGCCCGACCGGCGCGCTCGCCCGAATCAAGAACGGCACGCTGTCCCGGGTCGTCACCGGCCTGCCGTCCCTGGCCGCCCCGGACGGCTCCAGTGCGATCGGCCCGTCCGACGTCAGCTTCCTCGGGATCGGCTTGCTCACCACGGGCCTGGGCGCGAATCCCGACCTGCGCGCTCAGCTGCCGGCAGCGGGGAAGCAGCTCGGCAGCCTCTACACCTTCGTCCCTGGTTCGACCACGCCGACGCTCAAGCGGGTGGCGGACGTTTCGGCGTACGAGAAGGCGCACAACCCGGACGGCGGCGAGACCGACTCGAACCCACAGAGCGTGGTGCCCGGACCGGGCGGCCTCGCCGTCACCGACGCGGGCGGCAACAGCCTGCTGGGCATCTCAGCCACCGGCGCGATCAAGACCCTCGCGGTCTTCCCGGAACGCGACGGCTTCCAGGCCGTACCGACCGGCGTCGCGTACCACCAGGGCGCGTACTACGTCGGACAGCTCACCGGCTTCCCCTTCCCCAACGGCGCGGCGCGCGTCTACCGCGTCGTCCCCGGCCGGCAGCCGCAGATCGTCGCGCAAGGCCTGACCGACCTGATCGACGTCGCGGTCGCGCCGGACGGCACGATCTACGCCCTGGAGATCGCCCACGAGGGGTTGCTCAGCCCGGTACCGTCCGGCCGCCTGCTCAAGATCCGCCCCGGCCGGTCGCCGGTCACGATCGTCGGCGGCCTCGTCCTCCCCGGTGGTCTCGCTCTCCACAACGGGTACGCCTACATCAGCGACTGCGGCGTGTGCGCCGGCGGCGGCCAGATCGTACGCGTACCGCTCTAACGGTTGGGCTTGTGGGGCTTTGGGGCGCGATCATGAACTTATGGAGGCTCTCGACGGTGTGTCGCCGCCCCCAGTTCATGATCGCGCCCGTTTCCCCATGATCGTGCCGTCCCGTGTTGTTCAGTCATGGTTCCTCCGCTGGGTGGACGCGGTACGTGCACGGTTGTGCAAGCATGCTCGCCATGGAGATCTTCGAGGACTCGCGCGTCATCTCACGGCATGATCTGGCAGCCTGGTTGCGGGCTATCGCTGACCAGCTGGACTCGGGCGGCAAGGTGTTCTTCGGTGCCGGTGGCACCGTGTCCGTCGCCGACAACGTCCACTGTGAACTGGAAATCGAGAGCGAAGGCTCGGAGACCTCCATCGAGATCGAGGTGACCTGGGGCAGAATCGACGCCGAGTCCGGCGATTCCGCCGAGGACACCGAATCGGACGAATCCACTGAGGCCGCCGAGTCCCCGGCCTCCGAAGACTCCACCGCCGTGACCGCCGCAGCCGCCGCCGCCCCCGTGGCTGCCTCCGTCGTTGTCGCATCCCTTGTGGACGCCGCCGACGACGAGTCCGACACCACGGAGGAGGCCGCCGCGTCCGAGTCCGACCCGGCGATCGACAGCGCGGCCGAGCTCGCCGCCGATGCGGTGGCCGACACCGCCGTCGCCTCGGACGAAGACGCGAACGAAGACTTCGAGGGAGCACCCGAGGCCGTCGTCGCGGAAGCCGTGGCCGCCGAAGCAGACGAGGACGCCGAACTGGTCGCGGAAGCCGACGCCGCTGACGATGACGCCGACGAGGACGCCCACGAGTCCGACGACGCCGCCGTTGAAGCGGTGGACGCGGAAGCTACGGACGCCGTCGAGGAGAGCGAGGACGACGCCGATGAGTCGGACGGCGCGGCCGAGGTCGTCGCGGAAGCCGACGCCGGTGAAGGCGAGGAATCCGATGACGCCGCTGACGTTGTCGCGGAGGCGGATGACGCTGAGGTCGACGACGCCGAAGGCGACGAAGAGTCCGGTGACACCGCCGAGGCCGTTGCGGAGGCCGTTGCCGCTGAGGGTGATGAGTCCGGTGACACTGAGGCCGACGAAGGCGGCGAGGACGGCGACGCCGAGGTAGTCGCGGAGGCTGACGAGGCTGAGGTCAGCGACGAAGCTGTTGAGGCAGTGGACACTGAGGCCGCCGATGACGCCGAAGGTGACGACGTTGACGGTGACGACGAAGAGTCCGGTGACACCGCCGAGGTCGTTGCGGAGGCCGTTGCCGCTGAGGGTGATGAGTCCGGTGACACTGAGGGCGACGAGGGTGACGAGGACGGCGACGCCGAGGTAGTCGCGGTGGCTGACGAGGCTGAGGTCGGCGACGAAGCTGTTGAGGCAGTGGACGCTGACGACGCTGAGGGCGGCGACGAGGAGTCGGGTGACACCGCTGAGGTCGTCGCGGAGGCCGATGCGGCTGAAGGCGATGAGTCCGATGACGTTGCTGCGGACCAGGATGGCGAGGCCGACGAGGACGGCGAGGCCGAGGTGGTCGCGGTGGCTGAGGAGGCCGAGGCTGGCGATGAGGCCGTTGAAGCGGTGGACGCTGAGGCGGCCGATGACGCCGAGGCCGCCGATGACGCTGAGGGCGATGACGCTGAGGTGCTCGCGGAGGCTGACGAGGCTGCGGTAGGCGACGAGTCCGTTGAAGCAGTGGACACTGAGGCGGCGGAGGATGCGGACGGCGACGACGCTGAGGACGCCGAGGCCGAGGTGGTCGCCGAGGCCGACGAGGCTGCCGGTGCTGCTGCGGAAGCCGGTGAGGAAGTCGGCGACGTAGCCGGCGAGGGCGAGGTGGCTGAGGGAGTGGCTGCCACGCCCGTTGCGGTAGACGCCGGGGCTGGCGACGAGGATTCGACGGACGGTGAGGCTGCACATTTTGGCGGCACCGCGGCCGCGCCAGCGGCCGCGGAGGTGGCGGTGGAGACCGCCGCCGAGGGGGACGGCGACGCCGCCGTCGCGGCTGAGATCGCCGACACCGCTGAGCCGGCTCAGACCGCCGACGCCGCGGAGCAGGCTGAGATCGCCGACACCGCGGAGCAGGCTGAGACCGGTGAGCAGGCTGAGTCCGCTGCGCCGGGCGAGAAGGCTACCGGTGTGTATGTCGCGACCGCTTCGGTGCCCGGCGCGCGGCCGACTCCGCCGAGCTTCCCGAGTGGTGCTGCTCCGGCGGCGTACCGGCCGACTCCGACGGTCTATGGCGGCGGCCAGGCCGCTCCGGTGCACGGCGGCGGTCCGGTTCCGGTCGGCGGCGTCTACGGCGCTCCGGTCGTGCCGCAGCCCGCTCAGCCGCCCGCGGCCGAGGCGGACGATTCCGCCGAGTCGGATGTGCCGGCCGATGAGCCGGCCAGCCCCCAGCCGCATCAGCCGGGCGGGCCGTGGCGTCAGGCGTACTAGATGATGAAAGGAGCGGCGGCCTGGCGCCGCCGCTCCTTTGCTTGACCCGAGCGATCAGATGCCGCAGACCGACGCGGACCAGAACTGGCTGGCGCGGTTCGCGACGTGCGTGTGATCGCTGTGGTCCGGGTAGCCGGGACCGAGAATCTCGGCGAACCCGTGGTAGCGAGCGCGCTGAGCCATGGTGCAGAACGACGGCGCGCCGGTCAGATCGGCCGCGTCGCCGTAGAGATGGCGGCTGGTGGACGAGCCGCCGGCCGCCGAGTTGCAGGAGTAGCTGCGGAAGCCGCTGCTGATGTACAGCGGAGTGCCCAGATCCTTGCGGAGCGCCTCCAGCTTCCACATGGTGACGCGGGCGTTGAACTTGGCGGTAGCCGCTGAGACGGCGCCGCCCGACCAGTCCGAGTTGCAGTTGTTCAGCTCGCCGTAGGTGAAGTGGATCGGTGTGCAGTCGTCGTCCTGCAGGGCGTAGATCTGCGAGAACGTCTGCGGTCCGGCGACGCCGTCCGCGGAGAGCCCGTACGCCTGCTGGAAGCGGGTGACGGCTGCGGCGGTCGCCGGCCCGAACGAGCCGTCGAGCGAGATGACCGCTCCGTAGCCGGGGTAACCGGACACTCTGATCTGGAGCTGTCGTACGTCCTCACCGGACATTCCCTGCGACAGCGTCCGGCCCCACGTGTAGCAGCCGTCCGCGTGTGCGGGCGCGCCGGTGAACACGAGGGCCGTGACGGAGAACCCGGCGGCCAGGGCGAGCGTGGTGAGGAGCTTGAGGGCGTGTCTGAGCATCGTTGACTCCTTGTTCCGGGGGGTTGCGGGCGGAGTTGCGCGATGCCGTCCTTGACGGACGGTGCCAGATTTCATCCGGCAGAGACACATTGAAGATTATTGCCGCCTTGTGGTCAAGAGGTGGGGACGCACGTATCCAGACCGAGGCGCTGCGCGGCCTTGCCCCATTGCGGGATCGTGGTCTGCGACATCGTGTCCATGGTGGTCATGGTCTGCTGCATCATCTCCGGTGTCGCGTTGCCGATCTGGTACTGCACCAGGAGGTCGGCCATCTGCTCGATGCCTCCGGTCAGCTGCCCGGTCAGCGTCAGGTACGCGTCCAGATCGGTCCGCCGCAGATCCTCCGGGACCTTGATCTCCCGGAGGTCGGCGCTGAACCGGCGCAGCGCCTTGGCCAGGTCGCCGAGTGCCGTGGCCGCCTCTGTCATGCCCTGGTTCACCTGACCGGGCGGCGGCAGGCTCGCCATCGACGCGCCCACCTTGAGAAGTACGCCGTTGACGGAGAACCGGACGTCGGCGAAGTCCCGCTCACAGGTGGCCATCGCCTTCTGCCGCCACTGTTCGACCGTGTACTTCTCGGGCAGTGCCTGGTAGCCGAACCAGACCGAGGCGACCGCGGCTGCCAGGGAGATGAACCCGGCGAGGATCTTGACGGCGGTACTGAGCCCCGATTTGCGCGGTGAGGTGTAGGTGGTGGGCGTGTAGGTGACGGCCGGCGGGGCTTGGCGGATCGGCGGCGCCGCTTTTGGAGCCGGCGGACTGTGGGGCGCGGCAAACGGGACCTGGCGGATCTGCGGGGCGACGATCGGGGTCTGCGGCGCGGCAAGCGGCGGTTGGGGGACCGGCGGTGCCGCGGCCAGTGGGGCTCGCTGCATCGGGATCCAGAACGCCCAGCCGGCGGGCGCGGGCGGCCACGAGGGGTCCGGCTTCCAGCCCGGGGGCGGCGTCCAGCCCGACGGCGGCACCGGCCAGCCCGGCGGCGGATTGAATCGCCAGGGTGAACCGGCGGGCGCGGTCATGCCCAGCCCATCTGCATGCGCCGATGCTAGGACCGGCGGCGTACGCGGGGAGTCGCCGATTCCGGCGGTTCGCGGCTCGACTCGGCGACGGCGGCCTGCCACCCGGTTCCGGTGGCCCTGACGCCTGGTGCACGGTGCCTGCCTCCTGGTGAGGCGTGGCCGGGAAAAAGTCCGGCCCGGGTGTCGTTTCCGGCGGGCGCTGTCCGACGCATGGGTATAGGCACCGTGACACCGAAGGAGCAATGAGATGAGCAAGGTCTACACCGGCGCGAGCATGTCCCTCGACGGCTACATCGCCGGTCCGGGAGAGAGCGGCTTCGACCATCTCTTCGAGTGGTACTTCAACGGGGACGTCGAGGTGCCGACCGCCTCGGACATGACATTCAAGCTGAGCCGGGCGAGCGCCGACTATCTCACCGGCTACATCTCGCAGACCGGTTCGCTCGTCGTGGGGCGCCGGTTGTTCGACCTGGTCAAGGGTTGGGGTGGGCGGCATCCGCTGGACCGGACGGTCGTCGTCCTCACCCACAGCGTCCCCGAGGGCTGGGCACCGGCTGACGAGAACTTCGTCTTCGTCACCGAAGGCATCGAGGCCGCGGTCGCCAAGGCGGCCGAGATCGCGGGGGACCAGGTGGTCGGGGTCAACGGCGGGACCATCGCGCGCCAATGCCTGGACGCCGGGCTGCTCGACGAGGTCTGGGTCGACCTCGTCCCGGTCCTGCTGGGCAGTGGTACGCCGTTCTTCGAGCAGCTCGGGACCGCCCCGGTGCTGCTCGACGGTCCAGTGTCCATCGTTCCCGGCGACCGGGTGACTCACCTGCGGTACGAGGTTCGCAAGTGACGTTCGCAGCGCTGAGCAAGATCGTCGGCAGCCGACAATCAGGTTGCTTCGAGCGGGATGATCGGCGGCAGCCGACGATCATGGGCCGGCCGACATCCAAGATCGGCGGCAGCCGACGATCAGCAGCGTCAGAGCGCCAAGAATGGCGGCAGCCGACGATCATGACAGCAGTCGGAACGGAAAGAGGAGCGGCCCGCGAGGATGAACCTCGCGGGCCGCTCCGATGGGGTTGAGGAGTTAGCCGGTGATGGTGACGAACGGCCGCGCAAGCGTGGACGTTCCGTCGGTGAGGGTGGCGCGGCCCAGGTAACGCAGGCCGGCGGTCAGCCCGCTGCCGGCGACCGTCACGGTGACCGTCTGGCCCGTGGTGACACCCACGCTGGCGGGGCTGATGGTCGCGTTACCCGTCGCGGTCGACCCGAGCAGGTAGACGTGACCCTTCACGTTGGTGATCGGGTCGCCTGCGAACAGGTCGTAGTAGACGTCGTAGGTGCCCGGCCCGAGCGTGATCAGCTCTTCCGAGTCACCGTCCGCCGCCTGCCCGACCAGCGTCTTCGTCCCCGCGGCGTACGCGAAGACGTCGAGGTCGGTCGTGTCGGAGTAGTCCGCGGCGTACGTGCCGAACCGGCCGATGGAGCCGGCGGGCACCGTGACCGTCACCTTCGCCGTACGCGAGGACGCGGCCGGGTTGGTGGACACGAACGACGGGCCGCTCATGTCCAACGGGTAGGTGGTGACCGTCGCGGGGACAAGGCCGGCCAGGGAGGCGTTGAGCGTACCGGTGTAGCCGACCTTGACCGGGATGGTCGCGGAACCCGTGCCGACGACCTCGGTCGGCGCGGCGTACGCGACGGGCCGGACCGCGATGGGGCTGCGAACCGTGTGGTCGCGGTGACCGGTGGCCTTGTCGTACCAGCTGATCGAGCCGAACGCCCAGCTGCCGAGGGCGGCCGTGGACCGGGTCAGCGTCACCTTGTAGGTGGCGCTCTGGCCCGCGTCGACCTTGAGGATCGACGGGCTCACCGAGACGGTGACGCCGGCCGGGGCGACGACGGTCGGCGTGTACTTCGAGTCACGGTTGGTGATGTTCGTGACCGTACGCGTGATCGTCTGCGAGCCCACCAGGTCGCCGACCGAGATCGACGGGTAGTTGAGGTCGCTGGGGTCGATCGCCGGCAGCGCCGAGCAGTCGAGGCCGACGGCGGCGCCCTGGCCGATGGCGCACAGGTAGGCCAGCCAGTCCACCGGGCCGGATTCGTAGACCAGGCCGGGGTTGAACGCGGAGGCCGGCTGGACGTGCCCGGCACCGAAGTTCAGCGGCGTCGCGGCGGTGCCGGTCGCGGTCTGGATCGGGTTGCCCTTGTTGTCGAGCTGGTACGCCGTCGTCATGAGCGCCGACTTGATGGTGATCGGGTCCCAGCCGGGGTTGGCGCTCTTGAGCAGGGCGGCGAGGCCGGCGATGTGCGGGCTCGACATCGAGGTGCCGGACTCGGCGTTGAAGTTGTTGCCGTCCTTCGCCGGGGAGATCGCGGCGATGACGTCGACGCCGGGCGCGGTGATGTCCGGCTTGAGCAGGTCGCCGCTACCGGCCAGAGCCGGTCCGGTCGAGGAGAATCCGGCCATGATCGGGGCCTGGACCGGGGTCGGGTCGGTCTCGGTCAGCGACGCCGTGGCGCCCGCCGTCGCCGCGTACGCCTTGATGGCATCGCCCGCGGGCGCCTCGACCTGGACCGTCGGGACGGCGTGGAAGTCGCCGACCAGGCCAGGCGCGGCCGTGGTGTTGGCGAGGATCATGCCGACGCCGCCGGCGTCCTTGACGACCTGGCCCTTCTCGATCCGGGGGTTGTTGCCCCGGGTGCAGATGACGATCTTCCCGGCGGCCTGTGCCGCATTGATGGAGCCGGGCAGGCAGAGCGTGGCGTCCGCGACGGTCCGGCCGGACGCCGGGATCGCCGCCGAGTCGACCAGCGGCGAGCTGGGCACGGCGGCGTTGACGACGCCGACACCCGTGTATCGGGCGCCGTTGCCGAGGACGGCCGTCTTCTGGTTGCCCCGCGGGTGCGTGCTGGCCGCGACGGTCGCCGTCCAGGGCGCGTTGTGCGCCACGGTGCTCGCGCCCGGACCCTCGTTGCCGGCCGAGGTGGCGACGAAGACGCCCGCCGCGGTGGCGTTGAAGAACGCGACCTCGACCGCGTTGACGACCGACGTCGTCGAGCCGGAGATCGAGTAGTTGATGACGTCGACGCCGTCGGCGACCGCCTGGTTGATGGCGGCCACGAGGTCGACGGAGCTGCCGCCCGCGGTGGCGCTGGAGCCGGGCGGGTTCTCCCAGAGCGCCTTGTACACCGCGATGCGAGCCGCCGGGGCCATGCCGCTGATCGAGCCGACCGGGCTGCCGTTGATCGAGGCGGGCACGTTGGTGTTGCCGGCCGCCGTCGACGCGGTGTGCGTACCGTGGCCGTCGTAGTCGCGCGGGGAGAAGAACTCCACCGGCTGGATCGAGCCCTGGCCGGCCGCCTTGTAGTACCGCGCGCCGATCAGCTTGTTGTTGCAGGTCACCGGTGTACCGGTGACGCCGGCGTCGCAGGTGCCGTGCCACTTGGCGGCGATCGTCGCGGAGTCGGGGCGGGGCTCGGCCAGCGGGGCGAACGCCGGGTTCTCCGGCCAGACGCCGGAGTCGATGATGCCGACGATGACGCCCTCGCCCGCGTGCCCGGTCCCGCCGAACTGCTGCTGCCATACGCCGTCGCTGCCGGTCAGGCCGAGGAACGACGGGGTGGTGACGGTGTCGGCGTACACGGTCTCGTCCGCCCACACGGCGGTCACACCGGAGGTCTTCGCCAGCCGGGCGGCCTCAGCCTTGGTCAGCTGCGCGCTGAACCCGTTGAAGACCGTCTGGTAGTCGTAACCCTTGCGGGTGGAGCTGACCCCGGCGGCGCGCAGCGCGGCGTCGTGGTCGCTCGACAGGCGCTGGGCGTACGCCTTGGCCTCGGGGGAATGGGCGTCGACCTTCTTGCCCTTGCCGGGCTTGGTCGCCTTGAACCCGGTACGGTCACCGGCGTACGTGGCGATCGGCTGACCGGCCGTCTGGATGATGTACGTGGCGGTGTCGGTGGCGCCGCCCGGAGCCGCGGTGGCGCTGCCGTTCAGAATGACCGTCAGACCGGCCATCGTGACCACGGCGAGCGCGCCCACGGCGAGCCGGTGGGCCGCCTGGCGCTGGAGATTCACGGGGGTATACCTCCTGAGAGTCGCGGCCCCGCACTCCCATGTGGTGGGCCGCAGACCGTTGACGCTATCGCCGTGATCACCTATGGCGACCTGATCTTTCGGCTGCCCGGGTGACGCAGTAGCCACAGCTTTGGGCCATTCCGTGACACGGATGTGACATGTGGATCAATCGAACGGTGGGGTCCGCGCTCGTTCCGAAGGGAAGTTGATCAGGGACCTGCGGAGTCGATCAGGACCTGGCGGACACGCCACGCCGGTCGATCACGACCGTTAGTTCATGATCGCGCGGAAAGCAGTTCACCGGACGGCCGGCGGCGACAAGGTGCGGGAGCCTGACATATTTCGCACAATCAATGCACCCGTGTGTCGCGCCCCTGCCGGAGACCCCCGCCCGGCCGCGTACGCGGACAGGCAGGAGAACCCTCGTGCGCAGATCACTCTGGGCCGTGCTCGCCACGGCAGCCGCTCTCACCGTCGCGGCTGGGACGGTCGTCGCCCTTTCCACGCCGGCGCTGGCCACCCCGCCCAACATCCCGACGTACGCCAACGCGGTCAGCCGCCTCGCGGCCCTCACCGTAGCCGCCGAGTCGCATCAGTCCACGTACGACCGGGACCTGTTCCCGCATTGGATCACCATCACGGGTGCCTGCAACACCCGGGAGCAGGTCCTGAAGCGGGACGGTACCAACGTGGTCGTCAATAGCAGCTGCTACCCGACCTCCGGTTCCTGGTACAGCCCGTATGACGGGGCCACCTGGACGGACCCGGCCGACATCGACATCGACCACATGGTGCCGCTGGCCGAGGCCTGGCGTTCCGGCGCGTGGGCGTGGACGACCGCGCAGCGTCAGGCGTACGCCAACGACCTCGGCGGTCCCGAGCTGTGGGCGGTCACCGACAACGTGAACCAG
Organism: Hamadaea flava; assembly: GCF_024172085.1. Lineage (NCBI taxonomy): Bacteria > Bacillati > Actinomycetota > Actinomycetes > Micromonosporales > Micromonosporaceae > Hamadaea > Hamadaea flava. The sequence continues at coordinate 1,353,902 of NZ_JAMZDZ010000001.1, read as the reverse complement.
GCCAAGGGCGATCAGGACCCCGCGCACTGGAAGCCGTCGCTCACCTCGTTCTGGTGCACCTACGCCAAGTCTTGGATCCAGGCGAAGTGGTACTACAGCCTGACCGTCGACAGTTCCGAGAAGTCCGCGTTGACCTCGATGCTGACCTCCTGCTGAGGCAACCGCCCCCTCGGTCGTCCGGCGGCCGGCGAGTTCGGCCGCCGGGGCCCCATCCTTCCGGCGAATCAGGAGGACACGCACGATCAAGGTAATTCCGAGTGCTCGTGTAGGGTTGAGGCAGCCCGGCGGAAGCGGTGTCGCATTCGGCGATCCCAGCACTTCTCCGGTGCCGGCAGGGCGAGGGTAAGCCGTCTGCGAGGCGCGCCCGGGTGGTTTCGACATCCGGCGGGGGTGTCGTGGTGCGACATGACGCCCGTCGTTTCGGCTGATCGATCGGAGACCTCTCCATGATCCGCGCCCGGACCTCGTCGTCGCCGTACACCGGACCGGCCATGCCGGACCGCCGGCTGGCCAGCATGTTCGCCCCTCGATCGACCAGCGCGCCGGCGACCGCGACCTCGGTCACCCTGCTCGCGGGCTACGCCGCCGACATCGGTGGCCTGTCGACCTTCGCGGGCGGGCTGCGGGCCGGTCTGCTCGCCGACCGCCCCGACCTCACGGTGAACGTGGTGCAGGCGCTCGCCGCCCCGGAGGGGGCCACGTCGCCCGAGATCGTTCATCGTCTGGCCGACGGTGTGGACGGTGCACGGGCGGCCGCCGCGGTGATGAATCAGGGTGATGCCGCGATCATCCATTACCAGGACGGTGTCTACGGCGGGACTGAGGGCGACCAGGTCCTGGACGTCCTGGAATGGATCACCCGCCCGGTCATCGTGATCATCCAGGATCTTCATCAGCAGCCGACGGCCCGGCAACGGTTCATCACGGAACTGCTCACGAGTTCGGCCGACGCGGTGGTGACGCTGTCGGAGACCGGACGGCGCCTCCTTCTCGACCAGTATCACGTCGAGCCCCGCAAGCTCAGCACGATCCGGCACGGCGCTCAGCTCACCGCGGCCTCGGTACCGGACATGCGGCCGGACCGGCCCCGGCGTCGCACCAACATTCTCACCTGGGGGCTGCTCGGCCCGGGCCGCGGCATCGAAACCGGACTGCACGCGCTGGCGCTCGCCGGGAAGCTGGGCCACGCGCCGAGATACACGATCGCGGGGCCGCTCGATCCCAGTCTCGGCACCGTGGACGGTGATCGGTATCGGCACTCGTTGCTCGAACTGGCCGGTGCCCTGGGCATCAGCGACCGGGTCGAGTTCCACATCGGCCGGCTCGGTTCGGCGAGCCTTGCCGCGCTCGTGCATGGCGCCGACGCCGTCCTGCTCCCGCAGGGCGGCAGTGATCCGACCTTCTCGTCGGTGTTCGCCGATGCGATGACCGTCGCGCGTCCACTGGTCTGCGCGTCTAATGTGTTCGCGCGAGAGGTGCTCCACGGTGAGCGCGGTGGGCTGCTGGTCCCGCCCGGCGACGCCGCCGCGACCGCCGACGCGCTGGTCCGCGTGCTCTCCGAGCCGGCCTTGGCGAAGGCGATGAGCGCTCACAACGCGGCGGCCGCTCCGATCGCGAGCTGGCCGGACGTGGCCGCGCGATACCGTCAGCTGATCAACGCGCTGATGCGTCGTCCGCTGGGCGAGTGACCGCTTGGTGGTGCGCGATCAGGTTCGCGTACCACCGGGCGCTGTCCTTCAGCACCCGCTGCTGGGTGGCGTAGTCGACGTGGACGATGCCGAATCGTTTGCCGTAGCCGAGGGCCCACTCGAAGTTGTCCAGCAGCGACCAGACGAAGTAACCCCGCAGATCCACGCCCGCCGCCATCGCCTCGGTCAGCGCCGAGACGTGCGCCTGCAGATAGGACGTCCGCTCGATGTCGTGCACTCGCCCGTCGACCAGGTCGTCCGCGTAAGCGGCGCCGTTCTCGGTCACCACGATCGGGATGTCGTACTCGCGGGTTACGCGGACGAGCATCTCGGTGAGCCCGCTGGGGTCGACGGTCCAGTCCATCGCGGTCACCGGGCCCGGCGGCTTGTGGAACGCCACCCGCTCCGCGCTGGGGAACGGCCACGACCCGGTCGCCGGTTCGGCGGCGGCTCCGACCAGGTCCGGCTGGTAGTAGTTCACGCCCAGCAGGTCGATCGGCGTACCGATGACCTTCAGGTCGTCGTCTCGCACGAACCGCCAGTCGGTAACGCCCGCGGTGTCCCCCAGCACATCCAACGGGTACGCACACCGCAGGATCGGGTCAGCGAAGATGCGGTTGAGCAGCCCGTCGATGCGGCGAGCCGCGTCGAGATCGGCCGGATCGCCGGAGACCGGACGGACGGCGCCCTGATTGAGCGCGGCGGAGACCCGGGAGCCTGGGGCCGCTGCCCGGATCGCCTGCGTGGCCAGACCGTGGCCGAGCAGCAGGTGGTGCACGGCTTCGAAGGCGGCCGCGCCGTCGGCCCGCCCGGGGGCGTGCGCGCCCGAGCCGTAGCCGAGGAACGCGGAGCACCAGGGCTCGTTGAGGGTGCACCACAGGCCGACGCGGTCGCCGAGCCGATTCGCGACGACCTCGGCGTACTCGGCGAACCGGGACGCGGTGTCCCGCTCGAGCCAGCCGCCGCGGTCTTCCAGCGCCTGGGGGAGGTCCCAGTGGTAGAGGGTCGCGACGGGCATGATCCCGCGGTCGCAGAGCGCGTCGACGAGGCGGTCGTAGAAGGCGAGCCCGGCCTCGGTCACCGGGCCGGTCCCGTCGGCCACCACGCGCGGCCACGACACCGAGAAGCGGTACGCGTTCAGCCCGATCTCGGCCATCAGTGCGACGTCGTCGGCGTACCGGTGGTAGTGCTCGGCGGCGCGTTCGCCGGTGTGCCCGTCGGCGACGATGCCGGGCCGGGCGCAGAAGGTGTCCCAGATGGACGGAGTACGCCCGTCGTCGGCGACGGCCCCTTCGATCTGGTACGCCGCGGTGGCGGCACCCCACCAGAAGCCGGCCGGGAAGTGTTCCGCTGGTCCGGCCGCAGCTGCCGGAGAGCGCTCTCCATTCATGGGGCACAGCGTTCCGCCTGATCCGGGGTGTTGTCAAGACATCGATCCTTGACAAGGCCGAAACATCGGCGTACGAACGGAGAGCGCTCTCCCACATCCAAGCGCGTTGATCATGGAGTTGACCGTGCTCTCGGCGGCGTGTCGTGACCGGAAACTCCATGATCAACGCACCGAATCCCGGTAGGTGATCGCCCGTGAACCTCCGCATCCCCCTGATATCCGTGGCCGCCGCAGCGCTGACCACCATGCTGGCCGCCGCGATCGCGATCATCCCGTTGCGCGCCAGCGCGGCGGATTCCCTGCTCTCCCAAGGCAGACCGGTGCTCGCCTCGTCCGCCGAGGGAGCCGGTACGCCCGCCGAGGCCGCCGTCGACGGCAACGCCGGCACCCGCTGGTCGAGTCTGTTCGCCGATCCGCAATGGCTGCGGGTCGACCTCGGCGCGACCGCGGCGATCAGCCGGGTCGTCCTCCAATGGGAGGCGGCGTACGCGTCGGCGTACCAGGTGCAGGTGTCGGCCGACGGCAGCACGAACTGGCAGACGATCTACTCCACGACGACGGGCACCGGCGGCACCCAGACCCTCACGGTCTCCGGCTCCGGCCGGTACGTCCGCGTCTACACGACCGCCCGGGCGACCGGGTACGGCGTATCGCTGTGGGAGTTCCAGGTCTACGGCACGCTCGGCGGGTCCGCCTGCGACACCGGCACGAACCGGGCGTTGAACCAGCCGGCGACCGCCTCCTCGGCCGAGAACGAGGCCAACCCGGCGACCGCCGCCGTCGACGGCAACGCCGGCACCCGCTGGTCGAGCCTGTTCGCCGATCCACAATGGCTGCGCGTCGACCTCGGCAGCACGCAGTCGATCTGCCGGGTCGTCGTGCAGTGGGAGGCGGCGTACGCGTCGGCGTACCAGGTGCAGGTGTCGGCCGACGGCAGCACGAATTGGCAGACGCTCTACTCCACGACGACGAGCACCGGCGGCACCCAGCCGCTCGACGTCGCCGGATCGGGCCGCTACCTGCGGGTCTACGGCACCGCCCGGGCGACCGGTTACGGCTACTCGATCTGGGAGCTTCAGGTCTTCACCGGTTCCGGCGGCACCGGAAGCCCGAGCCCGACGCCGAGCACGTCGCCGAGCGGGACGTGGACCACCATGTGGAGCGAGGACTTCACTGGGCCGGCCGACACCTCGCCGAGTTCGGCCAACTGGCTGCTCCGCACCGGTACGCAGTACCCCGGCGGCGCGGCGAACTGGGGAACCGGCGAAGTCGAGACGGCCAGCGCCTCGACGGCGAACGTCTCGCTCGACGGCACCGGGAAGCTGGCCATCAAGGCGATCCGCGACGGATCCGGCAACTGGACCTCCGGGCGCTTGGAGACTCAGCGCACCGACTTCGCGGCCAACCCTGGTGAACTCGTCCGCTTCGCCGCCGTCATCCAGCAGCCCAATGTGGCCAACGCGCTGGGCTACTGGCCCGCGTTCCGGGCGACGGGGGCGGCGTACCGCGGGAACTACACCAACTGGCCGGGAGTCGGGGAGACCGACATCATGGCCGGGGTCAACGGGCGGAGCCAGCTCGCCCAGACCCTGCACTGCGGTACCGCGCCGGACGGGGTCTGCGGCGAGTACACCGGCCGCAGCAGCGGTCTGGCGACCTGTGCCGGCTGCCAGACCGGCCTGCACGAGTACGCCCAGGTCGTCGACCGCACCAAGACCGACGAGGAGATCCGGTTCTACCTCGACGGGGTGCAGACGTGGGTGGTCAAACAGAGCCAGGTCGGCGTGGCCGCCTGGGACGCCGCCGTCCACCACGGCTTCTACCTCCGGCTGGAGTTGCCGATCGGCGGCGCGTGGCCGAGCGCGGTGGCCGGGCGTACGGTGCCGACCCCGGACACGACGTCGGGCGGCGTCATGACCGTCGACTCGGTGACCGTGCAGAAGCAGACCGGCGCGTCCGCCCCGGCGATGACCGATCCGGCGATCCCGGCCGGGCCGAGCGTCGTCAAAGTGGTTGGCACGCAAGGGAACTGGCAGTTGCAGGTCAACGGATCCCCCTGGGAGGTACGCGGGCTGACCTACGGGCCGCCGCAGGGCGCGGCCGACGGCTACGTCCGAGATCTCAAGGCGGCCGGGGTCAACACTTTGCGTACATGGGGAGTGGACGACGCCAACACGCCGACGCTGCTGAACACGGCGGCTCGGCAAGGTCTGAAGGTCGTCGTCGGGCACTGGCTCAACCAGGGCGCGGACTACGTCAACGACGCGACCTACAAGGCGAACACGAAGGCGGAGATCGTCAACCGCGTCAACGCCTTGAAGAACAACCCCGGCGTCTTGTTGTGGGACGTCGGCAACGAGGTGATCCTGACCATGCAGGACCACGGCCTGCCCGCCGCCGAGGTCGAGGCACGGCGCGTCGCGTACGCCCAGTTCGTGAACGAGGTCGCGGTGGCGATCCATGCCGCGGACCCGAATCACCCCGTGACCTCGACCGACGCCTGGACCGGCGCGTGGCCCTACTACAAGCAGTACGCCCCGGCGCTGGACCTGCTCGCGGTGAACTCCTACGGCGCGATCGGCGGCGTGAAGCAGGCGTGGATCGATGGCGGTCACACCAAGCCGTACATCATCACGGAGGGCGGACCGGCCGGGGAGTGGGAGGTGCCCAACGACGTCAACGGCGTCCCGACCGAGCCGTCCGACCTGCAGAAACGAGACGGGTACACGGCCAGCTGGGCCGCCGTGAAGGCCCATCCCGGGGTGGCGCTCGGCGCGACCGAGTTCCACTACGGACTGGAGAACGACTTCGGCGGAGTGTGGCTCAACACCTATCCCGGCGGCTGGCATCGGCTCGGGTTCTACGCGCTGCAGAAGGCGTACACCGGGGCGACGGCGGCGAACACGCCACCGGAGATCACCTCGATGACCGTGGCGAACCAGACCGCCGTGCCCGCGGGCGGCACGTTCACCGTGAACGTCGCGGCGAGCGATCCACAAGGCGACGCGATCCGGTACAACCTGATGGCGAGCGACAAGCACATCAGCGGTGGCACCGGGCTGACCAACCTCCGGTTCACCCAGACCGGCAACGGCCAGTTCACCGTCACCGCCCCGGAGTCGCTGGGCGTCTGGAAGATCTACGTGTACGCCTTCGACGGCCACGGCAACGTCGGGATCGAGCAGCGCTCGGTCAAGGTGGTGCCGCCGACGATCCCGGGGACGAACGTGGCACTCGGCAAGACCGCGACCGCTTCCTCCTACCAGCCGACGGGCGCGAACGGGCCGCAGCTGCCGTCCTACGCCGTCGACGGGAACTGGAGTACGCGGTGGGCCTCCGAATGGGTGGCCACCGCGTGGTTCCAGGTGGACCTCGGTTCGGTCACCGCGATCAACCATGTCGAGCTGGGCTGGGAAGCCGCGTACGCCAAGGCGTACCAGGTGCAGGTGTCGACCGACGGCAGCACCTGGTCCACCGTCTACTCGACGACGAGTGGCGACGGCGGGTTCGATGAGATAGCGCTGAACGCCTCGGCTCGCTACGTCCGGGTGAACGGGACCGACCGGGCCACCGCCTACGGCTATTCCCTCTGGGAGCTCGGCGTCTACAAGCCGTGACTCCCGTCGCGGGGGCGCTCCTGCCCGGGCGCCCCCGCGTACTCGACCGCGTCGGAGAGTGCGATGGAGAGCGCTCTCCACTCATGCTATAAAGACCGCATGGCCTTGGGAGAGCCCACGGGGAGGCGCGCCCCGACGCTGGAGGACGTCGCGAAGGTGGCCGGCGTGTCCCGGGCCACCGTCTCGCGCGTCGTCAACAACACCCGCAACGTCGACCCGGCGCTGCACTCGGTCGTCTGGGACGCCGTGGCCGCCACCGGCTACGTCCCCAACCGGGCGGCCCGATCGCTGGTCACCCGGCGGACCGACGTCGTCGCGCTGGTGGTCTCCGAGGCCGAGAACCGGACCGCCGACGATCCCTTCTACAGCCGGTTCCTCGGCGACCCCTTCTTCGGCCGGGTGCTGGGCGGGGCGCTCAGCGTGCTCGCGCCGTTGGGCGTACACGTGCCGTTGACCTTGGTGGGCTCTGCCGCCGCCCGGCGCAAGCTGATCTCCGATCTGCGGGGCGGCCAGCTCGACGGCGCGTTGGTGATCTCGTTGCAGCCGCAGGACCCGCTGCCGCGCCAGCTGGCCGAGGCGAAGGCCCCGGCAGTCCTGTTCGGACGGCCGTCGCTGCCGACCGCCATCGACTACGTGGACGTCGACCAGAACGCGGCCGCCAAGCTCGCCGCCGAGCACCTGCTGACCCGGGGCTGCAAGCGCATCGTGTCGGTCGCCGGTTCGCTCGACATGCCGGCCGGGCACGACCGGCTGACCGCGTTCCGGGCCGCGCTGGCCGACCACGGGATCGCCGACGTGCCCGCCGAGGAGGGCGGGTTCACCCAGGAGGGCGCTGAACAGGCCATGCAGCGCCTGCTCAAGAAGCACCCGAAACTCGACGGGGTGTACGCGGCCAGCGACGTGATGGCGCAGGGAGCCGTCCATGTGCTGCGCGAGGCGGGCCGGCGCGTCCCCGAGGACGTGGCCGTCGTCGGCTTCGACGACAGCAGCGCCGCCTCGTCCTGCCGCCCGCCGCTGACGACCGTACGCCAGCCGGTGGAGGACATGACCGCGGAGATGGCCCGGATGCTCATGTTCCACCTGGAGCATCCCGCCGCGCGGACGACGTCCGTCGTGTTCGAACCCACTCTCGTGGTGCGGCAGTCCGCCTGACGCCCTCTTGACAGGGGGAGCGAGCCGTCGCATGCTCGCTCGGAGAGCGCTCTCCGATTCACTCCGAAGGAGCCGCATGCGGTCTTTCCTGTATCGGCTGGACGTCAAGGGCTCGCCCTACCTGTACGTCGTGCCGTTCTTCCTGATCTTCGCGAGCTTCGGGCTGTTCCCGTTGGCGTACACGGGATGGGTGTCGCTGCACGAGTGGAACCTGCTCGAAGACGACCACCCGTGGATCGGCCTGGCGAACTACACGACGCTGTTCACCGACTCCAGCTTCTGGAACGCGCTGCGCAACACCGCCCAGATCTGGGTGCTGTCGACCGTCCCGCAACTGGTCGCCGCGCTGTTCCTCGCCAACACCCTCAACCAACGGCTGCGAGCACCGACGTTCTGGCGGCTGACCGCGTTGCTCCCCAACATCACCTCGGTCGCCGCCGTCGCGCTCATCTTCAGCCAGGTCTTCGGCAAGGAGTACGGCCTGGTGAACTGGGTGCTCGGCCTGTTCGGCGCGGGGCACATCGACTGGCAGGCCGGGACGGCGTCGTCCCAGGTGGCCATCTCGGTGATGATCATCTGGCGGTGGACCGGCTACAACGCCCTCATCTACCTGGCCGCGATGCAGGCCGTGCCGCGCGACCTCTATCAGGCCGCCGAACTGGACGGCGCGAGCGGCTTCCAGCAGCTCACGCGGATCACCCTGCCCGCGATCCGGCCCACCGTCATCTTCACCGTCATCGTTTCGACCATCGGCGGCATGCAGGTGCTCGCCGAACCCCTGCTGTTCGGCGGCTCCTCGACCACCGGCGGCTCCGATCGGCAGTTCCAGACCCTCGGCCTCTATCTCTACGAGGCCGGCTTCACCCGGTTCGACTTCGGGTACGCCGCGGCGGCGGCCTGGGCCATGTTCGGCGTGATCGTGCTGGCCGCCATCGCGAACTACTTCCTCACCAGCCGTCTGCGGAGGTCCTGATGACGACGTTCACGCCCACCCGATCCGGCTCTCGGGTCGCCGTCGTCCGGGGCGTACGCCGCAAGCCTTATCGCGCCGAGCGGCGGCCGGGGAAGCTGGCGTACCTGACGCTGGCCGGGCTCGCCGTCTTCTCCGGCTTCCCGATCTACTGGTCGCTCGTGGTCGCCTCGCAGGACAACTCCGTGCTCGGGGCGGTCCCGCCGCCGTTCGGGATCGGCAGCCACTTGTTCGAGAACCTGGACCGTGCCTTCGGCACCGTGCCGTTCCTGCGCGCGCTGACCAACTCCTTCGTCGTCTCCGGCGCGATCACGGTCAGCGTGGTCCTGTTCTCCACCTTGGCCGGATTCGCCTTCGCCAAACTGCGCTTCCGGGGCCGAAATGCGCTGCTGCTCATGATCGTGGCGACGATGATGGTGCCGACGCAGCTCGGCATCATCCCGCTCTACCTGATCATGATCAAGGCCCATCTCGCGGGCACGATGTACGCCGTGATCGCGCCGTCGCTGGTGAGCGCGTTCGGAGTCTTCTTCATGACGCAGTTCCTGCGCGAGGCGGTGCCGACCGAACTCCTCGAAGCGGCCCGCGCCGACGGGTGCTCCACCATCCGCATCTTCTGGCACGTCGTGCTGCCCGCGTCCCGACCGGCCGCGGCCGTCCTGGGCATGCTGACCTTCATGACGGCATGGAACGACTTCTTCTGGCCGCTGGTCGTGCTCACCCCGGAAGACCCGACCGTGCAGGTCGCACTGTCCACTCTGGCCAGTGGTTACGTCCAGGACTACTCGCTGTCGCTGACCGGCACGCTCATCGCCACCGTGCCGTTGCTGGCGCTGTTCGGCATCCTGGGCCGCCACATCATCGGCGGCATCATGCAGGGCGCGGTCAAAGGCTGACAGCGCTCTGATCAGAGCGCCCATCCAGTGCGCGTGAGGAAGGCCAGCCGGGCCCGCTTCTCCGGGAGGTCGACCTCGGTTCCGAGGACGAACCCGGCCCGCATCAGCCGCTCGTGCGCTTTGGTGTTGCGCGCGTCGGGCTCGGCGACGACACGCGTACGCGACGGGTCGGCGAACAGGTAGGCGAGCAGGACGCTCAGGAGCGCTCCGGTGAAGCCGGGCCGGCGGCCGTCGACGGGTGGCCCGATCAGCAGATGTACGCCGATGTCGCCGGGCTCGACCGGGTAGCACTCGCCGACCGGGTCGGCGTCGGGCTCATAGGTCTGGAAGAGCGCGACCGGCTGCCCGCCCAGCACCGCCAGGTACGCGTGATGCGTGTCGAGCGAGTCCAGGTACTCATAGATCTCCTGAACGCGGGCGAGGTCGGCGTCGCCCATGCCCCAGAAGCGCGCCCGCTCCTCGGTGACCCACCGGTGGAGCAGGGGAGCGTCGGCGACCGGTTCGACCGTACGCAGACCCACCTCGCCGAAGCCGGGCACTTCCTGCGTGAAGACCGTCATCGCGTACCTCGTCCCGAGCGCAGTTCTCGCCAGTCGGCGACTACCGGCAGCAGGTTCCCGGCCAGCCAGGACGGCAGTTGATCGCGGTAGTGGCGGGAACCGGGATCGCCGGACGACCCGAACGGGACGACCCAGCCGCTGTCCTCGCGGCGGGCCACGTTCCAGGCGTACCGGGCGGCGGGGGCGCGGAAGCAGTGCTCGGTCACCCCGGGCACGCTTGACGTCGCCAGGACGCAGTCGTGGTCGCCGGCCACCCCCGGCCAGTCCTCCTCAGTCGGAACGGCTTGCCAGGGTGCGATCCGGTGCACAGCGCTCCACACTGGATAGTCCTGGGCGGCGGCGTCCTCGACGGCCGAGCGGACGATCTCCAGCAGGTCGCCCGGCGGGATCAGGTCGCTGCGCAGCAGGTGCTCCAGGGCGTACGCGATCCGGGGGCGGGCGGCCAGCCAGGGCTGGAAGATCGCGGGGTGGTCGTTCGGCGCGCTCAGGGCGGCCAGCTCCGGATGCCTCGCGAGGCCGTTGACGACCGCTCCGCGGACGGCGGCGAACAGGGTGGCGTCGGTGCTGTCGGCCGCCATCCGCCGATCCCAGCCGACGAGCCGATGCTGGGCCTCGGCCGCGCCGAGGGATAGCTTGTCGAGCTTGGCGACCAGGTACAGCAGCGGCTCGGCCGAGGCCAGGTGGGTGTCGGTGTGGATCTCGGCGACGGCTGCCCCGGACTCGATGAGCGATCGGATGCGGTCGGCCCGGTGCGCCGGCGCGAACTCCACGCCCAGCTCGGCGGCGATCCCGCGCTGGTTCGCCATCACGGCGACGTCACCGACCGGGGCGCTCGGCATCGGCTGCCAGCCCGTCCACGCGTACGCGCCCTCGTCAGCGGGGACGACGTAGCGGCGGTTTGCCTCCGGGCGCTGCGGCACGAGGCCCGCGACGCGATGCAGCGTGCCACCTGCGGTGTCGGCCGCCAGCACCACGTTGACCGGGAACGCCCAGTCGTCCAGGGCTCGGTCGACGTCCTCGACCGTCCGGGCGCGGAGCAGCGCGGGCAGCGCGGCGAAGCCCATCGTTGTGCGTACCATCGCGGGATCGCGGAGACTGAGCGGCGCGGACTCGGCGGTGACCACGGGCCCGCGGTCGGTCTCGATCGTCTCGACCACCACGGGATCGCCGCCCGCGACCTCGACCACCTCGGTACGCACATCGGCCGCGCGCCAGCCTTCGGGGCCGAGCGCCTCGACCTGGCCCTCGCGGCGCCGGAGCTGCTCGGCGAACAGGTCCTGATAGTCGGCCATTGCGTTGGTGACGGCCCACGCGACGGAGCCGGTGTGTCCGAAGTGGCCGATGCCCGGACAGCCCGGGATGGCCAGCCCGATCACGTCATACTCGGGACAGGCCAGCTGAATCTGCTGGTAGACCCCGGGATCCTCCAGGATCCGATGAGGATCCCCGGCGATGGTCGTCCCCTCCGCAGTACGCGCGAGCCAGCCGTTGCTGCCCGCGACATAGGGGCCGTCCATGGCGAACAGGTCGACGGCGTGCTCGCCGATCCGCTCGCGGACCAGGCCACGCCAGAGCTTCGCGGGCAGCCCGGTGAACAGGACGTGCCCGCCGAGCCAGACCGCCAGCGGCGTCCACTGCTGCCACGTCGGCTGCGGCAGACCGGCGTTCACACCGTCCACATAGGCCCTAACCCAGGTACGCGTCGCCGCGTCGAGGGCGTCGAAACAGCGCCGGGCGGTGGCGGCGATCCGGGCACGCCGGGCGAAGACGTCCCACTCGACGGCGTCCGGCCCGAGCAGCGCGGCGCTCGTGCCCTCGGCGCGCCGCCGTTCGACCTCGAGCTGCGGGCCACGGTCGAGCGCGGTCACCTGACCCTGCCCGAAGGCCAGCTCCGCATGGCCGCCCGCGCGGACGTGGGGGATGCCCCAGGCGTCCCGGTAGATCTCGATCACGCTCGCCTCTCGGTCTCTTAGGTTAGGCTGCCCTAATGTAGCAGAGCCCTCGGCCGGGCTCCATTCCCTGCGGATCGCGGACACGCATGCGAAACCGGGCCGAGGCGGCATGCGTAGCCGTGATCTGCAGCCCAGCGGAAAGCCCCAGCGAGGCATGTAACGCGGGCGTAATGGGGGCGGGGTAGCGTCACGGGCGTTACGTAACGGGCGTGATGAAAAAGAGGTGAGCGTGCCCCGGCAGGTCGACCACGCGCAGCGCCGCGAGGAGTTGTCCCGCGCGGTCTGGGAGGTCGTCGGCGCCCACGGGCTCGACGGGCTGACACTGCGTACGGTGGCGGCCGCGGCGCAGTGCACGACCGGGCGGGTGGCGCACTACTTCGAGAACAAGAACGCGCTGCTGATCCACGCGCGGGACGTCATGCACCGGCGGATGGCGGCCCGGATCGACGAGCTGCCGGAGCACGACGATCCCCGTCGGCATCTGCGGTCGGTGTTGCTGGAAGGGCTGCCGCTCGATGAGGACCGCCGGCTCGGCTCGACCGTGTGGGCGTACTTCCTGCTCGCCGCCCGCACCGATCCGGAGCTACGCCGGCAACACGACGTACGCCATCAGTCCTGGCTCACCCGGCTGACCGGGTTGCTGCGTCAGGCGTACCAGTCGGATGGGGGACTGGTGCCCCGCGATCTGGAACGGCGCGTGCGAGCCCTGGTGGCGGTGGTGGACGGGCTGTCGCTCAGCGCCGTCGCCACACCTGAGATGTACCCACCGGACCTCATCGTGGCGGTCCTGGACACCCACCTGAGTCTGTTGTGGATGGGAATCGAATGACCACTGTAGAGATCGTGGAGACCTACGCCGAGGACGCGCGGGTGGAGCCGCTCGTGCGGGAGCTGCGCGCGGAGCTGGACGCCCGCTACCCGGAGGAGATCGAGTTCGATCACCCGCAGGTGAGGGAACGGGCGCGGTTCCTGCTGGCACTGGTCGACGGGCAGGCGGCCGGCTGTTGCGCGCTGCAGGCGCTCGGCGACGGCGACGCGGAGCTGAAGCGGATGTACGTGCGGCCGGGCCACCGTGGACTCGGGATCGGCCGCCGCCTGATGGGCGCGGTCGAAGACCTGGCTGTCGCGAATGGACTGACAAGCATGCGGCTCGAGACCGGACCCCGGCAGCCGGAGGCGATCGCGGTCTACGAGCGGGCGGGCTTCGTCCGCATCCCGAACTACCCGCCCTACGACCAGTGGGAGCTGAGCCTCTGCTACGCCAAGGCGCTCAGCTCGCCCGGCCGCACCAGCCCGCTCTCGTAGCCGAGGACGACCAGCTGGGCACGGTCGCGGGCGGCGAGCTTGGCCAGCAGCCGGCTCACGTAGGTCCGCGCGGTCGCCGCACTGATGTGCAGCCGCGCGGCCAGCTCGGCGTTCGATCGGCCCAGGGCGATCTCGCGGAGCACGTCGCGTTCGCGGTCGGTCAATGTGCCGAGGAGCTCAGGCCGAGTGCGTACGCTCGTGTAGCTCGCGATGACCTTGCGCGTGACGGCCGGTGAGAGCAGCGCCTCGCCCCCGGCCACCACCCGGATCGCGTGCCGCAGGTCGCCCGGCCGGATGTCCTTCAGCAGGTAGCCGGACGCGCCGTGCCGCAACGCCGCCGCGATGTGCTCATCCTCGTCGAATGTGGTCAGCACCAGGACCCGGACGTCGCGCAGCTCCGGGTCCGCGACGATGCGCCGGGTCGCCTCCAGCCCGTCCAGGCCGGGCATGCGGATGTCCATCAGCGCCACGTCAGGTCGCTCTCGTCTTACCAGAGACACCGCGTCGCTCCCGGTCGCGGCCTCGCCCACGACCGCGATGTCCCCCTCACTCTCGGCAAGGGTACGCAGACCGGCGCGGACGAGTTCCTGATCGTCGACGATCACTATCCGGATCACGTCAGCCTCACCGGGAGCGTGGCGGACACGGTGAACCCGGCCTTCTCCTCGGCCGCCGTGACGCTGCCGCCGAGGAGGCGGGCGCGTTCGCTCATGCCCCGGATGCCATGGCCGGTCGGTGCGATCGGCCCGCCCCGGCCGTCGTCGGTGACCGCCAGTCGCAGCGTGCCACCGTCCTGACGCAGTGCGATGTGGACGTTCCGGGCGTGGGCGTGGCGGATCACGTTGGTCAACGCCTCCTGGACGATCCGGTACGCCGCCGCGTCGATGGCCGGCGAGATCCGATCGAGCTGGGTGTCTACATCGGAGCGTATGGTGAGGCCGGCCGCCGCTGCCGACGCGATCAGCCCGTCGAGATCGCGCAGCGACACGACAGCGGTTCTAGTGTGGTCGTCTGCCCGGTCGTCTGCGCCGTCGCGTTTCGGGTCGGTGGCGCGGTCGTCTGCGCTCAGCAGGCGGACGGTGCCGCGCAGTTCGCGCATCGTCTGCTCGCCGGTGTCGCGGACTATGCCGACCGCCTTGGCGGCGACCGCCGCGTCGCCCCGTTCGATCGCCTCGGCGGCTACGTTCGTCTGCAAGGCGATCACCGACATCGTGTGCCCGATCGAGTCGTGCAGGTCGCGAGCGAGCGCCTCGCGTTGCCGCTGCATCCGGTGCTCGGCCTCCCTGGTCAGCCGTTCCTGTTCGTCGCGGCGGATCACCCGGCGGGAGCGTACGCCGTCGCCGAGCGCGATGGCCGCCGCCAGGAGCGCCACGTTGGAGATCAGCTCATAGCCGAGGAGGTACGCGGCCGGCTCGCCGCCGCGGAAGCGGAAGTACCACGACACCGAGACCACCACCACCGCGGTGACGATCGCGGGCCGCAGCAGCCCCAGCTCGGCCGCCGAATAGAGCGCGGCGGCGACGGGCACCGCGACGCCGATCGCCGGGTACCCCATCGTGTAGTACGCGAACAGGCCCAGCGTCGTCGCGACGAGCACCGCCCTGGGCGTACGCCGCCGGATGAGCATCAGCGCGCCGAAGCCCACCGCGAACGCGTACGCCGCGATCCCGGGCATGACCCCCGCCGCCCGGTCGACCCGGTCGGTGGCGATGATCAGCGCGATCGCCAGCGTCACGAAGGCCCCGAACAGCAGGTCCACCACCCAGGGCGCGACTGGATGATCGGCCCGCGCTTGCTCCATGGTCCCGATGCTAGGCCGCCCGCGACCTGCTGAACGTCGCCTGACGACGACTTCCGGGGTCAACCGGTGACGACCCTTAGGGGCGGCGAGGCCGGTCGAGAGTCGCGATCGTGGTCCGATGGCCGGGCGCCCGTTCGTTCCTAGCGTTGGCCGCATGGAAGACGTCAAGCAGTTCAACGATGGGCTCCGGCGGCTGCCGTGGCCACTGATCCTCGGGCTCGGCGGGCTCGCCCTCGTGCATCCGCTGGTCAGCGTGACCGGGCTCGCCGACACCTTCGGCGACGCCGTCACCCACCTGTCCGTCCTCGCCGCGATCTCGGCGATCTGGATCGCGGTCGTCGGCCTGAGCCGGATCGAGCGGCCGGTACTCACACTGACGGCGGCCGGGGCAGCGTACGGGCTGATCGAGCTGGCGATCGGCGGCGTGGTGGGAGTCTTCGCCGACGACCCGGGGGCCGGGCTCGACCCGTCACTCCTCGGGTTCGCCCTCATTCCGGTGCTGCTCACGAACGGGATCTGGGGCGCGCTCACCGGCCTGCTCGCGTTGCTCGTCCAGCGGCTGCGGGGGCTGCGATGACCTCCCGCATCTCCCGCCGTGCCCTGCTGACCGCCGGTGGCGCCGCCCTCACCGGGGCTGGGCTCGCCGGATGTGACGGCATCATCGCCTCCGGCGGCGCCAACAACAGCGCGCAGGGCAGTGCGGGCAGCCTCCTGACCAGCAAGCTCGATCTGCCGGGCCGGTTCCAGGTCCCGTTGCCGATCCCGCCCGTGCTGAAGCCGGTACGCACCGATGGAACCACCGACTATTACGAGATCACGCAGAAGGCGGCGAAGGCCGAGATCCTGCCCGGCGTCTCGACGACGGTGTGGGGCTACAACGGGATCTTCCCCGGACCCACGCTCGTTTCCCGGGCCGGCCGGCGTACCGTCGTCACCCATCGCAACGAGCTGCCGGTGCCGGTGTCGGTGCACCTGCACGGTGGCAAGGTGGCTCCGGAGCACGACGGCTATCCCACCGAC
Organism: Hamadaea flava; assembly: GCF_024172085.1. Classification (NCBI taxonomy): domain Bacteria; kingdom Bacillati; phylum Actinomycetota; class Actinomycetes; order Micromonosporales; family Micromonosporaceae; genus Hamadaea; species Hamadaea flava. The sequence goes on along the minus strand of NZ_JAMZDZ010000001.1, from coordinate 1,337,551 downwards.
CTCATCATGGGCACCGGCCCGCATGACGGTCACAGCGGGCGGATGACCACCGGCCCCCGGGACTATGTCTACGAGCTGGACCAGCCGGCCGCCACGCTCTGGTATCACGACCATCGCATGGACTTCACCGGACCGCAGGTCTATCGGGGGCTGGCAGGCTTCCACCTGATCCGCGACGATCTGGAGGAGTCGCTCGGGCTGCCCACCGGCGATCGGGACATCCCGTTGATGATCGCCGACCGCGCGTTCGAAGCCGACGGCTCCTTCCGGTATCCCTCGGTCGACCCGTCGCTGGCGAACACCCCCGGCGTCACCAAGGACTACGTCAGCGGCGTACTGGGGGACTGCGTACTGGTGAACGGGGCTCCGTGGCCGGTGCTGGAGGTCGAGGCGGCTCGCTACCGGTTCCGCGTCCTCAACGCCTCCAACGCCCGGCGATACAAGCTCACCCTCGATGGGGGTGCGTCCTTCGTCCAGATCGGCAGCGACCTCGGCCTGCTCGAACGTCCCGTCCGGACGAAGACGATCGAGATAGCCCAGGCCGAGCGGTACGACGTCATCGTGGACTTCTCCGGCTTCCCGCTCGGCAAGCAGATCACTCTGCGCAACGGAAACGGCCGGGGCGGAACGGCGGACGTGATGCGGTTCGTCGTCACGCGTACGGCGTCGGACGACAGCCGGATCCCGGACAAGCTCGCCGCCCGCGAGCAGCTCAGCCCGGACCAGGCAGTCGCCGAACGGCAGATCGTCTTCGCGCGGGGCGGAGCCGAGATGAACGGCATGACATTGTGGACGGTGAACGGCCGGCCGTTCAGCGAGGATTACGTCGTCGCGCGCCCCAAGCTCGGCACCGTCGAGAAGTGGACGATCCGAGCGTTGAACGTCGAGCACCCGTTCCACATCCACCTGGCCGGATTCCAACTCCTGAACGGCTCGGAGCAGGGATGGAAGGACACCGTGAACCTCGACAACGGCGGCCGGGCCGAACTGCTCGTGAAGTTCGCGGGATATCGCGGCAAGTACGTCCTGCACTGCCACAACCTCGAACACGAGGACATGATGATGATGGCCAACTTCGAGGTGGTCTAGCAGCTCTCTGCCGCCGGCTGGTCGACCGTGTCGTCCAGCCGGGCGGCCGCTTCGCTGTCCGGTCGTCGCCGGGTCTTTTTCGGCCGGTCGCTGCCGAAGTGGCCAGGTTGCTCGACGGCTGTTGCCGTGGCGACCGTCAGCAGGGTGCGGACGGCGAGGTCTGCGTCGTCCGGGTCGGCCGGGACCAGTCGTAGGACACGGTGCGCCGGTGGATCGAGCGGGATCGCGACCAGGCCCTCGGCTCCGGTCAGGGACAGCTCGGGAACGACCGTCACCCCGAGCTGCTCCCGGACGAGGGCGAGCAACGTCGCCATGTCACGGATCCGGCGCTGCGGTCGCAGCGGCTCGCCCGCGTCCGCGTACAGACGGTGCAAGAGCGGCTCGCATCCGTTGTCGGACAACAGGAACGGATCGTCGGCCAGCTCGGCGAGCTGGACCGACGGCTGCCCCGCGAGCGGATGGCCCGGGTCGACGACGGCGAGCATCCGATCGCGATGCAGCACCACGCCGGACGCCTCAGCGGCTGGGTCGCCGTCGAGGTCGGCCACCACCCCAGCGTCGACGAGCCGGTCGTCGAGCCACGTCCGGACCTCGGCGTCGCTGCCCTCCAGGAGAACCACGGCCACCTCGGGAAGGCGGACGGCGTACGCGGCGATCAGCGAGGGCAGGAGCTGACCCGCGCTGGGAAAGGCGGCCACGCGTATCCGGCGTCGGCGTCGCCGGGTGGCGGTGGCGGCGACTTCGCTGATCCGTTCGACCCGGGCGACGGCTTCTCGGGCGTGCCCGATGATCAGCTGCCCGTGCACGGTCAGCCGCACACCACCCCGCGTACGCGTGACGAGCGGCAGCTGCAGCTCCCGTTCGAGCGCGGCGACCACGTGGCTGACGCCGGACTGGGTCAGGCCGAGCGTCACGGCCGCCTTCGTGAAGCCACCGGCGTCGGCGACCGCGACCAGTGCCCTCAACTGCGCCAGGTTCATGACTCAGCCTCATGCTTCCCAGAGTTGTACATGTTGGACTTGTTCTAGCCCGTCCCCGCACAGTAATGCGCGTGACGATGCCTCGCCGGTCCAGCCTGCTCACCCTGATCGCCGTCGCCGCGCTGTGGGGCGCGTCGTTCCTGTTCATCCGGATCGGCGTACGCGATCTCGGCCCGGTCGCGCTGATCGAAGCCCGGGTCGCCCTCGCCGGCCTGGCGTTGCTCGCGATCGTCACTGTCCTGCGGCGGCGTCCGTCCTGGCGCGATCGGTGGCGTTACCTGATGCTCGGACTGTTGTCGGCAGCCGCCCCGTTCACTCTGATCGCGGCGGCCGAACTCCACCTGACGGCGTCCCTGGCGGCGATCCTCAACGCGACCACGCCGATGTTCAGCCTGCTGCTGTCGGCCTGGTGGCTCCGCGAGCCGCTCACCGTACGCAAACTGGCCGGGGTCATGGTCGGCGTACTCGGGGTGGCGGTGCTCGTCGGGCTCGGGCCGATCGACCCCGGCCCGGTCCTCTGGGCATCCGTAGCGGCCAGCCTGGTCGCCGCCCTGCTCTACGCCGCCGGCGGGATCTACGCGGCGACCCGGTTCAGCGGCGTCGCGCCCATCTCGGTGGCCACCGGCCAACAACTCGCAGCGGCCGTGCTGCTGCTGCCACTCGCGGCGGCGCTGCCGCCCGCGGAGCTGCCCGGCCCGTCCGTGACAGCGGCGGTGCTGGCCTTGGCACTGGCGTGCACGGCATTGGGCTTCGTGCTCTTCTATCGGCTGGTGGCCCAGCTCGGCTCGACCGGCGCGCTCACGGTGACCTACCTGGTGCCGGTGTTCGGCTCGGCTTGGGGCGCACTGTTCCTCGGCGAACGCCTGTCCATCGGCGCGGGACTCGGCCTGCTCCTGGTGCTGGGCGGCGTCGCCCTCGTCACCCGCCCCTCCGCCCCGACCCCCGCCTCCGCTCCCGATCCCGCTCCAGCCCTCGCTCCCGACGCCCGCTCCGGGCCGGGGGCGAGCCGTGTTGATCATGGAGTTAGCTGTGGCGTCGCCGGTGTGTCGTCTCCGGAAACTCCATGATCAACGGCGCGAGGGGTGGGGTGGTGGGTCGACGGGGTGGGGAGGGTGAGGAGGGCGGCGGATAGGGCGGGGTCGCCTGCCACGGAGTGTGGTACGCCGCGCTCGGTGAGGGCGCGCGTGAGGGCGGCGGTTACGGCGGTACGCCCGGTGAGCAGGCCGCCGGCGAGGACCACCGGTCCGGCCGGCGCGCCGAGTTCGTCGAGCGTACGCAGCAGTTCCGTGGCAGCTTCGTCCACTAGGGATACACCGGCGACCGGGTGGTGCACGAGCGCAGCAAGTACGGCGACCCGTCCGGGCCGAAGTCCGGCGACGGCCTGCACCTGTGGCGGGCGCGCTGGTGGACCCAGGGCTCGGAGCCGGGCTGGACGGCGCAATGGGAAGACCTCGGGCGCTGCTGACCCTGGTCCTCCCGGAGGGTTCCCTGCGGATCACGGTTGTGCATGCTTCGGTGGGCTGATTTGGCCTGCGTAACCGTGATCCGCAGCTATCAGTGAGCCGTCGCTGAGCCGATGCGCGGCCGTGCCAAGTTGGCGCGGTCGCGCGTCGATGTCTTGACATCGACCGGGATGGTCGCGAGTCTCTTGCCAGAGAGCGCTCTCTCATCCGTCCCCCGGCAGGACGCACCGCCGCGTCCTGCCCACCGTCCCCAGGGAGCCGCTCATGCCTGCCCGCTCTCGGAGAACGTTTGCTCTCCTCGCCTCCCTCGCCCTCGTGCTCGGGCTGACGACGGCCGTCGGCCTCGCGACCCGCGCCGGGGCGGCGCCGACCCTGATCTCCCAAGGCAAGGCCGCCACCGCGTCGTCCACAGAGAACGCCACCTTCCCCGCGTCGGCCGCCGTCGACGGCAACACCGGTACGCGCTGGTCCAGCGCGTTCAGCGATCCCCAGTGGCTCCAGGTCGACCTGGGCGCCACCGCGACCCTCAGCCAGGTCACGCTGAACTGGGAGGCGGCGTACGCGACGGCGTACCAGGTCCAGGTGTCCGCCGCCGCAGGCGGTCCCTGGACGACGATCTACAGCACCACCACCGGAACGGGCGGGGTGCAGAACCTGAGCGTGAGCGGCTCCGGCCGGTACGTGCGGGTGAACGGCACGGCGCGGGCCACCGCGTACGGCTATTCGCTGTGGGAGTTCCAGGTCTACGGGGAGTTCACCACCTCCGCCTGCGGCACCGGCAACGCCGCACTCAGCAAGCCGGCCACCGCCTCCTCCACCGAGAACGCCGGAACCCCGGCGAGCGCCGCGGTCGACGGCAACACCGGTACGCGCTGGTCGAGCGCGTTCGCCGACCCGCAGTGGCTCCAGGTCGACCTCGGCTCGACGCAGACCGTCTGCCAGGTCACGCTGACCTGGGAGGCGGCGTACGCGACGGCGTACCAGGTGCAGGTGGCGGCCTCGGGGAGCGGTCCCTGGACATCCGTCTACAGCACCACCACGGGCACCGGCGGAACCCAGACCCTCACCGTGAACGGCTCGGGGCGCTACATCCGGGTCTACGGCACGGCTCGCGCGACGGCGTACGGCTATTCGCTGTGGGAGTTCACGGTCCGCACGACGGGATCCACCAGCTCGCCGAGCCCGACGCCGACCCCGTCGCCGACGAGCGACTCGTTCTGGGGCGACACCAGCACCATCCCGCCCGCCACGAACGTCGTCATGGTCAAGGTGCTCAACCGCACCAACGGCAAGTACCCCGACAGTCAGGTGTACTGGAGTTTCAACGGGCAGACCCACTCCATCGCCGAGCAGCCCTACCTCGACATGCCCGTGAACTCGGCCGGCCGGATGTACTTCTACCTCGGTTCGCCGACCAGCCAGTACTACGACTTCATCGAGTTCACCGTGGGCGCGTCGGTCTTCAACGGCAACACCACCCGCGTCGACGCGTTCGGCGTCAAACTCGCGATGCGCCTGCACGCTCACGACGGGTACGACGTGTCGGTCGGCGAGGACCAGGCCACCTTCGCCGAGGACCGAGCGGTCACCTTCCAGAAGTTCATCAACGAGGTACCGCAGGAGTTCAAGGTACTGGCGCAGACCCAGGCGCCTTACCGCATCATCGCACCCGGCAGCGACCCCAGCTTCCGGACCGGCGGCGTCAACGCCGCCTACTTCACCAGCTACGCCAATACGGTCGGGGTCTCCGCGCCCACGTCCGACATCTTCGGCTGCGCCGGCGTCCTGGCCAACGACGCCGGCATGTGCTCGGCGCTGAACCGGCACGTCGCGCACCTGCCGCAGGCCCAATGGTCGACGCCCAGCCTGTACTACCAGGCCGGACCGGCCAACTACTACGCCAAGTTCTGGCACGACCACGCCATCGACCGGCTCGCGTATGGGTTCCCCTACGACGACTACGCAGGGCAGTCGTCGTTCGTCTCCCACGGCAATCCCCAGTACCTTCTGGTCGCCGTCGGTTGGTGAGCGTCCGCGCCGGGGATCGGGCCCACCGGTCCCCGGCGCACCCCCCCGCGCTTGCGGACACGTGCTGCACTGGCCGAATGCTGACCGAGATCGAGACCCGCCTGACCGCGGCCGCCGCGGCCCTGAGCGAGCAAGAGGTCACCGAGGCCCGTCGCGAAGACCTACTGGTACGCCAAAAGGCGTTGCACGATCAAGTAGCGGAGTTGCGCGTACGCGCGACGACGGAGCAGCGGGACGTCGACGCGCTCGGGCGGCTGTCGCTGAGTTCGGTGCTCGCCACGCTCCGGGGGCGCCGGGACGAGGCGCTGGCGCGGGAACAGGCCGAAGCCGTGGCCGCCGCGTTCAAGCTCGCCGACGCGGAGGCGAGGCTGGCCGCGGTCGACCGTGAACATTCGGCCGCCGAGGCTCGGCTGCTCGACCTTGGCGACGCGCGGTACGCGTACGAGCAGATCCTCGACGAGAAAGAGGAACTCCTGGCGCGGGCGGGCGGACCAGCCGGACGCCGCCTGTTGACGCTGGCGGCGGACCGCGGACGGCTCGACGGGGAGATCACGGAGCTGGCCGAGGCGATCGACGCGGCCGAGGCGGCCGCCCAGGCGCTGGCCGCCGCACAATCGTTGCTGAGCAGCGCGTCGGGCTGGTCCACCTACGACACGTTCTTCGGCGGCGGCGCGCTCAGCAGCACGATGAAGCACGATCGGCTCGACGCGGCCGCCCGCGCGGTGGGGGAGGCGAGTGAGCTGCTGGCCGTCCTGCGGACCGAGCTCGACGACGTCTCCGGGTTCCGCGTCCAGCTGCCGAATCTAGCCGTCGACGGCATGACCCGTTTCCTCGACGTCTGGTTCGACAACATCTTCACCGATCTGAAGGTGCGGGAGCAGATCCGGGAAGCCCGGATGGACCTCGAACTCTGTGCGGACGCCGTCGGCGAGGTACGCGGTCGGCTCGATGCCCGCCGGCTCGCGGCGGCCGACAAGGCGGCGAAGCTGGAACAGGAACGCCGCGACCTCCTCGGGGCGGCCTGATCGGTGAGAGGATCAAAGGGTGCGCATCGGGAACTGGGACGTGCGGCCGCTCGGCGGCGCGACAGGCTGCCTGATCATGATCGCCGTCTCGATCGGGCTGTCGATCCTGCTGACCGTCCTGCTCAACGTGGTGTTCTGACGTCGTGTACTGACGTCGTGTTCTGAGGAGTGGCCGTGGCAGTGGCCGTCGAACCGGTGACCCCGCTGACCCCGCGACCGGTACGCCGCCGGTTGCTGGTCCAGGAGTGGCGGCGGCTGACCCTGCTGCACTGGCCGATCGACCCCGCGCTGGTCGCCGGACTCCTGCCTGCCGGTACGCGCCCGGACACCCTCGACGGCGTCACCTACGTGGGGCTGGTGCCTTTCGAGATGTACCGCGTCGGGCTGCTGGCCGGACCGGGGTTGCCCTACCTCGGCACGTTCCCCGAGACCAACGTACGCCTGTACTCCGTGGACGACGCGGGCCGCCGTGGGGTGGTGTTCCGATCATTGGACGCCGCACGGCTGATCCCGGTCCTCTGTGGCCGGGCCGCGCTGCGGCTTCCGTACATCTGGTCGTCGATGCGCATCCAGCGTTCGGAAGACCTCATCACCTACACCTCTCGCCGCCGCTGGCCCGGCCCGCGTGGGCTGCCGAGCCGGGTGACGGTACGGATCGGCGCGCCGATCGCCGAGCCGAGTCCGCTGGAGCGGTTCGTCACCGCGCGCTGGGGTCTGCACGTGTCCTGGTACGGCCGTACGCTCTACCTGCCCAACGAGCATCCCGAATGGCCGTTGCACCGGGCCGAACTCCTCGACCTCGACGACGGCCTGCGCGAGGCGAGCGGCGTACCGGTGCCGGACGGGCCGCCGGTGAGCGTGCTCTACTCGCCGGGCGTACCGGTGAAGTTCGGGCCGGGCCGGTTGCTCTAGGGCGCCTGCATGCGACGTGGCGTCACGAGGCCCGCCTCGTACGCGTACACGACGGCCTGAGCGCGGTTGGTCAGGCGGAGCTTGACCATGGCGCGGTTGAGGTGCGTCTTCACCGTCGCCTCGGAGACGACGAGCTGATCGGCGATGTCCTGATTGGACAGGCCGCGGGCCACCCAGCGGACGACTTCGAGTTCCCGCGCGGTCAACGTGGCGAGCTGGTCGGCATACTCGCCGGCGCCGGGCACCCCCGACGGCGCGTACGCCTCGATGAGCCGCCGGGTGACGGTCGGCGCGAAAAGCATGTCGCCCGCGGCGACCGTGGTGACCGCGGCCAGGAGGCGCTCGGGCGGCGTGTCCTTGAGGAGGAAGCCGCTGGCCCCTTCGCGAAGCGCTTGGTAGACGTATTCGTCGAGATCGAACGTCGTCAGGATCAGGACCCGCGGCGGCGGGTCGCCCTGCGAGACGATCTGGCGGGTCGCGGAGATGCCGTCGAGACCGGGCATCCGCACGTCCATCACGACCACGTCGGGACTGTGCTCGGCCGCCATCGCGATCGCCTGCTTGCCGTCGGCGGCGTCGCCGACGACTTCCATCCCCGGAGCGGCGTTGAGCAGAGCTACCAAGCCGGCCCGGATCAGAATCTGATCATCTACGACGAGGACCCGGACCACGCGCAGGATAGTACCGTGCGGAGTCGCATCGTCTGCAACTTCTGTAGTAGACCCGCGAGTAGGCTTCGGCCGTGCCTGACGCCCGCTCCCGGCGCCGCCTCACGATTCCTCGGCTGCCCCAGTTCCCCCCGCTGCTCGATGTCCTGCTCGCGGTCGGCTACACCACGCTGGCCGTGCTCATCGGGCGCGAGGAGCACAACGAGTGGCTGTCGCTGGACACGACCGGCTACGTGCTGACCGGGCTGGCCAACCTGCCCGTGGCGTTCCGGCGGCGGTTCCCGGTGGCCGTGGTGATCGTCTGCGGGCTGTCTTGGCTGATCTTCATCGGGCTCGGCTATTTTCCGGCGCTCAACGCGTACGGAAGTCTGGTGGCGCTCTACACCGTCACGGCCGACCGGCCCCGATGGATGGGCCTGACCTCGGCCGTCGCGCTGGCCGGTGTCTGGGTCTACTCCGGCCTGCGGACGCCGGACTCGTCGATGGCGACCGTGATGGTGATGGCGGTCGTCATCTTCATGGCCGTCTGGAAGTTCGGCGACAACGCCCGCAAACTCACACTGCGTAACGTCGAGCTGGCCGCGGTCACCGAACGGCTCCACCGCGAGCAGGCCGATCGGGCCCGGCGAGCGGTGGCGGACGAGCGGATGCGGATCGCGGGGGAGCTGCACGACATCGTCGCCCATCACATGTCGGTCATCGCCGTCCAGGCCGGGACGGCCGGGTACGTCTTCGACAGCCAACCCGAAACCGCGCGCTCGGCGTTGTCGGTGATCGCCGGGGCGGCCCGGGAAGGCAACGAGGAGCTGCGCCGCATCCTCAGCCTGCTGCGGGCGCCGACGGCCGGGGCGACCGAACCGCCGCAAGAGGCCGCACCCGGCGTCGAACTGGTCGAGCGGCTCGCCGACCGGATGCGGGCGGCCGGCGTACCCACCGAGGTCGAGGTGCTCGGCCCGCGCCGCTCCCTGCCCGCCGGGCTGGATCTGTGCGCGTACCGGGTCATCCAGGAGTCGCTGACGAACGTGCTCAAGCACGCCGGCGAGGCCAGCGCCACGGTCACGCTGGACTTCCGGGGCGAGGAGTTCCTGGCGACGGTCGCCGACGACGGGGCGAGCACTCGGCAGGATCCGGGGAACTCCCACGAGGGTCACGGCCTCATCGGCATGCGCGAACGGGCGCGCCTCTATGGCGGAAGCCTGGCCGCTGGGCCGCGCCCCGGCGGCGGTTTTCAGGTGGTGCTCACACTGCCCACCCCCGAGGGGATTACAGCCTAGGTTTACCCCGACTACAACTTCTGCGGTATGCCGAAGTCGATCTTAGTAGCGATGCCCTGACCAGCCGGCCATGAGATCATTTAGCGGGTCGAACGGGGGGTGGGCGGCCGGGTCGCCCCGGCCGCCCCCTGACTCACTGGTAATAGGTCTCGATCGGGACGCGGGCCGCCTCGAAGAGAGCTGGGCCCTCCTGGGGCACCGTCGGCCACGCCGAACCCGGGTTCAACTCGACGAGCTGCTCGGCGGACAGGGCGTACACGACGCGGCCGAGCCCGGACCGGATGATGCCGCCGGAGCACATGCCGCACGGCTGGCAACTCGTGTACATCGTCGTCCGCGCCGCCGTCTCCGGGTCGAGTTCGCGAGCCGCCCAACGGGCGAGCTTCAACTCCGGATGGGCGCTGATGTCGTTGTCCCGCCTGACCGTGTTGTGCTCCTCGATGAGAATCGTGCCGTTCTCATCGGCCAGCAGCGAACCGTAGGGTGCGTCGCCTGAGTCGACGGCCTCCGCCGCGATCTCGATGGCCCGCCGGAGCAGGGTCTCGTCCTGTGCGCTGATCATAGGTCACAGGCTATACCGATGATCATCGCACGCTCTGAGGAAACTCTGAGCCCACGGCGTTTCCCGAAGCCGCATCCTGTCAGCGTGAGCGTGTACGCCCTCATCGTGCTGCGCAGCCTGCTCGTCTTCGACACGCTGCTGCTCCTGGTGGTCGGAGCGGGGCTGGCCTACTTCATGGAGTTCCCGGCGGGTGTGCTCTTCGGCGCGGGCTGCTGGCTGCTCGCGGGCATGCTGATCGGCGCAGTACGCCACGTCGACCGGCTGTACGACCGCCGCGGCTGACGACACGTGTCGTCGCGGCAGGTACTTGTCACTCAAGCCACTTGACCTCAGCAGCGCCGGTGGAGGGTGTTGCGGACTGCTCTTCGGAGCGGGTCGACGAAGGCCGGTGGGAGGAATTCGGGGAGACCGTCGGGTCTCATGCGGACTTCCCAGAGTCCGTGGTGGATCTCGCGATGATGAAAGCCGCAAAGCAGCACGGAATTCGCGAGACAGGTGGTTCCGCCGTCTGCCCAAGCCTTGAGGTGGTGGCCGTGGCACCACTGCGGTGGTCTCTCGCAACCGGGGAAGGCGCAGCCCTTGTCCCGCAACACCAGTGCGCGGCGCAACGGCCCGTCGATCAGCCGTCGGGCGCGGCCGACGTCGAGGACCTGACCGTCGCCGCCGAGCACGGCTGGGATGATCATCGCGTCGCACGCGAGCCGTCGCACGGTTTCCGGGGTGAGCAGGTCGCCGGTGTCGAGCAGTCCTGCGGCGACCTTGGCTTGGAGGGCGTCCCAGGGCAGGGTGATCGTCAGGTGTGGCTTCTCGCCGCCGTTGTCGGGCAGCTCACCGGCGTCCATGATCCGCTGGCATACCTCGACCAAGGCGTCGGCACGGCGGGCTCCGGCCGAGCGCGGGTCTGGCTCACCCGGCACCACGCGGGCGGCAGCGCAATCATCGTTCACCGCATCTGAACCGCCGCACGCATCTGCGCCGATCGCGGCGGCCACTGTCGGGGCGGGTTTGCGCGGCCCGGACAGCGGATCCAGCGCGGTGCGCACGATCGCGGCTGCTTCGGTGTCGAGGATGCCACGTACTCGGTATTCGCCTTCGCCGTAGGGGATGAGGGTGAAGTCACGGCGGTCGTAGGCGGAGCGTTCGGCGCGGTCCAGATCCCTGCGGAGCTTGTCATCGGCGATCTCCGGCGCGACCGTCTCCAGGATCTGCCGCTGATGCTTCTCCAGCACTTCCGGCAGCAGTCGGTCATCAGTGGCGAGTTTGGTCAGCACCTCGGCGGCTTTCGCCTTGCCCAGCTCACCCACTCCGGAGGGCAGGTCGTGCACGGTCTTGGCGATCACCCGGGCCTGTTCGACGTTCACGCGTCCGTCTGCCAGGGCCGCTTCGACCACCGGGACCGCGGGCAGCATTCCGGCCAGTTTCGTCCACGCCTGTGCGTCGCGGTGGCGCATCGCCAGCAGATACGACAGCCAGTTCGCCGTGCCGGTCGCGCCCGCGTTGTGCGGGATGTCGCGGCTGTCGGCCGCTCCGATCAACGTCAGGAACCGGCCTGACAGGGCTTGGATCGTTGCGTGGACACGGCGTACTTCGTCGGTGATCTCGGTGTCCGAAAGTGTCCACAGGGGACCGGTGGCCAGCTCGGCCACACCTGCTTCCACCTGTGCCAACACCCCGTTCACAGAGTCAACGTTAGAACAACCGTCCGGCGCCTTCCAGGGGGTCAAGGTCACGAGAATGTGCCACGATCAACAGTCGTGCTGTCCACAAGCGACGGACGTCACAGCGTGCCCGTCGTATTCGCGAAACAGCTCCTGATAAATGACGGGTAGTGAGGAGGTGGATGTGCGACGATGACCGGCCATGAGCAGGCTGAACTCGATTGTGATCCACTGCCGGGACGCGTACGCCGCAGGGCCGTTCTGGTCGCTGGCGCTGGGTTTGCCGCCGGTGCCGGAGGACGCGGCGGCGTTGCGGAATCGCACGCTGGCAGAGGGCGAGTCGGTGTTGTTGCGCGATCCGGACGGCCGTCAGCCGGATGTGTGGATCAGCCCGACCAGTGATCCTGATCGCGGCCGGGGACTCGTGCATCTCGACATCCGTCTCGACGACCTGGCCGAGTTGCCGGCGCTGATCGATGCGGGGGCGCAGGTCGCCTGGGAGGTCTACGAGCCGCATCGATGGACCGTGCTCGCTGCGCCGGACGGCGTACTGTTCTGCGCGATCCACCCCAGCTGAATTCACGAGCGCCCAGCAGCACCTCGGCGATCACTGTGGACAGACGCGCCGGCACAGAGTAGCGGCGAAGCGTACGAATGCCTTAGCTTCGTTGTGCCGCTTTGGTTCTGGGCTCGTACACCGCGCGGCTCGCCTCGATGTGCGGTACGTGCTCGATGGCCCAGCCGGCCAGCGCCAGCGCGGGCGGGATGAGACTCTTGCCGACGGCGGTCAGCGAATACTCGACGCGCGGCGGCACCTCGGCGTACGCCTCCCGGGCCACCAGCCCGTCCCGCTCCAGGTTGCGCAACGTCAGGGTCAGCATGCGCTGCGAGATCCCCGGGATCTGCTGATGCAGATCGGTGAACCGCAGCCGCCCCTGGTCGAGCGTCGCGACCACGAGCAGCGTCCACTTGTTGCAGATCTGGTCGAGGATCTCGCGCAGCGTCGCTCCGCCGTCGCCCCGAATCAGGCAGGTGTGCTCGTAGTCCGACATTGCGCTCCCTGATGCTGACCGCTTGATTCTGACGGCGTTGTGCCCTACGTACATGCGTGTGCCTTTTGTACGCCTGACGAAACTGACGCATCATGAGGCTACTTACCAACGGTAACCATCCTGGAAGGGCCCCTCATGGACGTCGCCTACTGGATCCTGGCCGGGCTGCTCGCCCTGTTCTACGCGTACGCCGGTGGCAAGAAGATCGCGCAGTCGCCGGATCAGCTGCGGCCGATGATGGGCTGGGTCGACCAGCTGCCGCTGCCGCTCGTCCGCACGATCGGGACGCTGGAGGTGCTGGGCGCGATCGGTCTCGTCCTGCCCAAGCTGACCGGCATCCTGCCCGGCCTGGCGATCGCGGCGGCGATCGGGCTCGCCCTGATCCAGGTCGGCGGCATCGCCCTGCACCTGTCGCGGGGTGAGGCGCGGCTGATCGGGCTCAACATCGTGCTGCTCGGGCTCGCGGTCGTCACCGCCTGGCTCGCTGCCGCCTCCTGAGCCGCCGCCCTCGCGCTTGCGGTGCCGCCCTTTGAGCGGCAGATCACGGATATGCCTGCGATCCCGGCCCAAGATTCCCGGCATATCCCTGATCCGCTGGGAATAGGGGCCGGGTAGAGCGGTGTCGGAAGGGGAGGTGGCCTGTCGGGCGACCCCGTTTGCGTACGGGTCTTGCCGTGAGACGGGGGTTTGTGCGTAGGGTGTCACCGGACGTTTACGGACCGGCCACTTCCGCCGCCGTACCGCCGGTGGCGCCGACCCCTCACGGCGATAATCATGATCTCTTCTGAGCAGTTCTCGCACGCGGGCGTCAGTCTCCGCCTCGATCAGGTGCTCCGCGTCTACGCCCACGACCTCGATCCGCATACGCTCGCCGATCTGCGGGGCGCCATCGCGTCCGGTCGGCATCAGTGGTTCCGTGACGAGTTCGCGCAGGCAGTCCGTGACGGCGCGTACCGCGTCGAGGAGTGGTGCGCTGCGGTCGGGACCTCCGGCGATTCCCCCGTACGCGACCAGCAGCAAGTGGTGTGGGCGGTGGTCTTCCCCGACGACCCGTTCCCCACGACCTGACGGCTGTTGGGCATCCAAAGGGAAGCTGATGGATGCTCGCAGTCCTCCTGACCGTCAGGTGATCTTCGTAGCCTGCGGCCATGCGGGTAGCGATCATCACGGAGTCCTATGCCCCGGACGTCAACGGAGTCGCGAACTCGGTGCTGCGGGTCTGCGACCATCTCCTCGCGCGCGGCCACGAGCCGATGGTCGTCGCGCCGCGTCCGCGCCGCCGGCTGCTGCAGCACGCGCCCACGAACGAGTATCCCGTGTTCCGGGTGCCCTCAATGCCGTTCCCGGGCTACACGAACGTGCGGATCGCGCCGCCGAGCGGTCTGATCGCCGCCGCGCTGCGGGAGTTCCGACCCGACGTCGTGCACTTGGCCAGCCCGTTCGTGCTCGGCGCGTGGGGTGCGCGCGCGGCCCAGGCGCTGCGGATCCCGGCGGTCGCGGTCTACCAGACCGACGTGCCCGGCTACGCCGAGGCTTATGGCGTACGCGCTGTGCAGGACGCGGCCTGGCGCTGGATCGCCGCCGTCCACGGCCGGGCGGCGCGTACGCTGGCGCCCTCGTCGGCGACCGCCCAGCAGCTGACCGCGCACGGCGTGCGCGATGTCGAGCTGTGGGGCCGAGGTGTCGACAGTGGACTGTTTCATCCGTCGCATCGGTCGGACGAACTGCGGGAGCTGCTGGCCCCCAACGGAGAGCTGATCGTCGGCTACGTCGGCCGGCTCGCCCAGGAGAAGCGGGTGCACCTGCTCGCCGAGGTGACCCGGATGAAGGGCGTACGCGTGGTGGTGGTCGGTGACGGCCCGACGCGGCGCACCGTCGAACGTGCCCTGCCCCGGGCACTGTTCCTCGGCCCGAAGAGCGGCCTCGACCTGGCGATGATCTACGCCGCGCTGGACGTGTTCGTCCACACCGGACCGCATGAGACGTTCTGCCAGACGATCCAGGAGGCGCACGCCAGCGGGGTCCCGGTCGTCGCGCCGGCCTCGGGCGGCCCGATCGATCTCGTCGACCCGGGCGTCACCGGCTTCCTCGTGCCGCCCGACGACGGCGGCGCGATCGTCGAGGCGGTGGCCCGGCTGGCGGCCAGTCCCAGTCTGCGGCAGCGGATGGGGCTGGCGGCTCGGGTGGCGGTCGCCGAGCGTACCTGGGCGGCGCTGGGCGACGAGCTGATCGGGCACTACTCGGCGGTGCTCGGCCGGCCGGTCCCGGCGCACGACGCCCAACAGCACAAAGCCCCACGGCATGAGGTCCCACGGCGCGAGGCTCAACGGCACGAGGCTCCACGGCATGAGGCTCAACGGCATGAGGCTCAACGGCATGAGGCTCAACGGCATGAGGCTCCACGGCACGAGGCTCAACGGCATGAGGTCCCACGGCGCGAGGCTCCACGGCATGAGGTCCCGGCGGGGCAGACGGCCGTCAAGGAGTCTGTCCGATGAGGATCGTCCGGCTGGCGAACTTCGTCACGCCACGTTCGGGCGGGTTGCGTACCGCCCTGCGCGAGCTGGGGGTCGGCTACGCCGCCGCAGGTCACGAGCCGATCCTGGTCGTGCCGGGCGAGCGGGCCGCCGACGAGCAGCACCCGCAGGGCCGCGTGGTGACGCTGCCCGGCCCCGTCGTGCCCGGCCTCGGCGGCTACCGCGTCCTGCTGAACAAGAAAGAACTGGTACGCACGCTGACCGAGCTGAAGCCGGACAGCCTGGAGGTCTCCGACCGGACGACGCTGCGCTGGACCGGGGCCTGGGCGCAAGAGCAGCGGATCGGCTCGGTCATGGTCTCCCACGAGAGCCTCAACGGGCTGCTCCGGGTCACCCGGCTGCCCGGTGGCGTACGCCGGAGGCTGGCGACCAGCCTGAACCGGGCCACTGCGCGGGCATACGACCGGATCGTCTGCACCACTGAATGGGCCGCCGACGAGTTCCACCACGCCGGGGCGGCCAACGTCGTCCAGGTTCCCCTCGGCGTGGACCTCGATCATTTCCATCCCGGCCGCCGGTCGGCCGAGCTGCGTACCTCGTTGGCGGAGCCGGACGAGATCCTGCTCGTCTGCGCGACACGGTTGTCGGTGGAGAAGCGGCCGCAGCGGGCGCTCACGACGCTGGCTGCGTTGCGGGCACGGGGCGTACCCGCTCGGCTGGTGATCGTCGGCGACGGACCCCTGCGTACCCGGCTCACGAAGGCGGCGGAGGGCCTGCCGGTGTCGTTCACGGGATGGATCAGTGACCGGGCGGAGCTGGCGGCGTTGCAGGCGACCGCCGACGTGGTGCTCGCCCCCGGGCCGATCGAGACGTTCGGGCTGGCCGCGTTGGAGGCATCGGCCTGCGGTACGCCCGTCGTGGCGAGCGCCTCGAGCGCCCTTTCGGGCGTTCTCGGCTCGGCCGGCGCGTCCGCTCCGGGGGAGGACTTCTCGGCCGAGGTGCTCAGCCTGCTCGGCCGTCCCGACGCCCGCGAACGGGCCCGGCGACGCGCCGAGGAGTTCAGCTGGGCGGCCGCCGTCCGGGGCTTCCTCCGGGTGCACGAGGACTTGCCGTGAAGTACCTCGAGCTCGTCCTCGTCGGCGCTGACGTCACGCTGCGGGGAACTTCCATCTGGACGCAGTCGGCGGCCTTCTGGGTACCACCGTGGATGGATTGCGATGGGTGCTTCGCCGGTCTACCGATCTGCTGCCCCAACTCGTGAGTCTCGCGGCGCACGAGTGGCGGTTGGCGCGGCGGGGGCAGGCGGCGCAGCGGGAAGCGCGGGCGGCCGCTGAGGTCGAGGCGGTGCTGGAGCGGATGCGCCTGGCGAGTTCGGCGACGGCGCCGGGACGGGCGCTGCGACCAACAGCACCAGCGTGACGAGCACGTACGCATTGGCCCCGAGTACGGCCAGTGGCCCGGCGAACGACGGGTTCACCGACCATAGCCAAACCAGTCCGCTGACCAGCACCACGAAGCAGGCGATCCCGAGCCGACGGCGTCCATAGAGGAACAAGACGAGCGCCGGGAGCGCCCACACCAGGTGATGGACCCAGGTGATCGGGCTGATCAGGCAGGACACCACCCCGGTGAGGGCGAAGCCGTGGACGTGATCCTTGGCGCGGGCACACCGCCAGGCCCACACCGCCAGCGTGGCGACCACGAGCAGCAGCCACACCGAGTGCGCCAGGTGCAGCCGCGACACGAGCCCGAGCAGCGACTGGTTCGACACGTACGCCAGATTCCCGATGCGGCTCGTGTTCCAGACCGCGTCGGTGAAGTACGCCCGGCTCGCGTCCGGCACTGCCAGCGCGGTGATCAGTGTGGCCGCCGTCGCGGTCCCGACCGCGGTCGCGGCCGCCCGCCACTGCCGGGTCACCACCAGATAGAGCACGAAGATCGCGGGGGTCAGCTTGATCGCCGCCGCTAACCCGATGCCGACTCCCGCCACGCGGTTTCTTACCAGCAGATCACGGTTATGCATGCCAAACCGGCCCAAGATCGCATGCATATCCCTGATCCAGCGGAGAGAACCGAGGCGACCGGGCCGCCGAAAGCCGGTGAGTCGAAAGCCGGTGAGCCGAAAGCCGGTGAGCCGAAAGCCGGTGAGGAAAAGCAGGTCGAGGTAGACGAGGGCGACGAGCAGCAGGTTGATCTGGCCGAAGCTGACGGTGTCCCGGACCGGGTTGAGCGCGGCGAACGCGCACGCGGTGAGGCCGAAGGCGTACCAGCGCGGCCAGCCGAAGTGCCGTGTCACCGGGCCGACCCAGAACCACAGCAGGAACGCCGAAGCGATCAGGGTCAGAACCAGGTTGATCGCGATCGCCGGATGCCAGCCGACGAGCGTCATCGGCAGCATGCACACGGCCGCGAACGGCGGATAGGTAAAGCCGTAGGTGCTGCGCGGCCGCAGGTAGGAGTACAGGTCGCCGCCGGAGACCCAGTAGTCGACCGCGCCGTGGTAGACGCTGATGTCGAACCAGCCGCGATGCCCGGGTGCGACCCCGATGACGACGCCGATGCCGATGGCGAGGCCGAGAACGAGCAGGAACCGCTTCACGATGCCAACCGCCGCAACAGAATCAGCCCTGTGCACGCGAGCGCGACTCCGGCGACGGCGTACAGGGCTTGGGGTCCGTCCGGGCCGAATCCGCTCGGCAGGACGGCGAACGCGAGGACTCCGCACGTCGCGGCGGACCAGCGGCGTACTCGTCCGGCGGGGGCGGCGGCCGCGATGAGGACCAGGCCCCAGAGGGCGTACCAGGGGCGGGTCGCCGGGCCGAGCAGCGCCAGTGCGCCGAGGCTCAGGCCGGCCGCGGTCACCGGCCCGAACCGGTCACGCCGCCACCAGCTCCACGCGGCCACGGCGAGCGTCGCGGCCAGCCCGCACCACGCCCAGAACCGCATCACCGCCGGGCCGTCCGCGTCCAGCACCAGCCGCGACGCACGACCCAGGGCGCTGGTCACCGACCAGCTCTGCGGCGAGATCGGGGTGCTCAGGGAGGCGATCCAGCCGTAACCCAGGCCGGTCGCGCCGGTCACGGCCACGCACGTCACCGCTCCGATCACAGTTGTACGCACAACGGCGTGCACATGACGCGTACGTCCGGGCAGGTGCTGCCACCACAGCGCGGCCACCACCGCCAACCCGGCCACCGCCGGGGCCTTGACCAGGGCGGACAAGGTCACCAGGACGGCGGCGAAAGCGAATCGCCCGCGCAGGGCCAGCGCGATCCCGGCGATCAGCAGGCCGAGCATCACCGCCTCGTTGTGCGCCCCGGCGACCAGGTGCAGGGGGACGAGCGGGTTGAGCGCGCCCAACCAGAGCGCCGCCGCCGGGTCGACGCCGCAGCGCCGGGCGACGGTCGGCAGGCAGGCCGTCATCAGCACGACGCCGGCCAGGGCGAGCAGCCGCATCCCGATCAGCCCGGCGATCAGCTTCGACCCGACGAGGGCGGCGATCCCGGCGGCCAGCACCACGAAGACCGGCCCGTACGGCGTCGGAGTGTCCTGCCACATCGCCGGGACCTGCGCGCCCAGGATTCCGCCGAGGCTGCCGACGCCGCTGGAATAGACGTCCAGCCCGGCGACCGCCATCGCGCCCTGCGCCAGGTACGCGTACACGTCCCGGCTGAACAGCGGCGGCCCGGCGACAAGCGGGGCGGACCAGAGCACGAGCGTGACGAGCAGACTGCGCGGAGTGGCGCGGTCGCGGGTGCGCCCGGCCCAGATCCAAGCCGCCACCAGCATCGTGATGCCGCAGTATCCGAAGAGGACGGCCGACAGGGCGTGGTCGCGCCACGATCCCGCGTTCTCGACCGGCAACGCGCCCGCGGCCCAGCCGGTGCCCGCGACCAGGATCGCACCCGCTACTCCGAGCAGGCGGTAGCCGGTGACCGCGTCCAGCTTCCACGCCCGCAGCTCTGGTTCCCCCGCCGTCAGCACCCCGGCAGGGTGCCAGCCTTTCGTGACCGCCGGACGGCCCGCCGGTGAGCCGCGCATGATGCGCCGGTTACCGCTCCGCCTCGGTCCCGCATCGGGACCGTTCGCGTCGCGTTCATCGGACGGCCGGAAGGAGGCCGCCCACCCCCTGGATCATGCGGGCATGCTGACCGGCATCCTTCTCGCGCTGGCCTCCGCGTTGTCCTTCGCCACCGCGGCCGCCGCCCAGTCGACCGCGACCCGGGCGATCGCGGTGGCCGCCGAGCCGCCGACCCATCGCATCGCCCGGGTGGTTCCGGTGCTGGCCCTGTTGCCCCGCATCGTGCGGTCACGACTGTGGTGGACCGGGATGCTCTTCAACGTCCTCGGCTTCGCCTGCCACGCCAGCGCCCTGCACCTGGGGTCGATCTCGATCGTGCAGGCGCTGCTGTGCGTACAGCTGATGTTCGCGCTGCCGTTCGCGACGGCGAAACTGCGGCGCGCCCCGCTGGTCCGGGACTGGTTCGGCAGCGCGGCCGCCTGCCTCGGCATCATCACGCTGGTCACCGCGCGGGGCGGTGTACCGCAGACCTTCGACCGGCTGCGCCTGCTGCCGTACGTCGTGGTGATCGTGGCCGTGCTCATGGGGGTGCTCGTCGGGGTGGCCCACGTCGCGCGGAGCACACTGCGTACGGCGTTGATCGGCACGGCGGCCGGGATCGGGTTCAGCCTCACCGCCGTCCTGATCGTGGTCACCACGCACTCCTTGTCCACCGCGCTGACCAGCTGGCCGACCTACGTCCTGCCGCTGTCCGGGCTCGTCGCGGCGATCCTCGCCCAGGACGCGTACGCCAGCGGCTCGTTTCCGGCGGCGCTCACCGCGATGACCGTCGCCGACCCGATCGCGGCCTGGCTATGGGGTGCCGTATTGTTCGATGCCGTCCCGCCGACGACGCCCGCCGCGCTCGCCGGGCTGACCGCGTCCGGGCTGCTGATCTGCACCGGAGTGGCGGTGCTCGCCAATTCGCCGACGCTGACGCGTACGCACATCGCCTGAGCAGCGGACTCACAGGCTGCTTCGAGATTCGTCACGGCCCCCGCCGAGGAACGGCTCCCAGGATGGGGTGAACGCCGAGATATCCGACGAAGGACTCCGACTTGGGAATCCGGCGAGAGTTTCCGACGACGAGGAGATGTGTGATGGGCAAGACAGCGCCATCGGGGCCGTCAGCGCAGCCGCCGACCTACGAGGGCCGCCCGCTGGCCAAGCCCGACGAGGACATCTACGACCAAGGTCTGCGCTTCGACATGCAGACGCTGCTCGGCCGCCGCAAGCTGCTGGCCGCCTTCGGACTGGGCGTGGCCGGGATCGGGCTCGCCGCGTGCGGCAAGTCCGACGACAGCGGCTCGGGCGGCACATCGGCCGAGAACACCTCGACCTCGGCCGGGGAGATCCCCGAGGAGACGGCCGGCCCCTACCCGGGCGACGGCTCGAACGGACCGGACGTCCTGGAGCAGAGCGGCATCGTCCGCAGCGACATCCGGTCGAGCTTCGGCACCGGCGACGCGACCGCCGAGGGCATCCCGATGACCCTGGAACTGACGATCAAGGACCTGGCCAACGGAGGCGCCGCCTTCGCGGGCGTGGCGGTCTACGTGTGGCACGCCAACCGTGACGGCAGGTACTCGCTGTACTCCGAGGGCATCACGGATCAGAACTACCTGCGTGGGGTCCAGGTCACCGACGCCGCCGGGAAGGTGAAGTACACCAGCATCTTTCCCGCCTGCTACGACGGGCGGTGGCCGCACATCCACTTCGAGGTCTATCCGGACCAGGCCAGCATCACCGACTCGACCAAGGCCATCGCGACCTCCCAGGTAGCCCTGCCGGCCGACGTCTGCAAGACGGCGTACGCGACCAAGGGCTACGAGCAGTCGGTGACCAACATGTCGAAGGTCAGCCTGAGCACCGACAACGTCTTCGGCGACGACTCGGGCGCGCTGCAGCTCGGCACGGTGACCGGCGACGTGACCAGCGGGTACGCCGTGTCGCTGAACGTCGGCGTGGACACCGGCACGAAGGCGGGCGGTGGCGGTCAGGCCCCGCCCGGCGGCGGTGAGGGCGGTCCCGGCGGGCCGGGCGGCACCCCGCCCAGCGGTGCTCCCGGCGGTGGCGGTACCCCGCCGAGCGGTGCCCCGCCGACCAACTGAGATCGGTCCAGTGTGGCCGGGCGGGAGGGGACAGGGCTCTATACGATCCCCTCGTGACCCTTCCCACCCCGGCGCAACGCACCCCGGTCTCGGCGCACTTCGTGGTCTGCGGCTTCGACGGTCTCGCGTACCGGCTGGCCGAACAGCTCACCACCCGGTACGACACCGACGTCGTGGTGGTCATGACGGAGGAGCAGCAGCACCAGCCCGGCGCCCGTGACTTCGCCGAGCTGGACCGCGTACGCGTCCTGGTGGTCGAACGGGTCAGTGAGAAGGCGCTGGAGCTGGCCCGGCTGACCGACGCGGCCGGGCTCGCCCTGACCGCCCAGGACGACGTCGGCAACATCCATCTGGCGTTGCAGGCCCGGGAGCAGTCCGCCCGGATGCGCATCGTGATCCGGATGTACAACAGCAGCCTGGCGCACAGCATCGAGCCGCTGCTCGGCGACTGCAAGGTGCTGTCGGACTCCGAGATCGCCGCCCCGGCCCTGGTCGCCTCCGCGCTGCGGGAGGTCGCCGCCAACCCGGTCAAGGTCGCGCAGCGTACGCTCGTCGTGGTCCGACGGGCCGACGTCAGCGACCGGTATGTGATCTGCGGTCTGGCCGACACCGCCGCGGACGGCGGACCGCGGATGCTGCCCCGGGACGAGCAGGCCGCCGATCTGGTGCTCGCCGATCTGCGCGGCATCCCCGACCTGGAGTCCACTTTGGGCGCTCGGCCCGCGCCCGCGAAGGGCCGCCGGATCGGCGTCGCCAGGACGTTCCTCGGCACGCTGGTCTCCCGCAAGTCCCGGATCGCCATCAGCGTGGTGCTGGGCCTGATCGTCGTCGCGACCGCCGCCCTCGCCGTCAGCCTGAAGGTCGGCCCCGGCGAGGCGTCTTACCAAGCGCTCGCAACCGTCCTAGGTGGACCACAGGCGACCGACGGCTACTCGCCGTGGCAGAAGACGTTGCAGCTGATCCTCGGCGTCGCCGGGCTCGCCCTGGTGCCGCTGATCACCGCGCTGGTCGTCGAGGGAATGGTGCGCGCCCGGCTGGCCGTCGCCGAGGTACGCCTGCGCCAGCCGCACGCCGACCACCTGGTCGTCGCCGGGCTGGGCGGGGTGGGAACCCGCGTCCTGCGGCTGCTCCACGATCGCGGCGTACGCATGGTCGCCATCGCCGCCGAGGAGAAGTCCCGGGGCGTGCCGCTGGCCCGGGAACTCGGCATTCCGCTCGTGATCGGCGATCCCGGCCGGGAGTCGACGCTCCGGGCGGCCGGGGTCGACCAGGCGCGGGCGTTGCTCGCCATCACCAACTCCGACGCGTCCAACCTGGAGACCGCGTTGCGGGCGCGGAACCTGCGCGCCAGCCTGCACGTCGTGCTGCGGTTGTTCGACGGCGACCTGGCCCGGCGCGTACGCCGGACGTTCAACCTGCCCTACTCGCACAGCGTCTCCTACCTGGCCGCTCCGGCGTTCGCGGAGGCGCTGATGGACCGCGAGGTCATCGGCACCATCCCAGTCGAACGCCGGGTGCTGCTGCTGGCAGAGGTGGTCGTAGCGGCCGGGTCCGATCTGGACGGCGCCCGGATCGCCGACGCCGACGATCCGGGCGACCTACGGGTGATCGCGCTCAACGAGTTCGGCGAACCCCGGCCGCTGTGGCGGCCCGCACCGGCCCGCCGGATGCGGACCAACGATCGACTGACCGTGGTCGGCACCCGGGCCGGGCTCAGCGCGCTGATCCGCCGCTCGGTGGCCGGATCGCGGACCGCCTGACGGAACTCACCCGGCTCAGGCCGCTCAGCCGGGTCAGGCCGCTCAGCCGGGTCAGCCGGTTCACCCCGCGAAGCGGTAGAGCTTGAAGCCGCTGCCGGACTGGGTGATCAGAACCTTCGAGCCGACCCCCGGGCCGAGCCCGGCCTGCTCGAACGCGCCGAGATCGGTCCGGCGCCGGGTGCCGAGGTCCAGCCCGAACAGGTGCCCGTCGTGGTAGAGGAACACCGCGTTCCCGGCTACGCGCGTCACCGTCCCGGCCCGTTCGGCGTCGGTCAGCACGTCCTTGCCGCGGCCGTCCAGCAGCACGCTGTGCGGGCCCTTCTCGCTGCTCCCCGAGACGGAGACGTACTCCCCGGCGGGCAGCATCGTCTCGGCGCCGGCGATCCGCGTACGCCAGACGACCTTGGACCCGTCGAGTGCGACGACGTCTGCCTGGAACAGGTCGCCGTCCAGGACGCAGATCAGTCCCCGCCTGCACGGAGTCAGGTTCTGCAGGCGGTTGCCGTTGTCCGGCGACGCCACCGGCACCTCGGCCGTGTAGAGCGGCTGCCACTGCTGGCCTGCCTCCAGCCGGAGCACCCGCAGCGACGAGCCGGACACGGTGTAGACCTTGCCGTCGTACGCCATGAAGCCGGCGTTGGTTCCGGTGCCGCCCTCAGCACCCGGCCAGGAGCGCCCGGTCGGCTTGCCGGTGGCGACGGCGTACTCGGTGAGGGTTCCGGCGTCGTCGACTTGGAGCAGCGTGCTGCCGCTCTCCAGGGTGGCGAACGGCCCGGATCGGTAGCCGGCGGGGGAGGTGAGATCCCCGGCGGTGTGCGTACCGAAGGTGGTGCTGATCGCCCGGTCGAAGCTCCACTTCGGCTGCCCGGTCACCCAGTCGTAGGCCGTGGTCTTCTTCGCGTCGTGATCGGCCAGCACGATCACGTCCGGGTAGGCCAGGATGTCGAACCCGTTGACGTCCATGCCCCGATGCCAACGCAGCTTCCCGGTCGCCGGGTCGACGACGAACATCTCCTTGTCCGGGCTCGTGCCGTCGTCGTGTTCGCCGATGCTGACGATCGCGTTCGGCAGCGCGATCATGCCGTTCCAGTCGCCGAACGTGCCCGGCAGCGTCCGCACCGGCCACAGCGCCTTGCCGGTCCGCACGTCGACCGCGCCCAGGCCGAGCTGCCCGGTCGGCCCGCGCCAGGCGACGAATCCCCGATCGCCCACGATCTCGGCCATCCCGAAGTCGACGCCGCTCGGCATCGTCACCGCGACGTCGCCGACCTGCTCCAGCTTGCGGAACGCGACCGGGCTCGTGGTCGGCGCGACCGGCTGCGGCGGGTTCGGGTCGGCGGCAGTGCCCCGCAAGATCACCGTCGCGAGCACCAGGATCGCGAGCACGGCCAGGCCCGCAGCGGTGGCCACCTGGGTACGCGTACGGCGGCGGGCCCGGCGCGTGACGTCCTCGACGGGCGGGATCTTCGCCGCGTCGGACTCCTCCCGGAGCGCCTCGGCCAGCCCCACCCGGCCCCGCGACAACCACGACTTCACCGTGCCCTCGGCCACCCCGGTCTCGGCGGCGATCTGGCCGATGGGCAGGTCGAGCAGGTAATGCAGGGCGAGAGCGCGCCGTTGCGGCTCCGGCAACTGCCGAAGCGCGGTGGTCAGCAGGACCGTGTCCTCGGAGGGCGGTGGGACGACGCCTACGCGAGCCGCCGGCGCCTTTCGGCGTACCGCCAAGTGCCGCCACCAGTCGAAGACCAGACGCGTGACCACCAGGCGCAACCACGCCTCGGCGTCGTCATACCCGCTGACCTTGCGCCAGCGCTGCCAGGCGCGGGCGTAAGCCTCCTGGACCACGTCCTGGGCCTGGGGGAGATCACCCGTGAGACCGTACGCGTAGCGCAGGGTCCGGGGTGAGGTCGCCCGGTAGAACTCGACGAAATCCACGTGTACCGCCTGTCCGTAGGGATCTTCTCGCCGATGGACACGGGTCCGGTGCCCGAACGGTTGCAACCTATGCTGTCGGCATGAGCGACCCCAAGGATGACCTGGTCCACTACCTGTACGCCGCCCGTGACGCGCTGATCTGGAAGCTCGACGGCCTGACGGAGTACGACGTGCGACGGCCGCTCGTGCCCACCGGCACCAACCTGCTCGGCCTGGTCAAGCACGTGGCGATCATCACCGCCGGATACTTCGGCAACACCTTCGACCGGCCGTTCCCAGAGGTCGCGCCCTGGCTGAGCGACGACATGGAGGACAACGCCGACATGTGGGTCACGCCCGAGGAGAGCCGGGCCGACATCCTCGGCCTGTGGGAGCGGGCCTGGGCGCACGCCGACAGCACCATCACCGAGCTGCCGCTGACCGCGATCGGGCACGTGCCCTGGTGGAACCCGGCGACCAACGCCGTCACCCTGCACAAGATCCTCTGCCACATGACCGCCGAGGCGCAGCGCCACGCGGGCCACGCCGACCTCGTCCGCGAGCTGATCGACGGCGCGGTGGGCCTACGGGCCGACGTGTCGAACCTGCCGACGACCGACGCCGGCTTCTGGGCCGGCTACCGGGATCGCGTCGAAGCCGCCGCCCGCACCTTCATGTAGGGGTGCAGATCACGGTTACGCATGCTTCCGACGCCGGTTGAGGCATGGATAACCGTGATCTGCAGGAGTCCGTCAGGTGGGGAAGCGCGCTCGGGTCAGCGCCAGGCGGGCATGACGTCGAACGGCCGGGCGGTCTTGGCCGGGTCGCGTTCGACGAGGTCGCCGTGGACGGGGTCCACGAGCGCCGCGTCGATCCGCGCGAGCGCGTCGTCGTCGAGCTTGACCTCGACGGCGGCCGCGTTCTCGGCGACCTGCTCGGGCCGGGACGCGCCGATGATCGCCGCGCTGACACCTGGCCGGCTCAGCACCCAGGCCACGGCGAGCTGGGCGAGGGTGACGCCGAACTCGTCGGCGATCGGCTTGAGTCGCTGCACCGCGGCCAGCACCGGGTCCGACATGTATCGGCCGACGAAGGCGGAGCCCTTCGCGGAGGCCGCGCGCGAGTCGGCGGGCGGCTGCGTACCGGGGAGGTATTTGCCCGTCAGCACACCTTGGGCGACGGGCGAGAAGACGATCTGGCCCAGCCCGGCGGTCTGGGCCGCCGGAACGACCTCGGCCTCGATCACCCGCCAGAGCATCGAGTACTGCGGCTGGTTGGAGATCAGCGGTACGCGCAACTCCCGGGCGAGCGCCGCGCCCGCCTCGATCTGCGCCGCCGTCCACTCCGAGACGCCGATGTAGAGCGCTTTGCCGTGGCGTACCAGGTCGGCGAAGGCCGTCATGGTCTCCTCGAGCGGCGTCCTCGGGTCGAACCGGTGAGCTTGATAGAGGTCCACGTAGTCGGTGCGCAACCGGCGCAGCGAGGCGTGGCAGCTCTCCAGGATGTGCTTGCGGGACAGGCCCTCGTCGTTGGCCCCCGGCCCGGTACGCAGGCAGACCTTCGTGAGGATCTCCAGCGACTCTCGGCGTACGCCGTGGAGGGTGTCGCCGAGCAGTTCCTCGGCGGCCCCGAACTCCGGGCGGCCGTAGACGTCGGCGGTGTCGAACGTGGTGATCCCCGCGTCGAGCGCCGTACGCAAGGTCGCCTTGGCCGAGTCGGCGGCCGACGAGTCGTGGGTGAGCCAGCTGCCGAACGTGATGGCGCTGATCTGCAGGCCGCTTCGGCCCAGGTGACGGTGCTCCATGAAGATCGACTCTACCCCCGCCCGAGGTGACCCGGCGGCGGCGAAAGCGGGACCGAAATGTCCGCCTCCGGATGGCGAATGTTCACCTGTCGTCAACCCACCTGCGATGACGATCGGGGGCGGTCTGCGTCACAGTTCGCCCATGACATCGGATCTTCGTGGCCCAAGCCTCGGGTCGAGTGGTCCCGGCCCTGGATCGACTGGTCCAGGTCCTGGCTTGGCCGGCTATCGGCTGGTCACCGCCAGTGCGTACCCCGGCATGATGGCGCCGCTGACCCGGCACCCGTCGTGCATCTGCGTCCTGTCCGGCGACGCCGGAGTCACCCCGGGAACGACGGGCCTGTCGCTGGAACGGCTGGACGGCGTACGCCGCCGGTGGCGGTTCGGCGACGTCGCCCGGCTGGCCGACTTCGTCCCGAAGGTGCTGGCCACCAGCGCTGACGACGACCGCCCGGTGCTGCTGATCCCACCCCGGGCCAGCCTCGCCTGGGAGTCGGCCGCGACGGCCTGGCCCGGCCGCGTACGCCTGGCGGCCAGCCCGATGCGGGTCGCCGAGCCGATCGCCGAGGACAAGATCCTGGTGCGGTCGAAGCTGCGTGAGCTGGGCCTGCCCGTGCCCGAGGAGCTGATCCTCGACGCGTCCGACGTGGACTTCGCGACGGTGGCCCGCAAGCTCGGGACGCCGTTCGTCATGCAGGCGCCGAGCGGCGCGGGTGGGCAGGGCACCTATCTCGTGTCGGCCGAGTCCGCCGTGACCAAGGCGCTCACCGGCCAGCCCCACGTCTCGCACTGGCTGTTCTCCCAGTACGCCGGCGACATGACGATCAACGCGGCCGGCGTCGTCCACGCCGACGGCGTACGCCTCCTGCCGGTGTCCACCCAGTCCAGCGGCATCCGGGAGCTGGGGTTCGGCTTCGGTGCGTACTGCGGGAGCACCTTCGGCTCTTTGGCGGAGAGCGCGGTGGAGGCCGCCGCGATCGAAGCCGCTGCCGTGGTGGGGGAGTGGCTTCGATCGCTCGGTCACCGGGGCGTCTTCGGGATCGACATCGCGGTCGGCGGGTCGCAGCTCGCGCTGCTGGAGATCAATCCCCGGGTGCAGGGCTCCTCGTGGCTGCTGAGCGAGCTTCAGGACGAGCCCTGCCTGGTGTCGCATGTGGAGGCTCTGCTGGGAGTGCCGCTCGGTGCCTCGCTTCGGCAGCCTGACCCGGTACGCCCCGGCAGCCACCTGCTGCTGCGGTGGGACGGCCCGGCCGGGGTGGTGCACGACCTGCCCGAGCCGCCGCCCGGCGTCAGCGGACTGCCTGAGCGCGGCGTGACCCTGCTGCCCGGCGCGATCATGGCCCGATTCGAGTCCGGCAAGCCGATGACCACATCGGACGGACGTGCGCTCACGGAGAACGCCCGGCGCAGGATCCTCTCGCTCAAGGAGGGCTTCGACATCACGCCCGCCCGCTTGCCGCGTTGATCATGGGGTTTCCGGTGTCGACACGCCGTCGAGGCCGCAGTTAACTCCATGATCAACGCCCCGAGGGAGGTCCGGGGTGAGGGCGCGTGACTAGTGTCGATTCATCTGCCGTTCACTATGCGTTCACCATGTTTGCCCTTGTCAGGGCCTGCTACCAAGGGAATCGTTCGAGCAGACATGGGGAGGGGTGGCAGGTGCGACTCAGGGCACTGCTCATCACAGCGGTCGTGGCCGCGTTGACGCTGACCGGGTGCACCGGCGACGAGAAGGAGTCCCAAGGCGACGGCTACTCGGCCGACCCGAAGGTGCTGAGCATCGTCGCGGGATCCGAGCAGCAGAAGGTGCTCGACACCGTGGTCGTGCCGTGGTGCAAGGGCAAGGGCTACGACTGCCGGTTCACCTTGAAGGGCTCGGTGGACCAGGCCCGGCTGCTCAAGGCCGGCGACAAAGACTACGACGCGTACTGGTTCGCCAGTTCGGTCTTCTCGCAGATCGGCGACGCGTCCAGCACGCTGCAGGACGTCAAGCCGATGTTCCTGACCCCCATCGTGTACGCGGGCTGGCGCGGCGAGATGCAGAAGCTGGGCTTCGTCGGCAAGCCCGACGTGAAGATCGGCGACATCCTGACCGCCGTCGAGTCCGGACAGACCAAGGTGTGGGCGACGAACCCGACGCAGTCCAACTCGGGCGCGACGGCGTTGTTCGCCTTCATGAACCACTTCGCGGGCAACGGCACGGGCCAGGCGCTCACTCAGGCGCAGCTCGACTCGCCCGGGGTCGCGCAGGGCATCACCCGGTTCATCCGGGCGATGGACGCCACCCCGCCGTCGACCGGCACGATGATGAACGAGTGTGTCGCGCACCCGGACACCTGCCGGACGATGTTCACCTACGAAGACCTGGTGATCGAGAAGAACCAGGAACTGGTGAAGGCGAACAAGGAGCCCCTGTACGCGGTGTATCCCCGGGGTGCCCTCGCGATCAGCGACGCCCCGCTCGGCTTCCTGCCGCACGACAACGACGCCGACGCGGGCAAGCGGCAGATCCTGACCGAGCTGCAGGCGTACCTGCTGAGCGACGAGCAGGCCAAGAAGCAGTTGCTCCAGCTGGGCCGCCGGCCGGCGAGCAGCATCGGGCTGACCCTGGACAACCCCGACCTGACGGTGTTCAACCCGGACTGGGGGATTCAGGCGAACCTGAAGGAGCAGGGCATCCAGTACCCCTCGGCGGCCGTCATCGTGGCGGCACTGGAGCGGTACCAGACGCAGTATCGCAAGCCGGTCGACGCGTACTACTGCCTCGACGGCAGTGGGTCCATGGAGGACAACAACGGCTGGACGGGCGTCCAGGACGCCGCGCACCAGGTGTTCGACGCCGACCAGGCCGCCCTGAACTTCCTGCAGACCGGGCCGCTGGACCGGACCACCGTGGCGATCTTCAACAGCAAGGTCACCGAGGGTCCATGGAGTGTGGACGGCAACGACGCGGGCAAGCTGCACGAGCTGACCACGCACATCACCGACTACTCGCCGGGCGGCGGCACCAACATGTACGCCTGCCTGCGCCGGGCGGCCGAGGAACTGGGCAAGATCACCGACTCGGGCCGCAAACGCCTGATCATCGTGATGTCCGACGGGAAGTCCGACAGCGGTGGCGACCGGCGACCGGCACTGGACGCGGTCAAGGCGCTGGGCGTACCAGTGATCTCCATCGCGTTCGGCAGTGACGCGGATCCGGACCAGCTCAAGGAGGTCTCGGCCGCCACCGGCGGGACGTTCGTGCAGCAGAACGACCTGGTGGCCGCGCTGCGGCAGGCGGCGGGCTACAAGTGAGAGGCAAGCTGGCGGCCGGGGCCGCGCTCGTGGCCGCGGTCGGCATCTTCGTCGGAGTCTTCGTCGTGACGCGGAGCCTGCTCTGGTCGCCGCTGCTGGCGGCGGCCGGGGCGGTCGGACTCTACCTGATGGTCGACTCGCGCCGGCCGAGTGAGGTCTCCGACGACGAGTACGCCGCCGACGCCGAGAAGAAGATGGAAGAGGCGCTGCGGACGATCCGGGAGATCCGGCGTGGCCTGAAGGACGTGGCCTCGCCGACCGCGAAGCATCTCCTGCAGCAGGCTTGCGAGCAGGTGCCCGAGTTGCTGGCCCGGGTGAAGGCGCGGTCGCCGAACAGTCTCTACTCCAGCGCCAGCCAGTTGGGCGCCCACCTGACCAGCCTGTCGGGGGTGCTCACGCAGTACCTCGACATCCAGCGGAACCCGTCCTTCTACACCGACCCGGCGGCCCTGATGTCCGGCGGTGAGGCGGCGTTCGACCGGTTCGCCCAGTTCACTCTGGACAGCCTCCGGCTGGTCAACTCCGGTGACATCGCCCAGTACCAGGCGAACCTGGAGACCGTCGCCCCGCCCAAGCTGCCGACACTGTGACCCTAAGGAGCTGTCGAAAGTGAGAATGCCGAGTCCCCGCTTCCTGATCGGGCTCGTGCTCGTCCTGGTCGTCTGCGTCGCCGCGGCCTGGGTCCTGACCCGGGGCGACGGCGGCGGCACCGGCGGCGGTACGCCGGAGGCGGTCACCGTCAACTGCGTGGGCGGTTCGGAGAAGACCGAGCTGATGGCCGACCCGGACGTCAAGCGCATCCTGAAGGACACGTACGGCGTCACGGTCGGATTCAACCCGCAGGGCTCCTACGACCAGGTGCAGTTGGGCACCGAGGACCTGAAGAGCCGCAAGATCGACTGCTTGTGGCCGTCCAGCGCCAGTGCACAGAACGTCTTCGAGACCAAGCACACCGGTGCGTTCGGCGAATACCGAGCCGAGACCGTGCTCCAGTCCCCGGAGGTCGTGTACGCCGGTCCGCAGGGAACCGAGGCGCTGGTCAAGGCCGGGCTGGTGGTGAAGCGGTCGGAGCGGTACTACATCGTCGACCTGAAGAAGCTGCTCCTGGAATACGTCCTGAAGCGCAAGACCTGGGACTCGCTGGGCGCGGCCGACCTGCACGGGCCGATCACCGTGTCCAGCACGGACCCGGCCCGGTCCAACAGCGGCTTCACGCTGACCCAGTTGGAGCTGAACATCATCGCCACGGCCGACGTCTTCCAGGCGCCCAGCCTGGCGCAGGCCAAGAGCGTGCTGCCGACCATCCGCGCGCTGTACGACGCACAGGGTCTGCAGGCGGCCAGCTCCGACGCCGGTTTCCGGCAGTGGCTGACCCAGGGCGCGGAGTTCCACGCCCCGCTCTACGCCGGCTACGAGAACCAGCTCATCCAGCAGGTCGTGCAGATGGGCGCGTCGAGCGCCGGCGTGCTGAAGAACGTGCGCATCCTCTACCCCGACCCGACCATCTACAGCGATCACCCGATCCTCGCGCTGGACGCCGCGGCCGGGCGATTCATCGACGCGATGAAGGACCGGCAGATCCAGGAGATCGCCTGGCAGAAGTACGGCTTCCGGTCCAGCGTCCAGGTCGGGATCAACGACCCGGCGGTCTTCAAGGATCTGCCGCTGGCCGACCAGATCCGTACCACCACCCCGCCCAACGCCGAGGTCACCCTGGCGTTGCTCGCCTGCGTCAAGGACGCGAAGGAGTGCTCCTGATGTCCCAGCCCACCGAGCTCGCGATCGACTTCGGCAGCATCGTCGGCGGCCCGGCCGAGCCCGCCGTCGGCGCCGCCGATCAGGCCATCACCGCGCTGGTCGCGACGGGTGAGCCGAAGCAGCTGGTCTGCGCCGAGATGCTCACCCCCGGCCAGCGGGAGCAGGCGGCCACCCTGGCCAAGCAGCTCTACCCGCAGATGCTCGCCGACACCGACAAGCTGGCGAACTTCGGCTCCGGCGCGATCGACGGCGTGAACACCCAGGTCTCGCGAATCTTCCGGGAGGTCGGCCCGGTCAAGATCCCCGAGCTGACCGCGATCATGCACGAGATCAACGACCGGATGCGCGAGTTCCGGCACAAGTACGACCCGACCGACCCCAAGCTCCGCGAGACCTTCGACAAGTTCATGGACGCGGTCAAGGGCATCTTCCGCAAGGGCCGCGACCTCGTCGAGATGCTCTTCGAGGAGGCCCGCTCGGTCGAGCAACAGCTCGACCGGATCGCCGGCACGCTGGTCGAGAAGCAGCACCAGCTCAAGCGCAACGTCGTGCTCTGCGACGAGCTCTACCGGGCCAACGAGGCCGCGATCGGCCAGCTCGTGGGGGCCATCGCCGTCATGGAACTGGTACGCGACCTCGCCGTGGCCGAGGCCCGGTCGATCGTGATCGACCCGAACGACGTCGACAAGCGCGACAAGGAAGAGCGCCTGTCGCGGGTCACCGAGTTCGTCCAGGCGATCGAGGTACGCATCAACGAATACCAGCAGCGCCTGTTCGTCGCGTGGTCGACGTCGCCGCAGGTCCGCAACATCCGGCTGCTCAACTACGGGCTGGGGCAGCGGCTGGCCCTGCTGGTCAACCTGACCATCCCCACGATGAAGCTGACGATCGCCCAATGGGGGCTGCTCCTGCAGGCCAACCAGGCCGCGCAGATGCAGCAGGCGGTCGCCGACGGGGCCAACGAGGTGCTTTCGGCGTACGCGTCGGCGTCGGGCAAGGCCGTCCCGGAGATCGCCCGGATCATCCAGACCCCGACCGTCCGGCCGGAGACGATCCTGGAGGTGGCCGCCTCCATCGACGCCCAGGCCAAGGGCATCGAGGAGGCCGTACGCTTCGGCCAGCAGGCCCGTGCCGAGGTGGTGACCGCGATCGTCACCGCGCAGGAGTCGATGTCGGCCAGCTCGCAGCAGCTGTCCCGCAGTGTCGTCGAGCTGGTGACCAAGGCCCGTAAGCCGCTGGAGCTGCCGGCCGCGCCGGAGATCCCCGCCTCGGTGATCGAGAGTTCGGCGACCGTCGTGCGCTGAGCGGCGGCCGAACTCGCCGAGCGGCGGCGTCCGCCGTCCGCTGAGCGGCGGCGAGGATCGCTGAGTGGCCGGGAACGACGCCCGTCAGGACGGCGGGCGTCACCCGGTCACGTGAGGTGATCAGTCCCTTCTCGACAGTAACCTGCGCCGGTGGATAGTTGGCTGACGATCGGTTTGGCGCTCGCCGGGTTCGCGGTACCCGTCCTGGGCTTCTGGTTCAAGCGACGGCTGGATACGCATCCCGAGGCCGAGCGGTGGATGATGCGCGTCGCGTTGACCGTCGGTGTCCTCCTGTTGGTCGGAGCACTGGTGACGGGAGTCGTGGCGTTCCGCGCGGATTCGAAGGTCACGGCCGATCCCTCGGGCAGCCGGTCCGCCGGTCTGACCGCGAGCCCGAGCGACAGTCCGAGCCCCAGCCCGAGTGTTTCCGAAGGCGGTGACGACGGTCCCGCGCCAATTCGCCGAGACGTCTACGCCTGGAAGGCGACAGATGCGATCGACCTCGATTCGTCCGCCGCGAACTGGGGTGCCAAGCGCGGCGATTGGCAAGACATCCGGGACGTCGGGTGGAGTTACGACGGCGAGATCGGCACGGGTGCCACCAGCGGAGAGGTCTCGGCCGGTGTCCCGATCACCCGGTCCGCCTGTGAGGAAGCGTGGACCAACCGCGAGAAGGCGTTGCCCAAGATGCGCAAGGGTGCGCACTTCCAGTTCTGCCTGTTCCTCGCCCAGGGCAAGGTCGCGATGATCTCCGTCCAGGACGTACGCCCACCGGCCGGAACGTCGCCGGCGGTGGCCACGGTAGAGATCGCCGTCTGGGCGAACTGACGTCTACCCAGGTGGCGTCCGCCAGCCCGGCTCGACCTCGGGCGGAAATGCTACCGCAGGCGGCGGCGTCGCAGGCCGATGGTGAGCGCGGCGCCCACCGCGAGCAGCGCCGCTCCGACCAGGGTCGGCGTACTCGCGCGCAGGCCGGTGTCCGGCAGGCTCGGTCCGGTCGGCGACGGCTTCGCCGAGGGGCTGGCCGACGGTGCCGGGGTTGGGTCGAAGTCGGTGAACTGGCTGGTCGCGCCGTCGGTGATGGTGACCGCGTCGGCGTACCCGTCGGCCGGTCCGGCGACGCCCGAGCCCAGGCCCAGCTGGGCCTGGCCCCACGCCCCGGCCGGATATCGGGCGACGAATTCGGCCAAGGTGCACCGGGTGGCCTGTACGCAGAACCCGTCGGTGGTGTTGGACTGCCAGACGATCGAGTCGGGCCCGAGGGGCCACTGTTGCCACTGGCCGGGTGTGACGGTCCCGTTGTGCCGAGGTTCGAAGCTCAACGTGGTGAAGTTCGCCGGGGAAGGCGTCACGACCTGGAACCCGGCGAAGCGGAGGGTCGGTGTGAAGCCCGCCGGATCACCGTCGGCGACATAGGTCGAATAGGACGCGGAGAGTGCCGACCAGGGCCGGGTGGTCAGCTCGCCTAACTCCGTCCCGGCCAGCGCCCGGTCCGTGGTCGCGTCGACGTGCAGCTTGAGGCTGCCGGTTCCGGCGGGCGGCGTACCGGGGCCGGGGACGATCGTGACCGATCCGCCGGCCGTCGTGTCCGGCAGCACGCTCCAGTTTCCGCCCGGCAGGCTGTGGACGGTGTCGGCGGTCGCCGCCGTCGCGATGGTCAGGGCCAGCGCCAACCCGGCGAGCCCGCTGGCAGCGATGGGGCGAATCCGGCAGATAGTGTACACAAGGCGTGAACCTACGCTAATTAGTCCAGCAAACGCTGATGCAACGCTGAGGTACTTTGGCGATCATGCAACAACAGTCACGGCGGGACGCCGGCATCACCGCGCTGGTCCTCGGCTTCTTCGGATCGGCCTGGTTCAGCTGGGGCGGCGCCAACCCGCCCGGGTGGCTGACTCCGCTGCTCATCATCGCCAGCTACGTCTCGCTGGCCGTCGCCGTCGTCGGCGCGATCGTCGGCTTCCGCGCGCCCAAGTCGACCGCGGCCATCCGCGACCGGGAGTCCGGCAAGCGTTACGGCATCATCGTCGGCATCGAGTTCGGCCTGGCGGGCGTGGGTGCCGCGATCCTCGGCGTCACCGGGCAGGCCGCGTACATCCCGGTGTGGATCTGCGCCGTGGTCGGCGTGCACTTCATCCCGCTCGCGCCGGTGCTCAAGGACCGGCTCCTGGTCCCGCTCGGCGTGGTCGTCACGGCCGTCGCGGTGGTCGCGCTGATCGTCGGCCTGACGACCGACGTCGAACCCAGCGCCATCACCGGGGTGGGCGCGGGTCTCGCGCTGCTGACGGTCGCGACGGTCGAGCTGGTTTCCACACTGGTACGCGGAAAGGACTCGACCGCCGCGGTCACCGATCAGCCGGTGACTGATCAGCCGGTATAGCCCGCGAAGATCTTGCTGAACTCGTAGGGCGCCTGCGCGACGTTCGTGCATCGGTAGAGCGCGCCGGTGCAGTCGTTGCGGTCGCGGGTGGTCTCCCAGAAGGAGAGCATCCCCAGATGCTTCGACTGGGCGAAGGTCACCATCTGGCGCGAGTCGGCCTGGTCGTAGACGTGCCCGTCGTCGTTCTGCCCGAGCATGGGGGTGACCCCGACCATCTTCCAGACCTGGGCGTCGGTCTTGGCCGGATAGAGCGTCTTGAGCTGGGCGAAGGTCGAGTTCGCGGCCTGGACCGCGAGGTCGCCGTAGTCGCCGGCGCGGTAGTAGTCCATCGCCATCACGTTGACCAGGTCGAGGTCGACCCCGGCGTCGCGAGCGGAGCGGACGACGTTCAGGCCGTCGGCGGTCAGGCCCTCGGGCAGCACCGGGAGCGTCAGCGAGATCTTGAGGCCGGGATTGGCCTGCTGGAGCGCCGCCAGCGCCTGCGAGCGCCGGGCGACCGAGGTCGGTTCGGCGGTCGCCGAGCCCTCGATGTCGAGGTCGATGTACTTCAGGTTGTACGCGGTCACGACGGCCTGGTACTCGGCCTGCAGCGCGGCGACCGTGGAACAGGCTTGGGCCAGTTCGATGCCGGTCGCGCCGCCGAAGGAGACCTTGACGTCGCCGCCGGCTGCCCGGATCGCCTGGATCTGGTCGAGGTTCCAGGCCAGCCGCGGGTCGTACGCGTTGA
The DNA here is from genome assembly GCF_024172085.1 of Hamadaea flava. Taxonomy (NCBI): domain Bacteria; kingdom Bacillati; phylum Actinomycetota; class Actinomycetes; order Micromonosporales; family Micromonosporaceae; genus Hamadaea; species Hamadaea flava. The sequence continues at coordinate 1,301,248 of NZ_JAMZDZ010000001.1, read as the reverse complement.
ACCACATCGCCTTGCACGCCGACGCTGTGATGAACGCGAGCGTGAAGCTCTTCAGTGTGCTGCCGCCGGCCAGGTCGGTGAGCAGCGGAGTCGGCCAGGCGCCCAGGTCGACGTAGGGCGCGGTCGGCAGGCCGGGCGCGGTCGGGCAGCCGGAGGTGCTGGCCGACACGGGTGCGCTGGCCGTGGACTCCCCGTCGGCGTTGTACGCCGCGACGCCATAGCTGTGGCTGGAGCAGGTGGCCAGGCCGCTGATGGTCGCCGTCGTGCCGGTGACGGTGCCGCGCAGGGTGGTCCCTTCGTAGACGCGGTAGCCCGTCGCGCCGGTCGAGGCGGCCCAGCCGAGCGAGATCGAGCTGCTCGTGGTGCCGGTGACGGCCAAGCCGGTCGGCGTCGCCGGGCCGGTGGGCGTACCGCCGCCGCCTCCGGGGCCGTCGAGCGAGACGTCGTCGGCGTAGTAGGTGCCGGTCCCGTACCAGCCGTGCAGGAAGACCTGGACGCTGGTCTGCGACGCGCCGGTGGTGAAGTTCACGGTGAGCTGGGTGTACGCCGCCGCCGACGGCGTCCAGGTCGAGGCGCCGCCCACCACGCCGAGGTAGACGTAGCTGCCCCGGACCCAGCCGGTGAGCGCGTACGCGGTGTTGGGCTGCACGGTGACGGTCTGGGTGCACTGGGCGTTGTCGGCGGCCGACGCGGCTCCGGCCAACGCCTTGCTGCCACTGTGGACGGGTGTGCTGACGACCGAGCCGAGTCCGCCCGAACACGACCAGGGGGACAGGGCGCCGGTCTCGAATCCGGGATTGCTGAGCAGGTTGGCCGCGTACGCCGGTTGTGCTTCGACGGCGAGGGAACCGGCCAGCACCAGGGCGAGCGCGATGAATCGAAGCTTTCTCATGCGTGCATTATTAATAAACTTTCCTTACTGTGTCTATAGGTGTCGTTCCGGCGGTCGGCGGCCACCGGTCACCTAGGCTCGACCCGAGGGGGTGGCCGATGATTAGCCGGATCGGGCTGGTCGTACACGGTGGACGGGAGCAGGCCGCGATCACCGCCGCTCAGGTCCGCGCCTGGGCGGGGGAGCACGGCATACCGTGTGTCGAGGTCGACGTGTGGAACGCGGCCCCCGGGGACGGGCGGCTGCACAGCGCCGAGGAGGCGGCCCGCGCCGGGCACCCCGACCTCATCGTCACCATCGGCGGCGACGGCACCTTCCTCCGCGGCGTACGCGTCGCGATGCACGCCGACGCCTTGGTGCTCGGCGTCAGCGTCGGCCGGGTCGGCTTCCTCACCGAGGTACGCCCCCAGGACGTCGTCGCGGCGCTCGACGCGGTGTATGCGGGGCACGTCGAGGTGGAGGAGCGGCTGACGTTGACGATGCGCGCCTCGCGCCCGTTGGCGATCCCGCCCGACATCAAGTCCTACCTGAAGTTCGGCAGGGGGCCGATGCTCCCGCCGCCCGAGCCGCGCCTCGGTACGCCGGAAGAGGTCGGCTGGGGCGTCGCGCTCGACATCACCGCCCTCAACGACGTCGTCTTCGAGAAGCTGGCGCGCGACCGGCTGGCCAGCGTCGCCGTCTACGTCAGCGGCCGCCATTTCGCGTCGTACTCGGCCGACGCCCTGGTGGTCGCGTCGCCGACGGGGTCGACGGCGTACAGCTTCGCGGCGGGCGGGCCGGTGGTGTCACCCGGCATCGACGCCCTGGTCTTCACCCCGGTCGCCCCGCACATGGCGTTCAACCGCAGCATCCTGCTGGACGCCCGGCGGGAGCGCGTCGGCGTACTGGTGCTCGAACGGTCCGGCCGGGTTGCGGTCACAGTGGACGGTCAGCTGCGTGGCGTGCTCGAACCCGGCGACTGGGTCTCCGTGTACGCCGCACCCCGGTCCGCCCGGCTGGCCCGGGTCGGCGAGTTCTCCTTCTTGGGCCGCGTACGCGACCGTTTCGGGCTCGCCGACGCGGCGGCGGCGTTGGCCGACGGTGAGGCGCCGGCCGTCTACCGGCCCACCGAGCCCATCCCGCCGGACCTGCAGCATCCCGGTCCCTGGGCGGACGTTCCCTAACTCCGGTTCCGGGGGTGGTTGCGGGCGGTGCGCTCGTTGCCGCGCCGATAGTTGCCCGTCCAGCGGGCCATGATCTCCTGCGGGTCCTCGTCCACTTCGGCCAGGAACTCCGCGGCCCGGCCGCCGCGCAAGGTGGTGGCGGCCCGGCCGTGGTGGGTGATCACCACGGTGCCGTCCGCGCGTACCACGTAGTCGAATCCGCTCGGTGCGGGCATGTCACTCGCTTTCGGTCCGGCCGGGGCCGACGATCCCCGTTTCGTACGCGAGGATGACGGCCTGCACGCGGTCGCGTAAACCGAGTTTTCCGAGGATCCGGGCGACGTGCGTCTTCACGGTCGCCTCCGACAGGTGCAGCTGCCCGGCCAACTCGGCGTTGGTGTGGCCGTGCGCGATCAGGGTCAGCACCTCCAACTCCCGTGGCGTCAACGTGGCCAGGTCCCGGTGGGCCGTGGCGGCCGGGGAGTCCCGGCGGGCGAACCGGTCCACGAGACGGCGGGTGATGCTCGGGGCGAGCAGCGCGTCGCCCGCCCGCACCAGGCGTACCGAGGCGACCAGTTGCTCCGGCGTCACGTCCTTGAGGAGGAAGCCGCTCGCCCCGGCGGCCAGCGCCGCGTACACGTACTGGTCGAGGTCGAAGGTCGTCAGGATCACCACGCGCGGCTGGTCCGGACTGTCGCCGGTCAGGATGCGCCGGGTGGCCTCCAGCCCGTCCATCTCCGGCATCCGGATGTCCATGAGCACCACGTCCGGGCGCGTACGCCGGACGGCCTGCACCGCCTCGACCCCGTTCACCGCCTCGGCCACCACCTCGATCCCGTCGGAGGCGAGGATCATCCGGAACCCGGCGCGTACCAGTGCTTGATCGTCGGCGATGACGACGCGGGGGGCGCTCATGGCGTACTCATGGGAATGACGGCGGTGACCCGCCACCCGTCGCCGGTGAGCAGCGGCCCGGTCCGCAGGGTTCCGCCGTAGACCGCGAGACGTTCGCGGAGGCCGAGCAGGCCGCGGCCGGAGCCGCCGTCGCCCGATGCCCGGCCGCCGGTGTCGGTGACCTCGATGCTGAGCTCCTCTTCTCCATAGTGGACCGAGACGGTGGCCGCGCCGCCTGAGGCGTGCTTGACCGCGTTGGTCAGCGCCTCCTGCACCACCCGGTACGCCGCGAGCGCCTCGCCGCTGGCGACGGCGCGCGCCGTGCCGGTGACCGAGAGGGCGACCGGCATCCCGGTGTCCCGGACCCGGCCGACCAAGGTCTCCAACTGGTCGAGACCGGGCTGCGGGGCGAGGTCGGGGGCCTCGCCGGAGGCCGGCGCGAGCAACCCCATGACGTGCCGCAACTCCGCCATCGCGGTACGCCCGGCGCCCTCGACCGCCAGCAGCGCCTGCCGGGACTGCGCCGGCGAGATGTCGAGGGTACGCCGGGCCGCCCCGGCCTGGATGACCATGACGCTGACGTTGTGGGTGACCACGTCGTGCAGTTCCCGGGCGATCCGGGACCGCTCCGACTCGACCGCCCGGCGCAGGGCGGTGGCCCGTTCCTCGTCGGCGGCGGCGAGTCGGCGCCGGCTCTCGTCGCTCTGAGCTCGCCAGAGTCGCAGGGCGAGTCCCGCGAGCACCAGCATCGCCAGCACGACGATGCCGACGTACTGATCCGGCACGGACGGCATGCCTTGGCTGGTGGAGCGCCAGGTCAGGAAGGCCAGCACGCCGACGCTGGCGAACGTCGGCACCCGATAGCGGCTGTACGCGGCCGCGCTGTAGGCCGCGATCACGCAGCCGTAGTAGCAGACCCGGGGCACGTAGTCGATGACCGGGACGGTCAGTGCGGCGATGATCCAGAGCACGGCCAGCGGGTACCGTCGCCGCTGCGTCAGGATGACGCAGGCCAGCAGGGTGACGAAGATCAGACCGCCCCGGTTCGGGCCCTCCTGGCGAAGATGCATCACGCCGTCCGCGCCGAGGAAGGCCGGCTCGTCGGAGACCTTGTCGAAGACGTAGTCCAGCCCGCCGAACGCGCAGACCAGCGCGAGCGCGATGTCGAAGAGCTGGTTGCGCGCCGTCATCGGCCACGCCGGCCCGCTGGGCCGCAGCAGGGCGCGTACGCGCTCCATCAGCTCACGCTCCGGGGGTTCCGCCACGCGGCCATTATCCGTGCTGGTCCCGGCGCTGCCATCAGCCCGGGGACTACGCCGCGAGGATGACCCCCGCCCAGCGGCGTACGCGATATCGCTCCGCACGCGGACGCGGGCCGGCCTATCCGGTTCCTACCGTGACGTCACTTGATCTCGATATGAGGGAGCACACCATGGCTGTGATCGAACTGCGCGGCGTCAGCCGCCGGTACGACCAGGGACCGCCCGCGCTCGACGACGTGACGCTGACCGTCGAGCCGGGCGAGGCGGTCGCCATCCTCGGCCCGTCCGGCAGTGGCAAGTCGACGATGCTGAATCTGATCGCCGGGCTCGACCGGCCCGACGCGGGGACGGTGTCGGTCGCCGACGTCCGGCTGGACAAACTGGGCGAAGCGGCCACGGCTCGGTATCGGCGCGCGCACGTCGGGATGATCTTCCAGTTCTTCAACCTGCTCGACGACCTGACCGTCGCCGACAACGTCGTCCTGCCCGCGCAGTTGGCCGGGATGAGCCGGTCGGAGGCCCGCAAGCGGGCGGCCACCCTGCTGGAGGCGCTCGGCATCGGCCGCCACTCGGGGGCGTACCCGGGACGGCTGTCGGGCGGCCAGCGTCAGCGGGTCGCGGTCGCCCGCGCGCTGATGAACAAGCCGACGCTGCTGCTCGCCGACGAGCCGACCGGCGCCCTCGACAGCGCCTCCGGCGACGACGTACGCAAGCTGCTCACCGAGCTGAACGGGGAGGGGCAGACCCTCGTCCTCGTCACCCACGACGAGTCGCTGGCCGCCGCGTGCGCCACGCGTACGGTCCGGTTGGTGGACGGACGGATCGACTCCGACACCCGCACCCGGATGGGAGCCGCGCGGTGAGCGGACTCAGCAAGGTCGTGCGCTCCGGGGTGGGCCGCCGCCGGGTGCAGACGGCCGTCGTCGGGCTGGCCACGTTCATGGCGGTCGCGGCGGCGGTGCTGGCCGGGTCGCTGCTCGTGGTGTCGACCGCTCCGTTCGACCGGGGGTTCGCCGAGCAGCACGGCGCCCACCTGAGCGCCCTCTTCGACGGGTCCAGGGCGACCGAGGCCCAGACGGCGGCCACGGCGAGCGCGTCCGGCGTCGCCGAGAGCTCGGGACCTTTCCAGGTCGTGACCCAGACGCCCCGGTTCGGTGGCAGCGGGGACCAAGGCGGGCACGAGCTGCAACCGTTGACGATCGCCGGGCGGGCCCAGCCGGCCTCCGGCGTAGACAAGGTGTCGCTCAGCGACGGGCACTGGCCCACCTCGGCCACTGAGATCGTGCTGACCGACCAGATCCCGCTGGACACGAAGCTGACCTTCGAGGCGCTGCCCGGCAGCCCGACGTTCATCGTCGTCGGGCACGCCCGGTCGGTCAGCCGGACCGCCGACGCGTGGGTGCTGCCGGCCGCCATCGCCTCGCTGACCCCGGCCGGGGCGAAACCGGAATACCAGATGCTCTACCGGTTCACGACGGCCGCCACAGCGTCCGACATGGACACCGCGAAGGCGGCGATCGCCGCGGCCGCGCCGGGCGAATCGCTGCTCGGCAGCCAGTCCTGGCTGACCGTCAAGGAGGGGGCCGACCGCACCGCCGCGTTGTTCGTGCCGTTCCTGATCGCCTTCGGGCTCCTCGGGCTGATCATGGCGATCCTGAGCGTCGGTGGCGTGGTCGCCGGGGCGGTGAGTGCGGCGACCTTCCGGATCGGGGTGCTGAAGGCCATCGGCTTCACTCCGGCCCAAGTCGTCCGGGCGTACGTGTTGCAGGCGCTCATTCCGGCTGCGGTCGGCGTCGTCCTCGGCGTCGTCGCGGGCAACCTGCTGGCCATCCCGGTGCTCGCCGAGTCGGACGAGGTCTACGAGACCGCCCCGTCGGCGGTGCAGCCCTGGGTCGACGTCCTGGTGGTGGTCGCGGCGCTCGTCATCGTGGCGCTGACCGCGCTGATCGCCGCGGCGAAGGCCGGGCGGCTGCGTACCGTGGACGCGCTCGCGGTCGGGCGAGCACCGGCTGCCGGCCGCGGCCGGTTCGCCGCCTCGCTCGCGTCCCGGCTGCCGTTGCCGCGTCCGGTCAGCCTCGGGCTGGCCCAGCCGTTCGCCCGGCCCGCCCGGATGGCGGCGATGCTCGCCACGGTGATCTTCGGGGCGGCCTCGGTCGCGCTGGCCATCGGCCTGACCGCGTCACTCACCCTGGTCGAGACCGCTCGCTCGCACGACAAGGCCCAGATCCTCGTCGGGCCGTTCATGATGGGACCGCCCGAAGGCGCAGAGCAGTCCGGCCCGCCGCCGATCAACCAGGGGCCGCCGCCCGGCCCGTTCGACGCGGGCGGCCCCGATCCCGCCGCGGTGACCTCGGCGATCGCCGGAGTGACCGGCACCAAGGAAAGCTACGGCTTACTGACCGCGCCCGCGACGGTCGCCGGCATCACCGGCGAGGTCGACGTGCTCGCGTACCGGGGTGACCCGCGGTGGGCCGGCTTCGAGATGACCGAGGGCCGCTGGTACGCGGGCGCCGGCGAGGCGATCCTGCCGACGCCGATGCTGACGGCGACCGGGGCGAAGATCGGCGACACGATCACGGTGACGGTGAACAACTTCCACATCCCCGTACGCGTCGTCGGCGAGATCTTCTCGACGCAGAACAACGGGATGCAGGTCTTCACCGACATCGCCACGCTCACGTCGGTCATGCCGCAGGTGACTCCGTCGGAGTACTACGTCGGTTTGACCGAGGGCACCGACGCGAACGCGTACGCCACCTCGCTGGAGACGGCGTTGAAGCCGTTCGGCTTCCACGCCAACGTCAACCCGGGGGGCAACAGCAGCACCCTCGCCGCCCTCAACGCCCTGACCGCGCTGTTGACCGTGATGCTCGTCGCCGTGGCGGCGCTCGGCGTGCTCAACGCGGTCGTCCTGCAGACCCGGGAACGCGTACGCGAACTCGGGGTGCACAAGGCGATCGGGATGACCCCGAAGCAGGCCGTCACCGTGGTGCTCGCCTCGGTCGTCGTGATCGGGCTCGTCGGCGGCATCGCCGGGGTGCCCGCCGGAATGGCGTTGCACGGCGTCATGGTGCCCGCGATGGGCGACAGCGCGGGCGTACGCCTGCCTCCGGCGCTCCTGGACGTCTATCAGCCCTGGCTGATGGGGCTGCTGGCGCTGGGCGGTCTGGTCATCGCGATCGTCGGCGCGCTGCTGCCGGCCGGGTGGGCGGCGCGGATCCGGACGGCGACCGCTTTGCGTACCGAGTAGCCGTTCGTCCCCCAGGGTGCGCTGGATCAGGGTTCCGGATCGAATCATGAAGCAAGATTCGACCTGGAACCCTGATCCAGCCGGGCGGGAATTGATCCACAATGGTCGGATGAGGAAGAGCGCCGCAGTGGTGGTGGCGATGGCACTGGCGGCGACGCTGGCGGGCTGCGGCACGGTGGGCGGCGACGGGGACCTCGCCGACGACTGGCGCCCGATGCCGTCGGCCGCAGCGTTCGTGCCGGAGCTGGGTTGCCACACCGGAGCGGTCGCGGAGAACGCCTCCCGGAAGGACTACGCCGTCGTCGAGTGCGCCGAGTCCCACGTGTCGGAGACGATCTACGTAGGGCAGTTGTCGGGCGCGATCGCGAACGAGAAGTCCCTGCCGCTGGCGACGAACCCGGCGCTGGCGGGTGCGTACACGGAGTGCTCGGGGCGGGCCGATCAACTCCTCGGCTCCTCGTGGCTCGACTTCCTGCTGGAGCTGCGGCTGATCCTGCCGACGGCGGAGGCGTGGCTGGGCGGCGCCCGCTGGTACGGCTGCGACCTGCTGCAACCGACGTCGTACGAGGACGAGACATATTCGAAGCGCGACGCGGCCCTCAAACCGGACTCGGCGCTCCGCATGGGCTGCTACCAGACGAAGGTCAACGGCAGCACGGCCGACCTGACCGAGATCGCCTGCGCTAGCACGCACAACACGGAGTACGTCGGCTCCTTCGTGGCGACCGCGACGCAGCCCCCGGTGTCCAAGGACGACTGGCAGGCGCTCCACGACCGGTGCATGGGCCTGGTGGCGAAGTACGTCGGAGTGTCCTACTCGCAGGCCGACGACCGGTACCTCGACGTTGCGGGCACGGCCTCGGAGAACTTCGCCGCCGGGCGCAAGGGCGTACGGTGCTTCCTCTGGCTGCGGAACGCCAAGATGGCTGGTTCGGCCAAGGGCCGCAAGACGGCGGTGCCGCGCTACAAGTGAGGGTCAGACCCGCCGCATGACGGACACGACCTTGCCGAGGATGACGGCCTCGTCGCCGTCGATCACGTCGTACGCCGGATTCTGCGGTTCCAGCAGAACATGGCCGCCCCGCTTGCGATAGACCTTCACGGTCGCCTCGCCGTCGATCATCGCGGCGACGATGTCTCCGCTGTACGCGTCGGGCTGCTGGCGTACCACCACGATGTCGCCGTCGCAGATGGCCGCGTCGATCATGGACTCGCCGCGGACCCGGAGGCAGAACAGCGTGCCCCGGCCGACCAGCTCGCGGGGCAGCGCGAGGATCTCCTCGGGGTGTTCCTCGGCCAGGATCGGGCCGCCCGCGGCGATCGCGCCGAGCAGCGGCACCATCGCGGGCGGCGACGCGTCCGGCGCGTCTGACCCGGTGGGCTGCAGGAACATCCGGACGTCGACGGGCCGGGTGGCCGCGCGGCCGCGTCGCAGATACCCGCGGTCCTCCAGGTCCCGCAGGTGCTTCGCGACCGTGGACGTAGAGCTGAGTCCGACGCGGTCGGCGATCTCCCGCGCGGTCGGCGGATAGCCGTGCCGGACCACCCAGTCCCGGATCACGCCGAGAATGCCGCGCTGCCGCGGAGTGAGGATGGAGGTGTCGATGTCTTCCGCCAGAACCACCCCATGATCATGGCGTATCCGCCCGCCGGGCGGGCGTTGCCGCGCCGGATCAGAGCCGGCGTCGGTCAGAGCAGCGTACGCACCTCGGCGGCGAGCGCGACGGACGCCTCGATCTCGACCTTGCGGATGGACACGCTCTCCACATTGAACCCGTACGGCATGCCGAGCCGCCGGCAGAACTCGCTCAGCTCCCGGGCGGCCGCGACGCAGTGCCGGTAGGACTCCGCGAGGGGATCGGGCGCGTGCCGCAGCGAGTTCTCCAGCCATCGCGGGATGCCGACGCCCAGCCATTTCAGGAAGGCCAGCGTCTTCAGCGATCCGCAGACGGACAGGGTGAACAGCAGTGGCCGAGGCGCGACGCCCTGCTCGGCGCAGGCGTAGAAGTAGTCGGACACCATGCTCTTGGTCGAGTCCACGTCGTAGACGACCTGCGAGATGAAGAAGGTGCAGCCGTCGGCCTGCTTGGCCAGCAGCCGGTGGTGCTCGTCGCGGCCGCCGACGTAGCGCTCGGTGATGGCGACGCCGCCCAGGAGCAGATCGGGCCGGACCTCGCGGCGAAGCTTCTGCGCCTGCGGCAGCCCGGTGCGGACGGCCTTCTGGCTGGACGACGCGCCCACGAAGACCCCGAGTACGCGCTGCGGGTCCGCGTCGGCCAGCCAGCCTCGCAACTCGTCCTCGGCGTACTTGCCGACGCAGCGGTAGATCACGACCGGACGATCCCAGCCGGCCAGATGCTCGGCGTGGAACGCGGCGGGATCCATCGTCGGCAGGTAGGGGAACGGCCGCTCGGCCGGATTCCGGTCGCTCTCGTCGTCGATGTCGTAGAGGACCAGCCCGTCGACGTCGAGCTCGGCCAGCCGGGCGGTCGTCACCGCGGCGATCTCACTGATCTGCTCGGGAGTCGCGCTGCTGCGCGGCGGAGTGATGCCGAACAGCAGCGCTCCGGCCTGGCCGCCGGCCAGCAACTCCGGCAGCGGCGGGCGGGGTAGATCGCGCGACATCCGCCGACCCTATCGCGCCGCCCAACCGCGGCCGTTGATCATGGGATTTCCGGTCGCGACATGCCACCGACACCGCGGTCAACTCCATGATCAACGCGAAGGGGGTCAGGGGGTGAGGCGCTGTTCCAGGCGGTCGAGGCGTTCCGTGATCGGGATCAGCTGTTCGCGTACCGCCGAGGTCAAGGCAGTGACCACGTCGGCGGTGGGGGTGGCCGCGGACTCGTTGCGCGCGGCCCAGCCGGCCAGCACGGCCGCGACCGCGCGACGGGTCAGCCGCAGGTCGGCGCCCGCGCTGCGGAGCTGATGGCCCGCGGAGCCGGCAGGTTCCGCGATCAAGCCGAGCAGCAGGTGTTCGGAGCCGACGTAGTTGTGCCCGAGCCCCATGGCCTCGGTGACCGCCAGGCGCAGCGCCTCCTTGAGGGCGTCCTCGTACCGCTGGTCGGACGGCTCGGCCGGCCGCGCGTGGCGGGCCGCGAGGGCGGCGCTCAGCTCCTGGGGCTCGATGTCCATCGACCGCAGTACGCGCAACGCGAGGTTCTCGTTCTCGTCGACGATGGCGGCCAGCAGGTCGGCGGTCGTGGCGGGACGGTTGTCGGCCCGCGCGTCGTCGATGGCGAGCGAGACGATGGTCTGCGCCCGCTTGGTGAATCGGCTGAACTGCACGTTGGCCTCCAGGTCCACCTCGTCGTGGAGGGATTCGTGCATGGCGGTGACCCGCCGGACCGCCTGCTCCAGGGCGCGCTGGCAGATCGCGGAGATCGGCAGGTTGGCCTGCTTCACCGCGTCGGCCAGCTCGTCGGAGAGGTAGACGTTGATCTTCGGCATCACGACCGCTCCTCTGGGGTTAGAGTGGGGTTATAACCCCACTGTACCCCTAGTGCGATCGATGTCAACGCTCTTGGCGCTCCAGCCGGAGCGTCAGCCCGTCGAGCAGGCTGATCAGCCCGAAGTCGAAGCTGAGCGCCCGCGCCACCGCCGGGTCCTCGTCCTCATAGGAGTCGTAGCGGTCGATCAGCTCGGGGTGGTCGGCCGCGGCCTCGACGAGCAGCGGCCGCATCTTGAGCTGCAAAGCCTGGGGGTCGCCGCCCGACTTCGCGACCATCGCCCGGTACGCGACCTCGGAGGTGACGGTGCCGAGCACGTAGGAGAAGACCGCCGCCCACGCGAAGTCGATGTTCGAGCGGACGAACCCGGCTCCGGTCAGCGTGCTGGTGACCCGGCTCATCGAGCGCAGCGCGTTCGGCCCGATGGCGGGGCGCGTGCCGATGAGGGGGACGGCCCACGGATGCCGGATGAGCGTGTCCCACATGGAGTACGCGTACCGCTGGACCACGTCGCGCCAGCGCAGGTCGTCGCCGACCGGGACGGTGAACTCTCCGTAGACCTCGTCGAGCACGAGTTCGAGCAGCTCGTCCTTGTTCGCCACGTGCCAGTAGACGCTGGTCGCGCCGGAGCCGAGCCGGGCGGCGAGGCGCCGCATGCTCAACGCGTCGAGTCCCTCCTCGTCCAGCAGGGCGAGGGTCTCCCGGACGATCTGGGCGCGGTCGAGGTTCGAGGACTTGGCGGGCCGCTTCTCGCGCGTCCACACCGAGGTCACCGGAGTCTGCATGGACCTAAGCATAATCGGTCTCGCACACTGTGCGAGTCTGTCGTACAGTGTGCGAATGGACTCGAACACTGTACGAGAGACGGCTGTCCCGGCCGAGCGGGACCCGCGGCGCTGGTGGATCCTGGCGGTCCTCTGCCTCAGCCTGCTGGTTCTGGTCGTCGACAACACCGTGCTCAACCTCGCCATCCCGGCGCTGATGACCGACCTGAAGGCGACCCCCGCCGACATCCAATGGGTGCTGGACGCGTACATCCTGGTCTTCGCCGGGCTTTTGCTGACCTCAGGTTCGCTGTCCGACCGGTTCGGCCGCCGCAGGCTGCTGCTCCTCGGGCTCGCCCTGTTCGGCGGCGCGTCGACGCTCGCTGTGCTCGTCACCGAGCCGTGGCAGCTGATCGGCGTACGCGCGCTGATGGGCGTGGGCGGCGCGCTGCTGATGCCGAGCACGCTCTCGATCCTCATCACGGTCTTCGACGAACATGAACGCCGCAAGGCGTTCGCCGCCTGGAGCGCGGTCGCGATGCTGGGCGTCATCGCCGGCCCCACCGTCGGCGGGTTCCTCCTCGACCACTACTGGTGGGGCTCGATCTTCCTGCTCAACGTGCCCGTCGCCGCGGTCGCCATCCTCGCGGCGGTGCTGCTCATGCCGGAGTCGCGCGGCCCGGCCCGCAAGCTGGACCCGGCCGGCGTCGTGCTGTCCACAGTGGGCATGACCGCCCTGGTGTACGCCATCATCGCCGGGCCGGCCGACGGCTGGTCGGAACCCAGAGTGCTGGTCGCCGTCGCTCTCGCGGTGCTGGGGCTGGGCGCGTTCGTGTTCTGGGAGACCCGCAGCGCGTCGCCGATGCTGCCGCTGGAACTGTTCCGCGACCGCCGGTTCAGCGGCGCGAGCTTCTCGATCGTGCTGCTGTCCTTCGGCACCGGCGCGTTGCTGCTCATGCTCACCCAGTACCTCCAGCTCGTGCACGACTACACGCCGATCAAGGCCGGACTGGCGTTGCTGCCTTATGCCGTCGCCGCCGCGCTGTTCAACGCGGTCGGGGCGGCCCTGGGGCAGAAGGTCAGCAACAAGGTGCTCATCATGGTCGGGCTGGCCGTCATCTCCGTGGGCTTCGTGGTCATCGCCTTCCTCGACGCGTCCAGCAGCTACGGCGCGCTCATCACCGGCCTCATGATCATGGGCGTCGGCGGCGGCCTCGCCGGGCCGGCGGCGTACGCGACGCTTCTCGGTGCGGTCCCGCAGCAACACGCCGGCGTCGGCTCGGCCCTCAACGACACCGTCCAGCAGGTCGGCATGGCGCTGTCGGTGGCGGTCCTCGGCAGCGTCCTGGCCGGCGTCTACACCTCCCGGATGCCCGACGAGGCGCCCGCGGTGGCACGCGAATCACTCGCGGGCGCGCTCTCGCTCAACGACGCCGGGCTCGCCGCCATCGCCCGCGACGCCTTCATCAAGGCCATGTCGTTCGGCTCGTGGGCCGCCGTCGGCTTCTCGCTGGCCGCCGCAGTGCTCGCGGCCGTCCTGCTACCCAAGCTCCGCCCAGCCCCAGCCCCGGCCCCGGCCCCCGCCCCCGCCCCCGCCACCGCCCTGTCGGGTCGATCATGAACCTTCGGCCATGATCGACCGGCGTGTCGCGTACCAGAGTTCGTGATCGTTCCCCTGACGGCATGATCGACTTCGCCGTCAGGGGAAGGTCAGCGGGAGGCGGAGCGGGACAGCCACCAGGCGAAGGCGAGCTGGAGGACCCCGGTCAGGATGAGCCAGATCGCCGCGATCCAGATGACGAAGACGAGACTGGGCTCGGGGAAGACCAGCAGGATCAGGCCGAAGAACGCGTTCATGAGGGCGATGACGATGGCCACGGACCGCTCGCCGGGCGGATTCTGGTAGGCCGCCACGATCTCGGCCGCCCCGGCGACGATCCACCCGATGCCGACGAGCACGACGATCGTCCGGATCGAGCCGGGCAGGTTGGCTGCCACGACCACCCCGGCGATGAGGTAGATCAGGCCGGTGACGATCCGCCACGCCCGGCCGCGACCGGTCCGATGCCCGGTGACGCCGGTCAGGACTCGGGCGAGCCCGAGCAGGAACAGGGCGATCGCAAGCAGCCAGCCGAAGACCTCCAGCGTCTGGCCGGGCCACACCAGCAGCACCAGGCCCAGCACGATCGAGGTGACCGCTCCGGCGGGGGTGGCGCTGCGCCAGCCGCTGACCTGCGTCATCGTCATAGATCGACGGTACGGGGCGAAGCCGCCGCGAAAGTGGGAAATGTCGGCAAGCGACCGATGAGTTCGACGTTAATCGGTGCTCGTCTGGTGGACGCCGTTCAGCCGCGGATATTTGATCTTGCGGGAGATCCCACCTACGGCACGGTCGGAGTGGAATAGTCGCAGGCATGGCCCGGCCCTCCCTCTACGAGTACGCCGGCGGCAGCCCCGCGATCCTGGCGCTGGCCGCCGCTCACCATCAGCGGTGTCTTGACGATCCCGTGCTCAACCACCCCTTCTCCCACCCCGGTCATCCGCAGCACGTCGAGCGGCTGGCGGCGTACTGGGCCGAGGTGCTCGGCGGCCCGGCGGGGTTCACCCCGTTCGGCGGGCAGGCCCAGATGCTCGGGATCCATTGCGGCAACGAGGCTCCCACCGAGATGGGGGAGCGGTTCTACGAGTGCTTCGTCCAGGCGATGGACGACGCCGGGCTGCCGGACGATCCCGAGTTCCGGGGCGCGCTGGCGGCGTACATGCGGTGGGCCGTCGACAACGTCATGGACCACATGAGCCGCGACGCGGAAGTCCCGGCCGGGGCGCCGATGCCGCGCTGGTCCTGGGACGGTCGGCAGGCGTGACCGACCCGGCCGACGACCTCTACGGCCTGCCACAGGCGGAGTTCACCGCCGCCCGGGACGCGGCGGCCCGCGACGCGAAGGCGGCCGGCGACAAGATGCTGGCCGCCCGGCTTGCCAAGCTGCGCAAGCCGAACGCGGTCGCCTGGCTGGCCAACCAGCTCGTCCGGCAGCGGCGGGAGGCCGTCGAGCAGCTCGTCGACCTCGGCGATCAGCTGCGTGCGGCCACCACGCGGCTCGACGGCGAGCAGCTCCGGCGGCTGTCCACCCGGCAGCACGAAGTGGTCGCCGACCTCGTACGCCAGGCGCACGAACTCGCCGACCGCCCGGTGGCCGACGCGACCGAACGCGGGCTGGAGCAGACCCTGCGATCCGCGCTGGCCGACCCGGCCGCCGCCGACGAACTGCTCGCCGGGCAGCTGTCCGAAGGGCTGTCCCGGATCGGCTTCACCAGCCTGCTCAGCGCAGTCCCCACCGACGACGCGGTCGACACCAGTACGCAGGGCGCGCCGGCGGGCAAGCCGCGATCCAAGGCGGCGGCCGTCGCGGGGGAGTCCGCGAAGCCGGAAACGGCGGCGGAGCGTACCGAACGCAAGGCGGAGAAACGACTGCAAGCGGCGGCTGAGGCCGCCCGGAAGCAGGCCGAGGCCGAGCTTGCCGACGCCGAAGCCCTCCTCCGCACCGCACGAGACACAGTGGACGCACTCCGGCAGCGGCTCGACGAGGCGTACGAGGGACGGGCCGAGGCCGACCGCGCGGTGCAGGCCGCCCGGAAGCGGCTGCAGCAGGCCGACCGCGACGCCCGGCTGGCCGCTCGCGGGCTCACCGACGTCAGCGTGCGGGCTTCGGACCGATGATCGTGGGCGGCTTGGCGCCGAGGAAGAAGATCCCGGGGTAGGTCTCGAACCCGTCGCTCTTGTTGCGGCGCAAGGTCGAGTTCTCGATCGTCATCGTCCCGGTGCGGTCGTTGCTGACGAAGAACACGGCTCCACCGCCTTCGGCGGCCCGATTGTCCTGCACGATGCTGCCGGCGATGGTCACCGTGAACCGGTCGCCGTCGGTGTAGATCGCGCCGCCGCTGCCGCCGCCGGGCGTACCGGGGCGGGCCGGGTTCGCGCCCTTGCCGATCGCACGGTTGTGCGTGAGCAGGCTGTTGAGCACCACCCAGGACACGCCGATGCTGCTCAGCGCGCCACCGTTCGAGCAGACGCCGCCCTGCCCGGACGCGCCGCCGAAGGTGCTGCTCACGATGTAGACGGGCTTGTCCTGGTACTGGTCGAGCACCCGGAGCGCGGCCCCACCCAGGTCCGGTCCCGTGGTGTCGCATCTGTTCCGCAGGAAACGGGAGCTGACCACCTTCACCCGGCCGCCGCGGACGAACATCGCACCTCCGCCGCCGCCCTCCGTCGCGTCCCCAGTGGAGTTGCCGTCGGCGAAGGTCAGGTTCTGCACGGTCAGCTGCGGCGAGGCCTGGTCGTTGCAGTGCGACGTGGTCCACACGAGCGACTTGTCGCACGTGTTCATGTAGAGGATGCGGCGCTTGCCACCACCGCTGAGGGTCACCAGGCCGCCGCCGTCGAGCACCACCTTCGCGCTCGTGTTGCGTACCCTCGCGGTGCTCTTCATGGTGATCGTGAGCGGCGCGGAGCCGCAGGAGAAGGTGATGACGCCACCCTTGGCCACGGCCGCGACCACCGCCTCGGAGGTGCAGCTCGCCGCGGTGCCGTTGCCGATCACCCGATCGGGTTTGCCGGTGTCGACCGCCTTCGCTTCGGCGGGCACCTTGGCCGTCCCCTTCGGATTACCCGCGCTGAACGCGGCGACCGGCTTCGACGGCGACGGCGAGGCCGCCGCCGAAGTCGCGGTCACGGCGCCGGGCGACGGCGAACCGCTCGACTCGACCCAGGTCGTTGCGGGGTCGGCCGAGCCGCAGCCGGCGAGGGACAGACAGAGGAGGAGGGCGAGTCTGCGCACCTCGGGCATCCTACGAGGGGTACGCGGATCGGCGTGTGCCACGTTGTCCGGCCGGCACCGCAGCGCAACGCGATCCGGCGGCCGGGCGCGAAAGTCGCGGAGATGATGTCCGGGTGGGGGGTGCTGGCGTCCCGCCGGTCGGCGGTAACGTTGCGCAACCGCAGGCGGGCGGTATAGTCCGTCGCCGAGCCCACCGACGACCCCGCGGCGGGCTCGTGGCCGTTTGGGAGGGTGGCGCGCAATGTCCCAGAACGAGGAGTCGTACCGAGGCGATGGGCCGTCCCGTCCGTCGTTCGCGCAGGTCATGCGCGGGTACGACAAGCGCCAGGTCGACTATTACGTCGAACAGGTCGCCGGCGACCTCGCTACCCTGTCCACCGAGCGGCAGCGCGCCTTCGACCAGGTCCAGCGGCTGAACAATCAGCTGCAGCAGGCCCGGGTGGAACTGAGCGAGCTGCACCAGCGGCCGCAACAACTCGAGCGGGCCTCGTTCGGTCACCTAGGCACGATGGTCGACCAGATCATCGGACTGGCCGAGAAGCAGGCCGAAGCGATCGTCAACGCCGCCGCCCAACGCGCCACCGATCACCAGGCCGAGGCCGACAAGACGGTGGCCGACGCGCGGGAACTGGCCGACAAGATCCGGTCCGACGCCCAGGCGGCGCGGGAGCAGGCCGACCAGGACGCGCAGCAGACCCGCGAGAACAGCCTCGAAGAGGCGGAGCAGGCGCGTAAGGAACTGCAGCAGGAGATCGAGGCCGCCCGTGCGCAGACTCAGCAGGAGCTGACCGAGACGCGTACCGCGCATGAGGCCGATCTGGCCCGGCTGCGCAACGAGGCCGAGCAGAAGAACGCCGGCCTGCAGGCAGAAGCCCAGCAATACGCCTCCGAGCTGCGCCGCAAGGCGGGCGAGCAGAACGCCGCACACCAGCAGCAGCTCGCCGCCGTGCAACAGGAGATCGAGGTACGCCAGCAGGGACTGGCCCAACTCCAGGCCGCGCTGGACAACGCCCAGCAGCGCCTGGGCGAGGCGCGCCAGCAGGGTTCGGTCGCCGCGAACGAGCTGACCGAGTTGCAGCGCCGCCTGGTCGAGGTGAAGCAAGAGCTGTCCAGCGAGCTGAACCGGCTCAACGACGCCCGCCGCGAGGCGGACGCCACCGAGCGGCACGCCGAAGAGGTGCGGGCGCGCTTGCAGCGGGAAGCCAAGCGGATGGCCGACCGCGCCGCGCAGGCGGTCATGGCCGCCGCCGCGATGAGCGCCGAGACCGGCGAGTACCAGATGGTCGCGATGCGGCCCGACGGCACCACGATTCCGGTCGACACGCCCGCGCCGGTCGCCGAGCCCCTGGCGGAGTCGCCCGTTTCGCCGGCCGCCGCGGCGTTCGCGCCGACCGAGGAGCACCCGCGCGTACAGAGCACCCCCGAGGAGCACGTACGCGTTCCAGGCGGTGCGGAGCAGCGGGCGATGGAACGGCCGCGCGTACCGGAGTCGAGTTTGTTCTCCGAGCGCAACGGCAACCACGCTCCGGCTGGGGCCGAACGCAACGGCCGGGACCGGCTGCTGTTCGACCGCGACGCCTTCGACGGTTTCACCGCAGGCCGACGCGCCGCCGAACCGCAGGCTGCCGACGCCGTAGCGGTCGTGCCCGAGGGCGCACCCCGGCCGGAGCTGCCGCGCCGGGACGACCCTGCGCGTACCGACGAACTCGCCGACCTCCGGGAGTCCGCCGCCGTCATCGAGGCGCTGGTGGACGAGGTCGAGGATCTGGAAGAGACGGTCGACGCCGAGCTGGCCGACGACGAACTGCCCGCCGACGAGGACGGGCCGAACCGCGACGAACTGGGCCGGCTCATCCCGACGCAGCGTGGACTCCAGCCGCACGTCGCCGCCGAATAACCGTCGTACGCCGAGCGCCGGCGGGCGTGCCCCCGAACCTCGGGGCGCGCCCGCCCCGCTGAGCCCGCGCGTTCGCAGGCGGCGTGCGCCGCCCGCTCACGTCGCAGCCGCCGCGGGCGCTTCCGGCTCACGCCGCGAGGTGCCAGGAGCTCGCGCCTGCGGGCGCCTCTGGCTCGCACCGCGATCTCCGGAACGCCATGTACCTAACGCGACCGCTGATAGGTACACAGCGTTCCGGTGGTGCGTGGTGCTGCCCCGCGACAGAGTGGTGCCGTCCCGCGACAGCGTGGTTCCGTCCTGCGATGGCGTGGTGCCACCCGCGAACGTCCGGACCGCCCGGCGGGTGCCGCGGGCTCGCACCGCGATCTCCGGAACGCCATGTACCTAACGCGACCGCTGATAGGTACACAGCGTTCCAGTGGTGCGTGGCGTCGCCCCGCGACGCGTGGTGCTGCTCCGCGACGCGTGGTGCCGCCCCGCGGTGGTGCCGTCCCGCGACAGCGTGGTTCCGTCCCGCGATGGCGCGGCGCCGCCCGCGAACGTCCGGACCGCCCGGCGGGTGCCGCGGGCTCGCGCCGTGATCTCCGGAACGCCAGGTACCTAACACGACTGCTGATAGGTGCACAGCGTTCCAGTGGTGCCCGGACCGCCCGCGAACGAGCGACGCCACTCCGCGACAGCGTGGTGCCGCCCGCGAACGCGCGGCGTAGGAGCTACACCGCCCGGCGTACGCGGACGCCGCCCTGCGGAGGCGAAGCGCCGCCGAGCGAAAGCGCACCACGACACGCATGTAGAGACTTATTTCAGGGCTTAACTTGATTCTTTAATTAAGGTTTCCTAATATTTAGAGGCTTCTCGCTCAGACCGCCGGCCCCACCGGCCCTCTGCGAAAGGGAACCCTCGATGCCCACATCCGTCCCCTGGTGGCGCCGCTGCGCCACCGCAGCCCTGACGGTAGTCACGACGGCGCTGGCCACAACGGCTTTGGCCACCCCCACGCCCGCGCAGGCAGCGCTGCCCGCCGGTTTCCGGAGCGTCGGCTACCTGCCGTCGTGGTCGGGCAGTGTCAGCGCCGTGCAGTACTCGAAGTTGACGCATATCAACTACGCCTTCGTCCTGCCGAACTCGAACGGCACGCTGGGTGCCGTGGACAACGCCGCGAAGCTGTCCTCGCTGGTGTCGTCGGCGCACGCCAACGGCGTCAAGGTGTCGATCTCGATCGGCGGTTGGAACGACGGCAACGACTCGGCGTTCGAGACCCTGGCCGGCAGCTCTACCGGCCGGACGACCTTCGTCAACAGCGTCGTCAACCTCATCAACCAGTACGCTCTCGACGGCGTCGACATCGACTGGGAGTACCCCGATCCGGGCACTTCGGCGAGCAACTACACCCAGCTGATGTCGGCGCTCAGTTCGGCGATGCACAGCCGGGGCAAGCTGCTCACGGCTGCGGTCGTGTCGGAAGGCTCGACGGCTTACGGCGTGGAGACGGCCGTCTTCGGGTACGTCGACTTCCTGAACATCATGGCGTACGACGGGGGGAGCCCGCACGCCAACTATGACTGGTCGATCGCGGCGGCGAACTTCTGGAAGTCGCGTGGTCTGCCGGCCTCGAAGACCGTGCTCGGCGTGCCGTTCTACAGCCGTCCCGGCTACTACACGTACGCCCAGCTCGTGGCGATGGACCCGGCGAACGCCAACCGGGACTGCACTACGGTCGGCGGCGCTCAGCAGTGTTACAACGGCATCCCCACGATCAAGCGGAAGACGCAGTGGGCGGTCGCCAACGCCGGCGGCATCATGAACTGGGAGTTGTCCCAGGACACCACCGGCTCGACGTCGCTGGTCTCGGCCATCTTCGACGCGGCGGGCGGCACCACCACTCCGCCGACTGGGCGTACCGGGCAGATCACCGGCTATGGCGGCAAGTGTGTCGACGTCTCCGGTGCGGCCACGGCCAACGGCACGGCGATCCAGTTGTGGACCTGCAACGGCACCAATGCTCAACGGTGGACGGTCGGCTCCGACGGGACGGTCCGGGCGCTCGGCAAGTGCATGGACGTCACCAGCGCGGGCACGGCGGACGGTACGAAGATCCAGCTGTGGGACTGTAACGGCACGGGCGCCCAGGTCTGGCAGGCCCAGTCCAACGGCACCCTCGTCAATTCGAACTCGGGCAAGTGCCTGGACGCGACCGGGCCGAGCTCGGCCGACGGCACCCGGCTGCAGATCTGGACCTGCTACGCCTCGGCCAACCAGGTCTGGCAGCTGCCATGAAACAGCTGCCATGAGACAGCTGCCGTGAGACCGGGATGGCGTGATCCTCAGGCGCGTCGGGACCACGCCATCCCGTTAAGTCCAGTGCTGCAGAACTAGGTCGCCGGTTGCAGCTCCGACAGCGGCTTCATTCCGCGTACCCCTTGGCTGATGGTGGCCGCGACCGCCGCGACAGCCATGAGTCCCGCGAAAACCAGCACCGTGACCGGACCACCCGCCAGGTGCACGAGCGAGCCGCCCAGCAGTGCGGACAGGCTGGCGAGGCTGGTGGCGACGAGGATGATCACGGACATCACGCGGCCCTGCATGCGGTCCGGCGTGACCGCGGCCTGGTAGCCGAACAGTGCCGCGTTGCAGGCCGGGCCGAGCATGATCGCGAGCGCCACCGGAATGGCGACGAGGATCGAGCCGGTCAGCAGCGCGGCGCTCGCCATGAGCGCGGCGCCCAGCCAGGTGATCCCGATGATGAGCCGCCGCATCGGAACGCGCTGTGCAAGTCTCGGCGCGATCAGTGCGCCGAACAGCAGGCCCGCCCCGATGATGGTCTCGACCGTGCCGATCAGCGCGGGCGGTGTGCCCCGCTGCTGCAAGATGACGACCATCGCGAAGATCATGCCGTTGAAGGCCAGGTTGATCGGCGGCGCGATCAGCAGCACCGCGCGCAGGAACGGCTCGGACAGGGTGAACTTCACGCCCTCGATCAGCTCTTTGGCCGGGTGCTCGCGCGGCTCGGAGCGTTCCTGCTGCATCGGCTCACGGATCAGCGAGACGCCGATGAACGACAGCAGATAGGACACCGCGTCGGTGAAGAACGGCAAGGCGCGGGCCAGGCCGAACAGTGCGCCGCCGATCGGCGGCCCGATCAGCGAGACCGCCGCCCCGCGGGCCTCGTTCCGCGCGGTCGCCTCCGGCACGCGGTCCAGCGGCACGACGTTGCGGACCGCGCCGAACTGTGCGTTCTCGTGCGCCACATGGAAAACCGTCACGATCATGTTGATCGCCACGATCCACGCCAGCGACACGCGGTCGGCCAGCACCAGGATGCCAAGCGACAGGTACGCACAAAGCCGTACCGCGTCGGCGACGAGCATGAGCCGTTTCCGGTCGATGCGGTCGGTGACGACGCCGGCCGGGAGTTGGCAGACCAGCCGGACGACCGCCGCCGAGGTGCCCACCACGCCGGCTTGAATCGGCGAGCCGGTGATTGCCAGCGTGAGCAGCGGCATCGCCAGGCTCGACATCGAGCTGCCTAGATCGGATAACGCCTGACTGCTCCACAGCAGGGTGAACGCCTTGTTCCGCCATAGGCTGGGCGGCTTGACCCCCGTCGTCTCGGACATGGCGTCATCTTGCGCCCGTCGGCGTATTTGATCAACCCCGTCGTCACTGACCTGCGCCGAAGCCGCAGACCTTCCAGACGCCCTTCTCGTCGACCAGATCGACGGTGAACCTGGTCGAGCCCAGGATCGGCACCGCGACCTTCACCTCGACCGTGGCCCGCTTGCCGTCGACCTTGCCCTCCTGGGCCTCCAGCGTGACCAGGTCGTTGACGTGGTACTGGGAGAGATCGGCCTGGTTCTGCGGCGTACCCCGCAACAGACCGCACAGCTCCTTGTCGCTCTTCGTCTTGTCCCCGGCGACGACCGCGTCCAGATAGCGCTGAGTCACCGTCTTGGGGGAGTCTCGGGGCGGCGGCTTCGGCGACGCCGAGGTCTTCGCCGCCGCACCGGGACTCGCCACGGGAGCGGGGCGCAGCGCATACCCCACCAGTACGCCGATCGACAGCACGATGACGGCGACCGCGCCCGCTCCAGCGAACCAGAGCGCCCGGTTGGGCCGCGGCGGCCGGGCCGCCGGGGCGGGAACGGCGGTCACCGGGTCGACAGCCCGGGACGGCACCCGGGCGGCGCCGACGAAGCGGTCTTCCGGTTCCTCCGGCCTCATGCCTCCATTGTGCCGGGACAGGACACTCCATGACTGGCGTTGGCCGGGTAGGTTGCCTTTTATGACCGTCCAGCCATCGACGCCCAGCACCGCCCGCATGATCGACTTCTGGCTGGGCGGGTACGACCACTTTCCGGTCGACATCGCCGCCGCCGAGGCGTTCGAGCAGGCGTACGGGCCGTGCGCGGAGATCTTCCGGTCGCTGCGCGCCTACCTGGGCCGGACCGTCCGATTCGTCGCCGACCAGGGGATCACCGACTTCCTGGTGTTCGGGGCCGGCATCCCGAGCCAGGGCAACGTCCACCAGATCGTCCCGGACGCGCACGTCCTCTACACCGACGCCGACCCGAAGATCGTCGCGCACGGCTCGGCGCTGCTCGCCATGGCCGACAACGCGCACTACGCGGAGGCCGACGCCACCGCGCTGCGCGGGTTCGACCCTTCGGCGTACCTGCCGGGGTGGGGTGTCCGGCCGGTCGGCGTCGTCTTCCTCGGCCTCGCCGCGTTCCTCGACGACGGCCAGCTCGCCGACGCCCTGTCCCAGCTGTACGCCCAGGTCGAGACGGGCAGCTTCCTCATCGTCGACTTCGACGGGCTGGAACTGACGGCGTACCCGGACGCGCTGGCCATGATGGGTCCCGGGTTCCACATGCGCGATCCCCGCGACTTCGGCCGGCTGCTCGGCGAATGGCGGATCGACGGCATCGTCCCGGTGGCGAAGTGGCGGCCGGACGGGGAGCCGGAGCAGGTTCCGGACGCGTTCTGGGGCGGCGTCGCCATCAAACCCCTCTGAGTCTGGGGAGCCGGGCGGTCGCGGGATTCGATCACCGGCGGTAGGTTCGGCGTTCATGAGACGTCTGACGACGATCGTTTCCCTGGTGGCGGTGGCCACCCTCACCACCTCCCTCGCTCCCGGCTCGGCGTACGCCTCCGGCGGCCACCGGCCGCAGCCGGGCTGGCAGGACTTCGCGACCGGTTCCACGTCCAGCCTCCGCGGGCTGTCCCCGGTCAGCCGCCGGATCGCCTGGGCCAGCGGCAGCGGCGGGGAAGTCCTGCGTACCGTGGACGGCGGGCGCACCTGGCAGCACGTCGGCCCGTCGGACACGGCCGAACTGCAGTTCCGCGACATCCAGGCGTTCGACGCCGACCACGCCGTGATCCTGTCGATCGGCGAAGGAACCGACTCCCGGATCTACGCCACCGCCGACGGCGGGGCCAGCTGGACCGAGAGCTTCCGCAACGCCGAACCGGCGGCGTTCTACGACTGCATGACGTTCTTCGACCACCGGCACGGGCTCGCCCTGTCCGACCCGGTCGACGGCCGCTTCCGGCTGCTGTCCACGGACGACGGCGGCCGTAGCTGGTCGATCGTGCCGGGCGACGGCATGCCGGCCGCGCTGGCCGGGGAGTTCGCGTTCGCCGCGAGCGGCACGTGCATCGTCAGCACCGCCGGGCGGGACTCCTGGTTCGCCACCGGCGGCGGCGCGACCGCCCGCGTGTTCCGCTCCGCCGACCGGGGTCGCACCTGGACGGTCACCGATTCGCCGATCCCGAGCGGCCCCAGCGCGGGCGTCTACTCGGTGGCCTTCCGCGACGCGCATCACGGCATCGCGGTCGGCGGCGACTTC
Organism: Hamadaea flava; assembly: GCF_024172085.1. Classification (NCBI taxonomy): domain Bacteria; kingdom Bacillati; phylum Actinomycetota; class Actinomycetes; order Micromonosporales; family Micromonosporaceae; genus Hamadaea; species Hamadaea flava. The sequence goes on along the minus strand of NZ_JAMZDZ010000001.1, from coordinate 1,277,014 downwards.
GCCGCCCCGACCTCGGCGCCGAACGGGGCGGCGTGGACTGCCGACGGCGGACGGACCTGGGTCGCGGCCGACGGCGTACCAGGGGAGTATCGATCGGGAGTGGCCTGGACCAAGGTGCCGGGCGTGGCCGTCGCGGTCGGCCCGACCGGCAGCGACATCACCTGGGACGGCGGCCGGAGCTGGCACCGGTTCGAGACCGGCAGCCTGCACGGCGTGCAGTGCACGAACGACGGCGCCTGCTGGGCCTCCGGCGCGGCCGGCCGGATCGCAAGGCTGACCCTCGGCTGATCCTGAAGTCGAACAGCGGCCGGCCCGGTCCTCGGGCCGGCCGCTGGTGCGCTAGACCGGCGGATGGCCGCCGTCGCCGTCGACCTTGATGTCCATCGTGCCGTCCTGATCGAGGTCCACCATGGTGACCTCGACCTGACCGTCACCGTCCACATCAGACTGGAACAGGTCGGGCTTGCCGTCCCCGTCGGTGTCGATCGCCCACAGGTCCGGCTTGCCGTCCCCGTTGGTGTCGAGCGCGAGGATCTCGTCATGGCCGTCGCCGCGCGTCGGAACCGTCTCGGTCGTCTGGTCATCGGTCATGACATGGGCGTACCCGGAAGCGGGCGGACGCGAAACCCTCGCCGGTCGCGCGCCCGCCCGCCGGCCGTCAGGACGTCGTGCAGGGGTTGTTGTTCAGGGTGAACGACGTCGGGCTGCTGTAGGTGCCGCTCCAGCGGCCGTTGAAGCCGATGCCGGTGGAGCCGCCCGCGGCGAGGTTGCCGTTGTAGGAGAGGTTCGTCGCGGTCACCGCTTGCCCGCTCACGGTGTAGGTCGCGCTCCAGCCCGGCGCGGTCAGCGTCTGTCCACTAGGGAGCGTGAACTTGAGCGTCCAGCCGGAGATCGCGCTGGCGCCCGTATTGGTGACGGCGATGTTGGCGGTGAAGCCGCCGGTCCCGGAGCCCTCGGTCCACGGGCTGGCCGTGTAGACCACCTTGCAGGTGCCGGTCGGGGCGGTCGTCGTGGTGAAGGTGACGGCGCTCGACACGGCGGACTGGTTGCCGGCCGCGTCCCGGGCCCGTACGCGCAGCGCGTACTGGGTGGACGGGGTGAGCCCGGTCAGCGTGACGGAGTTCGTCAACGACGACGCGACGACGGTGTTCGACGCGTTCAGCACGTCGTAGCTGGTGACCGAGATATTGTCGGTCGAGGCTGTCCAGCTGAGCGTGGCGCCGGTCGCGGTGACGCCGGACGCGGTGGGCGTACCGGGGGTGGTGGGCGCGACGGTGTCGCTGGTGCCGCCGGAGTAGATCGCCGCTTCCCTGGCGGTCGCCACGATGCCGTTGGCGCCGTTGAAGATGCGCTGGCCCCAGCTCGTCAGGGCGCTCGGGTTGAAGTTGGTGACCATGTCGAGGTACTCGACGCCGCCGCCGTTGCCGCTCCACGACCAGCCGAGATAACCGACGCCGCGGGAGACGGCCTGGGCCATGATCGTGTCCTCGTCCGGGTTGCCATCGGAGTGGTTGAACCCGAACTCGCCGATGACCAGCGGTAGCCCAGCCGTCTGGAAGGCGTCGAGGTACGCCGTGATCTCAGCCGCGGTGTCGAAGACGCCGTACATGTGGATCGAGAAGACCGTGTTGCGGGCCGTGTCGGCGGCGAACACCGAGGCGGCGTTGTCGCGCATCACGAACTGCCAGTCCTGTCCCCAGTTCGGCGCGTCGACCATGATGAGGTGCTGGAAACCGTTGCTGCGCAACCGGGTGATGGCGTTCTTGGTGGCGTCGGTCCACTGGGCGGCGTTGTTGTTGCCGACCGGCTCGTTGCCGATGTTGATGACGACGTAGTCCTCCTGGCCGACGAGGACGCTCTTCAGCCCGATCCAGTAGTCGACCGCCTGGTCCAGCGTGTACGCGCCGCTCTGCTCGCCGTACCCGGTGGTGTCGTGGTTCTCCAGTACGCAGATGAGCTTGCTGGCCTTGCACAGGCTGATGACGTTGGCGACGTCGGAGGCGGCGTTCGGGGTCCAGCGCCCGCCGCTGAGCACTACGCGAAGGGAGTTGGCGCCGAGTGCCTTGATGTTGGCGAAGGAGTTGGTCTGGGTGGGGTACCAGGTGTGCGCGTGGGACACGCCACGCATCACGAAGGCGCTGCCGTTGGCCTCGACGATGTTCCGGCCGCTGATGTGCAGACCGGTGGCGGCGTACGCGGGCTGGGCCGTCAGCAGAGTGGACGATACGAGGGCGAGCAGGGCGATGCTCGCCAGGGCGACACGTTTCATGTGTGGCCTCGACCTTTCCTGGGCGGGACCTCGCCGGGCGGTGGGAGATCAGGCAAGGGGAGGGTGGTTCGGGGCTACAGTGTGGCATGGGAGCGCTCCCGCGACAAGACTCCCATCAATGCCCCGCCGTCGCGTCCGACGCCGCGACGGCTGGACTCGATGCGGGTCAGGCCGCGGTGAGGACGGTGCGGAGGTGGGCGAGCACCTGAGTCGCGACGGACTCGTAGTCGCGCAGGTCGCGGGAGGTCCGGGCCAGCATCAGCGCGCCTTCGGACGCGGCGATGACCAGTGCCGCCAGCGAACGGGCGGTGTCCGGCGCGCAGCCCTCCGACAGCAGCGACCGCTCGACGATGCGCCGCCAGTCGGCGAAGGCCTCGGCCACGATCTCGCGTAGCGGCTCGTCGCCGGACATGTCCAGCGCGACACTGCCGATCGGGCAGCCGCCGCGGAAGTCGCTCTTCTTCAGCCAGGCGGCGGTGGCGGCGAAGTAGCCCGCGACGGCTTCCACGGTCGGCCCGTCGGCGGTGCCGGCGGCCATCGCGTCGCGGGTGCGGCCCGCGTACCACCGCAGTGCCTCGGCCGCGAGCTGCTCCTTGCCGCCGGGGAAGTGGTGGTAGATCGAGCCGCGCGGCGCTCCGGAGCGCGCGAGGACGTCCTGGAAGGAGGTCGCCGCGTAGCCCCGCTCGCCGAAGAGGAAGGCGGCGGTCTTGATCATCTTTTCGCGGCTGTCGGTCGTCATCTCGCTCCCCTTGACTATGACGGCCATCATAACGCACGATCGCATTATGATGCTCGACATAGAACCGGTGGTGGTGACGGTTCGCGAGGCGACCGCCGCCGATCTCGACGAGGTGCTGGCGATGCATCGTCGCTGCTCACGGGAGAGCCTCTACCGCCGCTACGTCTCCGGTGCGGGCACGCCGCCGGCCGCGCTGCTCGCGAGACTGCTCACGGCGGGCACGATCGTCGCGGTCGCCACCGGCGGCGTACACGACGGGCGGCTTGTGGCGATGGCCAGCCTCGCCGGCGACCCGGCGGAGGCTGCGATCCTGGTAGAGGACGCCTGGCAGCGCCGCGGCATCGGAACTCTGCTCGCGCACCGCCTGGCCGTCACGGCCAGTGGAAAGATCCTGGCCCATGTGCTCGCGGGCAACCAGCCGGCCGCGCGGACCATCCGCCGCCTTCAAGCTGACGGTACGCTCGGCGCAGCGACCTTCGTCGGCCGGGACGGGTCGCTGTTGACCTGGCTCCTGGAAACGTGAAACGCCGCCGGGGCAGCCCCGGCGGCGTTCCTGGTGAATCCTTAGTGGACCGCGATCGGCGGCGGAGCGTCGGTCTGCTCCTGGGCCAGCCGGTCGGTGCCGCTCAGCGTGTGCAGCGGCTTCTCCTTGATGAAGAGCACGGTCAGCAGGGCGAGCACGGCGAACGGCGTACCGATGAGGAACAGGTCGGCCGTGGCGTCGCCGTAGATCTGCTGCACGATCTTCAGGATCGCCGGGTCGAGCGTCTTCAGGTCGGGCACCGCCGCCTCGCCGCCACCGGCCATCGGCCCGAACTTCTCGGTGAACATGTCCGTCACCCGGTTGGCGAGGACCGCGCCGAGCGCGCTGACGCCGATGGCGCCGCCCATGCTCCGGAAGAACGTCAGCACCGAGGTCGTCGCGCCCAGATCCTGCGCGGGCACGTCGTTCTGGGCGGCCAGCACGAGGTTCTGCATGAGCATGCCGACGCCGACGCCCAGCACCGCCATGTACGCCGACAGCACGACGACGTGCGTGTGCGCGTCGATCCGGCTGAGCAGCAGCATGCCGACCGTCATCACGAGACCGCCGGCCACCAGGAAGATCTTCCAGCGGCCGTACTTGGTGATCAGCTGACCGGCGACGGTCGAGGAGACCAGCAGGCCGAAGATCATGGGCAGGCTCATCAGGCCGGCGACCGTCGGCGACTTGCCGAGCGAGATCTGGAAGTACTGCGACAGGAACACGGTGCCGCCGAACATCGCGACGCCGACGAAGATGCTGGTCAGGACGGTGAGGCTGACCGTGCGGTGGCGGAAGATGGCCAGCGGCACGATCGGCTCTGCCGCGCGGGCCTCGACGAAGACCGCCAGTGCCAGCAGGATCACGCCGGCCCCGACGAGGATCGCCGTCCAGCCGGAGGCCCACTCGAACTTCTGCCCGGCCAGGGTCGACCAGATCAGCAGGGTGGAGACGCCGGCGATGATGAGCAGGGCGCCCAGATAGTCGATCTTCACCTGGCGGCGTACGACCGGCAGGTGCAGGGTCTTCTGGAGCAGGAAGATCGCGGTCAAGGTGAACGGGACCCCGATCAGGAAGCACCAGCGCCACCCGAGCCAGGAGGTGTCGACCAGGACGCCGCCGATCAGCGGGCCGGCGATGGTGCCGACGCCGAAGACCGCGCCGAAGATGCCGGAATAGCGGCCCAGTTCACGCGGCGGGATCATGGCCGCCATGACGATCATCGCGAGCGCGGTCATGCCGCCCGCGCCGACGCCCTGCACGGCGCGGCTCAGCAGCAGGATCTCGACGTTCGGGGTGAACCCGGCGATGAGCGAGCCGGCCACGAACAGGCCCAGCGACAGCTGGATGAGCAGCTTCTTGCTGTAGAGGTCGGCCATCTTGCCCCAGAGCGGGACGGTGGCCGTCATCGCGAGCAGTTCGGTCGTGACGATCCAGGTGTAGACCGACTGGCTGCCCTTCAGGTCGGCGATGATGCGCGGAAGCGCGTTCGACACGATCGTGGAGGCCAGGATCGAGACGAACATGCCCAGCATGAGGCCGGACAGCGCCTGCAGCACCTCACGGCGCGACATGGGTTGCGGCGCGGCGCCCGTCTCGGGGGAGTCCGCAGGCGCGGTGGTTGTGGTCATTCTCTTCCTTCTAGTTGTTGCTGAGGGTCAGCCAGCCCGTTGGCCAGGGCTGCGAAAGCTTCGTCTACAAAGGCGGCGAGCGGCCGGGAGCCGTCGCCGGCCGCCCAGCGCTGCATCGCGGATCGGAAGGCCGCGCCGGCCACCCCGATCACGAGGGCCGGATAGCCGTCCGCCGGTACGCCGAGATGCCGGCCGATGACCTCGGCGGCCTGTTGCTCGGTCTTCACGCTGGTCGCGATGAGCCGGGGGAGCATCGATGGGCTGCGCTCGATGGCGGTGAGCCGCAGCAGCCAGCGGTCCCGATCGGTCTCCATCTCGCCGATGATCGCGGCGAGGGACGCGTGCACGGCGGCGAGCACCGGCAGTTCGGTGAGCACTTCGGTCAGCCGCCGCAGCATCTCCTCGGCGGCGGCCGCGTTGTCGTCCAGGACGGCGTCGTCCTTGGCGGCGAAGTAGTTGAAGAACGTCCGCGAGGAGACGCCGACCTCGGCGCAGATCTCCTCGACGGTGACGTGTTCGAGACCCCGGTCGGCGGCGAGCCGGAGCGTCACGGTGAGCAGCGCCTCACGGGTCTGCTGCTTCTTGAGATCGCGACGGCCCAGCGACGGCTTCGGCGGGGTGATGGACACCCCGCCGAAGCTACAAGTGATCTTTCAGTCTCTGCAAAGTCTTTTCCGGTGACGAGCGGCACACTTGCGGCCGGCTCCCAGCCGGTTCAGAGCTTCGCCAGGTACGCGTCCAGCGCCTCGTAGGACTGCCGGGCTCCGGTCTCCATGCCGGAGGCGATCATGCCGTCCCGGTCTTCCTGGCTCATGAACATGGACGTCGTCGTGACGAGCGTCTTGCCGCCCTCCTCGGTCATCACCATGGTGTCGGTGGCGATGTGGCCGGGCAGGCCCTCCCATTCGAAGGTCTGCACGACCTTCTCGTTCGGAACCAGCTCCAGGATCTCGCCCCGGAACGCCTCGTCGCCCTCGGGCGAGTGCTCGACGAAGCGGTAGCGGCCGCCGACGCGGGCGTCCATCTCGATCGTCATCGGATTGCCTCGGCCCCACCAGTGCTTCAGGTGCTCGGGATCGGTGAAGGCGGCCCAGACCAGCTCACGGGGAGCGTCGAAGACGCGGGTCATGACGATCTCACGGTCACCGCGCGGGGCCACCTGGAAAACGGCGTTCGAGGACATCTCACTTCTCCTTCGGTGTCTGCTGGAGTTCCTGCAGGTAATCGTCGAGCCGGTCGTAGCGCGCCTCCCAGAAGCGCCGGTAGGTCTCTACCCATTCGGTGACGTCCCGTAGCGGAGCCGGCGCCAAGCGGCATGGCCGCCATTGAGCGTCACGACCCCGGGTGATCAGCCCGGCCTGCTCCAGCACCTTCAGATGCTTGGAGACCGCCTGGAGGCTGATCGGGAACGGTTCGGCCAGCTGGTTCACGGTCGCGTCGCCCTCGGCGAGCCGGGCGAGGATGGCCCGTCTCGTCGGGTCGGCGAGCGCCGCGAACACCGTGCTGAGCTGATCCACCGTGACCACCTTATTCAACCGACCGGTTAATCAACCGATGAGTTGAGTATGGGCCCGGTCGCGTACGCGTGTCAACCGGATCCGGGAAATCGGATGGTTCGCCGCGACGCCGGGCGCAACTCTCGGTACGTTGGCCAGGTGACCGAGGTGCCCGACGCCGACCGCCAGGAACAGGACCTCCCCGTCGTGTTCGACGACTTCGACGAGGACGACGACGCCGTGGAGCCGGCGATCGGCGACGACGTGCCCGAGGCCGACGCCGTCGAGCAGGCCCAGGTCGTTCCGCTGGACGACGACTACGAGTAATCGCCGGCAAGCACGAGTAGTCCGGTCACATTCGCGCCGCTCCGTTCGTCAGGGTGATGAACGGAGAGGAAGAATGTGATCATGAACGACACCGAATGGCTCGCCGACGAATTCGAGGGGCACCGCTCGCACCTCCGCGCGGTCGCGTACCGGATGCTGGGGTCGCTGACCGAGGCCGACGACGCTGTTCAGGAAGCCTGGATCCGGCTCAACCGGTCCGACGCCGCCGAGGTACGCAATCTGGGCGGCTGGCTGACCACCGTGGTCGGCCGAGTGTGCCTGGACATGCTGCGCTCGCGTACCTCCCGCCGGGAGGAGCCGCTGGACGTGCACGTGCCCGATCCGATCGTGGCCCCGGCCGACGGCGTCGACCCGGAGCAGGAGGCGATGCTCGCCGACTCGGTCGGGCTGGCCCTGCAGGTCGTGCTCGACACCCTCACCCCGGCCGAGCGGTTGGCCTTCGTGCTGCACGACATGTTCGCGCTGCCGTTCGACGACATCGCCCCGATCGTCGGCCGGGCGCCGGGCGCGACGCGGCAGCTCGCCAGCCGCGCCCGACGGCGGATCCAGGGTGGCGCCCCGGCTCCCGACCGCGACCTGGCCCGGCAGCGGGAGGTGGTCGAGGCGTTCCTCGCGGCCTCGCGGGGTGGCGACTTCGAGGCGCTGGTGGCGCTGCTCGACCCCGACGTGGTGCTCCGGGCGGACTACGGCGCGGCCCCGTTCGACGTGGCCCGGCTCGTGCGCGGGGCCGAGGCGGTCGCCCGCCAGGCGCTCATGTTCTCGAAGATGGCCCAGTACGCCCGCCCGGCGCTGGTCAACGGCGCGATGGGCGTGATCAACATCCCGCCGTCCGGCCAGCTCTACGGGGTCATGGGGATGACCGTCGTCGACGGGCGGATCGTCGCGATCGACATCCTCGCCGACCCCGAGCGGCTGGCGAGCCTCGACGTCTCCGACTTCATCGCCGATCTTCCGGACTGAGGCCCGGCTGCCGGACTGAGGCCGAAGAAATTCCGGGCGGATGTCGTATCCCGGGTCCGTCGTGCGACGCCTTGGTGAAGACTCACGACTGGAGGCGATCATGGCGAGCCCGCTGAACGAGAAACTCACCGCCGCGATGACCGGCCGGGTGGCCCGGGGGGAGCTGCCTGGCCTGGTCACCGCCCTCGCGTACGGGGACGACGTCGAGGTGACGGCGATGGGTGACACCGCCTTCGGCGGTACTGCGATGCGGACGGACACGGTCTTCCGGATCGCGTCGCTGACGAAGCCCGTTCTGGCGGCTGCCACGATGCTGCTCGTCGAGGACGGCACGATCGCCCTCGACGAGCCGGTCGACCGGCTGCTCCCCGAACTGGCCGACCGGCGGGTGCTGCGTACGCTCGACGCGCCGCTCGACGACACGGTCCCGGCCGAGCGGCCGATCACGGTGGAGGACCTGCTCACCTTCCGGCTCGGGCACGGGATGATCACCGAGCCGTCGTTCCAGCCCGCGTACCCGATCATCGAGGCGGCCCGGGACGCGGAGCTGGTGCTGGACGTGCCCGATCCGCGTACGCCGCTCGACCCGGACGAGTGGATCCGGCGGTTCGGCGAACTGCCCCTGATGGATCAGCCCGGTACGCGCTGGCGCTACAACACGGGGACGCTGGTGCTCGGCGTACTGGTGGCGCGGGCGGCCACAAAGCCGCTGGGGGACTTCCTCGCCGAACGGCTCTTCGCGCCGCTGAACATGCCCGACACCGGATTCTGGCTGCCGGAGGAGGAGGCGCACCGCATTCCGGCGGCCTACCTGAGCGACCTGCAGGGCGGACCGTTGCAGGAGTCGCCGCTGTCACGTGCGGCCGAGTGGACCCGACCGCCCGCCTTCCCGTCCGGCTCGGCCGGGCTGCTCTCCACTGCACCGGACCTGCTCGCCTTCGCCCAGATGCTGCGCCGGAACGGCGACGGGCTGCTGTCGGCCGACTCCGTCCGCCGGATGACGACGAACCACCTCACCCCCGAACAACTCGGCTCGGCGGGGATGTTGCTGGGCGGCCGGGGCTGGGGCTACGGCATGTCGGTCACGGTGGCGCCGGACGATGCCACGGACGCCCCCGGACGGTACGGCTGGGAGGGCGGCTCCGGCACGGTGTGGTTCACCGATCCGCACAAGGATTCGATCGGGATCGCCCTGAGCCAGGTCGCCGACTTCTACCTCCTGGGTGGCACGGCCGAGTTCACCCGGCTCGCGTACGCACGCTGATCGTCGAAATGCCGCGGCTTGTCGAAATGCCGCAGCGCCGTTCGTGTAGGGGGTAGGAAGAACCACGAAGGGGTGATCGAACATGCCGGAGTACCTGCTCAGCATCTACCAGCCCGACGGGGAGGCGCCGCCGCCGGAGGTGCTCGACCCGATCATGGAGAACCTCGCGACGCTGAACGACGAGATGCGGCGTACGGGTGTCTGGGTGTTCGCGATGGGTCTGCACCCGGCGAGCTCCGCCACCGTCGTGCGGCCCCGGGAGAACCTGATCACCGACGGCCCGTACGCCGAGGGCAAGGAGCACGTCGGCGGGTTCACCGTCATCCGGGCCGCCGACCTGGACGAGGCGCTGAGCTGGGGCCGGCGGATGGCGGCGGTGCTGACGTTGCCCGTCGAGGTCCGGCCGATCGCGTTCGAAGAGAAGTAGTGGCCGACGTCGAGGCGGTCTTCCGGGCGGAGTACGGCCGCGCGGTGGCCGTTCTCGTCCGGGCCTTCGGCGACATCGACCTCGCCGAGGAGGCCGTGCAGGACGCGTTCGCGGAGGCCGTGCGGCGCTGGCCGGAGACGGGTACGCCACCCAGCCCGGCCGGCTGGATCATCACCACCGCCCGCAACCGCGCGATCGACCGCGTACGCCGGGAGGCTCAACGCGACGCCAAGCACACCGAGGCGGCGCTGCTGCACGCCGATTCCGGGACGGAGCACGAGTGGGAAGAGGGGAGTCCGGTGGACGACGACCGCCTGCGCCTGATCTTCACGTGCTGCCATCCGGCGCTCGCCGAACCGGCGCAGGTCGCGTTGACGCTGAAGCTGCTCGGCGGGCTCAGCACGGCCGAGATCGCGACCGCGTTCCTCGTCCCGGAGCCGACGATGGCGCAACGCCTCGTCCGGGCGAAGGGCAAGATCCGCGACGCGCACATCCCGTACCGGGTGCCGGGGGACGCCGAGTTGCCCGATCGCCTGCGGTCGGTGCTCGCCGTCGTCTATCTCATCTACACCGAGGGCCACCTCGGCCGGCCCGAGCTGAGCGCCGAGGCGATCCGGCTCGGGCGGCTGCTCGCCGAGCTGATGCCCGACGAGCCGGAGGTGCTCGGGCTGCTGGCGTTGATGCTGCTCACCGAGGCGCGCCGGCCCGCCCGCGCCGATCGGCTCGTACCGCTGCCCGACCAGGACCGTCGGCTGTGGAACGCCGAGCTGATCGCGGAAGGACAGGACCTCGTCCGGCGTTGCCTGCGGCGGAATCAGCCGGGCGCGTACCAGATCCAGGCGGCGATCAACGCCGTCCACAGTGACGCGCGTACCGCGGGCCAGACCGACTGGCGGCAGATCGTCCAGCTCTACGATCAGCTCCTGATCGTCGCGCCCAGCCCCGTCGCCGAGCTGCATCGGGCCGTTGCGGTCGCCGAGACCGACGGCCCGCGCGTCGCACTGTCCATCATC